>DASRSU010000028.1:0-1680 GCA_035656295.1 Bathyarchaeia archaeon | reverse complement strand
ACGATCGAGAGGTCCACAGCCTCCTATGCTAACCAAGCTGCACCACCGCGGCCACGTCTGCCGCCTCGAATCGGTTCTTGTTATAAGAATTGGTAGGGAATCTCCGACATATTCTGAAAGAATCACATGACAGAGATTAATGAGGTTCCGGGAAGTCTTCGGTTGACGTCCAAAATCTCTGTTTACTCGTCACATTGGTCCTTAAGTATGAAACCAGAATAAGTCGTCAGTGAAGACGGTCAAAGCCGTTAGCTTCAGCTACAAACCTACAACGAAATCCAAGGAGCTGCTCGAAACCTTCCGAATGATGGTCAACCACGCGATTCACGTCTGTCTTGATGAGGAAATCAAAGGGCGTCTGAGACTTCGAGACAGAATCTACAAAGAGTTCAAGGAGAGGTACGGTGTCGTCTCCTGCCATCCCTATTCAATTGCTGAAGTCGCTTGGAGCATCGTGAAGAAACACAAGCGATGGCACAGACGGCCAATCGCAAACAGATTGATGATGAAGATGGACGCCGACAATTATTCGCTCAACCACTCAATCCTATCTCTTCCTTTCAAAAAGGGGGAACGCCTCCTCATCCCCGTAGAATACGGGGAATACCAACGCTCTTTCCTGCTAGATGAGACCCTCAAACGCGGTTCGATGACCATGACCGAGTCCACGATTGTCATTGCCTTTTCGAAGAATACTGAAGCCGTCAATCCCCTGAAAAAATTAGGAATCGACGTGAATGAGAAATCGGCCGTGCTCTCCGACGGATCGACCTATGACCTTTCGGAAGTGGCTCGGTTACACACAGAGTATGGCCTAAGGCGCAGGGATTTCTCCTTGAGAAATTCCCGGGACCAGAGGCTGAAGCGCAAGTTCTCCATGGGGTCGAGAGAGAAGGGGCGCGTCAAGCAATTCCTGAACCGTGTATCGAAGCAGATTGTTCATAGAGCTAAGCAGAGCAGGCAGGCAATCGTCCTCGAAAGACTGCAGGGAATCAGGTATGTCCATCAGAAGGGCAACGGAAAGAGCAGAGCATCGAGACGAAGGATTGCCCAGTGGCCCTTCAGGGAGCTTCAACATCAGATCGAATACAAGGCAGGCTGGGACGGCGTCCAAGTCGAGTACGTCTCCCCTGCCTGGACCTCCAAGGTGTGCCATATGTGCGGCCTCGTCAACCGCAGGCTGAAGCTGACCGAAAGGGAGTGGCGATGCCCATCTTGTGGTGCCACCCTCGACCGCGACCTCAACGCTGCAATCAACATCGAAAGGCGCGGGAAGATAGCATGTCTGGGTGAGGTTCGCCCAGGAGCGCGGGGCGAGTGAAGCCGTGATGGGGAACGGAATGTCGACTGGCCTAATCCCCGGAGCTGATGTCTTGAAGGGAAGTCTTCATCACCAAGACTCCCCAGAACCATTAATACTCATGTCGTGGACCCATGGACATGAAACCTGGTATCGTGCTGGCAGTGCTGGGTATCATCGGAGTGGTCGCTGGCGTTGCGATGTACTTCATGGACTGGCACCGAACCATAGGCCTTGGTGGAGTGGGGCTCGGGATAGTCCTGCTGGTGGTCGGAGGTTTGCTGTCTATGCAGAAGCCGAAGACAGCGTCTGCGCCGAGCCCGATGTAAAATCCATCTATTTGCGTTTTCGAGCGGCTACTTGCTCTTGTAGCAAAAGTA
>DASRSU010000027.1:0-6836 GCA_035656295.1 Bathyarchaeia archaeon | reverse complement strand
TAGGTTCTGTTGGAAAGTAAAAGTCGACAGTTGTTATTGGGATTTCTACTTGTGTCTGGTATTGGATGCTGGAGTCATGTAGTTTGATTGCAAGCTCGGTTTCCATTCGGTAAGGGTTTACAGATAATCGTTCACGCCAGTTGGGACTCGACACCTAGATGGTTGAGGCGTCGAGAAATACTATGCTTAGACACGAGAGCGAAACTGAAGGATATGTGCTAGAGGGTACGGTCACTAGATACTTTTTTCGAAAGAAGAAAGTCCCGAGAAAGCTGCTCACGCGGTATCGCTCTTTCGGCAGGCAGGTAGACTTCCACTTCTATATCTAGGGCAGCTAAATTCTGACAAATTACAGGTCCAATATCAGCCCAATCGAGTCTCCCGAGACCGGCGCCGAGAGCGGGGACCGCCAGGGACTTAATCCCTTCCCCCTCGCAGTTATCTCGTATCCAGTTCAATCCTCTTTCGATTCCTTGTTTGCTTGCTCGCTCGCTAAAGTGGTTCTTCGTTGCAAAGAGCAGGAACCATGTTTGATTATTGGCCTCATTCAACGTCGTAGGATCATCTGCGAGTTCGTAATCAAGCGACTTTTCGCGCTTGTAAAGATAGGGCCGACCCATCCGGAGTTTCTTGTTGCGACAAGCTCTTTGGTATTCGACGTACACGTCTGGGAATTGATACTTCGCTCTCGACGCTACTCCCTTTCCCATTATTCCGACGGTGTTTACGCTTACTGTAAGTGTCTGCATTCGAGAGAAGAACATGTCCCCTGCAAGAATTGTTAGATTCGGTGTCAATTGTTGTCGCAATGACGGTTCGAAGAACATGTGTGGATTCGGAATTACAGAGATCGTGCCGCGACCTGCAGAGTTCAAGGAAGCCCTGGCCTGATCCGCGGTTTCCTGTCCTGGGGTGTAGATCGTCGTAATCGCCTCTGGGGGAACCCTATCGGGAACTAAACACTCAGCCATCATCATCCGTTTGGTTCCATCGTCTTCTCTCCAGAAATCCAATTGTATTGCTTCGCGGAACTTTGAGAACGCTTCGCCGATTCTCTTCCGTGGTGTAGTTGGTATAATCTCAGTGAGATGATGCGCAGCATTTCCCGTCGTGATCATTACCCCGGGCCCATTGATTACGGAACGAGAATCTACGGTAACTATTGCGATTTGATCAATTGACTTCTCTATTGACACGCGGTACAGCATCGCATTCCTAGGCTGGAAGTACAAGTTCGCGTACTTCCACAACGACTTCTTGTCAGGTGTAGACTTGTTCTTTCGACTCTCAACAATAGACTCGTCGTATATCGGCGTGAACTTGATGCCTCTGTTGTTAACCTCCTCATGAGATAGGACCCCATGCTGCGCGATTGAGCGAATATTATCGACGTGTGTAATATAGTAGAGCTGGATACCTTGACGGATAATACTAGATTTTGATGGTTGAGGCACAGATTCACTAGTCCCTCGAGGCCCTTGTAGCTCCAACTGGACGCCGTCCTGGTTGAAAAACACACCATCCTCCCTCTTTTCCAACATTATCCTTCAGGGCTCATGTTCCGACGATTCGGTATCCATAGCTGGTCCATTCGTTGGCAAATAATTCTTCGTGCTCAGGAACAATTTCTTTTCTTTTTCCATTCGGGAAGGGTTTACGGATAATCGTTCACGCCAGTTACTAGGTGGCACCTATCTCGATGAGACATTGATGGATTCTTTGCTCGGACACCGAAGCGAAACTAAAAGTGGAGTTTCCGAGGTGAACCGAGCCCGCTTCGGGATCCTGGCATAATCGTGCAGGAAACATATATTACGGCTGATTTTGCTGCCAGGTCACGCTCAAATCCGGTGTCGCTCCAGACTGCACATTCCCTATGTCGTAAGACACGCAATAGTCGAAGCTTTTTCCGGCGTCAGAACCTACAAAAGTCATAGTCTGTCCAGAAGTTAGTGGGAAAAACGGAACAGCACCAGAGCAGTCGCCACCAGCGGCTACCAGATTAATTGATTTGTACATTCCATTGCTGGGAAGTGTGAAGGTGGGAAATACAACGCCATCATGGTTTACTCTCAAGGCAGGGTTAGACCCGCAAGAGAAGCGGAGCCAGCCTGATGGAGTTCCCGCGGTCATTGATTGAATTGTTGAGGGAGTAGGATTCGGGTCCGTGCATCCAGCTTTTACTACGGATGGAGGTGCTACTATCGTCGCATTGTGAAAATTCTGAGTGAAAAGCGTAATCGAAGCTGTAACTGGCGCAACTACGAGCGACGCAATCACCAACAACAGGATAGTTTTGGAACCCTGCTTGACGTTAATCGTGACCTCACAGTTTGTTAACGCTTTCTGTCTCAGGTAGACACGTAGGTCGGCGCGCCGAAATCTAGGTTCGACTGGCTGAGAAGTTCAACAATGTTACTCGGCAGTCTGTCAATTGGTAACTATACAGTTTCAGAATGTGGGAAAGTGTCCTGATGTCAAACTCAAGTGCTATTCTGGAACCGTAATGGAACAAGACTGTAAGGAACACTTTCACTAAGAGGATCGCTCAAAGACAGAAAATCATTCGATTATTTGATCAGATAAGAAACATGTGCCTATTAACGCACCTTCGAAAGGCTCCGTTCTCCCTTAACCTGGAGGTGCGGCTGCTCTGCCACGATTGATTCGGGGTTAGGTAAAATCCAAATTGTCTCTCAAATGCTCGTCCCTTTGGCGTCTGACTTACCTTCCCAATGTCTATCTTTTAGGGAAACCGAGTCGCAGAGTGAACTTTTTTTTCGCTTTAACTACTTGACTACGAATAGCCTTAAGTTGCAATGTCTTTTGTTCTTCTACTAGGTTAGTTTCCTGATAGACTTACGAAACACACACCCAGCAGCGGAGGAGCGTGAATAGCTGAGAATGCCAGAAAACTATGACCTTGGCGGAGTTGCGGAGTTGAATGAGAAGAAAGTCGCGGATCTGAAAGCCACAAAGCGAGCGGCTTTGCCCTTCTTCGTGTTCGCGTTGATACTCGGACTAATACCCATCATCGGCTGGTTCTTTTTCGGTCCGATACTCTTCCTAATGGGGCTTTGGTATCTCTTTGTCCTATCCCGTACACACTACACGTTGACCGACAAGCGACTAATCAAAGGTCGCTCCATCGCTCGGACAATCGGTGAAGAAATCGCAATCGCTGACATCGCGAACGTACAAATTCACAAGCCCATCTGGGGAAAAATTTTCGGATATGGAGCGGTGACCGTGATTCCAGTGTCGGGTCGCTTCGGTGTCGGCCCCGACATGTCGGTAACAAAGCTCGGGAAGAAGCGGAGCGTCACAACCGAACAGGGAAAAGCACTGTCCAAGATCATACTTCGCAAACCAGAAGAGTTTGCACAAGTGATACAACGACTTCGACTCGCGACACCCGGACAATCCCGCTGAACCCTTCGATTCCAACCCGGTCGAACGAAACTCTAGACTTGTTTTTCGGCAAGCTTATCGCGGGTAGTCCTAATCTTTGATCAGCCAAACTAACGAAAGAATCACCAGCCAAGACTTGTAAAGACGAGGATTAATGGGGATTACTTTTTGTCCGGAATGAGTCTGTAGTTACATTCTCAACTCCTCATCGTCCAGCATCTGGCTCTTTCCGTGAGCAATGGTTTCCGACGACGATATCTTTGAGATATGCTTATGATTAGCTCTGAGCTATTCGCCAATCGAGGCGAAGCCTTGGACTCTTCAGAGCTGATACTCGAAGACACTGTTATGATGAAGCGGGTCAATCATTTGGTTAGGTCTTATTATTCTCATGGTGGACATCTGGTCCTGACAAACCGTCGCTTAGTATTCACGCCTCACCGCTTCAATATTCGAGCAAGAATGGTCAGCATCGAACTAGGCGACATTGCCGGCATTGGCAAATCATCGTCCATGTTAGACTTGTCCAAGCAGATATGGGTCAGAACAAGGAAGGGTCCCGTGATACGTTTCGTCGTCCGGAAGATCGCCGAACTCATAGACGCCGTCAAGAGACAGATCATTCCAGAAAGCCGTACTTAGATCCAGAGCTCGTGAAAGCAAAAGGGGCGACTTAATCGTGCTTCAAAGATGCACTATTTCCTCAACCTTGGTAATCTTGTATGCTTCATCCTCACCTGGTTCAAAGTATGGGTATAGACATGGAAGATCTACACCCGCCTCCCTGAACTTTTTCACGTAATCTGTAAGCATTGTGCTGGTCGGGTTAGTCAATGAGATCCCCTAGTACCCCGGGTCGCTGACAGCCCACTCGATTAGTTTCACTTTCATGCACAACTCCGGTCTTATAATAGAACGGGAGCGTCATGCCGCCATTCGACGAGGTGCGAGAGACAGAGTTGCCGGGAAACGTGTTTCAGGCTGCCGGGAGAACTGTTAAACTGCTGAGGGAAGACATTGAAAGAGTTAGTGCGAAAGTGACAGAAATCAAAGATGAGCTAAAGACGATAAGTCAAAGAATAACGGAGATCAAGACAACATTGGGAGAGATAGAAAAGAAGCTACCTGAAAAGGAAAAAGCCAAGGTGTAGTGAGATGGGACAAGTCCAAAAATTTGCCAAACTGTCCGTAAGACGAATGGAAAATCAGACCGAGTATGCTAGTGAAAAATATGTTTACGACTCTCTTCAAGTCTTCGAGGCAAAGTATTCCCTTCCGGTTCGTGACGCGATCGCATATCTAAGACAGGGTCGAGTGGATAGCATATCCCTAAACAAAGAAAAACCCTATGCCAACTTTCATGCGACGCGGTTAAAGGAGCGGATCCTTATTTCGATCCGGGAAGCGTCCAAAGATCTTGAGCTAGAGCTTTCTATTCCTAGTTCGATTGACCTCGTTGAGGACATGCATTAGAATCCTCTGGATCTATCAAGACCGAAACTCAGTGGAGGACTGAAACATCCTGTAATAGCTCGGGCGCTCAGCCTGTCAGCCTCAAAGCCTATCTAGACAGGCCCTAGATCTTGGATTCTTCCTGTCTGGAGTAGATCATAGAGATGGGTTTGTTGAAGGGTAAGCGTGTCGACTTGAAACTGGTTGAGAAGGAGGATCTTCGTGAATGGGAGTCATGGCTGCAAGATCCCGAATTTCGCGGCGCACTGGAACCATTTCCGCGACAGGTCACATTGGCCGATGCGGAGAAAGAATTCCTTACCCCCTCAGTGCCAGGACTAGAGTTCAGCCGGTATTTTATTCAGAAAAAGGACAGCACACGTATCGGGATCGTTATACACTTCAACGCTGGCGGTTCTCCGTTTCGGACAGAGATCGGGTACATTCTCAAGGAAACAGCTCGCGGCCAAGGCTATGCCACGGAAGCAGCATCCATTATAGTCGACTATCTCTTCCTCTCACGAAACCTAGAACGCGTACAGGCACATACAGTAGCAGAGAATTCCGCATCCCATAAGGTTCTGGAGAGGATTGGGTTCAAGAAAGAAGGAGAACTACGACACGCAGGCTGGCTCCGTGGACGCTGGATCAACTACTACTCCTGGAGCATTCTACGATCTGAATGGGCAAACCCAAAGATATTGAAAGCAACTTAGACCATCGACATTCTAGATTTCGCGGATGCAGACTTCATCCATCTCTAATCCTTTTATGCTCATGGGCAATCCTAGGTTATTGAGGAGCATTCAATGCCGTTCAAGGTTGGACAGCGAATATGGATAGCATGTGACGTCAAGGCAGGCATGTCCCCGAGTGAGAGAAGGATACGCTTTGAACTGCCAGCTCCCGAAAAGAGGATCGTGTCAGGCTTTGTCCCTGAACGATTCGTGAAACCTCGCTCCAATGGTCTATCAGCCCGCGTCGCGGCCGTCGTTGCAAGTCCTCCCGAGAGGGGCAAAGTAAGGGTCCTGTTACCTGGAGAGGTTCTTACTGCCACGAACCCCGTGCTTGTCGACACATCTTGGCTGAAAGCTCACGCTCCCTAACAGAGCACTCCGTCTCGATTGATTCTCTCGCACGATCATCTAAAACGAGCATGGAAAAGACGACAGATTCGGTTTAGCCCGGACATCGATGAAGGTCAGATTGCTGAATCATCAATCGACCTTCGCCTCGGATATGTCTTCACAAAACTGAGACCGCAGCCCAAACCTGTCCGTCCCGCTGCAGAAGGATTTGATCCCCACCGAGTAACCGAGAGCCAGAATTACGAGTACCTATCCCGCCCTGTCTTCAAACTACGGCCTCGAGAGTTCATGCTTGGCTTCACCCTCGAAGAGGTCAGCGTTCCAGGGTGGCTTGCGGCGAACGTTCAAGGGAAGAGCAGCCTCGCACGAGCGGGCTTAGCAGTACACATCACAGCGCCCCACATCAATCCTGGGTTTGTCGCAAGGATAACTTTGGAAATGTACAATCATGGACCATGGAATTTGGAACTGATTCCTGGAAAGGACCTAGTCTGCCAAGTAATCTTCTACAAACTGACTAGTCCAGTATCGAAGAAGGTAATCAACGCGTTCGGGACCTACATCAAACAGTCGACACCATACCCGGCTTGACGAAGATCCCGTGGCAACATCATACAATACGTCAAGTCGATTCCACTGCAGGAGAGGAGGATTCTGGCGGACTCGACTGAGAAAGCGTTGGAGAGGAGAAGCAGCATTGGGCTCAGGTTAACAGGACGGTAGCCCCCGCACTCATGGTGTGTGTTGACACAAGCTTCCTAATCGACTTTTTGCGAGGAGACCCGGCCGCAGAGAAGAAAGCCCAGTACTATCTAGACCACGACGAGTTTCTCACAACCACGCCCATAACAGCGGCAGAACTGTTCGAAGGCGCCTACTCCTCGA
>DASRSU010000026.1:0-7601 GCA_035656295.1 Bathyarchaeia archaeon | reverse complement strand
TAGGTTCTGTTGGAAAGTAAAAGTCGACAGTTGTTATTGGGATTTCTACTTGTGTCTGGTATTGGATGCTGGAGTCATGTAGTTTGATTGCAAGCTCGGTTTCCATTCGGTAAGGGTTTACAGATAATCGTTCACGCCAGTGGTATGGGTCGCATTTAGACCGTAAGGTTGATCCTTCTAGCTCTGAATTTCTCTCTTAAATCAGTTTAAGTGACGCACCACCCAGGAACAGAACGAATCGCGCGGCTTACCGTTTCGTTGAGAGAGCTAGGAGTTCTGGTGCCAGCTTGCTCCACGGTCTCATTTCCTGAAGAGTAAATTCTACAACCACATTTTGGTCCCACTGTTTCTTCGTCACGGTCCCAGCTGGAAGCTTAACGAACCTACCGTAATTATTTTCGAATGACCATATCGCAACGTAGACAGGCAACTTGAGCTTACGTCCCCATTCAAGGTAGGCTCGATATGCTCTTTCGTTCATCATCCAATGATCCTTTTTCTTTCCTTTCCAGTCAAGCAAAGCGATCTCCCGATCATCTCTCAATATTTTCCGGTCAGGCTTATCCTTACCGGCTTCCCATACTGTTTCATTTCGCCTGTCTTGACCGAAGAGCACGGGCTCGAAGCCGTTTTCCCGAAGTAGTGCGTCTCCGATTTTAGCGGCGCGGTCAGATAGCTCGTAGTTTTCTAGAAACTTCTTCTTCGTCTTCACAACACGGAAGTCTAGGTCCTTCAAGCCTTAACTTACTTCAGAGGCAGATAGGTTGGGTGTACCAGCTTCTTTAGTGTCACAGATGACGTCGTATAATCCAACGCTCCCAGCTCCTTAAGGATCCTCTTTGCAGTACTGACAGTTCGCGGATCATACATGAAACGGACTGTTGCGTTCCATGTGTCGCATATTTTCTTTGCAATGTCTTTGTCTGTACACTTGATCGATTGAAGTGACGTTTTCTTGTCGTTAGCAATTAGCAATACGGCATTCATTACGTTTACCAGAAAGCAGTAGAACATGTCCGAGAACTCACGATAGAATGGTTCGTCTCCTTTTTCCAAGAGTCCGAATATCTGGTATCCCTTAGGGGTAAGTCGGTTGTGTCCTCCCAGGATCCCAAGTGATCGGATTGTGATGAGATGGTTGTAGCCACTCGCGGCTATCTTTGGGTGTCTTTGATGAATTTCTTTCCGGATTTCCACGTCCGCAATCGAGCCTGTCCTGGCCCGGGACAGCTCATCAATGATGGTCAGAATGTCTTTGAAATGATTGATTTCGCAGTCTCTTATGTAGAAGGTATTTGGGAGCTGCAACTCTATCGTGGGTTTCACTCCTCGTCGCCGAATGCGCTCAGAAATCTGGCCACTCGGGCTAACGAGATAGACCTTGACCTTATCAGGGATTTTCAAGCGATCCAAAATATTTGCTATGTCTTCGGGCAAAACGAACAAGACATCGGCCACTTGCCATTTTCTAGAGAGAGATTTCTGATATGCGTATTGATAGACCTGGCCAAGACCTTGAGCTACGCCGTTTAGACCGACCGAACCTTTGCATTCGACAACATATACTCCGTCCCCGGCTGAATTGTATCCAACTAGATCTGCTTCCAGCCCTCCTGTCATGATAATTTGATTGCGTTGAACACTAGTAACGTTAGGAAGCTTAGTTAGCCATTGTTCAGTGTGATCAACCACTATGTCTTCATTCACTATGATCTTCCTTCCGAAAGATCAGACAGTACTGGTGATGCCTATTCCCCACCCAGGCATTGAAAACACCCAGTGGCAATAGTGCCTTATCGTCTTGAAGCCAAACCTTCTCATCTTTCGGGACCCATCCATAGGGCGGTTTTGAGAGCGTTGAGACCGTATCAAATGCGAGTGGGTACATCCTACTTTCAAAGAACACATTGTTGGTAACGACAGTAAGGTAGCCATTCGGCTTCATGATTTTGTGCACTTCGTCAAAAACGACTTTCATCTGAGTCAAGAATTCCTGATAGTCGTCAAGATTACCAATGTCTTCGGGATCTGTGCTGTAGACAGTATCCAGTCCCTTCTCTACGCGTTCTTTCTGTCGGATGTGATTTCTCTTAAGCTGGTTCCAGTAGGGCGGGGAAGTTATGCAGTAATCGGCGAGAGGCAAATGTTTCTCTTCCCACATTTTCGAAAGTTGCTTCGAGTCGCCACGAACCACTTCGGCCCAAGGGATTTGCTCGCCTGTCAGAAGCGATCGTCCTCTCTTTGATGAGAGAGCTTCCTCTACTCGTTTTCTCGAAATGTCCGCGTACTTCTCTACTATCTCGAATCCAATACCGTTGCGATCAGTCTCAAGTGAAGCGACGAGAGTACTACCTGTCCCGAGAAATGGGTCAACTACAAGTTGGCCCTTTTTAGTGAAGAATGTTATGAACTCAGCAACCAAGGATTCAGGGAATGAGGCCGGATGTCTAATTTTCTGGTCTCCGCGAGGCTTCGGTCTGTGAATGAACCACGACTTTGTGAACTTGATCCATTCTGTCCCGGACAGTTCGTTTAGTTTGTTCTCGCGGGGTTCTGCCTTGCCAGTATTTTGAGGAGATGATCGATGCTCCAGCATTCTTTGCTCCGTCTCGGTGGTTTGCCCGTTCAATTGAACCTCAAATCACGCTTAGCTTGTGCGATTAAGTGATTTCTTTTCCCGTATAATAAGACTAAACAACATCTACAGAGTGTTAAGGTCAACTGCCTTCGTCTCGAGCCTCCATTTCCATCGTGATCTTGTTCCATAGCAGGTTTTCGGAAAGCCGAAAATCGACCTTGTCAGCCTCGAACATACGAAAAATTTCTTCTTGCAGCCTATTTGCTGGCATCCTACACATGACCTTTCTACTATGGCGCAGGTATCGGCCTCGGTTCATGATTCTCTCCAGGAACATGCTTGCATAATGCAATCTTCCCGGCTCCAGCCATTTCGCCTGTTGAATTTCCGAGGTTGCCGGGGCGCCTTGACTATCCGTTAGTAGCACGTAATCCTTTATCTCTTTCTCAATGCAAATCGCGCTTCCCCTCCTAAGTGCAAGAATTTCCATCTGCGTCGAAGCGGGATTCCCTTTCGGTGTTAAAGCGCCTTCTCTGATCTTCTCCAAGAGACCGAAATCGAGTTCTGGGATCAGAATTGCAACTCGGCCTAAGAATTTGCTATCAACGCTGCTAGAAATTATGTTATCCATTTTGGCGGGTGAGACGGACCCATCACAGTACACTTCGACACTTACCATTTCTCTCCTCAAGTGTCCGGGGCTGCTCTTATTGTATGCCAATGCAGCTGACTATTTGCTCATACAATTCGTCCCTTTTTCTGTCTGAATAACTGCGATAGGATAGTTCTAGGACATTGTATCCTCGCTTTCGTAATAGTGTTCGCAGTTCTTCATCTTTGACAAACTGGGCCTTCCGTAAATGCACCTGTCCATCGACAAAGACTAGTAGTGGTCTGGGTTCTGTTGGAAAGTAAAAGTCGACAGATGTTATCGGGATTTCTACTTGTGTCTGGTAGTGGATGCTGGTGTCTAGTTTGATGGCTAGTTCTGTTTCCATTCGGGAAGGGTTTACGGATAATCGTTCACGCCAGCGGCGACTCGACACCTAGATGGTTGACATGTCTGGACGTACTATGCTCAGACACGAGAGCGAAACTGACCTGGCATTGAGAACGGTTTGGTGGCTAGGATCGCCGCAGTGAATCGTCCGAATCCGATCTGTACGTGATAGTCTCAGAGACGGGGCTGTACAAACTTTTGAATTCCGAGGAGTTGCTAATCGTCCTCATTGCTGCCCATGCGTAGATTCGCGCTTCGGGAAAAGCCTGCACCAGTCTGTTCGCAGCTCCTAAGAACGTGGCTCCTCGCGTGACAATATCATCAACCATCACTATCTCTTTGGGTTTTAGATCTGAAATGCTGCCCTGGACGCCCATTGTCTGATATTGTTCTGTAGGACTAGGTCTCTGCGATGCTCCGCTCCAAGCTGCTTTTCTGATTGGCGTAACACGAACAATGCAAGGGACGACTTTGCTTCCGACCCCGTGCGCGACTAAAGCAATTGCGATTCGCTCTGGGGGCCAAAGAGTACCTGGCTGTGCCAGACCGCTCTTCGGCACGGGCACCAAAATTGGTTTTTGCTCGAAAAAATGGGCAAACGGAAAACTTGACATGTTTCGCCTGACAGTTCTGGCAATCCATTCTGACGCTTGTATTGGGGGGTCTTCGATGAAACTATCGCTTTTTATTGCATACATCACGTCTTTCACTTGACGCATTGCCGGTGAAGTAGGAGCAGTGGAATTGAACGGAGTATAGGATAAGAGAGATCCGACTTTGAGGATGTCGATCCGCACGGGTTTAGATCCGCGCAGCTATCTTGATGATTCTTTCCGACGAGGGTAATACATCAGCGAGCTGCTCCGGATCGTCAAGCTCTATTGCACCGTATGCTAACATTTTCTCCGGCCACTTTAGTTTCTGATTCTCAAGAACCGATTTCCATATGAACAATGGTCTTCCCAATCTCAACGCCTCCCATCCCTGGTGAAGTGACCCGCTGGTTTCTCCTGCTTCAACAATGATCGATGCATTCGAAATAAGTGCCATCGTCCTATTTCGAATCACGAAATTCTTCGGCCAAATGTGAGATCCGATTGGAAACTGAGACATCACAAGATGATTCCGCATTATTTCATCCTGAAGGTCTGAATTTCTTGAAGGAAAAACACGATCCAACGGAGTCCCCAATACAGCAATCGTACGACCTCTCGCACCAAGGGCTGCAGTGTGGGCTGCGGTGTCAATCCCCTCTGCCAGACCGCTGACGATTACGGCCCCCTCTCCCACGAGAATGCGTGCAATCCGACCTGCTGTTTCAAGACCATCGGGCGACGCCTTTCGTGACCCGACGATCGCAACTCGAGGTTTCGGAAGAGGAATTTCCATTGGACCAACTGCGAAAATTTCTTTAGGCGCGTAAATTTTCTCAACATCATTGAGAGGTCCCGTCAGGTCTTCCGCACTGAGAACAAAGATCTTCTGCCCTGTGCGCGTTCTCTTCGTCAACTCTCGCCGACGGGCGGTAGCGAAAAATTCTTTCAGAGTCCGAGTAGGTGATTTGCCTGTAGCTGGATTCGCTCTATCCTGCGGCACCCTTCGCCCAGACAACCTTTCTAGACATCAGTTTCCGAAATTGTATTTAAGGATGCATTGCGCGAAACTGCAATTCTGGTTGATTGTTCCATGAGCGAAGAAGGGCTGTCGAAAATGGGTGAACACAAGTTAAGCCCAAAAGACCTGAAGATCGAGACTAGAAACGCCTTTCTAGTAATGATCGGGCTCGCGGTCATATTCATATTCGCGATCATACAACTATTCGTCATTACTTCGTATGATATCGTTCTCACTGAAGCGGGAATTAAGAGCCCTCTGAGTCTTGACTATCCATCAATGGTCGTACTCTTCACTTCAAGCTGGGCCCTGGCACTTATCATCATACAATATCGAAAACTATCCAAGCTCAAAAGTTCGAAACCTTGACTCATACTCAAGAGTGGCAGGCCTGAGGAGAAACTCTCGGAGACGGGTTTGTGATGTCCCAGTCCTCGCCTAGTGTTGAGCCATCATTTGCGGAGAAGTTGGGAGGCATAAGCATAGTCTTGATGGCCCTCGCGGCTGCGGTATTGTTCTTTCTTGTAGCTCCGGACTCTACAGGTAGCCCGGTAGTTCTTCTCCCAGCCGGAATCCTGACAGTTCCTGGAGTGATCCTTTTCTCACTCTATGTAGGTCTGCGAAAACGAAAAGGGCCTTCTCTATGACACCCTTCTTTTGACACTCCCAGTCTCTTTTTATGAGAACTTTAAGAACTGGATTAGGACTATTCGATGTCGCATAGTCAGCTAAGCAGTAGGAAGGCTAACTATGGAATTGATGCTCCTCGCGTCGTCCTGACAATGCTCGGTGTTGGCATTGCAGGAATCGCTCTCTGGCTCATTAGCACTTTCACACTTCTGTCCAACGTCTTTCAGCCGGTCTTCTGGGGAGTCTTCGGAGCGTCCTTCTTGCTCATCGCGGCCGGGTTTGTGTGGAGCAGTAAGATTGGCAAGCTGCGCCTCAGGGACAACATCCTTGGAAGGATTGACTGGCACGGAGACGAGATGGTTCTCGATGTTGGCTGCGGTCGGGGGTTACTCTTGATAGGAGCTGCGAAGAGACTGACGTCCGGGAAGGCTGTAGGCGTGGACATATGGAGCAAAGTAGACTTGTCAGGAAACAATCCTGCAGCCACGCTGGAGAATGCGAAGATTGAGGGTGTGACAGACCGCGTCGAGGTTAGGGACGCAGATGCTCGCGACTTGCCATTTCCAGAGTCGACCTTCGACCTTGTTCTCTCCTCATCAGTGATTCACAACATCAAGACCAAAGAGGGGAGGGAGAAGGCGATAAGCGAGATGGCGAGAGTTCTCAAGCCTGGAGGAAGAATCTATCTCTCCGACATATTCCACTTGAGAGAGTACGTTGAACTATTGAAGAGGATGGACATGTCCGACGTGCAGAGGCTAAGAGTGACTTTTCTCTTCTTTCAACCCGGTGTCCTGATTACTGCAAAGAAGCCGCTTAACAGCTAAGGTCTACGTTGACCAGACATCTTTTGATGAAGAATCGCAAATAAAGCGGTTATATCCCGATCCATTCTATCACAGATCCATGTTGAGCAAACGAGTTAAGACAATCATTGCCGAACTCTTGATAGTGGTGGGTATCGCTTCCGCGGTCGTCTCAAGCATTGTCACCCCCGTAACTACATGTAATACAACAATTCAGCAACCAGTCCCGCAGTGCACCGCCAATTACGGTTCTCTGATTCTGTATGAAGCAATAAGCGGCGCAGTCCTCCTTGGAGGAATATACGTGATGGCAATGGTTCGCAAGGCGGGAAGAGGAGCCCCGCTGTGAACCTAAAGAGAACTTCGCCTCTTCTCAGAGACCCAGCGAATCAATGGTGTCGCGGTTCAGAGCTGTACTATTTCTTCGATTTTGCTGATCTTGTAGGTTTCGTTTTCGTCTGGTTGAAAGTATGGGTATAGGCAGGGAAGGTCTATTCCGGCCTGTCTGAACTTGTTCACGTAAGCCGTAAGCATGATCTTTACATACACGTAACTACACGTAACACTAGGATAACCATGGCGCACAAGACCCTGACCATATCCGAAGAAGCCTACAATGCCCTCTCAAGACTGAAGACCAGAGATGAATCCTTCACGAAGGTAATCTTGCGACTCGCCCGCAAAAAGGCTAGTGGAAACATCCTAGAATACGTCAGGTCAATTCCAATGCAGGAGAGAAAGGAGCTGGCGGACTCGATCGAGAAAGCATTGGAGAGAAGAAGCTCGATTCGGCTCAGGTCAACAGGACGGTAGCCCATGTAGATGGTGTGTCTTGACACAAGCTTCCTAATCGACTTTTTGCGAGGAGACCCGGCCGCAGAGAAGAAAGCCCAGTACTATCTAGACCACGACGAGTTTCTCACAACCACGCCCATAACAGCGGCAGAACTGTTCGAAGGCGCCTACTCCTCGA
>DASRSU010000025.1:0-252306 GCA_035656295.1 Bathyarchaeia archaeon | reverse complement strand
CCCGGCCGCAGAGAAGAAAGCCCAGTACTATCTAGACCACGACGAGTTTCTCACAACCACGCCCATAACAGCGGCAGAACTGTTCGAAGGCGCCTACTCCTCGAAGAGGAAGAAGGAGCCTGAAAGAGTCAGAAATCTACTGGAACACTTGGAACTGCTGGAGCTGTCACTAGATGTTTGTGAAAGCTACGGTAGGATCTTCAAATTGCTCGCATTGAAGGGCGAACCGATAGGAGACTTGGACACATTGATCGCTAGCACGGCACTGACAAACCGCCAGATTCTTGTCACGAAGAACAAAGCACACTTCGAAAAGTTACCCGGCCTAGTCATCGAATCTTACTAGGAGCAATCCAGCAACGCCCGGGACCAAAATATGGCTCCAGCTGATCCTTGGTCACGTATGAGATGAAGAGGTCAGCCTCTACCAGGACTGACTCGGGAAGAGTTTCCTCATCTGCGGCCGGCATTGGTGAATTCTTCCTGGGCCTCATCTAGTTCCTCAATACCAGCTACTTTGACCAGGTGCTTGTATTTGCCTCGGACCAGACGCGGAGATTTTACCGGTTCCATCAGAATCCTTCCCTTGTTGAGCGAGAGGCTGAATCTTCGCGTCTTCAGCTCTCGTCTAAGTTCGGCCGGTATGTGAACTCGGCCCTTCTCATCAATTTCCACAGTAGCCGTCTTAGCCATTGACCTTACATCGGATGATTATTTGACATATTCCACGTTTTCGAGTTCTTTGAATGCAGTGTCGCCTGTGAGGAACTTGATCTTATGCTTCAAGGAGAGATGGTAGCCTAATGAATCGGCGTAGGAGAGGTCGAGTCTCTTCTTTTGTCGGAGCGCGAGGCGCTTCTTCATGGCTTCCTGTGCGTCACGGTCGTCAAACTCGACCTTGTAGGTTGATGCGCTAGAGTAGGCTTTCGTTGCGTCAGACTCTCCATAGTCACGGAGCATTGCATAATAGATTTCCATGAGATTAAGGACTGTTAACTGTCCAGTGTCCTGCTCAAAATATTTGACGTACCGCTTGTTGCCGGACATGTACTCTAGGACTGCATAAGTATCGTACTGGTACAGTGCATGTCCCCGGTTTATTGTCTCAGTCGTGCCAGCCTTTGCGCAGCTCATTCTTTAGCGCTTGTACGTCTTTGAACTTGTACTTTCCAAATAGTTCGCGGATATCTACGGTCTTCCGGATATCAATCTCGACAACATCGTTTTCCTTCAAGCGGTTCTTCGCAGCTTCCTCTCTGGGGATAATAACGCCCAACGAGTTTCCCCATCGCTTGACGGTTGTTCGAGCAGTCATGAATAGTTATACAGAATGTATAACCCCTCGTATATAACGATTCCTCTCTCCACGGAGACTAGCCAGGAAATCTTCTACTGTCACGAGCTATAGCTGTAGCATTTCTTCGACCTTACCGATCTTGTAATCTTCGGTTTCGTCGGGTTCGAAGTATGGGTATAGAACGGGAAGGTCTACTCCGGCTTGTCTGAACTTGTTCACGTAACCCGTAAGCATCGTCTTCGAAGGGTTAGCCAGTGAGATCTCTAGCAACTTTTCACTAGGACTAGCGCTCCCACCCGTCTTAAGGACTGTTTTCATGCTCGCTATCGCCCCAGCGACTCCAACTGACACGAACATTTTGTGATAGCTCGGGCTCTGGTCGCAACTCGCGAATTCTTCTATCAGCATCCGAATCGTCGGCGAAACCACAACCCAAACCTGTTCGTCCCGCTGCAGAAGCGTTTGATCCCTGCCCAGTAACCGAGAGCCATAGCTGCGAAAACTTGAAGGCTTGCAGCGAACGTGCAGGGTAAGAGCAGCTGATGATCAGATCGTATTAGCCTTGCAGAACAAGAGACCGCTAGTCCGAGTGCTCGACTCCAAAATACTATCCATCCAGGTGTACAGCGAAGAAAATCTAGATGGGGACATAGAATGGCTTACTGGACTCAGAATCGAGAGTTCGCCCACTTCCAGAACGAAAACATGCTTGACATTCGAATTACGAGAGGCTGGTTAAATCTCATGAGAAGAGAACCGCTTGACCGACGCATCACGCTTAGACCAAGACCATCCGACTGGATAGAGTTCAAGATAACTAATCGAGGAGACATGGACGCCGCGTTCAAACTGGCGAAGTTGGCATTGAGAAACAATCGATCCGCTAGCATATGATTCTCTTCACGTTTTCTCGACGAACATCCTCTAGCAACTGTAGTCGATCATTTCAAACGCCGCGTAGGAGGCCTTTTCCTTCTTGGAAGATTGGCAAGCATCTCATCCCATTCTTTGCGGCCGAGCATATCGTCCAAACTCTCGCTTAGTGGTCTCCCAGTTTCAATTGCCGACTTCATCACATCAGACAATTCGATAAAGTTCTGAATACTTTCCGCGACCGTAAAGAATCGTCCGCATGCAACACACCTCCACTTTCCCCGAGTCTTTTCCAATTCATAGTGGCCGCACCTCCCAACCGGCTTTGGCGCCGTTCGTCGCATTTCGGGAGCACTTGATTCAACAGGCATATAGGTAATGGATCGGATGGGATGCTTGATCGGGCATGCCCAGGGTTGAGGTCAACATGGTTGAGGGGGACCACTCAATTAGTCAAAAACAGGCCTTCATGAGGAAGGCCACAGAAGCTGTTGTGAATGTTCTTCACTGCCCTGCGAGCGATGTTCGCGTGACCATTCTGGAGTACAAGCGGGAGAACGTCAGTCGAGCAGGTGTCTCAGTCCTGGAGAGTGGCTAGCGTTTGCCCATGGTCAAAGTGGATCTTCTAGACCTGGAAATTACTAGCGCAGAAGAAACGGCTAGCAGAGTCTCTTACGAACGTCGTATCCGAGACTCTGGGGCATAGAGCTGAGACTGTGATGATCGTTTTCAATATGCGATCTAAAGAAGATATTGCTCGCGGAGGAAGGCTCGGACGCTAGTAGACCCGCGGATTACTTGGGACAACTTCGTCGCAAGTTCTCATTAGATCCTTACCAATCGTCTAGCACAGCTCTCTCCAAATAGCAATCGAGTGGGCTCCGGTCAGGGAGTTCAACGACAGCAAAGACTTCGCAACGTTTAGTCACCCTGTCTTTTCCTGGCAGACCCCTCGAACGGCATCTCGTGCCCTCTACGTTCAAGAAACAGCCTATCTCCGATCGTAAGGGAATCTTTGGCGATATCTGAACAAGGGAAGCGTGTGTTCAGTAGACAGGAACTAGGAAACATTCAAGCAATCAGGACCATGTCCTACAATTCCTTTGTCGCCAGAAGTCCTGACCCTCTCAAACCAGGCCTTACTCTGCTCGCCCCACTGCCATGATTGACACGCAAGAAACGATATAAGTCCTGAATACAAAGTCATGAATGTGTAGCCTCATGTCAAAAAGGAAAGAGAGTGCAACAGCTTTTGAGAAGGGAAATAAGCCTGCGATTGCCGTTAGAGAAAAGCCTGCACTTGCCACCAAAGAACCTCCATCGAGTCTTACTCATCCAGTCGACAAGTTGTTAGACGCAATGACCCTGATCCCCTGGGACCCCTTCAGGGGATTCGAGTGGCCCATTGAATATGAACTGCCGACGCGAATACCTTACGTTGATGTTATCGACTCTGACAACGAATATGTCGTGAAAGCAGAGCTTCCAGGGTTGAAGAAGGAAACTCTGAATATTCAAGTTGGGACGAACGAGTTATCATTGACAGCTGAATCTAGCGTGAAGAAGGAGGAAAAGGGAAAAACCTACTTGCATAGGGAAAGAGCGTTCTCCACATTCCGCCGAAACGTAGGCTTTGCCGAAAGCATAGACACAAAAAAGTGTTAGCAAGTATGGCTGAAGGTATTCTCGAAATAAAACTTCCCAAGCTTGAGCGCAGGTCTGAAAGGAAGACCAGAAGAATAACATTGTGAAGGCATCGCTCGGCTAAGTGACGCGAGGCCCCTCTATTCTCTTTATGGAAATTCCAGCATTAGAAACTTGGAATCTTTCGGCAGTGGTGGAAGACGTTTACGGGCAGGGCGCAGTACGAACAGTCACATTTTTCGACTCGAGAGGCGCCCATCCATCACGGCAAATCAGTAAGAATGTTCAAACGTTTCCTGTGTCAACTAACCACTATCCAACAATTCCGGCCGGTAGTGTAACCGGTTACTTTGCAACCGCGTCAAGAGCCATTTTCAGAAGAGCTGGAGCGCGGAAAGGTGATTACTGGTATGGCGCTCCTGCTTCGATACAGCGGGCAGGGATTTCTTTTGAACCGCATGATGTTGAGTTGAAAACAAGCTGGAAGCCAAAGGACCTTGTTGACACTCCTGCAATATCTATGAATAGAATTTTTGTCGACAAGATTGATAGTGCACGTTTCGAAATGACCATTAGGACTTTTGATCCATCACTTGCTGAAAGGCGGGCTGTTGAATTCATAATGAATCAAATCCCAACTATCGGCATGAGCCCTACTCACACAGGACATGTCACCATTACAAAGCTGGAACGTTGTTACCTGCCAAGACAATTGGAGTAAGGCGCGGCAGCCTGTACGCCAAGTTTTCTTGCAGTCTCCGGATGTCGTGATTGGACATGTAGAATCACCTAGCGTCAATGTGGCTCTTGGATCTTCGAGAACCAGACCCCGACGATGGGCGAGGACTAGCAACAAGACTAAGGGCCGAAGTCGCTAGGGTAGGTCCTTCGCAAACTCCGGCTTGCACGCGTCGCTAGCTTTAAAGCAGAACGGGGGCGGGTGGCCGCCGTCCTTTCTTATGAGTGAAGAGCGCTACATGCCAGGTGCGACTACAATTGGCATGGTTTGCAAAGATGGAGTTCTACTCGCATCTGAACGTCGGTACGCATATGGGACCTTCGTCATGAGCAAAGGCGCCAAGAAGGTCTTCAGTATCACGGACAACATTGGCGTCGCCTGCGCGGGCATTGTGGGTGATATGCAGGTCCTGACAAGAGAGGCTCGGGCCTACATGAACATCTACCAATACGAGAGGGATAGACCGGGGACTGTGAAAAACACGGCCAAGCTCATCTCCAATCTGCTCTCCAGCCGTCGTATGTTTCCCTACCTTGCCGAGACAATCATCGCCGGTGTTAGCGACGGAAAACCCGAGCTCTACGTGTTAGACCCCATAGGGTCTGTTCTCTCCGACAAGTTCGCGGCAGTAGGGACAGGGGCTCGAGTCGCGATAGGTGTTCTGGAATCAGAATACAATGAAGGATTGTCTGTTGACGAAGCGAAGCCTGTGCTCCTTAGGGCTGTAAAATCTGCGCTCGCCAGAGACATATCCAGCGGAGACGGTGTGGACTTAATGATCATCACAGAACAGGGAATCAAAGAAGAATCCACCCAATTCCCCTAAGACCGACTCGCGGCACTCTATCGCCCCATGAATACTCTGCCCAAGGTGGGTATTGCATAGAATTTGGTTAGAGATAACCTGCGGGGTAACGAGGGCATCCTCTTTATGATCACAAGTTTCCGCCTCACCCATTGAAAGATGCGGCTCCGCCACCACTGCTGATGTCTTGCTCGGGTTCCCGCTCAGATTGGCCTAGTCGATTATTGATTTTCTTATTAGCTCGACTTGTCTCTTACCCTTCGTCAGCCTTGAGACCCGCAGAATCCCGGCCAGCTCTAGTTTCATCAGCTCCCGGTTGAGCTCCCTGAAGCTGACCTCTCCAAAGCTTGACTTGAGCTCCTTTAGCAATTCAACGTCTGTCGTTGGACCCTCATTTTCCAGAACTTCCACTATGGATAGGGACATGGGCCTGGGACTCCATATCTTGTTCAACGCCAAGGGTCACACGGAGAGATTCTACCCGAAGCCGTCTATGCTACGGCGACAGGGGCCCTTTCCTTCTTGAACCTCTTACGGAAACCCTGATACCAATTTTCCATGTCGGGAGTCACCGAAGGTTTGACGCGTTCCAATGCGTCGCGGAAGTCCTCTATCGTGACGCTCTTCGTTTCGATGTCCCGCCTCAATGAGATGAGACCCGCCTCCCTGCAAATCGCTTCTAGGTCTGCCCCCGAGTAGCCTGCGGCTTGCCTCGTAATCTGGTCCAGATCAACATCTTGGGCTAAGGGCATGCTTCGAGTATGGATCTTGAGGATCTCCAGACGGGTAGCGTGGTCTGGTGCCGGCACGTAGATGAGCTTGTCGAACCTGCCAGGTCGCAAGATGGCCGGGTCGATCATGTCTGGGCGGTTGCTTGCGCCTATGACTACCACATTGACCAGTGATTCGATACCATCCATCTCAGTTAGCAACTGGCTTATCACGTGCTCTGAGACACCGCTGTCGCCCAGGCCCATTCCTCGTCTGGGGGCGACCGAGTCCAACTCGTCGAAGAAGACAATGGATGGAGCAGCACTGCGGCCTTTCCTAAAGACCTCGCGTATGGCCTTCTCTGATTCCCCCACCCACTTGCTGAAAAGCTCAGGACCTTTGATGGAGATGAAGTTAGCTTCACTCTCAGTCGCAACCGCTCTGGCCAGCATGGTCTTACCACATCCAGGCGGTCCAAAGAGCAAGATCCCTTTTGGTGGCCTGATTCCAACTCTCGTGAAAGCTTCGGGCTTTTTCAGAGGCCATTCGACGGCTTCCTGAAGCTCCTGTTTGACATCCGTCAGTCCGCCGACGTCGGCCCAATGGACAGAGGGCACTTCGATGTACACCTCCCGCATTGCGGTCGGTGTAATTTCCCGGTAGGCGTTCATGAAATCGTCCAAGTTCACCTCCATCTTGTCAAGAATGGCACTCGGAATTCTTTCCTCCAGGTTTACCTCTGGAAGATAGCGTCGCAGTGCTTTCATCGCAGCCTCTCTGCAGAGGGCTGAGATGTCCGCGCCCGTGTAGCCGTGACAAATGTCCGACAACCGGTGAAGGTTCACATCCGAGGTTAATGGCATCGCTCGTGTGTGAATCTGCAGAATCTCATGTCTGCTCATTTTGTCGGGGACTCCGATCTCTATTTCCCGGTCGAAGCGTCCCGGGCGTCGGAGAGCCGGGTCAATGGCGTTTGGCCTGTTGGTTGCTCCGATGACGATGATGTTTCCCCTTGCGCTCATGCCGTCCATCAGGGAGAGCAGCTGCGCCACAACTCTACGTTCCACTTCGCCGGTTACTTCTTCTCTCTTGGGAGCGATGGCGTCCATCTCATCGATGAATATGATGCTGGGAGCCATCTCCTGAGCTTTCTGAAAAATCTCTCTCAGCCGGGCTTCTGACTCTCCGTAGAACTTTGACATGATTTCCGGGCCGGAGATTACGTAGAAGTTGGCGTCTGACTCGCTGGCAACGGCCTTCGCCACCAGTGTTTTGCCGCAGCCTGGCGGCCCGTACAGGAAGACTCCTTTGGGAGGCTCGATGCCCAGCCGTTGGAAAAGCTCTGGGTGTCGGAGTGGAAGCTCCACCATTTCTCTGATTCTTTGAATTTCGCCGTGAAGTCCACCTATGTCCTCATAGGTGACGGTGGGTAAGCCCTTCTTATCAGGGGCAGGATCACTCATCACCTGTACTACAGTAGACTCGGTGATCTTGACGGGACCATGAGGCCGGGTCCTAGTGGCGATAAGTGGGACAGCGCTGCCAAAGATACTGAGAAGGGTCATGTCGCCCTCCACGAAAGGCATGTCCATGAAACGCCTCTTAACAAAGCCGACAAACTCCTCGTCTACGCTCAGACGCACGTCTGTTGGAGCGAACACTATGGTCTGAGAATCCTTTACCTCTGCCTTCTTGATCATGATATACTCGTTGAGCGCTACGCCAGCATTCCTTCGAAGAAGCCCATCCATCCGGGCGATCTCCTGACCCTGGTCTTCAGCATAGCCTGGCCAGGCAATGGCGACGGTGGTTCGTTTTCCGTGCACCTCTATGAAATCGCCCGCCGTTATGACGAGCTTTTCCATGCTCTCGTTATCGATGCGGATCTTATCATGTCCAACATCTCGCTGCTTAGCATCAGCTACCCTCAACTGTACTTCTTTGGCCATCATTACTGTTTCAACTCAATGAACGTGAATCGAAGGTAAGATTCAGGAGAAAACGGGTGATTAGTATTCCGGAGCTCCTAATCTTGTACTCCACCCAGGTATCCTATCTCAAAGACTTTATCGTTATTAGTACTGGACTTCAATTCTTTCAGTACGCTACGCGTCAGAAGGAACAGCAAATAGGAAGCTGCGAAATCTCACTGGATTATCATTTATCGGTGAAATACCGGAAAGCGAAAGAACTTTGGAAAATCCATGGAAGCAATGATACAATTGTCATCATTGTATCCGAGCGAGCGTAGGTCATGGCTAAGTTGCTATTCAAGAAAGCTGTCCTTTGCCCTCTGCCTCCAATAAACTTTGGATGGCCGTTCTTATCTCGTCGACAGACGCGTCATCTTCGAGCGTAGATAGATCCCCTATCTCAACGTCAGCTGCTACCGCCTTGATTACTCTACGCATGATTTTCCCGCTGCGGGTTTTCGGCAGCATCTTTGTGAAGTATACCGCGTCGGGACTGGCGATAGCCCCGATAGTCTTGCGTACGTGCTGTCTCAGCTCCTCCGCGAGGTTGGGCGATGGACTCGCGGAGCTTTTCAGTGTCACGAACGCAATTATTCCTTCACCCTTAACAGGGTCTGGGCGTGCTGCTACAGCCGCTTCCACTACCGCTGGATGAGCTACCAGCGCATCCTCAACCTCGATCGTCCCTAGACGATGTCCCGCAACCTTCAGCACCTCGTCAGCGCGTCCGAGGAGCCAGAAGTATCCATCCTGATCCTTCAACGCGTAATCACCTGGATAGTAGTAGCCTGGAAAACGGGTCCAGTACACCTGCCTGTATCGTTCAGGATCACCGTGCAGTGTCATGAACATTCCCGGCCACGGACGACGAATCACCAAGAAGCCCTTGTGACCAAGAGGGAGGGAATTGCCAAGCTCGTCGACGACATCAGGATCAATACCTGGCAGAGGATATGTGGTCGAACCTGGTTTCAGCGGGACTAGCCCCAATTTGGGACTAGGCGAGATCATTATGCCGCCGGTCTCGGTCTGCCACCAAGTATCCACAATCGGACACCGGTTTTGACCGACCAGTTGGTAATACCAGTACCAGGCAGTGGGGTTGATGGGCTCACCGACTGTACCCAGTATTCGTAACGATTTCAGGTCATGTTTTCGCACGACGTCATCGCCATGCTTCATCAGTGATCGTATAGCTGTAGGTGCCGTGTAGAAAACGTGACACCGTAATTGTAGATGATCTTCCAGAAGCGGTCTGGCTCGGGATAGTCTATTGCGCCTTCAAACATGATGCTGGTTAGACCGTGCATGAGCGGGCCAAAAACTACGTATGTGTGACCAGTAATCCAGCCAATATCCGCCGTACACCAATAGACATCATCGTCTTTCGGATCGAAAACCCACTCTTGAGTAGAATACGCGAACACAAGATAACCTCCGGTTCCGTGAACCGCACCCTTAGGTTTTCCAGTCGTTCCAGAGGTGTACAGAATGAACAGTGGATGAGAACACTCGACTGGAACAGGCTCTACAAAGCCTGCCGCTTGCATTACTAGATCACTCCACCAATTGTCGCGGCCCTCTTTCATCGAGACAGTCTGACCGGTTCGCTTCAATACCACAACATGCTTGACGGTCGACGCTCCGACTAGTGCTTCGTCAACAATCGCCTTCAGGGGAACAATCTTTCCTCGACGATAGCCACCGTCTGCAGTCACTACAATCTTGGCTTCGCAATCGTTGATTCTGTCGACCAGGGACTTGGCGCTGAACCCTGAGAAGATGACGGTAAAAGTCGCTCCGATCCGAGTGCATGCCAAAATTGCTACTGGAAACTCAGGAACGAGGGGCATGTAGATCGCGACAACATCGCCCTTCCTAACACCGAGTCGTTGCAAAACACTGGCAAAACGGTTGACGTCACGGTACATCTCCGAGTAAGTGATTACTCGCTTGTCCCCGGGCTCACCCTCCCAATAGTAAGCAACCTTGTCTCTATGAGACGAATGCATGTGACGATCAACTGCGTTCTCAGAAGCATTCAGCTCACCATCCACAAACCAACGGGCGAATGGAGGCTTCCAGTCGAGCACCTTGGTCCAACCCTTCTTCCACAATAGTTTGTGAGAGGCTTGAGACCAGAGTCGGTCAGAATCTTGAACAGATTCTGCGTGAATACTCAAGTATCTAGCGGTCGGCCAAATTCTAACGTCGACCGGTAAGTTGGCAGTGTCCGACATTTGCCTAGCTCAAGTTCCTCCGCGGAAACCTATAACTGATATGGATGCTACAACCAGAGCAATCAAAGTGGAACGATGTCTAGGATGGCGGAAGAATGACTGATGCGGAAACCGGTAAACAAACAGTTGCTAGAACTGCAGCGTACATTGAGAGCGTCTCTAAGGAAGCGCGCAAGGCTCTGACGAGCGAGTTTAACCAGAATCATAAAGGGATCGCGTTCAAGGCTGTTCCTCAGATTCTTCAGAAGACTGCACTCGACTGGTTTTCGAGGCGGGATAAGACTCTCAAGATGTCTCACGAGTCAACCAATGTCGGAAAGCTCGGCGAGGTTAGAATGGTGTTTCAAGGCGAGACAAAAAAGGTCCACTTCAAAGTTCACCTACATGCAACATTCCTTGTAAACGGAGCATCCGATGATGCGCCAAGTTTCATCAAAGACGTTAACCTCTTCGTCGACCCTAGAGAGTTCTCGTGATAGACAGATATCTGAGCATTTACGAGGATAAGCGCCTCAAGCAACGAGGGCTTCCTATGCTTTTTATCCTAGGTACCGAGATTATGAATCACAAAGCGTGAGCCGCCACTGAGACTTTCAGCCGCGCTAGTTACTGGTCTGACTCTCATCCTCCTGATTACCATCCCGGTGGGTGCCGCTCCGGGGCTGCAAAAGGGCAGTCACGCGACCTACTCTCTATCCGCATCAATCTCGTTCTCCCGATCCTGTACAGATCTTACCGCAGGAACGGTTTGCACGATGATGGACACGACGCCCAACACTATCAACATTAACGGTGTTCTGGGCTGGACCGTCAACCAAATCACTCACGACGCAGTCAAACTAAATGTGTCAAGAGATCTAACCGTTTCCTCTGACGGTGGAGCCAGTCTTCTACACAGCAAAGGTAGCTTCAACGAATCAGTCAACCTCGCAACCAGAATAGTAACTTTCGACAGAGCGCCAGAACCCGAACTCGAATCGGCCATGTCCATGGCAAAGAACAGCATGACAGCCGCGCTTCCAGCCGGAACAGATCTGAGCGCATCGCTCCCCACAATGAGCGACATGATCAAGATCCGGCCTCTATACACGGCATGGTGGGTCAACTTGCCCCTCAAGGAGAAAGACCAAGTTCCAGTACTAGTGTTTCCCACAACAGTCAAGGGATCAGCTACAATCGATCTGGGCAGCCTCGGAAAGCATACTGCTTGGACACTGATCTATAATCTGACAAGGCCAGATCCCTTCGCAACGATGCGAACAACCATCAGTAGACCAACACCTGTAGGATTCGACCTGAAGATCATCCTCACCTTCAACTACGACAAGAACAGTGGCGTGCTATTGGAGGCCACAGCAGAAGTCCACGCAGACGCCTTCGCTCCTAGCCCGTGCAGTACTCCAGGTATGATGTGTCCACTTACCGACCACCCCATACTGGTCAGAGAATTCTCATTTGATCTTCAGGCTTCTCTAAAGCTGTCCTCAACGAGCTTGAATCTTGACGGACCGCTAACAACGGGAATTTCTGACACACAACCTACAACCACAAGCGGGTCGAACCCGGGAGCAAACCCTGGAACCACACCTGGGCCCAGCAGCACCCCGAGTGGATCGAGACCCGCGGCTGATGGAACTCTACTTGCGAGGCTAACGCCTCTGGGCTACTGGCTCCTCGGTATTATTGGAGTCGCGGTTGCAGGAATAGTCGGTGCGCTTAAGCTCTATAAGCGCACGAAATAGCGTTCTCGCACGAATAGAGGAGGTGTAGTAAGGCAGTGAGTCGCAGAGGCTCAGATTTTGGCGGTCCCAGAACAATGCACAAAGCAACATGCTCCGACTGTGGCAAAGAGACAGAAGTTCCATTCAAACCGACAACAGGCAAACCAGTGTACTGTAGGGACTGTTATCAGAAACATCGAAGATACTAGGAGCAGGACGGAACAGTCAACCAGACCCGTCCACCTACCTTTATTTGTTCAATTTTTCATGTCTCAGTATCGTGTGAGTCTAAATACTTATCCAGTGTAACAATAAACTGCATGTCAGACGTTTCCGCCGACTTGAAAGTGGTCTTTTCTTGAAAACAGTCTCTCTACAGCGACGCCGAAGACAAACGGTAAGTCCAGCGAAGAAACCTCGCAATAGAATAAAGAGCCGGACCAAGAAGGGTTCATTTCTAGCGCGTGGAAAGAAGGCACCAAACTTCTTCCTCAATACGACACCGGAGCAGAAGATCTCACTAACCGAGCTACGAGGGCAACCCGTCGTACTCGCGTTTACCCCGCCGATTGGAGTCCGGTCTGTACGGATCAACTGTCATTCTACGCCATGGTAATGCCAGAGTTCAAGAAGTTCAACGCAGAGGCTCTCGGCATATCTGTGGACAACGTCTGGTCACACCTCGCATTCGCTAAAGACCGAAAACTCAACTTTCCACTCCTGGCAGACTTCGAGCCGAAAGGAGAAATTTCTAGAAAATTCGGGGCCTATAAGGAAAAGATAGGCGAATCCGCAAGAGCACTGTTTGTACTGGACGAGCAAGGCGGTCAGGTGGAGCCATCTCACGCCAGACGGTGTAAATCCCGGAGCCGACGGCATCCTCGCAGCTCTCGAGCAGATGAAAGAACCACCTCCAACGGAATCCAACCAGCCGCCACAATCCTAAGCGCAGCGCAAAAGCAGACGAAGAAGAGGAGCTCGGTAGAGTTCTCCTCGACCCGACCGTCTTTGTGAACGGCGTAAGACATGATGGACCTCGGACTGCGGAAGCAATCATAGAGGCTTTGGAGTCGATACGTCCCGCGTGAAAGGCCCGGTTGCTTGTAATCTGGGCAAATCTACGTCGAGAATTCTGCGTAACATGTAACGACTTGGCTCTCTCTCGTGGTTACAAACGGGATTTCTGGACGCTTCTTCTTCTGGGCTCTTGTTAGGTTAAATGGGGTTCGCGAGGAGGTGAGCCTGACGCCAAACAAGAGAGGTTCATTCGGTGGATACGGGATCGAGCTAGACGAGAATCTAGCCAACGTTCTCGGTGGTCACGAGGGACAGAAGATTTCTCCGTCTGAGATGACGAAGAGAATCTGGGCCTACGTGAAACGCCACAACCTAGGCAAGAAGAGCAATTAGACCCAGGCATCTATGCTTGGGCCTGGGATGTGTGACAGTAACCTATTTTTTCTTCTTTACACTTCTAGAAATCACGGTTGATATCAGGATGCCGGACCGATTCGCTGGGCATCATCAGCTCAAAGAATCATCTACCTTAGAACAGATTAGAAGACAGCCGAGACGAAGAATACTACGCCGAAGTATGTCATCGCAACAGCGAAGATTACGAGCGAAATCCTGTACCATTTCCCCAGCAGGAAGTTTCCCTGATGAGCCACCTTCGCCGTTCCCGTAAGCCACGCGTAGTCCATCCATATGTGGGCCGCGTACATGGACGCAACCCCCAACAGTGAGCCGAGAAGGATCGCTTGTGACACCAGTGCCAAACCAACTGTCAGCCACCATAGAATGAAGAATGGGTTCAGAGCTGTAAACAGTACTCCGAGCACTACTCCAGGTTGTTTGTCCCAGAAACTTGGCAAACGCTCTGTGTTCAGGTCAACCCTGTGAGATGCTTGTCGAAATTGGAGCGCAGCGAAGAAAAGCAAGACAATGGCCCCGAGTAGACTGATCACTTTGAGAGAGACAGGATTCAAAGTCGCTGCCAATCCGATGGTCAACCCAAAAACCAATGGCGCTTCAACTATAGTGTGACCAATCGCAAACTGGAACCCTGATATTGCTCCTAGTCTCGTCGCACGTAGTGTGGAAGCAAGGAACAAAGGCCCTGGACTCAGCACTCCTGATACACTAACCAGGACGACGGTAGCGAGGAACTCAAAGGTAATCAAGGGTCCAGCAGGCAACGCAGGATGATGTTCAGTCAAAAAGCTGCTTCAGGCGACAGACCGCCACTGCTACTGCGAATTCCACCAGTTCAATGTCATGGGCAACCATGGTTACAGGATGTTTACAGTCAACCGTGTTAACCAAAGTCTCTCATGCCAGTCGTACCAAACCGGTCCAGAAAAGCCCTTGAGGAACTGGCCCGAGTTTGCAACAAGCTCGCCACAGAACTCACCGCTGACCTAAGACACGCGGTAAATGAAATCGAGAATCTCAAAAAAGAAATCCAGAAGATCCGACGTTCTCCAGCAACCACTGCGGGAACTCAACGGAACAAACGTGCCAAGGCTTCGACTACCGCGCATAGCCCACAGAAGAGAACCAAAGTGAAGACCCATCTTTCTGAAAGTGCTCGCCAAAAGGGCCCCCCGCATGAATCTGCATCGTTCGTCTTTCCAAAGGAGCCCTTCAATCCGCCAACTCCGCCAGCCGAGCCTACAACCGGTCCCGGTCCCGAAAACAACTAGCGTTCGGCCCAGCGAGACATACAGCTCGCTCTCGCCGATTTTTCTTCGTTCCGAGTAGCGGCTACCACGCGGGACCTTAAGAAGTGCCAAAGGGGTGTCTAGAGATGATTCCAGAATCGAACGGTGCAGATCTTGGGAGTTCTCCTGACACCAATTCTGAAAAGGCAACAAACCTCTTTCAAAGCACTAACGGGAAAATCATTCGCCATTGATGCCAGTATCGAACTTCATCAGTTTCTCGCCCTGATACGTAAGAGAGATGGAACACTATTCACCGACAGCCAAGGCAAGGTCACGTCACACCTTATCGGATTATTGACCAGAACGTCTAGACTGATCACCGACTTCAATATTCGCCCTTTCTTCGTCTTTGACGGCAGACCAAACCCCCTCAAGAAACGCGTCATAGTAGCTAGGAGAAAGGTTCAGGAAAAAGCCCAGGCAGAATATCGTCAAGCTCTAGCCGCGAAGGATTACTCGAAAGCATGGTCGAAAGTCGTGATGACGGGACGTGTCACTGGGGAAATATTGGATGATGCCAAGAAACTATTGACCCTGATGGGAGTTCCTTGGCTTGAAGCCTACGAAGACGCCGAGGCCCAAGCAAGCTTCATGGCCATGAGAGGAGACGTTTGGGCCGTCGGAAGCAAAGACTACGACTGCCTACTATTCGGAGCACCCATACTCGCAAGATATCTGACCCTAACAGGCCGAGAATATCTACCATCGAAGAGGACATCGAGGCCCCTGATCCCGGAACTCATCAACCTATCAGACAATCTCCAAAACCTAGGACTTACCCGCGAACAATTAGTAGATCTCGCCATACTCATTGGAACGGACTTCAACGAAGGAATCAAAGGGATAGGCCCCAAAAAGGCACTACAACTCGTCAAGAAGCATGGAACCATCGAGGCGCTACCGGATCAGCTCAGGAAAAATCTTCCAAATGAACTCGAAGAGGTCCGAAACATTTTCCTCCATCCCCGAGTCCTTGAACAATACTCCATAGTAAAGGGAAAACCAGATCCAGAAGGTATAATCAATTTCTTATCCGCAGAACGCGGCTTCTCTCCCGACCGAGTCAAGAAAGTAGCAGCCCGCCTAGCCACCGCACACTCTGATTCTCAACTAGGACAATGGATCTCTTGAAAGACCCCACTCGATTTCTAGAACTTGCACAGTTATGCCGAAGCGTAGAAGCAACAACCAAGAGGACCGAGAAGGTCAGATTGATCAGCGAGTTCCTCAAGAAACTAGAAACTGACGAGATCTCTAAAGCGACCCTGTTCCTGGCCGGGAAGGCATTCCCAGAAGCTGACCCGAGAGTACTCGAGATCAGTTATGCCACATTATCAGAAGCCGGAAAGAGGCTCAGTCAGACGACCCTAATCGAACAGCCGTTAACAATCAACCAGATCTACTCCACCTTCGAACGAATTGCGGAGGCGTCAGGAGGAAAATCGAGAGAGCGCAAACTGGCCTTGCTGCAGACCCTGATGGGCAAGGCTAGTCCGATTGAAGCAGAATTCCTCACAAGGATGATGCTCGGAGAGATGAGGATCGGGTCTGTCGAGGGAGTTCTCCTCGACTCGATATCGGCTGCGTCTGGCGTTTCCAGGGAACTTGTCAGGCGAGCACACATGTTGCACGGTGACATTGGAGACGTTGCCCGACGGGCCATAACCCAAGGTCCGAGTTCGCTTGAACAAATTGGGCTGAGACTCTTTGTCCCGGTAAAACCTATGCTGGCAGAAAATGCTGACACGATTCAGGATGTTCTAAGCGAGCACGTTGAAGGTAGCGCCTGGGAGTACAAGTTCGATGGTGCAAGATTCCAAATTCATCGGAAAGGCGACCAAGTACGAGTCTACAGCCGCCGACTGACAGATGTAACTGACAGTCTTCCAGAGCTTGTGGACTTTGCGAGGACCAAGATGAACGCGGCCGAATTCTTGGTCGAGGGAGAGGTCTTCGGGACCGGAGCAGGAGGTAAACCGATTCCATTCCAGGATTTGATGAGACGGTTTCGGAGGGTTCACGAGATCAAGGAGATGACTGGCAAGATTCCCTTGAGACTGTACTTGTTTGACGTGCTGGAGGTTGATGGCAAAACTCTGATTGATCTACCATACACTGCACGATGGGACACGCTGTCAAAGCTTACTCCCAGGGAGTATCTTGCACCAAGAATCATCACGAAAGACCCTGCAAAAGTCGAGGAGTTCTTCCAGGCTGCTGTGAAGGAGGGACATGAGGGCTTGATGGCAAAGTCGTTGTCGAGCAATTACTCCATTGGCGCGCGTGGAAAGAAATGGTTCAAGCTGAAACGCGCTGATCATCTCGACGTTGTAATTGTCGCTGCTGAATGGGGTAGCGGGCGGAGAGTAGGCTGGCTTAGCAATTATCATCTCGCTGTGAGAGATGAGGACACGGGCGATTTCCTCGTGATCGGGAAGACGTTCAAAGGGTTGACCGACTCGGAGTTTGACACGATCACGCAACGTTTGCAAGAACTCAAGACGCACGAGAACCGACATGTTGTTTACGTGAAGCCAGCAATCGTGGCAGAGGTCGCCTACAATGAGGTTCAGAAGAGCCCGATTTACAAGTCTGGTTTCGCCCTGCGGTTCGCTAGGATAACCAGGTTCAGGGAGGACAAGAGTCCAGAAGACGGGGACACAATTGGTCGGCTACGACAATTGTATGATAAGCAATTCCAACAGAAAGCGCGATTCGAACAGTAATGAGCGCATTCACAAACAACATTCGATAGGACTGCCCTGTGCGAGAGCTCGCGACCCCCATGCGCGTGGCAGTTCTATTCAGTGGAGGAAAGGACAGCACTTACGCGACCTGGGTAATACAACACCAGGGATGGGAGGTTGCATCGCTGATCACGGTCAAACCTGAATCGCCTGACTCCATGCTGTTCCATTATCCCAACATTGCATGGACCCACCTTCAAGCACAAGCGCTTGGAATACCGCAACAAACCATCGCGCCTGGGAAAAACGGTGAACTATCTAGCCTCAAGCAGACCCTAGACGAGGAGAAGAAAGACCTGGAAATTGACGGACTAGTAACGGGTGCGTTAGCAAGCGACTACCAGAAGACTCGCTTCGACAACCTATGTGATTCCGTAGGTATCACGAGCTTCAGCCCGCTATGGCACAAGAAACCAGCTACGATAGTTCGGGATCTGATTGATTCAGGCTTCGAAGTGATGATGACACATGTTGCGGCAGCCGGTCTCGATCAATCTTGGTTGGGACGCCGGTTGAAACAGAGTGATTGGGACGAGCTTACTGAATTATCGAAGAAGCATGGCATTCATCTCAGTGGTGAAGGGGGAGAATACGAAACATTCGTACTCGACGGACCGAATTTCAAAGAACGCCTGGAAATCGACGAAGGGAGTCTTTCCTGGAATGGCCAGACCGGAACCTACACAATCAAAAAAGCCGCGCTACGGAATAAGCTGTGAAATTGAAGAATGGACAGCCTCTCTAACATGGTCTGAGTCTAAGGTCTGGAACTTCCTTCCCGCCATCAGCGCCTTTCCCTCGACATAAGTGGAGTCGATGTTGAAGCCGTTCGCGGAATAGACAAGGTCAGAGATGATCGTGTGTTCCCCGTGTATCGGAATCATGTTAGGATCTGCGAGATCAACTAGCACGAAGTCGGCTCGTTTGCCCTCCTCAATGCTTCCCAGCTCTTTCTCCCTTCCAATGCATCGAGCTCCCTCTATTGTTGCCATGTCGAGCACTTTCTGCGCGTTCGCAACAGTAGGATCCCATCTCGAAGACTTGTGTAGCAACGCCGCGACCTTCATCGTGTCAAACATGTCGAGGCTATTGTTGCTCGCTGGCCCATCGGTTCCCAATCCAACCGGCACATTCGAAACCCACATTTCTGGCACAGGCGCAGCAGCGCCACTCGCGAGCTTCATGTTTGAGACTGGACAATGTGCGACTCGAACACCACGCTTACCAAATAATTTGACCTCGCTCTTAGTCAACCAGACAGCATGCGCCGCAAGAACCCTATCGGATAGGAACCCTATTTTGTCAAGATAATCGGCTACTCTACTGTTTTTCTCGCGTTCAAATTGTGCCTGCTCATGCCGTGTCTCTGCAATGTGAATGTTCACGAGGGCATTCTCTTTCTCTGCTAGCTTCTTCGACCAGAGAAGAGTCTCGTCTCGACAAGTGTAGGGAGCATGCGGGCCTACGGCAAAGTCGATCCTCGGGTTCTTCAATTCTCGAACATGTTTCAGAAACCTCATTGTCTCGTCCCGTTGCCGCTTTATCCCCGCATCTTCAGGAGGATCAATGATTCCGTAGGATAGTATTGCTCGGAGTCCTGACTCCACAGTTGCCATTGCAACATCCTCCATGTGGAAGTACATGTCCACGAAACAGGTGGTCCCGGTCCTGATCATTTCCAAGCAGCCGAGCAGCGCACCGTCGTAGCACATTTTTCCTGTGACACGTTTCTCGAGCGGCCAGATGATTTTGTTCAGCCACGCCTGTAGTTCCAGATCGTCAGCGAGTCCGCGGAAAAGCGTCATGGAGAGATGCGTATGTGTATTGATCAATCCTGGCATCAGGATCTTTCCACTGCAATCAACAACATCGTCCCCCGTCGCTCGACGAGTCTCTCCAACTTCCACAATCTTTCCATCGTCAACCCTTACAGACGAGTTGTGTAGAATCTTTCGCTGAGGGTTTTGAGTGACTATCCAGTCGCAGTTCTTGAGTAGTAATCTCAAAGTCAGGTTACTCCTATTCTATGGTCGCGTGTCGGCGTTTGAGTTCCTTTCCAGTTCTTCCAAGACGATGCATCAGTTCCGGTATGAGACTGTCAAGAAAAACTGTGGAGGCAATTTCGAATATTGTTCCGAGCGGGGCTAGAGGCTCGTGGACGCCGGTTATTTGTCGCGTAAAATAATCTGTTTCGGCCGCGACCTTCGTTCTCCCGCGTACCTGTACAATGTGGTCTGCAAGCTTTCCCAGATCGGATTTTGGAAACGACGTGATCGCGACAACTCTCGCACCCACCTCTTTTCCAATTTCTGCCGCTGTCACAGCCAGTTTCGTTGTCCCAGAACCAGAGATTACGATTACCAAGTCTCCCTTCCCTATAGCAGGAGTAATCGTTTCGCCCATGACGTAGACGTTGAATCCGAGATGCATGAGCCTCATCGCAAATGCACGGCCAATCAGTCCACTACGACCTACTCCGATGATCAGGATGCGTCTCGATTTTTCTCGAACAAGTAATTCGATGAAACGTTGGGTCTCAGAGGTGTCCAGTTGCCCAATCGCATTTGCAACACTCTTCATAATCTCCTCGTAGGCCTCCCTGAACAGTCGTAACTCTTGGTTTGGTTTCGGCATTGACTTCATTCCGGCTCGAGACTCATCTGCGTCGGTGCGGTTCTTGAAGTCTCATGGTCAAACAGTCTCGTCAGTACGAGCGCCCTTGCTCGACCGATCTTAGCGCCAACAGCCAAGTCTGTCGTATTCGCGGAGAACACTTTCCTCAACGAGCCAAAATATGTGAGAAGCTGCTTTGCCATGTTCGGACCTACTCCTGGTAGAGAACTCAGCACTGACAGTTGGATGAGTTTCAACTCTTTGCTCCGGGGTTTCCTGATTATTAACGGGGGGCCTCTCGCGGAGCTTTTGAATCTGCTTCCCTTAGCCAGGGTGTAGAGAAACTGTCCAGTCTGTTTCTCGTCCGGCGTGAAGAACGTATTCAGTCCAAAGTCAAGAACTGCCGATATGACCGCGCCCCAAAGTGATCGCGGATTCCTCCGCCTTTCTACTGCGCTCCACAGGTCGCCTTCTACGATCAGTAGCCGAGTCTGGTAGGCCTCGCCCAATCGGTGACCTTGATCGAACAAGCGACCACTGTACAGGGAGGAGACAAAATCTCTTACCGACTTTCTCTCGACCGCGTAAGGGCCGATAACATAATCTGCAATATCGAGGACACGATACTCTACAGCCACTCCCAGGGACTGAAGCTCATCGCCAACCTGAGAACGGCGTTCCCTCTCATCCGCGACGATACGTAACATGCGAGCCCTGTCTTCGAGTTATTCAACAGCAGAAAAGAGTATGGAAAAATCCGAAGACTCAAAGGGAGCGAAGATTACTAGATAGCTAATTGTGATGAGCTACAATCTCTGTCCCAAGTGTCGAAAGCCAATCAGGATTCCTCAAGAGGAGGTCATCGTGATTCGGAAGCATCTCAGGAAGGGTAAGACTGAGGATCATCTAGCACACAAGATATGCCCAATAGCAGATCCGGTCGGCGGGACGGGGACTGTGGGTCACGTTGGCGGACAACTTTACTGTCGTAACTGTGGACACCCGCAACAATTGCACGGTCCAAAGTGTGAGCACAAAAGCTACGGCTCCCATTGCGAATGCGAACATTTCCAGACATGAACGAGGTTGACAAGGTAACTTTTTTACCGTTGAAAACGACGACGCTGAGTGGCCTTGCAAGTCAAATCCTACGATATCTTCCTTGATGTAGATCTCAAGAACCTGGCATTCGACGGAAAAGTAGGAATTAGTCTCGAGACAGACAAAGATGTTACACTAAACAGTGTAGACCTGAAAATACTAGATTCGAAGGCAGGAGGCAAGTCAGTCAAGTACGAACAGAAAGGCCAAGATCTACTCGTAAAAACTGGACCGTTCAAGGGCATTCTCGAAATTACTTACCGTGGCCCGATCACCTCTGACAGGCTTGTGGGCCTATACAAGGCACCCTATGATCATGACTACGTTGCGTCAACGCAGTTCGAGGCCGCATCCGCTCGAAGAATGGTGCCATGCGTTGACCATCCCGCGTTCAAGGCAGAATTCAAGCTGACAGTGAAAACCGATCCGGGTTTGTCAGTAATCTCTAACATGCCCGTCAAATCAACTAGTACTGAAGGCTCCAAGAAGATTGTGGAATTCGAGACAACGCCGAGAATGTCCACGTACCTTCTCTATCTCGGCGTAGGAAAATTCGAAGAGATCAGAGAAAAATCTGGTACTGTAGAATACATCGTCGCCGCGACACGTGGAAAGGCTGGAAGTGGAAAGTTTGCGCTGCAGACCGCTAAAGAGACGACAAAATACTACGGCTCCTATTATGGGATCCCCTACGCCTTGCCGAAAATGCACCTGATTGCAGTGCCAGAGTTTGCCCATGGGGCAATGGAAAATTGGGGTGCCATCACTTTCCGAGAATTACGCTTGCTCGTGGGCGACGAGACAAGTGTAAAGATCAAGAAGAGAGCGGGCGAGACGATCGCTCATGAGATAGCGCACATGTGGTTCGGCGATCTAGTTACCATGAAGTGGTGGGACGATCTGTGGCTGAACGAGAGCTTCGCGACCTTCATGGCATACAAGGCTGTCGACAAGGTCTATCCTCAGTGGTCAATGTGGCAAGACTTTGTTTTCATGGACACGGCACCGGCCATGAGTCGGGACGGAGTGGAGAATACGCACCCGATACAGGTAACGATCAACTCCGTGGACGACGTCGAAGAAGTCTTCGACGACATAAGCTACGGCAAGGGGGCAAGTATCATTCGCATGATCGAAGCTCACGTGGGCCAAGACAACTTCACCGCAGGAGTGAGATCGTATCTTCAGGAGTACAAGTATTCCAACGCAACTGGTAACGACCTATGGACACACATCGAAACAGCATCGAAAGTGCCGGTGAAGAAGATCATGGGCGACTGGATTCGCAAACCAGGGTACCCAGCGGTGACAGTCAGTCTCGTGGACGGTAAGCTGAATCTGCATCAGGAGAGATTCCTACTCTCAGGGGAGACCCGGAAGGATATCTGGCCGATCCCGATAAGGATGAAAGTCAACGGAACATCTCACAGGCTAATCCTCGATAGGGAGCAAGACTCCGTCAATGTTCCCGCCAAACTCGAATCCCTAAAGCTGAATACTGACCAGACCGGGTTTTACCGAGTATTCTACAAGGGTCTCTACGACCGAGTATCGAAGTCGGACATGTCCACCTACGACCGCTACGGAATCATCTCCGACGCGTACGCCTTCACCATATCGGGAAAAATGGGCGTCAACGAATACCTCGAACTCGTGCATCATTATGAGACTGAGAGGGAATATCTTCCCGCGTATGAGACGTCCGACCAGCTAGGATTTCTATATTCGATAACTCCTCGAGTGATGGAAGCTTCCAAACGCTATCACAAGTCACAGCTGAGCCTGCTAAGCGAGAGGACCGACGAGAATAGCCGAGAATTGCACGGAATCATGGCCGAACGCCTCGCAAGGGTCGACAAAGATTACGCCAAAAAACTCGGGACAAACTTCAGCAACTATGACACCATAGAGCCTGACATGAAACAAGCGACAGTCGTGGCCTATGCCCGTTCAACAGGGGACTACGACACGCTGCTCCGCAAGTACGAGTCCGCCAGATTTGAAGAGGATAAAGTGAGGCTTCTCGTCGGGTTGACGAGCTTCGAAGATTCCTCCCTCGTGGGTCGGACACTGAACCTTGCGATAGCTGGCGAGGTCAAGAAAGAAAATGTCCTAGTCATGCTTGGCTTACAAAAATCAAATCCAGGGCTCAGAGAGAATCCTGATGCAAAGAAGGCAACCTGGGACTGGTTATCTGCCAACTTCAACTGGCTGCGACAGGTATACCAAGGCACGGGGCTAGTCTCGCGCTGGCTACACCTTGCCATACCATTCTTCGGACAAGGAAGAGTCTCAGAAGTAGAACATTACTTCCAAAAGAACAAGCCAAAGGACGTCCATATGGGAATAGATGTTGGACTCGAAAAACTCAGGATCTACGACAACTTTGTGCGTCGGATAGCAGACCCGGAAGAAAGAATGGTCGAAGCTTAGAAGAGAAACTACCGCGTAGCATTAACCGACGGAGAATACATACACGCCATCATCCACTTCATTGCTTCAACTTAAGACAACACTGAGGTGGCTGATCTATGGATCCGTCGCGCTCGGAGTAATACTACTGATCCAACTCTACCTAATCGTGCCTTCGTGGCTGTTCTATTCAATTCTCGGAGGCTGGCTCTTGTATCTCGCAGTTGCCATTGCAGCCGCGAAAGGAAGAGAAAGCGCTTATTCGGCAGCGCTCGTTCTTTCCATCATTACACTACTTGTCACTCTTCCACGACCAGAACACCAGAACCTTGTTTTAGGTGGAGTCTCCGTTGGATCCATGACGTTTCTCGTTGGGTCTGCACTTCAGATAGCGGTAGCAGTATTCGCAGCTGCCTACTTGGTAGCAGGACGAAAACTTCGTCCTACGGAGATGCGTGAAACACTCTGATCTGGGGATGCACGGCGTACGACGACCCAAGCTTTGAGTAATGGCGTCTGTCCTCCAACGAATAGTGACTGTTACGCAAGAGCAAGTGTCGCACAGGAAAAAGCTGGCCATCGAGACCCAGGTTGTCCATTCTGGTGAGCCACATCCTCGTGTAGGCGGAGCAGTAGTCATGCCGATATTTCAATCAGCGATGTTCGAGTATGCTGGCGAGAAAAGCTACAATGACATCAAGTATATCCGACTGAACAACACTCCCAACCAACAGGTACTAGCAGAGAAGCTTGCAACATTAGAAAACGGAGAGGCTGCCCAAGTCACGTCCAGCGGAATGGCGGCCATCAGCACAACCCTGCTTACACTGCTCTCCTCAGGCGATCATCTGCTCGCCCAGAACTGCCTGTACGGTGGTACTCATGATTTCGTTACTAGAGACTTGGAAAAGTTCGGGATCTCATACGATTTCATTGACGGGAACAATCCGTCATCTTGGATGAGCAAGCTAAAACCAAAGACGAAGGTAATCTATGTAGAGACAATCTCTAACCCGATGATGCAAGTACCCGACTTGGAAGCTGTTGTGAAGTTCGCGAGATCACACAACCTCATTTCAATCATCGACAACACCTTCGCGAGCCCAGTCAACTATCGTCCCCTCGGTCATGGTTTCGACCTATCCATTCACAGCGCAACCAAATATCTCAACGGTCACTCCGACATTGTCGCAGGCGCAATCATCGGAAACAAGGGCCTTGTTGAGAAGATAACGCACAGACTCAATCATCTGGGAGGAAGCCTCGACCCCCACGCCGCCTTCCTCCTCCACCGGGGGCTCAAGACCCTGGCGGTTAGAATGAGGCAACATAATGCTAGCGCCCTGAAAATCGCTGAATTCCTGGAGGCTCACCCCAAAATGGTGAAGGTGAACTATCCTGGACTCCAAACCCATCCTCAGCACCGTCTAGCGAGCCGGTTCTTCGAGGGCTACGGTGGAATGGCGAGCTTCGAACTTAAGGGCGGAGTCAAAGCAGCTGAGACATTCATGCACAGCGCAACGCTACCACTTGTCGCTCCGAGCCTCGGGGGCGTCGAGACACTCGTCACTAGGCCAAGCACAACTTCGCATTCAGGTATGTCCCCGAGTGATCGTGAAAAGCTCGGAATTACTGATGGGCTCATCCGATTATCTGTCGGAATAGAATCCACTCAGGACCTGATCGACGACTTTCGGCAAGCCTTGGAAAAGGTCTATCTACGCCCCTTCATTCCTTTCAAGAACTATTTCTCAGATCAATTTCTGCGCGGCGCGAACCGTACAATGGTGCGGCCGCCGGGATTCGAACCCGGGTTCCCGGCTATTTCCATATCAAGATGGGAAGCCGGTGTCATAGACCAGGCTGTCCGCCAGTCCTGGAAAGACCAGCGCTGGACCACGGCCGCGTACGCGGTCCACACGACTGATGTATGGCTTCTAAGTGTTTTCAAGCTGGCATCTTAGCCCTGTGGCTTTTCAGCAATGCCTATTATGGAAGGCGAGTAAAAGCTGCAGACGGCCTTTGGAATTCTGGCCGAAAGTGGCACTGCTCGCGGGTCTGGGGATAATTCTCGGTCCCGCTGTCCTACGAATTGAAAGTGTCATAGACAATAGCAATTTCACAATGTTCTTTGTACTCGGGTTCGTCCTGTTAGTTATCGCGAACAACAATCGTGACCGGAAGGAAGAAACGTCTCGACGAGTCGGCTGACGCATAATCCCTTTCTAGAATTCTAGCTGTCTATTCCATAAAGTCTGAAGCCTTCGGCGGCTCTAATGACAGGCCCTTCCTCTTTCGTATACTCTCCACTACAGTCTGTAGGAGCGATGCTGGGACGGAGGACCATCTCGCAAATTCCAATCCCCAGAATGCACGTCCCTGCGTCTGGCCCCTCATAACCTCTGACAGGTCGAAGCTTTCCGCAGTTGGTAGTTCACCGACAACTGATACCAAGTGTCCCTTCTGGTCCACGGACACGATCTTTCCACGCTTCTGAGTAATCACGCTCGTTACCGCTCCTAGAAGCTCGTTGGGTACTCTTGTCGTGATCCTCTGAATTGGCTCAAGCAATGTCGGATGACCCTCTAAGAAGGCGGCGAACATTCCCCTACGAGTCATAGGCATTATCTGCGCGGGCCCCCTGTGTACGGGGTCTTCGTGCAGGCTGATATCGGTCACCTTGACTTTCACTCCTCGGATCTGTTCGTAAGCGATCGGCCCCTCTTTGATCCCCCAGCGGTACCCGGCCAGTATCATGTCCCGGACCTCTTGCACATACTGTGCTCCCTTGGTGACGTCGAGGATCATGTTGTAGGGTTCGTCGATGCTCCAGACGCCCTTCGCTTCACTGGGCTCCCAGCCAACTCCGCGGAGCAGTTTCGCCATCTCTGCTTTGTCCCCGTACTCGCTGATCTTGCCTGATTTGATCAGCTCCAACACGGCTTCCTCTAACGGTTCAACTTCGATGTAGATCTTGTTGTGCCTGTTAGGTGATTTGCTCTCGATGGGTCCTGCCTTAGTCCGAACGGTCTCACGGTAGATCACGATAGGCTTGGAGGTGACAATTTCCATCCCGGTCTTGGTGATCAGCGTCACCGCAATCTCCAGATGTAGCGTACCCATCCCGGAGATGAGATATTCTCCAGTTTCCTCGTTGATATTGGTTACGAGGTTAGGGTCTTCAAGTGAGAGCTTCCGTAGAATTTCAACGAGTTTGGGTAGGTCTCGGTTAAACTTGGGTTCTACGGCAATCGTCACGACTGGTTCCGTCACGTAGTGTACGGCCTCGAAGGGGACGAACTGTTTCACGGAAGAAATTGTCTCCCCTGCCTTCACGTTTTCAAGTCCAAGAAGAGCGGGGATGTTGCCGGCGCTCAGCTTGCCAACGATTTCCCGTTGTGGTCCCATGTAGATGGCGACTTGCTGCACCCTGCCCTGAGCCTTGGAATTGATCAAGTACACAGGTTCGCCGTCTGACACGGTACCTGAAAAGAGTCGGCCGGTAGCGACAACGCCTGCTTGCGGGTCCACGACAATGTTGGTGACGGACATGAGGACTGGACCCTTGTCGTCGCACTTGATCATGGCCTGGCCGTATTCACTGTCTGGGTCTCCGTGCCAGATTTTCGGAATACGATAGGCTTGGGCGACGTGGGGCGGCGGCATGACCTCGACCGCCATGCCAAGAATGGCTTCGTGTATCGGCGCGTTGACCTTGAGATCCTCTACCTTATTGTTCAGATAGGCATCGACTACATCTGTGAACTTGATGCCTTTCTTCTTTGCAACTTCAAAGTTGAATCCCCAACGGTCCTTCGCAGATCCCATGGCCACGGTGTTGGTGGCAAAGCTAACTTTCCATTTCTCCCGAAACTCTGGCTCAGCATAAAGATCAAGGAGCGCGTTGAAGTCCTTGATGATTCTTGCAATCCTTTCCTGGATCTGTTCGGGTGTAAGTTTTAATTCCTTGATCAAACGATCGATCTTGTTAATGTAGAGGACTGGCCTAACGCGTTCTTCTAGTGCCTGTCGAGTAACGGTCTCTGTCTGAACCATGACTTCTTCGACAGAGTCGACTACGACCACTGCCCCGTCAATGGCGCGCAGTGATCGAGTTACTTTTCCTGAAAAGTCAACGTGTCCTGGCGTATCGATGAGGTTGATAACGAAAGGCGTCCCACCGTGCTCGTAGTAGAGACTGACGTTTGCGGCTTTGATGGTCATCTGACGCTTTTGTTCTTCTTCCATAAAGTCCATCGCTAGAGCAGTGCCTGCCAACGACGGCGACAACAGTCCGGCTCCAGAGAGCAACGAGTCGGTCATAGTCGTCTTCCCATGGTCTACATGAGCTATGATGCCCGTGTTGCGCACTTGGCTTTTGTTGGACACTATTGCTAGAATGTCCGCTGAACTCTTGAAACGAGGCATCTAACGCGTTCACCGTGGTTTTTCTAACTGGAAGAGCAGGCGAAACCGGAGATTTGCCTATTATATATTCCCCCAAGATCTTGCCCAGGGGACAGCATTAGCGGTCTAGCGTTTTGGAGATCATTCACTGCTACTTTCCCGACGATCTATTGTACGATCTCGATAGTAACGCGTGGGTTAGACTCCTGCCCAATGGTCAGTTGGAGATCGGCGTCACAAGTCTTCTGTCAGGCATCGCCGGCAAAATGGTCAGCGCCAAGTTGAAACCGGCTGGAACGGTAATTGTGAAGGGACAGAGTCTCGGGACGCTAGAGAGTGTAAGATCGGTAGGATCAATCCCTTCTCCAGTGTCCGGAAAAATAGTGTTGGTAAACTCGGACGTTGTTCAAGCACCAAGACTTCTCAATCGGTCCCCATATGTTGATGGTTGGGTTGCAAGACTTCAGCCAACAAACCTAGACCGGGAAGAGTCATCATTATCATCCATCGAGGCCGCAAAGCCGAGTCTAGAAAAAAAAGTCGTCGAACTCCGGGTGCGCTGCTTCAAAGCGTTTCCAGACCATGAAATGTACGAGATTGGCACTGAATGCTCCGCAGTCCTAGTAAGATTAAACGAGTTAATCTCAATCGTTCCGATTGGCGACGTTGTGCATATCGTGTCTGACGATCCAACTGCCTATGTTGAGATGGTTGTTTGGACGGACAAAACGAAACAGAAGCTGGTCGAATGGAGGAAGGAAAATAACCTGTTCCATTTCATAGTGGAAAAGGTTCACTGAAGCGGAAAGAAAAGAGGGTGAGGATTCTACTCTGGGTAGAGTATTCTAGGCTGGTATTTGCTGGGGTGGCTGTTGGGCGGGTTTCTCTATTGGGTTACGGACTAGGTTTCCCCATTCCGTCCAGGACCCGTCGTAGTTTCGTACTTTCTGATATCCTAGCAAGTATTTCAGGACGAACCAGCTGAAAGAGGATCTCTCGCCGATCCGGCAATATGCTATGATATCCTTGTCTGCGGTTACTCCCTGGCTCTCGTAGAGTTTCTTGATGTCCTCGTAGGTTTTGAATGTCCCGTCTTCTTTGACCGCTTGAGACCATGGAATATTCACCGCGCCGGGGATGTGTCCGCCTCGTTGTGCATGTTCAGTTGGATATTCTGGTGGTGCGAGTATTTCGCCGCTGAATTCCTTGGGGCTCCTCACGTCAACGAGTTTTGTATTTGATTTCTTGTACACGTCCAAGACTTGGTGCAGATAGGACCGTATTTTCTCATCGGGTTGGGACGCGCTGTATTTCGTCGCGGGATACTGTGGAATGTCCTTGGCTAGTGGTTTGTCTTCTTCGATCCATTTCTTGCGTCCACCGTTCATGAGTACTAAGTTCTTGACACCATAGTATTGTAGGTCCCAGAACGCGTAGGCAGCGAACCAGTTGTTGAAGTCGCCATAGAGAACGATCTTCGTGTCTCCGCTGATGCCGGAGTTGCTGAACAGCTGTTCGAGCTGTTGCTTGGAGAGAATGTCTCGCTGTACGGGGTTATTGAGGTCCTTACGCCAGTCGAACAATACTGCGCCAGGGACGTGCCCCAGCTGGTAGTTTGCTGTAGGGTCGTAGTCGACCTCGACTACGCGTACTTTGGGGTCGTTGAGATGGTCTTTTACCCAGTCTGTGCTGACCAGGACTTCGGGTTTAGCATATGACATATGTTATATCCTTGGCCGCGCAACATAACATACGTCATATTAGAGCTTTTTGCTCGTCGAACGTATCCCAATTCTGGAATCTTCACTCAGCGCTAGGGGCTCTTAGATGCGGGCGGCGCTGTAGAAGCCGCGGATGGCTTGAACCTTATCGCCATGATGCCGCCTGCCAAGCCGATGAGGGATCCTGCGACGAGGCCGCCTACTGCGGTGAACCAGCTAAGTATCGAGAAGACGACTACCACAGCTCCCCACATCTTGGACTTGTCCGGCTTAGATTTCATCATGACTCCCCCCGCGATTACGATTAGACCCATGATCATCCCCACGATGCCTACGAGAGTGACCGTCGTACCCGATGAACCGCCATTGGCTAGGTACCCGAAGAATGATATTGCAGAGTTGTTGAATGCAACAAGCGCTCCCCCAATCAATATCAAAACTCCACCAAGAGCAGATAGAGCATCCTTGGTTGCGCATCCCATTTCTTTCTTGCCTGAGAGGTAATTGCGGACTCTAATGCGTATTTAAGCGTAGAATTCGGTGCATGAGACCTTGCCCAAAAATTGAAAAAGTCGATTCTCTAAAGCGGGACTTCGATCATAAGCTTCTCGAGGAGTTCCTTGTACCTGTTCCTAATCGTGACCTCGGTGACATTAGCAATCTCCGCAATCTCTCGTTGAGTCTTCCGTTCATTCGTCAACACAGTAGCGATGTAAGTAGAGGCCGCGGCGATCCCTGCTGGACCTCTTCCACTCGTCAGCTTCATTTGTCTCGCAATCTCGAGAATCTTGATCGCTATCCCTTCAGCCTTACCGGATATGACTAGCTTGTTCGAAAATCTCGCAGCGTAATTACGATTCGCAGAAGGTGGAACGAACATGCCAAGTTCGCGGAGCATGAACCTGTAACTTCTGCCAATATCCTTCTTGTTCAAGGTCGAGACCCCAGCGATTTCGTCCAACGTTCGCGGGACACCACACTGGCGGCACGACATGTAAATCGCCGCTGCAGTCACGTTGTGTATGGAACGTCCACGTATCAAACGCTTCTTAATCGCTCGCCGGTATATCACTGAGGCCGTTTCGAGAATGTTCTTGGGAAGCGAAAGGGCAGCAGATAACTTGCTAAGCTCAGACAATGCAACCGCCAGGTTCCGTTCGGTCGCGTCCGAAACGCGTACTCGACGTTGCCACTTGCGTAATTTGTAAAGCTCGATGCGCTGATCCGCGGTGACGGATTTTGTTCCCGAGGGACGGTCTCTCCAATCGATGATTGTCGACAATCCCTTATCGTGAATAGTAAACGTCATCGGAGCACCGACTCTGGCCCGCTTCGCTCGTTGTTCATCGTCGAAAGCACGCCACTCGGGGCGTGAATCTGCAATCTTCTCTTGTACAACATAGCCACAAGTCATGCACACTACCTCCGCAGCGTCGTAGTCTCGCATGAGTTTGGCTCCGCCGCACTCTGGGCATGACCTTACTCTGCGCGTAACCTCTGGTTCTGGCTGTAGCTGTTCTAGTTCTTCGGCCATTTTTTCCAGCCGTTCCTAAGCGTTCTCGAGGAGATACAGGATTCTACCCGCGAGACTACTGTCCAATGGACTCGCGGATTTCACCGAGACATATGGACCCTTCACAGGACCAAGGATATTGTTCACTATGCCAAGTCGCTTCAGTTTGTAGTCGCATACTGGGGAGCCGATCTCTGGGATTGGTGATTGTTCGAGTCGCAGGATCAGATTTCCGCTTTCCGAGACGTGTAGTACTTTACCAAGCCGTCTCAACCCCGCGCCTGACACGCTCCGGTCAGAGGTGTCAAAAACTGAAATCCGATATTTAAGGATTGATAGAAACTCAAAGGGTTCTAATCATACCTTTCACATCTAACTTCAAACGCCCTGGAGCTAGTGAAAGGCCTGATTCGTGAAGTACAACTCACAAACTTCATGTCGTACAAGAACGCTAGCATCCCACTAGAACAGGGCCTAAACATGATCGTCGGCCCGAACGGGGCCGGAAAATCATCCATTCTCTTAGGAATATCCGTAGTCCTCGGACAAGCCTACACAGAACGTGCACGGAAACTGAGCGATCTTATCCGATGGGGCGAGGAAGAAGCCCGAGTCTCCCTCCTCCTTGACAATCAGCCGGAAAAAGGCACTAGAATCTTCCCCCAAGCCCGCAGTGACAAAGCACTCCTCACAAGAGTCTTGAAGCGGTCCGGCGACTATCACTTCCTACTCAACAACAAGCCGATCAACAAGACAGATCTTGTCGAAGGACTGTCCCGTGTCGGACTCAACCCTGACAATATGCTGGTCATAATGCACCAGCTAATGGTTGGCCGATTCGGGAACGTCCCTCCGGTCGAAAAACTCTTGCTCCTCGAAGACGCAGTAGGATTCGGCAAGTACCGCAAAGATGTACTAGAGTCCTCCGGCCGGTTACAAAAGCTAACCACCGAACGGGAAGCGATGTCATCAGTACTTGAAGGAACCAAAGAGACCTACCAACACTGGCAGCGAGAATACGAGAAATACCAGACAAAAAAGAAACTCGAAGAACAAGTCAAGCAACTTCAACGAGAACTCCTCTGGCGACGCATTCTTAGAAAAGAATTCTCCCAGAAACGGTACCGCGACCGCATCTCGTCCCTTCAACAAAACATGGAAGAAGCGAAACAAGAATTCGACTCTTCACAAAAGGAACACGCCAAACTCTCAAACAACCTCTCAGTGTTAAACCAGCAACTTGAAAACTTCCGCGAAGAGTATCTCAAGCTTGAACACGGACGAGGCGTCCGCACCGGCGCGATGGAATGGATTGAAAAATTCAGCGAAACACTGCAGTCACACCAGAAACTGTTTCAATCTCTACGTGAAACAGCCTCTGACGAAGCACTAGTTCGAGAAGCTGACCTCCTGAAGCAAAGACTCAGTGAAATATTGCAAGAGCGACAAAGGATCGCTGATGCGGCGAGAACAGAGAGTCAACAAGTCAACTCGATCCGGGAAAAGATCGGCGAGTTATCTCTCGACCTCACCAGCAACATTGATCTAATGGTCCAGTCCAAGGTAAAGGCAGAAGTCAGCAATTTCAAAATCTCCATCATGACGCAAGAGATCCAAGAGCTAGAAGTACAATTACGCCTCGGCGAAGAGGAACTTGATCCAATAAGGGAGCAAGCACTCCAACTCGGGCCCGCCCTGGAGAATCCGCGAGAGCTTCATGACGTAACCGTCGAGCTAGCTGCCGCCGAAGCACAACTGCGTCCTCTGGCACACATGTCGGACGAGGTCGAGAAGATGTTCCGAAGCTACGGCGACCTCTACGAGGACCTGAAGAAGAAAGCAGTTGTCGTCGAGCAGAACAGGTCAGACGTCCTAGGCGAACTACACCAGAGATTTGAGAAATGGAAGAATATCATGGGACAACTCCTTGAGGAATTATCACTTCGATACAACGGGCTACTGACAGAGGTCGGAGGAAGAGGCCAAATAATTCTACGCGCTCCCAAAGACATCGAGAAAGCTGGATTGGAGCTATACGTCGGATTCAAAGGAAACGAGCCAGTCTCCCTGGACGGACTCGCACCGAGCGGCGGAGAAAGGACAGTCGCCCTAATTGCCTTGCTCCTCTCGCTGCAGCAGTTCATTGCATCTCCATTCAGAGCAATAGACGAGTTCGACGTACACATGGACCCGAAAAATCGAGAGACCGTTTCTCGACTAATACAGGCCGCCTCCAAATTTTCCGACACAACACAGTACATTGCGATAACGCCGGGACAACTCACGCTACCGGGAGAGGACAGAGTCCATGTGATTGTCGTCCAAAACGTCGAGGGCAGCTCACTCGTCAAAGAGTTGAGCAAGATTTGACGGAAAAAGTCCGCAAGTCAAGCGGACGGCGGGAGCTGGAAGAGTTGATTGAGACATGCACCGCCATCGAGAACCGTCGATTCAACCCATTCCTCCTCGACATCGGCGAGGCATTGCGAATCATCCGGAAAAACTCGAAGAACTGGGAGAACTTGCAAGACAATCTACTCGATATGCGTGCCATAACAAGCCTTGCGAAAGTCGTAGGTTTGCAGAGCGCCAACCTCAGATTCCAGTCCACATCCCTATTCGTAGATCCCGCCATGCTAAAACAAAAGATCGACGCAATGTCCCGAGAACAGTTGGCCGAGTACTTACTTCTGTCATGGCATCCAGTCGTTGAACTGGAACAAATTACCGAAAAATCAACCAAGGAAGCCATGGAATATTGGAATCAGATGCTCTCCTTCTTCGAGAGAAGAAGAAAACTCTTCCCTGGTGCGTTCGAAGCTCCGGGATCAGCTGATTCCGTCGAGCTTGCAACGCTGAGAATCTTGGATGAGAAAGCATTCAGCAAGAGGCTCGAAGAATTCTGGAAACACTTGAAGGAGCGGACTCTAGACAATGGAAGAGCAGATTACTGGAATCTGGTCAGAGGATCAGATTTCGCCGAAACGGTCTCTAGGGCACAGATGGTCAGCTTCTTGGTCAGCTATGGCATGGCGACCCTTGAGAAGAAGCGCGAGAAATTGTATATTGTTGCAAAGGACCCGCCGTTTGCGTCGAGAGAGGGTTCTCCAGTTAGTTTTCCGATCCCCATTCCCAACGAGGCCAATACTCGATGACTGAAGCAAAACCCGAGGAATCCTACTATTCCGACCGCATCAAGCGCGCAGCGCATATGCTGTTCTTCAAGCACGGGAGAATCCCAGGATCCAGATCTTGGGAGCTCAAAACAGGCCTCGGGAAAGAGTACTTGCGCGTTCTAAGCCAGCTCGATGAACAATTGAAAGATCTTGACCTGGAAGTCAAGAAGGTCCAGGGCCAGATCGTTTCGGATTACAAGCCTTCCGTTGACAGTGAAGATGAGTCACGGTATTTCGTGCGGTTGAGAGGCACACTTGCTCCGAGAGAGGCAAGGATGACCGGCTGGAGGCTCGACAATCTCGCAGCTCTCGCAGCCTCCTTATCTCTCGTCGTATCAAAGCAAGGAAAGACCGAGCGTAAAGACGTCGAAGAGGCAATTGGTCACAAGGTCGGCCGATGGAAGGCACTGACATTGATGGACGCCTTCCTTAGGTCAGGGTATCTGGAAGAAGACGAGGATGGTCTAGTCAAGCTCGGCTGGCGCACGAAGGCAGAAATTGACCTGCAAAGCCTGATGATGTTGATCGCGGAGTCCAAGCCGAAACAGGCCCCCGTCGACGAATTGACGGAAGATGGTCAGGACGACGTCGGGGTTGAACCTTCTACTGAGGCCAGGGATGAGGTGCCGGTCGAACAATCGGCCCCTTAAGCCTCGGAGCCAGATCCAGCTTTAGTTTGAGTCCTGAGCATTTTTTCAAATGCTGGGATGGCGCCCAGGCTAGCTTGGCATGAGGATATTCAGACTGGAGTGCTAGCTTGGCTCTTCTCTTTCTTTTGGAATGTATTTCAAGAATTCTCGGGGGTACTCTTTTGATTTGAGCAAGGACAAGAATTCTCCTTTTTTGATCGAGTTCCGAGCACGTTCCAACTCTGATCTCTGGGCCAAATGGTCGTGGACCTTGGCCTTTGCAAGCACGTCCAAAACCTTTCCCTCGTAAAATGGTTCTAGGTCCTTTCCCCGGCAAACGGCGCAGTCGCAGTTTGTCGTGTTCTTTCGGACTGACTCATAGTCCTTCTTCTTCAAAGCTCCCCAGCCCTTCCGGTCAAAGACATTGATCACTTCCTTTGTCAGCGGGGTCGGAGGAGGCGGCACTATCCATCTTGAGAAGCTGTCAACTCCGAACATTGGCAGTATCATCCCCTCAGAACAAGGCAGTAGTCCTCGCCCGAAGCGTACCTTCGGTGGGACTTGGAACGCGTGCGTCCACACCTTCGGATGTCGCTTCTTGAAATCTTCGATTTCCCTGAAGGCATGATAGTAAAATCCTCCTCGAACATCGAAGCCGAACATCTCAGGCTCATGCTTTTCCACCTGTTTGATGAGCTTGTTAGTCACTTCCTTCGCGTCCGACACTTGTACAATTGGCATCAACGGCTTTTCGACCCCGCGCTCTTCCATCCATCTCTCAGCAAAGCGTAGCTGGGCCTCATAGTCTTCGAGTGAAAGGTCCAAGGTGTGCTGGACTGTTACGATATCCAAACCTGCCAAATATTGAAGATCAAGAAGCGTCTTCAGATCCTCAGTACGACTTATCACAGCCCCACTCTTGTATGCCAGGAACAGGAGCTTGATAGCATCGGCTCCCGTTTCCCTGGACAAGAATCTAGCCATTGATTTGACAGCATCCTCCTGCGTGAGTATTTTCTTCAGGGTATCCGGTGGAGCAAGCCTGGCCAAGACAGCAACCTCTCCAGGGAGCGGCCCCTCCACGCCCGCTGGTTTCAGCGCGTTTCTCTCTGGACTGATAGGGAATCGATTTGGCAGTGGAATTCTGAACTGTTTGAACCTCAGCTCTGACTCGGCGGCGCTTGTGCTCGAATCAGGCTTGATTTGGGCTAGTTGAACAGTTGACATTATTGCTCAAGACCTTTCAGCCAGTAGAAGAATCTTCTAGTCATGAAATCATCTCGCATATGCCATCGAATGGTCCCTTTCTTGGACGAGTATGTGCAGTCAGAATTGAGAAGAGATCCCTAAGCCAACTCTCGTCTTCACGTTCTTATATGCGGTCGAAAGTGACATAGATTCCAACGGTGGAGTCTTTTGCAGTATCATCCTAAGGACGAAATGAAAAGGTCAGTCCGCGCATTCATCTATCTAGCTTCTACCCTTGGCAGAGAGAAGGACGTTGCAGAGGCGTTGTGGAAACTTCCTGAGGTTAAGGAAGTTCACATCGTACCGGGCAAATATGATGTAATGGCGGTAGTGGAAGTTCCACGCAAGCTTCTGGAACCGGACTCGCAGAGCATCTATTGGTTCATGCTTGACCGGATTAAGGGGATTGCTCATATCGAGAATACGGAAACGTTGATCCCTATAGTCTCAATGTCCAAATGGTCAAGGTAGCACACCCCGGACGGAATCAACCCTGAGAAAAGCACTCTCAGGAAAAGAACGGTGTTTCCTCTGTTCCTACAGAGGAAGTCGAACTAAACGATCTACCTTAGCCAGATGAGCAAAATCCTGCTAGCCAGGATTGATTGAGCCAGAAGGTCCCTAGAACTCATCGCGATACGCGTCGGTCGCGAGACTCTCGGTGGTCTTCGCATGATGTATCCGATTCGAATATTCGGCGTTTACAGGATAAAAGAAGTGTCAACCAGGACTCCGTAAATTACCTCAACTTTCTCAGAAGAAAATCGTGAAACCCACAAACCAGTCTGTGATTTCAACAGGATGTGAACATTAGAGATCGTGAACCGCAGTACCTCGTTAGATATTGTCCTCAGTGGAGATGCATTTCTTCATCTGGGCGAGGTGGCCCTCTGTGCAGGTCAGTCCACATCATCGGCTGCGTCAATTCCTCAGCCTGTATCGGGCTTGAGACGCTGCAGAGTGAGGATCGTCTTGCCGATATAATCCCCTGTTCGATCTGGGAACGCGATTGGGTCTAAAGCCTTAATGGAAAGCAAGGTCAAAATTCCGGAAGTTCGACCTCAAACATGCCGAATTCTAAGTACGAAGTTCCTGGATGGGATCAAATCTACGATATGCTTGTCGATCTCGCTCTCCAGATTCGAAGATCTGGATATCATCCAGATGTTATCGTCGGTGTTTCCCGAGGTGGTTGGCCCCCAGCGCGGGTCATGAGCGATCTTTTGCAGAAGCCCAATCTTGCGAACATGAAAGTGGAATTCTACAAGGACATTGCAGTAACGTCCAAGAAACCGAAAATTACTCAGCCCGTGACCACGATTGTTAGGGGAAAGCGGGTATTAGTCGTGGATGATGTGGCGGACACGGGACATAGTCTAGTAGCCGTTGTAGGCCATCTGCGCCGCAAAGGGGCCATGCAAATCAAGGTCAGCACTATCTACGTGAAGCCGCAGAGCATCTTCCAACCAGACTTTTTTGCGAAGAAGACTCGGAAGTGGATAATCTTCCCTTGGGAACGATTTGAAGCGTTATCATTGATAACCAAAAAGTTCGATCCTAAACCAAACCGCACGGCGGCAGTTCTACGAGAACTCAAAGACACTGGCCTGGGCCCCAGACTTGTCAAGAGACTTCTGAGAATGATCCACGATGATCCGAAAAATTGATGATCATTATCTTCTGAGCGTTGGCGTGCGCACTGCCAAGATCCAGGATCCCGAACACTTACTTGAGCGGCTCCGCTCAGAGGCCAAGGTTGCGCAAATTCAACTCGTGAAAGCGCTACTGATCGCTGGCCCTGAGCACATTGAGTTTGCGGCTGAAAACGCGTTGCGAGCCTTCAAAGGGCCGCGGCCCATGACGAAAAGCCTCGCGGTGGAACTCTTACTGTATATTTCATGTCAACGACAGATTTCCGTTGCGATCCAACGAATGGGCATCGCTCGAGGAGACAGCGAAATAGTCCTTGTCGCACTATCGAATTCCGAAGATTCTCTGGAGAGTCTAGCTCGGGCCGTCTCCTCTACGATACCCGGAGAGCGTGACGAGAGTCTTCTCGAAATAACCTCGGAGAAGAAGATGGAGGCATTGAAAACGTACTACAGGATCGAAGACAGAGAAGTTGAAGCTGCGCGATTTCCGGGTGAATCCGACACCGACGTCCTGAAACGTCTCGTCATTGAACGGTCCGCGCTGTTGAGTCTCGAAAGCTGAGTCCTCTTCTCCTTCTCAACGCTAAGAATTTCAGTCGGCCTAATCATCGAAAGACCTGCAATCTTGCCAACGATCTCTATCAACACTACCTTGTCGGGATTCTGCAGCTCTACCTTTCTTCCTATCTGAGACGCAACAGCGTCAACAATCGCCTTAGTAGAAATCTCGGATCTGCGCTTCTCCAGCGAGACTCTGAAAGTCTCGGTCGCTCGAATGTCTTTAATCATGGATTTCGCGGCAGTTTCGATAGACTCTAGATCGCAGGGCACGACGCAGGCGATGGGCTTGATTTTCAGTAAATACCTAAACTTCCACGGACTCTTTCTCAGGATCGACCGTAGTCTAGGAATTGCGCTGATAGGCTCTAAGGAAGTCTTTGCAACCGTCAGGCCACTGACAATCGTGAAATCCGTGCTCGCACCTCTATCGCCGAGTTCTCCAAGAAGGTACCTTGCCTCATGATTCGCTTCTGACTCATTCCCCCTGGCACTGGACAGGAGGAGGTCGAAGTCTTCCATCAGAACTAGAACGCTCCAATGTTAAACGACAATGTCCCGAACCACTCTTAGAATTGCCTCGTTGGGAATTTGCCCTTCTCGAATGATCGTAACATCATCTTCGATGATCTTGACGACAGAGGATTCCTTGTCTTGAGCTGGTCCACCATCTATTATCAGATCGATGCGACCGTCCAAATTTTCAAGAACTTCCTCCGCGGTCTTGCAAGAAGGTCTTCCTGAGATATTTGCGCTGGTTCCGACAAGCGCACCCCCGCATTCGCCTACAAGTTTTCGTGCAAATGCGTGTCCGGGGACTCGCAAGCCGATCGTGTTAGACTCTTCGGTTATCATAGATAATATCACCCTGGACGGCACAACTAGCGTGACCACGCCTGGCCAGAACATATTGGCAACGCGCTCTGCAGTACTGCTGAGTATCCCCAACCGCCGAGCAGTGTCCATATTATCGATCAGAATCGGGAGCAACATTTTTGATCTTTCCTTCACCGCAGCGAGACGCTCGACCGCCCCAGGATTGAACGGGTCACATCCGAGACCGTAAACCGTGTCCGTAGGATACGCAACGAGACCACCGTCACGAACGAGTTGGATGGCTTCCCTAAGAATGCCGTCGCTGACAGGTTCAACTCTTGTCACGGTCTAAACATCGCAAAGAACCAAGTCGCTTCTTATATTCCGTTCATCCCGACCGACTCGCTAATGCGTTGAGTCGACCAGCGATCATCGTACATGGCGGGGCCGGAGACTGGCCGAAGGCTCTGCACAAGCGCGGTATCGCTGGAGTCATGAAAGCCGCAAACCACGGATTCAAGATTATGCGAAACGGTCGACCAGCGATCGACGCAGTAGAAGCTGCAGTCGCGTCCTTGGAGGACGATCCAATTTTCAATGCGGGAACCGGGTCCTCGCTAAATCTACTAGGAGAGGTTGAAGACGACGCCGCGATCATGGACGGAAGCATCCTTTGCGGCGCTGGCGTTGCGATGCTCAAGGGAATGAAGAACCCCGTTAAGGTGGCAAGGCTAGTGATGGAACATACCGACCACGTCCTCCTAGCCGGCGGGACAGCGAGAAAGATAGGCCTCGCGCACCATGCAGCAACCGCGAACCTCAAGGTCCCGATTCGCGTCAAATTATGGCGTCAAGAACTTAAGTCGTTGAAGAGTGGTAGGCGAACTGGGTTCTCTGTAATCCATCAGTCGACAGTACGATCCATCCTATCTGGGCTCTCGGATACTGTTGGCGCACTCGCCGTTGACGGTGCAGGACACATGGCGGCGGCCAACTCAACCGGTGGCCTCTTGCTGAAACTACCAGGCAGAATCGGTGACAGCGCCATACTCGGAGCCGGAATTTATGCCGATGAAAATTCAGCTGCTGCGGCCACGGGAATTGGAGAACAAGCCATGAGACTGATAGTCTCGAAAGCCGCCTGTATCCTGATGGGAAGAACCAGCCCAATTTCGGCCGCGAAGACAATCGTGACATCCGCCTACGGCTATTTTGGTCCCGGAATGGGAATGATCACTCTAAACCGGAACGGTAACTATGGCATAGCCCATAATACGAGAAACCTCTGCTGGGCAATCGTGGCACATCACAAATCAGAGCAGGGCGTAGTAGGACAGCGTGTTCGCTAATACGTGCTCGGGAAGGCTTTTAAGCCTAGACATTTGCGGCGTCCACCGACCTTTTGCAATGAGAAAATCATACCTCCCATTGGCCTTCTCCGAAGAATGGGGTGAAGACGAGGACTGGGGTGGGGAAGACGAATGGGGAGAGGACGATGATTGGGGTGGCGGGGACGAGGGAACCGAGGATAACTAGCTAGACCCCAGCCTAACACAACTAGGATAACGCTCGCATAGAACCCGAATTGTTTCTCTGAGTGTAAGGATTAGGTAACGAGAATTCTATCTGGACAACGCGTTGGAAGCAACGATTGTTTGTGACCTTGGCGATGGTTACTCTCTTTCACAGGCTAAGGGTAATCTCCCTACTCGGACTCGGATTGATACTAGTTCTCCTAACAGTTCCCAGCAATGGACTCGCTAGCTCATCACTCATTCAGAACAGCGATTTTCAGTCTCAGAGCTTCCTGAAAACCGTTGACTGGTACGATTATGTCAGACAGTATGCGGCGGCCAACAATTTCCCCGCACCTGATCCAACCCAGCACGCGTAAATTTACGCCAACTATGTCAACACGGGCGGATTCCAGCTGTTCTATACCGGTCTAGTAAACGCAACCGACAACGGGAAATTTGTAACAATTCCACTCCAGACCTTTTTTGAACATTTTAGGACCCAGGGAGGAAAGGACGCGATAACCGCCTCCTCCTTCATATCACTCGTAGCCTTCAGGGAAAACAGTTCCTCCATCTATCCAAACTCTCCAGACGCTGGCGACGAAGTCTATGCATCGTTCAGCCTTGGCGTAAACCTCACCGCCCTAACAGGGCACAAGGCCCCGTCATATGTCGCGGGCACGCAAATAACTCCGCTAACCACAACCGATAATCTCCACTGGACTTGGGGGCTGAAATACACGAATTTGAATGCAATATGGTGGAGAGTTGGAGTTCACCCATTGTTTCCGTACTGGGATCAAGTCCAGCCTAGAGGTCTAGCGCAATATTCCGAATTAACCTTCAACTACGTCCTGACCCTGGATCCCGCGTCTAAGACTGCGAGTCTGACCACAAGCTACACCATCGGCAGAATTACCGATCTCTGGTTGCTCACCGCCAACCCTGCTACACATCTAAACTCTACAGGAACATACAACTTGAATGGGTCCCTGAGTAATACCCAGACGGTTAGCAAGTTCCTAGACTCGAAACAGTTCAAACTGTCGATTGTCCTCTCGCAGAAAGCAATCCTGGCAAGCCACACTACGAGCAACACTAATGATTCTGGAACAAGCGTGGACCGGGACGCCCAAGTTGATGTGACGCGTGCTACGATAAACACAAGGGCAGATGACGGAGAACGTATTTTCAAGACCGATTTTTCGGCAAAGCCCACCTACAAGCTTTACAATTACACAACCGACCCAACTGAGAGTAGTTATGTTACCGGCAATGTGAACGTTAGGACTGTTAACCGTCCGGGGTGGGCTGGAAATCCGGTTTTCAGGTTCCAAAACCTCTTCATGGGCCTCCTTCCCTTGTTTGTAATACATGTCGATCCCGGACTCGCAAGAGAAGCAAAAGCGGGCATCGTTGACTTTACAACCTCCGACTATCTCTACGTCATCTCCTACGCACCTTGGGGCGGTCACAGGATCAATAACGATCCCAGTTTCACCGCCTTCTACCTGCCCGCTGACAACTCTGGTCTTGTTACCTCGCTGTTCATTGCAGTTGCAGTAGCCGCAGCGGCCGGTACAATCTTCGCGCTCCTCTTCAGGAGGAGACGTGCAACCGATCTCGTCAGCGCCACTTCCACCACTACCGGTCCTTCCCCAATTGCGGGACTCCCTGGACCTCCCAGATAGTCTCGTATCGCAGTCAGGGTCGCAAGTGTCTCATACTTGCCCTGGATTTGCTCTCGAAAATACGATCGGCCAACTTGTTACCGAACGTTCGACGAATTTGTATCGGATAATGTTAATATTCACTCGCGTGAACTTTCCACGCGAACCTCCCCAGAACCTTTGCTGGGCATTATGTGGCATCGGACTCTAGTGGGGTTCAATCATAACCAAGGAAGACAAGAAGAATGGAAATGTCTGACGAACCCAAATCGTGGGTGGAAGAGGCGCGAAACAGAGTGAAACGCATAGTCGATCTTGATCCGAGGGACAGGTTGGATATTGTATATGGGATCGGCCTGTGTTGTTCGACACTTGCGAAGAGCATGCAAGGATGGATGCAATGGATCGGAAACTTGTCTCTGAAAGACTTCGAACAGAAAGAGCTCGACGAAATTTTTGGAATCATCAAGAAGGCCACTGTGCAGCTAATGGAGCTTGACATTGACAAGACTGAGAAATACGAACAGTCGCACGGACTGCGACAGAAGCCGACTCGAGACAATCGACTAGTCAGCTGAACAGTCGCTCCCAACCAGCCACTTCCCAGTTAGACTGAGCGAACAGTCGTTCATGCCCAAGAAGAAACTCGTTATCATCGCTGAATTCAGCATTCACCCCATAGGTTCTGGTACTAGCGTGGGGCGATACGTTAAGGGTGCCGTCGACGCGTTGTCCAGGTTGCCTGGATTGAAGTATCAAACTACTCCGATGGCCACGGTTCTAGAGGCGGAAGAATTGTCCACTATTTTGAGAGCTGTAGAGGTGGCACATATGACGCTCAGGTCGATGGGAGCGAAGAGGATTTCTTCTATGCTGAGGGTAGATCAGAGGCTGGACAAACCGCGGACAATGGTTGACAAGGTCAGGTCAATCCAGTCCTAGCGACTCTCATTCCAGTCGTTTGAAGAGGCTCTGCATGAACCGTATCGCCAACGGTTTGCCACTGGGACTGGCCTCGTAGTACACCTTGCACAAGTCGCACTGCCAAACTTCCATGTCCCGAACCTGTGCAGGTGCCGCTGCCTCAAAGTCTTCCTGAACTATGTAGCGTCCTACAAAATCAAGTTGGGCTTCGCATTTTGGACACTTCACTTGCTCAGCTTCCGGTTTCTATCCATGTTCAGAAATGAATCTGTCAGCGTCCATTGCAGCTTTGCAACCATCAGCGGCCGCGGTCACAGCCTGCCTATACTTTGAATCCTTGACGTCGCCAGCAGCAAAGACTCCAGGAACATTTGTCTCCGTATCATTCCGAGTAACTATGTAATCTCTAGCGTCTAGTTGTATCTGACCCTTGAAAACGGAGGTGTTCGGCTTATAGCCGATCGCTACAAAGACACCTTCGACGTTCAGATTGTTCGACTTACCAGTCTTCAGATTCTTCACACGTACTCCAGTGATCTTCTTGTCGCCTAGAACCTCTTGAACGGCCGAGTCCCAAACAAAGCCGATCTTCGGGTTTTTGAACGCTCTTTCCTGCATTATTTTGCTTGCCCGAAGCTCGTCTCTTCTATGGATCACGATCACTTTGTTGGTTATGTTCGCCAAGAAGTTTGCCTCTTCCATCGCAGTATCGCCCCCGCCCACAACCGCTACATCCTTCGACTTGAAGAAGAAACCGTCACACGTTGCGCAACTAGACACGCCCTTACCTCTAAACTTAGTCTCTGACTCAAGTCCAAGCCACTTCGCGTTCGCACCCGTTGCAATGATGACGGTCTTACCCGTGTGCCGATGCTTTCCCGCGCTAACTGTGAACGGCCTTGACGAAAAATCTGCTTTGGTTACGTCGTCGTAGACGATTTCAGGCCCGAATCTCTGCGCCTGTTTTCGCATCCTCTCCATAAGATCTGGTCCCATTATCGCCTCGGCGAAACCTGGGAAATTCTCGACTTCCGAAGTGAGCATCAATTGTCCACCGGGAACCGAGCCTGCCAACAGGAGGGTCTTGCGACCCGCTCGCGTCGAATAGATCGCAGCGGTATATCCTGCAGCACCTGATCCTATTATTATCACATCAAAGACTGATGCGGTTGCGCTCTGGCTTGGCACTTTGATGATGGGATTCCCCAACAGGAATTGTCAAAGGGTTAATTAAGAAACTTTCACCAGGACCAGCTAGCGCGAAATTTTCATGCTTGAATATGGCGGCTTGAAAATACGTTGGTTAGGGCATGATTCATTCCTCATAAGGAATGGACAAACCGTCATTATCGATCCCTTCAAGATTAGTCCGATCTCGGAAATGGCCGATATCCTGCTAATTACTCACGAGCACTACGACCACTTCTCGATCGAGGATGTTAAGCGGGTTTCAACCGAGAAGACGATTATTGTCGCCATTAAGTCCTGCGAAAAAGATTTGTCGACCTTGAAGGTCAAACAGGTTAAGCTTGTGAAACCTGGGGACAAGCTCCAAGTCGACGGCGCCACTGTCGAGGCCGTCCCGGCATACAACGTGAACAAGTTCAGAGAACCCGGAAAACCTTTCCATCCAAAAGAGGATGGCAAAGTAGGCTACATAATCACGTTAAAGGGAGTGAGAATCTATCACGCAGGAGATACGGATTTGATCCCTGAGATGAAAGGGTTGAAAACGGATCTCGCCCTACTCCCCGTCAGCGGTACCTATGTCATGACCGCCAAAGAAGCAGCAGACGCTACAAAACTATTGCAAGCCAAGCTTGCAATCCCCATGCACTACGGAAGGATTGTCGGATCAGAAAAGGATGCCGAGACATTCAAACAATTATCCTCAATCAAAGTCCAGATTCTAAAACCAGAACTCTAGCTTAATCCAGCATGCTTCCTGAGCGACTTCAACACCTCACCAAGATCATGGTAATGTCTCTCAGGAATTAACGTGAGCACGTCGCGTAGCCTTTTGGTCTCCGAGGCATTCGAGTTGAAGAGTTTCCAACCTTGTCTTTCAAGAAGCTCGATTTTAGTCGTCGGGAACCGCGCATCCTCTCTCAGAACCTCCTTCACAGCCTCCACGCCCACATTATTCGTTATTCTTGGAAAGTAGCCTGATTCAAGATACGTCTTGATCCTTGCAGCGTCGCGGTACATTCTTACTCCATGGAATGCTAAAATGCTCTTCTGTATCTTCGCCTTCTTAGCACGCGAGGCTATTTCTTCCAGTTCCCTGTCATCGAATTCGTAGATATTCTGCTCTCCTTTGCCGAATAGTCGTGAGTAGAGCAATGGCGCCTCAAATTCGGGCTCTTCCTTCGAGAGGTCAACCGTATGGACAGCTCCCTCTTCCTTCATGACTTCCAAAACTTGATTTGAAGGTCTCCGTCTCCGAAACTCGACTGCCACTCTTGTACCGCCAGCATGGAATGCCTTGATGAATTCCTCCAGCCAATTCTCCAATGATTCTTCTCTGATTTTGGACTTGTCGGATATCAGAACGGTCAGAACTGGGGCCCGTAGAATCTTGCATGCTTGTTGAATCCTAAGAAAGAGTCCTCTCGCCTTATCCTTGAGCTCTAAACCATACGTGTCCACCAGATCTCGCGGGCACCTGAGTGAAAAGCTAAAGGATTCAGATACCCTCTGACGCCACCTGCCCAGCAGATTCAAGCTGGGGAGCCGATAGTAAGACGCATTGACCTCAGCAAAGTTGAAGGCTTGCGAATACGCGCTCAAGCTATCGGAGCCGGGAACCCGAAAGTATGACCATCCTCCCGTCCCAGGCAGAACCTCTACCATGAACGGACTTTTGAGAGCCGAGGTTACTAAGTCTAGAGGAGAGCGAACATGGGCCGGATAGTCGTCGGAACCTCAGGGTGGTCCTATCCGGAATGGGCAGGCGTGTTCTACCCTTCTTCAAAGGAGAGCAAGCTCACTTTTTACACCAAGATATTCTTGACTGCAGAAATCGACTCGACATTCTACGCTTTTCCCACTCAGGGAATGGTTCTGGGCTGGCAGAGATACTCACCCAAAGGGTTCGTTTTCAATGCGAAGATGCCTCAGACAGTCACCCATGACAAACTGGAATCTCTAGGACAGCCAATGGAACAAGATCTTGACCGCTTCGCCGAGCTAATGCAGCCACTGAACAATGCGGGAAAGCTGGGCTGCTTACTGCTACAACTTCCCCCAAGATACAAGTACAATCCCACCCACCTCGAATCGTTTCTATCAATCCTTCCTGAAGGGTTCAGATATGCGATCGAGTTCAGAAACAAGTCCTGGATGAAAAATGAAACCTGGAACACATTGTCCAAGTATAACGTCGCCTACACGATCGTCGACGAGCCGCTACTTCCTCCAGATTTGCACGTTACCGCAGACTTTGCCTACCTTCGATGGCATGGAAGAGGACAGAGACCCTGGTATGATTACAGATATGAAATCAGCGAACTGCAAGAGTGGGTTCCGCGGGTCAAAGAAGTTGAATCATCAGTCAACACCACGTACGGATACTTCAACAATCACTTCCATGGCTATGCTGTGGAGAACGCTCTAGAAATTCTGCAGATGCTCGGTAAGCTCACTACCGCGCAGGAGGAAGCTCTAGAGCGTGCCAAGAAACACCTGCAAGCTCCGAGGCATGAGACAGTCGATCTTGGAGAATGGACCCGCGGAGGGGATGACCGACTCAAGATTGTGGAGACACTGGACATGCTCATGGGAGAATCTCGATTGGCAAGAGCGTTTGCCATCGCAGACTCAGAGATCAAAATCCGGTCCGCCAGTCCTCAACACGTTGAAGCAAAGGTTAGAGAATACACCATCATAATGGATAGGCCCGCGCGAACCATCTTCCACGACTGCGGCGATTGGGCAAGATCAATCGAATCACGCAAACTCTGCAAACATGTCGGCAAGCTGTTACTCACTTTGAGTGAGGACATTGCTCTTCAATGGGCAAGCGGCATACAAACAGAGCTTGAGGAGTGGCGATTTCTTTGGCCAGATCAAAAAGATAAGCCGCGCTAGATATCACTCAAATGTCTATTCGCGAGGTCGGTGTGATGTATGAGCTTCTCAGGTCAGGCCTCGGCCAGGAGCGGTGTCTCTAAGAGTTCTTTCGTAAGTGCTCTGTACTGTTCCGAGGCCGGATTCTTGGGCCGATAGACTATTCCTGGAAGTCCTTTGCTAGGTGCCTCTGCCATTCGGACGGACCTTGGAATTACAGTCTTTAGTGCCTTCTCTCCAAAGTTCTGGCGAACCTGGGATTGTACCCTGCGCGAGAGCGCTGTCCGCGCATCAGACATTGTGAGAACAATGCGAAAGTCGAAACTTGCTCTCAGCCTGGATTTCACTAGGTCCATGACTTTGATCAGTGTAGGCAAGCCCTCCATCGGGTAAAATTCGCATTGGACTGGTATCAGCACCAAGTCTGACGTTACCAGGGCATTCAGAGTCAAGAGCCCGATATTCGGAGGGCAGTCGATCACCGTATCGTCGAACCGGTCCTTCACCGTTGCAATGGCTTCCCTGAGGACGTATTCTCTGCCGGGGGCAGATGAGAGTTCTACCTCGGCTCCCGCCAGGTCTAGATTGCTTGGCAGTAATGAGAGGTTCTTGATCCTAGTCTGAAGAATGACCTCGTCAGCTCTTCGCGTCTGCGATAGAAGATTGTAGACCGTGCAGGGCAGCGTCGCTTTTTCGAATCCCAAGCCAGTCGTTGCGTTTCCTTGAGGATCTAGGTCTATGAGGAGCACCCGCTTTCCTTCTAGCGCCGCACTCGCTGCGAGATTGACTGCAGTTGTAGTCTTTCCTGTTCCGCCTTTATTGTTCAACACGCTGAGTATCATTGTTAGATGACGAAGTTATTCGGGTTGATTACTAAGAATTATTCACAGAAAACAGCTAATAGAAGTGTTGAAAGTGAAGATATTAACACGGAAGTTAATAGTTTCTGGCAGATGGCTTCATCTTTCCTCAAGCCAATGTAAGAAAGTCAACTTTTTCATGTTATAGAGCGTCCTTATCAAGGATGATTCGGGGTTGTCGTTATTCCCACTAACGTATCAAGTTCCTTCACCATTCCGGACTGGATTTACATGATTTCTCAAGTGGACTCGGTCTCTATGCAAACATCTGGTCCCGGAAGAGCGACGTTGGTAAATCTAAACTCAGAGATCGTTGGCTGTCGGCTTTGTTCGAGGCTGGTTAGATATCGTGAGCGAATTGCTCGGGATAAGCGGACAACTTTCCTCGACTGGAACTACTGGGGGCGACCAGTTCCGGGTTTCGGCGACCCGAGAGCTTGGTTACTTATCGTTGGGTTGGCACCTGCAGCTCACGGCGGCAATAGGACCGGAAGAGTGTTCACAGGAGACCGAAGTGGAGACTTTCTATTTCAATGTCTGTATAACGCTGGCTTTTCAAACCAGCCCCTCTCCATCAATCGGGGTGATGGTCTAAGACTGTCCGGGGCTTACATCACAGCGGCGGTCAAGTGCGCGCCCCCAGAAAACAGGCCCTTGCCCGAGGAGATGATGCAGTGTTCGAGACATCTTACGAAGGAGATTCGAGCCCTTTCTGGCGTAAGGGCAATCTTGTGCCTGGGCCAATTTGCATTGAGGGCTGTCACAAAACTCATTGTACCTGTAAATCTCGCGGACCTGAGATCGATTAAGTTTGCACATGGCGCTGAGGTTAATCTGGGAGGGCCGAATCCTAGGATTTTCTGTTCCTATCATCCGAGCCCGAGGAACACCCAGACGGGAAGGCTAACAGAAGGAATGATGGTTTCACTGCTTAGGAAGATCCGTCGAGCGATCGAGGCTTGATTTTCAAGCACTTGTGGGTCGCTCTATCTGGGCCTCAAGTCCAACATACTCCCTAGTTTTGGCCTCTGCCAATGATGCGAGTTGTGAGACGCGTTGACTCGCCGCTTGGACCATTTGACGGACTGATTCCAGCCTCTCTCCGAGATTTGCTTGTTGTGTCTTGGTGGCATCGATTTTGGACAGTAACTCCTTTCTTTCAAGGTAGAGCTTTTTCGTTTGTGGATCCCCCAACAGCCTTCTGCGCTTGACAGCAAGTTCCCGGCCTCTACGTTGTTTTTCCGATAGCAAGTTCGTAGAGATCAGTTGGTTCAACTGGGTTGAAACCCGGGTGGACTTGCGATGCTTGAATTCCATCTTCCCGGTGTCGATTGCACGTTTCATGTCTTCGAGGATGGGTTTCAGCTGAGGACCTATCTTGTTCGAGAGGAAGCTTTTGTACGGTTTCTCGAGATACTGGGAGAGCGCCTCGCGCTGTTCCGTGTCGATAGGAAATTCTCCCCTCTCGGAAATCTCCTTAAGTCTTCTCAATGGTCGTTGCAGGTGGGCCAGGGTATCTCCTCTGAAGCTCTGACTCTCCTTCCTCAATTCTCTCTCAGCGGCTAGTATCTCGCTCAGGTTTCTGTCCTCGGAAAGCTTCTCGGCATGCTGCGCAAGCTCCACCATTGCGTTTTCCACTTCTGACTTCTTGTTTTCGAGTTTCGCGAGTTCATCCGATCTCTCAGTAAGGTCCTGCCTCGCAACTTTCATACTGTCTATGATGCCGGTGATGGTCCTTGCTTTCTGCAGGCTCGATCCATCGCCTTCTAGAAATGCCGATAATCGTTCTCCATACTTGGCCAACCGTTCAACTGCTCGAGAAAACGAACGCATGTCAAGGATGTAAAAGCCGGAAAGTTCCATCGATGTTTTGTTTCGAATATCTCGTATGGTCCTAGTGGCGCCGGAGATATCATCTTTCAGATTTTTCAGGGATTCCCATGTTGCTTCTGGTGCGGGCTGGATTTGTTGCATTATTTGGAACGCCTGTTGGGCCGAGTGGCCGATAGTCCTTGCGGCACGATATGAGGCAGCATCTCGTTTTGTGTTCATGTCTCGTTCTCCTTTTGCGGACAGGCCTTGGAAGAAGGACCTCGCTTCGACAACCGATCGCTCCGTTTCAGACAGAAGTTTTGTCGCTTTGGACCTGACCGGGCGGAGCATCTTCTGGAGTTCGATGGAAACCCAGGATTCGTATTTCTCTAGGGTTAGCGTCAATTCAACATGGACCCGGCGAGGTCATACTTAGCGTATTTCCTCGCGCAGGTTAATGAGAATTGTATCTATTGCCTGTTGTGCCCGCTGCTTTCTCCGAACCAAGTCATTGGACAGTGATTCGTAGAGTTCCCTTGACATTCTTCCGCTACGGTTCTGATTTCGAATGTCGATTGAGGTCGATCGAACAACCTGCAATTCCGCCTCCGACCTTTCGATCCGTCTAATCATGTCTTGATATCGTCCCCCCATGCTAGCCAGCTGTTCCTTGACCGAGACAAGTAGCCTGTCGATCTCATTCATCCTCAAGTCGATCGTGCGTCTGCGACGTCGGTAGTCGAACTTGTTCATCGCGCCTCGGTTCATGTCCTCTTCTATCCTGTCAGATTCGAGACGCAAGGACGATTTTTCATCGTACAATTCGACAAAACGGTTGATCAGCTCCGATTGTGGTGCTAACCCGGCTGCGGCTGCGCCTGGCCGGGCTCCTAGCACTAAGACCGCACCGGCTAGTGCCGCTTCAAGCAATAATATCCAAGAAAGCGGGCTAAGACTAGCCCAGAATGGGCTAAGTTGATAGGTCATGGAGAATCCCAGATTGGAGACCGGGGTTAGCGGCGTGGCGTGGACCACGATCTGATTCGAACCCATCGCATATTGTTGAGCTCCCGTGAGCCTTTCGAGTTTGAACCCCAGCGGGGTAACAATACGAGTCTCGAGCGAAGGCTGGTAGAACTTTACGTTGTCGAGCAGCCTGAAGTTGAGAACGTACTCGCCCACACGCGGCGAACTCAGATAGGTTTGTTTTGACAGCTGATAAGATATTTGGACTTTCGTAGAATTGTTGGTTGATACAGCCCCATAACGTGGCGTGAAGGTTACCGTAGACGTCCCGTCAGAATTCTTTGATACGGGAGGAAGGGTCACCGACCCAATCACGTCGCTAGCAGAAATGTCGCTGATCCCTTTGGGGAGGATGAACGGGATAGAAGACAGAACCGGTCCTCGATTGGTTAGGTTGTAGCTGTCTGTGACCCAGATAGAGCCACTAGAGGCAATGGTTATCGTCCTGCCGGCGCTGCTGTTGAGAATTGCTTGGCCAGTACCGCCTGTCGAAAAATCGATGTTCCATATGGTTGCGTTGTACGGCCGGATTGGCCCTCCAGTAATTCCTTGGCTGGTCAGTGTGAGGTTTGCGGGACTGATTCTCGGGGAGGGCCAGTCGCTGGGATCTATTTTGACACTTGCGCTCGTGACGTTAAAACTGCGATCTACCAGTGGAAAGGGGTTGATTGTCAACCGCATCATGCTACTCGTCTGGTTGTAACTCAACAAGTCGGAATATACGTTCGTGAGGTTGAACAGGAACAATCCAGTTCTTGGCGTAGCCGCGAGCGTGACATCTAGAACTGCATAGTTTCCGCCTCCCGGCAAGGGTTTCGTACCCAGATTTGACACCTGTAAACTGTTCTGGGTTCCAGACTGGACAGCAGTCGAGTAGCGGAGGTGGCTAGCTATGACACCAGGTATTCCTAAAGACAAGTGAGATACAGGCGCAGTGCTATTCAAGGTAACACTGTCACTGACGGAAGTTACTCCCCAGTTCGTCGTCGAGACCGAACGGTCTATGGACGCAGAACAGGTTGTAGCGGAACAATCATTGGTGGCATTGACTATTCCAGGTGCGGCGATTGTAAAGAGTACTGTCGCCAGTAGGAACGTTACGAGGAGTCTCATGCGTGCGTACCACTAAGCTGCCTTGTAGATTGTTGCGCTGAGCTGGATTGTCTTACTTATTTATTCGCCCTGTTCAAGGACCCCCGTCTACGGAGAGGTAGTTAGAGTCGAACAGCCTACTTGTCACAGGAGCCGGTGGAAGTGCGGGCCACAACGTCTCCTGGAGCTTACGGGTGAGCCGACACGGCAAGAAACTACTCGTTACGGGTACAGACTCTGATCGGACGAGTCTCCAGCTCAACACTTGGATTGACTTTGCTTACCATCTGCCTGGAGCCAACAACAAGGCGTACCTACCTGCGGTCAACAGGGTTGTGAAGCTGCGGCGGGTGGAGGCGTTGTTCCCACAACCGGACCCTGAAGTAGAAAGAATATCTGAAGCTCGTGAAAGGCTGGGGACAAAGGTCTTCCTCCCCGACAAGGTTACGGTCTCGAAATGTTTGGATAAGTTTGCTGCTCTCGAAAGCTGGCATGAACGTGGGCTGCGCCCTAAGCCCACGCGTCTCTCCCCGAGAGACTCTGACTGGCAAAAGAAAGTGCGTGGGCTCGACTTTCCTTGCTGGATAAGAGCAAGACAAGGAGCTGGGGGATTATTGAGCTGTCTCGCTAAGAACAATGAGAGTGTGAGCAATTGGGTGAAGTTTCACTGGGATCAGGGCATAAGAACCGACTTCGTCGCAGAAGATTACCTTCCCGGTAGAGACTATTGTTTCATGTCAATCTGGAATCAGGGACAGCTGGTTACATCAATGGTACGGGAGAGGCTGAGCTGGGTAGGGCACCGTCTTGTAGGGTCGGGGGGTACTTCGAAGCTCAACAGGATTGTTCACAACACCCGAGCAAACAATGCGGCAGTGGAAGCGATCAAGGCTGTCTCTGAACGACCTCACGGAATCTTTTGCGTAGACCTGAAAGAAACTGATGAGGGAAACCCGTCGCCGACGGAAATAAACTGTCGATTCACAACGAACGTTCACTATCTGACACTTGCGTCGATCCGATTAGGACAGGCCGAGTGGAATTTTCCATGGATCGCCGCCCTTATCGCCGTTGGAGACCAAGTTCCACCATGTAAGAAGTATGATGCGCTGCCAGAAGACCTCTGGTTCACAAAAAACACGGATATGGGGTTCACAATGGTTGACAACGATCATTGGAAGGCAATGGAGATCCAAGGGAAACTCTAGCGGGACCCGCGGTAGAAGTAGAGCCGAACCTGCCTATCCCATATAAATAACCAAGCGAGCGACATTATCAATGCGATCGTTGCCTTCAAGCCAGCGTCGAGGATGTGTCCGAACGGGATCCTGCTTTCATCGAACAGAGTCAGATGAGCTATGACTCGCGATAGGATTCCAAATCCGAGTATCATTAAACCCCATTGTACGACGAAAATCACCAAGTGGTAGATGATTGCCCTTGTGTTCAATCTGATTCTCAACCTGTCAAGAGCATTGTGACCACAGCAAGGCTCGTGGATATGACAAATAGCGCAAAGATTGTGTGTACGATTTCCGGTTCTGTGGACGGCCGGACAACGATCAACGTTCTTACGAGTGTCAACGGTGCTCCTTCGTCTTCGGAAGAGGCAAGCCTTCCATCTTCCAGTAGCTTTGTTGGTCGGGCTTTTAGTCTTCTATGTTCTGTAAACCGTCTTATCTTCGAGAGGAAGAAAAAGGAGTTTTGAATGTTAGGAAATATCGCCACGATGCTTGCTATCTCAATTCTACCTAAGATCGCGAGTGCCCCGATGGAAGCTCCAATCGATAATTGACCGACATTCCCCGCAAACGCACGGGCAGGATATTTGTTGTAATAGTAAAACCCCAGCAATGCGAATGCAAGGCTGGAGTAGAGAAATACTATTGTTGAACTGCCAGCCAACAAGACCAATCCAATCACGAGGCCGACACAGACGATCGTCATCGCTCCCGCCATGGATCCGTTGAGAGGATCAAGCATGTTTACAGTATTCGAGCTCACAGCTATAGCAACGAGTATCGTCAAGGGATAGATAATCGGCAGATGGAACGCGCCAAAGATTGGAACCTTTAGCGTGGAGTTGTAAACCTGGCCGGGATACAGGAGCCCTAAGACCAATATCGGCATTCCGCAGAAAATTGTCATGAGAGGCTTGTAGATCCCAGGCAGCTTGAACATATCATCGATAGCACCCACAAGACCAGCCAGACCGACGACAAGGCAGTACGAGAGTAAAATCAAAGATTGTGCACCTTGAGTCAACGCGTATAGCAATCCGAACAATATGACGGTGATGGGAACCGATGCACCACACATCTCTGGAATCTTCGGGCTACTCAACTTGTGAGCATCAATCCCGACGATTCCCTTTGAAAGATTCCAAGTCATTAGAACTCGGGTGATTCCAAGCGACAGCGGAAAGGATCCGAGGGCCACAAGTACCGCTACGGTCTCCTGCCCTAATGGTGCCATGTCAAACTGGGGCCGGTAGTTACCGACTATAAAATGGCGACCGTCGAGAAGGAAACATTATCAGTGATCGAAAAATTCGTACTGATACAAGGATACGTTTGGCATCGACGATTCATCCATTCATCCCCAATGCTGCCGAGCAAAGTAGGAGAAAGATGCTCCAGACAATCGGCATAACTTCAATCGACGAACTCTACTCAGACATACCAGATAGGATAGTTCTGAAGAAGCCTCTGAAAGTCGAAGGCCATTCATCAGAGCAAGACATTGCTAAACACCTGGAAAGCCTACTCTCAGCCAACAAGTCAAGCAATGACGGTCCAATATTCCTCGGAGCCGGAATCTACAACCATTACATTCCAGCCGCGGTCAAGGCGATACTCTCTAGAACCGAATTTCAAACATCCTACACGCCCTACCAAGCCGAGATTTCGCAAGGATTGTTGCAGGCACTATTCGAGTTCCAGTCGATGATAGCAGACCTAACAGAGATGGATGCAGTTAACTCATCACTTTATGACGGTTCTACAGCGGTAGGTGAATCAGCTAGAATGGCTGTTCGCGCAACAGGTCGCTACAAGATCCTAGTCCCCAAAAACTTACACCCCGACAAGCTGTCAGTATTGCACAACTACACAGAACCGGTAGGGATTATGACGGAAGCATATGGTTACGACATGGAGACAGGAGGCGTGGACATTCAGGATCTCCAATCAAGACTGGATAGAGAAACTGCCGCCGTGTATTCCGAGACACCCTCATTCTTCGGAATCTTGGACCCAGATGTTGTCAGGATTCCAGAATTGTCCCATGAAAAGGGAGCTCTCGCGATTACAGGTTTCGATCCGATCTCGCTCGGCGGTCTGAAGCCACCGGGTGCATACGGATCCGACATTGTAGTTGCGGAGGGTCAATCCATTTCTTCCGAAATGAATTTTGGCGGCCCACTTCTCGGAATTATCGGTTGCCGAGGAGAAAATCTGCTTAGGCAGATCCCTGGACGGCTCATTGGTCTGACTACTACGATGGATGGCGAGCAACGTGCGTTCAGTATGGCACTCCAGACAAGGGAGCAGCACATCCGCAGAGAAAGAGCCACGTCAAACATTTGCACCAATGAAGCCCTCCTTGGTGTCGGAGCGGCCGTATTCCTATCACTTCTTGGACCGAACGGTCTTCGACAGCTATTCGACACGATCCTAACGAAGACCAATTACGCAATCAAACGTCTCTCTGAATTACGCAGAGCCAAAATCCCGAGGTTCGAGGCTAATCATTATCAAGATTTCGTGGCATCCTTTAGCGGTCCGCCGGGAACAGTCTCCAGGACCAATGGCTCACTATTGGCTAACGGTGTCCACGGTGGAAAGAGTTTGGTCAAGGATTTCGCGGAGCTCGGAGAAAGTTGTCTGCTCTCAGTAACGGAAACTCATGCGACGAGTGCTATTGACCGACTATACGCGATTCTTGACAAGTCTCTAGGAGGACCAGCGTGAATGTTTCACCAAGCGACTTGGAACGAACCCCTCATAATCGAAAGGTCACGACCAGGCAAGATCGGGCATAACCCTGAAAGACCGTCTCCGACTGAAGAGAAGACAGTTGGAAACCTTCTGGAGTTGGTCCCTTCGTCTCTGAGAAGAGATGACCTGCCGAAGCTGCCCGAGCTGTCCGAGCCGGAGGTTATGCGACACTTCATCCGTTTGTCGCAGCAAAACTACTCTGTAGATACTGGGATTTATCCTCTGGGGAGTTGTACAATGAAGTACAGCCCGAAAGTATCGGAGATAATTGTTCAAAATCCCAAACTTGAGAAGCTACACCCGGAACAGGACGAGTCAACAGTCCAAGGAATACTCTCGATCCTCTACAAACTGGACAAGGCCCTTTGCGAGATCACCGGAATGAGTAGGATGTCGCTCCAACCTGCTGCCGGAGCTCATGGTGAGTACCTTGGGGCACTCATAATCAGAGCATATCACAGAACAAGGGGTGAAATGGACATGCGAGACGAGATGATAGTGCCGGACTCCGCTCACGGCACCAACCCGGCGAGTGCGGCCATGGCGGGGTTCAAGGTGAAGATTGTATCTTCAAGCCCCGAGGGCATCGTCGACCTCGAATCTCTCAAGCGAATGGTAGGTTCGAGGACCGCTGGATTGATGATAACAAACCCGAACACTCTGGGTATTTTCGAGCGCGAGATATTGGAAATTGCTCAAGTAGTGCACGAAGCGGGAGGGATGTTGTATTACGACGGCGCCAATTTCAACCCGATTCTGGGAAAGGCCAGACCCGGAGACATGGGTTTCGACATCGTACATCTGAACCTGCACAAGACATTTGCAACACCGCACGGAGGCGGAGGTCCCGGTGCAGGTCCAGTAGGTGTTACCAAGAGACTTGAACGGTTCCTTCCCGTTCCGCTGATCGGCTTTGATGGAAAGAGATACTACTACGACTATGATGTGACTGACACCGTAGGAAAGATACGGGCTTTTCACGGAAACATAGGGATACTCGTCCGAGCATATTCGTACATTCTGAGTCTCGGAGCGGACGGACTCAGAACTGCAGGTGAAACCTCCGTGCTGAATACGAACTATGTACTGTCAAAAATAATGGAGAGCAGCAAGTTTGACCTACCATTTTCCAGGAAGAGAAAACACGAGTTTGTACTGAGTACGAAGAGGCTTACCCAAGAGACTGGAGTCAGGGCCATGGACATTGCAAAGAGAATGCTAGATTTCGGACTGCATTCTCCAACAGTCTATTTCCCACAAATCGTAGACGAGGCTCTAATGATTGAAACACCAGAATCAGAAAGCATCGAAGATCTGGATCGACTCGTAGAAGTAATCCTACGAACAGCCGATGAGGCAAAGCGGAATCCAGACCTAGTGAAGGATGCACCGCACAATACCTCGGTGAGACGAATAGACGAAGTCAAAGCGTCACATCCCAAAACTCTCCAGCTGAACTGGAGAAAGATAGTACAGGGGAAGAACGGTCAGCCGACAAACTATTCTCCCGTAAACAACGTTGGCGAAAATTACCAAGTTGCAAAACACTGAACTAGAGTCTCATAACTTGCACGTGCGGAACGCCGTCGATCCTTATCACCGCGTCCGGATGCACAAGACCTCTTTCTATGGCTGCCTGAATGATTCTTTCGCCGACTAGGTTCAGTATGTCGGCCTTTTCCAATATCACCAACGCGTCTGATATGCGGCTAACAGAATTTCCATAGAATCTCGAGTCAGGGTTGAGTTTCAGTTTTCCTTGTCTGAACGTCTTTCCAATAATATCGTCGTCACAACATGCTACCATCAGGCCTTTTTCCGTCTTGTACGAGCATGCGTAGACCAGGTGCAATAATTGAGACCCTAGGTCGTGAGAATCGAGGACCGAGCCCCGCAAGCCTCACAGACTAGGAAGGAGAGACGCTCGCGTCTTTCCACCCGAGTGTCTGGTCGATGGCAGACGGGACAAATGACGAACCTGTTCGAGTAAACGCCTATCAGTCTATTGATAGTTTCACGGGAAAACTTGCCTTGGAAATATCCGCGGCCACTTTCATAAGATCCCGCGGTTGCCATCTCTTTCGCTAAGTACTTCAAGACATGGTGAGGGTCCCTGTTCAACCTATCCACGACGTCCGCAAAGTTGACGACTATAGTTCGAGCGCCAATTACCTGCACTTGTGCGACGGGAACCTCGAATCTTTCACCCGAAGTTCCTTTCTTTGTAATCCCTGATAGCGCCCTGTCGAGCAACGACTCATAACTCTGCGAAGTTTACACCCTAACAGTGATTAGGTCGAAGTCCTATTTCAACCGTTTCCAACAAACACTTATCAAAACCGTGAGCCTTGAATCCTGACTAGCTCAAAAGGAATGGACGTAACAGGCGTGGGGAGGTGGGTTGTATGCTCGGCGTGGCCATACGTTAACGACAAGCCACACTTGGGAACCTTCATTCACCTGCTTTCAGCGGATGTCTACACTCGGTACCTGCGACTCAAGGGCGAAGATGCTGTACTCGTAAGTGGGAGCGATGAGCATGGAACGCCGATAGAAGTCGAAGCACTTTCGAGAGGGATACATCCTAGGGAGCTAACGAATGAGTATCATAGAGTGTATCTTGATGCTTTGAAGGCATTCGACATCCAATTCGACAATTATACTCGCACGGAAAATCCTGTCCACAAAAAATTCGTACAAGCATTCTACCGAAAAGTGGACAGGAATGGATATGTCTATTCTCAGAAAATAACAATGCCTTACTGCGAAATAGACAAGCGATTTCTTCCTGATCGATTCATAGAAGGTGAGTGTCCATTTTGTCATTATGCACGGGCGAGGGGGGATCAGTGCGATAACTGTGGAAGGATTCTCGAACCCAAAGACCTGATCAAACCCTATTGCGTACTCGACAAAACACCACCCGTTTGGAGAGACTCAACAGACTGGTTTTTTGATCTTCCTAAGTTGACGACCAAGCTGGAGCAGTACTTATTAGAGCATGCGAACTTTCCTGAGAATGCTCGAAACCTTAGTTTAGCTTGGATTAGGGAGGGGCTCAAGCCGAGGTCTCTAACTAGAGACAATCGTTGGGGCATTCCGGCGCCGTTCAAGGGTGCAGAAAACAAGACAATCTATGTCTGGATGGAGGCAGTGCTAGGATATGTCTCGGCAACGCTACAATGGGCGGAGAAACAGAACAAGCCAGCCGCATGGAAAAAGTATTGGCTTCGAAACGACAGTCATAACATTCACTTCATCGGAAAGGACAACATTCCGTTTCACACGATAATTTTTCCTGCTTTGCTGATGGCTTCCGGGGACAACTACTCTCTTCCTTGGCAAGTATGTTCGACCGAGTACATTCAGTTTGAAGGGCAAAAATTTTCGAAGAGTCGAAAAATCGGGATCTGGATAGACGAGGCTCTGGAGCTTGAGTCTGCGGAATACTGGCGGTACGTCCTCATCAGTCTGAGGCCAGAACAAAAAGATAGTAACTTTACATGGGAAGAGTTCGAACGGAAAATCAACACTGAACTGAACGATGTCCTGGGCAACTTTGTACATCGGACGATTGCGTTCGCTCACACTAGGTTCAATGGACGTGTCCCCGAGTTCACGTCGACACTCCAAGAGAATCAAGCTCTTCTGAAGGTCGTCGCTGAAATTGCCGAGCGAGTCAAAACAAGACTCGAACAGTTCCATTTGAAGGAATCGTTAGAGCAAGTCGTGCAATTGGCCAGAGAAGGGAACAGGTATCTGAACGAGAGAGAACCGTGGCACATGATTAAGACGCGTTCATCAGATGCAGGGCAATCGATTGGAGTCGTACTCCAAATAGTTAGTACAATTGGAATTCTTCTACAGCCCTTTATGCCGAAGAGCGCTTCGAAGATTCTTCAAAGCCTGTTCTCAGGTAAAGCTCCTGACTGGACTAGAGCGGGGCACGTAACTCTAACATCAGGCAGTAAGATTAGGCCACTCCAACCACTGTTCCACAAGGTTTCCGCTGAAGAAGTGCGCGCACAGCTGGCAAGGATTCGTTCGGGGACACTTCTTGAAACTGCGGCTTGACCTTCACGTTCATACTGCCAATTCGAAGGACGCCCATACTATGCCGGAACGGGTAACCTCGCTTTGCAAGGCGGCGGGTCTCGACGGTTTAGCGATCACCGATCACAATTTCCTTTCGACAATAACCTCGGACGATGTGATCATTATTCCTGGAATCGAAGTCTCCACTCGTGATGGACACCTCTTGGGCTTGGGGGTATCAAAGGCGGTTCCTCGAGGTTTGTCCGCAGAAGAGACTATAACGCTAATCCACGCCGCAGGTGGAATCGCGATAGTCGCGCATCCCTATGATCTGCTGCGATCTAGCATTACCCCCCAACGATTGTCACTTCGTCCAGACGCGATCGAAGTAGTGAACTCTGCAAGCTTTCTCCATTCGCTTTCCTGGAGAAAGGCGGAAAAGTTCGCAAAACTACACGGATTGCCCCGGACGGGAGGCAGTGACTCGCACATTCCAGAGACTCTCGGAAGAGCTTGCACAGTGATAGAAGCTCATTCCAAAGAGACACCGTCGATACTTGCAGCGATAAGAAACGGCGATATCCAGCCAGAGGGAGTACCCATTAGGCTCGGAGACAGACTGAAAAAACTGTGTCGATGAGGGGCATACCTGCTAGTTTTCCATCTCGAAAAGAGGAATTTCCAAGCGTATTGCTAAGGTTGATCGATCTTGCCCGTACTCCAGATCGTATATGTTCTCTATGAAATCCACGAACGCTACCAGGGCATTGTCGTATGAGTAGCCTGATAAGAAGATTGAAACCCTTGGCTCAGAGGGTCTGGTTATTCCTCCGAACACGAACCTAACGTTGTGGCCGACCATGGAGACGATAGTTTCGTAAGCCTTTGCAGCCTGGGTAGTGGTTAACGGGGTTGGGCCCGTGTACACTAGGACTGCTCCTCTAGTTTGATTGAGTGGCATTTTTGCCGATGGAGACCGTAGGGCATTGAAAACGGTCGACTGGATGGTATCCCTGTGGGTCCAGGTGGTGCTACAGACGGTTGCTATATCCCCTATTGAGAGAGCGTCGAGAATTTTCTGGCCCAGTGCTCGACCTCCTGCAGATAGGATTTCTGAGAGCGTATGCATGGCTGACGAGGCTGTTACATCGGCCTCGCGAGAAGATGACTGGAAAGGCTCTCTTTCGATTCCGTTGTCAACAACTATGGTGCAGTCGCAGGCTTCAACCATCTTTTTGAGACCCCGCACAGCCAGAAATCGTCTCTCTCTTTCATGGATGAAGGGAATAGCGACGATAGCAACGACCGGTTTGACTTGTGTCCTGTGAGACTGGGCGATTACAGGTGCCGTCCCAGTCCCGATCACGCCGCCCAGACCGGCCACCAATATTGTGAAGTCCGAACCCTGAGTAAAAGGCGCGACCCTTTGGGCAGAAGATTGCAGGAACCTTGCGACTTGTCTTGGTTGAAGGCTTTGGGCATCACTCTCTGACACCGGGTTCCCGAGATAGACTTTGTTTGGAACAGCACAACACGCAAGCTGACCGGTATCGTTGTTTACGGCGACACAGTTATTCGGGTTCATCCCCCGGTCGATTCCGTGGGAAAGAAGATTTGTCCCCGCACCCCCGACGCCGACGACGTATACTCTTAGTCCAGTTCCTATGGGCTGCCGAACTGCCGTAAGCTCTCCTGCCGACATACTTGACTGGAGCAAGATGAGACCAATGATAAGACATCCTGCAGTTGATTGTATTACCCAAGTAATACGAAATAACGCTGTCTGCTCAGCTCTTAATAAAATGCCATAGGAGTCATCGGACGCATCTTGTCAAATTCGAAACGGCGAGCCAGCTAGAATGACGGCTCAGCCAGTTAATCTGATGGCCTGGCAACTTGGGAGAGTGCCCCGCTCCTCTGGACGCATACACGATTAACCTGTTCGCGTGGGTTGCAATTCATTCACCATGATCTCCAAATTTAGTGGACAACTGACACAGTGAAGTCGCAAAAGGCCTCACGAGAGTGCGTTACTGAAGATCGTATCTCTTCGGGGGAGCATTTTCGTAGGAACATCTTCTATGATCAGGAATAGATCTGGGAAGGCTTTATTGGGTATCCTGAACGAGGAGCGAAACTTGTAGCCCGGTGGTGTAGTGGACTAGCAAGGGCCTCGACAAATGGCCCGGTCAATGATGGGCTTTGGACCAGATTCCGGGAGGAAACCCATCGACGGGAGTTCGAATCTCCCCCGGGCTACCACGACTTACACTAGAAAGCTACCAGACAAGGCTGAAACTGATCAGAACAAGGGCTCCACCGATCCTTCTTCGGAGGAACACAGCTGATGCCACATCCCCCCTTTTTCTCATTTCTTCCTTGAAGCAGGTTTCTCCAGCCAGAGCTCTACCGCGTCAGATATCGCCCTGCTGAGGGCCCCTTTCTCTCCATCGTACAGTTCGACGGCTCTTAGCCGCAGCTTCTTGGCTAGGTCGTCCTCCAGGAGGAGGTTCAGTCGTGCCATTTCCGGTGTTCCTGCACTCTCACACCGAAGCACTTATAAGTTGTACTACACGCGTACACTAATACACCGGAGTGTTTGAAATGAGCATACGCACGCCGACAATAACCTGGTCCTGGAAGCCCATTTCGACCTGTCCAGGATGCGGCTCGACACATCTTGAGCTAGATCAAGAACTGGAATCGTTCAGCTGCAATGACTGTGGATACACTGCTGGCGGAGCCATGTTCTGGGAGTTCGAAGAATGACGGTCTGCTGGGGTTGCAACCTGAATGTGCCTCGCGGCGCATCAGACTATTGCGAGTCCTGCCAGGTCTCGATCAAATTGATCCAGCACATGCAGGAAGACGGAACGGTTGTTCTATGGAATCTGCCGGAGGAGGGCCCCCACGTACTGGATGGCACAATAGGCCTCCAGCATGATGCTGCCCGGGTCCCGGGCACCGTTCGGGAGGTGGCGGGTTGACCGACCGGGCCATTGCGAAACTCTCATCGGAAAGACTCCTAGGAGCCCTGGCAAGACTCGTGGGAACCCTCGAGGATCCACGGGTCCAACTCTACCTCTTCTTCCTAGAACACTTGTACCCTTTCAGCCGGGTTGAGCTCCTCCGATTCCATCGTGCCAGAGTCCTGCAGCTGAGCCCGGACCAGATGGACCGTGCCCTCAGCTTTCTCCAGAAGAAAGGGTTTTTGGCCAAACGCCGCTGCGGTAAGGAAGCCCTCTACTTCCCGGTCTTGTAGGTTCCGCAAAAACCGCGGACGTATCCCCGCGAAGCTCCCGGCAGAGGCTGGACGAGGTTATGGTTGTTGGAAAGCTTCCAATCGAAGGTGGAAAAAACAGTGAAGAAACTCGTTAAGATACTGCTCGCAACAGTAATCGCAGCTACCATCACCACGGGAGCATACGCGGTCTTCCTCAGCAACTTCATCGTACCATCAACAGTCACGATCACCGGCGCCCCAGGCATGTCAGTCAACGACGTTACGAAGGGCGGAACACTTACAGCCCTGACATGGGGCGATGTCCAGCAGACAACAAGCCGCACTCACCAGATCAGCATTGTCAACACCGGCCTGACCAACATCTGGATCGTTGATAGCACCACTCCAGGCGTCGAATCACTCACCACCAATCCGGGCTTGCCGAACGGTGTAACCTTGACATGGGACTTTTCCAGCAAGCTCGGGACAGCTGCCTGTCCCGGCACACCAACCGTGACCGGATGTTTGATGTTGACGCCCGGCACAACCAGCACCATCTTGACACTGCAACTCAGCGCCGCGCGGACCGGGGCCCTTGGATCCGTCTCCTTCCAAACCGTGTTCGCGGCCTATAGTACAGCATCAGGCTGACATGCAATCTTGACAACACGACAAAACTCAAACTCCCCCTTTTTCGAGTCACCGGACATCATCGTTCTGGAAAAAGTCAGGGTCGGTCACACGCTCATGCTTGTAGTAATCGTCTGCCTGGATGATCCGTACCCCCAACACGGCCGAGAACGATGAAGACCATCGAGCTGGAGATCAAGAGCAGCAGTTGAACGGTAGGAGGGGCCCTATTGGATCCTGCAATGGAGACCCGCTCGTGGTCGAGAAGAAGTGCCAGAAATGCGGCGTAGAACAGCCGGCGTGGCCCCGGACGACGATCTGCCGGCTCTGCAGTGCTCCAGCAGTCCTGGGTTTCAAACACTTTTCAAGGAGCATGCTAGAAATGCATGTCAGCAAGAAAGAGTTTGACCGTGCGGTCGCGCAGATTGTAGCGCTTTCGAAAAAGCACGACGAGGGGGACATAGTCGCACAGCTGAATGGAAAAGAGATCGACGTCTACCACGTCTACGGGAGCTCGTTCGCAATGAATCCTCCTGAGAATTATTCCGAGGCGAGTGCACGTGTACTATACCGCGAATCCTGCGACTATGACTCATGTCGTGCTGGAGGCTTTGACAAGACAATACTAGAAGAATGCTTGTACAATGCGTTACGTGAACATGCAGACCTAAACCTGTGGAATGAATGACAATAATTGTCGCAGTACGCCCCGAAGATTACACGAGATCCGGTTCGGATACGCCCAACCTGCACGCAGCGCATCCGCCACAAAAGTTTTCAATCACGAACGCTAGCCTAGTAACGATCGAAGATGCAAGAATGGTCAGGAATGATCACTGCAACCTCGTTGCCGGAAGAAGTAAGAGCCAGACTCGCAGAACGAAACGAGCTCGTCGGTAGAGTCCTGGGCGCATCGAGACGGATCCAAGAGTCACGGCCGATGTCGATAATGGGCCTCCCCGTCAACGTTCACGAGTCCGCTGGAGGTCAGTCAAGCATGTGCACCGTCAACACGCTTGCAGCCGCGTACAGGCCACCATTCGCGAACGGACCAACCATCGGACCCGGCGCCACAGTTATCGACTACGGCCCCGGTGGGAGGATGGGACACGACCGAATGAGATTCATAGACTTCGCGAGGCAGATGGGAGTCGGTATTCCACGCGGAGTCGAAGAGACGGTGCAACATTTCGCGAGAAGCCCGATTACAGAGGCGGGTCCGATGGCAGGCTTCAAGCCCGGCAGCGACGACATAGCCGCACTAGGAATCTACGCTGACGATTTTCCTCATCGGCCCAATTACCGTCGGAGGAGCCAGCGTCGACGAACAGGGTTCTGGGGTCGGCCCGGTTATCCGGCGCCGCCAGCACAACAGGCATACACTCGCGCAGAGAAGGTAATTCGGGCCGAGGACGACCCTGACAACAGACGGTTACACGCCGACGACCTTGACGATATGGAGGAAGAAGAACGTGCCCGGCATGAACGAGCTCTTCAAAGCATCCGAGCCCGATACCGTGAGTCAGCCGTACCTGTGCGCGAAAGCCGCGGCTGGACCTGGTGTAGCGAGCACCAGCGATGGACAAGAAACTGAGAACTGATCCAGCCTGACAACAATAGTATGGCGCCCATGTCAAGCCTGGACGAGTCCTCGAGACATCTAAGATTCACACAGCTCGTATACGAGTCAGAACGCCTACTCGACATGCTCCCCTGGACGCGGCCGAGCACACGGCTCGCGCTTGTAGTGAAAATAGCGAGAATCCAGCTTGAGGCCCGGAAACTGTTGCAGCCCCATGTACACCTCCGAACCGTGAAACAGGCACATCAAGACCTCGCGGCTGGAAGACTGGGCTGAATATGCGCATTCCACGGAATGAGTCTTGAGCGTAAACTCGCATACTTCTAGCCAGTCGTTGAAGCGGCGGGAAGTCGAGAAGCGTCGCGAACAGATCTACCAGCTGCACCTCAAAGGCTGGACCCAAGTCGAGATCGCCGAATCATTGCAGGTTGACCAGTCGACAGTCAGCCGCGCCATCGCTGAAGTCCGCGACGGAAACGCCTGCATCACACAATCATCCCGAGACATGCACTCTAAACTCCTTCAGGAGATCCACGACCGGATCACGTTAGTCATGCGCGAGGCCTGGAGGATGTATCACGACTCTAACAATGCAGGCAAACCGGAGCTTCGAAGCAGCCTACTAGCGAGAATCGTCAGCAGCCTCGCCGTCCTATCACGGTTCCTGCCAGACCTCGAGCAGCTCTGGATGACCGACCAGTTAGAGGACGTTCTGAAGCGTCAGGCGATGATCGAGAAGGATTGGGCGGAACGTCGGCTAAAAGAAAGGACCATCCATCCCATTACATCATCCAGCTGAGAACACGCTCGCTTCTGCAAGACGGGTCCTAGCAACCATCGCCGGAACAGTTTCTGCCACATGGCACGAGGCTACTGAAACGTTGGCTGTCCAGCATTACTTTGCCATTCACGTTCACGCTTCTCTGTTGTTCAACCTCTAGGACTCCGGAGAGTCGTCCATGGTCCACATCACAGAGGCCTAGCTAGTCAAGGCTCTGTTGGCATTGGATCTTTAGCTTCACCAAACCGCTAGGACGGTCGGGAGCCACAATGTTTACATTCTGAGGTTACAAGATTCTAAGTGCGATCCAGAGGGCTGCCTCGGCGGTCCGCTACGGCGTAAAAACCGTACTGGGTTGCATCTGCCTTTATTATCGAGTTCTGTTTGCGACTCCGAAGCAAGATCTTGTACATTCTATACCTGGACGAATCGGGTGATCCGCAGGCCTGGGAACACAACAACTTCGTCCTAGCCGGTGTCGCTTGGCTTGCACAATTATCAAGCCTTGATAATCACGTTCTCCTGACTCATTCCTGGATCGTTTCCACGATGTAGCCTCGACTAGTGTCCCGTACCAAGAGTTTCTGCTTGCCACGCTCCTGCGGAGTGCCACTTGGCACATCTGTCAGAGGCTTCTAAACTCGTCCAGGGATTTTGCCATGCTACCCGCAATCGAGATCAGACTCCCGCTGAACTAGTCGAGAGTCGAGGGCGCGGCGATAAGGCCCGCCCTGCCAGCTCTGCTTCCAACCGAGCTTGTCGAAGAAAAGTTTCTTGTCATTCCAGGCCTCTTCTGCGATGTCTCGCAAGTTTCGCATGACAGCATAGAACTCTGATTCTATCCGGGCTGGCTTAACTCCGAGTTCAAGGGCGACGGCTCTGGATCGTAAGTGGCACCTTGTAGAGCACTAGTAGGAATGCTACGCTGTAAAGCGAGTAGAGGATTTTGAACATGCGGGTGTCACGAGGGGTTGAAAGCAGCATCTAGGTTACAGGATCTAGTTTGACTTGCTTAGGTGGTCAATGTGTTCCACGATTCTCAGAATGCGTGAATGGTGCCTGTCGAACCGGTGCCTCTTCAACATGCAAACCTGCGGGACCGTCTCGATCGGCTGGTCAAGTATGTAGAGTTCGTCCGCGAAATCGACGCCCCGCGTTATCATGATCTCAGTGTAAGGCTGAGTTATGAAAGGGCCGACTGAAACTTGTCTCAGTCCAATGATTCGGCCATCGAAGCTTTCGAGAGGCTTTACGATACTTGGCATCCGAGATCACCCTTCGGCCACGCTGTGTTTGGCAAGCTTTTGAAAACTCTGGAGAGCGTCACGTCGGAAGACCCCTGTAAAGTCGTGGACAGGCTGGGTCCGCAACTGTTCTGAAACGCCGGTCGGGTCCTGGCTGAGATCTCTGAGAGTGGCGGCTGCCGTTCGCAGCGCCTGGGTGAAGGCTCCAGTTGGAACCGGCAGACTATTAGTACGAATCCAGTCTGCCCTTTTGTTCTGAGGATCAAGACTCTCGATCACGGCGGGGGATATTGGCGCCAACGGGTCCTGTTGACGCAACCGGAACAGCGTCCTCGTGAGATCATGAAGAGATTTCGCGTACTCTGTCATCACTCTCCTGTCTGAACCGTCTGAGAGGTCTCTGGCGAGTAGACCCAGCGCGACTTCCAGGTTCAGGTTGTCAACGAGCAGTATCTGGCAGAGCGCCATCAGATCCTCAGCAGCCTGTTTCTTGTCAGGATAGACCTTGTAGTCCTCAAAGCTCAGCGGCGCATTGTCGACTGTGACCGCGTAGCGCTTGAGCAACTTTTTGGCCGTCGCCTCGTCTTCGGGTCCGTGGGCGTAGATCAGGACCCGTCGAGTCCCGTAGATCTGTAGGCGCAGCTGGCGGTCAGCGTCAAGAGTCACTTTGCAGAAGCCCTGGGTTCCCTGAGCCAGTGGTCGTTCAACCTTGAAGCCTGCCCTTGCAAACTTGTTGCACGTACCCTCTACCTCAAGGTTCGTCGCAAAACTGGAGAACGGAATGATCATGCGTGACCGAAAGAGTCCCCCGACCCCTTCTCGTATATATTGATGAGGAAAATGAAACGAAGCAAAACCAGCCTTCTTCTCGGCACCTTTCCAGAGATCAAACTGCCTAGCCGGTCCAGACCAGGCGAATACTTTGACGAGTTCAGAGCCGTGGTAAAGAAGATCCCGCCACGGCACGTTGTCGAGATCGACGCCAACAAGGTGACCGAACACCGTGCCCGCCGCTACTTGGGGATGCTAGCGTTGCAGGACCCGCGGTACAGGAGTTTCAGGGTCCGAACCACTGGAGGCGATGTGCGACGTCGTGTTTTCATCACCAACGGCAACGAAACAGGCAGAGCCATCGAGGCACCGCAGCCCGTCACCTCGGCCCAAAGGTCCGACGGAGAGATCCGGCCATGACGGCCGCGAAAAACAGGGCCGTTGCAGATCTCATCGGCGGTGGCTCCGTGTCCTTTGAGGAGATCGAAGAGGATTCGAATCATACAGAGCTCACTACTACACAGCAAACAAAGCCGCCTGCAAAACAATTGGCGGGACAGCCCACACTCCGATGACAGTACTAGGGCTGCACGCGGTACAACGAATGGAGGCCATAGCATGGTCTACTGTTAGAATGATTCAGGGCGGGGAAGAGGATCCCACGCCCCGTGACCATCTTCAGGTTTCGACCCCGCCAAGAGCCGAACAGGAAGAAGAGGTGGTCAGCCACGCATAGGCCCGGCCCCGCTAAAGAATTTTGCTGTTGCCTCTGGCCGTACTGTGGCAATTCCTTCGACCAGCTGGACACCGCCAAGTCCCGCGAACAGGGAAGAGGTCAGAAATGACTGTTAGACAATCCTCGGATAAAACGCTAACGGTCATCGCACAGACCTGTCCATACTGTGGTGAGAACTTTGACGAGCTGAGCCCGCTCGGCTTCGAGAATCATCGTTACCACTGCTGGTTCAGTCATGGACCAGGACCGGACAGGGGCAAGACTTGATTCCTTCGATCCAGAGGCTTCGCGAACGATTGCGTGAGGCCAGGCTCCGTCAAGCCCAGATGCAGGCGCGAGAGATCCTAGCCAAATACGGGTACGGGCCTCTGACGTGCGAGTGTTGCGGGTTCTCGCCTCTACAACGGGCCCGGATCGTTAACGGTCGACTTCTAGGACCGGAGTGCTCGAGGACTGGACACGTCTATCCTTGCAGGAGGAGGCTGTACTAGTGGAACACCCGCCTAGAGCGTGTAGTTGTTTCGGGCGAAGTTTCAGGCCTAGAATCACGAGGGGCACTTACGGTTCCTCCAACTATCAAGTCTACGCTTGGTTCGGAACTCGGCCGCGACAATCACCGCCAGCACTGTTTCTTGAAACACATTCCCGACCGCCCGAAAAACTCGGAGACACTTAGACTATGAAAATTCGCGGTTGCGAGCGACCACAGTTCGCGGGAGTCGGAGACGACGCGGGCGTCCTCTCAGCTTCTGCTAGCAAAAGACCCCGGTTCTTTGCCAAACCGCATGGAGAGATCGCTCTTGGCTAAGACTCGACGCGGAAGCAAGGGGACGCGCCGGAGACGCGTATTGGATGCGACAGCTCCGATCCTCTCCGAGATCCGCTCGCTGAGAGCAGAGGTCCGGGTCCTAGGCGGTCTGGCGCGGAACATGGCCGTGATTCTGAAGGCGCGGCAGCCAAGTATCGTCATCGGCCCCTACGTCCGCGAAGAGTTCGAGCGCGACCTGATGCGGAAGTTCCTGGAGAAGTCGCAGAGGGCCACGACAGAGCTCGCTCTCAGGATGAACGCGTATCCGAAAAAGGTCCTGCGCTGCATCAAACGGATCAACAGGCGAGCGCTGAAGCGAGAGGGAGTTGCACCATTCAGCTTCGACCCCGCGACTCGCAGCTGGCTGCTGGACCTCCAGATCGTCGACGCGAAAGAACTGGAAGGATGCTAGATGCTCGACTCTAAGGACCCGAATCTTCTGCAACGAATTCAGACGGAGTATCTCGACCGAAAGATCGCCGGCGAAGACACGAACAAAGTGCTGCTGTTCCTCGTTTGCCTGTCGGCCTTCACCAAGGGGCCCCTTTCCGCGGTCGTCAAGGGCGTCACCGGCGCGGGCAAGTCAAGGATCGTCAACCGGGTCCTCGACATATTCCGAAGAATGGGCGTGGTGATCGAGTTCAGCAGGATCACCGGCGCCTACCTGGAGAACATGGCCAAGTCACAGGCCACTTCGAAACCCGTGATGCGGAAGGAGATCTCCAACGAGGAATATGTAGCTGAGCTCAAGGCTTGGCGTGAACAGCCCCGGAGAATCGACCTCTCAGGCAAGATTCTGTTCATCGACGAGCTGAGAGGCATCACAAACTCCCAATCGCCAAAGCTGCTGATCAGCGAGGGTCGTCTGCGACTCGGCACGGTGATCAACGGAGAGCCGGTGGAGATCGAAGTCGTCGGCACGCCCAGCGTAATCACCACGACAACGCTCGCATCGATGCAGGATCCCGAGTTCGAGAACCGGATAATTCCTATGCAGATCGACGAGAGCGCCGAACAGACCAACAGGGTCCTAGACTACGAGGCGGATGGATTCGAGGACCCGTCAGAGGACTACTCGGAAGAGCCTAGGACAAAGGCGCTTCTGGATCTTCTGCAAGGCCTCAAACCCTACGAGGTTGCGAATCCCTATGCTCATCTGATCAAGGCAGAGTACCCGAGCAGCAGCATTGAGAGCCGTCGGGACTTCCCGAAGCTGATGTCTAGCATCAACGTCGTCGCCTGGCTCTACCAGGAACAGAGAAGGAAAGCCCGGAAGGGTCTCACGGTCGCCGTCGTAGCAGAGCCCCAGGACATCGAGATCGTCAGAGCACTCGCCGAGGCAAGTCTCCGCGAATCCTTGTCAGGAGTCTCTGCCAAGGAGGACGCGATTCTCGCTGTTCTGACAGACGCCAGCGAAAAGGACAGCTTCGGCACCGTAACCGGCTACGAATATCTGACGATCAAGGAGATCCACCGAAACGTTCGTCGCCAAGTCCGGAAGGGAGAGCAGTGGGTCCGCGACCACGTCGACCGGCTCTGCCTAGACGGCTACGTCGAGGAGCATCCTGACAACAAGCCTGGGAAGAAGGGTCAGAGGTTCAGGTTCGCAGAGCTCAGCCCCGAGACGCTGAACATCAGAGCCGACGAGTACGCCAAGCAGGTCACCGTCGACAGCTGGGCCCAGGAGAGGGGCTGGCAGCTCCTAGACGAAGGGCATGTTTTGAGGGAAGAAAACACGATGACAGGCCAGCCCAAAGATCGCCCACTTGGAGGATCCGGACTCACCGATTCCCCAAACTCCGACTTTGGGCTATCCTCCAAGCCAGCGGACGAGTTTGGGACTGGTCCCGGCTCAGGTGACATCGTGTTTTCTCACTCGAAAACGGGTCACGGCGGAGCTCTGCCCAAGGTGGAACCTCCCTTTGTCGAGTTAGGGTCCTGTGCATTATGCGAGAGAGAGGGGCCACGCCGCCCTGATCACCATCACGAATTCCTAGTCTGCCAAGCCTGCTTCGATGCCACCTCTCCCGAGCGAATCAAGGAACCCGAGAAATGAAAGTGCGAATCAATCAGGGTTCTCGGTACCAACAGTGCCACGTCTGCGAGTTGGAGATAGAGCCTGGGGAGCGATACGTTAGGACCAGCTGTGCCAGTTTTCACACGCTGCATTACCTGGATGCGCATGCCCGCTTGATCGTCGAACCGATAACAGAATTGGAACGATCGCGGTCCAGTGTACTCGCCATGGCGAAACGGCCCGCTACGCCATCGAAGCTGGTCGACCTAGAGGTTCGGACAAGATGAAAGGTCAGTGTCCCGTCTGCAACAAGCAGGACTACGACGCTCGGACACTCAAAGAGCATCTGCTACTCTGCCACCGTGAGAGGCCTGTCTTAGCCAAGACAATTCTCGATCTTTTGGATCTCGTCGGGCATCTGAGATCTTCCAGCAGGGAAAGGCCAGCACACGATGGCACCAGCTGTATTCTATGCAGAAAAATGGGTCAGGCGGGACAGCACTGAAGGAGTCCATGTCAGCAGAGACCCGGGTCCACGTCGGAGACTTGGTTGCAATCAAATATTGGGATCACGTATTATTCGTCAACAAAGATCCAAGGTGCTTTCGTGAAGCGCCAGTCCTCGACACCACGGGTAGAGTCGCCTACCTGGACAACCAGGTGATCACGCTAACCTGGGAGACCTTCGCCATTCCAGGCGAAGAGGGGAATAAGCCCCGGGCCTCCGGCGTGACGATTCACAGAGCCACGATCATCGAGCTGCGGAGGTTGTCCTAATCGCACGCCGTCTCGGTTCCGACACACCGGTGTATGAGTGTAAAAGCGTTTATAGTAGTTCAGACGTCAGGACCCTCGAAAGGGTGGAAACACCACAATGCTTAGTCAACAATTGGACTATGAACGTGGCATCAAAGAGTTCCTGGAACAAGCCTTCCGTACCAAGTTCCCAGTATTGATCGACTTCAGCCTCCGCAACAAGACCGTGCTTCAGCTGATACGTCACTTGAAACGTCACACGACCGGCAGTCCCCACACAGCCTACCAGTACGTCTACGGAATCTGGCGGTTCGCAAAATGGATCAATAGCGAGCCTGACAAGATCCTGTTCGAGTGCTGGGGACCAGACGGCGACCCCCTGTCCAAGATGCTGGTCAAACACGCGCAGCTAGTCGACGATTTCATGGGACACCTGCAAGACACGAACACTCTGGCGCCAGGCACCAGAGCCAACCATGTCAAGGGAGTCAAAGCCCTCTATGCAGCGAACAAGCTACGCCTGGATCTTCCACGGTATCCCCGGACAGTCGTCTACCCGGACCGGTCTCCGAGTCCGGAAGAACTGCAGCGAGTCCTGGCCATGGCCGACCTGAGGGGAAAGGTGATCATCGTATTGCTCGCCCTAGGAGGCTTCAGAGCGGCAACACTAGCAAAACTCGAGTACAGGCATGTCAAACACGACTTGGAACAGAACATCATACCGGTTCTGGTCAGAGTCGAACCCCAGATCCTCAAAGGAAGAGGCTGGGACACCCAAGGCCACTGGACCTTTCTACCAGCAGAAGCCGTCGACCTCCTCAAAGCCTACCTGGCAGACCGCCAACGCGGCAACAGGTTCTTCCCCCCAGAGACCCTCCGAGACAACAGCCCTCTCATACGAAACATAGGAAGCGCAACCCATCAAGCACAGCCCGTCACCTCTGGCGAGATCTGGCACGTGGTCAACTCGCTCTACATCCGCGCAGGCATAATCAAACGTTGTCCAAGCTGGCGGATCCATAGACGACATGGCCCTGATTGCCAGGAGTGCGGATATCCGAACCTAACCAAGAGACGACACGAGCTCTGCGTCCACAGCTGCCGGTACTACTTCCGAACCAGACTCTCAGCTCTAGGCGTAAATCCAGAATACGTAGAATTCTGGTTCGGTCACAAGAACAAACTCTACAACGACGTCAAGTCAACCGGTGAAGAGTTCCATCGCAACCTCTATCGTAAGGCAGACCTCGCAATCACGCCCAGAGCACAGGCTACCAAACTGGATCTATTGAAGCAGCTCGTTACAAGCTTCGGCTACAATCCGGACGAAGTGCTGCGAAGAGAGAGTTTCAGCGAACCGCACAGGATCATTGTAGGACCAGACTCAATGGACGAGTCAGACGTCGCGAAGCTAACCAGAGTCCTGAGACAAGCAGTGTTGCAAGACCTGCGTGACTCGAGCATTACTTGCATGGCACCTCAGTACTCGTCTAGTGTAAGTGCGGATAGCCCCCGGGCTACCAGCGACTTGCTTAACGCGAGGTTCAGCCCGTCTTCGCGGTAAACGGCGTAGCTCTCCAATGAGCGCCCAACTTTGACTCTGCTCACTGCCGCTATGCCGGCAGCGAGTAGTAGACCGGGCAGATAATTGCTGGCGGGACGGCATCTATGCCCGGTGAGATCGATCTTGACCGTGTATATTACCATCCCCTGGACTCTATGACTGCTATTGTGTAGTTCCGAGCAGTAGAGGGTGGTCGCTTGCAAGAAGCGCTAACTCACCGTTTCAATGTGGAATCGTCACATCCTGAATTGACATTAAATTGTGTATAGCGAAAATTGTCCGAATTTTGCAATTCCAAGAATTATCTCCGCGTAACTAATTCATTTAGTTTGCGGAGATCCAAAAATAATTTCCCGAAAAATTACACGAGTATTCCACTAGTCTTATAGTAATAGACTGCCCGTTATTGTGATCGGTGAATTCGAGACGCAAGGTAAGTCGAAAAAGAAGAACAAGAAGTAGAACCGGAAGATAGTGGGTTCTGCGTCTAGTCCTTGTTTTCTTTCCACATGATCAGTTCTGAAACGGCTGCATTGTCCCGGTGAGTTCATAGCTGTTGAAGCCGGACGGACCCATGACAGAGAATTCAAATGTTATCGTAGCAAGATAATGGCATGAAACTCGACGTAACTTTGAGAGATCTTCTATTGCCGGAGAGCAGGAGTTTGTATGAGCTAGTGGCCCTGTTGGCCCGTCTCAGTATCGAGGTTTCCACAGGCATTGTCGACAAGTCGGGAATTGCGGGAAGCGTGAACATTTATGGAGAAAAGCAGCTGGATGTAGACCTCTGGTCCAACGATCTCTTTGTAAAACACCTCAAACGGAGCAGCCTTGTCAAATATGTCGCGTCTGAGGAACTCGACAAAGTCGTTGAAAACCTCGGAGGCGAATACTCTGTGGTCTTAGACCCGTTAGACGGCTCATCTAATCTAGCGAGTGACAACCTTGTCGGAACAATTGTCGGAGTCTATGATGACAGGCCTCTCCCTGCAAAGGGGCGGGAGTTGATGGCTTCAATGTACTTTCTCTATGGTCCATACCTCGAACTTGTACTCGCTTTACGAGATGGAGTTCGAACCTTCTTTGCAGTAGGGAAGGGAAGGGGATCCGCAAGGTTTCTATCCACCGGGGAGAAGCAAAAGCTTCCTTCACCCCCCACAGTCTATGGAATAGGAGGGTCACGTATCAAGTGGGTCCAACACGTCCGGCAGTTCGTAGAAATGCTTGAGAAACGTGCGCTCTCGCTTCGTTACGGAGGGTCGTTTGTCGGGGATTACAACCAGGTATTGAGCAAAGGAGGATTCTTCGCTTACCCTCAGCTAACGGATGCGCCTCAGGGCAAGTATCGACTTCAGTTCGAGTCGAATCCTATTGCGTTCATCACGGAAAAGGCTGGTGGTAGAGCAACGACGGGTGCAAGGCCCATTTTAGATATTGAACCTACAAGTCTTTCCCAGCGAGTTCCAACGTATCTAGGCAATCCTGAGTTGGTCAATGAATTTGAGTCCATCTATGCGAACAAACATTAGCTCCAAGCAGGAGGCCGAATTTACTCCTAGAATTTCCAGAGTCTCGCTAGAACCATCTATTCTCAGTGCCGACTTCGCGAGACTGGGGGGCCAAGCCAAGGAGGCAGAGTCAGCCGGAGCTGACGGGATTCAAATTGATGTCATGGACGGACACTTTGTTCCCAACATAACCTTCGGACCGGGGATTGTAAGAGCGTTAAGAGATGCTGTCGGCCTTTTCATAGATGTCCACTTGATGATCGAGAGTCCCGACAAGTTTTTCCAAGAGTTTGCCGATGCCGGGGCTGACAGGCTAATAGTACACCAAGAGGCGTGCAGGAATCTTCACCGAACTGTGCAGTCAATCAAAAAGCTGAAGCTCGAGGCGGGCGTTGCGGTCAACCCTGGAACACCCGTCACAGCCGTTGAAGAGGTGCTCGACCTCGCAGACTGCGTTCAAGTGATGACAGTGAATCCCGGCTTCGCAGGCCAGGAATTCATTACTAGCCAGTTACAGAAGATCACGAGACTTAGGCAGATCCTTCGCGAAAAGGGAGGTAATGTTGTGATTGCAGTGGATGGAGGAATAGATGAGAAAACTGCGCCGCTTGTAGTAAGTGCTGGAGCAGGAGTCCTCGTTGCGGGCTCCAGCGTATTCAACGCGAAGGCATCGGTGGCCCAGAACGTTGCCAGGCTAAGAAAGAGCATTTTAAGTGTCAGCCGCGCTTGATAACTGTCAAAATATACCCTCAGCGCTCCACCACAATTACCAATATCGCGTTCCTAGAGTAACATCGCGCCCAAGTGTTGCGAGTACACCGGTTGTGACAGTTCACTGATCAGCAATGAGCGAACTCGGTATCGAAAAAGTGGTTGTTGAGCTAAACGGGTTCCGACAACGCACAGCGATGATAAAAGAAGAGATTGGAAAGGTCAGTAGAGCCTTGGGAGAGAGGGCGTCTCAGATCAATGAAATAGTCGCTAAGAGCTTGCGTGATCTTCGGGATCAACTGAGCGGCACGACCTTATCCGGATTCCTTGCATTGCAAGGAAAATATACGTCGGGAGAGCTAGGCGAACAAGAATACAACCAGCAGAGAGACTTCTACAAGACTGAGCTACAGGGAATGATCAGAAAGCTAGACGAGACTCGTAAACTAATGATGATCATGGCGCAGCTTGACTCGAGACAGCCGGGGACACTAGGTCAGGGGCCACAGAGACAACCTACACAATAAGGTCTCTCATCACTCCCAACCCTAGGAAACCTGTCTACTGCCTTTCTAGATTCTCCGTGCCTTGAGCCAATAGTATTCAAAATATCTGTCCATTACACCGGCAAATTCTTCGTCGGCTAATCTGAAAGCTATTCTAGAACCGATCTCGGACGGATTGTCAATGTTCCACAGGTAAGTGATTATTGCATCGCGGCCGTCGACCGCGCAAACGTTCATTGGCCGGGGCGATTCTTCGCTCGGCTCCTGTATCACGCCAACTTCTGCCTCGTCGGAAAGAACCGTGAGGCTCTTCATGTCGACAAACTTGGGATGGACAAATGAAACGATCTTAACTGAGACGCCTCGCTCACGCGCAGCCTTTATCGGATTCTTTAGATCCTCTACGTCCTGTGGAATGATTGAGGCAAGTTGCAGATAGGCCCGGGTCTTTGCGCTACTAATGAGCTCGGCCTGTTTGTCCGCTATCTTATCTCCTCCATGAATGACCCAAAGGCTGATATGTTTTACAACCTCCCTGCGTTCATAGATCGCTTGTAGATCTCTGCGCATCAGGTTCGTGAAAGCTTCCATCTCAGACTGTTTCTGTTCAACTTCGAGTTCGGCGACTGACCGCGGTGGATTCGATTCGTAGATCACCGGCCTTCCAGGACGGGCCCTGATCCATTTCCGTTTCTCGAGGCCTTCCAGAGTCCCGTAAACTCTCGCGTACGGGATTTTTACGGACTCGCTGATCTCGTAGGGGGTGGCAGGTCCATCGAAGACAAGTTTCAGGTAGGTTTTGATCTCGTACTCTGTCAGACCGTGATCCTTGAGGATTCGATGGAGGTTCTCATCTATTCTTGACGCGTCTTGCACTTGGACCTACCTTTTTCCATAAATACAGTAGTGTGGATTTGACGTTTTTCCTTAGAGAAGGTTAAGAGTGTTTCGTATATTGGACTGTCCACACGAGAATCGTGTTGTGAGCTAGAACTCCCTTCAGATCGCTAAACGAGTGGTCGACATCGGCTAATCGAACGCAGAGTAAAAGGAATTGAACCGGGTTTGCACAATACCCGAATTAGGGGGCGCTCCCTAGATGATGTCCCGAGACGCTTCGCTTCAGGTAAGGTTGCTGGGTTGCTCAAAGCTATGCGCGACGATGGCCAAGGTCAAATTCCGAATAGGCCCTCGGGTTCGTCCGGAGCGAATCTCCCTACAATATCTGCTGGAGCTGAGACGTTTATCCCAATTTTTCTCTGGAATCTACTAACGGTTTTTCACAAGCCTCGCGTGAAAATTTCTGCGACTGAATTTTGAGCTAGTTCGTCCGACAACGAAGTCATATACAGCGCAAGAAACATTGTGAATGGAAAGGTTGCCCGCAAAGCCTCTAGCGACAATAGTAACGGCAGGTCTCTCGAAATTTGGTAGAAGAGAGGGACTCTACGCGCGCGAATTGTTCGCAGAAGCGGCTCTCAACGCGTTCAATCGAGTGGAAAAGCTCGATCCAGCCAAGGACATCAAGTTGGCCCTGATAGGGCAGATGAGCGAGGCATACGAACACCAGGCTCACACTGCGCCGATAGCTGCAAGCTGGGCCGGATTGTTTCCGGCGCCGGCAATGAGAGTCGAGAATGCTTGCGCTTCCTCGGGATCAGCTCTCAGAGCAGGAATCATGGCAATAATGTCCGGATTGTACGATATCGTTCTCGTTGGAGGCGTCGAGAAGATGACAAACCAACCGACGCCCGCGGTCACGGGAATACTGGCCTCCGCGTCGGACTATCCGTTCGAGCAGTGGAACGGAATGACTTTCCCAGGCCTCTTCGCGTTGATGGCCACAGCTCACATGCACGAGTATGGAACGACCGAGGAACAGATGGCGGCTGTGGCGATGAAGAATCACAAGAACGGAGCGCTAAATCCAATGGCGCACATGCAGAAAGAGGTAAGCCTGGACGAGGTTCTGAAGTCAAGAGTCGTTTCCTGGCCTTTGAAATTGTACGACTGCTCACTCATAACTGACGGAGCAAGTTGCGTCATCCTAACAAAGCCGAAATTGGCCAAGAAACTGACGGACAACTACGTACACATAATGGGATCCGGACAAGCCCAGGACACTTTTTGCCTCCATGAACGTGAGAGCCTCACCACTGTGAAGGCCGCAAAAACAGCAGCCCAAGAGGCATACAGGATGGCTGATGTCAGGCCAAAAGATCTGAATGTGGCAGAATTGCACGACTGCTTCACCATTGCAGAGATTATTGGCTACGAGGATCTAGGGTTTTGCCGACCCGGGCAGGGAGGAAAGTACGTGGAGAGCGGCGCGACCGCACTTAACGGTACCATGCCAGTTAACACAAGTGGAGGATTGAAGTCGAAGGGTCACCCTGTCGGAGCGACAGGCACAGCCCAAATCCATGAACTCTACCTGCAGCTGACAGGTCAAGCTGACCGAAGACAGGTCGACGGAGCCGAAATCGGTCTCGCGCATAATCTAGGCGGATCAGGCGCTACTGCTGTCGTACACATCCTGAGGAGCGGATAGAGGCCTGAGCGAACTCCCTCCTCCAACAATCGAGGAATTCTACAAATTCTGTCTACAACGCAAGCTCATGGCTGTACGGTGTGTTCGCTGCCGGCACGTCATGGTTCCACCTAGAAGCATTTGTCCAAACTGTCGGTCTACACAGGTGGAATGGGTGCAACTCTCGCAGCACGGGAAGCTTATCACTTACACCATCGTCCACGTCTCGCCACCACAGTTCAAACATATGGCACCCTACACCGTCGGGATTGTAGCGATGCCAGAGGGAGTAAACCTACCAAGCATTATCAGAACTTCAAGGCTGGAATCTTTGAAGATAGGCATGGAGCTAGAGGTCGATTTCAGCCCCAGTGTTCAAGACTCTGCATGGCCCCAATGGCCCAGGTACTTTTTCAAAGAGACCGCGTAGTCAGCGCTTAAATACGAGACAGCTGACTCATCGAATTTGACGGGGAGCTAGGGTAAACCTGGCTGAGAGGATGGCTTCATCGCCATCGACCCTTTGAACCTGATCCGGGTAATGCCGGCGAAGGAAACAACGGGACCTAATTCTCAGCCAACTAAGCTTACGAAACCCTCGTCGGGAAGTCAAAAAATGTCCAACCGAAACGTGATCCCAGCACAGAATAGAGAGCTTTCCGAAACCAAATCTCTCGTCTCGAAGAGTCGTCGAGAGATCCCCACAATAAGTCTCGCACAGATCGCAGCGTTTTCGGCTCTTGTCGCCGTAGGTACCCTTCTATCGAACATTCTCCTCCTGGGTTACCCACTGCCGCCCCCTCTTTATGAAATAACTGTGGCTCCAGCATTCTACATGGCCATTGCTGTTTTGTTTTCTCGCCGTATCAGTTTCTGGTCGACTGCGATCGGCTCGGGTGTTGGTGAAGCTGCCGGCATATTCCTATTTGGCCTAGTTCCCGGGGCGTTCGCATTGACCTATGTCCCAGGAATTATTCTTGCAAGGGCTCCGGAGGCATTAATTATCAATCGATTTCGGGCCAAAACAGTTCGTTTGGTAGTGTTAGGAATGGTCATTGCGACTGTCTTCGAGTCAGTAGTGTTCTTTCTTATAGATTGGCCAGTCTATTCCTTTACAGCGTTTTACTGCACAACGTCTCCGTGTGGATCGTCAGGTTTGGCTGGAGGATTATATTTGGCAGCTTTCGATTTTGGAACTCTTCTCGATCTCGTTTGGATCCCAATAGCACTGGCATTGGTTGTTGCAGCTCGTCGAGCTTTCAAGATTCAGTTCTTTAGTTAGAAGACCAGATTCCTTGAGGGGCTTCTAAACTGATGCCTCTTGGGAAGCCTAGTTTCGAAGTATTAGCTCGAACAGTCTTTCATGAGTATGGCATGAAGAGGCACTCTATAATTTTTGGTCCGCAGCCCGGAGTTGACGTGAGTGTTGTCAGATTCCAACGTAATCATGTACTTATCGGAAGTTCAGATCCTCTTTCTTATGTTCCACGTCTCGGGCCAGCAGACTCAGGTTTCCTCAGTGTCAACGCAATTGCGTCGGATGTTGCAACCAGCGGCTTAGCCCCCCAGTACGCTTTCTTCAATCTGAACCTCCCGCCTTCGATGTCTGATCTGGAACTGGAACGATACTGGAGGGCAATTCATAGATCCTGTTTGGACTTGAGAATCTCGATTCTCGGCGGTCATACCGGCCGGTTTGAGGGGATTGATTACACCATTGTAGGTGCTGGAACGATACTGTCACTCGGCCCAAAAGATGGGTACGTTACTTCAGCAATGGCTAGGAGCGGCGACAATCTGATAGTTACCAAAAGCGCAGCGCTAGAAACAGCAGCAGTCTTAGGCAGAGTTTTCCACGGAACCGTGGCTAAACATGTAGGAAGAAAAACAGCTGAACGGGCCGCAGCATTAGTGAAAGACGTAACGACCGTGAGAGACGCACTTGTTGCCCGATCAGTCGGCTTGAGAACGAGTGTGACTGCCATGCATGACGTCACTGAGGGAGGTATATTCTCAGCTGTCTTGGATGTCGCGAGCGCCTCGGATTTGAAAGCAGTAATCGAAGCAGATTCGATCCCTGTCTTCGACGAGGTCCGGGAAGTCTGCAAACTATTTCGACTCGATCCCTACATCTCGCTCGGACAAGGCAGCCTTTTAATTTGTGCAAGACCCGAAGCGACTAGTCGAGTCTTACTGGCACTAAGCAAGAACGGCGTCAAAGCTGCAGTTATCGGCAGACTCTCGTCTAAAGGGAGAAACCGTGTTCTCAGTAAGCACGGAAAAATTAAACCGTTAGTAAGGCACAGAATTGATCCATACTGGGTTGCATATCGGACTGGAGTACGGAAAGGTCTTCGTTAGCATCATGTCCCAAGTTTCAATTGCTCATTGTCATGGCTATAGATGAATAGAGGGTTTTCGATTCTCCGAAGAGCGTCAATGGACTCAAGGGCTTGCGCACCATTGTAAATCATCCCCGTTATGTTTCTCCGTTCAATGTTCTCCGGTAGAGGAGCCGCGTCTCCCGCATAGACCACATTACGACCCTTCCACCTCACTAGGACTGACTGATGCCCGATCGTGTGTCCCGGCGTAGGAAGAAGATCGACTCCATCCTCGACCGTATACCTTCCACGGACAGGCAAGAACTCCCCTCCAGTGTCGAAAAACTCGCGAAGATAGCTAACTCTCATGAATCTGTCCGGAAAATACGCGTAACGAACCTCATCCGTTTGAACTAGAAACTTAGAACTGGGAAACAATGCATTGTTCCCACAGTGATCAAAATGAAGGTGAGTATTGATGACTAGAGTAACTTCGTCAGGCTCCACTCCAGCCTGCTTGAGCGACAATCTGAGCTGTTCATCCCTGCCTCTTATGACCTCGTGGAAACCTTTGTATTTCGCAGGGAGCGTCCCTACACCCGTGTCAATGATTATTTTTTCTTTCTCGGTCTGAACCAAGAGAGGTTTAAGCGCGGCCTTGTACTTTACTCCTTGATATTTCCCGAAGACCAGGAAGCTCTTGTCCAGAGTGAAGTAACCATCCGACAACAATCGAACGTCTAGTACTGTCAAGCTGGTTCTGACTTGCGAGCGCTGAAAGGCTATAAGCTCTCCATCTCGAATGCAATTTTTTCGCATCTGCTCAGCCTGGTTGATTGAAGCGAGCAAGACATTCTAAAGTGTCCGATCTCCTAAGGTCGCCTCATTCGACCAAGCGGTTATCAATCACCGATCCAAGAAGCGTCATGTGAACAAGCAGGACGGACCAGACGGGCCTACCACTCTGTGGACACCTTCACAGAAACAGATTAGAGACTCAAACATAACCCGGTTTGTCGAGTTCGTCAACAAGAAGCATGGTCTGAAATTCAAACAATATTCTGAATTATACAACTGGTCTATTGAGAAAGTCTCAGATTTCTGGTCCGCGATTTGGGAGTACACAGGAATCATCGCCTCTCGGCCTTACGATAAGGTGGTCGACGACCTCGTCAAGTTTCCTGGCGCAAAGTGGTTTCCTGGAGCGAGACTCAATTTCGCCGATAATCTCCTCAGACATAGAGACGCGAAAGCCGCTCTGATCTCAAGGTCTGAACGTGGAGACAGGTCCCAGCTAACTCATGCTGAACTGTTCTCGAAGGTAGCAGGCCTTGCACGTTCCATGAGAAGGATGGGCGTCCGGGCCGGGGATCGAGTAGTAGGCTACATGTCTAACATCCCAGAGGCCACAGTGGCAATGCTGGCGACGACCAGTATCGGCGCGCTTTGGGGATGTTGTGGTGCAGAGATAGGCCCAGGTGCAGCACTCGACAGGATAGGACAGATAACGCCAAAACTGTTGTTTGCAGTTGATGGATACCAGTACAAGGGGCGAACTTTCGATATTCTCTCCAACGTCGAGAAACTTTCCAAAGTCCCATCCATTGAGAAGACAATCATCGTCCGCCAAGAGGGAACACGAACCGGCCGCATTCCGAATTCTCTTGACTTTGATGAACTAGTGCGCCAAGAAAAAGAGTCAGACATTAGGTTCGAACAACTCCCCGCGGATCATCCAGTGTACATCATGTTTTCTTCGGGAACAACAGGCAAGCCGAAGTGCATGGTTCAGGGAGCAGCAGGACTTCTGGCGAACCAGCTCAAAGAGATCATTTTACACGCTGACTTGAAGAATACTGATCGAGTCACCTACATTACGTCTCCAAGCTGGATGATGTGGAACTGGCTAATGTCCTGCCTTGCTACGGGAGCCTCTGTTGTATTGTACGACGGCAATCCAAACCATCCGGACTGGAAAACTATGTGGAGAGTCGTGCAAGATGAGAAGGTAACAGTATTCGGGTGTAGCGCTAGCTACATCAACTATCTCAAAAGTCTCGGGGTCAGACCAGGCACCGTCCACGACTTGTCATCATTGCGGGAAATCTCTCAAACTGGCTCACCCCTGTCGTCAGATGGGTTCGAATGGGTGTACCGTGAGGTCAAGGACGACTTGCATCTCAACTCTATCTCCGGCGGAACTGACATCAATGGCTGTTTTGCAGGTGGAGTTCCCATTCTTCCCGTCCACGCCGGTGAGCTTCAGGCTCCTGGGCTTGGAATGAAGATCAAAGCTTACGATGAAAACGGCAATTCTGTAAGGGATCAGATGGGAGAGCTTGTCTGCGAGGCTCCAGCTCCTTCAATGCCACTATACTTCTGGAATGATCCTCAAAACGAAAGGTACAAGGAAGCATACTTCGGCTACTATCAATCGGTAGGAAAGAATGTCTGGAGGCACGGCGACTTTGTTGTTTTCCACAGCAATACTGGCGGAATCACGTTCTACGGTCGTTCAGACGCGGTCATCAAAGCCTCAGGCGTCCGAATCGGCACCTCAGAGATTTACAACGTGGTCGAGAAGATACCTGAGATCGAAGACAGCCTCGCAATTGGTCAAAACTGGAAAGACGACCAACGAATCATACTCTTCGTCAAACCAGTCCAGAATCAGCATGTTACAGAAGCGCTGAGAGAGAAGATTCGGAAGGCATTGCGAGAGGAAGCCTCACCAAAACACGTTCCCGCACTAATATTGGAAGTCCCGGATATTCCCTATACGTTCAATATGAAAAAGGTGGAAGTGGCTGTATCGAACATACTGAATAATAGGCCGGTGACAAACCGTGCCGTCTTGGTAAATCCAGAGTCTCTCGACTTTTATCAGAAGTTGCAGTCTAGTCTTCAAAGAGACTAAGGTCCCACGTTGAATTGGATCAAATCTCACCCAGGTTGGAATGTCATAGGAATGGTTAGTCGATAAGCAGCAGCTTATCTCCGGCCTTGACGAGCGCTCCCGGTCGTATGTAGACCTCTCGGACTACACCTTTCCTTGGAGAAGCTACATCGTTCTCCATCTTCATCGCTTCAAGAACCAACACGGACTCCGAGGATTCGACATTGGCGCCGGCTTGCTTATTCACAGACGTGATTCTTCCACTCATCGGAGCCGTCACTAGAAATGGTCCCTCGTCAATTGGCTGTACGTCCCGTGGTCGATCCCTAAGATCTTTTCTTTCTAGTCTGACGCTAAAGTGTCTACGGTTTATCAGTACCGCCTGTACATCATGCTCAACCAAGCTGGCTCGCTCGACTGCGTACACGCGGTTTCCGACTTTCCCGACGAAAGCGTCCCTCCCACCAGTAGACTCGCTGAGCACCTCAACGGTCACGAGCCTACCGTTGACCTTCACTTTTACAATGGAACCTGATCTCTCGACTTGTTCTACAGTCATAATTGTGCGATCTATGTTCAGGTGTGGCAAGAGTCGGTCTCAGACCTCTACAAAGAGCGCCGGTCGAAGTGATTCGGCGGGAGGGGTTACTCTCCACTTGTTCCCGAACCCCTGTCGTTCTGTTGGCTTGACTGTGTCGAACTTCCTGGCGGTTAATGCGAGGAATATCAGCGCAGCTTCGTCTTCCGACGGTGGCGATTTGTAGTGCAATCTAGCCTGAAACTTGTCGAGCCACTGCGTACCGAAGTGTCCCTTCACGAACTCGGGGGCTTCGATTAGGTTCTGTTGAAGCGGAAGGGTCGTTTTGACTCCGTCAATTACAGTCTCCGCAAGCGCGATTTTCATTCTATCGATGGCTTCGATCCGGCTGCGTCCTTGAGTTGCGATCTTCGCCACGAGCGAATCATAGTATTGGGGGACCACGGCACCATCATAGAGCCCTGTATCGACCCTAACGCCTGGTCCCGCTGGTGGAATGAACTTGGCGATGTGTCCAGGGGATGGTATGAACTGATTTTCTGGGTCTTCCGCGTTTATTCTACAGTTCATGGCGGTCCCCGTGAAAGCTATCTCGTTCTGTGAAAGGTCGAAACTGTCCCCGCTAGCTATCCTCAGCTGTTCTTCGACAATGTCGACACCTGTAACCATCTCCGTTATCAGATGCTCGACCTGAATCCTCTTGTTCGTCTCAAGATAATAGAATTCACCTGTTCTAGACCTCACAAATTCGAAAGTTCCCGCATTTTCGTACTTGCTTGCTTTGGCAAGCTTGACTGCTTTTTTTGCCAGTTCCTCTCTCGTCTTGGGTGTCAATGCCGGGGATGGCGTTTCCTCGAGGATTTTCTGGTGTCTTCTCTGGAGCGAGCATTCCCTCTCTCCTAGATGCACGATCCGTCCTCGGCGGCCCGCAATAACTTGGACTTCGATGTGTCTAGGATCGTTGAGATATTTTTCGACATAAAGTTCGGGATGGCCGAAAGCAGTCCGCGCCTCCGAAGATGCAATCTCAAAAGTCTTCTTCATCTCTCTAGGATTCTTAACGACACGCATCCCTCTTCCGCCACCACCGTAAGCGGCTTTGAGGAGAACTGGGAAGCCGATCTTTTCCGCTTCTTCTTCGGCCTCTTCGCCGGTGGTAGTTTGATTTTTCGATCCAGGTATTGGCTGAATTCCAGCGTCCAGTGCCTCCTTCTTCGACTCTAACTTGTTGGCAATCCTTCCCAGAATTCGACTAGAGGGACCGACGAACGACATGTGTGCCTCTTCAAGAGCTTTGGCAAAGTCCGCGTTTTCGGCCAGAAATCCATATCCGGGGTGGACAGCTTCCGCCTTCGACTTCTGTGCGACCCTTACAATGCGAGATATGTTTAGGTAGCTTTCAACGGGCTCTCCGGGGCCGATCGGATAGGCCTCGTTCGCCATTGTTACGTGAAGTGATCCTAGGTCTGGTTCGGAGTAGACTGCGACGGTCTTGATGTTGAGTCTCTTACATGTTCTAATGATTCTGACAGCTATCTCTCCACGGTTGGCTATCAGAATCTTCCGGAACATGGGGTTGCCCGAACTATAGGGGTATATTGCCGTGCTTTTTCGGGGGACGCGCTTCCCTTTTTGTCCTGATAGAGTCGAGATGTTTGATGAGGATTTCTCTAGTGTCTCTCGGCTGGATGACGTCATCAATATAGCCTCGACCTGCGGCAACGAAGGGGTTGGCAAACTTTCTCTTGTAATCCTCGACTAGCTTTTGTCTCGTAGAATCCTTGTCACTAGCCTCAGCGATTTCATCCCTGAAAATGATGTTGATCGCTCCTTCGGGACCCATCACTGCAATTTCAGCGGACGGCCACGCTAAATTCACGTCTGCGCGGATGTGTTTGCTGCCAAGTACGTCGTATGCGCCGCCGTAAGCCTTTCTGACTATCAAAGTCAGTTTTGGAACTGTAGCTTCACAGTAGGCGAATAGCAGCTTAGAGCCATGGCGTATTATCCCGTCGTGCTCTTGGTCGATCCCTGGGAGAAATCCTGGTACGTCTACAAATGTGAGTATCGGGATGTTGTACACGTCGCAGGTTCTGACGAACCGCGCGGCTTTCACAGATGAGTTGATGTCGATTACTCCTGCGCCTATCTTGGGCTGGTTTGCGACGATTCCTATCGAGTAACCGTTGAGTCTTGCAAAGCCCACAATAATGTTCTTCGCGTAGTCAGGTTGTATCTCGAAAAGATCTCCACCATCGACGATTCTCCGAATGATCTCGGTCATGTCGTAGGGCTTGTCGGGATCGTCTGGTAAGATCCGGTCGAGTTCTTCAGTCGTGCCTGCGGCAGGCCTTGGTTTTTCTACGGGGGGGTCTTCCATGTTGTTCGATGGCAGATAGCTCAGGAGTCTCCGTATATGTTGGAAGCATTCCTCCTCATCGCGAGCAAAAAGGTGAGCAACTCCACTCCTAGTGTTGTGCAGCCTCGCTCCTCCGAGTTCTTCGAAGGTCACGTCCTGGTTGAGAACCACTTTGATGACATCGGGGCCTGTAATGAACATGTAACTAGTCTTGTCCACCATGATAGTGAAGTCCGTCATTGCCGGAGAATAGACCGCCCCTCCCGCGCAGGGGCCCATGACTGCTGAAATTTGAGGAATTACCCCAGAAGCAAGAACATTTCTGAAGAAGATCTCGGCATATCCTCCCAGACTTACGACGCCTTCCTGGATCCGTGCGCCTCCGGAGTCGTTGAGGCCTATCACCGGGAAACCAGTTTTCAGCGCCAAATCCATTACCTTCGTTATTTTCCTAGCGAATGTTTCGCCTAGAGATCCTCCGAACACTGTGAAATCATGCGAGAAGAGGTAGACCTTCCTTCCCTGGATTGTCGCGTGACCTGTTACGACACCGTCCCCGAGGATCTTCTTGTCCGCCATATCAAAGTCGGTGGTTTGATGGACGGCGTAACGGTCTATTTCTACGAAGCTTCCAGGGTCAACGAGCGTATCTATTCTCTCTCTGGCCGTGAGTTTTCCTTTGGAGTGCTGTTGTTGGATTTTGTCTGTGCCTCCGCCACGCAGCGACTCATCTTTGAGCTGACTCAGTTCCTTGATTAGTTCCGGCATTTTCATGATTGTCGCGGGCCAGGTAATTCTTGTATAAAAGCAGGGTCACGTTGTGGGAGTTGATGACAGCTGCAGACTGCCTTCAGACACCAGGATTGGCTTTCTCGAAGGTTTGTCGAGAATTAAGCGTCCTTGATTGTCTATCGCACTGTTGCGCCCGCTAAGGCTTGTCTTGCCTCTTTTTATTGTAACCAGTTTGTCTCTGTGAATACAGTTTTTCCACCATTGAGCCATGATCCTTTCAGGGTTGAATGGTTGGTCACATTCTGACTGGATTGATTGCAGAATTTTTTTCAAAACGTGTTTAGGGTCGAGTTTTCTTAGAAGCAGCATGTGGGTAGATATTGCCCCTGAGGGTATTTGGTTGGAAGCAAGATTCAGGTTTAGACCTATCCCAATGAGCGCGTATTCGATATGAGCGCTACTTGTTTTGGTCTCTACGAGAATCCCAGCAAGTTTTTTCGAGTCAACGAGTATGTCGTTCGGCCATTTGACTCGAGGTGCTAGGCCGGTGACTGCTCTGATGCCGTTGAGGAGCCCATTTCCAGCGAGGAATTGTATTGTTGGCGCGCTTTCAGTTGGGATGATGGGTCGGAGGATTATCGTGAACCATAACCCTCCGCGAGGAGACTGCCAAGTCGCACCTTGTCTTCCTCGACCATTACTCTGACTGCCTGAAACGACAACAGTCCACTCGGGTTTTCCGTTTTCAGCGTGACGGCGCGCCGTCGTGTTTGTTGATGCAACGCGCTTGTACTGGAGAACGTGCAAGGTTGCAGGCCCGATGCCTGCTAGGTTTTGGCTTAAGAATCTAGCAGTTGATTGCTAAGGGGCGTAACGCTTCAGAGAACGGGCGCCATGACGTGTAGACATTGTCGGCGAAGTTAAGAGTTCTCATTTCGACTTTCAACGACCCTTCGTTTTCTCGGTCCCGAACTTCTACAACGACGTCGGCGAATCTCTTGACGATTTCCACGATTGCGCGATCGTGAATGTCTTCCTTGATGACAAGGATTGCCGTTCTCTTTCTCATCTTGACCCTAGATGCGAGTTGGCAGAAGAACGAATAGAAGCTCTCAGGGGACCCTGCGGTTTTTATTACGTTGTCAAGAAAGTCGCCAACCAGAACGTGACTGTTGGCGGCTTGAACCGCTTTCTCTATGAACAGGTTGACCTCGAGAAGGTTGTCAGGAGAAATTATCTCAACTCCGGGAGAAGGATGCGTGCAAGAAGTTCCGTCGACAAAAGTTATCCATGCAACTTTGTCGGTCTCTTGGCTCGGGAGATCCTCAGGGGCTGTCGGCCCTAACAGGTAGACCGGAAGGAGTCCTGACGGGTCCAGAGAGTCTCGTAGAATTGACCTCATCGTCTCTCTTACGCTTACATTACCGCGCACGCAGACGATAACGAGTCTATGCTTTTCTACGCCGCTGCCTTCGTAACTTATCTCCGCGCCACTTTGTGCGGTTATCGTGGGCTGTTCTTGTTTGAGCATTTTCACTTTATTCCTGATAGAAAGTACCTTTTTTAGGTAACAAGGTTATTACACTATCGAACTTGAACATGTCAAATATGAGCGGAACGCGTGAACTAACTTGAGAGACAGTTGACATGAATGTTAGTCTAGATTATCTCTAACTACGGAAATTGGTACTAAAATACGCGTATAGACAAGGCAACACTCACCTATTAAACTCAGTTACGGTAAAAAAGTAGGAAGACAAACATGGATTAGAGACTGCCTGCCAGCCGCACGAGTGCTATCGAAAGATGACCGCGGGAACACGAGTCTCAAATGTAGGGTAACCGCCTCTTCTCTTGAAGAGGCCCCAGGGCCGAACGTCGAAGCTCAGGGATATGCGTTGGACAAACAAGCAACGGTAAGAAGTATCCGGGCAGCGTTCAAGATCGAACAAGTCGAGAACGGTTGGACAGTCACAACCAACGACGGCAATGTTTTCGTCTTCTCGAACTCAAAGGAGATGGCTACTTGGTTTTGTATGATAGTCGGTGTGTCGCTCGAATCAAAACAGAGTGAGCTAGACGTTATCGAGCAGGAGATCCGGAAACTGGCTAAATCCTACGGATGACGTAGACAAGCACTCGCTAATGTTTGATCGAATCCAAGACAAGCGGTCTGAACTCGGCGATTATTGCGCCTAATTCTTCCTCGGTGCTCGCTTCGACATACATTCTGACTAGTGGCTCTGTCCCACTGGGTCTAACAAGCAACCATCCTCCGGGCAGATCGACCTTTACTCCGTCAACAGTATTCGAGATTCTCCTGCCGAGCTTCTGCCTGAGCCTTGCCATAGCCGAGTCCTTTTCCCTGTCAAGACAAGGAATCTTTTCTTTGACCATGAAAAAGCGGGGAAGGCGTGCCATCAACTTGGACAAAGGAACTCGAGCATCAGTTAAGGCGTTTAACACGAGGATTGTCGCCATGGTTCCATCGCGGACTGGATGGTGCGGAGAATAGAAGATTCCGCCGTTCTCTTCTCCACCGAGTATCGCTTTTTCTCTTACCATTGTCCTCGAAACCTCTATGCTGCCGACTCTTGTTAGAACGATCTTTCCATGCCTCTTCTTCGCAATCTCTGAGAGAGCCATGGATGAGTTGACCGGCGTGACAAGTTTGCCGCCTCGGTTATCCTTCAGCACCTCATCCTCTATCAGAGCGAGGCTACGATCGCCGGAATGAACGAATCCGGTCTCGTCAACAAACACCGCGCGGTCACCGTCACCGTCGTGCGCAACACCGAAGTCTGCCTTCTCCGACTTTACAAGAGCTGCTAATGCGGAGAGGTTTTCCGGTCTAGGTTCTGATAGTCGCCCGGAAAACCTGCCATCGATATTATCATTCAACGTGACCACGTGGCAACCCACCCTTCGAAGCAGTACGGGAGTGGTGAGTGCGGCTACACCATTTCCCACGTCTACCACGATCCGGTAACTCCTCGCGACGTGTCGGTTCTTTACGAGGGTTTCCAGTTGAGCAAAGTATGGCTCCAAGGGGTGCGCTCGCGTAAGCTTTTGTCCGGGGTGCCGGTTGATCCTCCACTGGTTTCTGTCCACTAATTTCTCAACCATCGCTTGCCTACGAGGATCGAGTTCTATCCCGTCAGAATGTATGACCTTGAATCCATTGTACTCGGGAGGATTGTGGCTTGCGGTGACCATCACTGCTGCCGCGGCTGCGCTATGCCTGACGAGAAACTGGAGTCCAGGAGTTGTTATGAGGCCACAATCTTCGACGATGTTGCCTTGAGCAAGCAAGGCACCGATCAGACCCTGCATTAGCATGAGACTCGAGGATCTGCCGTCCCGCCCTACCATCACGCGCTGTCTTGGATACAATACGCCAATGCTGGATCCTACGCGATATGCGAGGTCAACGGTCAGAGTCTTTCCGACCACTCCTCTTATTCCGTTTGTACCGAATAGCCGTGAAGCCCTCAATACATAACCCATTCCAACTGTGCTAGTTGAGAACTACTGATCCCGGTCTTATTACAGTCTGGTCGGGAATTGTAACGTGCCCGGCAACGATCGAGCCCGCGCCTATCCGAGTTGCTCTTCCGACTTTGACGTTCTCGCCGATCAAAGAGCCGGTAACGCGGCTATTACTCCCAATTGTGGTCTGCTCGAATACGATCGTCCTGTCCAATGCAGCGTGGGGAGCTACTCGGACGTTTTCCGAAAGGATCGTGTAAGGCCCTAGCATGGCGGTGTCGCTGATAATGCAACCCTTGCTGACATGGGAGAGTTTTCTGGCCTTTCGTGTTTTTGCACTTCCGCTTCGGGCTAAGGATTGACGTTGCGGGTCTGCGAGAAGTTCGCGATTACAACGTACATAGTCGGAGATCTTACCGACGTCGTACCAGTAACCTCGATGCTTCCAGCCTTGCATCTTCATTCTTGAGGCGATGCTGGGGAAAACGTGTCTCTCGAGGCTTACTGGGCCGGTGGGAAGACGGTTGATGACTTTGGGTTCTAGAACGTATACGCCAGCGTTGACCCATGCCGGTCGAGTCGGCTTGCTTGTTTTTTCTCGGAAATTGACTATTCTATCTTTGTCGTCAAGGGTTGCTCTTCCGTAGGCTTTCGGGTCTCGGACGCGTACGAGAGCTACGGTGGCTTCTGCGCCTGATTCTGTGTGAACGTTAAGGACGCTCCGCAAGTCGATGTCGCTTACAATGTCACCGTTCACAACTACTAACGGTGCGTTCGAAGCTAACAGTCTAGACGCCAACTTTAGCGGGCCTCCGGTTCCAAGCGGAGTTCTCTCCACTGAGAATATGATCTTCGAACCTAGTCTGCGCGATCCGAGTTCAATGTTCAGCCTATCCGCCAAATGGTTCACCGCTAAAATCAATTGGTCTACCCCATCTCTGTTGAGCCAGTCAATCATATGGTCAATCAAAGGACGACCCAGGATCGGAAACAGCAGCTTCGGCTTTGAACAGCTCAGGGGTCGTAACCGCGTTGCAAAGCCTCCAGCAAGTATCAACGCCTGCAAATCGATTTCAACCGAGATGATCGTCCGAGAGCAGCCGACGTTGGCTTAAAATGTGCTTCTGGTTTGGCGAGCCGACCGCGATTTCCTTGCAACCCATGGCTAGCGTAACTCGTGACTATTGAGACATTCCGAATCTGGAGGGATCAGTGGTGACGATATCTTACAGAGATCTTGTGAATCGAGTCATAACGGTGTTGCAATTGTTGCGTCGCCCAGGCGGATACGCGTCACGCTATTAGCCGATGAAGACTAGGTCGTCACACTGCCGAGCCACGGCTATAAACAGACGAATTCTCTGAACGGCGTGACGATAATATGGGAGACAGTGGCTTGGCTGTCGCAGAACGCTTGGACTATCACGTTCCCAGCCAAAACGCTAGCTTGAATCGTACTCGATTGTCGAACTCATTACAATTGAATCCTAGTAGACGAACGTAATGCAATTCCAAATGCCGATGATACTGACTTTCGCCAATAACAAAGGAGGGACGGGTAAGACCACAAGCTGCGTGAATCTCGCTACCGCGCTGGCGCAGTCCGGCAGAAGGGTGCTTCTATTGGACCTTGACCCGCAAGGAAATGCTACCATAAGCTTCGGGCTTGACAAGTCGAAGCTGCTGTATACGGTCTACGATGTTCTCGCTCAGTCTAGGACTATCGAAGAAGTCACGATCTCAACGAAGGTCGAAAACCTCTCCATCGTTCCAAGCAACCTAGATCTTGCAGGGTCAGAAGTAGAATTGTCCTCGGTAGCAGGCCGAGAATTCGTGCTCAGAGAAGCGCTCGCGGTCTCAAGGCGAAAGTTTGACAGTGTCCTGATAGACTGCCCACCAAACATCGGAATACTAACCGTCAACGCAATCATCGCCTGCGACCTTCTGCTAGTGCCCGTACAATCTGAGTACTACTCGATGGAGGGTCTCCCAACTCTCCTGAGGTTCATGCGGATCGTCAAGTCGCGTGCAAAGACAGATTTTGACTACCTCATACTCTTGACGATGCACGATTCACGCACAGGTCTCTCTCGAAGAGTTTTGCAACAATTGAAGGAAAAATTCGGGAGCCACGTTGCCAGTAATGTTATTCCAAGGTCTGTCCGAATGGCGGAAGCCCCGAGCAAGGGAATGCCCGGGATAATCTGGAGCCCACGCAACAAAGCCTCTGAACAATATCGTCGCTTTGCAACCCAACTATTGGAGAGTTCGCTAGCAGAAACCGTCGTATCAAAACTCGGATCCTAGTACAGCAATGCCAGGCAGAACCATCCGTAAAAAAATGCCACAAGATGGCGTCGGGGCAATTTTTACCAAAAGCCGCGTAAACAACGACGCCAGAGCCACCGCAACACTAGTTTCGTTCGGTCTCGGAGCAGGCCTCTGGACATGGGCTCTCAGAGCATTTTCCATAGCTGGCAGCATCGGAAGCGCCACCTCACCACTCGTGCTATTCGTGATAGGAAGCGCATTCATCACGGCCGGAACCGGAGTCTCCGCCTACTTCATGGGCAGAAAATCCACAACGAAGAAGAGCGTCCGCTCCCGACGCCTGAAAACCAAGACAGAGGCCTCAGCCGCACTCGAAAATCTATCAAATCCGGTACTCGACTCCGTTAGGAACGTAGGACGAGCTCGGCGAGAGTCCCTAGGAATACGATTGCCTAGAGTCTCTCTCATTGTAATCCTCCAGAGCATTGTACTAGTCTCGCTCTACTCTTGGCTCGTTCAGGAATACCTGTCCAATGCCAAAATGCAGACATGGTTCGGATCCAACGTTATCTTTGCAAGAGCATTTTTCAGTTACGAGGCCGTTGCAGTGTCCGCGATAGTCATGCTAGTGCTTGCGTTCGAATCCTTACCGGGAAGGCGCCTGAGCAGGCCAAATTATTGAGTACGAATCTAGGAGATCTTAGAACCACAATTCTTGCAAAACTTGGCATCGAACGGGTTGGGAGTTCCACAGGACGCACAGTTGAGCGACCTTAACAATGCACCGCACTTGATGCAGTGTTTCGCTCCACCGATGATTTCTGCTCCGCACTTCTCGCAGGTGCCTGCGATCCGTTTCTCCGGGAGAGATTTCGGAGGGGCTAGTGCACTCGGAGAAAATACGTCGGAGAGGATTACTACATCTCCTATGGTCGCAATCTTCTCGTGGCCAATTTCGAATTCTTTAGGCCATTCTCTATCGTCAAGCAGGTTCTTGAATTGCTCCTTATCTACAAAGAGAAGAAGGGATTTCAGATCTCCAGTGTCGGTAGGAAGCGCCTTTCGGACTCTTCCTATTAAGATCCCGTGGGAATCCACGACCTGCAACCCGCTCAGGCTATCAAGTTTCGTAAACGCATCCTTTCCGGGCGAAGGTTCAGGAAAATTGTTGACGTATTTTTCGCAGCCGTAGCAATACCATCGCTTCTCATGACTTCTGGTTCGGACGAAGGTTAATGGCTGATTACAATCTGCGCAGTGAGCTCTGCGTTCGTCCTCGAAAATCGCCGATGCGGCCGGTTTCAAGAAGTAGTCTTTCCAAACCTCATTCTATGGGGAAATGTTAGTTAACATCTTCGTCACGACGTCGAAGTCTTGTCGGCATCCACAATTCGTAATTCCAATTTACACGAGTTGACTATGAACAGAATCATGTCAGTATAGCCCGGGTGCGCGGCTCGCATCCACAAATTCTTGCTTAACCGTATCCAATCTACGCAAATAAGTAAAAACAAGCCGACAAGGCCGCCGCCGATTCTTCTTGTAAAACGAACTGGTTAGGTCTCCATCTGTAGAGAAGACGTCCTGCCTTAGCATTCTCTAGGGGTGCTCGCAGAATAACTGGGAATTACCGAAGTGGCGGATGATTCCGCGTGAAGGTTGTTCAAACTGGAACTCAATCATGTTGAAGCTGTCTGAAAATCATCCCCGTTTCCTGTCCCTCTTCACCAGGGAGAAGTTGGTCAAAGCGTCACTCAGCAAGATCGTGGTTCCGCAGGGACTGATCGCCCACGGACGAGGCGAGGCCTTCGACTACATCCTCGGAGAACGCACCAGTTCTGTCGCGCTCAATGCAATTACTACGGCCGCGGCATTCATCCTCGATGCTAGAAGGCCCGTTCTTTCTGTAAACGGCAACTCAGTCGCGCTAGTCGGAAAGGAAATTGTTGATCTATCTCATAACATTCCTGCACCCATCGAGGTGAATCTCTTCCACTCGACGCCGAGAAGGAGGATGCTAATAGCTCAACAGCTGAGGAAGCTGGGCGCGAAGAACATACTCGGTATTGGACCAGTCCCGATGGTAAGAATTCCTGGAATCTCAAGCTCAAGGGGACGATCAGATCCTGAGGGGATAGCCAACGCCGATGTTGTGTTCGTACCACTAGAAGATGGTGACCGTGCCGAAGCACTAACGAAAATCGGGAAGATCGTCATTGCGATAGATCTGAATCCGTTGTCCCGTACATCGAAAGTCGCTTCCATAACGATAGTCGACAATATTATTCGAGCAATACCTGCCTTAACGAAGGCCATCGGCGATCTGAAGAGATCAGACAGGTCGGAGATCAATCGGCTCAAGAAGAATTTTGACAATCAAGAGAATCTAACGGAAAGTGTCAGACAGATAACGAGCTACTTGAACGGCTGGATGCATAATTGAAGCCCACCGAAGAAACGCAGCGACGAAAAGTCTCCGTCGACGCTTTCCGGAAAATGAAGACGCAAAACGAACGCAGCGTAATGGTGACATCATACGACTATCCAACCTCCAAAATTGCTGATGAGATCGGAGTAGACTCAATACTAGTTGGAGACTCATACGGGATGGTGGTTCTCGGATATGATACTACCATACCTGTGACCGTCGAGGAGATGTTGCCTGTCTGTCGCGCCGTGGCAAGGGGCGCATCTCATCCATTGCTAATAGCGGACATGCCTTTCCTCAGCTTCCAAGTCTCGAAGGAAGAAGCAATTCGAAACGCGGGCCGTTTCATCAAGGAAGGCGGAATGACAGCCGTCAAGATAGAAGGGGGAAAGGATATCGCGGCCACCGCGAAGGCGATCGTCGACACCGGGATTCCTGTTCTCGGACACATAGGAGTAATCCCTCAGACCGCAACGCTGAACACTGGCTACAGGGTCCAAGGAAGAACGGCCGAATCTGCCACCGCCCTGATAGAGGACGCACGCAGTCTTGAACAAGTAGGAGTCTTCGGAATCGTGCTCGAAATGGTGACCGAAGAAGTGGCGAAGCGAATCACTGAGGCCGTGAGCGTACCGACAATCGGGATCGGTTCCGGAAGATATTGCGACGGACAGGTCTTGGTCTTACACGACATTATTGGATTGTACCCACGGTTCACCCCGAAGTTTGCTAAACGATATGTAGATACTGGTTCCATGATACGTCAAGCCCTCGGGACATACGTTGAAGAAGTCAGGAAGGGCATATTTCCCGATGCCCAGCATGTTTTCAACATGGATGAAAACGAGCGGGTGAGACTAGCTCCAAGACGGAAAACCTAGCAAATGCGCATAGCCATCATCGGCCCAGGCGCGCTGGGTTGCCTTTTTGGGATCCGTCTCAACAAAACGGGCCACGATATTATCCTCGTACATCATCGTAAGCGCAGTGTTCGAAGAATCAAGGCATCCGGGGTTCGGCTCAAGAACCTATCCGGTCGAATTGAAAAGGCAAATCTCAAGATTCAGGGGACACTCCATCGCTCTGACAGAGTCGATCTTGTCATTGTCACTGTCAAAGCATATGACACAGAAACGGTCGCTCGGAGCCTGAAAGGATCCTTAGGACCACTCGGACTCGTGCTAACACTTCAGAACGGACTGAACAACCTCGAGACGTTGTCCAGGTATATTCCAGCCAAGGCCATCGTAGGCGGTTCCACAACTGAAGGGGCATATCTGATCGGCGAAGGCTATGCTCAGCACACGGGCCGAGGCACAACGTGGCTTGGCCAAATTGTCCCGGCGAAATCAGCAAATATCTATCATTTGAAGAAAGTGTTCCAAGGCGCCGGGTTTTCGACGAGGGTCACTCGCAACGTCAAAGGCGTTCTATGGTCGAAGGCGATAGTGAATTCGGCGATAAATCCGCTCACGGCTCTTACCAGACTTCGAAATGGGGAACTTGTCAAAGTTCCGGGCTTACTGGCCATAACCATCAAAGTCGTCGAAGAAGGTCAGCAAGTATGTAGCCTACTAGGAATCAAAACGACTCGTCCGGGCCCTGGCCAGCTTCTCGAAAAGATACTATCGTCTACAGCACTCAATAAGTCCTCGATGCTTCAGGACGTCGAGAAGGGCAAACGGTCTGAAATACTTCAATTAAACGGCATGATTGCGAAGTTCGGGAAGTCGAGAAACCTTGATACTCCCTACAACACACTGCTCACTAACCTAGTTCTCGGACTGGAATCATCTAAGACCAGTCGCTGAATGCGTGTGCATAGCATATGGACAGTTCAGGGGCGTCCCGTAGCTATGTACGTAAACCCAGCCAATTCCGCCTCTTCTTTGTTCAACAGGTTCCGAGTGTCGAACAGTACCGGATCAGGCTTCATGACCTGTTTGAGCTGTCTGAGGTCGACATCTCGAAACATCTTGTGATTCGTTACGATCATGATCGCATCAGCTCCTGTCGCAGAGTCCGCTGCAGATTTGGCAGACTCGTAGTTGGTGCCCGCAACCTGTACATTCTGTACATACGGGTCGTACACCTGAGTTTTGATCATTGTTTTCTTCAACAACTTGAGAATTTCGAGGCTGGGGCTTCTGCGAGTGTCCTTGACCTCTCCCTTGTAAGCTAATCCCCACAGGGCTACTTTGGATTTCACCGGGTTCTTTTTTTGCTTTCGCAAAATGGACTTGAGTCGATCCACAGTGTGTACGGGCATCTCTCCGTTGATGGTTTTCGCCGCTGAGACGAGCCGTAACGGGAATCCCGCTTTCTTCGCTTTGTACACCAGATAGAATGGATCCTTGGGAATGCAATGTCCACCGACCCCAGGCCCTGGATAGTGAGCCATGAACCCGAAGGGTTTAGTTGAGGCGGCCTTTACAGCTTCGATAAAGTCGACTCCGAGGATTTCGTGAAGAACTGCTAGCTCGTTTACCAGTGCGATGTTAACGTAGCGAAATACGTTCTCGAGCATCTTTGTCGCCTCTGCGACTGACGGGCCGACAACAGCCACGACTTGTGCTTGAAGAATTGTCTCATAGAATAATTGACCGAGCTTCGTGGATGTAACATCGATTCCACCGACCACTTTCGGAATATTCCTGACACCGAATTGGGAATTTCCATAGTCGATCCTTTCTGGCGAATAGACGAGTGCGAAATCAACCGTGGCCTTCTTGCCCCTCTTTTCCAGCAAGGGTCGAAAAACTTCCTCCGTCGTGCCAGGATAGCTTGTGCTTTCGAGGATGACTAGCTTGTAGTCTGACAATATTCTTGAGAGTCCGTTCGCTACAGTCCTGAGATACGATAGGTCCGGGGCTCCAAGTCGATCAAGCGGTGTCGGTACAGCAACTATGACAACGCTAGCCCGTGGGACTGCTTCCTCAAGTTTTGTGACCGCTCTGATTTTTCCACTCTGGACCAGGGAAGGGAGTAGCCTTTCACTGTAAGCGTCCTCCACGTAGCATACGCCTCGATTCACGCTCTCGACTTTCTTGACGTCAACGTCGACTCCGATTACATTGAACCCTGCCTCCGCGGATGCTACGGATAGCGGGATTCCGACGTACCCGAGGCCGACAACACAAACCGTTGCGCTCTTGCTTCTGATCTTTTCCAGCAGACTCTCTTGGTATGAGGTCGTTATGCTAGTCATTGGCTGCCGCGATCACAACTTTCGAAATTCTCACAATGGGATCCTCCATCCAAGCCAATAGTGCTCGTCCCCGTTCTCGTTGCTCCTTGAGAAAATCAGGCGAGGAGAGGATCCTTTTCACTTCCAGTGCGATCTTTTTCGGATCTTTCAGGCTCTTCACTAGGCCCTTCTGCTCCAAATACTTGATGTAGAGAGGTTTTTCGCCCGGGAAACAGGAGATTGCGGGTTTGCCCAGCAACGCGGCCTCTATTGTCATTGTACCACCCGACCCGATGAAAATCGTGGAGTAGTCGAGGAGGCTTGCGGCATCTACGACCCTATCAATGACCCTTACTCTTCTTCCAAACATTTTTCTCAGGACCGGGGCCTGTTGCCCGTACCGTGTTGAAACGATGATCTGGACTTTTAGTCCAAGTCTTAGTATTTCTCGGATTACCGGACCTATCACTGGTGCCTTGTCACTAGCTTTTCCGGCTAGATAGGAGGCGAAAGCTTCTTCGGTCCGAAGCAGGACAATTGGGTTTGTCCGGGTCAGCCTGAGTTCCTTCACGACGCGACTGTTCGGCTTATGTCGTTTCAGCCAGGCCGCTGGATCTAGGGCCTTGTACGCCACGATATCGTCTCTTCGAGCTCCAAAGCTCTTCCAAATATGGCTCGGAATTATCCAGGGTGAACAAACATACCGTGACAAAGGAATAGTGAGTCTTGCTACGAACCGAGAATGCGGGGAATCATTCACAGCTACGTGAGGTACCGAGAGTCCGAAGGCTACCCGTGAGGCTTCGACTGATGAAAAGGATACCGCGACATCAGGCCGCCACTTCTGGATGAGGCGGGCTAGCGACATTATTCGCTGGGCACTCGATACTAGCTTTGCGTACGGGTCCGCGCCTCCATGCTTTCCGACTACGTGGAAAGGCAGCTTCTTGAGCTGAAGCGACTGGACAGCTTCGCGATACACGCGAGTTGTGAGCAAGACATCGTGATTATTCCTCGTCAGCCAATCATAAAGTGGAGCAAAGAATAATGCTTGTTTCGGAGTCAGGACGTCGATCCAAATCTTCAATTTCACACGTCTCAGAACTGATTCCTGGCATTTTCGTCAAGTACATAAGATATTGAATATCGTCGTGCTGAGGCATCGTAACACGCGTTGCATTCGCAGTCAGGGGCGATTCGACGCTCACGCCACAGAAGCAATTCCTAGCAACTGTTGCCCTTGATCTTGCACCACGACAGATGCAATCTGTTAAGCAGAATATTCCATGACTCGTGTAAACATCCCCCACCGTAGGCAATCAACAATGACGAATCAACTCCATGAACCTAGAGAGATTGCGATTATCGGCGATCGGGCCGAAGCACTGATTCTCTCTGTGCTCTTCGCAGAGGCCGATACAAAATGCCATCTTGTCGGACCTTTCAACAACGGCGACTCTGTCCAGACCGAGAAATCAGAGATTGGGGAAGCCCAATGGTTACTCGGCCTACACCAGAAGTCTGGTGCGATCAAATCGTCCTCGGATGTCGACCAGATTCCCGTTTCGAGAGTCGGAACGGTGATACTCACGTCGCACGCCGCCAGAAGGGAAGACTCGAACCACTTGGAGACGGCAGTCCGAAAGATTGCCTCAGAACTAGCCGAAGGTTCGAGCCTCATCTACACAGGCCTGTGTCGACCTGATTACACTAGGACAAACATACAATTTTGGTTGGAGAAGTACAGTGGGTTCAAGGTCGGACGATCGGTTGGGCTTTGTTACATGCCCCTTCTCTGGAATGAAGAACCAATCCAGGCTTTCAGGGAACGCCCAAAGATTCTCGCCTCCGAGCGTACATATCCGACTCCAGTACAGGAAGTGCTACTGCGAGTCTTTCCCTCGATGCTGTCTGTCGCAAGCTTCCGATTGGCCGAAGCTGCAGGACTACTCTCCGCGGTTTCCCGCGAAGTCGTTCAGGCTCTTGAGCTAGAGCTAGCCATGATTTCCGAGAATGCTGGACTCGATTTCAGCCAGCTGTTGGATATTTGCAGGACAGCGGGCGCAGACTTTCTGACTCCCTCCCAGAAGCTGCCGATGACAGACTCTATCGCGAGCACGATACTTCTCGAGGATTCAAACACGAGATCGGTAGGCAGACTAGTTCGAATGGCGAAGAAGGTCAACGAAGACTTTCAAGGGCAGGTATATCGCATGATCAAACACGCAGTATCGAGAACGGGCTACTCGATGCGCCGATCAAAGGTAGCGATTCTAGGCTTGGACTGGCTTCCAACCGCTTCCTCAGGAAACGTTGAGTTCCCCGAGGTAGTGAATGCGCTCTCAAGGAAATGCGCGAAAGTCGCCATTTACCCGGGGCAGGGAAAATCATGGAACTACCAGGGCACCACAAGCAGCAACCTGAAGATCGAGTCGAGTGCGTTGAAGGCTCTGTCGAATGCGAATTGTGCTCTAGTCGGACTCCGTCCCTCAGCCAGCCAAGGGTTGGACGCTAGAACAATGGCGTCGGAGATGACTCGTCCAGGGGCCATATGCGATCTTACCGGAGTTATGATAGCTTCAAATGTCGAAAGAGCCGGCCTCTTCTACACTTCAATTGGAAGAGGCAGCAAGGACACATGAAACGTGTCGGTATCGGCGTAATAGGAACTGGATTTTGGGGAGAAAATCAAGTACGCGTCCTAAGCCAAAGCCAGTCATGTGATCTTCTAGCAATCTGCGACACGGACGAGAATCGGGCGCGACAAATCAGCGCAAAGTATGCAGTACAGTTTCATACAAACTTGGAAAAGTTCCTCGCCACAAAGAATCTTGAGGCAGTTACTATATGCACACCAACCCAGACACATTTCCAAGTTGCCATGCAAGCGCTGGGGTCAGGCAAACATTTGCTCGTTGAAAAACCAATGACGGGGAAACAAGACACCGCAGAAAAACTGGTCAAGACCGCTGAACATCAAGGACTCAAGCTACTTGTCGGGTTTATCGAACGATTCAACCCTGGCGTGAGAGCGGTCAAATCAATGTTGAAAGAAAAAGTCGTCGGTGACCTGATAATCGCTACAGGCAGACGCGTCACACGATGGCCGGTTAGGATTGGCGACGTGGGCGTAATCAAAGACACTGCTATTCATGACATTGATGCGATGCGATACCTCCTTGAGGAAGAAGTGTCTGCGGTGTATGCACAAACGGGTTCGCTCAAGCACTCATTCGAAGATTACGCTGAGATCATGCTTCGCTTCGAAAAAGGGACTACGGGCTTTATTGACGCAAACTGGCTGACCCCGAGGAAGGTCAGAACACTAATCATTACTGGGAGCGAGGCAACTATCAACCTTGATTACTTAACGCAGGAAATGACAATTGAGAACTCGGAACGCCTCGTCAAACCATACACACAGCCGGAGGAGCCCTTGAAAGTGGAGCTGGAAAATTTCGTCGCCACGATACGAGAAGATCGCGAACCAAGCCCATCTGGAAGGGACGCACTGAAAGCGATTCAGATATGCGACGCAGCCCTCGAATCCGGGAAGAAAAGGCAATTGCTGTCGATTAACAATTGAATACGAGAACAAACCGAGCTATCGTTAGCCTTATCTTATCTGGATGCAAGTCGGTTTTGACCTCGCAATGAAGAGGCGTTTATTGGATATTCTAGCATGCCCCATCGACAAGCACTATCCTCTGGAGCTTCACGTGTTTGAGGAAAAGGACGAGATCACAGAGGGCTTGCTTGTCTGCACTCAGTGCATGAGGTGGTATCCCATAATCGATGAGATACCTCAAATGCTTCCAGACGATCTGAGAGAGGCCAAAGAGGATCTTGCCTGGATGGAGAGATGGACGCAACAAGTGCCAAAGCAAGTAATAGCCAAAGGTCAGCCCTTCAGGCCTTCCTGATACGACCTCAATTTCCAGCCTAGAATCTAGTTCTCGGACGAAGACTAGCATTTACTTTCTTCGTTTTCACTCTCAATTATTTCGACAACTTCCTGTGTGGGAATGGTTAGCGAAGGTTTCTCGTGAAGCAATCCGCCAGGTCTAACAACCAGTACGAGAATTAGCAGGGAACCGAACAACAGATACTCGAACCAGTTGACATCAATTGGCAAAACAGCTGGTAGCTTGACCTTTACCAAGCTAACCGTTTTCAATATGAATGTAAAAGAAAAAGCGCCCAGAGCTACTCCTGTATTGTTCGCTACGCCGCCAAGAATTACTATTACCCACGGCCAAAAAGTCCAGGTCACTCTAGTCCAAGTTCCAGCCCCTATAGAATCAACGTAAAAAGTCAGTAGCGCCCCGGCGACTCCGCTAATTGCGGAAGCTATCACGATTACCCGTTTCCTAAGGGCGACATCGTCTTTGCCCAAAGCTCTAGATGCGATTTCATTATCCCTAATGGCCCTAAGTGTCCGGCCTAGGGGCGATCGGGCCAAGCTCTCGCAATAGACGTAAACAATCCCGGCAAATACAGCAACAATCCCTAGGACCAGAATATCTCTGAAATCGGTACTCGCCCAAAGAAAGACGTCTGGGACCAAGAGACCTTGTGTCCCTCCAATTAGAGGCTCATAGCCACCCAGGAAGATTTGGAAGAGCTGGGCTGAGGCCAGTAATAGCATGCCAAGATAATCTTCTCTAAGCCTTATCGCAGGATACGAAGCCGCAAATCCAATGGCCGCACCAATGGCGGCTGCAATGATCACTCCGACGAAGAGTATTTCCAAGGATAAGAGGGGGTTTCCAGCCAAGCTCGCGTCGATCTGGTTTATGATGCGAGCGATCGAACCGTTGTAGTTTCCGCGTGTATCTATTCCAAGAATCAGGGTTGCTAGACGCCCCGACAGTGATCCCGCTGCAGCCGCGCCACCAGCGACAAACATTACTTTGCCAAAATTGGGGATCCCTGCATAACCTGCTTCAAGGTTCAACGATAGGCTAACCACAAAGTAAAGTGCAAAGAGTATTGCCAAGTCAACTGAAAAGATGAAGATGTCAACGCCGAAGAGAGTAAAAGGCGGTAAGCTCATCTGAGATTCGCCATCCATGATCGAATGGTTCGCCAGAAACTTGACGAGGATTGCTGAAGAACTCTGAGACGGAGGGATACCAGGCCTTTCGGCAGCAGTAGAAGCGATACGATCATGATCAGAAGATGCTCATCCAAGCAAATGCGCAGCATCCTAACCTTCTGAGTGGGAAGCTTCCATGGTTCGGGACTGACGGAGAAGCTGACAATATTGCCCTAGTCAACAATGCGACCGTTGCCCCGCTTCTTGCAAAGGTGAAGATGGTGTCAACGCTCTTCGCCCCCACCAACAATACGAGGAGTACCACCTTCTATACAGCGTACGCCCAAAAGTACACAGGTTACACGTGTGACTCCTATTGTCTTGGTGCGTACGACGATGTTTGGCTCGGTGCCCTCGCTACACTTCAAGCTGGCAGTTATGACGGAGCTAAGATCCAGGCCGCCATGCCGACGGTTGCTTCGAACTATTTTGGTGTGACCGGGTGGATGGGACTTCAACCTAGCGGTGACAGAATACCCACTTCCTATCAGATCTGGAAGGTCAATGCAGGTCAGGCGTGGGTGCTAGCAGGCAACTGGGACAACACAGCTGACGCAATAACGTGGACTAGCGCTCCTTAGACACGACAGACACATCTACTACTAGTTTCTTTTTTCTATTCGCCTATGGCCTCAGTCAGCATTCTGTCTGTTGGAAACGTCCGGAAATCGTTCGGTAACTTGCGGGCATTGGACGGCATTTCTCTGGATGTAGCCCGTCGCCGAGTAACCATTCTCATTGGTCCAAATGGTTCTGGAAAGACCACGCTCATCAATGTTGTAAGCGGCTTATACAAGCCAGATGAGGGGAGTGTCTCATTCAACGGGAAAGATGTGACTGGATATCCCGCCCACCGGTTGTATAGGATGGGAATGGGAAGGACCTTCCAAGTGCCCGCGTTATTCTGGAAATTGACCGTACTTGAGACCTTACTTGTGGCAGAGAAAGGGAATCCCGGGGAATCGTTCCTGAAGTCTTTCTTCAAAGAGTTCTGGAAGGAGGGAGAAACACAGGCTACTAGGAAGGCTGCGAGAATCCTTCACCTGCTCGGACTCTCACATTTGTGGAACCAGCCTTCGTACAATCTCAGCGGAGGACAGATGAAACTGGTCGAGATTGCAAAAGCTTTGATGTCGGATGCTGAGCTACTCCTCCTTGACGAACCAGTGTCGGGTGTCAATCCAACTCTTGCACACGAGATTTTCGCAAAGATCCTAAAGTTAAGAGACCAGCTCGGATTATCCTTCTTCATTGTTGAACATAGACTTGACATTGCCCTCAAGTACGTTGACGAAATCTTTGCAATGGCCCTCGGAAAAGTCATCGCATTCGGTTCACCGGAAGATGTGATGAAAGACAAGAGGGTTATCGAAGCTTACTTGGGCGCCTAGATTGCTGAGGGTTGACGGTATTTCTGCAGGATATGGAAAACTACAAATTTTGGACAACGTTTCAATAGACATACGACCGAAGCAAATAACAGTGATTGTCGGACCAAACGGATCAGGCAAAAGCACTCTTCTGAAGACAATTGCCGGTATGACCAACATATACACCGGCCAGATTCTGTTTGATAAACAGAAAATCACGAACCTTCCGCCTCATGAGATCGCTCGGATGGGAATAGCCTACCTTCCACAGACGGAGAGTACATTCACTCAGCTTACAGTCCGAGAGAACTTCAAAATGGCCGCCTATACGGTAGGCCGTGAGAATTTTGACCTCAGACTCAGGAAGGCTCTCCGGCTCTTTCCAAAACTACTATCGTACATGAACACAAAAGTTTCCAGTCTCAGCGGTGGAGAGAGACAGATGGTCGCAATGTCGATGGCCCTGCTAAGGGAGCCCAAGCTTATCATGTTTGACGAACCGACTGCGAATCTGGCCGCGATAGTTGCCACTCAGGTCCTGAGCACGATAACGCAACTCTGTGAGGAATCTGGGATGACAATTTTGCTCGTAGAGCAAAATGCCACGCGAGCGCTGAGCATTGGACAAGATGCCTACCTTCTTGTGAACGGAACCCCAATCTTCAAGGGAACAACAAAGGAGTTGATGGAACACAAAGAACTCGGACGACTTTACTTCGGACTCCAGGTGTCTGCCTAGAATACAATGACAAATGTGGAAACAACTCTGAACTCAATTCATACGGGGAGCAAACTAGCGGGCTGATCCTCGCGGTGCATACATGATGCCTGAGGAATGGCACATTGAGTAGTAAGGTCGACGACAAACTTCGACGGCGTGAGGAACGTTATGATCGGGAGCGTAGAGTCCGTGTTAAGGTAGGTGAAGACCTTGAGACGCTGGAAGAGGTGTTCGATGGAAGGACACTTATGACTATTTTCAAGATGCTCAACGACGGCCAACTTCGCGAGTTAACAGGAGTGGTCAAATCTGGAAAGGAGAGTCGTGTGTATCACGGAGTTCGACCGGATGGCCAGGAAGTTGCCGTCAAGATCTTTCTCACTAGCTCCGCGATTTTCAAACAGGGACGTCTAAAGTACATAGCAGGCGATCCAAGGTTCAAGGACATACCCCACGATACTCGTTCGCTCGTTGAGCAATGGACGCTCAAGGAGTTCAAGAATCTACAGCTTGCAACTGAGGCAGGAATCCGAGTTCCCAAGCCAATTCTCGTCGAAGAAAATGTGCTAGTCCTGGATTTCATCGGAAAAAATGGCGTCTCCGCCCCCAAGCTTCGATTCGTACCTCTAGACAAGCCCGCAGGCTGGTACAAGTCAATTGTCGAGATGGTTAAGCAACTATACGAAAAGGCAAAGCTAGTTCACGGCGATATTAGCGAGTACAATATCCTAGTGCCTAATGGCTATCCAGTTCTGATAGATTTCGCCCAGGCAGTAACCATAGAACACCCTGAAGCGAGAGAATTCCTCAAAAGAGACATCGAAAACTTGAACCATTACTTCGAGACGCTCAAAGTGAAAACGAAACCATTCGAGAAAATATTTCCGACAGAGGAAGCCTAAGTTGGCAGAAACGCGAATCAGCGCAATAATACCCAAGGACAGGATCGGCGCGCTCGTCGGACCGAAGGGATCCGTTAAGGAAACAATCGAGAAGAAGCTTTCCGTCGATCTGACAATAGATAGCAACTCGGGCTCTGTCGAGATCGGACTCAGACCCGATTCGCCTGATCCTTCCAGCGCGCTGCGAGCAAAGGACCTCGTTCTCGCAATTGGTAGAGGATTCTCACCTGCCAGAGCTTTCGCATTGTTCAATGAAGATTACACGTTCGACATCGTCGACCTCCACGATTTCTTTGGCAAGAACGAAGCAGAGATCCGGCGCGTCGACGGTAGGATAATCGGTCGAGAAGGCAAGTCCAGACGAATAATCGAAGAACTAACAGGGACATTGATCTCCGTTAGCGGACACACGATATCTCTTATCGGGCCCTTCGAAGCAGTTTCGACTGCCAAAGACGCACTGGAGAAATTGATCAAGGGTCGTACACATGGGACCGTTTATAAGTTCCTCAGGCGAAAAAGAGGAGAGGCAAAGAAGGAGAAAGCGCTAGGACTGTGGGAAGGGTCACAAGCGGGCTCGAAGCAGAAATAGGACAGGTCATAATCTAAGGCCATGACCGTCGCTGAAGTCTTCCAGGAAATCAGCGCGGCCGACTTCTTCTACCGCAACCGAGACATAGCAGGATTTACTAGTCCATCGAGATCAATTTACTCAACGATTCGAGAACTCGTAGAGAATTCATTAGACGCCTGCGAAACGGGCGGAATCCCTCCCGACATCTACGTGAGACTATTACACGAGTCAGGACCGCTAGACGGTCCCGGAACATATGTCGTACGGATCGAAGACAACGGAATAGGCATACCAGGAGACGTTATTCCATCAGCATTCGGCCAAGTCCTATACGGCTCAAAATACAAACTCCGCCAGACACGGGGCACATTCGGACTCGGAGGAAAGATGGCTCTCCTCTACGGTCAAATAACCACACATTCGGAAGCCCACATCACATCAAGCACCACTACAAAGTCTAGGATATCAGAAGTAGCGCTACGAATCGACATCCAACAGAACAAGCCCATCGTCGTGAAAAGAAAGAACAAGACAAACCGGACCCACTGGAAGGGTGCTATAATCGAGTTCAGAACCGAAGCAGACTATTCCCGCGCCATGTCGAAAATCCTCGAATATTTCAAGCAGACAGCAATAATCGTACCATACGCGAACCTGACCTTTGTCGATCCTCGCGGACGGCTCTACCGTTTCAATCGAGGGACGACCAAAGTTCCCCCAGCCCCGACAGAGACATCACCTCACCCTCATGGCGTCGACGTCGAAACCGTTCAGAGAATGCTCAAACTGACCAGTGCGAAGAGTCTCCAGGAATTCTTGAGAAAACACTTCCAGCGAATCGGCGAGACTACCGCACGACGCTTCTTGGATTACGCGAAACTCGGCCAAAAGAAAAACCCCAAAAACCTATCGCGCGAAGATATCGTGAAGCTAGTCAGCGCTCTCAAAAGCTACGAGGACTTCGTCTCTCCTGACCCAACGTGCTTGTCCCCTTTAGGAGAGGACTTGTTGGCAACGGGGATCAAGAAGGAACTAGGAATAAGTGAGGATGACATTGCAACCGGAGCAGCGTTCGTGGCTACACTTCAAAGGAAACCCGCAACTTACTCGGGTTTCCCCTTCATCGTAGAAGTTGGAATCGCAAGCTCGAAGCAGATCGAAGGAGAAGGCAAGATTGCCTTGTTCAGATTCGCAAACAAGATACCACTTCTCTTCGATGAGGCAAGCGATGTATCTTGGAAAGTCGTCAATCAGTCAATCGACTGGCGAAACTACCGGGTCACTCCAGGGGAGACACCGCTTGCAGTCTTTGTACATGTATGCAGCACCAAGATCCCCTACAAGACAGTCGGAAAGGAGTTTATCGCAGATCGGCCCGAAGTCGAACACGAAATTCTGAACGCAGTCCGAGAAGTTGGGAGAAACCTTCGAATATTTCTCTCTAAGAGAGAGCACCTGGCGCAGGAAAAGAGAAGAGTCGATGTCTTCGGCAAATACCTTCCAAAAGTAGCATTGTTTTCGACCAAGCTCTCAAAGTCAAAGATAGAACCGGACATCAAACCGTTGCTGAAAGGACTTGTGAAATATGGCCCCGAGGAAACAACACCAACAGAAGACGAAAGCTAAAGGCGTCATTCCAGAGCGGAAACAAAGAGTCATCTCCGCCCTCGAAGACCTAGGCACCGGAGTATACGAACAGCTAAAACAGAAAGAGTTCCCCTCGTTCAAGATGCCGAGCCGCTCCATCGCCAACATACTCTACGACGACAAAACCAGGCAGTACATTCTAGGCAAGAGAAGTGTCCGACGAAGCGCCCGGAACGTCCGGCACATCCGACCTTTCACACAACTCTTGTGGACAGCAATGTTCGCAGACGAGCTTACCAACCAGAGCAAGACGAGTACACTAAGAGACGTCTTCTATTCAGCACAAGCATACGAGATGGACTTTCAAGATCAGCAAGAAAGCGACAGTCTCATCACAGATCTCGAAACAGTCACTGGTTATTCGAGAGAAGACTTCAACGTATTCCCTGAGGAACGTAGCGCAATATTCGGGGACCTCACCATTCAGTACACGATTCCTGGATACGAGGGCAGAACATTGAATCTTGCCTCCCACCCGGACGGGGTCATGATTGGTCCCGCTCTAACATCATCGGAACTCTTGCGTCCTGAGAAGAAGAAGGTAGACAAGGTCATAGCGATCGAAAAAGGCGGCCTATTCACCAGGTTCATAGAAGAACGAGTTCATGAACGATTCAAGGCCGTCCTCATACACACTGCGGGCCAAGCACCTAGGGCAACCCGCTTCCTCCTCCGACGGCTCAATCAGGAATTGAAACTTCCCGTCTACATCTTCACCGACGGTGATCCGTGGGGAATGCATATTGCAATGGTCATAATCTCCGGATCGGCCAATGCAGCACACCTCAGAGAGCTCAACACACCCGACGCTATATGGGGAGGCGTCTGGGCGACAGACATAGTAGACTACAAACTACCAAGCGACTCTCTAACCGATCTCGACCTTAAACGACTGAACGAGCTTGAGAAAGACCCTCGTTATGCCGGGGGACTATGGCAAAGAGAGATAGAAACATTCCGAAAGGTGCGCAAGAAATCAGAACAAGAAGCCTTCAGTAGATACGGTCTAACATACATCGTCGACGAGTACTTGCCGAAGAAGCTTAAACTCAAGTCAAACTAACCCTTTACCTTAGCCGTCCATCAATCGCACTCAGCAACACCCTGGTTCTTGCTCACCCCTCCCTTTCTCTTTATTACAAGATTGATCTTTCATCTCTAAGAGACTGAAATGCCCAAAGATGTCAAAGTCTTCCTGAACTTATTTGTCGAGTCAAGTGAACTCGAGAAAGTGATTGAAAGTCTGCTGAAACTTCCGGAAGTTACAGATGTTTTCGAGGTAACTGGAGAGTATGACATTGTCTGCATGACCAGGGTCGAGAGCATCCCCGCTTTCCACGAACTTCTAAAAAACCGAATCCTTAAGATCAATGGAATAAAAAGCACGGTTTCGTCTGTTATCCTTTACGAGCATAAACACGAAGGAAAAATCGCAACACCTTAAACACGTGAACTGCAGAGCGAGGAGAGGGAAAACAAGAGCTAAATAGCGTGCTAAACCACGGACAGATCTAGAGGAAGTCGAAGACAATGGGTGAAGTTCTTCCAGCCTCGCCTGAAAGACCGTAAGATTTCGTTAGTCCAAAAGAAGGAGATTTCTCAATGAGCTCGAAAGATCTGGGGATTACTGTAAAGAAGGCCGACAATCTCTCAGAATGGTACACACAAGTCGTCATGAAGGCACAACTGGCTGACTATGCCGGCCCTAAGGGTTTCATGGTCCTAATGCCTTACGGATTTTCCATCTGGGAAAGCGTGAAAGCGTTTTTCGATACGAGGATAAAGGCGATTGGTCACAAGAACGCATACTTTCCGCTTCTGATCCCCGAACGACTCTTGAAGAAAGAATCGGACCACTTTGCCGGGTTTACTCCTCAAGTATTCTGGGTCACGCACTCAGGAGACGACGAGCTCGGAGAACGACTTGCTGTTCGTCCCACTTCGGAAACGATCATCAATGAATCTTACAGTAAGTGGGTGAAGAGCTGGCGGGACCTTCCCGTCCTCATCAACATATGGAACTCAGTAGTTCGGGCAGAAATCACTTCGACACGACCGTTTCTGCGAACCACCGAGTTTCTATGGCAGGAAGGTCATACAGTCCACGCGACAGAGCAAGAGGCCGAACAGGAGGTGATGACCATCCTGGAACTCTATCGACGACTCATAGAAGAACAACTAGCGATTCCGGTGCTTGTCGGAAAGAAAACTGAAAGGGAGAAGTTCAAAGGTGCTGTTTACACGACTACGCTAGAGGCTATGATGCCCGATGGCAAAGCCATCCAGATGGGCACCTCGCACCACTTAGGTCAAAATTTCTCGAAGCCCTTCGAAATCAAATTCCTAGGAAAAGACGAACTTGAGCACTTCGCATGGACGACCTCCTGGGGATTTTCGTGGAGAGTACTCGGTGCCATGATTCTCGCTCACGGCGATGACAAAGGTTTGATCCTGCCTCCGAAAATTGCTCCTACTCAAGTGGTGATAGTGCCAATACACTATAAGGAAACAGATTCCGATCAGATCCTAAGCACAGCAAAACGAGTCGCCCACTCTCTGGAAAAACATGGCGTGTCAGCGTTCGTTGATGATCGTACTCAGTACACTCCGGGATGGAAATATCACGACTGGGAAATGAAGGGTGTGCCGTTAAGAATCGAAATCGGTCCTAGAGACATCCAGTCAAAGCAGCTGACGGTAGTTCGCAGAGACACCGGAAAGAAGAGTACCATAAGTGAAGAAGAGCCTAGCAAGGCAATCACAATGATCCTGGATGAGATTCAGACGTCGCTTTATGCCAAGGCACTCAAAATGAGAGAAGAGCTTACAAGCACTGCAGACAATATGACAACCTTCAGAAGACTAATTGAAGACAAGGGAGGCTTCGTCCAAGCTTTCCTCTGCGATGATGAAGATTGCGAACTAAGAATCCAGGCAGAAACGGGTGCGACAGTCCGTCTCGTCCCATTCAAACCTGACACCAAGGCCAATTGTATCTATTGCGGCAGAGGACCCGCCAAGCAAGTTTACTTCGCTAGGTCGTACTAAGGCCGTCTGAAACGTTTGACACGAGTATAGACCCAAGCAGAACGCCTCAACAACTCATTTCTCGAGAAAACGAACTTTGATAAGCCCATCTTTCGCGAGGTCAAAGAAGCAAAAGCGGATCCTACGGCCGCCGACCAAACAGGATCATGAGTTCTGAGATAAACGCTCAACCAAGACCCAATGAGAACATCTCCTGCTCCAGTTGGATCGAAAGCGTCCGGATCAGGAAAAGCCGGGATTGAAAACTGTGAGCCGTTTCGGATTGCTAGAATAGATCCATGCTTTCCCAGAGTAATGAGTGCAAATTCTGGTCCGTGTAGGAGAAGGCGCCTCAATCTTCTATTCTGTTTTTCCCACAACCCCATCCGATTAAATTCCTCGACCGATCCTTTGGCAATGTTGCAGATTCTCAGTACATTGCCAAGTCGCCTACGCACAGTCTTGACAAGGCGCGTTGTGTCCGCAGTGCGAATCATTCCCTGATAGTCAATGGAGAGAAACTCGCACTTTGAGCGAACTCGGAAGATGTCTGGTATCGCTATCTCGTTGAATACCGGAGCGAGATGCACCGCCCCATAAGGCAGGATTCCGGAAGAGTTAATCTCCGCACCCGAGGCAAGTAACCAGAGCTTGCGCTTATCATTCTCGTATCGTATTCGGAATCTTGTCGTAGAACCCTGAACCCTTTGCAATAGGGCAACATCGACACTGTGCTGTTTCAGCCAACTCAGATACTTGCTAGGGTAGTCATGTCCAACATTACCGATAAGCCTCACTCGACAGCCCAGAGATGCGGCTGCCATGCTTGAAAAAAAGACCCCTCCACCGGGAAGGATGTGAACACGATCCTTTCGGACGATTTCGTCAATCGTGGGATTCCCGTAGACCAGTAAGTCCAGAGCCATTACGCCTACGATAGTTGCACGGACGAGAGCAAGGGGTAAGTACTAAAGGTGGCATATCTTCTAGCAAGGAAATAGAAGAAAGTGACGAAGAAACGAAGATCACGCGGGCGCAGTAAAGGCGGAAAGGGAAGGAGCGAACTTGTTCAATGCTCCAACTGCGGAATGTTGACACCAAGAGACAAGGTCAAACGTGTCACATCCTGGATATCGCTCGTCGAGCCCTCACTTGCAAAGGAACTTCGCGCACGTGGTGCATTCATTGCGAGGCAGAGAGTCATGAAGAACCTCTGTGTCTCTTGCGCAGTTCACTTTGGAGTGTCCAAAGTCCGATCACACGACGAAAGACGCCTCTGATCACACAGCGATTAGTTCTTCACTAGGGCCTTCCCAGTTTTGTACAAGCGTTCTGCCACGGTCAGGGACGCTAGTCCCGCGATTAGGAAAACTGCCCAGTACATTGCAGATCGGTTGAAGAGCGAAGCGATTGTGGCAACGAATATCACTAGGAGCCGTTCGGGTCTCTCGGCAATACCGACCCCCTTGAGTGTTATGCCCTCAACACTCACTCGTGCTCGGACGTAGCTGACCATAAGTGAAGCAGAGATCGCCCACAAGCACAACAAGGGCGGAGCCAATCCGCCTACTGCGATTCCTGAGAAAATCGCTACTTCTCCTAGTCTATCAAGAACACTGTCCATGATGCCACCGATCTTAGATGTGCGCGCATATTTTCGTGCCATGGCACCATCTAGAGCGTCAAAATAACTTCCCACGACGAGTGCAGCGAAACATGCGGCCCATGCAAACCCTGTTGGCAAGCCAGTCGCAAAGAGGGCGGCGGACGCTACGGTCAGAAGAAAACCGAGGGCCGTAACTCCATTAGGCGAGATACCAAGTTTGAAGAAGAGAGTCGCAGTGGAACGGAATAGGCCTTCGACCAAGTATTGGATTCTTGCAAGCATTCCTTTCGCCCCGTGCCATTGTCTAGGGATTGTTACCAGCCTAACGAAACCTTGTATTAGAGCCTGCAAGAGCTTAGACGAACCGGTCACAGGATCATGGGAAAAGTAGGCAAAGGTGTCAAGTGCTCAGTCGTCGGATGCAGCAATGAGGCGGTAAGGTCGATCTCTACCGCAGATGTCACGAAGGCTGGTCTGAAAACCACCAGCTCAGGAAGAGCATATCTCTGCAAGAATCACTACAAAGAAATGAAAAAGGGCCTACGTAAAGACAAGCAAGTTGAAAGGTGGAGAATGACCGGTTGAGACTCCTACTCATACACGCTGACAGATTCGAGTACGAGACAAAGGAGAAAGCGCTCAAAGATCCTGAGAACCTGTCAGAGCACGGAAAGAAAGGAGCTCTTCAAGACGGCCTAGTAGCCTTTGTAACCGTCGAAAAACCTGATGAACAGTCCCCTGAACAGACGGCTGACAATGCAGCCGCCTCGATCGAAGAAGTCCTCGGATGGCTAAAGACCAAGCGAGTCCTGGTTTACCCATACGCTCACTTGTCGACGAACCTTGCTTCTCGAGATCCTGCCATCACCGTTCTTCGAACGCTTGAGGAGAAACTTGCTGAGAAGGGGTATGAGGTTTCTCGGGGGCCTTTCGGATGGTACAAGAGCTTCAAGATGTCGGCGAAGGGACACCCACTCTCAGAACTATCCAGGACAGTGACCGCCGAGCCTCCGGCTCACCAGGCGAGTGTCATCAAGAGCGAATATGCTGTAATGGATGAAGAGGGAAATCTCCACGATCCTGAAAAGTTCCACTTCTCGAACGAGATGGGCGAGTTCAAGTCACTCGTTGAGAAAGAGGCTTTGAAGAAAGGTCTCACAGGTGGGGACCCACACTTTCTACAATACGCTCGGCGCTTCGGCATAGAATGGGAACCGTTTGCAGATGTGGGTCAGATGAGGTTTGGACCCGAAGCTACGCTCATCCTGGATTTGCTCGGTGACTATGCCAACCATGTTACTAGGAACATCGGGATACCTATCTTGAATGTGAGAGGTACAAACATGTTCGACGTTGCAGTGAAACCGATCAAGGAACACCTCCAACTGTTTGGTTCGAGAGCATACGAGGTCAAGGTAGACGAACGAACATTCGTGTTGCGCTACGCTGCCTGCTTCCAACAGTTTGCAATGGTGAAGGATTGGACTCTGAGCTATCGGAATCTCCCGTTCGGAACGTTGGAAATCGCGGACAGCTATAGGATGGAGCAGAGCGGAGAACTCCTGCTATCTTTCCGCTTACGCAAGTTCCTGATGCCTGATCTTCACGTATACCTCAAAGATTTAGACGAAGCGATAGATGTCGGGAACAAAACCCACGAGAAAATCTATGATGAGATAAGGAAGCTCGGACGAGAGTACGTATCGTTGTACAATACAACCCGGTCCTTCTTTCAAGAACACAAAGACTTCTTCCTGCAGCTCGTAAAAACGGAGAAGAAGCCGATCCTGATCAACTTCGTCCCGGACGGAATATACTACTGGGTTCTAAACGTAGAATACAACATTATCGACGACCTTGATCGCCCACGGGAGATCGCAACATTCCAGATCGATATAGGAAACGCGAAAAGGTTCGAAATCGAGTACACCGATCAGAAGGGCCAGAAAAAACATCCTGTAATCATCCATACCGCTGTGATCGGCGGGCTAGAACGATTCCTTTTCACCCTCCTGGACTCTGCGGTACGGCTTGAGAGACAGGGTAAGAAGCCGATGTTGCCCGTATGGGTCTCCCCCGTGCAGGCGAGAATAATCCCCGTTGCCAAACAATTAGTTGAAGATGGTTCAAAGCTTCTTGGACGACTGACCGACGCGGGTCTGCGGGTTGATCTTGATGATCGAGATGACACGCTGCAGAGTCGGATCCGCGAGGCCGAATTAAGCTGGGTCCCATACATCATCGTATTCGGAGAGAAAGAGGTGAAGACTGGAGTACTCTCAGTACGGGAGAGGTCGACTGGTAAAGAAATCAAGACTACAGTGGAAGAGTTTCTGGAATCCATTGGAACCGAAATTGCTGAATATCCGAGGAAGACCCTCACCTATCCACAACTGCTGTCTCAACGCCCAGGCTACAAGAAGATGTGAATGTTCAGCATTCGCAACTGATTTATATAGACGCAGACAGGCGAGCTTTCCTCAAGGAAGAGTACGGTTGAACAAAGACCAATCCTATGGCGGTCTAATCCTGATAATATCGGCGATCGTTTTCGTTTTCTACTTGGCCGGTCTGTTCATACCTGCCTGGACCTTTTACCTGATCGAGATACCAGTCGTGCTGGCAGTTCTCGCAATACTTGGAATTACCATGTGGATAGGGTACACTATGCTTACGACACCGCCCCCGGCTCCGCTTGAAGCTGACCTAGCTAGCCCTACCTCGACGACCACACCATCTGGTACAAGTGCTGCTTCGAAGACTGACGACAAGGGCTAACCATAGTCTTCCGAATAAGAGTAACTTTCTCGATCCGTTTTTGGTAACAACATCCTTACTGCCATAGCCACTGTCCTAACGTCAATCTACGGTGGGACTTGGATGAGTGAAGTTGGTATAGAAAAGGTCGTAACAGAGGTCAACGGTTTCCGTCAAAGACTCGCAATGTTGCGAGATGAGCTGAACCGGGCGAATAGAGCCATGGCTGACAAGATGGCGCAGCTTGGAGAATCATTGACCGGGAGAGTCCGCGACCTTAGAGACCAAGTTACGAATGCCCCACAGAATCTGCTTGCCCTTGAAAGTAGGTTCATGTCCGGGGACATTCCAGAGCAAGAGTACAAGGCGACGAGAGAGGATTACCGTAATCAGCTTCAGAAAAATCTGCGTAGCATTGATGAGATCCGCAGTCTGCTGCTCATAATGAGCCAACTAGAGGCACGGGGACCAGGGCCAGGTCAAGGACCGGCCCAACGTCCTCAAACATCCGACTAGAATCTAGATCGGTTTAGCCTCGGCCCATCTCTTCTCGAAAGCATCTGCGAACACTCGTATCATTCCCACATTCCTGGAATAGTGGGGCCGAAAATATTTGGGCTTGGGACCCTTGTCCTGGGTCGCCCAGATTAGAAAGACGAGTTGGCTATCGTCTCCGAGTGTCCCTCTCACGGGGTACCAGTCTTCTTGGTGCGTACGAACGCTCATTCCCATGTTCGAGGCTTCACGTGCACGTGACAAGGCCTCATGGTCCTTAGTGCTCATCAACACTCTGAATTTGACCCCTCTCTCGGATGCCTGGTAAGCCTCCTCTTGGATCTTGACGAACCAGCTGAAACTCTCCGCAGAGATGAGTACTTTCTTCCTTGAGTCTCCGATCACTCTGACCGTTCTCACCTCCATCTCTTCAAGAGTCGGTAACGGCTCGAGAATGTCTTCAGGTCTAACTCCTAGCCTGACTTCCCAGAAGCGGGGTTCGATAAGCGAAAGTAGACGAGAAGAGGCTTCAGTTATGGACTCAAGGTTCCGAGAAGCCTCGAGTCTCTTGATGTCTTGGATTCTCGCAATAAACTGTTTGGGTTCGGACGCTTCAAGCTTGTTGCTTGATACGCGGACCAGTCCCTTGTCCACCAGACCGTTTATTGCGCGTTCGGCATCACTCGATGAGATCCCGGATCGGCCGACAATCGCATCTATCGGTTCCCCAGACGGTTTATCTAGCAATGAAAAGTAGATTGTGTATTCACCCTCTGAAAAACCCAACTGGCGCATTAGCTTCTCAGCATTGCGCAATCCTTCAAACGCCTCTGCCCCCTTGGGCTGGCTGGCTGGCAAATCTAAGTTGAAGGTAGGGGGAAACCCCTGCAATCGACCTTTCCCTTTACCCTACGGATAAAGTTGGGACAGGCGAAACATTGCACGAACGAAACCGTCTTCACTAGCACTGGACAGTCGACTGCTTCTTTCTTCATGCGAGCTATCTGCTTTCCACCGGCGACCCCCTTCAAATCTTGGATGTACTGTTTTGCGGTCGGTGGAGGCTTGGCGGGGAGCGTTATTTCTACGGCGTACTTTGGAGTGGGAAGCTCGTCACTCATTGATTTCCCGGTCGTCCTAATCGTCTTGACTACTTAATTATCATTTGTAACTCAACCGTTTGAAACGTACGATCATAGAGATCAATTCTTGCTTGGGTTCTGTGTGCAGTGAAAGCTCTGATCTACTTGACATTGGAAGTCTTGTGAGACCCGAATACCTGACCCCCAAGCAGTTTCTCTGCCTTGTCGAGAATGTCTTCGAACTCTCGCTTTTGTTCAAGGGTCAAGGACTTCTGATCATCAAGTACTTTCGCGATGCCTCGTGCGGTAGCGATCATTAATGGTAAGAATACTTCTCGTTCTTTGCCGGGCAGTACTTTGTAAATGTACGGATTCGCTTCGAGAGAGACAGATGCGTCAGCAGCGAAAGCTCCCGTCCGCTTCATGTGGAATAGGCCGACTAGGACGCTGACTGGTAATGCGACAACCAGCGCTACAAGCGCGAATTGCCAAAGGTTCCGAAAATACGGGGAGAGGATCGTGTTCGGCTTGATAGCCAGTGCGTAGATTACGACAATGTTGCTTGCAAAGCCAACGAAAAAAGCAAGATACGTACCGTAGCCGATTCTAAAATAGAACCAAGCTCTGTACAATAACCTCATAGGATTCAATAGAGGATCTCAAACTAGACGACCTCCGAACGTTTATATGAAATATACCTCGCATCCCGCCGATCTATCTTGGAGAAACGACTCCTTCTCCTGCCTGTGATATGGGGAGTCTTCGGGATCGGAGAAGTCCTCGCGCTTACCTATCTCTTCGGGCCTATAATCAACAACATTCCCTACGGTCCAAATGACAAGCCAATAGGTGGCTCGGTGCTCCCCGTTCTAGGCTTCAACATTGCCGCCTTACTCGCAGTTGTTTTCCTAAGCCTCTATTCTTTGGGATACTGGAGTGTGGATTTCTCCGCGAGAAAAACGAAAGTCGAGATAGGTACAGTAGCCGTATTGCTGGGCTCTCTGGCTCTACTTTGGGTAAGTCCCATATTCCTTTTCTCTCTGGTCGTCGCATTGATAATTCTGCTCGCAGTCATGATCGACTGATTATTCAGGCCGGTCTAAACATCATTACTTCTTATCTGCTCGTTCATCGGGTTTCTCTCCGACCTCGCTGAATATCTCCAATAATCCTAGTGAGCAGGAAATCGTGTATTATTTCTCGCCGTCTTGTTCTTCGACGGGGTCGTTCTCCATCGCAAGGAATCCTGAATAATTGCACTTCGTACAGACATACTTGACCGGGAGCATCCATCCTTCCAGCGGTGCCTTAGATCGTCTCACGGGACTGTTGCATTGCGGGCAGGTGAGTCTTCCTTGATCACCCCTTCTCATAGAACGTAGAACTTCCAGAATTGCAGACACGACCTCTGAACCCCCTAGTGCAGCTCGATGCTTGTTTCAGGAAAGCCGTAGCCGACCAAGACTTTCTTCACCTTGTCCCTGTGGTCCCCTTGCAGAATTATCGCGTTGTTCTTTGATGTACCTCCGCATGCGCAGTAAGTCTTCAGCTTCGTCGCTAGGTCAGACAAGTTAACACTCTTGCCGTCGATCCCTTCGACAATAGTGGCAGGTTTACCCCACTTTCGCATTTCCATGCGAACTTTGACTGTCTGCTGCTCCATGCTGATGGTGCCGCAAACGCAGAGATCTTTCGGTAGGCCGCAGGTAGAACAGACGTCGGCCATCCTAGAAGCCAAGGACTCCTTTCTTATCGTCCACGAATGATCTACCTCGCTCCTACGTATTTAAGCGTGCCCTCCATTATGTGCGTTAGATTCCGAGAGACAGGAACAATACGAACCAGAACACCCATGCCACAAATAATGCCAACACTATTGTGGGCTTTTCTTGCATACACTTCTTCAGCCTCCAATTATCCAAAGATTAGTAATACAACGATTGTTACGATCCTATCATAGAGGGGGTACATATTGGGAGGCTACGGACGTGGTTTTGTATCTCTATGGACTCCCGTGGATTGCTCAAGTCTGCCATGGCATGCCTTTCGGAGACATATTATCAGATTCATGTATAGTGATAAATATTGAAGACTAGCGTAAGTTTAGCATACGTCCACAAGGTGCGACAATGAGTGAACGAATATCCGTAGCCATAGAACTCGAATTCTTCAACAAGTACTTGTTCAACGCCCTGAAGAGAAGTCTTTCCAACGCCACCCCTAAGCGGAAGCTGGATATCATCTACTATTATTCACGTGACCCAAGGGTCAAATTTTCAATATCGCTCAACGGCTACACTAATAATAACCCAGCCTCGCATCCACAATGGAGTACCGTATTCAACAATATTCAGAGCATGCGACAATATCTAAGATAATACTGCCAAGCTAAACTGTCAATCCAAGGGCTTCTTTGAGGCCCTTGTACCTATTCCGAACGGTGACCTCAGTCACATTTGCTATTTCGGCAATCTCTTTCTGAGTCTTCTTCTCATTTTCCAGAACACACGCAACATACAGCGCGGCAGCGGCTAGACCCATAGGATCCTTGCCGGCTACAACACCCTTCTTCCGAGCATCTTTCAACACTCGGATGGCGGACTGCTGCGTCTGCATCGAAATTTCGGCTCTGCTCCCAATCTTGGAAATGCACCTGACCGGATCTTCGACCGGCATTGACATTTCCAGTTCACGAAGCAGGAGTCTGTAACATCGAGCGACGTCTTTCTTCTTAATTCTGCTTGCAGCCGCAACCTCCTTCAGCGTTCGCGGTGTCTCAGAGGATCGGCAGGCTGCGTAGAGCGAAGCCGCCGCGATTGCGGCTATCGATCTCCCACGGACCAGTCCGTTCTCTAGCGCCTTCCTGTACACAACGGCGGAGTTTTCTTTGACGTTGTTCGGAACGTGCAGCTTGTCGGTCAGTCTGTCAAGCTCGGCCATTGCCTGTGCAAGGTTTCGATCCGATGATGAGTGGACCCTCGTCCTGATTTGCCATTTTCGGAGCCGGAGCATTTCCATCCTGGTCTCCATTGGCAGCTGGCGACCGTACGCGTCCCGGTTCACTCTGTCTATTACCGTCGATAATCCTTTGTCATGGATGGAGAAGGATGTAGGGATCCCGACTCGGCCCCGTTCGTCTTTCTCTTCTTTTGTGAACGCGCGCCATTCGGGACCTCTGCTCATAAGATTCTGAGAAAGCACTAGCCCGCAGTCTTGGCATATCGTCTCGCCTTGATCAAAGTCCTCGATCAGGTTTAGACTTCCACACTCAGGGCAAAGGTGGACCCGGCCAGGTTTTCCCCCGGGTGGTGTCGGAATGCTCATTAGATTCCCCTTGATTTCGACGAAAAGCTTAGGAAAGGCAGAGAGCGGGGTAACGCTAATCTATTTAAGCGTTTCGACAAACATATAGGTAACCTCAGGTTTCCGCGGCAGAAACGCCTTATGAACTTCCACTGAGGCTCGGTCGGTTCGTAGCCCGGTGGTGTAGTGGTCTAGCATAGCAAGTGGGCGTTTCGGGCCAGATTCCACGGAAGGTCCCCTAGTCGGCTCTGGATCCCTCAACTCGAGGCAGGAGTCACCTGCCGACGGGAGTTCGAATCTCCCCCGGGCTACCTCTACGCCGCTCTGAATCGAACCGGGTCACGGATCGTGAAATCTCCTCCAAGCTGATAGCCAGATCAATCTCTGCAGCCGTGTTTTGCGACGTTTCAAGACGACTCTCTCCGAGAAACGTCTGACAGAACCTAGCAACGTGTCGGAAACCCTGAATCGACATCATCAGAGACGTTTAACGTACAATGAGAAAATTCTGGACCCCCTAGCATGGAAATGGCGCGCCCCGAGCCCGCAGAGAAAACACGCTGGTGGCCGTAGGGATCATACCGTGCCACGTGAGTTCACACTCGACCAGAATAAAACCCCGAAGATGACGAAAAACGTAACTTTTTTTCACAAAAATAAAGTCTCTTTTTCTAGAGGGCCCGCGGGGGGGGGGGTGGCGATGTCGCGCGTCTGAGCCCGTTCAGAAAACCGCCAGAAAAAGTATGTGTCAGCGCCTATTCATACTCGATTCCAAATAGAGTAAGACAAAGCCTTGCTAGTCCGGTTTCCGAATCCAAAATTCTCGAAGCACGAAACCTGTTATCAGGCCTCCAAAATGCGCAAAGAATCCGCCTCCTGCAAAGAGGTCGAGACCTGCGAGGAAAATTATCAGTATGGCCGCTTTGAGGCCTAGCGCTGTGCCGATGATCCCATAGACTGCACCCGACGCGCCGACGCCGCAACTGGGAGGGATCAATCCGCCCAAGCCGGCCAACGCGAAAGTTACATTGCCCATGAATCCAGTCAACAAGAACGTCAACACCCAACGTCGCTTCGTCACATGTTCTTCCAGAATGAAACCGAAGATTACTAAGAAGAATAGATTACTGACAATGTGAAGGATGCCCGAATGTAGAAACACGGAAGTTACGAGCGTCCAAGGAAACGGAAGACTAAGACCAGGACCCTGGCATTGAGCCAAGTGCAAGACAACGATAGACCCACTTGTCGTCGGGTAAGTGTTGATTGCAGTGTCAACTGGACTAAGAAAGTCTGACACAAGCAATCCTGTAATTACGTAAACTACTATCAAGGAGAAGGAAAATACGACTGTTGGCGACGACAGGAGGTTGCGCCAATTGCTTGTCTCTGACATTCCCGAGCTCGCTTTCAAAGCATCATCAGATCGATGCAGAATATGCTTATTGAAGCCCGACCACACGGACTTTGCGGACGAGCACAAGTTGTCTCTCATAAACTGGACGTATTGTCCACCCCCTGAGGCCCGTTGTCGATGAAATCCGACGGAGCCAGAGGAGAGAAGACGGCGGCAGCGAAAGGGCAAAAATACAAAATCGTGGCAGTGGGGGGCACGTTCGATATCCTGCACGCTGGTCACGAAAAGCTTCTGGCGCTCGCATTTCAACTGGGTAGCAAAGTCTTGATCGGAATGACGAGCGACAGGCTTGTTTCCCGCATGAGAAAGAGTCACCCGGTAAAACCGTTTCCCGAGAGACTTCGACAACTGACTCTCTTTCTAAGATCCAAAGGCTGGAATCACAGAGCGAAGATTGTCAAATTAGAGGATCCTCTCGGACCCGCTGTAAGCAGAAAGAGACTTGACGCGATAATTGTATCATCAGAAACTCGTTCGAATGCCAGCGAAATCAACCGGCTCAGGAAACGTTCAGGACTTCGATCTCTAAGAGTTCACGCTATCAGACTTCTCAAAGCCGAGGATGGGAGAAGAATCTCTGACACGAGGATCAGGAAGGGGCAGATCGATGCTGCTGGAGGAAGACGAACAAAGACGATCTGACTCGATCATGCTAACTAATCTGGACTTTCAAGCCGCTCTCGTTCGAGTACACGTTGAGCATCTGTTCGAGTTCACGGATGAAACTGTTGCTTAGATGCCATTTCGAGTCTCTCTTCTCTATGAATCCGGCACCTACAAGCCCGTGTATCATGTTGTAGAATTGGCCCACGCTCATTCCGCGTTTTGAAATCCAATCCTTCCACGCCTGGATGGGCAGACCGACAGGTTCAGCACGTCGGATTTCTCTCCAGAAATTTTGTGCTTCGCTAGCCAGAAAATCACTCTTCCAGAATACTCTTCGGAAAAGCTCTTCAGGTGAAGCGGGGAGGTTTCCAGCTTTGAACAATATCGTCGTTTTGAGTCTTGGTGGTCTACGCACGGCTCTTCGAGGCACGTTGTAAAGCTCCAGTTCGATCGACTTGAAATCCGACTCGTTTAATCCTTATGCTAGCGCATCTTGGGCGAAGAGCCAGCGTCCAGTTGCTATGCAGGGTACCTCGATAATTGGATAGTGTATGTCGCCGGCAAACCAATACCGAAAACCCTACTCCTTTGAGAGACTCTCAACCACTGTAGCTAACCGGTCCGGGGACGATTGCCCAACATAGAGATTTGTCGTTGTAATATTCTTGTGGCGCATCAGGTCCCGGATCGTAAACGCATCCAGGCCCCTGTCCTTCGCATCTGTCGCAAAGAATGCCCTTAGTCTGTGCGGCCCGACCCGCTGCCAATCCTCGACGCCAGCCTGTCTCGCACAGTTTTTCACGACCTTCTCAGCCCATACCTCCGATATTGTGAACAACCTGTCGCCCGGAGGACCTGCAGAAGCAAATGACTTTATTCGATTCATTAGCTCGGCAGGCATTGGAACCAGACGGTCCTGAACTATTCCCTTCGAGTAACCTTTCCCTTTAACCCAAATCCCCTTCTCTCTCAGATCCTCTCGTTTGATTCCAGGTAACCCTCTCCAGCCAACGATCTCTCCACACCGAAGACCATACCGCATTAATAGCAAAAGAATGTAATCTCGATCGGAGTTCTGTTTGGCTATTGACAACATCGAACTCACTTGGCTTTGTGTTAGCCAAACCTTGCGTTTTTTCTCCCGAGTAGGATACTCCTTTTTCTCCCTTACATGTCCCGCTCTTCTAGATCTTGCTGAGATGAGCTTAGGTGGTTTCGTCTTTGCGGATCCACCTAGAGTTGAATGTTGAGGAACCAAGGTTTCGAGCGAACATATGGTCGTAATGACAACGTTATGTGGCCTATTGAGAAAACACCGGCAATCTCCCGTTCCGTATGGCGTAAAGTTTAGCCAGATGTGTACTCGCGATCACGGCAAATTGGCAAGCCAGTGTATAAGCCTGTGAGAGCTCTAATCTCTTTTATTGGTGGAGCTTTGAGCTGTCGCTGTCTATTTGCTTTCTGTAATAGAAAGCAAACTACGCAACCAGCGTAGCCACCTCGCTCGCCCAAGTTCGCGACCGAATCGGGGTTCTGTTTGGAATCCAATTTTTTGGAGGATTCAGATACCTCCAATTTTTTGGAGAGCTAGGTCGTGTACCTGGGCTCGCGCTTTCCGGCGGGCTGCGCTTGCGTCTGCGGTTGGTCCCCCCCGGGCACGCCGATAGGAGGAAGAGGAGGAGGAATCCCAAGACTCTTCGACAGAAGTATAGCTTCCGCCATCGCTATGCTTGAGACAGCTTGAATTACGGGGGTTGGAGGAGGTTTGTTCTTCTTATGTTCTTCAATAATCTGCGAAATCTCCGACTTTTCTCCATTTACCTGGGCCTTGCCCTTGATGCTTAACTGCGCGATTGAAGGCGTATAGGTGACAGTGAATACGAAGGGTGCTTCGGCTGCGGTATCATTCCGTTGATCGACACCTACAATGTTGATGTTGACCGCGATTTGCACCTGCGCTGGCAACTGTGAATCGTGACTCCAATAACGCTCGCCGGTCATGTTGGTAACCTGAACGGTGATTCTTAGCATGATCTCAGTGTTGGAGCCTTTGTTCGCGCGTATTATGGCTTCCTTCTCGACTTCTCGTCGACAGTGGTTGATGTCCTTCTTACCTTCTGGACAACGAGCCTTCGTCCGTCAACCTTGACCGAGACCAAGTCTCCTTCTCTGAAGGGAAAGCTGGAATCATCAGTGAGTTTCGTGGGAAGATAGATCCGAGGCGACCGGTAGACCGTGTCTTCCACAAGGCCAACTTTCTTGGCTACTGCAAACTTGGTCTGGATCTTCTTCACCAATGACGCCAGCACACCACTACACGATTCCTTACTGATCTATATGAGCATTTACGTAGGTAACCACAAACTAGAAAAGAAGGGCTGGGTAGTGACTTCGAAATATTGGACACCATAAGGAAGGTCTGGAAACTGGCGTCAAGCCTCAAGCTTCAGGAACGACGCGGCTGGACAGAAAAAACGAGAATCCGACATCCAGAATCAGTGGCGGACCATTCATTCGCCGTTGCCTTACTCGGTCTAGTTGAGGCAGAGAAACGTGGATACAACACGGAACAGACACTAAAGCTAGCCCTGATACACGACCTCGAAGAGGCAATCACGGGGGATCTTACCCCGCTTGAGAAAGAAAAGCTGGGCCCTTCACGGGTGATGAGAAAGAAACGCGATGCGATGCAACAGATAATCGATGTTATGCCCTTCGAAACCCGAAGAGAGCTACGGCGGCTGTGGACGGAGTTGTACCTGAATCAAACCAGAGAAGCCCGCCTCGTGCATGAACTCGACAAACTGGAAATGGCTTTGCAGGCACACGAATATGCGAAGAAGGGTCTGCGCTCTAACTTTGTAGACTTTTACAAGTTAGCGGGCCAGGAGATTAAGGATGCAAGGTTGAGGCGAACGCTTGAAGTCTTACGGGGTTGATCAAACGAGGGATGTCGTCAAGACTCTTTCTTTCGCCGACTTGCTAAGGTAATCGGCTGGAAAAATTCCCTTGAAATCGCGGGTTAGAATGGACGTGTACTCTCCAATTTCTTCATCGCTCATGAATTGAAACATATAGCCTCCACTATAAGGGGAGGGCTCGCCTTCGCGCTTCATGAATTCTATGTGCATCAATGGGTCGCCTCTCCGAATCGTGATCGGCTGTCTTTCGTTACTCAGATTAACCAGTTCGAGAGCGAGTCTACCCACAAATCCGCTGTGAACCTTCGCAGCGTTGAGGAATGACAAACCCATTCTCCCGTATTTGCTCTTAGCGGTCAAGTGTGCGACAAATTCTGGTGGGATGAAGACAACCTCATGAGAGATGAGGTTTTGATGCTCCAAGTAGTGCAAAGTCCGTTCCTCCTTAACTGTAAGTATGTATCCATCCCCGTCGAGGAGACTGTAATCGAATGGATGGATGCACTTGTGAGATCTTATGAGAGCTGTAAGCTCACTCTTGCCGATTACACACATGATCCCGGTGGTCAGGTTCCCCCAATTTGACGGTTTCGGTCTGTGTCGTTCTAGACCGCGGAAACCTGTACAACAGTAAACGAAAGAGAGGGCGGATTCGCAAACAGACTGGAGTAGTCAAAGTCTAATACCAGGAACACATCGCCCGTGTTGTTGGGCGGAACTGGCAGCGTGAAGTTCGCCTTTACTACGGGAGGTGCGGAAACAGGGACCGGTCTGCCAGCAATTACCAAGGTGGAATTGGAGAACGTTATCATTATGCCATCGTAGCGTCCAGAGTGGACGCTCGCCGAAGTGACAGTTTGCGGAGTCGTCTGGTTAGAAGAAACCAAATCAACATGAGACAGACTGTGAGTGATAGTTACCCAGCCGGTCGTGCTGGGAAATCCGGCTTCGTGCAGGTCAACTTTCATGAAACTCACGTATACATGGTTTACAACACTCCTGGCCGAAGAGCCGTATAAGCGCAAAGTCAAGGTTCCGTGCGACACAGAAGGAGCAAAGGCGACCACAATCACGATGACCAGCACGGCCACGAAAAGCGTTCGCCTCCACGAAGGATATCGGTAGTCAGGCACAGCGTAGGGCAGACAACGCTTCTATTTAACAACCAAGTCCAACTTATGTCTTGAAGTTCGTTGCTCTGGCCGATCGATACAATCAAGCCCAGTCTTCTCGCGAATCTCGCAACGACGACAAGGCAAAGTCGATCTTATCTATCACGAGTCCATGCCAACCAAATCTTGTCAAAAACTAACAACTCCACCGTCACGGTAATTGCCCTAGGAGGCAATGCGATCCTTCACCGAAGTGAACGAGGCACGTTCGAAGAACAGTACAGAAACGTGCAACGGACAAGTTCAAAGATCGCAAAGCTCATTCATGACGGCAAGAATATTGTAATCACCCACGGCAATGGTCCACAAATAGGTGCAACTCTAATTCGCCAAGAGACAGCAAGTTCACTTGTGCCACCTTTTCCCCTGCACGCCTGTGGAGCAGAAACGCAGGGCTTCCTTGGCTACATAATACAACAAACGCTACAATCCGAACTCCAAAAAATAGGCTCAAGCAAGTCTGTGGTAACGCTTGTAACACAGATGCTGGTCGACCAAGATGATCCTGCCTTCCATAACCCGACAAAACCCGTTGGACCGTACTATACTGTCACTGAGCAACAGGCGCTCTCGAAAAATAGGGGCGACTTGGAGTTCAAAGAAGATTCTGGGAAGGGCTTCAGAAGAGTCGTTCCATCACCAGATCCTAAGAAGATCATGGAAACGGAGCCAATCAAATCATTGGTCTCGACAGGAACTGTTGTAATCGCCTGCGGAGGTGGGGGTGTGCCTGTCGTAAACTCTCAAGCTCAACTAAATGGAGTGGACGCCGTCATCGACAAGGATCTGGCAGCCGAAAGACTTGCCACTTCCGTACGCGCGACAGAGTTGGTCATATTGACAGACGTTGAAGGCATATACCTCAACTACGGGAAGAGAAATCAACATCTTCTCTCACATGTAAAGCTCGCCCGGCTTCAGGAGTATGCGGCAATGGGTCATTTCGCTACGGGAAGCATGGGACCGAAAGTGGAAGCAGCAATCCGATTCATCCTCAACGGAGGCAGGAAAGCGATCATTGCAGAACTCGATTCAATCGAAGAAGCGATCCAAGGCACGAAAGGGACACAGATTGCCGAATAATGAGGAATAGATCTTCCTGGAAGAAGTCTTCACTTTTGAAGACAAAGATGCTCTACTCGCAAATAGTTGCAGCCTACGAGCGAATAAGCCAGACTACGAGCAGAATCGAAATCATCGCGGCTCTCGTACAGTTGCTGAAAGAAACTGACGCTTCGATCATAGACAAAGTAGTCTACCTAACTCAGGGAAAGCTATACCCTGATTACTTCGGAATCGAGATAGGCGTCGCAGAGAAACTCGCGATACGTTCCATCAGCCTGGTGTCAGGGAAGCCTGAATCCCGGGTCATGCCGGAGTACAAGACACGAGGAGACCTCGGAAGCACAGCAGAGGAAATACTTGCCAAGAAAAACCAGGCGGGACTAGGCGCTGAACCACTAACAGTGGAAGACGTCTACAACAACTTTGACCGTATCGCAAGGTCCACAGGATCTGGATCCGTCGAAACCAAGATTCGGTTGCTGAGCGGTCTACTCACCAAAGCGACCGCGACCGAAGCGAAGTACATCACCCGCATGGCTGTTGGAAGGCTACGTCTCGGAGTAGCGGACATGACGATCCTCCATGCCCTCGCTCAGGCGCTTGGAGGAGGAAAAAGTGCTCGAACAATACTGGAACAGGCGTACAACCGTTGCTCTGACCTAGGACTGGTCGCAAAGTCACTCGCAGCCGGCGGGATTCGAGAGATTGGATCATTCAAGATCACGATCGGCAGACCAGTTCGCCCAATGCTCTCTGAGAGGCTTTCTGATCCAGTCCAGATTCTTGAAAAGATGGGCGGCAAGGCCGCCGCAGAATACAAGTACGACGGTCTGAGAATACAAGCACATCTTTCAAAGAAGAAAGTTGCTCTGTTTTCCCGACGGTTGGAAAATGTCACTGATCAATTTCCTGACGTACAAGAGCTAGTAAGGCAGGGTGTAGAGAAGAATGAGGCTGTGATAGAGGGTGAAGTGGTCGCAATAGACACTATTACCGGCGAACTTCTGCCGTTCCAACTTCTCTCCCAGCGCCGAGGTCGGAAACATAGGCTCGAGGAATCGGTGCAAGAGATTCCGATCGCTCTATTTCCTTTTGACATACTGTACTCTGATGGGACCGACTACACGCTCAAGCCCTACCCTGAGCGGCGTAAGGCTCTCGCAAATCTGATACAATCTGGACCGAGGTTTAAGCTGTCAGTTCAAACGATTGTAGAAGATCCAAAGCGACTTGACGAGTTCATGCAGGAAGCTGTCTCCGACGGTTCTGAGGGTGTGATGGTCAAATCAATCAGTAATGATTCCACGTACAAGGCAGGGGCGAGGGGATGGACATGGATCAAATACAAGAGAGAATACAAGTCGGAAATGCAGGACACCGCAGACCTCGTCATCGTGGGAGCGTTCGCGGGGCGAGGCAGAAGAGGGGGCTTGCACGGGGCAGTACTGCTCGCCGCATACAACGACCGCGAGGATCTCTTCGAAACTGTATGCAAGTGTGGTTCGGGGTTCACGGACGAAGACCTGGGCAAGCTACCGAAACTGCTCGAAAAGTACGCGACACCCAAGAGGCATGCTAGGGTAAGTTCGAAGCTAGCTGCTGATGCATGGTTCGTCCCAGGATTGGTAATCGAGGTGATCGGTGCTGAGATCACACTGAGCCCGGTTCACACCTGTGGTCTTAACTCGATCCGTCCTGGATACGGTCTCGCCATCCGGTTTCCTCGTTTCACAGGCAGATACAGAACCGAAAAGTCACCGGAAGACGCCACCACAACAAGGGAGATAGTGGAAATGTACCAGGCTCAATTGAAGAAGATCGGACAGGGGACGTCCTCTGAAGGGGAGACATGAAAAACCATATCGCAAGACGCTAGATTCCTAGCACGCTTCGAGCGCCTCTATTATTCTCCCGTGGGTCTCGTCAATACTTTCGACGCCGGTATTGAGGAGGATGCATCTGACCCTATACTTGGAAATCATCTCGCTGAAGAAGAGTGCCTGTCGATCATGATCTAGATGGAGCAAATACGGATTGAACCAAGGTTCGCTGCCCATCTTGCCCCACAGCTCTTTCGGGCCCGCCCCTGGCCTGATCATGTACTCTCCCTTCCTCAAAACGCGGACGGCTTCTGTCGCGTCTAGCTTTACCAGTCCGGGACTCTTGTTGTCACGCCTCAACAGGACTAGGACTTTGATTCTTGCTTGGTCTGCAATCTTGTCCGGGCCGAATAACTTTTCTCTGGGTACGAGGGCTCTGCTATTCCCGAAAGCATAGTAGCACCAACTAAGACCCTTGTTGAACACACAATCGGTCCCACTGATTCTGCACCCCGTCATTCCCTCGGTGAACTCACAAGTTTCCTTACGAGTAACTACGTTTTCGCATTTGCTCTCATCAAAAATCTTCCTCAGCCAAGGCTTCGCAAGCTGTGTCTCCGTCCTCATGTACAAACTCTTCTCCGGTTGCCGGCCTAACAAGTAACCGAGCCGTTCTCCCTCCGTATGATCAATGTAGACCCAATCATCCCCCACCATCCTACCTCCAGGCAATTCCATTAGCTTGAAGGCTTGGGTCGTTTTCCCTGTACCTGTGGGAGCGACTATGATCACCCCGCTTCCCTTCACATCAACGCATGCTCCGTGGATACAGTGAGTATTCTTCTCCTGCTCAAGCACGGCCGCGGCGGTTCCGAGAGCCCAACTCTTGCATTGACCATAGTATTCTGTGTTGAAAAATATCGACTCGTGAGTTTCGGGGCAGTAATAGGCGGAAGGTTCAACCCCTTCAACGCCAAACGCCGAGATTATTGTCGCGTCTGGGATGGACGAGGGTAGAGCCTCTTTCCAGTTAAGTCTCCAAAAATCATACTGGTGTCGACTGTTGCCCCAGAATTCTACTATGACTCCGTTAAGATTGGCGCGGGCGCGAAATGAGTTTGCCTCCAAGGCTTCAACTGCTTGATGCTTTAGTTTTTCAAATCGTTCCCTGGATACGTTCTTGTCGCTTCTTGCTCTAGTGGTCGAAGCGGTAACGTAATTGTCAAACTTCACGTTGACTTGCTCCTGCCGACAACACTGCGACCGCCTCGAAGATTATTTTCGCACCGACCGCCGCCGTCTGCCCAGTATCGAGGGGTGGACAAACCTCGACCAGATCAAACCCTATAGTGTTTTTTCCCACAGCAGAAGTGACCATAGTAATTAGATCATCTGTCGAAATTCCATCAGGCTCGGGATTCCCCACTCCCGGAGCGAATGCGGGATCCAACACATCAATGTCGACCGTAACATACACCTTGTCATGGCGAGACACAAACGAGCTGATCTTTCTGATGACATTTCTAATCGTTGCCCGGTGAATCTCGTTAGCGAAGACTAAGTTGACTCCGGTCTCTCTGCAGTAATCCAGCTCTGGTTTTGAGAATGCTCTTATCCCAACCTCCATCACGTTGGTGGGACCTATTTTCTCCCCTATCCTTCGCATGAACGTTGCATGGGAAAGTTTCTCCCCGAGAAACTCATCTCTCAGGTCTAGGTGCGCATCGAAACTCACTATTCCAACATCGGAATGAATCACATCGAATGGAGCCTTCGTAATGCTATGCTCGCCGCCTACTATAATGGGAAGCTTTCCCTGTGCGACTAGCTCAGACCACACGACGGATACTCTGGAGAGTGTCTCGGGCAACTGTTCGAGGGTGTCAACGTCTCCAAGATCGGTTATTGGAACGGACTCTAGGTCAACATTGGACCTAATGCTATACAATTCTAGGTTAGCTGAGGCGTCTCGTATCGCGCCGGGACCGAATCTAGAACCAGGCTTGTAAGTGCACGTGCGATCATAGGGGACACCGAAGAAGCCGAAGCGGGACTTTGTCAGGTCTGCTGACACGCCCGTGAACGGAGTCCTAGGAGAAAGGTAGAGACTCGATCGACTCAAGCTAGTTTTAGAGCCTATTCACAAGCAATGTAAGGCTTATTTTGGTAGGCGTGCCAGCCGCGCAAGAGTCTGGAATGTTGCCAACACAAGAAACCAAGCAGGAAGCCTCGACGGTTCCGTTGGCCCGCCCCGTGGGGGTGACTTTTGCATCGGTGTTCTATGCAGCATCCGGCATCTACTATCTAGCGTTTCCAATTGCCGTACAAGACTTATCTCTCCTGCACGTGTTTCTTCTTGGCGCATTCTCCATAACTGCAAGCTATGGCCTATTCCGAATGGGGCGCTTGGGACTATGGCTTGGTGTGCTTCTCTTCCCTCCGCACATCGTAATGCCCCTGTTCACCCTATTCCCAACCCTGTCGAATCCTGGCGTGCTTCAGCAACCTCTTACCATTGCGTTTGTCACTTCATTGATTGTGTTAGTCCTTTTTGCTTCGCTCGCAATCCTCGCACTCCTAGACAAACGTCGCTCCTTCAGCTAGCTCCAGCATCCTTACTAGGCTAGCTCGGCAACGGTAGTACGGGAAGGGTGTCTGCCGATTCTCTACTTCGCTTGGTCATATAACAACGGGGGCAAGAGACAAGGCGACGACGTGATTTCGGTAGCGCCTCTACCATCTGAAACCCACATACATCACAATTCCTCTTGGTTATTGACAGTACTCCGTACTGGGGTAGGGGTAGAGAGAACTTACAGCCCTTCTTCCAACCTGTACATCCAACGAACCTCTTCCCAGATGCTCTGCTCTTGATGATTCTTAGTGTAGACGCACATGTTGGACATGGATAATTGAAAGTCAATGCATCCATTTTCTGGGCCATCACAACTTTGGAAAGAGTCTCGCCTATTTCGGGTTGCTTCGACATTAGATCTTGCATGACACTTCGCAGATGACCTAAGGCACGCAATATAACTCTCCTTCTAGAGCTGCGTAAGCCCTGAATGTCTTCCATGTCGGTTTCAAGCTGAGACGTGAACGACGAATCAACGATTAGAGGACAGTATTTGCCTAAGAGACTCACCAATTCTAGCGCAAGGGGTGTGGGGTGTATCCTGATGTCTGTGATGTAGGACCGCCGATACAAGATATCGATTATCTCTGACCTTGTGGCCTTGGTCCCTATTCTCTCATCTTCCATTTTTTTCAGTAGACTGCTCGGGTTGTATCTTGGAGGTGGTTCTGTTCGTTTCTTGACATCCATTATTTCTTGAATGTCTACTATATCTCCGACTTTTACGACTGGAATCGATCGCGATTCAATGGAGACGTATTGTGAATAGAACTCTCTCCAGCCAGGAACTATCAATTGGCTACCGGTCAGGTGGAAACGATGGCCTCCATTTTCCAAGATGATCCTCGATACTTTCTGTAGGCTCGGCTCCGCAAAAGTTGCCATGAACCCCCTTATGATCAAGTCTAAGATGTTCCATTCCTGCCTACCGAGATTGGTTCGGAGAACCTCCCCGGTTGGATAGATTGCCGGGTGCGCTGCGTCGCCTTTTGGACCTTCATTGGGCCGAAGCGTATTGCGTCTGGTAAGCTTGCTGACCAATGCCCGATATTCTGGCCTGTAGGACATTCCTCTCAAGATCTCCGGGTAGCCTACCTCGGCCGGAAGTTTCTGGCTTGAGGTTCTCGGGTATGAAATCAGAGCGTTGAGGTACAGCCTCTCTGCGATCGCTAGTGTTCGCGAAGGGGTGTAGTGGAAGATACGGAACGACTCGGCCTGGAGCGCGGCAAGATCAAAAGGATACGGAGCTGGACTACTGAGGTCAAAGGCTTCTATCTTCGAAACTCCTAGCCAGCTGCCTTTGAGTGCATTAACAATAGCCGTTGCCTCGTTTTGAGAGGGTATCTTATCTCTTCCATATTCGAGACTGAAGCCCTTACCGTGAATCGATACTGCAGCTTCGATCTTCCAGTAGGGTGTCGGGACGAAACTATTGATCTGGTTTTCTCGATCAACTATGAATTTCAATGTCGGGCCTTGCACTCGGCCGGTTGAGACTGTCGAGTAGCCACGGCTTTGCTCTGTGGTCGAGTGGGTCAGCAGACGTGTGAGGTTGATTCCGTACAGCCAGTCGAGTTCGTGGCGGCACAGGCCGGCCTCGACCGTCGCAAAATCTGGTTCGACCAGTAGATTCTTGAACGCATGTCTTAGTTCTGTGTCTGTCATTGTACTGAACTTCATTCGCTTGACGAGACGGTCGGCACCGTTGCATGCATATTTCAGGACAGTATGTCCGATGACAGCTCCCTCAATGTCGTAGTCGCATGCGTTAATGTATGAGTCGGCCTGTGCGGCTAGCGAACTGATCACTCTGATCCATCTTGAAAGTCTGGAATCTTTTTTCCGCGTCAAGTGCCTCGCCCTCCAGTCGTAGTCCCAGACGGGATAGTAGCGCTGGGGCGTACGTCCCTTCGAGTCAAGGGTGTACAAGTGCCCCAAGGCCGAGCAAACAACGATCCTGTGTAGTCCACTGTTACACTTGAAAACTGGAACGCCTTCGACCTGCTCCCTTCTAGGCGAATAATCGTCGTCGATCGCTCGCGCCACTCGAGAAGCGGCGTCAGGTTTCTCGCATATTATCAGAGTGTACACTCAATGCCACCTCTTGGAATCTGTCAGGAGGTATTTCATACGCTTCTTTTGTTCGATCTTCAATTCCTAGTCCGACGCTCCTTTCTCCGCACCGGATACGGCGAAGGCCGCACGTCGAGGTGATTCTTTGGACTTGTCAATCCTTGCTTTGGTGACATGACTCGTTTGTCACTTCCATGTCTGGGAAGTCGACGAGTCAAAGACTCACTCTTACCCTTCCAATGTCCTCGTCCGACGTGGTAGTGATCGGCTGTAGTTCGAAAGTAAGCCCAAAAGCGTTTTAACCGTATTGACGTAAAATGGTCGCTTAGGCAATCTCGGAATTGAGCGACAAGAAAGCAGTTTTGATTATAGTAGACGGCATGGCCGATAGGCCACTCATCGAACATGACTACAAGACCCCACTTGAATATGCAAACACCCCCAATATCGATAGACTGGCCAAGGGAGGGCTCGTAGGCATGCTGGACCCGATTTCGCCCGGGGTCAGAGCGGGCACAGATGTAGCCGCATTGGCCCTTCTAGGCTATGATCCAGAGAAATACTACACGGGCAGAGGCGCACTCGAGGCGATAGGGGCAGGAATTGAGTTGAGACCTGGAGACGTTGCGTTCCGGTGCAATTTTGCCACCGTCGATGACGATTTTCGTGTCATTGACAGAAGAGCGGGAAGGATCCGAAAAGGCGTTTCCAAACTTGGAAAGGCCACTGCCGAAATCAAGGTCGATAGTGTTCCAGGAGTTAAAACAATTTTCAGACCAACCGTCGAACATAGGGCGGTCTTGGTTCTAAGGGGAGACAAATTATCCCGAATGGTGTCCGACACCGACCCGAAGGAGGAAGGCTACAAGGTCGGAATTTCTCGGGCGAAGGATGGAACGGAAGAGGCAAAGAGAACTGCGGGGGCGGTCAACGAATTTGTCAAGAGGTCTCACGAAGCGCTAAGGGAACTCCCGTTGAATAAGGAACGCGAGAGCAACGGCGAGAAAACGGCTAACATTGTCATAACTCGAGGCGCAGGCACGATACCCGAGTTACCGGGTTTCAAGTCTCGGTATGATCTTCGTGGAGCATGCATCTCAGGAACTCCAGTGATCAATGGGATTGCTACTGCCGCCGGCATGGAGATAATCGATGTTAAAGGCGCCACTGGAACTCTCAATACTGATTACGAATCCAAGGCCAAGGCAGCTATCTCGGGCAGCAGAGACAGTAACTTCGTGGTCGTTCACGTGAAAGCGCCCGATATCGCAGGCCACGACGCAGACTTCAAAGGCAAAGTTCGCGCGCTCGAAGACGTTGACCGAATGGTCGGAAACATAATCGACGAAGTTGACATCGGCACCAACTATGTATGCCTCACTTCAGACCACGCGACACCCGTCGGATACGGCAGCCACACCGGCGACCCAGTTCCGATCGTAGTTGGTGGTCCCGACGTCCCGGCGAGCAGGATACTGAAATTGAGCGAAGCGTCGGCGTCGCGTGGGAACCTCGGACGCATAAGAGGAATTGACCTTATGCCCGTCTTGACCGATCTCATGGGACGTAGCAGACTGTACGGATCCTAGCAAGATTGCGCATGAATACTTTCTAGGATCTTCTTCGAAGCTTCCAGTGGATCTTGCGACTTAGTAATCCAACCGCCGACTATTATGATCTTGATTCCCAAACTGACGAGCTGAGCCGCTATTGTCGGGTTTACTCCTCCGGCGACTGCAACCGGAATCTTTACCGCTCCAACCAAACTACTTAGACTCTTGGCCGGTCGAACGTGCCCGCGTACTTTTTGAGCATCAATTCCCGTGTGCGCGCAAACAATGTCTACGCCGAGCCGCTCCAGAAGCTTGGCGCGTTTCAAGGAGCTTGAGGTCATCAAGAGATCGGCTATCACGCGTCGAGAATATCGCTTTCCCGTTAAGACGGCATCCCTGATCGTTTGTTGGTGAGCGAGTCCCGAAACGGACATGACGTCGGCTCCTGCCTCGAACGCAATGCTGGCCTCAATTGCCCCGGCGTCCAGTGTTTTCATGTCTGCAACGATAATTGCCTCGGAAAACTTTTGTTTTAACGCGGTGATTGCCTTTGAGCCCTGACTCTTGATAAGAGGGGTGCCGGCTTCGACCCATCTTATGCCCGCAGACGTTGCCGCTGACGCGATCCTAAGTGCGGAATCAATGTCAGTGAGGTCGAGGGCGACTTGAACCTGGGGCCAATTGTTCATGGAAGGTTCCCCTAATCTCAACACTTCATCCGGCGTTATGTTCGTTGCATTTTCGCAATAAAGTACCCCGCAGTATGATCTGAATGTGGATAGAAGCGTCTGCAATTTGTAAGCGAGCCCCTTCCCGGAGAACCCAGATAGGAAAGTGTCGGCCGGGTTTCAAATTCTGCATGGTTCGCTAGAAAGCTGGAGATTACGCCCTCGTTTTCTTCCGTCGTGATACTACAGGTCGAGTATACTATTCGGCCTTGTCCTCCGACCAGGCTCACAGCCTGATCCAAGAATGCCTGTTGAATCGTCGAATATTTCTCGACGGAACGGGGCGAAACGTACCATTTCATCCGTGGATTGCGATCAAACACGCCTGTCCCAGAGCACGGAGGATCTACAATAACAAGATCAAAACCGTCATTGATTCCGAGGTTAGACGCGTCCGCGAGAACTGGTTCGGCGATCCTAACTCCCATTCTATCGATGTGGTGTCTCCACATCCGAAGTCGTGTACTCGACATGTCAACCGAGACTATTTGACCCAAATTCATCATTTTCTGTGCGATCGTCGAAGTCTTGGATCCCGGCGCGGCGCAGAGCTCGAGCACCCGTTCATGTGGTCTAGGATCTGCGACCATAACAGCGAGGAACGATGCCAGATCCTGTAGCTGGAATAGCCCCTCCGCAAAATACTTTGACAACACGAAAGGGGATGCTCCGAGCCGATACACATCACAATCGGGCAGAGCTTTGATAAGAGCGTGGCCAAGATCTGGGCGCTTTTCTTCAGGGAGCGTCCAGCTGCCGCTGTTCTTCAGAGGATTGACGTGTACGAATCGGGGCCTATCGGATGAGGAGAGGAAATCGATTGCTGCGCTACGGCCTAAAAGTCGAAAGCAGTATTTGGCCCACCAAACTTGCTGGTGCGTTCTGATAGCAACTTGCTCCTCATCCGTCTCTCCCAGGGCAACACCGTTTTTCGTCGCACCTCGGATTTCACCGATCAATTTCTCAACTTCTCGTGCTATCCCGAGCGGAGTCTCTTCTCTGATCGCTCGTACTGACCTTTCCAATATGGCCGTGGACGAGGTGAGGATGAGATGACACACCATAGTTAGAAACATTCTCTCCTTTTGTGAGAAACGTCTTTGACCCAGGACCGCATCCAGGGCCTTAGTGAGAGAGTCTTTTTGAGAAACTGTGTCTAGTACTAGCTCAAGCGCATCTTGCCTTTTGCGAGAATCGGTGACTGCGATTTGGACCGCCATTCTTTCACTGAAACCTCGCTCGATGAGTTCTAGCGCCCGCGATGCCGGCCCCAGAATTCCAGCGAGGTCTTCCACAGTCATGTCATTGTATTACAGTCCGGAGAACCTTTTAACGAAACGTTTGGCCCAGTCAAATCCTCGAGATGTCCAGCCTCGACCTATACATGGCAAAACCTGAGCCCGCTCCACTCCGTCCGAGGCAGGACCCGAAGGCACTACTGCATTTTCGACCGAGCATTCCTCTGAACCTTACCGAATCATATTTTGTTGGAGATGGCTATGACGGTGAGAGACGTGCCGTCTACCTCAAGCTCTACGAACCAAAAACCCAGAAGATACACTTCTGGTACGACAATACTGACCACACCCCCTACTGCCTCTCGAAAGAACCTCCCGATGCACTAAGAAAGAACGAAGCCATAGTGAGACACCCTGGGTTTCTCAGATTCGAGCAAACAAAACGTTTCGACGCACTCAAGGGCGAGGAAATCCCAGTCACAATGATCTACGCCCGCGACCCATTATCTATAGGCGGTCCAACAGGCTCAATCCGGGAAAAAACAAGGGCCTGGGAGGCCGATATCCGCTACACAGAGAACTACATCTACGATCGTCGACTCGAACCAGGAATGTCCTATCTGATAAGCCGAGGGGCCCTCGTTCCAGGGCAAGCCGTCCCCATCTCGATCGATATTCCAAGCATCTTCGAAGAGAATGACTCGGAATATCAGAAACTGCTCGAGCGATGGCTCAGACTGCTAGAGTTCCAAGTCCCTAACTATCGGAGAGTCGCGTTCGACATAGAGGTTCATTCGCCCATCGAGACTCGGGTTCCGGACCCAGCAGAGGCAGAGTACAAAGTGCTGTGCGCTAGCTTCTGTTCCAACGACGGCCTAAGGAAAGCTTTGCTGCTCAGACAGCCTGGGCACGGCACCGAACTGCCCGAGTCCTCATATGGTATACTCTTGGAGTTTTATGATACTGAAGAGGAACTCTTAGCCGCTATTTTCAAGGAACTGAATGAGTATCCCTTCGTCCTAACCTTCAACGGAGACGATTTCGACCTTCGATATCTTTTCCACAGAGCTCTTAATCACAAGGGGTTCTCACGGGACCAGATTCCGATAGAACTGGGTCGGGAATCTGCCGGGCTAAAGTACGGTATCCATCTCGACCTCTACAAGTTTTTCTTCAACAGATCAATTCAGGTTTATGCTTTCAGCGGCAAATATCGAGAAGTCACATTGGGCGCGATTTCCGAAGCCCTCCTCGATGAGGGAAAGCTTGAGATCTCGGAACCGGTCGCCCGCCTCCCATATTCTGAACTAGCCGATTATTGTTTCCAAGACGCTGAGCTCGTTCTGAACCTAACACGGTTCGACGGCGAAGTGGTAATGAAACTCATCACTGCCCTCTCGCGAATCAGCTTCCTTCCTATGGAGGACATGTCTCGGCAAGGAGTCTCGGGATGGATAAGGAGCATGCTGTTCCGAGAACATCGGCTACGAGGATACATTATTCCAAGATCTGAAGAGATCATAGAATCGAAAGGCTCGACGAGCACAAAGGCGGTTATCAAGGGCAAGAAGTACAAGGGCGGAATGGTAGTCGACCCTGTGCCCGGGGTACACTTCCAAGTCGCAGTTCTGGACTTCGCCTCGCTATATCCGTCGATTATCAAGACGTGGAATCTTGGCTACGAAACCATTCTCTGCAACCATCTCGATGATAGGACCAACAAGATACCGGGCACGGATCACTGGGTCTGTCGAAAGAATAAGGCTATGGAAAGCCAGGTCGTTGGCTCTCTCAGAGATGCGAGAATAAGATGGTACAAGCCGCGATCCAAAGAAAATGCGCTCGATCCTTCAATTCTCAGCTGGTACCAGGTTGTCCAGAACGCGCTCAAAGTTGTTCTCAACGCTAGCTATGGAGTATTCGGCAGCGACAGATTCAGTCTCTACTGCCCGCCTCTAGCCGAATCAACAGCAGCGGTCGGAAGATTCGACATTACTAGCACGATCCAAGAAGCAAAACGACTTGGAATAGAGGTATTCTACGGAGACACTGACTCCCTGTTTCTAGGAACGCCAGATAGGTCAAAGCTCGACGAACTGATACGATGGTCCAAAACAGAGCTTGGAATGGAATTAGAGGTCGACAAGAACTACCGATACGTAGCCCTTAGCTTACGGAAGAAAAACTATCTAGGCGTACACTCAGACAATCGGGTAGACATCAAAGGACTGACAGGCAAAAAGAGACACACTCCAGAATTCATCAAACAAACCTTCAACCAGCTCATCAACATACTGGGCCAGGTTCAGACGCCTCAAGACTTCGATCATGCCCGGACGGAGATCAAAGAGCTGGTATACGACGCCTACACCAAACTACGCAACAAGAAATACTCTCTGCAGGACCTTGCCTTCAACATGATGATCGGCAAACCGGTCAGTAGCTACACAAAAACAACCCCGCAGCATATCAAGGCAGCCCAACAACTAACAAACAAAGGCAACGAGATCAAAGCGGGAGATCTCGTCAGCTTCGTGAAAGTAACAGGAAGTAGCGGAGTCAAGCCGGTACAGTTAGCCAACTTGCACGAGATAGATGTTGAGAAATATACGGAATACGTCCGCTCCACGTTCGAACAAGTCATAGACGCTCTAGGACTCGACTACGAAGAACTCACAGGAGCAACGAAACTTGAATCATTCTACTGACCAAGGCAGTGAACGGCGCTGATCACGATCCTGCCGGTCAAGGGAATCCCCGACATCCAGACGGGGGATGACTTGGGAAAGACGATTGTCGAAAAACTAAACGCTCAGGGAAAGGAGTTTCAGGGAGGAGATGTTTTGGTTATCTCTCAGAAAGTGGTTTCCAAGGCAGAGGGCCGAACACTTTCACTCTCCAAGATCGCGCCTTCAAGGTTCGCCGCACAGATTTCAAAGGAAACGGGTAAAGATCCAAGACTCGTCGAAGTCATTCTCAGAGAGACTAGGAAGATAATCAGAATGCGGGCCGGACATCTCATAACCGAAACGAAACACGGCTTTATCTGCGCCAACGCCGGAGTGGACCAGTCCAATACGAGCAAGAAGCGAGACACGTTAACGCTGCTTCCCAAGGACTCGGATGCGTCTGCTGACCGGATAAGAAAGACGATCCATCACTTGACCGGAAAAACTATTCCCGTGATAATAACGGACACCTTTGGGCGCGCTTGGCGAGTAGGTCAAGTAAACTTCGCAATCGGAGTATCTGGAATGAAGCCCATCCGCGACTATCGTGGAACGAGAGACATGTACAGACACACCCTCAACGTAACAGAGATAGCCGTTGCGGATGAGCTGGCCGGGGCAGCTGAACTCGTGATGAACAAAGCTGACAGGATTCCCGTTGCAATTATTCGTGGATACAAAGCACCCAGAGGCAAAGGGAACGGCTCGAATCTTCTCAGACCGGAAGAATTCGATTTATTCCGCTAGAGCTTACTTGGGCCCTTATCACTAGCGAAAAAAGGCTTTTCAGTGATAGCTTTCAATCACTCTCGGAGCGGGTAGATGGGCAAACCAATCAAAGTAGCAATAGCCGGGGTCGGAAACTGTGCGTCCAGCCTCGTTCAGGGAGTAGAGTTCTACCGACGGCAGAAAGTGCGAAACGGTCTCCTACACGTCAAGATTGGACCCTACAATGTCTATGACATGAAATTCGTTGCGGCTTTTGATATTGATTCACGCAAGGTAGGCCGCGATCTTTCAGATGCAATATTCGCCGAGCCGAACAATGCGCGGAAAATCATTCAACCGCCCAAGACCGAAGTCAAAGTGGAAATGTCGCAACCGCTGGACGGCGTATCGCCTGTTGCAGGACAAAAGATTATTGTAGATAATTCGAAACCAGCGAGGGTTAGCCAAGTTCTTGACGAGTCGGACGCGGAAATTCTCGTAAACCTGACCCCTACAGGGGCCAGCAGAGTAAGCCAGATGTTTGCGGAAGAATCATTGAAGGCGAACTGCGCTATGATAAACGCGACTCCTTCCCGTATCGCTTCTCATGCTAAATGGAGGTCAAAGTACAAGTCGAAAAACGTCCCGCTCGTGGGCGATGACGTGATGGACCAGATTGGCTCAACGGTCCTACACCGGAACCTGCTCGCTTTCCTCGTTGATCGTGGGGTGCGGGTGAGTCAAAGTTACCAGTTGGACATTGGCGGTGGTACAGAATCGCAAATGGCGTTAGACAAGAAACGGTACGAAATAAAGCGAAACATCAAAACGGCTGCAGTAGCGGCTGTCGTCCCCTACAAGTTTCCTCTCGTAGCAGGTTCTTCCGACTTTGTTGACTTTATGGAAAACAGGCGTACAAGCTACTTCTCGATCGATGCAGAATATTTCGGGGCGACTGGCTTCACCTTGGACATGAGGATATTACTGGAAGATGGTCCCGCGTGTGCAGGCACATTGACGGAAGTTATCCGCCTCGTCAAGTTAGGAATGGACAATGGAGACGCAGAACTCGCCGACGTATCCTCCGCCTTCGGATTCAAAGCACCCCCAAAAATTTTTTCCGAAGAAACGCTTAAACAACGAATGGTCGCTCTGACGAAAGGTACTCGGGCTCGTTGAGCAAGAACAGCCATCCAAGAACACCGTTCCAAGAAACGATTCTAAAAGCCTCGAAAGCTAACTTCAGCCGAATTGTTCTAGCTCTCAACCTCGAAGGAGCAACGAAAGCGAGTCTGCTAAGACAGGGTAAAACACTAATAGAAAAAACTGGTCCCTACATTTGCGGGATAAGATTCGGACGTCAAACAGTTCTGAACCTTGGAACCGACAGAACAAGGACACTGGTGGCCGAAGCCCATGACAACGATCTCAGCTGCATAATAGACGACAAACTGAATGACATTGACGATACAAATCGTGCAATCTCACAAGCTTACTTCGGCCTTGGATTCGATGGAATAATCGTCAATCCCTTCGTGGGATGGAAGGGTGGGCTGGACTCCGTGTTCAAGTTGGCCGCGGAAAGTGGAAAGGGCGTGATTGTACTGGTGTATATGAGCCATCCGGGGGCTGTTGAGGGTTATGGCAGGCTAGTAGTGAACGGTCCTAGACGGCAGCGGCCGTTTTATGAGATATTTGCCGAGCAAGCTCGAAAGTGGCATGCCGACGGGGCGGTTGTGGGCGCAACTCGACCCGACGTAGTGGCAAAAGTCCGGAAAACGATCGGAGAAAAAGTGGACATATACTCTCCTGGCATAGGAGCGCAAGGTGGCCGAATCCACCAATCATCAAGGGCGGGAAGCGACTTTTTCATAGTCGGCCGGTCAATAACGCAGGATCGTGATCCTGAGAAAGCTGCCCAGAACTACGCGAGAGACTCGTTAGCTGCGACTAGCTAATCCTGGCCTCTCTGCCACAGCTCTCGCCTGAGAAGGTCCCTCACGGCAGCCCTGATCGCGTCACTCCGACTGTGGTAGATCCCGACCTTCACGAGCTGGTCAACGTCCGTGATCAATTTCTCAGGTAATTTGACGGTCACTAGCTTCAATCAATCAACCCAGGAAGGAGGAGCCATACATCTTCAAGGGGAATAAGCGTTTCGGCCTCGACTCGAAAACGTATTTATCCAGTCTTCGGAGGTGACGAAGGTTGAATGTCGGATGGGCGGCGCAAAGAAGAAGAGTATGGCTCAGATGGAGAAGACCCAGGACCAGTCAGACAAGAAAGACGAACCTGCTGGGGGAGCAAAGAAGGGAGGAAAGGGTAAACCTATTGCTGAGAAAAGGCCGAGAGGACTTCAGGCACCAGACATCAGCGACCCCAAGCTACTAGGCGAAATACAGAAAATGGGTGCCATCACCCCGTACACTCTTGCGTCACAGTTTAACCTGCGGCTTAGCGTAGCGAAGGACCTTCTAGAAGAACTAGAAAGACGAAAGCTAGTAACCTTTGTCGGCGGAAACGCCCGAATCCGAATCTACCAGCCTGCAGCCGCCTAGACTTTCCGAATAGTAATCACCGTTCCCGGCTTCACAGCTCGAAACAGCTCTAGTTCGCTCGTAATTCTCCCGAGAATGTTTACTGGGCTGTATGGCCTCGTCGGCCCGAAGAACACGCACACAGCGTCGCTCGCAGGCCAATAACAAATCGAGCCAACATCGACGGTGCTCCGCGGGTTCTCAGCAGGAGCCTTCACAGGCACTTGGAAATAGACTTCTTCACCATAAACGACGGCTCGGCCCTGAACCGGCAACCGTTTCAAGATCGCGTCAGCTGTCCTAGGAGAGGCGAACCGGTGAAACTCACCACCAGCAACCCCGACCCGGTCTATAGCGAAGACCACCTTGGGCCTCGAAACTTCCGGCTCTAATTTGCTCGACAACGTCACGGTTCACAATTGGCCCAAGATATATAGCTGGCTCAGGGCTGCGCGAACGATCTTCGGGATCAACATTGGCCAAGCGAGTAATAATTCTCGGAGCCGCCGGGCGAGACTTTCATAACTTCAACATGGCCTTCAAGAATTCGTCAGAGTATGAGGTGGTGGCCTTCACGGCCGCTCAGATACCAGGCATCGAAGGTAGGAACTATCCACCGGAACTTGCAGGAAATCGGTATCCCAGGGGGATACCGATATTCTCTGAGGACGAAATGGCCGATCTGATTCGAAGAATGAAGGCAGACCTCGTTGTCCTAGCATACAGTGACCTGTCATACCTTGACCTGATGCACAAAGCATCGGTTGCCATGGCCGCCGGGGCAGACTTCGGACTACTCGGGCCCAACAGTACGATGCTAAAGTCTAGACTCCCAGTAGTCTCTGTTGGAGCAGTAAGGACGGGCGCAGGGAAGAGCACCGTGTCGAGACGTGTCTCCGGCATCTTGAGAGACCATGGGAAAAGAGTGGCGATAATTCGTCATCCAATGCCTTACGGAGACCTTTCCAAAGAAGTCCTCCAAAGGTTTGCAAGTTTCGAAGACCTCGACAAATACGACACCTCGATCGAGGAAAGAGAAGAATACGAACCACACATAGAGAGGGGCTTCGTCGTGTTCGCAGGGATAGACTATGAGAAGATCCTGGCCGCAGCGGAGAAGGAGGCTGACATCATCCTATGGGACGGCGGAAATAACGACTTCCCTTTCATCAGGTCAACAGTGCACTTTGCAGTCCTTGACCCTCTCAGACCTGGCCACGAATTGAACCACTTCCCGAGCGAAGTAAACGTAAGACTAGCCCACGTGGCAATCATCAACAAGGTCGACACAGCAGACCCGAAAAATGTTGAGCTCGTCGAATCAAACCTCAAACAGCTGAATCCTGACGCCACCATTATCAAAACATCATCCGAAATAACTGTGGACAAGCCCGATCTGGTGAGGGGCAAGAGGGTTCTTGTGATCGAGGATGGGCCAACTGTGACTCACGGAGACATGGCATATGGGGTGGGTTTCATTGCTGCGAAACGCTTCAACGCACTCGAAATTGTCGATCCACGCAAGTACGCCGTCGGAATCGTGAAGGACACCTTCAGAAAATACGCACACCTCACCCAAGTCCTCCCGACCATGGGCTACGGAAACCGCCAAGTGAGAGACCTAGAAGCCACTATTGAGAAGGCTGAATGTGACACCGTAATTATTGCGACACCAGCAGACATTCGACGAATAATCAAGTTTGCAAAACCGGTCGCTAGGGTCAGTTACGAACTCAAAGAGTTGACTACTCCCGGCATCGAGCATATGCTTCAAAGATACAAAATCATCTAGGCGCTGGACCGAGTACGTGTCAACTGATTATTCTCCTTAGCGTTTCAGAAATGTAGTCGATGTCTTCATCACCCAGCCTGGGATGAACGGGCAAAGAGAATACTTGGCGGGAGGCCCTCTCAGTTTCGGAAAGCTTGGTCCTTCTTGCGACCTTCGAGTCACGATACAAGGGAGTTGAATGAACAGGAGTGGAATAGTAGACTGCTGCCTCGATGTTCTTGTTCCAAAGCTTGTCTACAATCTTGTTCCGTTTCGCCGCGTTAACCCCGCGAAGTCGTACCGTGTATACATACCAACTATGCTCTCTCTCGTCTGTCTCTCTTGGTAAGATGAGTTTTCCTGACATTCCCAATTTCTCCCCGGCTAGCTCTGCATTTTTCCGTCTTCGGTCTAAGAAACCTGGAAGTTTGCGGAGCTGGGCCGATCCCATGGCCGCGGCCATCTCAGTGAGATGATAATTATGTCCCAACCTAACACTCCAGTAGGGCCTTTGTTCTCCATGCGAGCGTATCATCCTCAGTGCTTGGGCGAACTCGTCATCATTCGTTGTTACCATCCCCCCTTCTCCGGTGGTCAGGCTTTTCCCGGCATAGAAGCTGAAACAGGTCATGTCAGAAATGGATCCAACTCTTTTACCATCGTATTGGGCCCCATGTGCTTGTGCTGCATCCTCGATTACCGTGATTCCTTTCCCTCTAGCCACCTCAAGCATCGTTTTGAGGTCACATGGTAGCCCATAGAGGTCCGTGGGGATTATCGCTTTCGTTTTGCGGGAGAGTGCCTCTTCTACAGCGTCAGGTCGAAGGCAGTAGGTGTCCTTGTCAATGTCGGCGAAGACCGGGGTTGCCCCGGCCAGGGTGACGGCATTTACAGCTCCAATAAACGTGAATGATGGAAGTATGACTTCGTCCTCGGGACCCACATCCGCCGCGAGCAAGGCCGAATGGAGGGAGGCCGTTCCGTTTACCATAGCCACTGCGTGTTTGGACCCGACAAATTTTGCGAAGCCCCTCTCAAACTCCAGCACTCTGGGCCCCATTCCACTCTTATCGGTGAGAAGTCCACTCCGTAAGACGTCGACGACGGAATCGATCTCTTCCTTTCCGAGAAACGGTTGATTGATCCGAATTAGCTCTCTCAACTGGCCGAGGCAGCACGCTCGAATCCCCACCCAGACTGGTCAAGCTAAAAGAGTTCCCACAGAGGATCGATTACTCATTCGATTTTCTTGTTCGAAATAGCCTGATTCAGAGCTCGAAAGTCGAGTCCGGTAGCGCGAAGTTGCCTGAAATCTTTGACGAGATACAGATATCCGACTGTGTTTGAGATGCTCTCATCCTCGCGAATTGTTGCCCAGTTCGGGCGTGAATCACCGATCTGAAACGGAAAACTTCACGACAAAATTTTATATCGCCCAAATCTGGTCCGTCGCCTTATCATTAGAGGTATGTTGACAAAAAATGTCTGCTGAACTAGCCGGGCAGCCCGTAATAATTCTGAGAGAAGGAACTTCGCGAACAAGAGGTCGTGAGGCTCAGAAAGCCAACATCATGGCCGCAAAAATAATCGCTGAATCCGTGCGATCCTCCCTAGGGCCAAAGGGTATGGACAAGATGCTCGTAGACGGTTTCGGTGACGTGACAATCACTAACGACGGAGCTACAATATTGGACGAAATGGAAGTCCAGCACCCGGCCGCGAAGATGATGGTGGAAGTCGCGAAAACGCAAGACGACGAAGTCGGCGACGGAACCACCACATCTGTCGTTGTCGCGGGTGAACTCTTGAAGAGGGCCGAAGAGTTGATTGATCAAGGCCTACATCCTACCTTGATAGTAGATGGATACAGAGCAGCGTCCGCGAGAGCCCTGGAAATCCTGGACGAGATAGCGATCAAGGTCGATCCATCTGATAGGGAAATTCTCCGAAAAATCGCCGAGGTATCACTCGCAAGCAAATTGCTCGCCGAATACAAGCCAATGGCCGACCTGGCCGTGGAAGCAGTGCTGCAAGTAGCAGAGAAGACTGAGGATGGATACAAGATCGACATTGACGATATCAAGATGGAAAAGAAGCCTGGAGAGTCACTCCTCGATACGGCTCTGATCAAGGGCATCGTTCTTGACAAGGAAGTAGTCCATCCCGGCATGCCGAAGAGAATCGAAGACGCGAAAATCGCCCTCATCGATTCGGCGTTGGAAATAGAGAAGACGGAGTTTGACGCCAAGATCAACATCGAGAATCCTGAGCAGATGAAATCCTTCCTCGATGAAGAGGAAAAAATGTTGAAGGACATGGTGGAGAAAATCGCCAAGTCCGGCGCAAATGTTGTTTTGTGTGAGAAAGGCATCGACGACGTTGCTCAACACTATCTAGCGAAAAAAGGGATCCTCGCTGTTAGACGAGTAAAACAGTCGGATATGGAGAAGCTCGTTAAGGCTACGGGTGCAAGGATAGTTAGCAATCCCGACGATCTGACTCCGAAGGACCTTGGAAAGGCGCGGTTGGTTGAAGAAAGGAAGGTCGCCGATGACAAGATGACCTTCGTTGAAGGTAGCAAGAACCCGAAGGCGGTGACGATACTTGTCAGGGGGGGAAGTGAGAGACTCGTCGACGAAGCTGAGCGATCATTGCACGATGCGGTGTGCGTAGTTAGAGACGTAGTTCGTGATCCCAGAATAGTCGGAGGCGGCGGGGCCCCGGAAGCAGAAATCAGCAGACGCTTGCGCGCCTTTGCTCAGAAACAGGCGGGGAAAGAACAGCTGGCGGTACTAGCTTTCGCAGACGGGCTTGAATCCGTACCACTAGCGCTCGCAGAGAACGCTGGCCTTGATCCTATCGATATCATGGTTCAGCTGAGAGCCGCTCATGAGAAGGGACAGTTATGGGCCGGGGTAGAAGTCTTTGAAGGCAAAGTTGCCGACATGAAAGAAAAGGGCGTACTAGAGCCCCACGGCGTCAAGATGCAGGTGATAAAGTCGGCATCAGAAGCGGCTGGCATGATCCTGAAAATAGACGACGTTATCGCATCGGCGAAGTCGAAGGAAGGCCCGGGTCCGTCCAAGGACAAGGAAGAGGGTGGCGAAGAGGGAGCAAGTGAGTACTAGAGAGCCCGAAAGTATCGAGATCGGGCCTCCAAAACTCACTCGCTTCGAAAGGGCAAGGGTAGTAGGCGCGAGAGCACTCCAGGTCTCGATGGGCGCGCCAGTACTGCTAGATATCAAAGATCCTACACTATCCCCGATAGACATTGCATTGCTAGAACTCGGTGAAGGAGTATTGCCAATCAGTATACGGAGAGCGCTGCCTGATGGCACCAGTCAAAATATTCCGCTCAAGTGGTTGCTTCAGCCCGAAGAGGAACGTAGACTCAGACCTCGAAAGGAAGACTAGATTTCTAGGCCGAAAAAGAGGAGACGTTAGCCATGGCGAGTGATGAGGCTTTCTCATGGACCACCGCCTTCGTCATAATGATTCTATTCTCGATACTCGGCGTTGTAACTAGAATTCTAGGAGTAGACCCGTTTACCCTCGAATTCGAAGCCTCTATCCTCTATCTTCCTACAATTGTGCTCGTACTAATCGCTACAATGACTAGGCAACGAGGACGGGTCACCAGTCCAGCTGAAAGCTAGTTACTAGACCCTGGCGGGGACGCATAGGGAAGCCTAACGCTCATCACATACGCGTTGGCCCCATCGTGGTAATAGTGTGAAACTGTCCTGATCGTGTCGAATCCCATATGCTTGTACAAATGAACCGCCTCATCATTACCGGTACGAACCTCGAGAAAGCACTCCTCCCCACCCTGCAACTCAAGAGCTCTCAGAGCCGTAACGACGAGTTCCCGACCGATACCCTGTTTTCGATATTCTTGGAGCACAGCCACAGATACGACGTGGCCTTTCTTGACCATACGAAACCTGCGAACGTCGGAGAAGCCAAATTCAAGCCGACACATGATGTAGCCCACAACCTTGGAATCGATCTCCGCGACGATGAATCCTAGCGGAAGGCTCTTGTAGACCTCCATGAAAAAGTAGGGACTATAATTTTCAGGGAGACAAATACGATTAATCTCAACTACGCTGGACAGATCGTCAGGCCTGAAAGGTCTCAGGAGATGCGGCGTCTCCAGCAACGGAATTCCAACTTAACTCGATAACTTTCACGTATAATATCTTGTCGTCGAAATCAGTCTACGACTAGAATTTGACAACACGTTTAAATCGCTCAGAAAGTCTCGGCATCAACGACTTCTAAGAATGAGTGATGGACCACCGCAACCAGTGTCTCCACTGTCTACCACTCCGGCTCAACCGCCAACTCAGACAACGATTACCGTGTACACTGGGCCCCCGCTTGATACGATAAGATCGATAGTTGGGTCACAATTCCAGGTGAAAGACGCATTCCTTGATCCATATGGGGTGCCTACGATACTCGTCGCAGCGGAGCCGGCGAAGCAGAAGTTCAAGAATATTCTCGATCAACTGGCCCCTTACAACCTGCTGGCCGCAATACGAGGCATGGCAGACACTCTAACTGTCAAGGTGTTCCAGAAGCCTCAGCTACGACCTTCACGACGGATAATCAACTTAGTCCTCTTTCTCGCGACCGTTGCGACCGTTACATTAGCTGGCTATTTCCTTTGGACCGGAGGATTAACCGGCTCACCTGCGTTGCAAGCAGAATTTAATGCCATAGTAGCTGGACCTAACTCGAACCCCTACCTGAAGGCAGCTTCGTTCTCCGCGGGTCTGCTGGCAATAATCGGCCTGCACGAATTCGGTCACAAGGCAGCTACGGTGCATCACAAGTTAGACGCGACATTGCCGTATTTCATTCCTGGACCTCCGCCCATTGGCACGTTCGGAGCTCTGATCTCGCTAAGAGGACCGCCCACGAACAGGGATCAATTGTTCGACCTCGGGCTCTCAGGCCCCGTGGTCGGGTTCATAGTGACGATGGGCGTTGGCGCGGCAAGCATGCTTCTAGGAGCACCTGTAACTAGCGACCTCTTAGACTGGGGAACCAAGTGCGGAGCCCAGCTTGGTCTTGGCCATAGTTGCCTAGGTTCCCTGAGCTTCCCGGGCCAGCCCTTGATTCTGATATTCCTGTCCTATCTAACTAACATGGTCAGGCCGAACGTCGTCTTTGATCAACAATTGTTTTTCGCGGCACAGATCGGTGCTTTGCTGACTTTTCTCAACATTGTGCCGGCGTGGCAGCTTGACGGCGGTCACATTTCGAGAGCAGTGTTCGGCCCATCTGGGCACAGGATCGCGACGATCGTCGGACTCATGATACTAATATTCTCAGGATTCTGGAGTTTCGCTCTTCTTGTCTTGGTGATGATGGGATTTTCCCGGAGAGGCTTCGCCGGGGTCGAGCCCCTCGACGATGTCAGTCCTGTAAGCGGAACCAGAAAAGTCCTCTACGTTGTTGGCATCGCAATGTTGGTCCTCACATTTGCCTCTTCGCCACTCTAGTCCGAAATCACTCTTAGAACCCAGCTCTTCACGTATTCTCGTAGAATTGCTGAAGCACACTCGGAACGGTCAACGTTCTACGATTAGAGAAATAGCATCGGTAGCGAGATCCACCGACACCCAAGTTCAGAATGTCCTCCAAATTGAACTGGGGGCCGAGACTTCGATGTCTAACATCACGCGAGATGTCCGTTTCAAAATCGCGTTTGGCGCCGCACGAGCCGGGTTGCTGCATGAGGCTGCAGAGGGCTTGAGTTGGCAGGAGTTTGAAAGCTTCACTGAAGAGTGCCTCAAGTTGGCAGGTTTCGACACATTCAAGGGAATAATAGTCAGAGGCAAGGGCCGGAAGTGGCAGGTCGACATCGTAGCTAAGAAGGGGCAGCTACTTCTAGCTTTCGACTGCAAACATTGGGCTTCTCCATACTATCGAGCAAGATTCCGGAAGGCTGCTCAACACCAGCGTGACGCTGTCGTATCATTAATGCACGATGTAAACACTCGAAAGAGATTTCATGATGATAAGCTCTGGGTGTTACCGGTCATCCTCACACTCCTCGAACCACGAACCAAACTGGAAGAAGGCGCTGTTCTCGTATCACTGCAGAAACTCCCGGACTTTCTCAACGGCGTCACACAATACTCCGACGACCTGCCATTCTTGTTCAGCGATGACTACAAGGAAAGCCCTATCAGCTAAGCTAGCACCTGGAAAGCAGACTCGGACGAAATGAACGTTGTGATAGTAGGAGCAGGGACGATGGGCTCGGGAATTGCATACAGCTCTGCGGCCGCAGGCCACAGGGTCACTGTAGTTGAACAAGACCAGAAGCTACTGACTAGTGGAATGCAAAGGATCGAGGACTACGTCAAACGAGCCCTCGGACGAGCACACATCGATGAAGCGAAGGCCGGGATCATCAGGAAACAGCTTCGCGGAACGCTCGATTTCGCGGACGCATGTAAGAACGCCGACATCATCGTAGAAGCGGTATATGAGGAACCAACCGTAAAGGAGAAACTCTTCTCCATCATCGACAAGCATTCCCCCAAAGAAACCGTGTTTGCATCAAACACATCATCGATAAGCATCACAAGACTCGCGAAGGCAACGCACAGACCCGACAAGGTGCTTGGCCTACACTTTTTCAACCCGGTCCCAACCATGAAACTCGTCGAACTCATAAAGGGACAAGACACATCCGACAGAGCGGTCCATTTAGCGCGCAACTTTGTCGAAACTCTCGGAAAGACGGTGGTAGAATCCGCTGACAGAACCGGCTTCATCGTAAACAAAGCGCTCATGCCATTCCTGAACGAGAGCATCAAATTATTAGAGGAAAAAGTAGCGAGCAGGGAAGATATTGACAAGGCATTCGTCCTAGGCACCAACCATCCGATGGGTCCGCTCCAGTTGGCAGACTTCGTGGGACTAGACATCGTATACAATACCTTGAAAGTATTAGAGAAAGACTACGGAGAATGCTTCAGACCCACCCGCCTACTCGAAAAAATGGTGAGAGAAGGAAACCTAGGTCGAAAAACCAAGAAGGGATTCTATGACTACTGAAGATACAACACTGGAGACAAAGTCGAAACAGCTCACTGAAACTATTGTGAAGGGAGACAGTGAAAACGCAGCCCGGCTCGCAGAGCAGATTGGAAAGAAAGGTAGCCAAGCTAACGAGGTCGTAGACACGATCTCTGATGCGATGAACATCGTCGCTGACCTACACGAGGTTCAGCGATACTCTCTCGAACAGGTGGAGAGTTCAGAACGCGCTGCCAACAAGGCACTTGAAGTCATCAGACCGAGAATCCGAGTCAAACAACAGCGAATATCCGGCCGTGTCATGGTAACGTCGCTTCAAGGCGACCCGCACAACTTTGACAAGACACTCTTGATGACAATGCTGGAAATAGGCGGGTTCTCAGCGCTCGACGGTGGCGCCGACTTGTCAGCAGATGATATAGCCACTAAAGTTTCTCGGGCCAAACCGGACATTCTAGCAGTCCCCCTCGTCTCGAGTGCTGCGGTTGATAGCCTAGTCAAGGCGAAATCCTTGCTGGACGGACAAGGACTGAAGACCAAGATCGTGGCCTATGGCCGAGGAGTCACAGGTCTTCCTGAGACGGGAATCTTTACCGCTGTCGAAGAAGACTCGCTTGGGGCTCTCAGCAAAATAGCGGAAATTCTGCTCGAGTCCTCATAGTCTATTTCCTTCGTCTTAATGCAAGCATCAAATTCCGAGTTCCCTTCACACGCCACATCTGCAACCCTGAAACGGCCGCGGCAGCAACTGCGGCTGACAACTGTGAACCTACAAACTTGAGCGAAGGATCAATCTTCGCGGTCCCCGACGCCCAAGAGTAGAAGCTGACCGCAAATCCCCTCAGCTGTGTAACCGACCCTATCGAGCCGAGAAACCAACCAGACTGGACTAGGTACGGGGTAAACAGCACGAGTGTGAACGGCGCAAGCACCAGTGCGGCAGCCCTCAACATCCGCAACGGGTAGAGGATCCTCCTCACCTTCCTATCCGGTCCTGCCATTACGTAAGCCGTATTCTCAAAGAGACCCATCCAAACCGTCAGGAGAAAAACCGCGTTTCCAAGACAGAACAATAGTACGATCGAAAGTGGAATCCGTACAGTAGAAACTGGAATATTGATCGTCTGATCGACCAGGCCCCTGCTAGTGACGTATGAAAAGAAGAGCAGTTCAATCCCGACAGACACAAGGAAGAAAACAATGCCGGGCATCCATCCGCGCAGAACGTCCCAGCGGAGAAACATCTTCCTGTAGGTCACGGACATTCTTGGGCCCTCTCGTTTCAACCCGGACATTGTCGGTTGTTAAAAAAGACAATTAGTCGGCCAGTGTAACCTCCAGCCAATTCTAGAGGTTACGAGGGCTTAGTCTACCGCAAGGCACCCTCGGACTCTGAGCGAGCATATTCTGTGCTTGAGCTCGCCTGTCTAATGGTGTAAGAGTGAAATGTGTCAGCTAGGCATGAGGAAGATCGGTTTCATAATCCTCTGTTCCAGTATCATCCTGCTCGCTGTACAGGCAGTCCATGCGACGAATGGCCCGCAAGAAAATGTCAACCTGTACGCCGGGAACAGCCTCCGCGTTAGCTCAAGTCAACCCTCCATCAAGTCAGTCGTTGTAAGAGGGAACCTTTCAGCCGCCGTGATATCCAGCTCGAGCTATCCTGCTCGGAATTTCACATTATCAACCAATACGACCCAGTTCTACACAGTGAATGTGTTGCTCTCTTATCCAGCACAATACACTACAGCGATTCTCATACGCGACCAGACATCTAAGACTGACACTCAGTATACTTCCTTTTATGTGTCCGGAGGTGACTTCAACCTGACAATCTTCGCTTCGTTCCAGCCTGCTCCAGCAACCGGACCTACAACTCCCGTAACTTGGTCATCGTTCTATAGCTGGTTGTCACAGTTCGGAAACGCGTTTCCGCCATGGGTTAAAGTAGTCTACACGATACTGGCGGCGCAGTTCGCGTTTGTGGGCTACAGATGGATCAAGTTTGAGGAAGAGCGAAGAAGGATCGAGGGACACTTGCCCCCTCTCGACCGTGGAAACAAGATCTACTTACTAACAGACATAGTGTTCCGAGCCCTCGTCGCAGGCTTCGCGATAACCCTAGCTGTCATGATAGGAGAGGTAATCGTCATTGGCAGCGCACAGTACCTGTTTCTGGTAAATCTAAGCCTGTTCTCGCTGGTCGACTTCTTCTCGTTATTCTTCGTGGCGGCTCTAGCTACCATAATGTATCTTGCTCGTGAAGGCTTGGAAAGGCTACTGGATCTCAAACCTATGATGGATGATTAGAGAAATGTCGGGAAAAAGGAGAGTAGCCGCCAATGATGACCAGTTGTCTGAGTTCTTATTCGGATCGGTCCGACCTTGGTGGGATCGTCACCCCTGGCTTAGACGGCTTTTCGTCGTACCACTGAGATCCATTGACAAGTCGTACGTTAGATGGAGCAAGGCACGCGTCTCGCCAAGACGATTCAGGAGAATCCAAGAACGTCTAGACAGAGAATATCCACCCGAAAAGTTTTCTCCTGCGAACCTAATTGGAAGAGACAAGGAGTTCAACCTGCTACTCGACTCCTTCCGGTTACACGTTCTCCGACACCCAATGCTAGCCAAATACTTCGTGCGAGAAGAACTGCCGAAGGCGCTCTGCCTCGCAGGAGACAGTGGAACGGGCAAAACATTCCTCACCATGGTTTCACTGAGAGAGATGTTGCTCGAAGGATACAGGAGTGGAGTACTAGTAACACCGGTCATATTGAAAGGGTCCGATGTTTACTCGGAATTCTACGGCAAGAGTACGCGGCAACTGGGACGCTTCCTCGATTACGCTAGCTCAGTGCCATCAGTGGTCTACATCGACGAGTTCCAAAGCTTCGGCCGCAAGGTGAGAGGCGACACCGGAGCCGAAATAGAGGATACACGAATTCAAGACGAGCTTAACAGGTGGCTCGACAAGATGGTCAGTGGAAAGTCCCGGACGCTTGTAGTAGTCGCTACGAACGCATACGAGAAAATCCGGGAGGACATCCGGAGAAGACTGACGAAGGTGAGTCTGAACGATGGGGTCTCTAGAGAAATGCTTCTCGCAGTCGTTGAGGATGCACTGAAACGTGAGCCTTGGATAGATGTGAAGGCAGTTGAGTTACTCGACCTATTGGAAAGGGAGGTGACGATGCGTCGTCGCAGCTCTTTAACTCCTAGCGACATCCAAGAAATATTCCGGGAAGTGCGCAAGTCCAAGGAGACACCCTTCCGAGATAAGTACCGTGAGTCTCGGACAGACCTCCGGAATGTTGAGAAACCGAAGATCAGCGCGACCATTAGTGATTTTGTGGTTGCGGCGCGTAATGTGAAACTTTACTCTGAGCAAGAAAAGTCGCAGGAAGTAGTCGATGCCGTCTATGTGATGAAGCCTAAAGTCGCTCGGGACGACCTTGGCGGTCTTCACGATGTGAAAAACAAGATCCTAAACCACATCGCGCTCGCATTCAACCCATCAATGGCCGAACTGGGACATCAGTCAAACCCCAGGTTTTTCCTCCTGGGCCCGCCAGGCACAGGCAAAACGTTGCTGGCCATGATCGCTGCTGCCGAAAACAATGTCGGATTCATCAAAGTTCGCGGCGGAGAATTGATGAGTGGAGCGAACTACATGGGCGACCCTGAAAAGAGGGTCAAGGATCTCTTCTCTCTCGTGCGCCAGAAGAGTCCATGCATATTACTACTTGACGAGGCGGACGCTATTTTCTGGGGGGGAGACCCTTCCAGCAACAAGATATTGGCGCAGGTGAAGGCCGAACTGAGCGAGCTTCGGCCCGAAGACAGGACGGTAGTAATAGCCACGTCGAACAAGGAACAACTCATCGACCAGGCAACTAGAGACCGGTTTGAGCCCAACATCTACTACATCCACCCACCACTCAACGACAGCGAGTGGACCGAAGTTGTCGGAATACACCTGAAGAGGCTCTCACAGTACCTGCATCCCGAAGTCGATGCTGTTAGAGTGACGAAGATGTTTCGACGCCAACGAATACTCAGCCCTCGAGGAGCAGCAGAAACAGTAGCAGAGGCACACAGATTATGGGCGTCTGAGGTTGCGGCAGCAACCACGTTGTCGGAGGCGAAAGGCGACGAAGCGAGAATTCGGACGATCGAGAACAAACACGAAGAGGACTTGGCCAGGCTCAACGAGGTACTAGCCCTCGCAGAGCGCGAGGTGCCCGGTCTCAAATCGTTCCAGGTAACCAAGGACAATTACAAGATCCGACTCTTCCACTTCGAGAAAGCAATCTCAAGCCTCGAATCGCTCGAGGACAAGGAACACCGGGAGATCGCCGAGTCCCTAATACTCCCGGACGCTATTCCAGGCGTAACCTACGGATTGTACACGAGCGAACGGGGCTCCGGTGGCATACTCACCATCCAGTGCACAGTCAGACCTCTCAACGCCGGGGAAAAGCACGTCTCTGTAACTGGGCAGGCTAGCTCAATGGTAATGGGCCAAACGTTCGTGCCAGACGATTCAGTCATACAGAGCGCGGAGAACGTGGTCGAGGCAGTCAAGTCTTGGCTCTGGTCCAGAACCCGTGTTAACCTGTCCAAGTACCACGTGCACTTCCAAATCAGAAGCATCCTCGAAGGCGCTCCAGGCGCGGGAGTCTCAGGTCCCAGTGCAGGTTATGCAATGCTGAATGCTCTAGTGTCCGAACTCGCAGGAGTCCCTATTTCCCAGTCGAAGGTTATGACTGGAACGATCGGGCTCAAGATGGACGTAGGCCCGGTGGGAGGACTCGGCGGACGTGGACGAGAGGCTGGAAAACTTGTCGGAATTCTAAAGGCTGAGAGAGTTAAGATCACAGACCTTCTGCTTCCAGAGGCGAACTACAAGAGCGCTAAGGACGAGATGAGAATGATTCAAGACGAAGACGTCACTGTCCATCCTATAGCGAACGCCCAAGACGGCTGGGAAATACTATTCTCCTTGAGTGCCGAAGAACTTTGTAAGAGAATTAGGACCGGGCTTGCCGACAGAGAATCGGTTATCGATATAGACTCTACTTCTTCAAGACTGATAGGAAGTTCTTGAATACGTCCACGCCCTTAGGCGTGTGGTACACCTCCGGGTGGAACTGCACTCCGTAAACATCTTTCTTCTCGTGACGGATAGCTTGGATTGCACAGTTTTCAGAGCGAGCGAGAACTCTGAACCCTGCAGGTGCGGATACAACTTCATCGTTGTGCGACTCCCAAGCCGAAAAGGATGGACGCAACCCGTGAAGGATTCGACCCTCTTCGATGACGGATATGTCGACTGGACCATACTCGGGCTTAGCTGCTAAAGCTGTCTTGCCGCCGAAGGTTGTTGCGAGCAACTGATGAGTGACGCAAATGCAAAGCATGGGTAATTGGACGCGACCGATGATATTGGAAGCATCCTTCAGTTCTCCAGACAGGCTCCCCACAGAACGGACGCTCTGCGGACCTCCACCCATAACAAGGCCAGCAGCATCCATAGATAGTATCTCATCGACCGGAGTCGAGGCGGGCAAAAGCTCAGACTCCACACCAAGCTCCTGCAATCTCCGAGTGATCATGTGATTATACTGCCCCTTCGTATACACAACCGGAACGCGTGTCAATTCATTCAAACTCTATGGTTCCCGGCGGCTTCGGCGTAACATCATAATAGACACGAGAAGCGAAACCCAGTTTCAGAACCTCTGTAGCCACATCCTTGAGAATCTTCCACGGAACAGGTGCCACGGCCGCAGTCATGAAGTCCCGGGTCGTAACCGCCCTCACGATTATCGAAAACTGAGACGTGTTTCGTTTCTCACGCACTAGGACAGCTACCCTAGTTATGTCGCGGAATCTTTCAATAATGCTTGACTGAAGTACACGCAATTTCTCCGGGAGCCAACCATAAGTCTCACGAGCATCCTCGCGAAGCTTCACCCCCGCTAGTCTTCCATAGGATCTCTCGTCGCCCTTGACCCCTGTAACTCGGTCCTCGAAGACTTCAGTTGAAACATCTCTTGGGGGGAGACGGAGAGCCTGTGCGGTCGTGTCCGAGAGTTGTTCGAACTCTTCTTTGACGAATCGGTTTTCAATGATTGCGGCAAAGTATTGCTCGTAGTTGAACGGGGCGAGTTTCTGTTCAACAATGACTGTTGCAGCTTTGAGTGACTGCACTTTCTTCTTGGTCACTTTGCCAATGCACCTAACGAGGAGTCCAGGCCCTGGAAAGGGTTGTCGATCGGACAGGTCAGAGGACAGACCAAGATGTCTTCCGAGGATTCGAACCTGATCTTTGTAAAGTTCAGACAACGGTTCAATGACCTTGAACCCATACCGGGCGGCTGGATCTATGCCGACCTGCTCTAGTATATTGTGCTGAGTCTTTATCCCGCCCTGGGTCTCGATCCAGTCGGGAGCAATCGTCCCTTGAATTACGATAGTTGAACCTTCCTTGGCCACCTCTTCCTTCAAGACTTGGTAGAAGGTTTCACGAAACTTCTTCCTCTTCTCTTCGGCATCAGTTTCCTTGTCGACGGCATCCAGAAATCGTTGACCTGCCCGTATTATTCTGACCTTGAGTCCCACAGGAGCGGCCGCGAGACGCGTCTTGATCTGGACAGGCTCATGTTCCCTTACGAATCCAGTATCAATGAAAACCGGCAGTAGTCGTTCCTGCAAGGCATACCTCGCCACCAGCGCCGCAACGGTGCTGTCGACGCCCCCGGACACGGCGGCAATGGCCTTTCGGTCGCCTGCAATCTCTTTGATTCGGCCGGTTTCATGGCTCAAAAAGTTCGAAGGGTTGAATCCCTGTACGGCGACCGCCACCGCACGGCACTTGACCACTGCGTCTGGTTGAGGAATTTATCCTTTATCAAGCACTATTCCAACTACTGTAGTAGATTCGGATTGGCTCTGTCGGCGCCTCAGATAATCGGAAAAGGAACATGGCTTGACAGAGTTGCCTCCGAGATAATCGAAAGAGAACGCAAACTCGGCCGAAGCGTCCAAGTCCTTCGCGTCGAGAGTGGGCTAGGCGCCTCAGGCATCCCACATATCGGCAACTTTTCAGACGCCGCCCGTGCATGGGGCATAAAGCTCGCCTTGGAATCAGCCGGCCAGAAAGCGGAATTTATCGCGTTCTCGGACGACAAGGACGGTCTCAGAAGAGTCCCTGCGGGCTTTCCGAAAGAATTATCCAAGTACATCGGATTCCCGGTGACGGATATACCTGACCCGAGCCACTGCCACAGCCACAACAGCTACGGAGAACACATGAGTTCGCTGCTCCTGGACGCGCTGGATAAGACAGGCATTGTCTACCGGAGCGTATCTGGCACCAAAGCATACAGGGATGGAGTCTTCAATCGACAAATTGACAAGATACTACGTAATGCGCAGAGAATCGGAGAGATAATCAAGGAAACCCTTGGTCAGGACAAGTACACGGAAGTGCTCCCCTACTTTCCGGTTTGTGAAAGCTGTGGACGCATTTACACAACCAAAGCACTCGAATACGTGCCAGCACATCACGTGGTACGGTACCAATGCGAGGGGACAGAACTTTCGGGCAAGACCCTGAAAGGATGCGGGCACAAAGGTGAAACAGATGTATTCTCCGGCAAAGGAAAGCTGAGCTGGAAGGTAGAGTTCGCTGCGCGGTGGTCAGCTCTCAAAATCAACTACGAGCCTTACGGAAAGGAATTGATCGACTCTGTCAAAGTAAACGATCGGATAATGATGGAAATCCTCGAAGAGCCACCCCCGTACCATACTCGGTACGAGCACTTCATTGACAAGAGAGGAGTGAAGATTTCAAAATCTGTTGGCAATGTTATCGCTCCTCAATTATGGCTGAGGTACGCGTCCGCGCAGACACTACTGCTATTGATGTACAAGCGGAGTGTGGGCTCAAGGGCTATCTGGATTAGGGACATACCCGTGTATATTGCAGAATTCGACGATCTAGAAGACCGTTACTTTGGCCAAAAGCGGACCGGCGACCCAAAGGAAGAGGCGAGGCTTCGCGGTCTCTATGAGTACTGCTGGAATCTTATGCCGCCCAACAAGCCAACAGTGCACGTTCCGCACAACCTGCTCGTGTACCTGTTCAAGGTTGCACCGAAAGTACGAGAGAAGGAATTTGTGATCGAGAAGCTGAAAGATTACAGGTACACGATAAACGAGAACGACCCTAGGTACAAAGAAAGACTCGAACATGCAGCGAACTGGGCGTCTGAAATTGATACGCTCACAATTCAACCAGTCGAACTGAAGAGGGAAGAGCGAGACGCAGTCATCGAACTCGCCGCCATCGTCAACGCGAGCAATGATGAAAACTACCTCCAAAACGTCGTATTCACCTTGGCAAAAAAGCACAATCTAGAAACGGGTCCCTTCTTCAAGACATTGTACAAAATACTCATCGGAGCCGAATCGGGCCCACGGCTAGGCCCGTACATCATGGCGATGGGCAGACAAAACGTGTCCGCAGCCCTCGCTAACGCGGCAAGAGCCAGCTCGGAAAAATAACTTGTGGCATGAAACATCGGCACTCGAGATTAGGGAAGTCAAGAACGAAGACCTAGACTCGATTTACGAGCTGGAAAAAGGCTGCTTTAAGGATCCCTACCCGCAATATCTTCTTAATCAGTTAGCAGAAGAATATCCCGAGACCTTTGTTGTTGCCAAGCGCGGAACTGAGACCGTGGGCTATCTCGCAGTTGCTCACTTCACGAACCACTATCACCTAGTGTCAGTCGCGGTCGAGCCAAGTTCAAGGCGACTGGGAATTGCGCAGAGAATGCTATCACTTGTAGAAGACCGTTTGCCGAGTGGAGTGTTGAGGCTTGAATTGCGGAAGAGTAACGATCCGGCATTGGAGCTGTATAGGAAGAACGGGTTCAGAGAGACTGGGCTCGTTTCTTCGTACTACGCTGATGGGGAAGATGCGATCACAATGGAGAAGACAATAGACGGCAAGAATATGAATCTCTAATAACTATCGGGCTTCGATTCTCAACAGTGGCGGGCCGGGTGGGATTCGAACCCACGATTTGCGGCTCCGCAGGCCGCCGTCTTGGTCCTGGCTCGACTACCGGCCCGATGATGAGAACGCAACCCGTTTCTGTTTGCTTATAATTCGTTGGGACTGTCGGAGAATTCTCTCGACTCTGGCAAACAATCATAAGATCCTTTGTTGATCCCGGAATTAGGTCTACCTAGATTGTTCACCTGCACGAAATGCGAAAAGCGAGAATTCCAACTGACACAGATGTCTGAGATGCGATTGTTAGCTGAATGCGCTGGCTGTGGAGCTTCTTTCATCATGGATTTGATTAGCGAGAAAAAACCACGAGTCGAGGCTGTAGATCCTAACCAGCACCTGTTGTGGAATTGGCACATCGAAAAATGGATTCCTACGAAGCGACCCTAAGTACCAGCGTTATGGGGCCTTGGCTACGGTTTTGGCATCAGTTGGCAGCTTGAGGTCTAACGGACCAACATATTCGGCCGACGGCCGAAACAATCGATTATCTTGCAATTGCTCGATTATGTGAGCAGTCCAGCCCACCGTTCGGGCGCATGCGAAGGTACAAGTGAAGAGCTCGGGCGGGACACCAACAGTATGGAGGACCAAGGACGAATAAAATTCGACATTGGTATCAAGCACCCTGTCAGGATGCTCTTCTCGCAATAGCCTACGAGCCTCCTCCTCTACCGTCGTAGCCAGCTTGAACAATTCGGGATCTACAATCTGTTTAGCGAGCTGTTTCAAGATCCTAGACCTAGGATCTTCTGTTCGATATACGCGATGACCAAATCCCATAATCCTTCCTCCATCTCGAAGCGTTTCACTGAGCCACTTGGAAGCATTCTCGGGCTTGCCGATGGACTGTAACATTTCCCAGACGTAGATTGGTGCGCCTCCGTGCAACGGACCCTTTAGGGCCGAAATAGCGGCCACGACAGCGGAGTACACATCGGTAAGTGTTGAAGCGGCGACACGCGCGACAAACGTGGAAGCACCTAAGCCATGATCGGCTAGAAGAGTGAAGTAAGAATCAAGCGCATGTTCATGAACAGGGCTTGGCGTTTTCCCGGTAAGCATGTACAGATAATTTGCTGCATTGCCAAGTTTTGGATTCGATGCTACTGGTGATAACCCACTCTTTACCCGATAATAGTCGGCGATTATCGTCGGCATCTTAGCCGTTAGCGCGATACTCGTATCGATGATCGTCTTGTTCTTACCAGCTTCAACACCTCCGAGAAGTGCAATGGCAGTCTGAACAGCGGACAATGGCTCCGCCATCTTAGCGACACGAGACACGAAATCGACGACTGGATTTGGCAAACCCCGATTTTCAACCAGATTTCGACTAAGCTGGTCGAATTCCTGACGGTTCGGCAGGTGTCCGAACCACAATAGGTGGGCGACCGACTCGTAGGGAACTATTCCGGCTAGCTCTGTAATATCATATCCTCGATAGATCAAGCGGCCGGCTTGACCATCAATCTTTGTGAGCTGAGTAGTCGCGACAACGACGCCCTCCAATCCTTTGGGGGCTCTGATTGTCGAGGCCACGGTTATCGCTCGGACTGGGACTGAGATGATTCATAATTAAATCATACTCGAAAAAATAGAACTGCTCGAATTTTTTTCGGTGAGGAAAGGCTTTTTCAACGTCTACAAGTTTGGCCGGTCAAAGGTCATAGAACAATGTCTGGGAAAGTCCACAGGGTAGGAGTACTGCAGGGGGATGGAATAGGCCCCGAGGTTGTAGACGCTACATTGGTCGTTCTGGCTGCTGTTCAGAAGGTGGACAAGGTTAGACTGGAACTAGTGAAGGGCGAGGCAGGGTTCAATTGTATAGAAAAATATGGGACGAATCTTCCGGACAAGACTCTGGAGATGCTGAAGACGACTGAGGCGTGCCTCAAGGGTCCCATGACTACCCCCGAGGAGAAGGGATCTCCGCGCAGTGTGGCTGTGACTCTACGAACAATATTCGGGTTATACGCTAACGTCCGTCCCGCTCGAACCTTGCCCAATATTCCTTCCCTGAAACCGAATATTGACATGATTGTCGTCCGGGAGAACACCGAGGGACTCTACTCAGGCAAGGAATTCGAGGTGGCGCCAGGAGTTGGCGTAGCAATGAAGATCATTACTCGGACCGCTTCCGAAAGAATAGCAAGATTCGCATTCAAGTTGGCGATGACAAGACGGAAAAAGCTGACTTTCGCACACAAGGCAAACATTCTCAAAATCACCGACGGCATATTCAAGGATGCAGTCCTTGATGTGTCCCGGGGTTATTCGCAGGTGGATGTCGAAGACATTCACATTGATGCTGCTACAATGCAGCTCATTCGACGCCCAGAGAGCTTTGATGTCATTGTTACGATGAACCTGTACGGCGATATTCTGTCCGATGAAGCCGCAGGCCTAGTCGGCGGACTTGGAGTGGCTGCTGGTGCCAACATCGGAGACAACTATGGCATGTTTGAACCTGTTGGCGGTTCCGCGCCGAAGTATGCAGGTTTGAACAAGGTGAACCCTATTGCTACAATCGAGGCGGCGCGGATGATGCTCGACTATTTGGGGGAGACAAGCGCTACTGAAAGGATCCTGAAAGCCACGTTCAAGGTACTGGAGGAAAGGAAGGCGTTGACCTATGATCTGGGAGGGAGTGCCAAAACATCGGAGACAGGCAACGCGATCGCTGAGAAGATCTTACGCACTGGGAGCTAGTCACTACATTCGCTCAGCGAGGCGGAGTCCTAGAAGCTTTGCAGCGGTCTCTATCACTGTCCTTACTGCGGTTGCAAGAGCTGCTCTCTCAAATTTCACTTCTTCGTCGGACGAATGGATGATGTCAGATTTCTCGTAGAACTCATGGAACCTCTGCGAAAGTTCGTTGGAGTATGAAGCTAGCAATGTGGGATTGAGTTCCTCCGCCGAAGCCGCGAACGTGTCAGGGAACCTGGCGAGTGTCAGTACGAGGCTCTCTTCCTGGGGCTCAACTAACCTATCGTACTCTTCAGGGATCGGAGTCGGTCCCAGCTTCTTGAGTATGCCAAGGCTTCGCGTGTACGCGTAGTTTATGAAAGGTGCACTGTTGGACTCAAAGTTTAGGGCCCGGTCCCAGGCAAAGTTTGTGGGCTTGGCTGCTTCAACGGATAGCATCGCGAACCGCACGGCGCTTACTGAGATCCGTTCGGCAACCCTCTGTTTCACTTCGTCGGGCAGTTCTGTTGATCGTTTTTCGACTTCGTCTCTTGCTCTGACTAGCGATTCGTCAAGCAACTGGTCGAATGTAACGTAGCGTCCACGTCTTGCTGACATTCGCTGGCCCTCAAGCTGTAGGAGTCCGATCGGGAAGTAGACGAAGTTCTGGGCCTCTTTCTTGTGTCCGAGGATCCATAGGGCCGTCTTCACCTGTAGCTGTGCAAGAGACTGTTCAACTCCGATCACGTTGATGACTCTGTCAGATTGCTCAAACTTGTACATCGTGTAGGCAACGTCCCTCGTAGGATAGAGCGTGGTTCCGTCAGATCTCGTCAGAGTAAGGGGTGCGGCTTCGTAGGTGGGAGACAGACCGAGCCGTTGGCGTAGTCCAAACTGTGTAAGTGCTTTCGGAACATCCAGCTCCCAAGCTCCGCTCTTGTTGTGGGCGAACCCTGAATCTTTCAGCCTGTCAAGAAGCTCGGCTACTCTACCTGTCCAGAGCATCTCACTTTCCCAGTCCCACTGGTCAAAACGGATGTTCGCTCTCCGGAGAGTCCCCTCGAATCCTAAGAGCACCATCTGACTGACTCTCCGGACTAGAGCCCGCATCTCTGGCTCTCCTTTCTCGTACTTTCGGATGATTTCACGGATCGATGCTTCGGCATCAGGATCTTTCGAGAGCTTCTGAGAGAGATTATCAAACTCTGCAGGGTACTTGCTTCTTAGTTCGCTTGCGACTCCGGCCCAGTCGTCAAGCTCTCTGGTGACGGCGACGATATCGATATCTGAGCCCTTGGTCTTCTTGAGAAGGGCTAGCCGTTTCTTCTGCTCTTCGATTTCGGCGAGGGTGGCAGTGACTGAGTATATTCTTCCAATGAACTCGTCCGTCTTCCCTACTGGTTTTGGCTCGCCTAGTAGTTTGTAGCCGTAGGCCATTATGGCGACTTGACGTCCAGTGTCGTCGATGTAGAACCGTGTTGTGACCGTGTGGCCTCTTGCGCTAAGGATTCTTGCAAGTGTGTCTCCAAAGATGGCGTTCTTGGCCGTTCCGATGTGTATTGGCCGGGCGGGATTTGCGCTGGTGTGTTCGACGATGACGCGTTGGGGATGCTCAGTTTTCAATAATCCGTAAGACGGCCCCTCTGCTAGAATTGACTGGATTGTGAGCTGGGCGAGGATTGGAATGTTCGCCTTGAAATTCACGTAGCCTGGTTCTGCGGCCGACACCGACTCAACGAGTTTGAGCGATTGAGAATCTCCGGTGCTGCTCGCGATCTCTTTCGCTATCGCCATCGGTTTCGACTTGACGGTTCTTGCTAGTTCGAACGAGATTGAGCTGGCCAAATGTCCGAACAGTTCGTTGGGTGGATTCTCGATGCTTCCGGGCACGTCTAACTGGGCCAAGTCTTTCTTGTTCGACGCCTGAAATTTCGAGAGTCCTGTCTGAAGTGCCTTTTCCGATTCGGCCCGAAATTGGCCGAAGGGATTGGTCAATTGTCTCTTGCTATTCGACAAATTTGAGTTCGCACTCCGACTGGACAGTCATTTGACAACGTGAATCTACTTATTAGCACTCTCTCCCGCGCCGTCGGATGGAGAAGCGAGACGTTGCTACTGGTCACACCTTGGCAGGTTCTAGAAATCTTCCTCGTCTCAATTGCCGCTGGTCTCGTAGGAGCCCTTTTTGGTCTGGGTGGAGGTATCTTGATAATTCCGTTTCTAACCCTCGTTGAGGGTGTACCACTTCCTTTCGCGATCGGAGCGAGCATCGTTTCGGTTGTTGCAACGTCCAGTGCTTCTGCTGCAACGTATGTTCACGATCATCTGACCAACTTGCGATTGGGAATGCTGTTGGAGGTTGGGACTGTGGCTGGAGCGATTACGGGTGCCTATGTTGCTGGGTTGGTTCCTTCTTCGATTCTGTTTTTCCTGTTTGCTTTGATGCTGCTGTACGCTACGGTCCTGATGATATCTGGTCGGAAGATTGACATTCCAACCAACGTAATCGCCGACAGTCTTGCCAGACGTTTCAATCTGGGTGGCGAGTACCAGGATACCTCGACCGGGACTCGGGTTATGTACAATGTGATGAGGATACCGCATACTCTGGGAATCAGTTATCTTGCTGGCATAGTGTCGGGGCTACTCGGTGTCGGTGGCGGAATAATCAAAGTGCCTACGTTGAATCTTGTGAGCAAGGTGCCGGTCAAGGTGGCCTCTGCTACAAGCAACTTTATGATCGGAGTCACTGCGGCTGCGAGCGCTTCAGTCTACTTTCTCCGTGGGAACGTAGAGGCATTACTTGTCGCTCCACTCGTCTTGGGCGTAGTTGGGGGCGCTTCTATCGGTACAAGGCTGCTGAGAATTACGCCGCCGATGAAGATCAAGGTAATGTTCGGAATCTTGTTGGCAGGAATATCGGTTGTGATGATTCTGAAAGCGTTCAATGTTGCGACAGGACTGTAATCTCGTGGATCTTAACCGGATTGTTTCATATTCGCTACGCCTTGGTGTGGTCGTCTCGGCGGCACTGTGTCTTCTAGGGATCTTGCTCTGGGCTACGCGGGGATTCGCCGATGTTGGAAGTAGCACCGGCCGGAGTCTTCTTTCAGTGTTCGCGCAGGCGGCGCGTGGTGATATTGTCGGGATCGTCTACCTTGGGGTAATTGTCTTAGTTGCTACGCCAGTACTGCGTGTCGCAATATCCTCGGCGTACTTTGCATTAGCAAGGGATCTTCATTATCTGGCCATCACGTTGGTCGTGCTGGCAATGATGATTTTCGCGATCTTTCTGATTCCGGCCTGATCATCAGAAGAAAGAGGTCGTACCGAGGCTATTCTTTCAGTGAGAGACTTCTGAAGAAGAGGATGAGGAGCGCCATCATTCCCGTTGTTACTGTTGCAAGTTCTCCTGCTGCTAGGACCCGGTTTGGTTCGATGAACCGTATTCCGTTGCCGGTTACTTCGGTGTAGAACGTGAGCGCCATGAATAGCATGCTGGCGAGACCGGTTGCGATAGAGTAGATCCAGATACCGCTCCAGAAGAGCCTGCTGCGATTGGAGGAAGCCATTGTGCGCGGACATGTATCATCGCGTATCAGTCCTATTAACGTCGCGATAAGGGTAGACTACACGCGAGACTAGACGGCTTGGCTCGTGTTCTATTCGGAATCGAGTATGAATAAACGCTGGTTCGTGTGGTTTTCGTACTGTTTTCGTTCGGGCTCACGCGCGCGATTTTTCTCTGCCTAGGGGGTCTAGATTTCTTTGCTAGTACATTAATCGTCTTTGGAATTATGATTGTAACGGTTGGTGGACGTTGTTAGGTTGTCTTGGGTGTTTCTCGTAGGGAATCGTCTGGAAACGTCCGAGAAATCAGTTGCAAAAAGTGTGAAAAACGGAGAAAGTGACTGTTGGGCATTGGTAAGCGTGCTGGAGCAAGGTGCTGTTTATTTCAACCATCAGGGTTCGTTTCGGGCGAGTCTATTCCAATCTCCCAAATCGGGTTCTTATTTGGAATAGAGTATGAATAGCCCCTGACATAGGCTGTTCTGTAGTGTTTTCTGAACAGGCTCAGGTGCGCGACTCGGCTACCCCCCCGGGCCCCTAGAAAAAAGAACCCTTATTTTTTAAGAAAAAATCGGACAGGCTTATGGTGTAGAAGCTGCGCCTCTCCGCCGTGAAATCCCGGTGGAGATGGCAGTCCATCCTAACGGAATCTCGGGAATAGGGAGTATTGGAAGGAGGAGGTTAGGACGCAATCCGCAACCACTCCCGTCTGGGAAACATTCATAGATTGGGGGAGCGAACAAAAATACGACTAACGGATAAATCACCGTTGCAATGATTATCGCCCAGAATCTCCCCTTTGACATTTCCTTGAATCCCATTGGAACGATGCTATTGATTCTATCCCTTTTGTTACTGCTCGAACAACGAATGGATATTTCCTAAGGATCTGGGCGAGGACTTTGCCAGCATGGTGGGTGGCTGCACGGACCCGGTGGCGGCGGAGGAGGAGCGGGGTTGCAATTGTACCAATTCCAGCATAAGTAGACCGCCGATGGAGACGGCGTGTAGGTTGAATATCCGCAATTGGGTGAGGTTCCGTAGGTGCCTAGAGCCCAACCGGTTGAGGGATTCGAGGCAATGTTAACGAAAGTAAGCAACCCTCCTCCAGGCAACTGATTACATGAATTGATGTAGTAGGCTTCAACGTAGCTAGCAGCGGCATCGCGTGCTAGCTCGGCGGGCTCCCATGGGCTCAGACGCGCGACTTGCCCCCCGGGGGGTCCTAGACAAACAAAAGAATGCTTTTGGAAAATCATTCCGGGAATTCTAGGTACAGTTTTTCTGGGTTTGATGCGAGCCCAGTTTCTGTTTCGCGTCCATGCTTTTATTCGATCGTTCAATTCTCCCTCTGATACGGGACCGTAGTCTAGATCACGCTACCGTGCGGGTCACCGTAGCGGGAGGACAACCAGGATAGGACATCGGGCTCCGGAGCCATGGACCGCAGTGAGACCCGAAGGTCGTGGGTTCAAATCCCACCGGTCCCGCCATCCACGTAGAGCCCAGTTCTTCTTAAGCCCCGGAAGTTACTAAACGCTTACGTCTCAACGGATATGATGCTCTTCAAGACGACATGATCGGAGCCTAATCACGGCGGTTTCAAAGCGTAGCTAGCCGAAGACTTAACAGAACCATCAATCTCTTCGCGTCTAATGACTGTCACCAAGCTTTCCCCGGAAAAACTCCGTTTACAGTATCCACCCGACAAGGTAGGTTGTAAGACCACCAAAGAACTTGGCCCCGTTGAGGGCATCATAGGACAAGATCGGGCTCTAAAGGCGATCAGATTCGGCATAGAGATGAAGGCTAAAGGATTCAACATCTATGCTGCCGGACTTCCTCTTACAGGCAAGAGACCCGCCACGCGCAGCTTCCTGGAAAGCGTAGCGAAAACCAAACCCACGCCTCCCGACTGGATCTATGTGAACAATTTCCAAAACCCCTTCGAACCCAAGGCGGTCAAACTTCCATCAGGAAGAGGAAGCATATTTCAGAAGGATATGAAAAATTTCTTAGACCAGGCCAAACGAGGTGTTCCTTCTGCCCTTCAAAGCGAGACTTATCTCTCCCAGATAAACGACATAACCAAAAAGTCGGTAGCAGAAAGAAACAGGATTCTGAACAAGCTTAACGAAGAAGCCGAACGGAACGGCTACACGGTGAGACTGACCCAACTTGGCATCACAATAATCCCTGTCCGAGAGGGCAAGCCCCTGAGCCAAGAAGAATTCGACTCCCTACCCCCCGACGTGAAGAAAAAGTATGAAGCGACTCGAGACACTGTTAGGACTGCTCTGGACAAGACTGGAAAGCAGGTTACCGAGATCGAAGCTACGGCCTTGAGAGACCTGAAGAAGCTGAGGGACGATGCAGTTCACTACGCTATCGGCGATCTAGTCAAGATTCTCACGTCTCGCTACGGTGACTTGCCGGAAGTCGTGCAGTATCTCAATGAGGCGAGAGATGATATCCTCGATAATCCAGAGTTGTTCATTCAACGCGACACGCGGCCACGCGATGACGGCGACGGGTCAGCGGCGAATCCGTTGGAGAAGGACTTGCCCGAGTTATCTTTCCGAAGGTACGAAGTCAACCTGATCGTGGACAATTCAAGAGTCAAAGGAGCGCCCGTAATTTCCGTGGATAACCCTACAGTCTCAAATCTTCTCGGTAAGATCGAGAATGAGGCTCGATTTGGAACGTTGAAAACAGATTTTACCCTCATAAAAGGAGGCTCCCTACACGAGGCTAATGGCGGCTACCTTATCCTCGGCGCCACCGAACTGCTGAGAAATTCTCTCTCCTACGACGGACTGAAACGTGCACTTCACAGCGGCAACATTAGGATCGAGGAAACCCAGGAGAGGCTGGGGCTGGCCAGCATCAAGAGTCTCACTCCGCAAGCGATACCGTTGGATGTCAAGGTTATCTTGGTCGGCGACCATAACATATACCAAGCGCTCTACACGGCGGATCCCGACTTCAGCATTCTGTTTAAGGTGAAGGCTCAGTTCGACGATTCGATAGAACGAAACGATCAGAACTTGGAGACATACGGCAGCTTCGTGCACTCTCTTTGCGAGAGAGAAGCTCTCAACCATTTGGACGCCTCTGCCTTAGGAAAAGTTCTAGAGTATGGTTCTCGGCTGGCCGAAGATCAGAGAAAGCTCTCAACCAAGTTCCCTAAAATCGCAGATCTAGTCAGAGAGGCTAGCTTCTACGCCACACAAGACAATTCCAAGTATGTCAAAGACGCGCATGTAAAGAAAGCCCTGCATGAAAAAGTGTATCGCTCGAACCTTCTCGACGAGAAGGTCAGAGAGGCCATAGAGAGGGGCATCATACTCATTGACACGTCAGGACTCAAAGTAGGACAAGTAAACGGACTCTCCGTCATAAGCCTCGGAGACTTCGATTTCGGTCAACCTTCCAGAATTACGGCCAGCCTGGGTCTTGGAAGGCGAGGTATCATTAACATTGAAAGAGAAGCCAGAATGAGTGGACGAACACACACCAAGGGCGTCCTCATAATATCCGGTTATTTGGAGAATAAGTATGCGCGAAACAAGCCTCTAAGCCTATCCTGCAGACTCGTATTCGAGCAGAGCTACGGTGGAATAGACGGTGACAGTGCATCAAGCAGCGAGCTCTACGCGATACTCTCTGCTCTCTCGGAACTACCCATCAAACAGAATCTCGCCGTGACCGGCTCAGTAAACCAAGAGGGTCAGGTCCAGGCAATAGGAGAAGTGAACGAGAAGATCGAAGGGTTCTACCGTGCTTGCAAAGCCAAGGGGTTCCAAGGCAACGAGGGGGTTCTGATACCGAGGAGCAATATCCAGCATTTAATGGTCGACGAGGAAATAGTTGAAGCGGTCAAGCAAGACCGATTTCACATCCATGCCGTTAGCAATATTGACGAGGGTATTGAACTTCTAACCGGCGTGAAAGCCGGAGAACTTAGAAGTGATCGCACATATGAGCCAGGTACTGTTCATTATAGAGTCGACAAACGACTGTCAGACATGGCAGAAGAAATGACAAAATTCGCGCTCGTCGCCAGATAGACCGAATTAGCAGAAACTCTGGGTTCCGTAAGATCGCTTTACCTAAGGATGTGGAGGAAAGACGTGTCCCGACAGCTCAATGTGTTCCTGCGCAGAATTGCGGAGGGCTTCTCGAAATGTTCGTGATTGGGATTAGCCTTAAGCATAAGCAAGCACATGATCTTGAGGAATAGTAGCGTTTCAATATGGTGGAAACTCCTAGACGCGTGCTGACCCTCATCTTGGTCGTAGCCGGAGTGCTACTGCTTGTTCATTCCTCAATCCCTCAAGGCCACGCAGCATCCGATTACTATGTTGCGTCTATGAACATGACAATTGACCCTGGAGCGGAGAATTTTGTCGTTTCATCGATCAACGATGCCACAGCTGCTGGCGCCCACCACTTCATCCTCGTCCTGAACACGTTCGGCGGAAGCGGACAAAACATGGACAATATTATCAGCGCGATCTCAAAGTATGAAGCAGCTGGAAACAATTTCACTACTCTCATTGCACCAGCCGGAGCTCATGCGTTCAGCGCCGGAGCTTACATTGCTGAGGCTTCGAACAGCATCTTCGTCGTTCCAGGGACGACCATAGGTTCAGCCACTCCCATAGTCTATGGCATTCCTACCGGAGAGGTGAACTCGACGCTGACCAAGGACATTAACGGATTCGCAGCATACATGAGGTCTATCACTCATCCACCAAGGAATCCGAATGCCACCGAGGCCATGGTCAGAAAAGGCGTCTCGTACGACTGCATATCGCTAACCCAGTGCACTGCGCTGCAAGAGAGAGTAGTCGACAAGGTTATCCCAGGGCCCTCTGTTGAACAAGCTGTCACACAAGCCGGCGCTCCCGCAGGAGTCGAAATCCATACTCCCGGAATAGGGTCAACTCTAATTTCCGTGCTCGCAGATCCCAACCTAGATAGCGTTCTCTTTCTACTCGGAACTTTTGCGATACTCGCCGACATTTACCATCCGACCGTAGTTCTCTCAGTCGTAGGAGCTGCGGCCATTGCCCTCGGCCTCGTCGGACTGGGCGTCTTTGGCGCGCCGATTGTCTCGATAATCTTGATGATTATCGGAGCCGCCTTCGTCTTTCTAGAACTGAAGACACATCATGGGCTGAGCGCAACAATTGGAGTAGTCATATTCATAGTCGGCTTCTTGCTCATCTTCACGCTGCCGGCATCCTCAACGCCACCACCCTCGACACCTTCTCACCCAGCAGCGAATTTCATAGAGATAGGACCCATCACGTACGCGATTCTCGGAATTGTCGGAGGCGGAGGAGTACTGGGAAGCATCTACCTCTACAGAGTTCGCGAGACATTGATGTACCGGCCACCCTCGATTGATCCCAAGGCTATAATAGGAAAAGAAGGCGACCTGACGACCGACTTGACCGCCGGCCAGATTGCAACCGCACGCGTCAACGCCGAAGACTATTCAGTGACAGGATCCGAGAACCTACAAAAGGGCACGCGGATCAGGGTCAAGGATGTTCAAGGACTCAAACTAGTGGTTGAGAAGGCCGAGGCCAAAAACTGATGTTTGAATCCTTTGCGTTACAGATTGATGCTGCCACTCTTATCGTCGAAGTATTTCTCGGCATCATTGCCCTAATTTTCATCCTTGGTCTGTTAGCATCCTCAATCAAGATAGTTCGAGAGTATGAGAGAGTCGTCCAGTTCCGTCTCGGACGTCTCATGGGCGCCAAGGGCCCTGGAATTATATTCATCATACCAATCATCAATCGACTCATCAAGACGGACCTCCGAGAACGATACCTGGAGGTCCCGCACCAGACAGCCATCACGAAGGACAATGCCCCCGTCGACATTGACTTTCTGATCTACTACAAGGTCGTCGACGCCTCCCAGAGCGTCGTCCAAGTACAGAACTTTACAGGCGCCTCAGTCGGACTCGCAACGACCACCCTCAGAGCCGTTGTCGGAGACATTCCACTAGACGAACTTCTCGCCAAAAGGGAACAGATCAACAACCTCCTCCGAACACGACTTGACGAGGTAACAGAGAGATGGGGCATCAAGGTAACCAACGTCGAGATCCGAGAAATCCGACCTCCAAAGGATGTACAGGAGGCGATGGTGAAGCAGATGACCGCGGAGAGGAACCGTAGAGCCATGGTCACGGAGGCAGATGGCAAGCGGGAATCAACGGTGCTAGTAGCCGAAGGAGACAAGAATGCGACTGTCCTCAGAGCGGAAGGAGATAAGCAATCAGCAATACTTCGCGCGGAGGGCTATGCGCAGGCGCTGAATCTCGTATTCGGCGCTGCAAAAGGTATAGACGCCAAGACGATGGCACTGCAATACTTGGACGCGTTGAAAGCAATCGGTGCAAGTCCATCAACCAAGTATATTTTCCCAATGGAATTCACAAGCATGGTCTCGCAGTTGAAGGGATACCTTACGGAGTCTTCGAAAGACAAGTCCGAATAATCTCAACCACGACGCAGAACTCTGATCCTTTCTCAACAAGCTTATACAGTTCAGCCGGCTTCGGCGATTCTGCCGGGGGCCATACGAGGCCGGGGTTGGCATCCTGCCACCGAGGGCCGATTGGTTCAGGCGACGGGCTGCAGAACATGCCTCGTAGCAACCCGTAGTAAACATCTACGAAAAAGATGGTTAAGGTGGGTTCAATTCCCACCCCCGGCTCCAAGAAAGAAGCCTGACGTGCCGTTACTCAAAGGTGCACCTTATTCTGCCAGCGCAGGCGAGTCCACTTTGGTCCCTTAGAGAGACGTTCGCGCAAGATTCTCTTTGATCAATCGGTTTGAGCAAGAGCCGTTCTCCAATAACCCCTCGAGGCGAGTGTCCAGAATCCCGCGATAACCAAGACTACTACCAGGCTGAGGAAGGCGTTGACAAAGCTCAGTGCAAAAGCGATAGCATAGGGCACCGGACCAACCAGATAACGTATCCCGCCCGGAGTGGCAGGCACGAGCCCAGTCTTCGCACAATAGTACGATATTGTAGACCAGACCAGGCCCAGTATCATAGCATTCCCAGTGTAAAAGGCAACGGCAGTTCTTCCATCGCTGGTCTGGCCTAGACCGACATGGTTCGCGACAAGCAAGGTCGTGAATGCTGTCAGGACAATAAAGAACAACAAGAGACCGTTCAAGAACAATAGTGTCGTGTCCACCCGTCGTATGTAAGTGAACATGTTATAATGGTTCACCCACATTATCAGTATCGTCGCAAAGCTTGTGACGAAGGCAAAGAACGCCGGCCATTGCAACAACAGTCCCTGAAACAAGGATTTCTGGCTCAAAGCCGGGTCGAGCAAGGGGTCCTTGAGGTTGAGGACTAGGAGCGTGATGGCGAAAGCTATGACCCCGTCGCTGAACGCCTCAGTCCTCGAAGTCTCTCTCTGATCCTTTGACACAAACCATCAGATGTGAGCCGGAAAGAGGAAGGTATAATCTAATACCAGATCGACCGTCTACACGCTCCCGCCCGGCTAGCAATCCGGCATAGGTTTGGACCTACGAATGGTTTTTGCCTAAATTCTTGACCGTCTCAGTCTTCCAACCGTATCAGATCTTCTATTCTTGAAAAGAGGTGCAAGTGGAGTCATGGACGCAGGGAACGTTATTCTCAGAGAGACGCGGGCCGGATCAATACCGGAAAAAATGAGTTCTAAGCCATTATCATTTGGTCTTCGGTGTGAATGCGATAACAGGGATCTTTCTCCTGATATTCTTTTGGTAGTTTCCAAACTGAGGATACAATGAGGACTGTTTTGCATAGATCTCGTCCCGTTCTTTTCCCGTAATCTCCTCCGCACGAACATTGATCTTGTTATCCCCGACCTCTATCACTATATCCGGATGAGCCTTTAGGTTATGATACCAGTCAGGATTCGTCGGAGCACCCCCCTTCGAAGCGAACACGATGAACCGGTTACCGTCCTTGTAATACATCACCGGATTCGTCCGCGCCTTGCCGGTCTTTGCCCCCTTGTGATTCATCAATAGCAAGGGAGCGCCCTCGAAGTTGCCGCCCACTTTACCATGGTTCTTACGGAACTCTACAATAATACCCGCATTCCAGTCGCTCAATTTGTTCGTCCCCAGACAGTCCCCACAGGAGGGAAGTTATTGACTATTTGCACCAGGAACCAGTCACATCAGGCAGACCAAGCGAGTTCTAAACGGGTCTGAAGAAAAGATGAGTTACAGCATGCCGTTCTATGAATACAGATTCTCCGGCTACAAAGGTCGACTCGCATACTTCGGCTTGTTCAAGAAGCACATCAGCTTCTTCGCCGTCCCACGAAATACTCCGAGGGACCTCGCGAAGAACCTAGAACCGTATAAGGCGGCGAAAGCTACACTGCAATTCCCTCTTGGCACAAAGGTGCCGATCACCCTGTTAAAGAAACTCGTGAAGTTACATATGGAAGAGATCGACGCCGAGAAGGCGGCCTAGAACTCCCGTACTTTTTCTTGTCCTGCGAAATAACATCCTTCATCTAACTTCGCCACCGAATGTGTGACGGCGAACCAGACCCTTCTTTGTCGGCCGATAGATAGGAGTCCTAGGAGGTTTTCCCTGTGCAATCAACTCTCTGCATTCTGTACAGATGACCCATAGACATGATGCTTTACAGTACATGCACTTGTTCGCTTGGCCTCTAACCCGGTCCCATGGATACACATCCTCTCGGTGCATATCCGGCTTCTTGGCCTTTGACGCTTTCAAGAGGATCACGATATTCTTCAGTACCTAACAAATTATCGCTTCCGAATGGAGAGCGTCGGATAGACAATCGAAAAGGTTCCAATAAAGATTGCCTGCTTTTGATGACCCTAGTCCCAGGCTACCATCTCCGTTAATCCCGCAAGCTCTCGACCTTGGAAGCCTCCTAGTCCCCGCTGTTTCATTGAGACCCATCGGGAGCTTAGTAGGAGACATCTCTCTACGCAAGAATGCTTATCTTTCTAAATCACTTGTAGGAGGTTAGAAAGACCGTGAGTCAGGAAAACTTGGGCACATCAGGTTTCTTTTGAAGAGCCACCCTCGGGTCCACTCCTGTGCCTTTTCAAGCCAATAACTTATGAGCGCGATATCTACAGGTCTCACGGAGCCACTTGGGCCGTGAGAATGAATGTATCGGATGTCATTGCCGTCGTAAGGAAGTTCATTACGGAAGAAGCTGGATACAGCACGGTTTCAGTCGCATCTTTAGAAGCCGACCAGAATTCTCAGAAGTGGAAAGTTCTCATCGACATAGGAGGAATTTCAATAGCCCACAAGGAGGTAGTCGTTGATGACCGAGACGGCAAGGTCATCTCATACAGACAAGCCACTGGGACAGGCTTCAGGTAGTGTGAGGACTCAGGTTCGTTAATCGAATAGTCTTTATTTTCTGCACTGAACCAAGTGTTCGAATGGAAGCTCGATTCCTCGCCCCCTTAGCAGCTTGTCATGTCGTTTGAGCAATCGTTGTGTCGCACCCCAAGCTCGAAGCTCCTCCAGTGCATTCTCATAACCCAGATGTATCGTCGTGTCAAAGTATGAGACACGGAAGCTGTGAAACCCGGCCTCGCTCATCAGGACAAAGAGTTGGTCCGGAGTCCAAGACGGCCAATGCTTGATCAGGAGATCTTTCGGTCCAGCTGTAGGAATCGATAACCATTCTCCATGAATCATAATTCCCCCAGCCCGGAGCACTCGGTAGAACTCTCTAAGCGCCTTGTCTAGCTCACCCTTACGGGGAAGGTCACAAATTAGTTCGTTTGAAACTACTGCGTCGACGCTCTCCGCGTCAACCTCGTCAAGTCGTCTTACATCAGCGTCCATAATACGGACCCGCCCCTCCAATCCTCTCTTACGTAATCTTTCCGCAAGCTCATTCAACCAGCCGACATATGGACCCTTCGAAGAGTCCACTGCAATCATCTTGGTCGAAGCTGGCAATTTCCTGAGCAGCGGTATTGTCAGTTCGCCTCTCCCGGAACCGGCTTCGAGAATAGTTCGAACTCTTTTAGAGCAGAACTCTTCAACAAAATGTTCGGCCAGTCTTTCATAGTACCTTTGGCGCGCCTTGGCCAAGTCCCGCGGCCTGTCGGCGTTGATCTTCACCTTTCCTTCCCTTCGATGAACTACCGCGTTCGGAGAACCGGGGCTCTTTCGGGAAATGCCTTGTGCTCCGCTTGCTAATTACGGCGTTCACCTCTTGAAGAGCCCTTTGATTCTCAACAGAAGGAGCTTCGACTGTGGACGCCAAGACAAATCTCGCTGAGATCCCGCCACTTTTTGTCCCTCGGTAACAGGTGGCCCTTACCCAGGCCCTAAGCCTCAGCTTGACTGCTCAAATTGACATGTTTGTGATAGTTCGGCATTTAAGAAATGAATATTTAAGCTACCTTTGAAAACGAGCGTGCCGGCTAGACGACTTGCGCTCTCAAGTTAAAGTGTTGACTCATTTTGTCTGACAGCAACAAGGCTTTCATCAATATCGAGAATGTCGTCGCTTCTGCGACGCTGAAACAGCGAATAGACCTCAACGCTATCGTCCGAGTCTTTCCTGGAGTAGAATATCGGCCAGAACAGTTCCCGGGACTCGTCTACCGATTGAAGAAGCCAAAGACTGCGACCTTGATTTTCAGCTCAGGAAAAATGGTCTGCACCGGCGCAAAATCAGAACGCCAGGCCCGCAAAGCTGTCCTCAAGGTGGTTGACGAGCTGAAGAGAGACGGTATTGTAATCCTAGGGAGGCCCGAGATCACGATCCAGAACATCGTCGCATCCTGCGGCCTCGGCGGCCACATTGACTTGGAGAAGGCAGTGTATGGTCTGAAGAAAACCATGTACGAACCAGAACAATTTCCAGGACTCATCTATCGCATGGACGAGCCCAAAGTAGTGATTCTAATATTCGCCAGCGGCAAGCTGGTCTGTACAGGGGCTAAGAAGGAGATCCAGGTCTATATCGCGGTGACTAAGCTTCAGGAGACTCTCGAGTCGAAAGGCCTCATCACCTACGAGGGCTCCGAAAAACCGCGCCTGCCCCCTCTACCCACGAAGCCCGCCGATTAACGCGACGCCGCCGCTATTTACCGAAATCTAATGATTTATTGTCGAGACATTTCTCCGCCAGCGTACAATGGCATAGAAGGAAAATTTTCTCGGGCCAGGAAGCGATAGTCATTCTACCGAACTCTTCAACCTCAGGTCCACAATGCCCTCTCGACCCATTTCCTACAGGCTAAATAGCGTAAAACCCCACGAGCAATTCGCCTCAAGCCATGGCCCGAACCATGCCATACGATTCCAATGCTAATGTCCCAGCAGTTTTCGCGGAAGGAGTTATCCATTAATGGATCCTGGAGATATTGCATGGGTTATCGCCGCTACCGCTCTGGTTATGATAATGACTCCAGCCTTGGGATTCTTCTACGGCGGCCTAGTACGTAAGAAGAATTTGGTCTCCACGCTTGTCCAATGCATGGTCATATTCTCGATAGTGAGCCTAGTCTGGGCCTTCTGGGCCTACAGTGAAGCCTTCGCACCATCGCTTTACGGAATCATAGGGAACTTGTCGAAGGTCGGCCTCAACAATGTAGGAGCCTCAGCCAACGCAGCCTACTCAACCGCTATCCCCGAACTGCTATACTTTGCTTTCCAGCTCAAATTTGCCGCAATCACACCCGCACTGATAATCGGGGCCTTCGCCGAAAGAATCCGATTCAAAGCACTCTTGATCTTCATCATCCTATGGACTACACTGATCTACGCACCAATAGCACACTGGGTCTGGGGATCCGGCGGCTGGCTTCACAGCTTAGGAGTAATCGACTTCGCCGGAGGACTCGTAGTCCACCTTTCAGCGGGCGCATCCGCAGTAGCAGCTGCACTGGTACTGGGAAGAAGAACGGGATTACAGGGAGAAGTGCGTCCCAACAGCATTCCCTTCGTAATCCTCGGTGCGGCAATCCTATGGTTCGGCTGGTTCGGATTCAATGCTGGCAGCGCCTTGGCAGCGAATCAGATCGCCGTGCAAGCGCTGGTCAATACGAACCTGGCCGCTGCGGCTGGGGCCGTGAGTTGGATGCTAGTGGATTGGCAACGAAAGGGTAAACCCTCCGCGGTTGGTATCGCGATCGGGGCAGTTTGTGGCCTGGTCGCTATAACACCAGCCGCTGGCTACGTGGCGTCACTGCCCGCCATCCTTATCGGACTGGTTGTGGGATTGGTTTCGAACACGGTTATGGGTTGGCGTGCGAGAACTCGATTGGACGATTCTTTGGACGTTTTTGCGGCCCATGGCGCTGGAAGTATCTGGGGAGTTCTTGCAACCGGCATCTTCGCATCAACCGCGATCAACGCAGCAGGACCGAACGGAGCACTGTTTGGGAATTTCTACCAGTTGGGGCTAGAGGCCCTTGGGATTGTTGTCGTCTTCGCGTTTGCATTCTCGGGATCATTTGTTCTTCTGAAGATCATCGGCTCCTTCACGAAGCTCAGAGTGACAGCCGGGGAGGAAGAGACGGGTTTAGACATGAGCCAGCATGGCGAAGAAGCCTACGCATAGAACTGAAATCTTGAAGTCGTAGAATCGGGAGCCTTGGAACCGATACCGAATGCCTGAGTATTTCGTGGTTCTAGTCGAACCAGTCTTCGAAGAGTCGGTAGGCTTTGTCGCCCGAAGTATGAAGAATTTCGGGTTACACGAGCTGTGCCTCGTGAATCCGTTAGCGACACTTTCAGCCAATGGAAGAATGAGAGCTGGCCATGCGCAAGACGTCCTAGACTCGATGACGGTGCAAGGATCCCTATCTCAAGCGTTGGACGGTGCCGACATAACAGTCGGGACAACGGCCTGGGCGTCGCTCTCTTCTAGTAATCTTCTCAGGTGCTCGGTTACACCAAGAGAACTTGCTCACGTGGTGGGCAGTGCTGAGGGAAAAGTAGCGCTTGTCTTCGGTCGGGAGGGGACAGGACTGAATGATGGCGAGCTAGGTCGTTGCGATGTTGTAATGACGATCCCCTCCGCAAGAGACTATTTGACATTAAACCTCTTCCACGCGGCTGCGATAGTATTCTACGAACTATTCCAAGTGAAAAACACTGAGCCTTCTCAGATTCTAGCAAATGAGGCGACTAAGCAGAAGATACTCGAATTGCTTAGCAAATCGGCCTACTCTGTAGGAGTCAAAGAATACAAAGTGGGAATCGCAGTCCGAACTCTACGCAATATCATAGGTCGGTCTGGGATTCGAAGACGAGAGGCAAGCGTGCTAGCTGGAGTTTTGAGAAAAATTTCAGATGGTCTCACGAAACATGAGGACTAGCGGAGACTCGGCCCCGAATCACGATTGACCCCCTAGGGTTGAGGAACTGGCAAAATCGGTGCCAGAGTCTGGGAAGATCCATTGGAGGGACTCGCTGTTTCTGATCGATCTTTAACGGTTTCCTCGATAACTGTGGCCACGGTAACTAGGTTGCGCTGCCGGTAACTCAGTAGAGAGTCTACAATCGCGATCGCGAGCTCGATGTTGGTAACGAGCGGGATGCCATATTCTGTGGCTTTCCTCCTGATGACGTATTCGTCTTGAGCTATTTGCCGGGACACTTCGCCTTGACCCTCTTGGCTTGGAATGTTGATCACGAGCTTGATTCGTTTGCTTGTCAAGTAGTCGAGAATGTTCGGTTTTTTCCTCTCTCGGACCTTGTAGAGAATGGTGGAATCGATTCCGTTCAGCTTCAATTCTTCGGACGTGTGTCTGGTGGCGTAAATCTTGTACCCATTTTCGGCGAGCTTTCTTGCGTAGGGAATTATCGCTTTTCGCGTCTTTCCCATGGATATCAATACGGAATCCCCGGTCTTGGGCAAGTGAAAGTTACTCGCCAATAGTGCGTTCAGGAACGCGTCCTCAAAATTGTCTGCGAAACAGGCTACCTCGCCCGTGGACACCATTTCCACTCCAGTTATCGGATCGGCCTTGTCTAGCCGCATGAACGAGAACTGGGGAGCTTTCACGGCAAACAGGCGTGCTTCCCCGATTCCGTTATTGACCTGACCATTAGTAATCGCATTGGCGGCTAGGTCCATCAGGTTGGTACCGGTCGCCTTGGAAACGAAAGGCATGCTTCTCGACGCTCGAAGGTTACATTCAATGACCATAACCCGGCCACTCTTGACTAGAAACTGGATGTTGAACGGACCCTTAATCCTCAGGGCCCTTGCTATTTTCCTAGAATAGCTTACGATGGTAGACTTGATCGATTCACCTATAGTGACTGTTGGGATGCTGATGGTAGCGTCTCCCGAATGGACCCCAGCGTTTTCAATGTGTTCTAGGATTGCTCCTATGAACACGTTCGTCCCGTCGCTTACTCCATCTACCTCTATTTCTTTGGCTCTTGTCAAGAACTTTGAGATTACGATAGGATTCTTTTTGGAAATCTCTGTGGCTTGTTTGATGTAGCCAACCAATTGCTGTCGATCGAAGGCGACGTTCATTGCTGATCCGGACAAGACATAGGAAGGCCGGATCAGGACTGGATATCCGATTTTTCGCGCAAATCCGAGTGCCTGCCGTACAGTTTCGACCCTGCTCCATTCTGGCTGTTCAATGCCGAGGCTGTCGAGTAGTGTACTGAACTTCGAACGATCTTCGGCTACATCAATGTCTTCGGGAGACGTTCCTAGAACCGTGCAATAGTTTGAGAGCTCTCGAGCAAGGTTGTTGGGAGTCTGTCCTCCAACACTCACTACGAGTCCTTGCGGCTGTTCTTTGTCTATGATGTCTCGGAGCCTTTCCAGCGTCAACTCTTCAAAGTAGAGTTTGTCGAGTATGTCGAAGTCTGTAGATACCGTCTCGGGATTACAGTTCACCATCACCACTTCTCGTCCCTTGTCTCTTAGGGCGACCGCCATGTTGACGCAGCACCAATCGAACTCTACGCTTGACCCAATTCTGTAACAGCCGGACCCGAGTACGATTATCGATCCCTTTTGGGAATAGTCCAGGTCATTACTCGTCCCGCCGTATGTCAGATAGAGGTAGTTTGTCTTCGCTGGCCACTCCGCGGCTAGAGTGTCAATCTGCTTTGTGACGGGGATGATGCCGTTTTTGAGTCTAAACTCGCGAATATTCTCGGGAAGTATTGATAGTAGCAGTCCGATTTTCCGGTCTGAGAAGCCAAGGATCTTCGCCTCACGAATAGTCTCGGGGTTGAAGCCTGACTGTTTGACGAGGTCCTCCATGCGTAGAATGTTAGCTATTTTTTCCAAGAACCAGTGATCTATTCCGGTTAACGAGGCAATTTCATTGATACTGAAACCGGACCTTAAGGCCTTGACCGCGTAGAATATTCTCTCGTCAGTTGGCTCCGCGAGCTCTCTCCGGATTCTCTGGGGACTTCGTCCCAGACCGTTTGTATCGGTAAGCTCTCTGCCGATGTCCAGCATTCTAATAGCTTTCTGAAGGGCCTCTTCGAAACATCGGCCTATCGCCATAACTTCCCCTACCGACTTCATCTGAGTCCCGATCCCTCTGCTGGTGCGGTGAAACTTCTGAAAGTCCCAGCGTGGTGCTTTCACAACAACGTAATCGAGTGACGGTTCGAAGCAGGCGCTAGTGGCTCCAGTGATCTTGTTAGACAATTCTGGTAGAGTGTAACCTATCGATAGTTTTGCCGCGATGTAGGCGATTGGGTAGCCTGTTGCTTTCGAGGCGAGTGCGGAGCTTCGAGAGAGTCTTGAGTTGACTTCGATGACTCTAAAATCCTCTTTTCCGGGATTTACTGCAAATTGAATATTACATTCTCCAACTATTCCGAGAGTACGGATCACTTTTTGGCCTATTGCCCTGAGAATGTTGTACTCGCGGTTTGACAGTGTCTGTGAGGGTGCAACGACGATGCTGTCACCGGTATGGATCCCCATAGGATCGAGATTCTCCATGTTACAGATGATTGTACAATTGTCTTCGTGGTCCCGCATTACCTCGTACTCGATCTCCTTCCACTTGTCCAGGTACTCTTCGACGAGGATCTGGCCTATTCGACTGTAGGACAAGGCTCTCCGGGAGATCTCGACTAGATCTTTCTCGTCGCGCGCTACTCCGGAGCCTTGGCCTCCGAGAGTGTATGCGACTCTGACGATTACCGGGAACCCGATCTCTCGCGCTGCTCGGACCGCTGATTCAACGTCCGTTGCTTTCCTGCTCTTAGGAACGGGAACGTTGTTGTCCAGCATGGTCTTCTTGAACAGCTCACGGTTATCTGCGATCTCGATACTGTTGATTCCTGTACCGAGAACTCGAACACGGTGTCTTTGCAGTATCCCCTTTTCGTCCAGTTCCATTCCACAGTTGAGGGCGGTTTGTCCGCCGAAGCCGAGGAGTATCCCATCCGGTTTTTCTTTCTCGATAACTTCTTCGATAAACTCTGGTCTTATCGGGACCGAGTACACTTTGTCGGCGAACTTTTGATCGGTATGGATCGTCGCAATATTCGGGTTGACAACAATCGTCCTGATCCCTTCTTCCCTCAGAGCCTTAATTGCCTGAGACGTCGAGTAGTCGAACTCGCCAGCTTCACCGATCTTGATTGCTCCGCTACCCAGAATCAGGACTGTTTTCAGGTCAGGAATTCTCAATGTCGCAAGGTTCCCGTCAAGAATTGCTCGAAGAGAAATGTCGTGTCGTAGGGTCCAGGGGAACTTTCAGGGTGCCACTGTATTCCCAGGACGTTCTTGGAGTTGTGAGTTATACCTTCAATGGTTTTGTCGTTCATGTTCACAAATCTGGCCTGGAACTCGGTTCCGGGAAGAGACTCTGGCCGGATCGTGTATCCATGGTTCTGGGTAGTAATGTAACAGCGACCAGTTCTCAGGTCGAGGCAGGGATGGTTGACTGCTCGATGGCCGAATCTGAGCTTGTACGTGTCTGCTCCTGCTGCGAGGCCCAGAATTTGCGCTCCGAGACAGATGCCCAGCACTGGCAGGTCCGTCTCGATTAACGCCCTGGCTGTCTCGATCGTTTTCAGGCATTTCTTAGGATCCCCCGGACCGTTGCTAATGATGATGCCTTGAGGCTCGAGTTCGAGGATGTCGCTTGCAGAGTAATCGTAGGGTACTCTTATGACGCTCGTTCCCGTTTGTAGCAGGCTGCGAAGAATGCCGTATTTGACGCCGCAGTCAACTACGACGATTATACTTGGATTGGAGTTAACGTAGTGGATAGGCTCCTTGATACTGACATTTCCGACCAGATCACGACTGTTCGGATCGGAAAGTCTTGCGAGCTTTTCGCTAATCGGCTCAAAGTCGAGAGGATTGTCCGAGACAGCGACGAATCCGAGCATTGTGCCCTTTACGCGTAGTTTCTGTGTCAGGTAACGAGTGTCGATTCCGAAAATACCTGGAACCCTTTCGTCGGCCAGCCAGTCGCTTAGTGATTTTTCGGATGACCAATGGCTCGGAGTCGAAAGCGAGTGGGCAACGTAGCCCTTGACTTTGACTGATTCCGACTCGAAGTGGAGCGGGACTCCGTGTCGGTCACATAATGAGAACCGCGGTACTCCGTAGGACCCTAGAATCGGGTAGGTCATCACCACGATCTGTTCATGGTAAGAAGGATCAGTAAGCAGTTCTGGATATCCGATCATCGCAGTGTTGAAGACAACTTCCCCAGCAGCCTCAGTGTGAGCGCCGAAGCCTTTTCCTCGAAGAATTGTCCCATCTTCCAAGGCTAAGACGGCGTTCGCCTGACCGTCCATCCAGTTATCTTCTCAAGGAGTAACGGAGTTTCGTTGCCTCCTTTTCAACCTTTCAGACTAGTTCAAGCCCGAATCGATTGAGAGAAAGACTAACGAAACTGAAATAGTTCTCAGAGAACGCGCACAGCGTTTCCGCAACCAGGGCAGTACTGGTAGAGCGCACACAGATCCCTGTAAACGTCTCCTCCTACGTTCCGAGCACTCATAACAAGAACATGAACCAGGGGTTTCGCACAAGTCGTGTGCTGGCCTTCTTCAGACGTGGATACCTCGATTTCGGAGTCCTTAATCCGGGCTTTCTTGAGCATGTTCAATAAGCCATCGAGCGTGGAGACGGTGAATTCCTGGAATGGTAGATGGGGAATTCCATTCTGGACTTTTCGCTTTACACGCTGAGGGTGAACCATTGGGACATACCAGAAAGCAGTTTGGTCGAGTCCTTCATCAAAGACTCGTCTAGCTGACGCGGATAAGGAGAGAGTATCCGGGCAACCGTTCAGCGAGTGTCGCTTCACTAAAATTCTCGAAAATTCAACCGGGATTCGACAACCTGTCTCCGGATGCTAAGGCGTAGCCTAGATACCAGACACGGCTGGAGCGCGTACTAGTGTCGTACGGTTCTCGAAGGAGGCTTATCCACTCGACCTTTTCCGTTTGACCAGTCTTAACCGACGAGGGGCGTAATGGTGTACCCAACTGTGGAAGGAGGTTGAACCTGACACGATATTTGTGAGTCTTGCTAAGTGGCGGAAAAAACCCACCAGCAGATGATAGACGATGTTGACAGGATCTGGGGGATCGATTCAAGAAGGAAGGAGCAACTGTTCTGCACGCGTACTGGACCATTGGTCGTTACGACGCGGTCATAACTCTGGAAGCGCCTGACGAAAAGTCGGCACTAAAGGCACTCATGCGATGGGGTGATTTGCTAAGTAGTGAGACGATGTTGGCGATCCCAAGAGCCGATGCAGTACGACTCGTAGAGTGAGATTACGACGCCACAAACTCCACTTTTCTTGATTTCTTTTTTCTGATAATATTACCGACAAAAAAAGGAGGGTTGTCGAGGGCGTGTATCTGTCGCCGCTGCACCTCGACTCGAGTACGCTAGTGTCTGGTCTACGATTCCTGCGTTGATGACTGCCAGGAGTCTGTTTCTCTGGATGAGGATGTAGACGCTGAGGACATTCCCCCGTCCTTCTCCTTCCAGGCTTTGACTGCGTCGACCATGCTCATCCCCTGTGACATTTTGTCCTTGAGGAAGAGGTTGTATTCGCTTGGTTTGCGCTTGGCCTTCTTTGCACTTCTCTTACCTAGTGTTGCAATGGTTGTGTCGTACTTCTTCAGTCGGTCCATGAGGCCCTTGCTACTAGTCTTCCATTCTTTGCCCATGGAGGAGAAGCTCTTCTCAAGTGCTGCAATTCGTGCTTTTACGCGGTTGAGATCTGCGATGACAGATTTTGGTATTCCGCCACTTGTCTTCTTCGGCATGCCTCATAGGAGCATTTCGATGAGAAGAAAAGCGTTTTGATGCCGTTAAACTATCGGATTTCCAGCGGTTTTTGATGGTTTGGTCGCTACCGCCACTAGTGAGTGACGTTTCCGAAAGCCTTCTGCCGGGCTTCCAAAGCTATCGTCAAAGCTTGTTCCTGGGTTGCTACGCCGTTGACCATGACCCTCCCGTCGCGAAATAGCGAAATTTTCCTGCCTCCCTCACGGTAGATTAGGACAGAATCCGACAGCGCGAGCAGAGTCCCCGATGCAATCCTCAGTGAATAGGCTTGAAGGTCGAGAATTACGTCTTCGGTGGGGAGCACGTTGACCGTGTTTCCTCCGCAGAGCATTGACATGAAGTCGTCATTGTCGGGCATGGTATCCGAATGCTCCCCGCATACGTTGCAAGACACGTTCTTGGAGCGTTTCGTGAGCAGAAAGTCGGGACCCGCCAAGTCTATTGTAAGCAGGCTGCTCGTCAGCCGGGTGGGCAACCCGAGGAGGAATCTGACGGTAGCGCTCGCGGCCAAGGCTCCTGTCAACGCAGTGCTGGTCGGGGCAACTCCCAAGTTTGCGCAGCTCTCCTCGTCTCTATCCGCTACTCCGGGAAGGGTGCACTGGAGACAGTCAGTTGACGGCGGATTGTATAGTGCCAAGTGTGCCTGTTCGCCGACGGAGCTTGTGAACAGGTAGGGGGTACTAGTTCTAGATGCGTACTTGTTTACGATATAGCGAGTTCGGAAGTTGTCAAGTCCATCAACTATCAAGTCTGCATTTATTAGTAATTGGTCGATGTTTCGATTGGTAAGCGTCTCCACTATCGGTTGAGCCTTGCACCGGAGACTCGTTCTTGAGAGCGTCCGGGCCAACACTTCCGCTTTTGGTTTGTAAAGGTCTTTGAAATCGGCTCCGTGTAGCCTTGCCAGGTTCGACGTCTCGACAATGTCCTGGTCAATGAGACGTATTGATCCGACCATTGAAGTTGAGAGATAGTATGCGGCCGCGCTCCCGACTCCACCCGTCCCGACAACAGCCACAGTTGACGATTGTAGCTTAGCTACACTTTCGGGCCCAATTTTTGGGAGTGCGAGTTGTCTTGCAAAGAATTCTGATTCTTGAGTATTCTTCATTGTAGGCACCTGACAGTTGGCCGGATTACGGGAATTTTGGCGACAGCGCACCGGATGGACATGCGTCGACGCAGGCCATGCAAAGGATGCATTCGGAGTCGTTGAACTTTTTCCAGTCCAAGTCCATTATCGGAACTTGCATTGGACAGGCATCTTCGCATTCTCTACAGTCACTACACTTGACAGGGTCCCGGTGCATTCCCAGCATACTATTCTTCTGGAAGACCGCCATTATCGCTCCTACGGGGCAAATGTAGCGGCACCAGAACCGGGGGATTCTCCATGCTGCGTAGAGCGCGCCGAGAAGAATGAGAATATTGATCCATATCAAAGGAGATACTCCTCCGAGTATGGATGAGAGATTGTTGAACTGCGACAGCTGACCTGTCGTCACTAATCCGTAGAAATCTGCGAGGAAAACGGCTAGCGTTCCAAAGAGTGTTCCGTCCGGTGTTATTGCTATGAACATGCCATCTGCGAATGGTCCTAGACTGGCTTTGTAGTCCGATCCCACGCCATAGTAGACGGCTGTTGCGAGGGTGCCGCTGATGAGCAGTGCGATACCTAGAAGGACGTACTTCAACCGAACCCAGTAGGTTTGGGTTCTTCGCTCAACAGACTCGACGTGGCCTTTGATGCCTGTTAATACATCCTGAATGAAGCCGAAGGGGCATACCCATCCACACATGAGTCTTCCGAGGATCGCCCCTACTACCAGCATTATTCCGATAGGCAACCATGGGAAGAGTCCCTGCGAGAACAGAAGTGTCATGGCATCCATCGTGCTTCCGATAGCTCCCTGGGCCTTGACGCTCGCAACGACGGGCAGGACGACCCAAGTTCGCGCACCATTGAAGAAAGGGTTCAACCGCATCAGCGCGATGGCCGAGAACAGTAGAAAGAAGCCTAGTTGAACGAGTGTTCTTATTGGCCAATAGTAGATTCGGGCTCGAGTGCCACGGATCCTCGTCCAGATGCTATGATGCTCGGCTGGGGCCGGCGGAGGAAGAGTTTGTTTTTCCATATTGTGTCACGGCAGGGCCGGGATGAACTGGCGCACTAGTTGTTGTATCATATTCCATTGCGATGAGTAAATTCCAATCATCAAAGCTGCCAGTCCGAGTAGTAGAGTGAACGAAGCTACGATTCGACTCACTACTTATCCACCGATCGTTCTCCTGAAACTGGTTGTTGCAAATCGCGTTTGTTCGCGGGTTATATCGTTTCTCCGGATCGTTTCTGGCCCCAGAACTTCCCTTACCGTATAGACAAGTCTTTAATACGATTTACAAGGTTCTGCCGAAAAATATCGGGCCGAGCGACACCCAGTTATGTCTGAGGACCAGCAGAAGAAACCAGTTCCTCCAACTCCCTCGACGACTCCGCCCCAAAAAACACCGACTCAGCCCCCACCTTCAAGTTCTCCGCAGCCTACGAAAGGTCCTCTACTATCCCGTCGAGCCTTCATAATCGGTGCCGTAGGAGTGTCTACCGCATTCACTGCGGGAGCATTGGCCGTGTCTCTCACACCTCAAGGCGGAATACTCGCACCTTTGATCCCACCCAAAGCGGATCCTCAAGCGGTTGCTGACTGGCCGACATTGGACGGACAATACCAGTCGGTCGCTACAACTCCTGCACTGTATAATCCATCGACATACTCTCAGTTCTTTTATTGGCCTTACAGCTCGTCTCAGAGCCCCTATTACAAGAACGTCATCGTCAGACTACCTGATGCGGCCGGCACGAACCCGATGTATCCCGGAGACCCGATCCTTTCAAAGGTAGTTGCCCTCAACACTACCTGCGTACACCTCCGCTGTCTGGTCAATCCAGGATATTCCTCAAACCAGTTCAGACTTCTCTGCCCGTGCCACGGTAGCCAGTACGAATTACTCACAGGCCTTCCCAAGGCCGGCCCTGCATACGATCTTGGCCTCAACCCGCTACCCATAATCAAGCTGAAAGTGGACCCAGACGGAAAGACGATCCGAGCAGTAGACATAGTCGGAGAGCCCGGAATTGGCCGCACCCAGTAAAAAAAAGAGAGGGGTCCTAGATCCCATCATTGACCTGCTCCGATGGACATGGACAAGACTCGATAGAACGATAGTCCCCGCAATCAAGATTGTTTTTCCCTCCAGGTTCATCAGCCCACTAGGATTCCTGGGAATGCTGACGCTCATAGTATTCATCATTCTCGGCGTGACTGGCGCCTTACTCCTATTCCATTTCTCCCCAATCTTCGGGGACTGCTCAGCCGGAGCCACTACGTCATGCAATCAGGCATTCAATAGCGTGTCATCGATCAACGACAAAGTCAGCTGGGGATACATGATCAGGAACATCCACTATCATGCGTCGAACGCCATGGTACTACTCGCGGTAATGCACATGTTCTACCAATACTTTGCAGGCCGGTACAAATTACGTTACGAGATTCTTTGGATCACCGGAATAATTCTGGGGGTAGTAACCGTAATCGAGGCGTATACCGGGTACGACTTGATCTTTAACATAAGAGGTCAGCTAGCGATAAACATCGGACAAACGCTGACTTATTACAGTCCAGTAATTGGAGCGGATCTTGCAAAGATAATCTTCGGGTTTAGTTTCAACGACCTCGCGATAAGATTCTACGCCTTCCATGTTTTCATCATTCCAATCATCATGCTGGCAATCATGGCAGTACACCTACCACGCAACCTCGTACTTGACATCCCAGTCGCCTCTGCTATTACTGGCGTAATCTTTCTCATGGGAGGATTATTCCCTGTCGAAGTGGGCATCAAGTACGACCCGACCGCTGTAACTCAAATCACGTTTCCTGAATGGTACTTCACAAGCCTCTATGCCTTCATCAGGACAAAGGGCCTGCCGCCCTTCATAGCAGGAGCCATAATCCCAGCCATCTTCGTCCTAATCTTTCTCTTTATCCCATTCTTCGATCGAGGGAGAAAAATAGCAATGGTCGATCGTCCCTTCTGGATTGCCCTAGGCGTTGCCTCACTGGGTCAGATTGCAATCGTAACAGTTTGGGGATTCAGAGCCAGTAATCCGTTCGATGTACTGCGCAATGAGGGACAATTGGTAATTGATCCTATCTTGTTCACCGCTTCATTGCTCCTCGCGACGGCACTCGCCTACGGTTTCATCTACGCATTCGTTAGATGGCGTAGGGCAAAGATAGAGGCACTTAGAGCAGCCCGCAAACCCATCCCCATCCGTCGAATCCCACCATACATCTTCTCACGGAGCGAGACCTATTCCCTCCTAGGAGGACTATTGCTTCTCCAGGCGTTCCTCGACTTTTCTATCCTCAGGGCCATAGTGGCAGGGCTCAAGAATTTCATATTACTAGAGATTGGAATCGTGTTGATCGCTTTCGCCGCGACCGTTCATATATACCGCGTCAGCAGCCAAGCAAAGTGATCGAAAGATAATGCAAGCTCCTCCGAAGAAGCATTTGCCAATTGTAGGACTTCTTGGCCTTCTTGTTGTCGCCGGTGCTGGCGGGACACTGGCCTACTATCAGTACGTGGTCCCACATCAGCCAAGTTGTGCATCCCCCGTTCACCGATTAATTTTCATGAACGCCGTTATCCAGGAAGTAGGAGGCTTCTCGGTCACCAATGCTGCGATCGTCAATGGTACAGGGCTGCCCAAGTACGATGCAACTACGAGCCGCTGGAACTTTACTGGAGTACAGTACCAGAACTACACTGCCGACCCTAGGACAATCAGCGCCAATGTCGGAGACACTCTCACACTCTACATAGTAGCGAAAAATGTCTCGGACACACGGCAGTACAAGGGGATTCCAGGACACGGATTCACGCTCTCCCCGGTCCCATCTAACCTTAACGTGACATTGCCCGCGACACTGGTATTCAACAAGTTGTTCACTGCCACGTTCGTAGTCAACCAACCGATGAGCTACGCATGTACCATAGCGTGCAGCGACAAACACAGCGAGATGAACGGCTCCATCAGTGTCTGTGGCGCCTAGAACGTGCAGATACAGACAATAAGAACCGTCGACCTTCGCAACCGGCTCGCCACATACTACGAATACACGAAGCCGAAGATCTGGTATCTGCTGGTTTTCACAGCATTGACAGCGACGTTTGTCGCAACCAGAATAACAGGAGCATATCTCAGCCCCCTTGGCTGGCTTGCGACAGCAGCGGCGATTACGTGCGGATGCGCGGGCTGCAACGCGTTGACAAATTATAATGATCGAGACATTGATGCCATAATGCTTCGAACCCGCAATCGACCGATCCCATCAGGCCGACTGGCACCGCAGTCTGCCCTAAGATTTGGCCTTGTGCTGGTCGCGATCTCACTTTTACTATCAGGAATTCTCAACCTTCTTTCACTCCTCTGGATGACGCTCGGGATTGTCGACAACGTGGGAGTGTACAGTCTGTTTCTGAAAAGAAGAAATCCTTCGAACATTTTGTTGGGCGGGTTCAGCGGTGGCCTACCCGTACTCTTCGGCTGGTCTGCAACAACACCAGGTCCGATAGGGACCCTCCCACTAGCCATAATTCCGCTGCTCATGGCCGGACTCGTGTTTGTCTGGATACCGGTACACATCTGGTTCCTAGCGGTGAGCTACCGATCTGACTATTCACAAGCCAAGATTCCAATGCTTCCTGTCGTCATCGGATCAGTCCAGGCAATCAGGATTATCACTGTGCTTTCAATGATAATGATACCGGTCTCAATTGCTCTCTATCTACTCGGATATTTCGGACAGATCTATGCTACTGTAGCAATTGTCGCTGGACTCGCGAACTTTGCAGGCAGCCTCTGGGTACTCTACCGACCCTCTCAGACGAACGCCTGGAGGATGTTCAAAGTCTCCAGCCCTTACCTCTTACTTTTGTTCTCTGCAATGATAGTCGACGTCGCTTTGAGACGCTAAGCTAGCATTCGAATGAATGGCGTCCATGCACCGGGCATCTGGCACATTATCACATCAGCAATCCTGTCAGTGCCCATCAATCGAAGCATTATGTCGAAGAGTGTTCTGTGTCCCATGAGCTTGTCAGAAGCCTGGCGCATTATCCTAGAATTATTCATCTCGACACCAATCTGTTCCTTCCACGCCTCCTCATAGCTCGACAAGGGCGTCTTATCCTCAAAGTATCGAACAGCCGCTTCACCTGCAAGATATCCGGTTATCATCGCCGTCTGAATCCCGCCACCGTTTGTCGGCATGACCATCCCTGCTGAATCTCCGACTGCCATGACACGATCAGTGTACGTACGTTCGAGAGGGCCGTCCACTGGGAGGCTGTCGGCTATCAACGAAACCTTCTTACCGCCTTTGAGTTTCTTAGCAGCTACCTTGTTCTTCTCGATGAAGCCCGTCAAAAGGTCTCGTATCTGGGTATCGCGACTAACATAGGGCTCGCGAATTCCGATTCCAACATTCGCGCCGCCATGACCTTTCGGTATTATCCAGCCGTACCCTCCAGGCGACCACTGAGGATCCATGTATAACTCCGCAACATCATCTTCCACGCCTAGATCAGTCATGAAATATTCGATGTTCGTCGCAACGGAGTATGGGCCAGCGTACTCTCGTTGAGGCAGCCCAGCCGTCTCCCCTGTCTGGCTCGGATAACCGTCTGCGGCAATGATTATGTCTCCGTGTACGGATTTTTCTCGCGAAGGTCCGACCCAACCACCGCTTTCGTCCGGAAAATAGTGCGCCTGGACTCCGACCTCGATTTCGGCACCGAAACTCTGCGCCTTCTGTCCTAGATCGCTCTCGAAAATGTGCCTGTTGAGAACGTAGGCAGCGAAGGGAAACTCAAACTCGTGTCCCCGAGGACTCACCAGTCGAATGGACTTGCAGGTCGCATCGACAGCTTCCTTCGGTGCGTCAATAATGTCGATAGCTTTGACCCTTGGAAGTAATCGGACCATTTCCTCTTTTACTGGAAAATATTCGCCGCAGCGGACGGGTGTTCCGAGGATCTTTTTCTTTTCAAAGACTTTGACCTTCAAACCTTTTTGAGCCATGTAGAGAGCGGAGGATAATCCCCCAGGTCCGCCTCCCACTACGACAACGTCATAGTTGCTACCGGTCAAAACAGGTTTTCCAGTTTCTAGATTCTCTTCTTACGATTTATGGGTTTGGCAGTTGACACGTTGTTTCATTGTTTAGCGAATACATTTATAACGTGTCCGAGGCGCGTCCAAAGAAATTCGGAATAGTGAGCAAAACAAGGAAAGCCGAAGCTTGCCCGTTGCAGACCTTTTTCCTCTCGTCCCGATCATAGTCGGAATTTCTCTCGGATCCCTCGTCGTCGCAGCGGTCCTCGTCCGATGGATAATGAGCCGTGACACGGGATCGGAGAAAATGAGAGAAATAGCGAGCGCCATACGGGAGGGAGCACAAGCCTACCTCGGACGCCAATACAAGACGATCAGCGTCATCGCAGCAGTATTTGCAATAGTTTTTGCACTCGTAATCAGGGACACTAACTGTCCAACCCCGGCCGCGGGACGAACCTGTGACGTGTGGCTTGGTCCTGAGACCTCGGTCGGATTCATTGTCGGGGCCCTCTGCTCCAATCTCGCCGGATACATTGCAATGTACATCTCAGTACGGTCGAATGTGCGCACGGCGAGCGCTTCGTCGAGAGGGCTGGACGCAGCTCTGAAAGTCGCTTTTCGAGGTGGGATGGTCTTCGGGCTGGCGGTTGTTTGCATGAGCCTTCTTGGCATAACTGGACTTCTCAGCCTCTTCGTGCTGCTCGGCCATAGCATTAGCGAAGCACCATACGTCATTGTTGGGTTCGCATTCGGTGCGAGTTTTTCCGCCTTGTTCGCACAGCTTGGCGGAGGCATCTATACGAAGGCAGCTGACATGAGCGCTGACCTCGTGGGAAAGGTCGAGGCAGGAATTCCAGAAGATGATCCTCGCAACCCCGCTGTTATCGCTGACCTAGTTGGAGACAATGTTGGAGATATTGCAGGTAGAGGCGCAGACCTGTTCGAATCAATCACCGGCGAAAACATCGGTGCGATGATCCTTGGAGCCGGTCTAGGATTCTTCGTGGCAAGCATCCAAAACTACAACGTTGTCAATTGGGTGCTGTTTCCTCTAGTAGCGAGAAGCTTCGGACTGATTGCCGCCATAATCGGAATGTTCTTCGTCTATGCAAAGGGACGAGCCAACCCGTTCAGAGCACTAGTGAGAGGCCTGATAGTAACCGCTGTTCTTGCAATGATAGGATTCTACCTTGCAACAATATGGCTTCTCGGAGCTGCGAATGTGAAATACTTCTATGCAGCAGTAACTGGAATCATAGCCGCTGTCGTCATAACGTGGATAACTGACTATTACACGTCATACTCGAAGCCTCCTACACTAGGGATAGCAAAAGCCGCAGAATCAGGCGCTGCGCCTGGTGTAGCCACGGGTCTCGCCGTTGGAATGGAGTCAACAGGGGCATTCATCCTCGTCATAGGAAGCGCGATTCTCATCTCATACCTAATCGGGGGAGGGCTCAATGCTCTCATTGATCCTTTTGGAAACGCGGCAGGTGCGGCACAGGGAGTCTACGGTACCGCGATCGCGACAATGGGAATGCTATCGGTGACTCCAATGATACTTGCAATGGATGGATTTGGGCCCATCACGGATAACGCGGCGGGAATCGTGGAAATGTCCGGATCGCCAGAGGATCAGCGTGACACTATGGACCTAATGGACTCAGTTGGAAACACAACAAAGGCGCTAACCAAGGGATACGGTGTAGCCTCGGCAGCATTATCCGCCTTCCTACTATTCTCAGCATTCCTCGAAGTCGCAGGACTCGCAAAGATCGGAGTTAATTTAGCCAAACCCACAATCTTTGTCGGAGGACTAATCGGGGCGATGCTAATCTTCGTCTTCAGCGCACTTGCAGTGAAGGCAGTTGGCAAAACCTCGGCGCACATGATCCAGGAAGTCCGACGCCAGTTCCGCGAGATCCCGGGAATAATGGCGGGAACTGCGAAGCCCGACTATGGAAGGTCAGTAGACATTTCCACCAGAGCAGCACTCCGCAACATGATCGCTCCAAGCTTACTCGTCGTTCTTACACCCATTATCGTGGGCCTTGTTCTCGGCCCGGAAGCAGTTGGAGCGCTATTGATGGTCGGGACGGTGGCGGGAGTGCTAGTCGCGCTGTTCTTCAACAACGGTGGCGGAGCATTGGACAATGCGAAAAAGTATGTTGAAGCCGGCAACCTCGGAGGAAAAGGATCACCGACACATGCCGCCACAGTAATCGGCGATACCTTGGGAGACCCATTGAAGGATACCGCAGGACCATCCTTGCATGTCGTTGTCAAGTTGTTGAACACGATTACGCTCGCTCTTGCACCGCTGTTCATTCTGTACTTGTTGAAGTATCTGGGCGGCTAATGAGCGCCGCACCGAAACCGGTCATTCTACGAATACTAGTTCCCAAGACTCTCGCAAACCAAGTCATCAGCGGTCTCGGGCCCCAAGCGAAGGTCAACGCGACCAACCTCACCATACAAACGGACCAGCTGACCACTGAGGACATCGTACGCTACATCCGAGAATACTCTCAGCTAAGAGACGAATTATTGCAGATGATCCGACAGTTTGACATTCACCGGGATTCGAAACCCAGACTTGGCGAATTTTCGAAACCTGACGAAATCTTGGAAGAAGGACGAAGCTTGCTCTCGGATACACGCGCCACGTTTCAGAATGCAAGAACCCAGCTAGAGAGTCTTGAAAGGCAAGCTGACGATGCAAAGAGGCAGGCTGCGAAGATTGAACAATTGGACCGCGCGGGCTTCGATTTGAACGCGATTGGAATGCAAATGCCGGGGTTCAAACGAATCATCGGACGCTTGCCGGTGAAGAAAGCAGAAGCAGCCGAGAAGGCGTTGCGAGCCATCGTAAGAAGCAGTCTAATAATCGCGCATGGCAGCCGAGGAAAAGACTCCGTTTACGTACTCGTTGCAGTCCAGACAGAATCGGCACAACAGGCGATCCAGACGCTACTGCAGTACGAGTGTGTCCAATTAGAGATCCCGGAAGGTATTCTCGACAACTTTCGTGAAATCGTTGAATCGTTGGTGGAAAAGTCACGTCGATTGACGAAGGAACTTGAACTTCGCCAGAACGAAATCCAGAGACTCAACGAGAACGTTGGACCCCGTCTCAACATGCTGGCGGACAAAGCCCAAGAGATCACAATGATACTGAGAGCAGCCCTTAGGGTGGGTGATGGTACGAACGCGGCCTTCATACAGTCGCGTCTAGAAAGGCCCCTGCCGCCCCAAGTCGCTGAGATGCTCTCCAAAGACGGAGTTTTTGACGAAGAGCAGGCCTAGACCAGGTAATGGCCAGTCCCGACTTAGAAGCACTCGTCTCCCCAAAGATCAAGGCGGCCATCGAAGCCGCGATTGAGAAAGTTGGAGTAAAGGATTTTCTCGAAATTGCACAAATCAGTAATGAAGAATTTCAGACCATTCTCAAAGACAACGATACTTACGTGAACGTGGGCCTTGTGACGATCACATGCCAGATAAACAAGAGCCACGGCGACTCTGATCCGACACATTCTACTGTAACTGAGTGTTTGAAGGGGACAACCATCAGGATGCCTCGGGCTACGGTACCCGAGGTCGTTTCGCCGTCAAGTCCTAGGACGCGGATAGTGAGGTCCTCTCGCACTTCATCGGGCACAGGACCATACGTTGATCGTAGGTCCTATCGGTTGCTTGGATTTAGTGCTAACACTTTCGCGTTCTTGGTCCTGGGATACTTTCTAGGAGGAATTGTTCTCTCGCCGATAATAGGACAACCTTCCTGTACCGGCTTAAGCATTTCCCCACCTGGACTGAGTCCGTGTGTCGGGTCGGTTATTGGAATAGTAGTCAGCGCGATCGGTGGATTGGCCTACACATACTACTACTTCGTAAGGAAAATGTAATTTCTACTACAAGTTCAGCAACCGCGTAACACCAAATATCAATGACACCCCAATTATTGTCGCAAGTACGAGCCTTAGAGAGGTCCCTTTTTGATGGGCTTCCGGCAGAAGATCTGACGCGCCTATGAACAGGAACTCTCCCACAAAGAAAGCAAGCATCATGGCCAACACCGGAGTGTTCAGCGTGATCAGAAACGTCGTCAAAGCACCTAGAACGGGAGTTGTCGAGTCTGTTAGGAGCCATGTAAAGGCAGTCCTGCTGCTCGATCCCGCTCGAAGCATTACCGTAACAGTGTTTAGACCATCCGAGAAGTCGTGGAAGACAACAGCCAAACCGACTATTACTCCCAACTCGAAACCAAAGTGAAAAGCGGTTCCAATTGCCACTCCGTCCAGAAAACTGTGGGTCGAAAGACCAGCAGCTCGGATTACCCCGTTAGTCAGCATTGCTCTTTCCTGTCTCGTCTCTATTCCATAGGGAAAGTGCACGGGTTTCATGGCGTGTATGACAACTGCCCGATCTAGGACGTGGAAAAACAGAAATGCGATCACAATGTTTCCCATGAGGAACACGACCGGGACGTTCGCGTCACTCACCAGGCTGAACAATTCAGGCATGAGATCAAAAAAGGACACGCCGATTAGGGCACCTGCAGCAAACGCAAAGAAATATTTTACCGGAATCCTATTGTTCTTGAGAGTGAGCAATCCACCGGTCATCGTCGAGAAAAACGTTACTGCAACGAAAACTACTGCGAGATACGGTGCGGCCATCTAAGACAACCTTTCGGGACAGCAGCCAGGGTCTGGTGTGATCTGCATTTTGTGAGGACAACTCACAGGATGACCTAGATACTTGCAAATCGCACGAAGGAGTTCCTTAGACGAATATAGATCGATCCTTCTGGATTCAGTGCAAGCCTCGGCCGGTTTCATGCCGATCCTCAACAACATACTCTCAAGCAGGCGATGCGACCTGTGCATCCCCTGAAGTTCCCTAGCTCCTAGACCGGTAAGTCTGATTCCAGAAGGACCCCGCTGAAGAAGCTTTTTTGCAATAAGCCCGTTAACCAGCTCGACCGCTGACGGCGTTTTGACCCCAAGAGACTTGGCAATATCCGTAATCCGTGCCGGCCAAGCGTCCTGAGTAAGAAGCTCCACCGACAGCAGATACTCCACTTCCCTCTTTGTGAGTGGTTCGTTCATCGATTTCATTAGGGTATCCCTAGCTTACTTAGGGCAACCCTGCTTATTCCTTCTCTTGTGAACGCATTCGTCGTGAGACGATCTCTTACTCCGGAGTAGCAAGCAGGGACCTGATTTCATCAGCTCCCAGACCCGCGTCGACCCCGGTCAATATAGCTGCGATATTCCTGGCTTCATTCTCCATGTAGACCAGGTACGCGTGTACGATTCCCACAGTGTATGGAAAGCCTAGAAACACTCTTCTGCTTAGACGTAGTTGATGCTGCCTCAGGGCTATCTCGAGAAATGTCAGAGACTTGAAATCTTCAAACTTCTGCCTTGCCCCGGTAAACAATCTACTGTAGTAGTAATGCGACGCCATGAAATCAAGTCCCTGAGGAGCATCCTGGAAAGCGGTCAATTGTTCAATCGCTTCAGCGTTAAGTTTCCACTTTGCGGGTACCAGGTGGGCTTTGACATTGGTCGCACCGATCAGCTTGCTTCTGAGAATAATCAGTACGTTGGTTATGTCGACGGCGGAACCGACAATTGGAAGACAATTCCTTTTGTCGACGCCGCTCATCTTCTCAGCGTAGTGATAGAATTGTTCTTCTCCCCACCCTGTGATGATGTCTCTTAGTAGAGCCGACTTTTCTCCTTCGAGATCTGCTTGTGAGGAGTCCTTCAGCCTGGCTACGACAAACCTGTTCCCCAAGTCATGGGCAAGAGACCCGAGATCTTCGACCGTATACAATCTATGTAAGTCCTGTTCTCTTTTTCCGCTGAGCGGTCGCCGGGTCTCAAGATACTCGTCCCACGTTCTGCCAGCAGCCTTGAACAGCGCAAGTGCTGCAAAGTCGTAAGCGTCCAAGCGAACCTTGTATTTCACCAAGAATTCTCGGGTGTCGCCTCGCGAGGCGAGCAACAACTGTCTGAATGATTCCGTGAACGTTGAGATGATCGCGTGTTCGAATTCGACAACTGATGAGCCAGTTTGAACCTTTGAAGTTGCGGGACCATAGGGGCCCTCAGCGAGGAGTGCAATTATCTCGCTCACGGACCGAGATTCAGCTAGGGAGTGAAGCTGTTGTGGCTCAAGCATGTAACTCCTTTCGCCGCGGATTTTCGCAATGAGATAATTATCTCGAGAAATATGGGCGAGAGTGTCCAGTGACACACGGATCCGCTTGCTACTTTGCCTGGAGAACCAACAGTAGCGCAGTTACCAGCGCATAAATTGCCAATGCTTCCGCCAAGATTAGCGATATCACTGCTCTAGAGAAGATGTCTGGTTTTTCTGCGGTGGCCGATGCCATTGCGCTGCCGGACGTTCCAATTCCGAATCCGGCGCCGAGAGCTGCTGCCCCCATTGTGAGTCCACCTGCGAATATGCGGGCACTTCCCTCAAGCGTTAGCGTGGGTGTTATTGCGAACACGGAGAGAAGACCAACAACCAGGCCGTAGATGGCGAGTGCCTCTGCAAGGATGGTTGCGATGAAAGTCTTGAACATGACCTCAGGTCTCTCAACCCCAGCACCCGCGATTGCTGGCCCGGATATTCCAATTCCAATTCCGGCACCAATTGCTGATAGGAGGACGCTCAATCCCGCGCCGAGAGCGGCGAGGAAGGTTGGACACGATGTTATTCCAGCGTCGCAAGCCACTATCTTAGCACAATCCAGCCTAGAGGTTCTTGATACGGCGCGAATGGCAAACCGCTCCCCTCATAAAACTTACTAAACCACTCAATCCAGTGGAGCCTTAGCGTCTGCACAAACACGATCAGTCCTTCCAGGATCATTACTAGCAAGTTACCTGCTATGACTCCTGCGATTCCCCCGAAAGAATAGAACGCAAATTTGATCGCGAAATCTGCTAGGTTCAGTGCCCAGATTCGTAGATAGGACAGCGTGTTGCTGCCGGCACTGATGAATACTTCGAAAGCATGCAATCCGCCCTCCCAGTAGCCCTGCAGAGCGAGGGGCACGATGAACAATACGATCGCAACCGGTTCTTGAAGAAGAGTGCTGAATTTGTAGCCGGAGACTACGACTCTGACCGCCAGGTAAATGAATACAACATACAGCCATGCCCATGAAATTGGTCCGAAGAACGCCTCCCGGTAATGCCCCGCTCTGATCTTGTTGTGGGCGCTGATTCCGAGACCTGACAGGTAGTGGGCTACTCCGAAGAATAGTACGAATTCCATGTACAATAGCAGGTGGCTAATGTTTGGAGGGTTGTCGAAGGCTCCCTGCGTCGGGTTAAAGAGCGCTGGAATCCCGAATATCTTCTGCGATTCGAATCCGAAAAAGTCCCCAAAGATCAATCCGAAAATAATCATGCTCACTCCGAGCATCACGATGAGTTCGGCCCCGTTGACGAACATCTGGCCAATCTCGAAGATCTTGATTTTCTTTCGCTTTGCTCTCAATAGAGCTAGTCCTAGCGCGAGGAACAGGATGCCTTCACCATAGTCGCCGAACATCAGGCCGAAAACTACTGGGAAGGTGAATAGCATGAATGGTAGCGGGTTTGTTTCGCCATATGATGGCAGCCCGAAATTGTCGATTACGGATTGTAGAGGTTTGGTCCAGGCTGGTATTCTAACTAAGGTCGGGGGCTCCGTGCGTCCTGCATGTTCATGCTCGATCTCATCATGCTTCTCCCTGTGATGTGAGGAGGTCGGCTCTACTTCGAGCTGTATGGTCACGAGGCCGGCAGTAGCTTCGGGAGCTCCTTTCTGCAAAATATCAAGACGATCTGCAGGAACCCATCCTCTGAGAAGTGTCGTCGATTCCGTCGTGGACGCGTTCGAGAGAGCCTTCGTTCTGGCCTCAAGAATGCCAGCGAGCGTTGCGAGGGCCCTTAGTCTCGGCCCATCCCTCTCGACCAGCGACGTTCTACATTGTCTAAGATTCTCAGCTTCTGCCTGCATCTCCTTGAGTCGATCATTGAGCACTCGTTTTGCTTTTGCAGGGTCTGGAGGCAAGTCATTGAGAGGTGGGCTCACTTTTGCGCCTGCCGTAGCCGCGACTTGTTTGGCATCAGGCTGGAAGACAGCAGGAAATATAGCGACGAAGCTCTCCGCCTCATTGGTGGTTTTGGTGATCGCGAAGATCGTGTTGCCGTAAGTTACGCGATCTAGTTCGCGCTGTAATATTGGGGTAACCTCTGGGTGGGCTTCTCCTGCAAGCGCGGCCAGGAATCCTCCTGCGCCCAGGTTTTCGAGTGAAACTCCCAGGGCTTCCAGGCCTGATAGGAACCGGAGAAGTTCCGAGGTCCGCTCCATATCGCTGTGAAGTCTCTCTTCTGACCTTTCAACTTCCCTGAATTCTTTCTCCTTTTTTGCCATCTCCTCGTCGAGAAATTTGGCGAGTGTTTCAGGATCATTTGACGGTGCTTCAATCTTCTCGCCTGGGCCCTCTCCCAATTCGAGGCCTGCGAGCAGTGTTTGGGTTCTGTTTCGAATGTTGGAGGCTTTTCCAAGGAGCTCGCCAGCCTCGATTCTTTTTGCGCCTTCTGGAAGTGTTTCCTCGAGTACTTCGATCTGATGGAAGATCTTGTGCTTTCCAGTGAACGCTAGAAGATTTGCAAGCTGGTCCTTAGCGACGATTATGCTGACTTGTTCCATTCGTTCTGGTCTGAGCAAGAAACTTGACCTGGTCCTATTCGCCGAAGATTGTTGACGCTATCAGCGTTAGCAGTTGTGTGTCGAGCCTCTCGAGCCGGGCTTTGAACGAATTGTTGAAGACGACCTTGCCTTGAGGCTCGCTGGCCACGACTCCACCTAGACCGTCGATGGGGTGGTCTTCAACCACAAACTTCGAGCCTCTAGGAAGCGATCGTCCCAGATCGTCCAGGTTCCTCTTCGAAGCCTGTTTGAAGCCAACCCTGACAATCGCATCGCTTGACCCGACTGCTTCGACCGCCTGTGTCACAAGCCGTTTCAACGTGTCGCCGAACTGGTCGGACCCTGCAATGTTCGAGAGCCTGTCCTCGACTGACCGCATAACGTCCTCTACAATCCGGTTCTTCTCGCCGAGCACTTTGAGCCTGTTTGCTCGGAGCTTCGAGCTGAGTATTCCCCTCCTCACCGCGTCGGCTTCTACTCTGGCCCGGGCGATGACTTCTTCTGTCTGCTTCTGTGCTTCCTGTTGAGCCGTATCCAGTAGCTGCTTCGCCTTCTCGTTGGCTTCCTTTAGGATCTGGTCCGCTTTGAGCCGGGCGTCTGATAAGATTCGATTGTGAAGTTTTTCGAGAGACTCCGACATGGTTGGTTACGCGCCTAGTACTAGCTCCACTGACTTTCGAACTGCAATGTCCTTACGCTCCTCTGCAAGATGGATGTATCGTTGCAAGCGCTGCTCTGTCTCGAAATCGGACGTCCGGGCTTCGGCCTCCGCGGTTACCCGAGCCTGACTCAGAATCTCCTCTCTCTCTCTTTCGGCGCGAGATCTTGCCTCTTGTCTTAATCTCTCGGCTTGTTGTCGAGCTTCGGCAATTATTTTTTCAGCGGACCTTTTGGTTTCTTCTACTATGGCGCGGGCCTGAGCCTCTGTTTCGACAATCTTTCTGACCGCGTCGATTCCGGACAAGTCTTGGTTTACTACTCCGATCCGATTAGCTCGACATTTTTCGACAAGCGGCGTCAACCGACCTATTAAATGATATCAAACAACAATAATAATCAACAAGTACAATCTAAGACCAGCGTAGATGTGCAAAGATGCCCCTGAAGATAGTACGGCCGGATCACTATGAAGTTGTTGGGACGCGCCAAGTGATGCTGACCGCCTCCCACGCCGCAGAACGCGACGCTGGGCTATACATGGGGCAGATCGTGGAAGAAGCAGCTCTTCTCTCCAAGGCCTACGCTGTTATCGGTAAAGTCAATAGGGACTTCTCGGACGCAAACCGCTTCCAGTCCGCCAGGCTCGAGTTTAGCAACAGTATCCAGACCTATGTTGATGAATACAGAGTCAAATACATCCTCGACATTAACGGCAAAAAGGACCCCGGGGTTGACATCGTTACCTCAAAGGGAGGATCCGCATCTAAGCTAACCGCTGACATTCTTCGCGGAATCCTAGATAGAGACTTCAAAGTGACCGTAGACTCCCACGTTTCTAGCTTAGACCCAGGCAGTATCTTCACGGGTTTCGACAAGAAGGATTCGAGCGGCGGTTTCGTCGTTCAGGCAGTCCAGATAATAATTGGACCCGACGAGAGGACGTTAGAACGCGCCAAGGTAGTGAGGGATATCGCGGACATCGTTGGATTGTTGAATCGGAGGCTCAGCTTAGTGGCCGACGAGAGCGGCGGCAGCGGCCTGGACTAGCCTAATCCACGGCTCGGGATATAGACCGATCAGGAACACGAGACCCGTCGCAATCCAGAGAACTATCATGTACGCTCTCGGCTCGGAAATCCTTGCGGAATCAGACGGGTCGTCGAAGTACATTCGCTTGATAACCCAGCCATAATAGCTTATGCTGAAAGCACTATTCAGCAGAGCGGCAAGAGCGAGAAAACCGCCCCAGCTAAACGGTGAATACAAAGCGCCTGTAAAGAGCATCACCTTGCTGAAGAAACCGTTCAAGGGAGGCACCCCTACCAATGCGAGGAAAAATATTGTAATGTTGAATGCCGTTTGAGGCATCCGCCTGCCGAGCCCATCGAAAGTTTCTATCGATACAGACGAGAGTCTGACCGAAACGGCAGCCGCGGCAACGAACGCCGCAGTCTTCACGATTGAATAGTTCAGAACATGGAAAAGCCCTCCCTGTAAACCTAGATACACGCCTGTGGTTGTAAACGGGGTTGCTAGGGCGATCAGGATGTAGCCCGCTTGTGCTATACTTGAGTAAGCGAGCAACCGTGTGAAACTCTTCTGCATCAGGGCCGCAACATTGCCAAGCGTCATGGTTGCCACTGCGACAACGGCGAATATGGAGTACCAGTCAACATGTATGCTCCCAATTCCAAAGATGAACACTCTGAAGGTTGCCGCGAAGGCTGCCATCTTCGCCCCAGAGGCAAGGAGCGCGCTTACCGTTGGGGGGGCTCCTTCGAACGCGTCAGGTATCCACATGTGGAAAGGAACCACCGCCATTTTCACACCAAATCCGACAACAAACAGAACAATGGCCAATACTCCGAACGGACGAGTGTCCGCTGAGATCGTGCCTATCGTAGTGGAGATTGCCTGGAGATTTGTCGATCCAGTTATTCCGAAAATCAGGGATATTGCGTAGACGATGAGCGCTGAGGAGAGTGCGGATAGGACGAAGAACTTCATTGCAGCCTCGTTCGAGTTCGGGTCACGTTTTCGAATAGCAGTGAGCGCGTACGTAGGAACGCTCATCAATTCCCAACCAACATAGAGGAGAATCAAGTCCATGGATGCTGCTAGAACGATCATTCCTAGAGTCGAGAGGAGTAGTAGGCCGAAGTAGGCGGAAATGTTCGGATCTCCCCGCATAAAGTCGAGCGAGGCAATCGCGACGAAGAGAGATACGACTATTAGGACGCCGGAGAAGAATAATGTGAACAGATCAACCTGGAATCCACCAAACGCGACAGCCGTTCCTGATCTTAGTCCTAGCCAGATGGTCGAGCCCAGCGCGATAATGAGCCCGACTATTCCAGCGAACGGTGCTAGCCCGAGTCCTCGGGGGCCTCGTTGGATAAGGCCTGAGGGCGTTACTATGAGCCCAAATGCTGCCAGACTGAGGAAGGGCGTAAGCAGCGACAGGTCCAATTCTTAACGGGCCCCTCCCAAAAGTGCGTCAACCGTTGGCCGTATTACTCCGCTGAGGAGTGGGCCTGGGTAGACTCCGTAGATGAGAAGCGGGACCATGAAAGCTAGCAAGATTAGCCGGGAGTGAATTCTGATCTCATTCTTCTCACCGAGACCGCCGGAGAAAACGGTTCGACGTAGCATCCAGAGAAAGTATCCCACAGTCAGCGCTGGCGTTAGAATGGCCAGGGCGAAGATCAAGCTCGCCGCAAGTGCGCCTTGAATGACTTGGTATTCGCTGATGAAGTTCGCGAAGCCTGGCACAGCCATTGCCGCCATCGAGGCAAGTATCAGGAGCACGATTGTTACCGGCATTCGGCTTCTTAACGCTCCCAGCTCGTTGATGTTGCGCGTGCCCATGTGCTCGTGGATATATCCGGAGAGAAGGAACAACATTCCTACTGCAAGACCGTGGCTGAACATTTGGAAGACCGCGCCAGACACGCCAACAGGGTTTCTGCTGAAGGTTCCCAGCAGAACATAGCCCATGTGATTCACACTCGTCAAGGCGATCATCCGCTTTAAGTCCTGAGCAACGAAAGCCACCGAAGCACCATAGATCATCGTGATGAGACCAATTGTCATGTAGGCCGGCCAGAGAATTTGGGCCGCGTTAGGGAAGAGGAGTAGATTGTACCTGATCAAGCCATAGCCCCCCATCTTCAGCAACAAGCCTGCGAGGAGGACACTGACAGGAGCAGGTGCTTCCACATGGGCGTCCGGAAGCCATGTGTGTAAGGGAAAGATCGGCAGTTTAACCGCGAATCCGATGAAAGTCGCGATTGACAGTGCAACCTGAAGGTTCATCGCCAAACCCGGAACTCCTGCACTCAGAGCAGAGTAGTCAAATGATGTGCCACCGCTCCAGGCGTATAGCCCCAGAAAACCGAGGAGCATTACGATGCTGCCAGAGTACGTGAAGACTAGAAACTTGAGTGATGCATATTTCCTCCGTGGTCCTCCCCAGATGCCTACGAAGAAGAACATAGGCACGAGGACTATTTCCCAGAATACATAGAACAGTATCAAGTTGAGTGAAGTGAAGACTCCGATTATGCCAGTTTCAAATAGAAGAAAGAGCGCATAGTATTCTGGTTGTCTAAGGCTTATCAGATCACGAGAGCCCAACGCGGCTAGCAGGCTTAGAAACGCCGCAAGAAATAGGAGTGGCATACTGATGCCGTCTACCGCAACAACGTAGTTCAGCCCGAAAGATCCGGCCCAAGGCGCCGTGTCTTGGAACTGGAACCCGGCCGAACCGTATTTGTAGAATGTCGCAATAATCATTGTTAGTGCAAATACTGCACCCGTCGTGCCGATTCCAAGAATTCTCGCATACTTCGAGTCCTTCTTGCCGAGGAGGAGGGTTGGCACGGCCATGATGACAGGTAAGAAGATCGTTGCCGTCAGGATGCCAATCAATGACTATCGTGCTCCGGCTACGAAGATGATGTAGAGTAGGAGTAGGAAGATTCCGATTGCGAAGCTTATCACGTACTGTTCTGTGACGCCGTTTTGGAGACGCCTGAACAGGTTGCTGAGACGAGACCCTGCCGTTGCAACTTCTCCTACTCCCCTGTCAACCACCCGCATGTCCAGTTTCTCACTCGCGCGCGAATAATCCACTACGTCGCGAGCCACGACTGTGTTCAGTCGTTCCCAGATGTTCAATTCGATTTTCGAGTATAGCCAGCGCGACGCCCTGAATAAGCCGTCCACGAAGACTCTGTAGTAGATCGCGTCCAGATACCAGCGGTGCCAGAGAAATAAGTACAATCGCCCTCTTGGTGCTGACGGATTGTAGGGACGTTTGAAGTAGAGCAGATATCCAAGAATCCCGCCCAGGCCTGCGACGCCCGCGCTCACGACCAAGAGCATTGTGTCAAGGAGCGCGCTAGTGGAGGGGGTCGAAGACGGAAGCGAGTATGCAGCGAAGTTGAAGGTTCCTCGCAGATAGTCAGTAAGCGGTCCACTGTAGAATGGATACGCGACCCCGAGGCCAAGGCTGACTACAGCGAGCAGCAAATACGGTACCAACATTGTCAGTTTTGCTTCTCGCAAATGCCCGCTGTAATTCGCGACCTCTTGGCGGTGCGCCCTGGGTTTTCCCGCGAACGTGATCCCCAACATGCGAACCGTATAGAACGCGGTCAACAGGACCGTCCCTAGCCCAACAGCGTAGAGCAGGTACTGATTCGCCAAGAAAGTGGAAGAGAGAATCGAGTCCTTGGTCCAGAAACCACTGAATGGTGGAATACCCATCAAAGATAGTCCTGCAAGCAGCATACAGGCGGCAGTGATCTTCATCGCCTTGGCCAGTCCACCCATCTGGTCCATGAAACGCGTGTCCGCGGAGTGAATGACCCATCCTGCTGCCAGGAAGAGTGAAGCTTTGAATACGGCGTGGCTCATCAAATGCAACAATCCGCCAGCGTAACCTGAGAGGAAGTTCACTCCGAGCCCAGCTATTCCTAGGCCCAGCATCATGTAGCCAATCTGCGAGACTGTCGAGTATGCAAGTACCTTTTTGATCTCGCGTGCTACCGTTGCCTGGGTTGCTGCGAGAAATGCTGTGAAGGCGCCGATCCAGGCGATCGTTGCAAAGAACGGTGTGACCTGGTTAGATGACGCTAGTGCAAGATAGAAAATCGGGCCCATTCTACCGGTGAGGAATACTCCTGCCTTGACCATCGTTGCCGCGTGTATCAAAGCTGAGACAGATGTTGGTCCGGCCATCGCATCTGGCAACCATTCCTGCAACGGGAATTGTGCAGATTTTCCGATTGGTCCCCCGAAGAATAGCAAGGCTGTGGGAACGAGAAGTCCGAGGCCTGCTAGGTTACTAGCCCATCCGATATTTTTCCCGAGATCCATGTAGTTGAAACTCCCTGCAAATGCAAAGATCAAAAAGATAGAGATCAACAATGCGATGTCTCCTATTCTTGTGACGATGAAGGCCTTCATTCCTGCCCGGGTCGGAGGGTATGACTGGGGAACGCCTAGTGCAGTATCGCCAGGAGTTCCTACCCAGTACTGTGGCTCGTCACGGTACCAGTGTCCGATTAGGGCGTAGGAGCAGAGTCCAACTCCTTCCCAACCGAAGAACATCATCAGCAGATTGTCCGCCAGGACGAGGAGGAGCATGTTTCCGATGAAGAGGTTCATGAAGAACCAGTACCGTGTCAGCCCAAAATCGCCCTTCATGTATTCGAGGCTGTATACCATGATCAGGAAACTGATCCAGGCAACAATGTTCACCAAGAACATGCTCAACGGGTCTACGAGAACGCCGGCGGACAGGCCTAATGTTGGAACCCAGCCGATCTTGTCATCAGTGGGGCGAACGGTTAGCGCTGTGAGGGTTGCAAATATTGCGGCTGCCAAACAGAACCCGACCGCGGAATAGTCCCTTACCTTCGGATGAATCCTCGACAGCACGGGCGTCAGTACCGCTCCAATAAGCGGCGTTACCCAGACCAACCAAGGGAGGACGATCATCTCTTACAGCCCTAGAATCGTCTTCGAAATTGATGCGAGCCTGCCGATTACGGGCTCTGGGTAAAGACCGAGGACTATCGTTACAATGGTCAGTATTACGAGTGGAATAGTAATTGTCCAGGGAGGCTCGCGTACATTCGCAGTCAACTCGTTGGTTGGTCCAAAGAATATCTTGCGGAGAGCGAGCAATGAATATCCTGCCGTGAACGCCGTCGCGACTATTCCCAGAGTACCGATTACTAGGCGATAATTGGAGGCTGATGTTGTCGCACGGATAAAGCCGCCCTGAAATAGTAAAAACTCGGAGAAGAACCCATTTGTGGAAGGCAGACCCATTAAGGCGAGAGATCCCACAAAGGCAGCGGTCGCTGTCAGGGGCATCTTTCCCGCAAGTCCTCCGAGCCTGCTCATACTTCTCTCTCCGTTCAGTTGGAGCATGATGGCTCCGACGACGATGAACAGGATTCCCTTTGCTGTGGCGTTGCTCACGTATTGAAACACCGAACCTGTAAGGCCGAACTGTGTAAAGGTCGCCAGGCCGAACAGGATGTAGCCCATCTGGCTCATGCTAGAATAGGCTAGTAGGCGTTTCATGTCATCTTGGATGAGCGCCATGGCACTCCCGTAGAACATCGTTACAACTGCCCAGCCCGCGAGAAACCATGAAAGCGCGTCAAATCCGGCAGGATAGATCGTAATCACTACCCTAACCAATGCGTAGCCGCCGATCCCGGTCATGACGGAAGCAAGAAGTGCACTAACCGGTGTCGGAGCCTCGGAGTAGGCTGAAGGAAGCCACACGTGCAAGCCGAACTGCGCTATTTTGACTAGCAGCCCGAACGTCATGGCAGCGACGATTCCCAGTCGGACAGTCGTAGAAATCAGTGAAGGGGTCGCCCTGAGGGTGGCCAGCACGTTGTCCATGTCTGTCGTCCCCGTGAGAAACGCGGTGGCGAGAATTCCGACGAGCAATACCAGTGCGCCTACATGCGTCCAGATGAAGTATGTCAGCGAGATCTTGTTTCGATCTCCGTACCCCCATTCTGCTATCAGGAAGAAAGATGGTACGAGCATGATTTCAAAGAAGATGTAGAACTGAATCAGGTTGGTGGATAGGACTGTTCCTAGCATTCCGACCGAGTAGAGCAGGTAGAGTGAATAGTAGAGTCCGTATCGGCCTGAGTCGGCTCCGATTCTCTTGCTCATGTATGGAACCGAGAACAGTGACACGAGGGATGTGAGAAGCGCGATTATTGATAGGACTGGCAGGCTAAGGTTGTCGACTCTGAGTCCAAAAGTTCCAATCGGTGCCCAGGGATACAGCTCAGAATAGGTTCCCTGAGGCGCTGACGCGCCCTGAGCTGCGCCAATGAGTGTGGAGGCTAACGGAACCAATAACACTGCGAATGAGAAGTATCCAGCTCGTTCCTTGATGACGAGAGATAACCAGTAGACGATCGGAATTGCGACCAGTGGTACAACTAATGCACCTATGAGCAGAAGATACATGGGCCGACTAACCTTTCAATCTCGTCAATTTTCGCAGATCTATGTCGACATACAGGCGGGACACGAGCATGATGATGGACAGACCTACCGAGGCTTCCATCGCGGCCAATGCTATAGTGAATAGAACGACCACCTGCCCAGTGATGATCGGCGGGTCCCGCAGTCTGGCGAATGCGATGACGTTCAAGTTGGCCGCGTTGTAGATCAATTCAACAGAGAACAGGATTCGTATCGCGTTTCTCTTCGTCATCAAGCCGTAGATTCCAATTCCAAGAAGAATCACTGAGACGGCGAAGAAGCTAGTAAGAGCTTCCATTCAAGTCACTTCTTAGGATCCGTTTTCGCCAGAGTCAGAGCGCTCAGCACTGCAGCCGCTAATACGAGAGAGAGAAACTCTAGCTGGACACCATACTGGTTGATCAACGTGCTGCTCAAACTGATCAAGTCACAGCTTCCCCCACAATTGTCAGGACCTGGAAACGCGCCAGCGCTTGTCAATGCTCCGACGGTCCCGAGGAGCAATGAGACCATTATCGCTGCCATGAGGGACACCCTCCGAAGCTCCAAGGGTGCTTCACCCATCTGAGGACCCACGAGCATGATAGTGAAGAGTATCAGCACAACAACTGCTCCAATGTAGACAGCGATCTGGAACACGCCAGCATATGCCGCGTCGAGAAGGAAGAATAGGCCGGACAACCCGAGAAAAGTAATCCCAAGCGCTGCTGCTCCATAAACCAGATCCTTAGCCTCCAATGCAAGAACAGCGCTCGCTAGAGTGATCGTGGCGAGTGCGAGGAACGCTAGGTCGACCATAGTGTCACACCCTCGGTATCCCGACTACGAGGAAGAAGGTTATTGCAATGTTGATGACCGAGAGACCAAGAAGTGTCGTCCAGCCTTGTTTGAGAAGTTGGTCAAGGCGGACTCTGGGAAATGTGGATCTGAACAGCATGATGAGGACGATGATGATCAGGGTCTTCAGAAAGAACCAGACTATGGGTGGAATTGGGGCTGGTCCGAGGTATCCGCCTAGGTAGATGGTTGCAAAGAGTGCTGAGAATGCGTAGAGTTTGACGAATGAGGGGCCTTGCACGAGCATGAAGAGTGCTCCTGGATATTCGGCCTGCCAACCCATCATGATCTCGGATTCTGCTTCTGGAAGGTCGAACGGTAGTTTTTCCATCTCCGCAGTAGAGGTAACTAGGAAAACGAGTGCTCCCAGTAGCTGTGGAAGTATGAACCAGCCAGTGTTCTGCGCACTGACAATGTTTGTCAGGTTCAGAGTTCCGGCCAGCATGACTACTCCAACGGCTGATAACCAGAGCGGAATCTCATACGCGGTTTGTTGGAAAAGTGCTCGAAGTCCACCGATGAAGGGAAACTTGCTATTGGCGCTCCATCCAGCCAAGAGTACAAGCGTAGGAGAGAGAGTTACGATCGCGAGAAAGGCTGGAAGACCGACTTGTAGGTTGGCGATCTGGATCTCGGGAGTGAACGGAATCAGTCCGAGTAGTGCGGCGCCAAGAATTAGCGATGTGACGGGCGCCATTACGAAGAAGAACCTGTCTGCACCTTTGGGAATATTGACCTCTTTGAAAATGAGCTTGATAATGTCGGCGAAAGCTTGCAAGATCCCTTGTGCTGGACTGGCAAAGTAGGGGCCGATCCTCAGCTGAACCCTCGCTGTAACTTTCCGTTCCAGCCATGTCAGTAGCGCGCCCAGAACTGCGATTGAGAGCAGACCAGGAAAGACCGCGAGTTCCAGGAAATACGGGCTGGTCAATGTCTGCAGTAGTGAGCTAACTGGATCAGCCACGGGTTTTTGGGACCTACCAGTTTTCTCTCCTAGAGGCTAGATGTAGCGCGTACCCTAGCGGGATGAGAGAAACTGCGACAAATATGAAGACAGGAACTGTGCCATTTGCCCCTAATACTCTGAGGTTTAGGGCCCAAGCAAAGAGGAACATGGCAATCACGTCGTACACGACAAACATCAAGATGTAGGGGTAGTATTGGATCATGAACCGAGTCCGGCCTGGACCGACTGCGATCTGGCCGGATTCGAAGGGTTCAGTCTTCTCAGGGGTTGGACGGGGGTCCCTTGGATTGATGAGGAGTCGTAGAATAATTACGAGACTGACGGTGGCTACAAAAAGGAAAGCTACGTACCCGGTCTCTTCGGGAATCCCCTGCGCGACCACTTGGTATTAGCCTCACGACTCGCTTTCGCGAGCGAGACTCTAACGGATTATAAAGACTTGAGGAAGTAGTTTCCTATTCTTTCCGATTCCACAGATAGTCAGCATAGTCTTCCAGAACGCGCCGTTTCACGAGCTTCCTGACTTTTCGCAGGGATTGTTTGGCTTCGACGGCGTAGTTTTTCGCCTTCTTCCGAGCAAATTCTAGCGAGCCTGCTTTTCTCAGTACCTGTAATATCTGCCGGCTGGTAACCTTTCCCGAATTCAGTAGACTCGAATGGTCGTTCGATCGCGGCGCCTCATGGAGACAATGAGATGTTACAATATTTGGCGCCTTCAAGACCGATTCAGCGGAACCATTGCGAAAGTCGAGAATGTCATCTTGGATCTGGAAAGCCATTCCGGAGGCTCTTCCAAATTTCTGCATCTCCACCATTTCCTTTCCCTGTACTCCGGCAATGGCCGCGCCGATACCCGCGGCTGTACCGAACAGTGATGCAGTCTTTAGGTCAGCGATCGCAATGCACTCGCTCACGCTGGCGTTGAAATCTGCAAGAATGTCAAGCAGCTCTCCCTTGCTAATGTCGACCAGTGTGGTTCCTATCATTCGCATTATCTCTGGGTTCTTGTAGTTGGAGAGTAGTTGAACACCCTTGGACGCGAGGAATAATCCTGATGTCAACGCCTTTTCGTTGCTGAATGCCATATGGATTGTTGGTGCTCCTCTGCGTACTTGGTCACGATCGATCAAGTCGTCAAAGACCAATGTGGCCGCGTGGATTATCTCAACAGCGGCCGCTGCCTCGAGTGCTTTACCAGGATCACCGCCTAACGCTTCCGTCGAAAGTATGACGAGCAGGGGCCTGCATCTCTTGCCACCCGTTCTGAACATGTACTTGATAATCTGGTTCGCCTCGGCCCGATCGAAGTTGGTCTCTAGAGTCTTGTCGATCATCTCCTTAATGGGCGCACGCCACATCCTGAAGACTGACGGAAACTTTGACACTACGACAGGTCTCACGAAATTTTGAGGGTTGAAGAATTCGTACCGCTATTAATCGGTTCGCGTAAAATACAAAACTAGTTGGCAAGAACGGTATGTAGATGGCTGAAACAAGCCTTATAGCAAGAGAAACCCGGGACGCGATTAGAGAAGAAAAATGACTCAAACAACACCACCACCCACGACGACCGCACCGAAGCCCAGAAGTAGAACCGTGTTGTACGCCATAATTATCATCATACTCGTGGTTGTGGGCGTTGGGGTTTACTATCTGACATTGCCCGCGGGGAAAACTGCCAACATTGTGGTAAATGACGACGGCAGCTGCCCTGTGAACGATGCTGCATGCAACTATGTACCCAGCCTCTACAACGCAACTCTGAACACGCCCGTTACTTGGAAGAACAACGGTCGAATAGGTCACACTGTAACGAGCTGTGACTCTGCGAATACTCCGAGTGCGCAGGCATGTCCCACAATGAACGCTGCCGGCCTGGACACATTCAACCAAAACATTGGCTCAGGGGTCACGGTTTCGCAGACTCTCACCAAAGCCGGTACTTACTACTACTATTGCGCAATCCATCCAACAATGCACGGAACTATCGGAGCAAGGTAACAATTCAAACTGGTCTGGGCGCAGACCCTCCCTATTTTTCATTCTCGATTACTCAATAGTACGATCGAAGACAAGTCTTGTCCGAACTGGAGAATATTCTTACGAACATGATCGTGCCATCCACCAAGGTAAGCTCCGGAGGGGTTACGCGAATGCACGCACTGATCATCATCGCGCTGACACTGGTCGGCATCGGACTTTACTATTTGACTTTGAACATTCAAGCAACTGCTGACAACGGAACACCTGTTTCAATATTCGATACAAACGCAGTTTGCAGCCCGACCACATCTATCCCCGACTGCGGATTCAGACCCCAGAACATAAGAGTGCAGATCGGCACCAACAACACCTTAACCTGGACTAACGAAGGTATCCTAACGCATACAGTCAAATCAAATTCGATCGCAAATCCCGGCCTGCCGACGTTCGATTCAGGGGACAAGACCCACAATGCAAAGTATACGCTCACACTCAATTCGGCAGGTGCATATCATTTTTACTGCAAGCATCATGCTTGGATGACGGGATCAATTGTAGTCTCGGCCTAATTATGTGACACCAAGCCAAATACTACGCAACTTCGCTTTGTGACTTTGGCAGTTGGCCGAAAGGTTTCCTATCAATCTCAGCCAGTGAACAAGCGCGACTGCCGGCAATTGTCCTTGTTGTGAGTATGGGTGCCGCGCTTAGAAGGACCATCCCTACAGCAACTAGAGTTCCCTGCAACCATGTAAATCCCGCCGTAATGGAGAAGACACCCGACAGTCCAACGAGTGATGATAGGAAAAAGCCTGCGCAGGTGGGACAAGCGGTGAATAATCCCGCGCTTGCACCTAATGCGCTTAGCCATCCACGCCTTACCTTCAATGAGCGATTGTCGTAGGCATACCAGCCGATTGCCGCGTTAAAGCCAACAAGCCATGAGACGACGAACATCAAGATGATATTCAACGGGACGACTAATAGTGCGACATGTTCTGACAAATACACGACAAATTGTGGAACTTGTCCTACTGGGCCGCAGCATAGAATGACATTGACCGAAGGAACTGCCGCGCCGTACTCTTTCGAGAAAAAAACATCCGGCTGGTAAACAAGTATACTTGAAACTACTGCGTAGAAGAGAGCATATGTAGCCGCAGACCCCACTGCTACGATCAGAGAACGTCTATTTGTCATGATTGACGATATGACAGCCGCAGCCGAAAAAGACTGTGCTGCGGATCGGGTTTTGTTTGATAGTAATCTGCTCGCGGCGTAGGCGATTATTCCCAGGCCAGCCAGCATGGAAACCAGCGAGCTAAAGGCCAATGCCTCGAGAGAGCTGGCGTTTTGCTGGGAAAGAAGCAAGTTTTTGGAGATGAGAGAGACATATGTAAGCAAAGGTAAGAACACTAACAAGATGCCCGTAGTCAACATGATTACAGGGACCCGCGAGCTTGCGAGTAATTCTGAGCAGTCGGTCAAGTCAGATCCGCCAGAGGTCTTGTCTGATTCTTTGCCTCAGGATTATCGAAGCAAACGGTTTCGGACTAGGATTCGCATCAGTGGGTTACATGCAGTTGGAGGAACGTTAGCCCCATAAGCAGTGCAGCTATGACAAGGCCAATTATTCCCCAGCTCGACAAGGCCTTGGGCTCGTATCTGAGGTGTTGGAAGAACATCGCGATGAGCAAGGCCTTCCCAGCGGCTATGGTGAGTAGCACCGTGACAAAGATGTTGTATTGTGGGATTATTGATGACAGGTTTACCTCAGCGTCAGTCGCGGCGATCAGCCCAGCGAAGACTAGCAGGTAGAGATAATTCGTGTTCAAGGAAATCACAACAGGTAGAACAATGGGAAGAGGAAGACCCAGACAATGTCGACGAAGTGCCAGTATAGCCCAAAATGCTCGATTGTCGAGGAGTCGCCTTTGATGTATTTTCCTTTGAAGGCGTTTGCCAGCAAGTAGACGGTCATGCACATTCCGGCGAATACGTGGACGCCGTGAGTTCCAGTTGTGATGAAGTAGCTTGTTGCAGGTAGGGCATACGAGTTGAAGACTCCAGAACCCCCGAGTTCCAGCCACTCCGTAGCTTTTACAGCGAGGAATGCCGCTCCGAGGACGAAAGTTCCAGCGATGCTTACTATGACACCCGTCCGGTTCCCTGCTCTGGCTGAGGAGAGCGCTAAGATGGCCGTCAAGCTGCTGGTGATTAGGATGAAGGTCATCGCCAGTCCATTCTTGATGCTGAACAACTCATTAGGTGCCGGCCAACCGGCACTGTTCGTTCGTACGAACAAGTAGGATCCTATCAGAACGCCGAAGAAGATGACCTCTGCGCCGAGGAACGTCCAAATTCCCAACTTCGTATTCGGGATTTCGTGGAAGGGCCAGCTCTCGACATCAGTTTCTTCGTGAACATTGAACCTCTCCCGTGAGTACCCGTGCAATGAGAGGAAACCGAGGATCGCGCCATCGACAATGAGGGGCCAAAAGGGAGAGAAACTTGCGGGTTGGGTTCCTCGCTGTCCGATGCTGAGTCCCAAGAAAAAGATGAACGCGGAGAACGCCATCAGGATCGGCCAGGGACTCAATCCTTCATGGTGAGCCGACACAGGAGCGTTGGCATACGACCCGTTTGGAACATGACTTCCGTTCGGGTAACCTATACCGTTCGGAAGACCTGCATGTGATCCGAAACGAATCCTTCCATCGCTAGAGATTCTTGGAATCCTGTCGAAGTCGTGTGGTGGCGGTGGAGACGAGACTGCCCATTCAAGCGTCCACGCGTCCCACGGATTAGGTCCAGCCAAGGGACCCGTTCTAACACTCCGGTACAGGTTAACGAACAACAGTATCTGTGCAAGTCCGAAGATGAAACCACCAACCGAAGCCATCAGGTTCAGTGGCATCCATGATGGATCATAGTTAATGATGCGTCTCGGCATATCGAGCAGGAAGAACATGGGGAAGTAGAGAATGTTGAAGCCGATGAACGAGAGAATGAAATGGATCCGTGCAGTCTTTTCATTGTACATCCTACCCGTGATTTTTGGAAACCAGTAGTAGAGCCCGCCGATCAGGGCCATGATGCTTCCCCCGACCATTACGTAGTGAAAGTGTGCCACGACAAAGTACGTGCCTCGGAGGGCGTGATCGAGAGCAACAGAGGCCAAATAGACGCCGGTAATTCCTCCAATAACGAAGAGAGCGACAGCTCCCAAAGTAAAGAGTGCCGCAGCCTTCAACCGGAGGCGTGCTAGCACGAGCGTCTCGACCATTGCTATCGTAATCACATCGAAAGGAAGTGACACGCCGATTGTTGTGACTGTATACAATTTCGTTGAGAGAACACTCACGCCGGTCACGAACATGTGGTGACCCCAGACGGTGAAGCTGATGATAGCAGCTGCAATCATTGCCCAATAGACATACTTGGCACCGTACAACGGTTTTCTGGCGAACGTGGGAATAACGTCTGCTATGACCCCGATCGCCGGGAAGAGTACAATGTAGACTTCAGGATGACCGAAGAACCAGAACAGATTATCCCAGAGCAAGGCTCCTCCCTGCAGGGACGTGAAGTATGCTGTCCCGAATGCCCTGTCTACATACAACAACAGCACTGCTCCGAGAAACGATGGGAAGGCGTAGAGCATCATGAAAATCGTGACGAGGATCGCCCAAGGAAACATGGGCATGAAGCTGAGCTTCATTCCAGGAGCCCGCATCTTGAAAATTGTCACAAGGAAGTTGACTGAGCTCATCGTGATCGAGACGGTTATCAGGATTAGAGCCGCAGCTCCCAAATTGAAACCAATGAAAGGAACATAGGTGTAGGCAGTCTGTGGCGAGTAGAGTGTCCAACCCATGTCGGGCGCACTGCCAAAGAAGAAACTCATGAGCAAAGCGATTCCACTAAAGAGGTAAAACCAGTAGCTCATCGCGTTCAGCCTCGGAAAAGCAAGGTCTCGAGCACCAATCTGTAGCGGGATAATGTAGTTGGCGAATCCGAATGCGAATGGAGATAGGACCCAGAATATCATGAGTAGACCATGCACTGTCACGAACTGGTTGTAGACATTGGCAAGCAAGAGATCGTTTGTCGGACTTGAGAGCTGCACCCGCATTGTCATCGCGAGTAGTCCGGCCGCTACGAAGAAGAAGAGAGACGTCACGATGTACAGTATGCCTATGTCTTTGTGATTCGTCGAGTACAGCCACTTTTTGGCAGACTCTGAGAATTTTGTGGCGACCAGAGCCCGATCTAGCTCCCGTACCATTTCTGGAAAACCGGCTGCTGCATCACCCTCAGTGTACCGATCATCCCCGTATGCCCGGCTCCGCATAGCTCGAAGCATTGGATTGTGTAATTGCCTGTCGCAAAAGCTCTGAACCAAATCATGTTAGTTCTACCCGGAATCGCATCCGTCTTTATCTTGAATTCTCTAATACCGAAATTGTGAAACACGTCCGCGCTAGTTACACGAAGTACGATTGTCGTGTTTACAGGAACTCGGAGAAGATTAACATCCGAGCGGCTTAGGTTCCCCGGGTAGGTAATCTGGAAGTAGAACTGGTGTGCAGTCACGTTCACGAAGAAACATGGATTAGGAACCCCTGCCGGAGGCTGACACTCGGCCGGGACGTTCAACAGAACGTCTACCTGCGTGAATGTTCCAGCTACTAGAAAGCCGAGAATTATGCTGGACAATCCTAGAAGAATCACGACGTTCTTCAGATGGCCACGATGAGATGGAACTCTGTCCAGAGTCGGCGTATCATGTGGTTCTTGGAGTTTCGGTCTTGCTCGATACTTTACGAGGAAATACGCCATTACACCGAAAAATACTACTCCAACAATCACTGCAAGCAGCGAAAAGAGCCCGTAGAGAGAGTAGAAGATGGCTTCAGTGTTCGAGAGTGCCATAATCCGCTTCTCTGGGTTTTCCGGCCCTACCCGATCCGGTTTTTAAAGCGTTACGCACTAGTTATACTACGCCGTTCTTGCGGCAACTAGAACCTGATTTCTCAAACCGTGGTGAAGGTTCCAAACAAGGACAGCATTCACAACAACTATAGCAAATACCGCTGACGCTAGACCCAAATGAGCGTCGCTCACAACGGGATCGAGCCCCGTTTTCACGGTCACCATCCCGAGAATCACTTGAGCGACTAGCCCCGCAAAGCCCGCAGTAGAGAACAATAGAACATTCTTCACTCCCCGAAATCTTGTCCAAGCAAGGACAGCAGTTCCAGCGACGAAGACTGTCACGACAATGTTGAAAACCCGATGAGCAAATTCGATGACTAGCTGCGGATCATTCAGCAGGGGAAGGACTTGATTCTTGCATAGCGGCCACGACTCCCCGCACCCGAGCCCTGAATTGCTTGTCGTGACATATCCTCCAAGCAGAATCAAGATGTAAGTTGAAACAACTGCTCCATATGCAAATACCTGGAGCCATCGAGTCCGAGAAGAGAAGACTTGGACGATCATTTCGAGACGAAAAACGTGAATCCTGATGCGGCCTATTTAGCCTGAGGCTAGAACATCTCTTACCGACATCTTGAGCATGGCCTGTGCCATACTCTCGATCACAAGCTTCGGATTCTTCGCTTTGACAATGCTACTTGCTACAAGAACCCCTCGGGTGCCCAGCTGCAAAGCCTTCGAAACATCCTCTGCTGTAGTGATACCCGCGCCGCAAAGCACCGTCACGTTGGCATTGATCTTTCTGATCTCCCCTATTGAGTTGGTAAGTAGCTCGGGCCTGGCTTTAGAGACCGAGACTCCCGTACCAATGAGGTCGGGGGGCTCGATCGCGATCATGTCCGGATCATACGTGGCCACCACACCGGATCTCTTTGGATTGTCTGCACAAACCAAGGAAAGCAGCTCTGCCCCGCGGGCGAGTATGACACTCTCTCCTATCTTTGAATCGTCCAGTCTCCTTTCAGAATGGTTGAGCATTGTTCCATCAGCACCCGAGGCTTTCACAGCCTCCGCCGACACGTAGCCAGTGAATGCTCCCGGCTTGATCGAATCGATATGCTGACTGAAAACAGGAATGTCCACTTCCTCCGTGACGGCCTTGATATCGGTAAACTGTGGAGCGATGATTATCGAAACACCTGTCTCCCTGGAGACTTCGGCGGCAGACTTTGCAAGCCTCACCGCCCGCTTGCCAGTGGCCTCAAGGTACGCCTTGAAGTTGATAACAAGCAATGGCTCCGGCGGAACTCGGATAAAATTTCCTCCCTCTACCTTCTCGAGTTATTGGCGCTCGGATACTTCTAGTGAGCTATGACCAGTTCGAGTGCTTTGTCAACGGCTTTCCCGTTGAATATGATCTCGCGTAATGCTGTCGCCATCTTCAACGGGTCCCGATGCTGCCACACATTTCTTCCCACAGCTAGTCCAGTCGCTCCAGCGTCCATAGCGCCTTTCACCTGTCCTAGGAACGTCTCGTCTGTTGGAGCTTTTGGTCCACCTGACATGAACACTTTCACAACTCCCGCAGCTTTCACTGCCCACTTGAAACTGTTCGAGTCTCCTGTGTACTTGATCTTGACCGCGTCGGCACCAATCTCTAAGCCGGCTCTAGCGGCATAGGAAACGATTTCTTGAGACGTATCGTTTTTGACGGCCTCCCCTCTAGGATAGACCCAGGCAATGGCGGGTATTCCTTCGTCGTGTGCCTGTTCCTGAATCTCACCGAATTCTTGCAACATAATGTTCTCGTGAGCGCTTCCAAGGTATACCGTGTAGCCGACACCTTTGGCCCCGAGACTGATTGCTTCCTCGACGCTGCATACTTGCGAGGATATCGGTTCGCCTTTCGGCAGATTTGACTTGCCGTTCAACTTGACTATCAGAGGTACTTTTCCATTGTAATACTTCTCTGCGACGCCCTTGTGCAGGACGAGGCCCGTGAATTGGCTGTCCACGGCAATCTGTATGATATAGTTTGGATCAACGTTCCGATCGTTAAAGTCGGTCGAGGGTCCATGTTCGAATCCTTGATCGTAGGCGAGAAGCATTCCCTTACCGTCTTTCAGGAAAGCGTGCATGCTGGCCTTCATTTTCTGACCAAGCTGGAATCCACGAATCTCGCACTTTAAGCTAAGCTTTTCGACCATTCGATCGTGCCTGTTGAGCAAACTGTTATCGGACGAACATCACAGCGGAATGTCATGCCGAGACGGGTCGTCATCGTAGGCTGTGGTGTTTCAGGCACTACAGCCGCATTCTATGCACGCAAGACGGACCGAACCGCGGAGATAGTCGTTGCCGGAGAAGAAAATTTGCCAGAGTATTCGAGGTGTGGTCTCCCCTACGCTTTCAGCGGCATTGTCCCGAGCTTCCCATCGCTCCTTGGTTACGACGAGGAGTTTTACCGTCATACTAACAGGATCAATCTCAACCTGGGAGTCAAGGCTGAGAAGCTAGACACTACGAACAAGACAGTGCAGTTCCACCGACTCTCAGACGGAACCAGTCACGCTGAACACTATGATTCTCTGATTCTCGCCACAGGAGCCAAGCCGATCTCGCTACCCATTCAAGGAACCGAGTTGAAAGGCGTCTTCACGATCCGGACGATGGATGATGTCGAAGGACTAGCCAACTATCTCCGGCAAGCAAAGGCCAAGAAGGTCGCAATTATCGGGGCCGGATTGACTGGTTCCGAAATGGCCGAGGCCCTCCTCCTTCGTAGGATACCAGTCTTACAAGCAGAGATCGTCCCAGAGATACTACCCGCGATTCTCGACCCTGACATGGCCTCGATCATTAGAGAGCGCGGAGAAAAACATGGGATCGACTATCAACTAGCGTCCTCTCTGGAGCAAATACTGGGATCAAACGGAAAAGTCGAAGGCGTGAGAATATCTGGCAAGACCTGGAACGTCGATGCGGTTGTCATGGCCGTAAGGGTGGGGCCTACCACGGAGCTGGCAAGAGACGCGGGAATATTACTCGGCGAATTGGGGGGAATCCGCACCGACACGAGAATGGCAACTTCAGCAAAGGATGTGTTCGCAGTGGGCGACTGTGTCGAAACCTTTGACAGGATCACAGGCAGGCATGTCCTGCTTCAGTTATCGACAACCGCAGTCCGACAGGCTGTGGTTGCAGGGATAAACGCGTCAGGCGGGACCTCCCGGTACCCAGGGTCTACTGGAGTAAACACTGTCAAGCTGTTCGGACTTGAGGTCGCGGCATTCGGCCCCACGACATTTTCAGCGGAGAAGATCGGCATCCACCCGACAACGGTAAGAGTCACTGGCTTGACGAGACTCTCCTACTATCCCGGCGGAAAGGACCTCACAGTGAAGTTGCTCGCAGACCCGAAAGATGGGAGACTTCTTGGTGCCCAAATCGTAGGTGAAGAAGGAGCAGTCCTCCGAGCAAACTTTGCCTCAATGGCAGGCCACCTGGGATTGACCGTCGAACAGTTCTCGGAAATCGAGACCTGTTATTCCCCACCGGTCGCGCCGGTATGGGATCCGGTGACGATAGCTGCCCAGGCTCTAGTCCGAAAGCTCAAAACTGCTTCTTCACGTGAGCAGACGCCACGAATCCAGAGCCCGTGACATTGAAAGTCCTAGTCTGCGACCCAATAGAAGCGGAAGGAATCCGGATACTCTCCTCGAGCGGATTCCAGGTCACGAACGAAGCCGGAGTTGACAGATCAAAACTAGCGAACATTATCGGAGACTACGACATCGTCGTCGTACGTGGACGGACCAGGCTTGACGCTCGTCTGATCAAGACAGCGAAGAAGTTGAAAATCATCGGACGAGCCGGAGTCGGCCTCGACAGCATTGATCTCGAAGCGGCAAAGGCTGCGGGCGTCCAAGTCATCAACACTCCATCAGCACCCTCGACTAGCGTGGCAGAACTGACCGTAGGATTGATTCTCTCCTTGCTCAGAAAGATATCCTTCGCGGATCGATCCATGAAGGAGGGCAAATGGATCAAGAATCAACTGATGGGCGAAGAACTGCAGGGAAAAGAGGTTGGCGTCATAGGCCGTGCCGGCAGAATCGGCACCGAAGTCTCGCGAATATTGACCGTGGGATTCCAGGCAAACGTTCTGGGATACGACGTCATAGCGCCGCGAGGCGTGCCGGGACTCAGCTACGAACTTGCGAACACGATCGAGGAACTCCTCCAAAGGTCGGACATAGTTACCATTCACGTCCCATATACTCCCCAGACACATCATCTACTCAATGAGAAGAGACTAAGAAAAATGAAGAAAGGGGCATATCTGGTAAACACCTCTCGTGGGGATCTCATTGAGGGTCCTGCCGTTCTGAAACTGTTGAAAGAGGGCCACTTGGCCGGGGCCGGGCTGGATGTTTTCCACCTGGAGCCTCCTGTAGATGACTGGGAGAAGGAGATCGTGAACATGCCGGAAGGAGTCACGGTCGCCACGTGCCACATTGGTGCGGAAACGAGGCAGGCCCAGAGACGAGCAAGCGTAGAACTTGCCCAGAAACTGGTTAATGAGGCGGCCAAGATCAGCAATATTGCAAGCTCTGCCCAAGTCTAGGGGTAGAGCCTATTGATGAGTCGCGGGAATGCTATCGCGTCTCTAATGTGGTCGAGTCGACAGATCCATGAGACGAGTCTCTCCAGGCCAAGACCGAATCCGGAATGTGGTACGCTCCCAAACTTTCGGAGGTCCAAGTACCAAGCATAGCTTTTCGGATCAAGCCCCTCCTCACGAATCCGGGCCATGAGCATGTCATAGTCGTCGATGCGTTGGCCACCACCGGTGATCTCTCCGTAACCCTCGGGAGCAAGCATGTCCACTGATAGTGTGACCTCCCCCCTGGCAGGGTCGGGCTTGTGATAGAATGCCTTTGCACTCTTCGGATAGTGCGTCACGAAGAAGGGCCTGTCAAAGTGAATGGTCAACAGTTTCTCCTGTTCGTACCCGAGATCATCCCCCCACTTGATCCCGGACTTTTCCATCCCAATCTTCTGCAACGCTTCAGAGTAAGTGATCCTGGGGAACGGTGGCTTCGCGCGCTCTAGATCTGAAGTCTTCCTCTCGAAGAGGTCTAGCTCTGGTTTGCAACGATCAACTAGCACACCAATAACGTGCGTGAGCAGTTCTTCTTCGACGTGAATTATCCCGTCCAGATCGCACCACGGCGCCTCCGCCTCCACATGCCAGTACTCCGTCAGATGACGTCGGGTCCGTGACTTTTCCGCCCTGAACGATGGCGCAACGGTATAGATCTTGCCGATGCTGGAGATCAGCGCCTCAGCGTACAATTGCCAGCTTTGCGTCAAGTAAGCTTTCTCGTCGAAATACTTCACTTCAAACAGGGTCGAGCCCCCTTCGACCGCGGCTGACGTTAGGATCGGGACCTGAACTTCCAAGAAGTGGTGTGAGTCGAACCAAGACCGGGTAGCGGAGAGTATGACCGCCCGCATCTCCAGGATCGCTCGCATCTTGTCCGATCGCACGAAGAGGTGGCGCTGGTCGAGAAGGAACTCGGGACCATGGAACTTTTTCGCTATCGGAAATTCCTCGCGGGCCGCACCGACGATAGCTCCTTTGTACACAACGAGTTCTCGCCCTCCTTGGGCTCTGCTGTCAGGCCGAACCTCTCCCGCGACCTCGATGCTTGACTCTATTCCCGCCGCTTGGAAAGGTTCGAAGATCTTGTCCTCGACCACGCCCTTTTTCATTGTGCTCTGGATAACTCCCGAGCCGTCTCTGACGAAGAGGAAGATTATGCCCCCGCTTGACCGTTTGTGCTGTAGCCAGCCTCGGACGAGGACTCGTTGACCATCAAACTTGCCCAGTAGGATGTCTTCCACCCGAACAGTTTCTTCCAATGTGTCAAAACGCCTCCTGGCTGGTCCCGCGACGGACCCTACTGGATTATTTAAGAATCCTAGCTGGCCCACGTCTAGTAGGCCATGTCACAAGTGGAAGAAAAGACGACAAAGAGTCTCGCGGATTTGAAGGCGTACCTGGAAAGAAACCTGTCGGAACATGAACAGGAAGCGGTGATATTACGATCATTTCTTCAGACCGTGGACGATTTGCTCGCCGAGAAGAGCTACCGCAGAGTCCAGATTCCAAAATCCATCGCACTAGAATCAAGCACGGCCCCATCGACCAGCGAAGGCCAGAGCATCAGAACAATCAGTGGTGTAGAGCTCGCAAGCATGTACGTGGAAGGACGAGACTTGCGAGTTGTTCCTTCACAAGAGTTCAGGTTCGATGCGAACGCACCTCCGATGAAATCATTCCTGATAGGAAAAGTGCTTGAACCATTGCATCGAAAGGATGAAGAGTCGACTCGGAAACAGGAATTGACGCCTGACCAAGTTCTAATGTACACTGTAAACCAGGAAGGTAACAGGCTGAAGGAACTGTACGTGAAGAACTACGGTGATGAGCGGCGACTCAATGAGTTGAAGAACGCTCTCCGATGGACCTTCCGGAGAATGTACGAGAAGACAATAGGGACGCAGTAGCTTTAGAGACTACGCCCTGACGCCCTGACGGCCTCGAAGATCATCCATGACAGCACCCGCATAATCGATCCCGTATGTGGATTGTAGATAATCCCTAAGGGCCATTGCCGACCTAGCTTCGGATATGAAGCCTTCTTTGGGAAACTGGAAGCTCTGTTCCGATCCACATGACTTGCACTTTGCCAAGACGCTGTCGTAGATTACTCCTCCACTCTTGCCAAAGTCGTGGTCGACCGGTTCCAGCTGGCCGCCACAATGGCATTCGGTCTTCAACACTGTCGCATAGGTTGCCTGGATCTCACGAAAGTGCCCTTGCGCCTCGCGTAACAAGTCTGTTTTCAGCTGCAGATACCTGCCGTCATTGGTCAGCTCAGGCCTTTCCGTCTCTATCTTCCGAAGACCGAACTCTAAGAGGTAGGCCATCGGGTTCTCGGCAGTAGCCATGAGGAGAATCGGGTCCATGCATTCGACAAGAGGACATTGGTACCCTTCCCGCCCAAACCGGGTTCTACGCCTAACGGGAGAGATGCTATCGACCAGCGGTTAGAACGATTACGGTGGTTTTCTCGACCAACGACGCGGGTAAGATTTATGAGTCTGTTTTCTCGACAATACTCGCGAATTTCAAGTTAGAGGATTTGAACAAATGTCTGCTCAAGGTTCGCAAGGCGTACCGGTTCTGATACTGAAAGAAGGTACAGGCCGATCAACTGGAAAGGAAGCTCAGAGGAATAATATTGCCGCGGCGAAGATCGTCGCCGAGACGGTGAGAACTACACTCGGTCCGAGGGGAATGGACAAGATGCTTGTCAGCACGATAGGTGATGTCACGATCACGAATGACGGTGCAACGATAATGAAAGAGCTTGACGTACAACACCCAGCTGCGAAGATGTTGGTCGAAGTATCGAAGACACAAGACCAAGAAGTAGGGGACGGTACGACTACTGCCGTCTTGCTCACAGGCCAACTCTTGGAGCAGGCAGAGTCACTACTCGACAAGGACGTTCATCCCACTGTCATCGTAGACGGGTATACGAAAGCCGCTGAGAAAGCAATGGAAATTCTTGACAAGCTCGCCATCCCCATTGTAGAGCGAGACGACGCTGTCTTGAAACAAGTGGCGATGACCTCAATGTACAGTAAAGGAATCGCTATTGCCAAAGAACACTTTGCAGACATTGCAGTCAAAGCGGTCAAGCAAGTCTCCGATAAAACCGATGGAAAGATCAAGGCTGATATTGACTTGATCAAGATCGTCAAGAAGCAAGGTAGGGGTCTCGAAGAGACAGAACTCGTCAAAGGAATCGTAGTTGACAAAGAGATCTCTCATGCTCAGATGCCGAAGAGGATCGAGAACGCAAGGATCGCACTTCTGAACGCGAAGCTTGAGATCGAGAAGACCGAGTTCGACGCCAAGATCAACATCAACAACCCCGACCAGATGCACCTCTTCATAGAAGAAGAGGAGAAGATGCTCAAGGACATGGTCGCCCAGGTGCAAAAGTCTGGTGCGAATGTCGTGTTCTCCGAGAAAGGAATCGACGACGTCGCGTTACACTTTCTAGCAAAGAACAATATCGCCGCCATCAAGAATGTTAGCAGCGGCGATCTAGAGAAAATCGCGAAGGCCACGGGAGCAAAAGTTGTCGCGAGCGTCAAAGACCTGACAAAAGACTCCCTGGGGGATGCGAAGATCGTCGAGGAAGTGAAGATCGGGGACGACAAGCTAGTCTACATCCGCGACGCCAAGAATCCGAAAGCCGTCACTATAGTCATCCGCGGCGGAACCGAGCACGTCGTAGACGAAGCAGACAGGTCGCTCCATGACGCGCTGTCCGTAGTGCGAAATGCACTGGAGGACGGGAAGATAGTCGCCGGCGGAGGAGCTCCAGAAGCTGAGCTTGCAAAACGGCTACGGGAATATGCTGTCAAAGTTGGTGGACGCGAACAACTCGCGATCGAAGCGTTCGCAGAGGCCCTCGAAGCCGTACCGATAACACTAGCAGAGAACGCAGGATTCGACCCGATCGACATACTAGTCGAACTCAGGTCGAAACACGAAAAGGCTGCAAATCCCTGGTTTGGAGTAGACGTTTACTCCGGCGAGATCAAGGATATGAGAAAACTGAACGTACTGGAACCTCTCAGAGTAAAGCAACAAGTAGTCAAATCGGCCTCAGAAGCCGCATCGATGATTCTCAGAATTGACGACGTGATCGCTTCGAAGGGTGTTGACAAGGGCGGCGCTGGCGGACCGAAGGGTATGCCAGGCGGCATGGGCGGCGGCGAGGACGAGTTCTAGACCGTCGAGTCTTCTATTGAATCCCTCGAAAAATCCAAGATAGATCTCGACGCTGTTTACGCGTCGAGGAGCCTCTTCCTAATTCCAATTATCACGTTAGGCGGCGTCCACACGGAAAATACTCTGAGATACTTTGGTGATGCCGCCTTGTGCAGAATCGTTGCGGAGTTTTGTTGGAGATATCCTTGGATGAAGGAGTCCACGTAGTTTGACAGGACCCCGTTGAACGGCAGCCAATAGTGTCCAGAGTAGAAGAGAAACTCTGCTACGTCCCAGCTATAGTCTCCTCGGTGGCGCGCCTGTTCAAGGTCAACTAAAGTCACTTCGCCTTTCTTATCGACAATAAAATTCTCAGGTTTCGTGTCACCCAGAGCTGCTTCGAACTGGTGCGCGCGGCCGATCAGGTCACCAACAGTCCTCGCAGCTTCCTTCTCCCTGCCCCCCATCTCGGTAGCCCTGGCCAGTTTTGCTAGGAGATCGGATAGGCTATCGCCTGGCACGAAGTCGAACAGGATCGTTCGCGACGGAGTGTCTCCCGCCAAAATCCGAGGGACTCTTAGTCCCCGTTTGGAGAGCAGATAGTTGAACGCGTACTCGGCCTCCATCCGACGACGCCCAGAGATTGAGAATCTGACGCTTCCGAGTCCGTAGAGGCTGAGCGTCAACCACTTCAAGGAAACCCAATTGGTGTAGCGTTTTGCCACGATTTTCTCGCCGTCAATATCGACGAGGAAAACATCGTTGACGAAGCTTCCGAGGTGTCGTATCGATACTCGGCTACCAGGCCGGTAGGTCTTGACCAGCTTGAGCACTGACTCTGTTTCTTCAGGGATGACTTGTACCAGCCTAACCCCGGTTCGAGATGGTGAGGAGCACTCCTCCTAAATATTGTCGTGTTTCTAATCGGACCTTGGCGAGAGTTGCAGGCAGGCCAGATCATACGTCACAGCCTTCATAATGGTAGAAACTTTCTTCTCTGTCTTTTCGGGACGTTCATATTTTTCATCCTTGGATCGTTGGCAGTGTTATACTTTGGTAGGTTCTTGCCCCGGAACCTTGAACCAACCTCTTTCATTTTACAGCTCAGCATTACGTTGACGATTGTCATATCTCTGATTGCAATGCCCCTCGGTTTCTTGTACATGTACCTGTTCGGCGGCGTATTGTCGACCAAGGCGATTCGGCTCTATCTCTTCATAACTAAGGGCAAGCATGTCATCACCTCGAAGCTTTCAGAGCTTGAGGCAATACATGGGAGTAAGGGTCTGAAGCTCGCGCTGACTAGGCAAGTGAAGTATTTCGGCTTCATTCTCGCGGTTGTTGTCTCATTTGCAATCTACCTCTCGAAGAATCGTGGACTTCCAACAGTAAACACTACCCGAACATCTGACATATTGTCAGTGATTTCACAAGAGTTCGTTCTGTTGACGATGGCAGGCTCGTTGATGATCCCGGTTGTAGCGCTTGCTCTTCCCTACTTTGGAGGACTGCGTCTGCGGACTATAGACGTGGGACCTTTTCACACGACCGTCTTGTCAATGGTGATCGGCGCGTCCGGAGGCTTCACCCTCCTCTACTCGATACTTGCCCGGCCTGTAATCAACGAGGTCCTTTACTACCTCCTCCTCTTCATGGGAGTCTGCTGGTGTTTCGCTTTAGGATGCAACCTAGCCGCAGACCCGACGATAAGACATGTAGTGCACACGGTGCTTCGACAGAAGACAACGTCGAAACTTGTCTCCTCAAAAATCTGGCTCGAGAATCCACCGGGACAATTCAGGGAAATCTAGACACTTTTCCGAGCTACTGTTTTTATAGACTCTAGCCCCAATCCACAATGATCATTGTCATTGGACAGGGTGCCTACAGGAGTAAAGGGACTGGACGAGCTTCTCGGTGGAGGATTCCCCGAAGGAAGATGCATCCTACTGGTGGGCAGCCCTGGCGCTGGAAAAACCACATTCGCGTTGCAATATCTATACCATGGCGCGTTGCGCGGAGAGACCGGACTCTACGTCTCACTGGACGAGCACCCGGATGTGATCAAGAGAAATCTCTACTCGTACAACTGGGACATCGATGGGATGGAGAAGAAAGGTAAGTTGTTGTTCATGGACGCCAGCGGGATAAGGCGTGCAAAACCAAAGGAGGACGCCTTCGATTTGAAGGGCAATGTCGAATTCGGAGAATTGATCGACTTTCCAGAACTGCTTAGGACGATTACGAAGCTTGTCGAAGGAGAAAGCGTGCAACGTATCGCGCTGGACCCCGTAACATCACTCATGCTCCGATACGCAGAGGCGCTAGCGAAGAGAAGGGCAACAGTGGCCTTCTTCGATGCGCTAGCCGACTCTGGATGTACATCAATTGTAACGAGTGAGCTGAAGACGTCTCTTATGGATCGAAGATTCCAGCTCGAGGAATTCCTGTCCCATGGCGTAGTCTTGCTGCACACTCTATTGCACGAGGGAAACATAGTGAGAGCGGTTCAGATCGAGAAGATGCGAGGCATAGCGCACGATACTCAAATTCGACCCTACCAGTTTGGGTCGACCGGCATCGAGGTTTTCCCTCGAGACAAAGTATTCTAGAAGTATTCTGCCTATTTTTTCTTCTTGCTGGAGTAGAAGATTATTCCTTTCCCTTCCTCGATCGTAAACTCGGTCCAACCCTCCAAATGCGTCCTCGCGCGAAGTTTGGCGATTCTAAGACGTCGTTTGCGACTGCCAGTCTCCTCGAATGCCTCCATTTGGACAATGCAATCCGCGTTCTCCTCAAGTTGACGCTGGACCGAACCGTCGATCCCCGGCCCCATTGTGAAAAACGCTTTGCCTGAAAGCCCCTTCAACCTGGCACCAACCGTTTGAGCAAACGACACGATGCTCTCTGGCTTCGCCTTTGACGTCAAGGGACTAAGAGAATCAAAGTACAAGCTGCCCCCCTTGAAAGAGGCTGAGGGTAGAGTTGAACTGATTTTCATGCCGAGGGTTGTCAGGTCCCCAAGCGACGGCACAGACACTTTTTCCTTGGACTCTTGCCCTGCTTCCGCTGAATAGGCGTCGACGAAGGTCAATAGGCCGTTCTGTTCGTAACCTGAAACATCTAGTCCCATCGTTTTCATGTTCGACCTTATGTTGCTAGGAAAATCAATCGTGCTAACGAAAACGCATGGCTTACCGTTTCTCAAATCCTGATACATCAACTGCTCTGAGAGCAACGTCTTTCCCGATCCGGTGTTTCCCTCTATCGCAACGATAGTACCGTCATTGAGTCCTCCGCCGGCAAGCGAGTTGAAATAATCAAACGGCACGAGGTAACTCTTCCGAGTTCTCTGACGATAATAATAGGCCCCGCCTCCAACTGCCGCCACTACTCCTCCTATCAGGAAGTACGGAATTAGGTTATACGGGAATGGCACAAAATTAGGCGGGACCAGAGCGAAGCTCGCTGCACCTCGATAACTGTAGGCGGTGTGGTTTTGGATATCGCTGATTACCACCCATATCTGATACGTTCCCGTGGACGAATTCGAATGATAAACCCACAATGCTCCGAATTGGAATGGCGGGTTAGCCCGGTCGTTTGGCGGTTGCATTGTTAGATTCGCTGCATCCCTCACTGCTTTGCCACTAGGATCAATGATCGTCATGTTGACGCTCCGAATATCACCGAACCCAAGTGCGGATGTCACCAGCGTCTTCACCAACACAATGTTGTTGCCAGGTCCGGCGTTAACGGGAAAATATGTGGTCGGTGTATCAGTTCTGTCAAGGATCGCAACAGGATTCGTTTGGACTAATGTTTCGTAACCTGAAAGCTGGAAAGCAACAGAAGATTTCTCTCTGCTCGACCCCCAGTACAATGTAACGTTTGTATGCTGGGGAACCGTCCTCGGATCTACAAAAATTTGAACACCAATCGAAGTCAAGTCTGGCAAGGACGGCGGAGAAATATTGCCCACGATAGTCAGGTTATTCCAACCTGGCGTCATCGATTGCGCTGCGAAGGAAGTTAGGTTAGTCCAAACCGCGGAGCCCGGATATTTGTAGTCGAAGGTTGCTCCAATGACAGGGATAAGGGTCAGATTGGTGCCAGCCCACTTTGTCCAAAGCGAGAAGGTTAGCTTGCTCCCAAGCGTAAGAGGTGATAGTAGCGCATTGGGAAGAACAAAACTGGGCCGCTGGGTCAAGTTCGATGGGAATGGGGTTGACCCTGTTGGTCGCGAGCTCGTAAGAGTCGCTGAGGGGCCGAAGTAAAATGTGCGATCATTGACTGGCGATGGACTCGTGTCCCCGTGAGTAGGTAAAGTCAGCCATAGTGCTGAGAAGACAAGAGCAAAAAGGATCCCGAGGCGAACCCTATTCGGCATTCTCTCATTGTGACATAGGGCCTGTGTGGTTAAAAGCCTCTTGGAGCATGAGGAAATAAGAAATGGGATGATAGGGGCTTATTGAGAGTAAGAAGCGGGGTTAGGCCTTCCCGATACGGAAGACCGAGGTTCCGCAGTTGGGACATACACCCTTGATCGCTGGCTTTCCGTTCTTGAGCGTCACGGGCGTTGGATTCTTAATCTCGATGTTCGCTTTGCATTTTACGCAGTATGCTTGTGGCATGTCTATCTCAGTTGAGCGCGGGTTCGGCCGTTCTCAGTATATAATACTCACGGAGCACGCTGAAATATTGGGCGTCTTTCGCGCTGGAACTGTAACAAGATGAGCCGCAAACACGGTAGGAACCCCAGAAACCTTCTCGATGTGATGTCTCGGCTGTTTTTCAACCTGATTCGAGTCTAACTGCCAGAATCGAGTGAAAAAAAACTACTCTCGAAAGGAGACACCCCGTGAAGGCGTGGAGGTTCCATGAAGGGATTGCCCCGATTAATTCACGATGAGAGTCTTGAGTGCGGTCTTCGAGTTCTGAGCGTAATCCATCGCTTCGACAGCCCTCGTGAGGGGGAACTTTTTGGTGATGAGGCCCGTAAGGTCTAGCTGTTTGGTCGTGACTAGATCAATTGCGTTTTTCATATCGGCTTCCACGCATGAATAGCTCGAGATTATCGAGAGCTGGCGAGAGAAGAGTGCGCTAATGTCAAGATTTACCGTGGCACCTTGTGCCGGAGCCCCGAACAACACCACCTTTCCCCCTTTTCGCACTGCGCTCAGCGCTGAGATTAGAGCTCTCTCGTTGCCCGTTGAGACGAAGGCAATATCAGGCCCAAGCCGAGTAGTTTTCCTGACATCTTTGACGACGTCTTGAGATGTGGCATCGATGCCTTCGTCAGCTCCCATTCTTAGCCCCGCTTTCAGACGATCGGATATCGGATCCACAACCAGTATCTTGCCAAGAGTCATTTGTCGAAGTAGCTGGACCTGTGTCAACCCCGTGGGCCCGAGACCCAACATGAGGATATTGTCGGTGGGTTTTACCTGAGCAGCCCGTACTGCTCTGACGCAGCATGCCGTTGGCTCGATCATCGAGCCTTCTTCGAAGCTCAATTGTTGGGGAAGCTTGACGAGAGCGCCTCTCGCCACATTGAACTCGGGAACCCTGAACGAATCAGCGAGACCACAAGGGTCAAGGTTTGTCTCCTTGAACTTGTCACACATCGTGTAGTCCCCCTTCAAGCAGAACTCACAGACGTAACATGGAACGTGATGGTGTGCCACAACCCTGTCGCCTTTCTCCACGTTTCTTGCTCCAGGCGCAGCTTGCTCGACAATTCCGCTGGGTTCATGCCCGAGTATTCCCATCGGGCCCAATTCCCCGCGAATCTTTTCCAGGTCAGTTCCACAAATTCCGCAAGCCTTCATTTTCACGATTACATCTCCCGGCTTGAGGTTCGGCCTCGGGACCTCTTCTAGTACCACCTCGCCAGGACGTTTCAGAAGACAGGCGATCAATCTCAAGTAGAGAAGTCGGAGCAGATTCTTAAGAGATTGTCAGACTTGTTGAAACCTTACTGTTTCATGTCAATATTTCATTACGTGAACGCCGTTGGCCTTTCCCAGAAGTTACGGAGCTAATTGTCCTCACCCATTAAATATTGGGTCTTGGTGAACCCTATTTCGTAGGATCGGTACACAAGTATTGAATAACAAACGCACTGCCCATCGTACTGCTTTGCGCGACTCGAAGGATTCCGTCAAGTTCATGCAAGTCCTCGATCGAACAATATTCCAGCGTCTCACCCGGATCGCCAAGACTCGAGGAGTGACAGTCCAGGAGCTCATCAGGGCGATCGTGATACCTTACTGGATGGAGAGATTTGAGGAGGACAGCTGGAGCTTGTCCAAGAGGAAGAGGCTAGCGAGGACGCGTCGCACCCGCGGTCGCGCTGTGATGGTGAGGCCACTGGCCAGCCCAACACGCCGCTAGGGTCAGATTCCAGAATTTCCGAGATTGTTTTTCTTAGCCCAGTTCTGAATCATAATATAGTGTCTCTCACTCCTTTACGAGGTGGGACGGAAGAGAGAGTTTGATCGCTGACATCGATCGTGAGATGGAAGCGAGGAATATTGACTCTCTGATAGTCTTCGGCGACTCGACGGTAGGAAATCCTGACCTTGGTTATGTTGTGGGAGCCTCGCTCCCGCGAGGAGGAATATATCTCAAGAGAAAATCTCAGCCCCCGACTCTCGTTGTAAGCAACATCGACATTGGAAGCGCACGCCAAGGACGCGTAAAGAATATCCGGAAATATTCTGACTATGGTTTTGAACGGTTACGCGCGAAATATTCTGCAGACGACGCACGATCCAGGTTTTACCAAAAACTTGCCAAGGAGACTGGACTTTCAGGGAAAGTTGTGGTGGCAGGCCGAAACGATCTTGCGAACAGCCTCTTCCTAATTGACTCTCTGAGAAAGAAGGGCCTGAGAATTGTAGGAGAACGGACTCCGACGATCTTGGAATCCGCCCGTGAGACCAAGGACTCTCTCGAGGCCAACCGTTTGAAAGGCATAGCCGTGAAAACGGACAGGGTAGTCGAGAAGACGATCCAGGGTCTCAGAAATGCGCGAGTTACAGGAGCAAAGGTCATACTGAAGTCGCAAATGCTCAAGGTCGGAACTGTTAGAGGAATTATCAATCACTTCTTGGCTGACGAGAAGCTAATTGCGCCGGAGGACACAATAGTCGCACCTGGAAGGAAGTCTAGCGATCCACATTATCGGGGCGAAGACACCGACTATATCCATGCCCGCGAACCGATCGTTTACGATATTTTTCCTTGCGAGCCCGACGGCTACTGGCACGATTGCACGAGGACCTTCTGTTTTGGAAACCCCTCTAGGAGGCTCAGGGAAATGTACGAAGCTGTCTCCGAGGCCCAGGCCGATGCGTTTGACATGGTTAGGGAAGAGGTCCCAGGAAAGGCCCTGATGCTACGGACTTGTGAATTGTTCGAGAAGAGGAGCTACGATACTCCGCGCACCGTAAAAGGGGGCATGAAGGGCTTCATTCATGGTCTAGGCCACGGAGTTGGTTTGACTATCGGCGAGCGTCCTTACCTGAACTTGTACAACAATGATCCCTTGCGAAAGGGCTCTGTCGTAACAATCGAGCCTGGATTGTACGATCCACGCATAGGCGGTGTAAGAATTGAAGACACAGTCCTTGTAGGCTCTCCCTCGAAGAGACTAACTAACGTCGAAAAGTTCCTGGAGCTATAGATCTTATGGCAGGTTGGAGCGGTATGCAGCCAAAGCCTCGCATCAGGGTAACATCGTCCGGAGGCGTCGTATATCGTTTCGAGAATGGGGCCGCGCTCTTCCTCTTGCTCGGAAGTGAGAAGCGCGGGACTTGGTGTCTCCCCAAGGGCCTGATTGAGGAGGACGAGGACGAATTGACGACTGCGATGCGAGAAGTGCGAGAAGAGACGGGGGTATCAAGAGTCAAGCTGAAGGGGAAAGTGGGGACGATCAAGTACCAGTTCGGTTTCCGATCGAAGATGTTTGACAAGACGGTACATTTTTACCTGTTCGAGACAGATCAGGCGGACGCGAAAGTGGGTTCGGAACACGACTTCATGGAGTGGATGGCCTTTGATAAAGCGCTACGGACTTTGTCCTATCCTAATGAAAAGGAGATGCTGAACAAGGCATGGAACATGATCCAAACCAAACCCCTGACCAACCCAGAAAGGCCAAAACAGGAAAACACTTCAAACTAAGACTGTAAGATGAGGACCTCCCGGGATTCCATCTGTTGTATTTGTCTCGAAAAATGCTTCACGATTCTGTACCGAAGCCGGAACACTTACCGGATACTGCTACACAGGAGCTAAACAGAATCCCCAGTATGAGTAGCGAACACCGTCCTGTACAATTAGCGTGATCTTCTAGACTTCGCAGCGGCAAAATGAGGAACATGTATGGTCTCTCGTTCTCATTCTCGATTGTTACAACAAGAATATTCACTCTAGGGCCCGTTGGCCTACGCGATAACGGAGCGGAGGATTTGCGTACTACAACCCTCGAAGAATTCCATGAAACAGTCCTCTACTGCTTCAACAAGACAACCGAGGAAATGCTTGGTCGGCCCGTACGTGACGAGATTTTCCGGCTCCTTGGAAAGAGTCGTCTTGCGGCTCGTGACCTTGGCGAAAGATTCGACGATGTTGTCACGATTCTGAAGAACGCATTCGGAGAAAGTGCCAGGGTAATCGTCTATAAGACCGTCGTAGGACTGTACGATGAATACTCGCAGAGACACGAATTCACATATGTAGACATGCTACGGGAAAGGCTTGAACTTTTGAAGGCGAAGGTCACATCAGACATCCTGAAGCCGAGACACCTTTACAGAAAGAGCGACGACCTTTACCTTCCCCGACCAGTACATCAACAATAGCTAGTATCGCAAGGTTCTGGCGTTAGGTACCTTCCCGGTATAACTAGGCCCGTACCTCAACATCGCTCCCTACGATTTTGAGTTACAGCGGTGAAGGGGTCGCAGCGGAAGAAAGAATCCGATATTGTCTTTAATACTTCTAGGCCGATATTCCGGGACGATGGAGGTACCGAGTTATTCCGCATCCAGAGGACTCCGGATCGGGGCCGTTGGCGGAGTAGCAGGCTCGATCGTGCTTGGTGTGTTTGCTGTTATTGGGTCAGTCGCGATGGGCCAGGAAGTGTTCTACGTTACGATTGCAAGAAAGCTTGGATTTGGAGATTCTTCTGTGATTGGGGGTTGGGTAATGCACTTTGTTGTCGGGATCGTTGCAGGAGCCGTGTTCGTCGCACTTACTGCGTTCATCAGAAAACTAGCGCTCACAACGCTTCGCAATTCTCTATTGATCGGACTGCTCGGCGGATGGGTGATTTGGGTAATCGTGTACGTCCCCGTGACGCTGGTTCTCGTGCCAGCGGACTTGACATCTGCCACGTTCGCAGTTGGCAGCTTGGTACTTCACATGGTTTTTGGAATCGTCACGGCTGTTGTAGCCCTATCAGCCTTTCGTAGAAGCCGCGTTGCTTAATCGGCCTATCTATTGCCGGATGCGTTAAGTTATGCGGTAGATACAGCGCAGCTCAGACCATTGCCGATTGTTCTTTCAGGTTCACGCTGCCCGGGCTGACCAGGGCAATGTTATGTAGGAAAGCCAATCGATGGTGTTGGGCTGACATTGAGCGATTCCGACAAGATGCTTTCGGACATGGAAGAGGGCGGGGATGGTATGTCAAAGTATAGCAACATGATTCTCACGTTCATCAAGGATCAGGTCTTTCAAGAACGTAAGAACGTGTCAGTTGAGGAAGTCGTGACACTTGTGGCTGCTCTAACGGATCTCTCTGTTAGCCTTCTCGCCAAGTTCCGGAAAGAACCGTTAGAACCGTCGCAGGCAGCGGAGATCGGCCGGGACGTGTTCAGGCAGATGATAGCGAAACTTGGATTCCAGGTTGGACAGTTGGGACGAGCTTCACCATACGCCTAGGACTGAGAAGTAGACTCTGTATCAAGGGATGTGAAGACCTAGTTTGACCCTTCTCTCCTTGGCGAATGTTTACTAGTGTTCTTGGCGACCGATTTCTTTGAGGACTTGATCTTCCGGATCCTCGAACGCTCCTCCTTCTTCGCTATCGATTCCTTGTCTCCTTCTTGGAGTAAGAATGTGAGATCAAGCGGTTTCTTTTGTGCGGCGTAGAGCCGGAAGAGACGGTTGAACCGAGTGGGCAATTTCGCTTTCTAGCATCTTTGAGGATTGGTAAGTGAGATGTTACTCAGATTTTCGATTGATCGAGACTGACGATTTCTTGTCCGAAGGCGTCTTAAGCAAGGTCGAAACGGAGTGTGAGCCCAGGTGAAAATCGAGTGCCTTCAAAGAAGAAGAGTAAGAAGAAGTCTAAGAAAGGCGGAATGTAGCAAAAGGATCCAGTTCAGCCCTGGACGAGAATCGTTAGATTTCTAGACTGATCCAGGGATCAACGCCATTTGGTTTTAGAGCCCAAATTTTCATTTATCATCAATTGAGTGTCGCAATCATGTGGTACTAGGTTTTGACTCGTAGTTGTGAGAGAGGTGGAGGACACTTTTGTGAACAGGCTATGGTATCAGAATGACTTTGCCAATATTGCTTCGGGAATCAATGTACTCGTGCGCTCCCCAACTTCTTCGATCATTCCCGATACTTCGTAGCCGAGGACGCATGGCTTCTTCGGCGCATCATGGTAGGTCCTTGTCTCGCGAGAATGTCGGCAAAGTTGAAGCCTGATGCCTTTGCAGAAATGGGGGACTTCCCAGGGCGCGGTAAAGGTCTCGGCCCTTCCACTATTTTGAGGACGTCCACTCGACCGTTTCGGGCGTCAGAATCTGATGCATCTCAATGACTCCAATGAATCGATTTGTCTAGCAATCCGCATCCTATCCACTTGATAACGTTCTCGAAGATTTTTCAACAGGAGAATCTAGCGCTTACTTGTATACTGATTCTGTCAACAAGGCTTATACCCTCCGCGGGAACCGAACAGTAATTATATGAGATTGGGAAGCTTTGGTCTGATCGCGTCGGCAGTCATCATGCTGACTTTTCTCGCGTTGCCCGTTCATGCTCAACCGCCTACATTCACAGCCACCGACAGATCCGCCTATGTTCCGGGAGACTCTGGAACGCTTACGTTCACGATTACGAACACTGGTAATCAGGGCCTGGAAATACGGAACGTTACCATCTACTATCCCTGGGCGGGATACGGTCCCGATGGAAAATACCAAGGCAACTCTACCATCAATTATTACCCCTACAAAACGGTGACAAGTGCCACCGGTGGCGCCGCCACTTTCAGCGACAAGGCAACCTTCACGATACCGGGCTGGTATTCACAATATGGGGTAGTACCCACCCGTTCTGGAATCTGTCCAGACACGACGAGAACACGATATGATGCGACGTACGGGTCGTGTGTTCTGATCGGCGGTGGCCAGTCCGGCTATGGAGCAGCGTATACCGGGTCGGCGTTTACAGTAAACATGGCGCTTCCAACATACACGCCAGTATCACTGGTTTCAATGACAATACCAATCCTAACCCTAGTCGTGCTCGTAGTTGTTGTAGCCGTCCTAGTAATGGTCTGGAGCAGCGTCAACCGGCTGCGACGGGACATGAAGAAATAGAGTCTGAACGGTACGATTAGATTTCCAATAGTTGTCCAGAGGGGATACTTTGGACCGCTAGAATAATTAGTGCCTGTTTCTCTGAATCTCGAAGAGCTATGACGGAGAAACCTACAATAGAAAAGAGAAGTTTCAGGATTACGAGAATCAAACTTCTGATTCTCCTCGTGGTCGTTCTGCTGATTCCGCTGATGGTATATCTCGGAATGAGCTACACCTCTGTGGAAGGAACAACAATCAAGTTGACCGCGGCTTCGCGGGGTGGTATGCCCTATTTTGTGAATTCATTCAATATTACGGTTTATGTCTACTCGTCTGCTACCTCGCTGAACATGCGCGTTGATAATCCAGTGTTCGTCCTTTCCGCAGACTCATACTATGTCGGTACGGTGTCGGCTGCCTCGGGAACTTGGAAGCCTTACGGGTCCATGTCATACAATCTACAGTTCAAGACAACGGACTATGCAGCTGGTACTGGTCTCGCAAAGACTTCAGCGAATCAACTCCTGGTTTCAATGAGTGCGACCGTCAGCGGCGGAATTTACTTGGAGACCGTTACCAGGTTCGACTCATCCACGTTCAAATTCGCCTGAACAACGGCCCGTTCAAGCCTCATCCATTCGCTTCGGAACCGGAAGTAGCTGTGGCAAGCCTAGCGAAACTTAAGGTCTCATGGTTAACAATGAAATGTCATCGACTCAGTCCGTGTGATTTCGCCAGCTCAAACTACTGGAGTATGATGGCCGTGTCCAAGTGATTCCGATGTTGCATTATTGGACGGTCAGGATTGACGCGGAACATTGAAACGACAGCGTCCTCAGCGCTGCACTTTGGGACCGGTTGTCTTATGCAATGCTTACTTTGAATGTGTAGGGAGAAGAGGGAAGTGTGGTACCAACGTCCAACTTGCAGTCAATTGTTCCCACGAGCGGTGTTGCGGCAGTTTTGATGCATACCGGACCATATGTCGTCCCAGATAAGACGAGAGTTACGTTAAGACTCTTCCCTACTGGAGACGAGGACGTTGAGTTTACTTGAACATCATAAACCAAGTGTCCTGCAGTGATGTTCGTGTTCGCGGTTTGTGGCGTAGTCAGAAACACAACCGGGACGGCGCAAGACGTAGCTGATAGAGTTGATCCAGCCACTGTGAACCCCCTGTCGGTGGCGTTCAGAGTGTTCGCCACCTGAACTACCCCGCCGATTTGTGCTTGATAGTTTTTTTGGGATATGCTGATTGAAGCAGCGAACACGAGAACAATGAGCGTCAAATAGTCCACCATGCGTAGCTCGTCAAGGCCAAATAGAGGAGTGGGCAGTTTGAGACGAACACTAGCAGGTCTATGTGTCGGAGAACACCTTTGCCTTCTTCTCTAGTATACGTAGCCTAGTACGACCTGTTACGAGACGTTTTCTTGCTCGACCCCGTCTCTGGCTGGGAAGGATCGTGCTGTCTCGGTATTGGACTGCACCGTAGAATAGGCGTCACGTTACTAGGTAAGATGCTGAATAGTCGCGGAGTATTCTTCGCCTCCACGCGAATCTACTGTGGGATTTGCATCGAGAAACCAAGAGTGGCCAACCCTGCGCGAACAAGGCGGAACGTGGCCAGATCCTGTCTTGACTAGGTTATCGACTAAGAGCGGCGGCTATTCTTTAGCAACCGGGAAGTGTCTCTTCCCGTTCTGTCAGGGCCGATGATTCGACATCCTTCTCCCATTCGTCAGCCTTCTTAGCGATCTTCAATACTAGATCCTGTTCCTCAAGAGTCAACGCTTGTCCTTTTGTATGCTTCTCCTTTATTGCCTCAAACTTGGATTCTTCCTCTGAGAGAGGAACTTCTGACTCTACAATCTTCCGGATAAGCTGGCCGACGTCAATCGACTCGGTCCCAGTTGTTTGCACTCTCGTCTAGCCCGACTATTAGGCATCCGAGGATAGTATTAGAAGTATCTACAGGCCTCGATTCAAGCAATACGTTGCCGGAACTGACAACCTCTTTCGTGACGCGCAGAGGAAAATCTGACTGTTGGTTCAGTGGAGCTAGATTTGGCATACAGAATTCGAAAAGACTACAGCCATGCTAGTCAGAGATCAACAGCTCCTGAGTAGGAATCTATAGTCGTTTCGTCGATTCTACATGACAGTTCGTGCATTCGATTGTTTCCCAGAGGCCTGAGACGAAATAGCGACGGTTGACCATGTGGTCGGTGACTTTGCCACATCTCCAGCACCAGGACGTCTGCACGAGTCCGGTAACCTGCATGTCCTTGGACATTTGAGTTCTGAGCCGAGTTGTTTTGTAGATAACTCACAGAGGGCGACGAAAATCATTGAATGATCCTGATACCAGGATCGACAATAAAGAGTATTCTAGTGCTATTCGCTAACCGGAAGAATATTATTCCGAACGAGACTCACTGTACATTGGACTGTGTGAGGCCTGGAAGCTGAGTACTTCTCAGGATAGTCTATCACTTCCGCGGTGGGTTGAAGGAGACGGGATGCTTGAGCCGGGGGAAATGTTGCTCGGAGGAGTCACAAGTACTCGCCTAGCCCGTGGTCGTCTCCCGGGTTATGGTGTCTATTTTACGAACAAGCGGATTATCGGAGTCAAGAGAAGATCTCCCGCACTGGCCATTTACCTGATACTACTCGGCGTGTTAGTAGTCTTCTTCATCTTTTCACTTCTAGCGAATCCGTTAAGCTTCTTGTACGGATTTGTCGTGCCTCTCATGATTCCCGTGGCGAATGCGGGATTCAGGGCCCTGTCAAACTCGATTGTCGAGAGAGTAATGATTCGTGGAGACTCTGACATGCTAAGGCAGCTGAGGAGGACTCGAGACTTTGATATCAGGCGAGAACAGATAATGGAGTTGGGAATTCATCCTCCATCCAGCAGCTTTTTCGGAACCAGAAAGGGCATCTTCAACATCAGAGTGAAACAGTATGGTACAAGCATTATTTCTCTCAACGTCAATGGCTGGAACCAGTATCACAAGCTGAAAGACTTGATACTAGCGTTCTCGAAAATCCAGCAACTGGTTAACGTAGCAGAATGGTAGCCACGGGGACGGATTAGGAGATTCACTCTGTAACGATCTCGGCAAGGCTCGCGCGTGATATCTGACTGTTTTCTGGTGAAAGGCCTCGGAATCATCCCGTTCAAGTGTTTTGTGTTAGGAGTTTGGGGCTGGCGTTGATGGAGGCGTTGATGTAGCCGGGGTTTTCGTCATTGACACGCCACAGTTGAGACAGAATTTTGCATCCTCAGGAATATTCTTTCCACAGCTGGAACAGGCTTTGACGGTTGGGCTGGAAATCGCATGCGGGGAAGCATGGACTTCTGTCGCGGCTTGTTCGCGGACGAAGACTCGGTGTGAGACAATTGCTCCGAGTGTCAGGAATGCTCCGACGAGGAAGAGGTAGAAGCCGCTGTGAAAGCCCCAGGATAGTGTTCCGTTGGTTGTGGTTTGTGATCCGAAGGGGCCGCTGATACAGTTGGTTGTTGACTGGCACGCGGTGGCTACTGCGTAGCTTACGATACCAGCGTACGTGAAGACGGTTCCGATGGCTAGGGCGAAGCCTGCCTTCAGGTAACGGTTGTGAGCCGGAAAGCTTCCTAGTAATAACAGCGCGCTGGTTATGAGTACTATTGCCAGCATGAAGATGCCTACCCAGCTCATGATCTCATTGAACTGAGCAAAGAAGCCGCGGGAACCGCTCTGTGTTGGAAAGCTCCACAGACTCCAGCTAGCAGTGCCGGTGAAACGTGATCCTGAATCCGTTAGTCCCCACCAGGGTAGGAAGACGCTGATCAGACAAACGCTACCGGCAAGAATCGAGATCAAATTCACCCTAGGAAACTCGGCACATGGCTGACTTGTCAAAGAGATTCCTTGCTGTGTGATTGGGTACGGAGAGGTGGCTGATTTAAGCGAAAGCGAACCGGGGAACACACCCGTCCGGGACTCCCGCGTCGGGTTACCCTTGGGTTTGGTGTCTGGTGGGACTATAACACTATAGCTTTATAGGCCTACAATCCAATCTTCGTAACGAGACCAGAACTATGGCTTCCAAGACTACTGTGCAAGTCGATGAGGACATTTTGAAACTCCTTGGGAGAGTGAAGCGGGCAAAATCGTTGAAGAGCTACTCGGAGGCATTGCGAGAGATATTGAAGGAGAGTAAGACCCTGCGCAGGTCTGAACGGGGAAGCCTCCCAAGGCTCAAGTCTTTCGTCCGTGAAAAGAATGACCGTTTTGATTGATTCCTGGACATGGATCGAGTACTGGAAAGGAGGCGCTTACTCCCGCCGAGCAGGCCAGCACATTGACGGGTCCGAAACAGCAATCATGTCCACTGTCAACCTGGCGGAAACCTACTACTGGGTCCTGAAACACTATGGCGTGGATGCTGCTGAACAGAAGAAGAAGACTATTGCGAGAAGGTGCTTCCTCATCCCGCTTGATGAGGAGATTGCGGTCAACGCGGCGAAAACGAAGAGGGAGAGGAAATTGGGATTGGCCGACAGCATAATCATCGCGACTGGACAGGCTGAGAACGCACGGATCGTCACAGGCGATCCCGACTTCAAAGGACTGCAAAACGTGATCTATATAGGACCATGAAAAGCGACAGCAACGCATTGAAGAAAACTCGTTCGGGGCTAGTCGTGTCTCCAGCCAAAATGGAGAGGAGGGAGGACATCATGTCAAAGTTTCAAGAAATGCGGGAGACTCCTCCCTCTAGATACGGAAAGCCTGAGAACTGGTCACCTTCAAGGATGAAGAAGATCTGGGAATCGGGGACCCAGGCACGATGATTCTTTGATCGGCGGGCTGTATGCGAACCTCCTCTGTTATGCTCTAGACCCGGTTTATCCCGAACACCGTATTCTTAAGTGAAGTTTATGTTGTATGTTGAAACGGGTTTCTTATGGAGCCTTTGCATGAGCGGCAGATTCAGGCGTTGAAGAAGGCGTCAGGGATCAGCACAGTCTACGTCATGATGGACATGAGCGATTTCATGTTGAACCTTGCCACGAAGGGCGGGCGGAGGATCGAGATGGAGAGACTGGCCCGGATCGTTCATAGCACGAGACGGAAACTATAGGACACTGTTTGACAGGCTGGCTGTGGCAAAGCTGTTCAGGTAGGCTTATAGTATCGTACCGCATCTATTGTATACGTACAAAGGGACAACAGCATGGAGGTTCTGACTACCAGGATTCCTGAGGATCTTCTGAGAGATATCGAAGAGATAGAGAAGGACGAACGATCTGAGAGAGCCGAAGTTGTACGAAAACTATTGGACAAGGCGGTACATGAGTGGAAGATGAGTAAGGCACTCAAAATGGTGTCAATTGGACGATGGACTGTAAGACATGCGGCCAAGTTTGCAGGTATGACTTATCACGAAATTATTGAAAAAATGACCGAGCATGGAATAGATTCAGGCCCGTCGTTGAAAGAGTTGAGGGAGGACCTTGATAGTAGTTGATGCGGCACCGCTCATCTACTATAGCAGGATTGCTCGGCTAGAATTACTGAAACAACTCTACGATAAACTAGTCATACCTCAAGCAGTCTGGGACGAAGTAGTCACAAACGCACAAGGAAGACCGGGAGCCAGCGAAGTGGAAAAGGGTGTACGCGAAGGATGGATCAATACAATGAAACCGTCACCTGCGAAAATGCTGGCCTCTGAAGGAACAGTGGGAGCAGACGCAGAAGTAATAGCCCTAGCACGGAAAATGAAACTACCACTATTAACTAACGATAGAACGCTAGCCCTCATCGCCAAAACCCACGGCGTAAAAACGAAATGGCTCACCCAAACGGTTATCGAAGCCGTACATGACAAGATCATCACCAGGACAGAGGCCCGAAAACTATTACGCGACCTAGTCAGAGCGGGACTGAGAGTCCGATCCGAAGTCCTTACAGAAGTAATACACATGCTTGAAAAATGAACATGCCGAGACTCGATCCTCAAAGGTCAACCGTCTTCGGTCCTAGTCCGATACCTTCCAATCCAAGCCCCTTGAACTGTTCAGGATCATAGACCCTCCTAGCATCAACGAGGTTCGGAGTCCGCATCTGGGTCAGATAGTCTTTCGATCTGAGCTTCTTGAACTCTACGGTATGCATTGACAGGCGCGGCCGCTGTCGGATACTATGGCATCCCGAGATCCTCGATGGACATTGACGTTGTCCTCAGAGCCAACCTCTCGGACGCCCAGATTGAAGCCTTGGCCAGGGCATTATCAAAAAATGGCTTCTCAACCAGCAAGAAGGAGATTCATAATGCAGTCGCTGGCCGTGAAGTAAAGCTTCAGGCCTTCGATGACAGGACAGGCTTTCTAAGGGTTGATTTGTTCCTGGAAGAGTCTTTTGGTCGAGTAGCAGACCACATTGACGGATTGAGGGTTTGGTTCAGGACTTTTGAAGAGCTTCTGGCCAAGAAAATCCAGTACGGAGATCTAGAAGAGGCGAAGTTGTTGTTGCAGCGGAGGCGACGAAGCTTGCGGAAGGAGAAAATCATTCGCTTCCTCAACCCTCAACAGAAAGTAAAGCTTGAGCGGCTTCTCAAAGAGACAAAATGGGAAACCTAGCAAACTCACTAAATCGACCTATTCAATGCGGCTCAGTAACGATCTGGAAAAACTCAGAATCCCTTAGACTACTATTCCCCAGCCACAGGCCCGTGAAGGATGAATACTGGAAACGCTGCAAGACGAGCTAGGAGATCTGCGAAGAATTGCTAGGAAAGGTCAGCCGCGGTAAACTGTTCCTCAAACGCTCCTGCGCCCCCGGAGGATAGCACGTGGTGAGAAATGGAATCTATCCTGTTTTGGAGCTATTCTTGGCTAGTTTCATTACGAGCTTGTCGGCCGAGTGATCCTCTTCCCGCCAGTTCTTCAGTTTACCCCGTATCTTCTTCTGGAAGAGTTCGAGCCGGTTCGCGTCTACATGGATTCTGCGGTCACGGTTTTTGTGGCCTTCTTGTGCGGGGTTCTTCTTTGGCCAGGTATGAAACGATTCTAGAATCTTGGATGGTACCGGGTTCAAATATTCGAGTTTTTTGCTCGAGCAGAGTCGTTGAAAATCCCTGTCCGTTGTCATGATAGTGCTGGCTCCCATTTCTAGCATCGCGGCTATGTAGACCGTATCGAAAACATCGTGATGTAATTCTCTTGCCAACTCAAAAGCATGTTGGATTGTCTGCTTCTCTACCCGCCAATACTCGATCATTGGATAGGATTCTAGGAAGTGTCTCACGGATTTTTCACAAGCCTCCTTCTCAATCTCCCATTTCGCTGTCATTATCCAGTATGCGCGGAGAGGACTGATGTCGAGTAGGACGGGGATGAATGATCCTTTGAGTCCTTCTTCAATTCGTGGCCTGACGTAAGCGTGTCCGGGATGGTCTTCGACGAGAAAAATTGTTAGAATGTTGACGTCGACTAGTACTCTATGCTTATTCTCCAAAGGTTGCGTCGCCAGCGTCAAGGAAGGCTTCTGGACCCCATTTCCGTCGAGCCTTTACCCTGACGGGTTCCGGTAGTATTGGAATCAATCTGAGGCCCTCGCGCTCATGTCTAACCTCTAATCGTACTCCAGGTTTCAAACCGTGCTTTATCCTATCTTCGATCGGTATCAGCACACGACCCTTCTCGTCAATGGTTGCAGTTCCCACTATTATTGCACCCACCGTGAACGTTCCCACTCCAGTATATAAGGAGCATAGCTGCACTCGACGAAACCACCGAGTTCCTATTTTAGAAAGACTGTCTCGTATTTCAAGAGAGGACTCGGTGAACCTGTTCACTGGTGGAGGCCGTCTTGTACTTGCTCATCCTGTATTCTTTGTCCCCAGCTTCTAGCCGCCGTAGCGTCGCCGGGTCTAATTGAACCTCCAGGGTTTCTAGGAGCTGACGGAATTTTTGCGAGGTCTCGGAAAGATCCGCAACAAGTTCTCGCGGTACCTCGATGGAAGAATTCTTCCTAGCCATGTGCCAAGTCTACAAGATAGGCTGGGCTTGTCTAGAACATAAAAGAATCCAGACTGATGGCCGTCTGATCGTCTGGGACCGCGGACACGTGCATTCCTATTCGTCGTGTATCGAGAGTCAAGTAAGGACGGGTTTATTATTACGGCCTTCCTCACAAGCGATATTGCGGGTCTAGAGCGGAGGGAAAAGTTGTGGCCAAGCCTGTTCTAACGGTTTCCAAGCTGGACGTTGACTACGATGAGGAGGCAGATGTATTGTACCTAAGCTTTGGACCGGTAGTTGCAGCTTCTGACAGCAAGATCTTGGACAATGACATAGTGGTCCGCTACAAGGATAGAAGGATCATTGGAATAACAATACCAAGCCTCAAGAAGAGACTGAAGCATAGACTGGCATGAACTTCAAACCTTCCTCGGCCTCATCAACAATGCTGGTTAGAGGACAGCTGATCGAGTCATTTTCGGACAGTTATTGAGTATCAGCCGCCACCCTAGCCATTGGATTGCCACAGTTTGGACAGTACGGAGCATTCTGATACACCATCCCTCGCAGCCCGTCGGACTAAAGTGCAACTTAGAGATCGGTGTTCTAGAACTCTCTGAGATGCTAGAGAGGCTGCGAGCTGGGTTAGGAAGCTTACAAGATCCCAATAGTCTTGACAGTGCACAATCCTCTGTTTGAGAGTCATAGCCACTATGGCTAGGGTTTCCCTCGTTTCCTTGCGAGAAGGTTTTTGACTTGCGAGACGAAGGTTTCCGCGCTGTCAAGTAGGCTTTTCGCTTCCTCCTTGCTCATTTCTTTTAGCGCAGAATATTCGTAGGTTTCACGTGCCACTTTCGCATCTGCGAGGGCTCGGCCCATCTCTCTCGGAAAAGTATCGTCCAGGACGAGTCTTCGGCCGAACTCTGAAACTGTTCCTTCATGGGTCTTCGGTGTTACGCCGCGTTGTAGCAGTGCGGCGCGAGCGGCGTGGAACATTGCATAGTACGCGCGTGACGCAGAGTCCTCCCAGAATCCTTTGGCGTACAATTCTCGCGCGGCCCCTAGTTTGACCTCTGCCTTCGTCAGGAGTCTGCTGCCTAGCTTGGAGGGTTCAGACTTCCCCAAAGAACGATTCCTTCGCTACGAATTGATTCTGCCAGTGGATCGGTTTCGCTTACCATGCTGGTCCAGGTTTTTCTGTTGATGACGATGAGCGATATGTCGAGGCCGAAGCTTGGGATGATAGGATAGACAATCTTGTAGAGTTCTCGTCTAACCTTCCAGTCAACCAGTTCGTCGTCGATGATGACTAGAAGGTCGATGTCACTCTCAGGCCCTGCGTCAGTCCGGGCTATGGACCCATAGAGGACTATTGCCTGAATGCCCTGAGCGTTCCACGCGATCATGGAGCAGGCTAGGCGGGCGAGAAGATTCCCACTCGACGTTCCGGAATCCCTTGACTCTACTAGCCGGCGCGCCGCGTCCTTGATGGCCTCGGAACGGTTCGCGTATCTTCCACCCTTGACAAACTGGTCAATTCTCTTCACGACATCCTTTGGAAGCCGCGCAGGGACAACCTGGCTCATAGCGTATACGTTTGTATACGATCATTTAAGCAATCTCGTCTCGCTCTTGAAGATTGCAGCATACTGTTGTATGCTATCGAGTAGGACCAGTCCATGCTCTCATCCATCACATGTCTGGCAACGTCAAGATCGCGAGCAGCAATCCTCATGAGGTCACTGACTCTTTTTCGACTGTAAGATATT
>DASRSU010000024.1:0-11583 GCA_035656295.1 Bathyarchaeia archaeon | reverse complement strand
AATGAGGGTTTCTAACTCAAAGCCCATTTGCGGTCAGGTTCCAAGATTGTCTGAATCAACGAATTCAAAGAAAATAGCTTGTTGTTACCGACAGGAAGGCGTTTCAACTCTTTCAGTTTCAGGGTTCTAATCCTTATTCGAAGCTGACAACTTGTTTTTACCTGACCGTCAGTGAAATGTGGAAACCCCGTCTGTTATCGCGCAATGATCGGACCACTACCAGTCAAAGTGTCGGAAGCGCATATCCCCAATCTCTCTGACGTGAACGACATCTATTGGAAGTACACCTTCGAGAAGCACGAGCTTGAAGGACGAGCTTACATTTGTCCAAGCTGTGGAAACTGTCGTATTGTCAAGCTTCCGTACATTGACGACGAAACGGGAATGGTAGCCTGGGACTAATTCAGGCAGAGGCTAAAGGTAGTTCAATCGAAGGATACTCATTATATTCGCGTCCGTCAAGTCTTCGGCCACCCGACTTTGGTGTTATTCCTCCCCATTGTTTGAAGAAGAAGGAGACTCCCTGGCTTCTACACTGATCTCGAATCTCTCTAACCCACTGCTTTAGCACGGGACGGTGAAAGGGACCACTCTCTCCACCTGCGATTGCCCATGAGATTCCACTCAAGTCTACGTCCCCTATAGGTCCGATTAGTGGTTCAAAGCTGATGAACTTCACTCGACAATCTACCTTCTTTAGAATCTCAATTCGAGGCTTGTACATACCCATCTCAACAGACGTTCCTAACCAGATGTGATCTGAGACGTGACCGTACTCTCTAATGAAAGAAAGCATTCTCTCAGGTCTCTTCGTTAGAATCTGGTAAACATGCCAATCTGCTTCCTCCATAACGTTGAAGCATTTCCTCAGGAACTTCTCAGGCATAGCCTCGTGGAATAGGTCCGACATGCTGTTGACGAATATCTTTCTCGGTGATTTCCAAGTGATGGGAAGCTTCAGTGCGTCAGGATGAGTGGTAAATCGAAAGCCGTTCTTGTACTTCGGATTTCCCATCTTCTGAAGTCGTTGTGATAGTCGTTGTGCGTAACAATTCTTGCAACCAGGAGAGACTTTTGAACATCCGGTCGTGGGATTCCACGTCGCATCCGTCCACTCTATGGACGATTTGTCTCCCAATCCTGTCCGCGAGTACCGCAAGAACTGACGTGGTTTTAAAGAATAAGCAATAGAGTAGACTGAATGTATTTGGCTAACGGTCACATTCAGGTCAAGAAGCACACTCTCCAAAAATACGATATTCTACAGAAGTACCTCAAAGCTTGCCTGACGTTCGAGAAGAAGTACCGGAACTTTGCTTACATTGATACACATGGAGGCAGTGGGAAAGTTCTATTCGAAGGACATGAAATCAACGGTTCACCACTGATCGGAGCGGAGTCGGAGGCACATCCGCAGTGCTACGCAATCGAGATCAACTATGACCGGAGAATGCTTCTTCGAAAAGCCGTAACTGGTATTCCTAATATTAGAATCGTGGAAGGCGATTGCAACAAAGAGATCAGTTCTATCCTGAGAGGAATTGAAGAATGGAAGTTCACCTTCTGCTTTCTTGATCCTGACGGTCTTGTCTACCTGGATGGATCAACGAAAGTCTTCCAACTTACTTGGGCAACAATTGAAGAAATATCTAAACGGAACAACTCCGAGATTCTCGTCAATTTGCGCTCGCAAGACATTCTTCGAGTTATGGGTCTAATGGAGAAAGAACTAGAAAAATCTGCGACGTTAGCTGAAGACATAACTGCGTTGATCGGCAACGACACCTGGACCTCAAAACACACGCGCTTCCAATTTCGAGACTTGTTCCTCGATAGATTACAATCTGTCGGGTTCACACATGTCGGAGCGGTCAACATCAAGTCCGATGACAATTCTCACCAATACTATCTAATCTACGGTTCACACAACGTAGTGGGAGCTAAGATCATGAGCAGTAACTTCAAGTTCGCATGGGGTATCGAACCGATAACCAAGCTTCCACTTGAGAGATTCATCTACGACGACCCTCCTTATTCAAAGCCGACGACACAACAGGGGATACAGAAAACGCTGACCGATTAGATCAAGTGCTTACAGACTGGAAAGACTAGCCGCTCTCGAACTGAACAGTTAGCAGTTCTCAGATTTCCGGTAATTCTCTTCGTGCTCGTGCCATTTTCTTCTGTAGTACCAACCGACTATAGGAGAGACAATAATGAGTCCGTGGACGATCACTCGCCAAGAATAAAGGTGACTGACTTGCTTTAGGTGGTCTTCAATGACGTGTGAGATTGTCACTCGAAAGGGATTACTTGAATCTTGTAAAATATGTCGAAAACTTGAGAAGGAACACACCATTTGGAATTTCGTCAATCCTGATACGACCGAAGCAACGACCAAGTTCTTGAACCACGTTCGCCGTTCACATCCTGAGGGACTCGAACATCACGAAAGGCTCCAAGACAAAACTACTCATATTGAGTATATGAATCGGGAATTTCTCGCCACTATCCGTGACTGCAACTCTCAATGTGAAAGATGCAAGACTCTCGAACAGCTCGAACGGACGCTAAGAGAAACGGACGAGCGGGAATCTTGGGAACACAACGTTACGAGGCTTCTGCACGAATACGAAGTACACGCCGTTCCGCACCGCGAGATACTTGGGACCGACAATTACTTCATGTCAGTATCAGAGATCAGCCGCGTCACAAACCCACAATTCACAAAGGCTATCAAAGCTGAAGTGAAACGTCGCGCCGGATACAAATGTGAATGTTGCCATAGAAGCTGGAAGGACGTAGCTAATCTTGACGAAGAAACGGTCTATTTCGAAACCCTGAAGTGTCTTAAGAACGACGTAGACTTAGGCAAATCAGAATCGGAATATGGGAGCTTTCCGGAGTTAGCTAAGTCAACCTACTGGAACTATTTCTACAGCGACATTGGTGAAAAGGGATTCAGAAATTACACAAGTGTCTGTAAGAGTTGTGGTGCAAGTCTTCAGATATTCACTGGTTGGTTCATGAGTCAACGTCAGAAGATTCAACCTTCGAAATGGTTTCAAGTTCATCACAAGAATTTTCGGCACTTTGACAATCGGCTTGAGAACTTAGAATATCTGTGTGGTAACTGTCACGGAGCAAAAGGACGATCTTCGGATTCCGAACAAAGGAAAGACGATAACTGGTATCACGGAAGAACCTACGTTCAAAGTCTCTTAGAATACATGAAATCACGCGGTATCAAGCTCTCGTACGTCTTCTTGGATGAAAACGATAGTTTCGACTGGTGTGTAATAGGAGAGCGTCAGGATTGACGTTGGGATTTGACTTAGACTCCGAAAGGCACGAACTATTTCTTTGCTTCTTTGGACGAGTAAAGTGAGCAAAGGGATTAGTTTTCACTTATCTGCGAGCAATTTTGCTGTTCAAGAACGTTTTATGGAACCTCGACGACTCTTGATTTAGCATGACCGATTTCTCCGATCCATCATTGTATCTTCCTGCCACACTCGGAGTCGTTGCCGTCATGCTCGCATGCTATGCGCTTTGGAGACAAAAACAGGATAGAGGCGTCGCCAAAGCAACCTTCAATCTACTAAGAACAATGAGGAAAGAACTTCGGACTGCTCCTACACCACCAACCGGAATAACACCAACACCACAGCAATCAATCGTTTCTCAGGCAGAGCTTCGCAAGCGAGACGCTTTGGAATGGAAGAAACTCAAGGACGTTGCGAAAGCACTCGGGTGGGTCTGGGATCGCATGAACGAAGATGATTAGGGCTACCATCTCTTCCTGAGGCAGTCGGGAATCCAAGAATCGCTCAGCGTCATCCTCAAAATCGATTTAAGAGGGTGAACCCGAGGCTCTCGATGGACACGATACGAGCTTGGTTTTACAGCAGAGAATCATCGATGAAAAGCTGACTCAGCAAGACCTCGAACAGTCCCTTTGGAAGGCAGCTGACATACTGAGGGGAGCTGTCAAACCCGAGAAATATGGCAACTACATGCTGCCTCTCTTATTCTACAAAAGGCTCTCAGATGTCTGGACCGACGAGTACAGTCAGGCTCTGAGGAAGTACAACAGTCCTGAAGCAGCCAAACAGAAGTTCGTCCATAGATTCGTGGTCCCAGACGGGTGTCTCTGGGATGACGTGAGGAAGGATACAAGGAACTTGGGTCAACGGCTCAACAATGTGTTGGAGAAGATCGTAAAGTCAAACCCTGAATTGGAAGGAGTCATCAACAGAACTGATTTCAATCGACAGGAAGAGATTCCGATTGAACGATTAGTCAGACTTTTTGAGCACTTCAGTCAGTACAAACTTGGAAACGAATACGTGGTTCCTGACGTTTTGGGTAATGCATACGAGTACTTGCTGAAGCAGTTCAACGAACTAGCACCGCAAAGGGCTGGCGAATTCTACACTCCCAGAGAAGTTGTCAGGCTCATGGTTCAGATCCTGGATCCAGATGAACGTGACGAAGTCTTTGACCCATGCTGTGGTAGCGGTGGTATGCTCATATTCTCCCACTACCATTTGGCAAACAAAGGGAAGAACCCGAAGAAGCTATTCTTGTACGGGGAAGAGATCAATGTGGACACTTGGGCGATAGCGAAAACCAACATTATGCTGCATGACATGGTGGCAGAGATTCACCAGGGAGACTCTATCGCAGACCCGAAGTTCTGGGAGTCTGGGGGTCTCAAGAAGTTCGATATTGCGATAACCAATCCGATGTGGAATCAAGATGGATATAGGCAAGTAATGGAAAATGATAGATTCAATCGCTTTACATTTGGAATACCACCGAACAGTTATGCCGACTGGGGATGGATTCAGCACCTGCTTTCAACTACGACTCCAAGGGGTCGAATAGGCATTGTTCTCGATCAGGGTGCTCTTTTCAGAGAGACCGAGACCGAAATTCGGAAAAAAATCATTGACAAAGATTGGATAGAATGTATTGTCGCTCTCCCAGAGAAACTATTCTACAACACGGACTCACCAGGTTGTCTCATATTCCTCAACAAGGTTAGATCTGAAAGCCGAAAGGGGAAGGTTCTCTTTATTTATGCCGGAATGTATTTCGAGAAGCTCAGAAATATCAACCGGCTTAGAGATGCAGATATCAATAGGACAACTGCAGCTTATCGACAGTTTGAGGACATCAACAAATTTGCAAGAGTAGTTTCTCTCGAAGAGATTAGAGAAATGATTGCAACCTAAATGTCACCCGTTACGTCGATCTCTCAGAGAAAGATCAACCAATTGACATCCCCCAAGTTTTGAGAGAGCTGAAGCAGATCAGCTCCGAACGTCAAGAGATTGAATCGAAATTAGTTTCTTTTCTTAAGGAACTCGGCTATGAGCCTTAGAGAAACAGTTTCACCAGTACAGGTCATACCCTCAGAATGGAAACTATCCGAGTTCGGAGAATTCGTAGAACAGGTCAAGTTGCGAAATTCAACGAACGAAAAAATGATTGTTCTAAGCGTCACAAATAACCGAGGGATCATACCGCAGGAGAAGACTTTCACAAAGAAAATTCACAGCGAAAATCTGACCAACTATCTTGTCGTTAAGAAGGGTCAGTTCGCTTTCAATCCATCGAGAATAAATGTGGGATCCATCGGGCTTCTGAGAGACTACGACAAGGGACTTCTGAGTCCCATTTACACGGTCTTCGAAGTAAAGAATGGCATAGATCCTGAGTTTTTGGATTACTTTTTGAAAAGCAAATTAGCGAAAGAGCAAATCAGAAAGTTCTCCTCCATTTCCATAAGAGCGAAGTTAACTTTCGACGACCTTTCTAATTTTGAAATCGCTTTACCTCCATTCAATGAACAACGAAAAATTGGCGAAATACTACGAAGTGTTGACGAGGTCGTTCATAAGACTGACCAAATCATAGCAACAACTCAACAATTCAGGAAAGGACTCACACAGCAACTTCTGACCAAGGGAATAGGACATGCTAATTTCAAGAAGAAGGAAATCGGGGCGATCCCAGATGATTGGTCTGTTGTCGAGCTGGCTGACGTTCTTACTGAGCCTATACGCAATGGTTACTCCCCGAGAAGTCCGAGAGCGGAAACCGGCAAATGGGTGTTGACCTTATCTGCTGTTTCAGCGGATGGATTTCGACCTGACCAAATTAAGCCCACTCCTCTCGGCGACGCAAATGTAGATCGATGCCGATTGAGAGAGGGCGACATACTGGTAAGTCGCTCAAATACTCGTGAATTAGTTGGACTATCAGGTCTGTATCTCGGAATCCCTGCGAACTGCTCTTACCCTGACCTAATGATGAGGATTAGGGTCGATGAGGCAAGGGTTGACAATATCTTTCTTGAAGCATGGTTGAGGCATCCTATCTCCCGCAAGTACCTAACAAGAAACGCCAGAGGGACGAGCGGGAGCATGTTGAAAATCAACGGATCCATCCTGTCCAAATTACCGGTTCCTATTCCTTCACTATCAGAACAAAAAGAGATTGCCAAAAGACTCGCTTCGCTCGATGCGAGCATGATCTTGGAGAGAAATTACAATGAACGAATTCAACGGCTCAAAAAGGGCTTGATGCAAGTTCTTTTCGCTGGAAAAGTTAAGGTCAAAGTGAATTGAATGGTCTATACAGAGTTTAATGTCGTAGAGAAGAAAGTAATCGATTGGCTTCAAGAGTTAGGCTGGAAGTATGTCTCGTCAGATGATCTGAGGCGGGATATTGAAGATCCTTTTGACACTGTCTCTCTGAGACAAGCGCTCAAGCGGCTAAATCCCGCCATTGTTCAAGATGAAGATGCTGACAAAGTAATCAACGGACTCAGAAAACTTTCTAACGACATCGGTGGCAATAAGGAGTTTGTAGAATGGCTCAAAGGTGAAAGAAGCCTCATACTCAAGCCTGGAGAGAAAGCGACTAGCATCAAGCTCATCGATGCCGACAATCCCCATAATAATGTCTTTGTCGTGACTAACCAGTTCAAGTTCGCTGGATACCAAAACGTCAAGCCCGACATCATTTTGATGGTAAACGGGATTCCACTCGTTAACATTGAAGGAAAGGTCCCTACACGTGAGCTGCTAGATTATCACGAAGCAATTAAGCAAATTCGAAGATATGCAAAAGATGCTCCACAGCTCATCAAGTATCTGGCGTTTGTCTGCCCCACCGACGGTATCAATTTCAAGTATGGATGGATAACGCCGGATGATTATCAGAAGCTCTTCGACTGGAATAATGAGAGGATAACTGATCCCACGGAAGCCGCGGTGAAGGGCATATTCCACAAGACGATTCTTCTCGACTTAATCTCCAACTTCATAGTCTTCGAGAAGGCTGGAGAGAAGCTCACCAAGAAGATTGCAATGCAGCAACAAATGGCGGCTGTCAACAAAATCGTAGAGAGGGTCCTCGATGGCGACAAGAAGACCGGGTTAATTTGGCACACCCAGGGTTCTGGCAAGACGCTTACCATGCTATTCGCCGCGTGGAAGCTGAAAAAACTCTCTGCCCTTCAGAACCCAACCGTTCTGGTCATAGTAGACAGGCTTGAGCTTGAAACTCAGCACGGTAAGACCTTTGGAAACGTCGATCTGCCCTACACTGAAAAGCCTGTAGAGAGCACTCGTGAATTAGTCAACAAACTGAAGAAGGACACGCGGCAGGTACTCATTACAACCATTCAGAAGTTCGAGGAGATTGACGAGGTCCTTAGCCAGAGAGAAAATGTCATCATATTCGTGGACGAGGCTCATCGAACACAATACGGTAAACTCGGCATTTCCTTACGGAACGCTTTCCCCAACGCACGAATCTTCGGGTTTACCGGAACACCCATCGAGAAGGGACCACTGGGCAAGAGCACATTCAGAACGTTCTCACCCGCTGGCGAGACTTATCTCGACAAGTACTCGATAAAACAGTCAATACGCGACGGTGCGACTGTCCCTATTCACTATCTTGCAAGACCGCAAGAATACAGGCTCCCCAGCAGAGTCCTCGACGAGGAATTCTTTGACAAGACAAGAGGATTAGATGAGGATAGACAGGAAAAGGTGCTGGCGACCAGTGCGAGGCTGAAGAACGCTCTCAAGTCCAAAGACCGGATCGATAAGATAGCCCGCGACATTGCGGAACACTTCAAGACCCACATAGTTCCAGACGGTTTCAAAGCGCAGATTGTTGCCGTGGATAGAGAAGCCTGCGCACTCTACAAGGAAGCTATAGACAAGTATCTTCCGCCCGAATATTCCACTGTCATCTATACGCCTGGACAAAATGACGATGGCCTTCTACGGAAATTCCACATGCCCAAGGAGGATCAGCTCAATATTGCGAGCAGTATTTTCCAGAAACAGAACGAGAATCCACGGATACTCATCGTGACGGACATGCTGCTCACTGGGTTCGATGCTCCAGCTGAACAGGTCATGTACTTGGACAAGCCGATGAAAGACCATAAGCTGCTTCAAGCTATCGCGAGAACTAACCGACCATTTCCTGGAAAGGAAGCTGGTCTCATTGTCGATTATGTAGGCATTTTCGAGAACTTGGAGAAGGCGCTGAACTTTGAGGAGAAGGACATCGAGGGCGTGGCGTACAAGTTTGACGAATTGAAGAAGGAGTTCACCAAAACTCTCTCTGCTATGGGTACGATGTTTGCTGGAATCGGGAGGGATGATTCGAGAGAATTGTTGTTCAAGGCGTTTGGAGTGCTTGATGACGAGAAGAACCTGAAAGAGTTCAAAGCTAAATTGTCGAAGGCGAAGCGTCTTTACGAAACCATTGCACCCGACCCGTTCTTGAAGGACTATCTTCCCGAATACACCTGGCTGATCGAAGTCAACGAGGGCTACAACAAGCTTCAGAACCGGAAGAAGGGCGTGGACCTCTCAGACTATCAGGAGAAGACAAAGCAGCTCATCAAGGACAAGCTTCTCCTCGACAAGATCGAAGTTGTTCTCCCAACCTTCGAGATCGACAAGCACTACCTGAAGAGTCTGGACAATCAGGGCTACACGAGAGAACAGAAAGTCATGGACATGAAACGTGCCCTGGAACACCATATCCGAATCAACATTCAGACAAACCCGATCTTCGAGACGCTCAGCCAGAGACTCGACAGGATTCTGAAGAAACGCAACGACGCAGAAATGCTTGCCGAACTTGAGACGATGGCAAAGGAGGTCGCTGAGATCGAAGAGAAGACGAAGGAGCTTGGAGTGACAAAGGAAGAATATGCTCTGCTCAATGTCGCCAAGAAATACGAATCTGGGGTAGCCGAGAAAGACCTCATTCCATTCGTGAAACAACTTACCAGTCGCGTCAAGACCAAGACGTTTAGCGGCTGGCAGAAGAATAGTGGCGTCGTGAAGGAGGTCGAGAGCGTTGTTTTTGACGCTTGCTTCGAAAGGTTTTCTCCGACTGGCATGAAGACGGACAGAATCGCGTCTCTGACCGACGAGCTGATGAAATTCGTGGCGAATTACAATGACTGAATCCAGCACTATCCATGTCGGGCATCGAAAGATTCAGTATGTTCTAAGTGAGAACTCCAACTTGAAGACTGTACGATTGAAGCTTACTCCGGACCTGAAGCTTGAGGTTTCTGTGCCATCAACGTCCAAGGTCGATGTGTCGAGACTTCTGAAGAGAAAGATGGGTTGGATCGAGAGGAAATACGATCAGATAGTGAACAGCAAACGGATTTTTGACGGTAGGCGCATCCTCTACAGAGGCGAATATCGTGAACAGGAAGGCATGTCAAAGGACTGGATGACCAATGAGACTGAAAGGATAATTCGCGAGAAGTTACGGGAGTTCAGCGGGCGGTTCAAGCTCTCCTTCAATGATTTTGTCGTCATGGGCATGCGAAAATGGGCTTACTGCACAAGGGATCGTAGACTCGTCTTCAACTGGCAGCTCGCTGCTTTACCCGACGAGCTTGTTGACTATGTGGTTCTACACGAACTCGTTCATCTGAGAGAGTTTAGCCACTCCAAGCGGTTCAAGTATTTGCTGGCTTCAGTTTGCCCTGACTTTAAGGACAAGGAGAACATGTTGAAACGCTTCATCGCTGAATAACAATTAGAAATGCGGAGTCCAATTCATGGAGACGAAGCTAATCAGGGATACAATCAAGAAGAGAGCGAGGAGATTTATCAATGCAGATCCCAAGAAACGCCCCAACATTCTCATACAGATTCTGGGGCGAAGACCACCCCAGCAAGGTCATGTGTTTCTCGTAAGAAACGGCAGCCGATCCATTCGAATTGATACCTTCAACTCGATAACTGAACTAAGCTTGATCGTGGAGACGATATGCCAGGAATATCTTAAGGTCAAGGGCTAATGCGAGTTGCCTCAAAAAGAGAAGGACAACGGTCAAGGGCTTGAGCTAAGTGCAAGTTCTGCGGTAAGCGAGCGGCGATAGAGATACGAACCAGAGGTCCGCACCAAGGAGAATACTGTTCGAGTTGTGGACATTGGTTGAGATGAATTCCTAAGAAAGTAGCGAAAAGACGCATGGGCAGGTCGTAAGGGCTACGCTTTCTGTTCGTCCCAGAGAGTTCCAAGTTTGTCCACTGCGACTCCGAAGGCTTTGAGTTTGTCCCTTGTTTCAGGATAGACCTCACGAAGAGCTTAGAAGTCGCCATAATCGAACCACTTGGTATCTTGTGAACCGGGGATGAGGTTGTCAACGTCCTGGCAGAAGAAGCGATCTCCAAAGGGGCTGATCAGCGCGATGACGGATTCTGCCCAGTATCGTCTGTATCGATTAAGGTCTGTATTTTTCACGTAGACTCCCGGATGCCCCTCACGGTCTGACCGTTTGCGAAATTTCACTTCCACGAGTTTCAGACCTTTCTCTGAAGATACAACATAATCAGGCATGGAGCGGATCCGTTCAACTTCGTTGGAGTCTTGGAAATGACTGTCCCAGATGTGCATCTTGAGCGAGGAAAGTGAGCTTTCGTAGCCGAAGGGGTATACTTTGTACTGGCTTGCTTCGAGTAGGCTTCTGAAAATCTCTTTGGCTGTGGCACCTATTATCAGAGATTGACTGAAAACTTGCGAGTGATGTCTAGGAAGCTGCATTTCCAATGGCAGTTTCAGCATTTGAACAGATTTTTCATGCACTTAAGCTTAGCATCATAAGGACGCGTGTATTGTCCGATGGACATTGAGAGGTTGGAGGCCTTCACGCTCATGTCTACACCTCTAATCAAGCATGCTAAGACCGCTTGGAAGATCTTCGAAAGGCTTGCGCGAGAAAGTTTTGTAATAAGACCGTCGATGCCCATCTTGTATTTTGGTGATTCTCCTAGATATTTTCAGTCGGAGAGGAGGGTCGTTACTGTCGGGCTGAACCCTTCTTTCAAAGAATTCCAGAATGACCGCGGGATCTTCGAGATCGGTTTTCGGTTTCCTCTAGCACCTAATATGCTGGCAAACACCACGAAGGAGCAGGACTACGAAAATTACCTGCAATCCTTGAACCGTTATTTTGAGACTAACCCGTACTGGAGATGGTTCCGGAGTCTTGTACCAATACTCAACGCCCTA
>DASRSU010000023.1:0-7121 GCA_035656295.1 Bathyarchaeia archaeon | reverse complement strand
TTTTTTAATTGATAGAGTCGCTGGTCCGCAAGGCGAACCAACGCTTCCTTTGAATCTCCATCCTGCGGATGCACCGCGATCCCGTAGTCCAGCGTGACGGCAACACCCAGTTTCAAAGGGCTCAAATCCGCTTCAAAATTTGTCCGGAGACGGTCGCAGAGAACTGCCGCCTGCTCAGGATCTGCCTGCGGGAGCAGCAGAGCAAATTCGTCTCCGCCGATGCGGAATGCAAAGTCTGAGGCGCGCAAGCTCTTTCGCAAGGTTGTCGCCGCCAGTTGAAGAACTTGATCGCCTTGGAGGTGTCCGTGGCGATCATTGACTTGCTTGAGTTTGTGGAGATCAAGTAGCACGAGCGCAAGGTGCTGTCCATAACGCATGGCGCGGTTGAGTTCTTTGTCGGTGTACTCTTCAAAGAGCCGGCGATTGTGCAGTCCCGTCAGCGCATCCGTCGCAGCATTCAATTGGAGCTTCTTGAACTCCTCGTACTCCATCAATATCGGCACGCGCATGAAACTCGTGGAGGCGAGAACATCAATCAGTGCGGTCCTCAGGGAAACACGTCTTCCCAAATTCTCGGAGAGTTCGATTCGTCGTTTTAGAATTTGATTCCAGTGCTCAAGGCTTTGGGTTGGCGTCAAATCAATCCGGGCAATGGACTTGAAGAACTGTTGCAGAAATGGTCCGCGGACCGATTCTTCGACGTTTTCGAGCGTCTCCGCAAGAAGGTCAAAGAAAGAATCGTCGGGTTGCGACGAGGGTCTATTCGTCTCCGCCGGCTGGGGCATCGGGGTTTCAGCTGTACTTTCTCAGGCCAGGTTTCAGTCCTGGAAACGGTAATCGTGCGGGGACACCGTCATCTTAGCAATGGCCGTGCCACTGCTCAAGCTATTTCTCGAAACCAGGAACTCCATATTTCATTGAAATCAAGGACGTTGGCTAGCGGAGGGAGGTGCAATCTCATTACCGAGCGATAGGTAAAGAAATGATGGAGAATTCCATTTCCACTATGTACTTTTCTTCTTCAGCAAGGTTTTCCGGCTTAATTCGAGCTAACTTGGACTCAATCCAAGGGTCGGAGGAATTCGACTGCAGCAACTTCCATTTCTCCACCTACATCGAGTCGCAACACTCGCGCCTGTATAGGAGGGGTGCCGGATCCACCAAGCTCCGGAGAAGTTGGGATAGGAGCAGGGATCGTCAGAGATATGATGTCTTCACAACGAAGAGGCAGGCGGCCAATGAGTTTTGCCCCTAAATTACTGATATCTAGAGTCTTAGCCAACTCAAGAAACTCAACCTCTCGATGATTCAGGCTCCGGACAAAAATCGGGATTTGCAGCCGAATCCGCTGCGACCGGCGTCGGTCTAAAGGAACAACTGTAACCGCATTTGCCAGCGAAACCAACCTCGCCCCCAGTACTTCAAATCGAGTATTAGTACTTTCAGTATGAGCAATTTGCGTGCAAGACATTCTGGAATTTAATGGCTCTATGTCTTCTATAAACATGAAGTTAGTGGTGCAATCTGCTGCATACGGATATGGGATTTGGGATAGTACATAGAATCGGAATTTGTTTGCAGCTTTAGTGCAATAGGAACGCATTTACCATTGACTCTTCCGGAGGCGTTTGCCAACATCACGGGGTAAGATTCTTCCCCCTAAAGTGAATTGCGGAATTTTTTTTCCTATCTAGCAGACTAGCGCGGAAGGGCGCCGGATTGAACAGATCTCTAACGGTCGAATCAAGAGTATCGGGAACCAACTTGTTCCGGCTGATGACCGGCCTTCTGGATGCTTTGAACAGGCCGTTGCTGGTCGCCGACTGGAGCGGGCGGATTCTCCACACGAATCTACATGCGCACACTTTCTTTCATTTGAAAGATGTCGAGGAATCGTCCCAACCAAACTTGTTCCGGGACATCTTGCATGTGGATGCAGAAGGAGTGATCGGGCAACTCGAAGGAGGCGAACAGGAAGTCAGCTTGCGAATTCAGTCTGCAGATGGTGCAGCACGGGCACGGGTTCGCTGGTTGCCAGAAACGGACTGGTTGATAGTCTTCGCCGATCTTGAAGCGGAACAAGCGTTCGAAGATCAGGAAGAGATGAAACGAAAGGTGCAGGATCTCCTGCAAGAACGAGAGATCACATACCGGAATCTACTTGCCGCCTACCTTCGATTGCAAGAGGTGAACCGTCAGAAGACTGTGTTCCTCGGTTCAGCCGCCCATGAACTCAAGACTCCATTGGCTGTGATGAAGGGATATTACGATTTGCTTCTATCCGGTTCACTTGGCAGTCTGTCCGAGAAGCAGCGAGAAATTCTTCACGAGTCGAAACAGAGTTGCGACCGGCTGGTACGATTGGTTTCGACCTTTTTGAATTACACAGCTTTGGAAAGCGGGAAACTTGTCCTGCAATTTCAAGACAATGATCTGAAGGATTGCATAAACGATGTGGGAGTGCGATGGAAAGGATCTTTTCAACGAGCTAATGTCCATTTGGAGATTTTCTTGGATACGAAATTGCCAGTTTTCAAGTTTGATTATCCTAAGATCCAACAGTGCGTAACCAATTTGGTTGATAACGCGCTGAAGCATACGCCGTCTGGAGGAAAGGTAAGTCTGCGAGCCGAGCCTCACTTCTGGGAGCGCAGGACTTCCCTGGTGGCGACGCCACTCGAACGCCGGTCTTCGCGACCACCACAAGCCAATAGCGTCATGGTGGCCGTGAGCGACACAGGCGAGGGGATTGCGCCGGAATATCATCAGGAGATATTTGAAGATTTTGCCCGTGTGGATCCGTCTTCTTCAGGCATGGGATTGGGGCTCGCGATCACGAAACGATTGATTCAAGCACACCACGGAAAGATTTGGGTGGAGAGCGAACCTAGACGGGGGAGTTCTTTCAATTTCCTGTTACCAACAAAAATCGAGGCACATGGCCATGCATGAAATGTCAGTGGAAGAAGTCAAAACGACCACGGTTAAGGAAAAGATCTTAGTCGTGGATGATGAACCGAGTATCCGGAAATACTTGCAGACCCTCCTAGAGGTAGACGGGTTCGACGTGGACGTTGCGCCGAGTGGCGGCGATGCGTTGGACATGATCGGCGGGGGCGCGAAGCCTGATTTTGTCATTCTGGATGTACTCATGCCCGAGATGGATGGGCTCGAGACACTGCGCCGATTGATGCAGATGGACCGCAGTTTGAATGTGGTTATGCTTTCTTGTCTGAATGAAGTGAGTACTGTAGTGGAAGCAATTCGCCTTGGAGCTCATGACTACCTGACGAAGCCATTTGAAAAGCCAGAACTGGACGCGGCTCTGCTGAAATGCCGCCAGAAGAAACAACTCAGAGCCGAGAATCAGGCTCTGCGGGAATACTGCGATCAGCTGACCGAGGATCTTTCCTTCCTCGCTGCAAGTTCCCAGATGATCAAGATCCGCCAGCAAATCCTGCAAATCGCCCCAGTCGATGTCCCTGTATTTATCAGCGGCGAAAGCGGAGTAGGCAAGGAAGTTGTCGCCCGAATGCTGCATTTGAGGTCGTCGCGCCGGAATCAAGCGTTCATCAAAGTCAATTGCGCGGCTCTGCCCGGCGAACTCCTTGAGTCGGAGCTTTTTGGCTATGAACAAGGAGCTTTCACGGGCGCGGTGCGCGCCAAACCAGGGAAATTTGAGCTTGCCAATAAGGGGACAATTTTTCTCGACGAAATTGCGGAAATGAGCCCACATCTGCAGGCCAAGCTTTTGCATGTGCTTCAAGACAACCAATTCTCGCGACTGGGTGGCCGGTCGGTTCTGCAAGTGGACGTGCGAGTGCTGGCTGCGACAAACGTTCCGGTGCAGGAGGCTATGCGATCGGGAAAGTTTCGCGAAGACCTCTATTATCGGTTGAGCGTGCTTTCGCTGCACGTTCCGCCCTTGCGCGAACGCAGTGACGAAATTCCCATGCTTTTCCGGCACTTCTTGGTCAAGTACAGCGAAAAATTTCAGAAGAGTGCGCCTCAACCTTCTTCCCACATCCTCGAAGCCGCCCTGCGCTACCAGTGGCCTGGAAATCTTCGCGAGCTGGAGAACTTCGTCAAGCGGTATGTGATCCTGGAGGATGACGAAGGCAGCTTGCGCGAACTTCTCGAATTGACGGAGGCACAGCAACGAATGACGCCGCGAGAAGCGGCTCCCCTTCCGAAGGAACAAGGGCTGAAGGCTCTCGTTCGCGGATTGAAGGACGAGGCGGAAATGGAAGCGATTGCAGATGCGCTGGAGAAAACAAACTGGTGTCGCAAAGACGCCGCCAAGATGCTAGGCATTAGCTACAAGGCTTTGCTCTATAAGATGCGGCAGTTCAATCTTGATCCACGGAAAGGAGCGCGCACGAGTGCACCGCAGGGTGCATCCATCACATCCGGATAAGAGTCCTAGAACCCCTGCAACGGCTTGCATATTCAGTGAACTAGGCTGGAAGTTCCCGAGCTTAGTACTATCCAGTTTGGAATCCACTATAGAAATTGTTCTTGTTTCTTTTGCCACTTTTTGGCAAAAGTATTCAGCTTTCTTTGGTGACTTAAGAGGTTGTGTGAGGCGTTGTTAAGAAAGGGCTTGGATGAATCAAAAAGCGAGAATTCCGAGTCTCTCGATGCAGATTCGGAATTGAATCGTCCCTGGTTTTGAGACAATGGGCCTAAATCCTTAGATATATATTGTTTGGAAGTCGGATTGCTGCGTTATTGCTTCCTGGGTGGGGGTTTCCAGCAAAGCAGACTGGAGAGGAGCGTTGGGGATGACGGAGCGCCGCCTGGCTCGCCGCTATGATCTATCTCTTCCCGTGATTGTGCATCTCCCTGTGGAAAAAGAATCTGCACCGCACAATGGGCAAACGCGCGATATTTCAACGCGTGGAGTTTATTTTACGCTGCGCGAAGATATGGCGCCTGGGACTGAATTGGATTTCACGCTGACTCTTCCCGCGGAGATCACGCGCGGGACCGAAGTACTTGTTCGGGCGCACGGTCGAGTTGTTCGAGTAGACAGGAAAGAAGAAGTGGCTCCCCAGTCGAATGTAGGAGTCGCGGCCGTAATTGAGCGCTACGACATCATTCGCGGTGAAGCGACACGCATCTGAAGCTTGACTGGTTCTTGGTCGAAATAATTACCGCGTTTTGGTTCAGCGAATCATTTATCTTCACGCGCTTGGGTAGATCCGACGTTAATGATCGGCAGATTTGCGTTCGTCAGTTCCGCGTTGAGGTTCGCCAAATTCTTGGTTTTGAACTCAGCCCAGAGCTTCATAAGTTCCACCAATGCTCGTCGCTGAACGGCACTGGCTGTCAGCTGATTGCGAATTCCCCTGAGCTGCTCAGCTGCCTTCGAAACTTCGCTATTGGGCTTTTAAGGGCAAATTTGAATAGGCTTAACAACGTGGTACGACCGGCAGGGGAATTCTGGGAAAAGGGCTTCCGAAGAGTGCAATTCTTTTCCCATAGCGTGTGATTATGGTTAAGTTAGTTTGTCGCAGCTGAACAAGCCCGCCCTGCAGTCCAGAGCCTTTCTGTCTCGTAATGTATTGAATATAGGTAGCTTACAATTGCGCAAGTGAATCTTGTAAATTGTCTCACGCTCGCTCCTATATTGGTTTTTGCTGTGCAAGGACCTGCAGTCAGTAGAGGGCAATGTTATGCCTTCGCCGATAGGATGGTGTCTGTGAGTACGATCACACGCTCAGGTGCTGGTCGATTGGGTGCAGAAACGAATATGACCGTGCCTCCCGACCAGGTTGTGTTCGGCCGGTCCGACGCCATGCGTTTCATTCGGCAGAAGCTCGAAAAGGTCGCCCCCGCCAACATACCGGTATTGATTCAAGGAGAGAGCGGGACCGGAAAAGAAATTATCGCCAGAATGATTCATACACATTCTCCCTGGGAGTCCGGACCATTCGTGAAAGTCAACTGCCCCGCGATTCCCGGGACGCTTGTTGAGAGCGAGTTATTCGGATACGAGAAAGGTGCCTTCACTGGAGCAAACGGAACAAAGCCCGGCCGAGTTGAGATGGCTCAAGGTGGCTCCCTCTTTCTAGACGAGATCGCTGAACTTGAGCCCGGGCTTCAGGCGAAACTGCTGCAGTTGCTACAAGACGGGCAATTCTGTCCCATTGGCGGACAAGAAGACAAACAAGTTGAAGTACGCGTGATTTGCGCGACAAATCGGAATCTCGAAGAGGAGATCGAGCAAGGGTCGTTTCGCCAGGATCTCTATTACAGAATTAATGTGGTCAACATCCAACTGCCAAGCCTCAGGGAACGTGCTGCAGATATTCCGGTCATCTGTGATTTTTTGCGCGAAGTTTACAGCGAGAAATTCAACAGGCCTACCCGGCCGCTTTCCAACCGGAAGCTGGACATGATGCAACGATACCATTGGCCTGGAAATATTCGCGAGCTTGAAAATCTGATTAAACGGTACGTCATCCTAGGATCCGAGGATGCAATTTCGGTCGAACTCGCGGGGGGCGGAACGCATTCATTTATTCCCGATGTTCCGGTGAACGGGTCCATCTCCTTGAAGAAAGTCACACGGCAGGCGATGCGCGAATTTGAAAGCAAAATCATTTTGAAAATTCTGCAGACTCACAACTGGAACCGGAAACGGGCTGCGAGTGCGCTGAACATCAGCTATCGAGCACTGCTGTATAAGTTGAAAGAAGCTGGTGTGCCAGCCCGCAGAAATGCGAATGGCCCTCAACCGCACGAACTCAGCAATGATTAGTTTTTGGATCTGAAGGAGAGGTTATGATTTGCGCAACGCTCAAATTCTTGAAACAAGGAATTTTTCTCGGGACATTGGTCGGCCTGGCGTTTGGGATCGCGATGGCGCAGAGCCAAAAGAGCACCCCCAAGACGCCCCAGCCGAAAAACGACCCGCCGGCAAAGGCAGACTCGATCACGCCGCCGGTATCTGTGTCTCCAATTTCGCCCAACGAATACATCATCGGCGCTAGCGATGTCCTTGAGGTTGATGTTTGGAAAGAGAAGGAGATTTCGCAAGAGTTGCCTGTTCGTCCTGATGGAAAGATATCTCTTCCACTGATTGGAGAGATTCAGGCCTCGGGCTTGACGCCTCT
>DASRSU010000022.1:0-5851 GCA_035656295.1 Bathyarchaeia archaeon | reverse complement strand
CCTCGTCTCGCCTGTTCCAGCCGATTTCTAACGGTCCAAGCTTGGACCGGGCGATCTCAGGGACCGATACAGGTACAGAAAGGAACATTTCGGGTCAATAGTCATCTTTTCTTTAAATGGAGAGGGGCGGTTTTGTCCCCTTTCCCTCACGAGAACAGATGATTTTTGCAGGAACTTTTTTTCTAGAAGGTATTCACTGGACTGGCTGATTATAGGCGACAATCCCGATTCCAGCCGTATGGTCTGCGAGGATCGAGAAAACTCACGGTGCATATTAGAGCATTTTCAAGCGTACATAAGGTGCACCTGAAAGTCTCGTGCATGTTTCCCGGATCAGGGCACATTTCCATCGAGTCTCTCACCTACATCTAGAAAACAGGAGCGAACCAAGCGTGGCCTAGGCCCACTCCGTGGAAGAAATCAGTGGTGATTTGCATTGCTCGCCTTGGGGAAGTACGAGAATTCCCCGTAGAGCGATAGGAGATTTGAAATGCGCTGGATTGCTGGATCTCGTTGGACAATGTTCCGGGAGCGGGCTTATGAGTTCAGAGAATATTGAGCAATATGTCTGCGAAAAATGTGGAAAGATTATTCGCAATGATCAGGTCAGGGACCGGGGTCGCCATCGTCTACTCTGGGCTGGTCGGCCTCAGCATTGTGGCGCAGCGCCGGTACGTCCACGGCCATTGTTTTGATCCTCGCAAGTGGGACCGATGGGAAGACTACTTCAAAGTCGGAATAGAATGACTCCGCAGGACTTAGTACGCGGTCTTAGATTCCATGATTCTACACAGGCTATAACTGGACCCCTGCGAGACGATGCTCTACGACTCGCAGAATCGGACTACTTGAGAACCGGCTCCTAGTGTACAGTCTGCTAGCGCAACATTCGATGATCCTCTTCGCCTCAATCTTCTCCGTGGCCATAGTGCTGAAGCTGAACTGGCTGTTCATCGGCGCGCCTGGAAGCGACTTGCTGGGCTCGGATATTCCGAAGAGCCTCATGCTCCTGAAGGGCCAGAACCCCTACTCGACAATGCCCTACGCGTCTCCCTATCCGCCGCTCCTTTTACTTGTTGATGCACTGATCATTCGAGTGACAGGCGGCGCTTCCGTTGCTGTGATAGCCTGGAACATTCGGGTTGCGGGTATGTTGGCCGAGCTTGGAAGTGGTGTATTGATCTTTCTCACGCTCCGTGCGAGGAAAGTTGCATTTACCGGAATGTTATTGTCGACTATGGTGTTCTTTCTTGATCCTTCTATTTCGTCGTTGAACTATTTCTTCTTCCACAGCGACATTTTTGGAATATTCATACTTGCAACATCGCTCTTCGTGCTGACAAAGAACAGGCTCGGCATTGGACTAGCATTGCTGGGGTTGGCTACGATTTTCAAGGTCCACCCGATTCTCTCGATCATCCTCGTCGCGGTCTGGCTCGTTCGCAGGAACAGCCTCTACAAGTCTCTACCAGCGATACTTCCTGTCGGGGCCTTGCTAGTTCTGGGTTTGGTGTTGCCTTTCTGGATTCCAGGATACTCGCGATCCTTCCTGGGTTTCAATCTGCAAAATGGAGATGATGGCAAGGCCAGCTTTACGTTGTTGAACCTGTTCTACGGCGCACTGCCGCATCTCTGGAATGTCACTGTTTCGAGTGTGCTAGTGAACTATGTATGGGTTGCCTGTACCGTGTCATTGTTTGTCGTCGGGCTGGGTTTTGTTTGGTGGAATGCGAAGAAGATTGGGCCTGTGGAGGTTGTATTGCTCGGGTTGCTTGTCTGGCTTTTGCCGCTTCGGGAGTTGCATCCCATGTATCTGGTCTGGATGCTTGTTCCCTTGCTGATGCTGGGACGGACAGGGTTGACGCTACTAGTAGTGGGCTTGTTTGACGTGGCTAGTGTCATGGCGCATTGGGCGTGGAATGTTCCGCCGAACCCGGCTCCATGGAATGTTCCGCTAAACCCGTTGCCGTGGATGACTGGTCCACTGGGCTTCTTCGTTGCTGGCCTCGTTTTCGCGTCATGTTCGAGCGTGGCTTTGCTCGCTGTCCTGTGTACGGGCGGTTCAGGGTATGGCCGGGAGCGGGCGTAGGCCGGGGTTGAATGGATCTCGCTGATGATTTCTGGTCGACCCCACCCCTACCTTTTTTCGATTTCCTTTGAAATATGCTGTGTCTGCTGGTCTAAGCCTGGAATGGGCTTGGTTGATGATTGGATGGGGTACAAGATGTACCCTTTTGACAGGTAAAATGTACCTTTACCATTATGGCAGGGGGCCGTTTTGCACGCTATTCGTTTACGCGTTCCAGTGTCTTGCGTACTAGATTGACTATGAATAGGCTCGGGCTTGCGCAGATGTAGAAGCAGCTGAGAAGGGTTCAGGTTTAGGCTCGACCTTGGGCTGGCTAGACTGTTGAGGGCTTGGAAGAGGCTGACGTCGATCGGTAGTAGTGCGCTGACTAGTACTAGCGTGAAGATGATCCTGTAGCCGAGGAGCGAGAGGATTGGTAGTGAGACTAGCTTCGTATCTTTCAATGGCAACAAAAATTCTGACTCTTGATCAGGACCATGCGGTTGGTTCAAGGATGAGGCAGGGATTAGCTAAGCCGATCGTAACTTGGCCCTGTGACTAAAGGAACAGGAAAAGTTGCGGACTCAGTAAAAAAGAGGAGGAGGGGTTGGTTGTGATCCTAGTCGTAGATCAGGCTTTGGGAGGTTTGAATCTTCTGAGCGCGTAGACTAGCGCGGCTACAGCTCCGACTAGAGCACCAGCACCAAGCAGTAGGCTACCATAGCTGGCCCAGACTGCTGCCTGACTAGCTTGGATTGCTGCTTGGCTGCCTTGGATTGTTGCTTGTTGTATACTAGCCCCTTTCGAGGATTCAGTGGAGACGGCCTGGTTCCAGAGGCTGGCTCCGTTCTGGAGGAGGGTTTTTGCGCCTGTGAAGTTGCCGGTTGAGTATAGGACGGCCCCTTGGACGAGTTGGGAGGCGGCCTGCAGGCAGAGCGAGACGGCTTCAGAGCTCTTGAATGCGGGTGAGGGACATGAGCTGAGGGTCAGGGCGTATTGCTGGATCAATGCGATATCGGCGGCTTGGTCGACTGAGTAGACAGCGAAATCGTCGGTGGGGCCGATGCTGGTTGTCTGGACGCCTGCTGGTCCGGGGGGAGGTGTCGTGTATGTGACGTATACGGTGTAGGAGTGGCGTACGAGGTTGGTTGCTACTGTCGTGGCGGGTACCGTGATGCTGACTGTTACGATGCCTTGTTGGCCTGGGTTGATGCGGATTGGCGGTGAGTTGGTCACGGTCGTGTTTGTGCCCCAGTCTGGGGCGAAGATGACGCTTGTGACGTTCATGTAGCGTACGGGTGGTCCAGGTGGGAAGGTGTTCTGGATGGATACGATCAATGTGGCTGTCGTGCCGGTCTTGTAGGCGTGTACTAGTGCTCCATAGTAGGGGTCTGTGCCTGTGAAGGCGGTTCCGGTCCAATTGTTGGTGATCGTCTGAGCATGCGCGGCCGGCAGTACTAGTGCTAGTAATGGTAGGATTAGGATTAGGAGTATCTTCTTCGCATGTGTCAAAGTCTTCGCGTGTTGCCGGTCAGGGAGCGTATTTATGAGATGTCAAGAATAGCGATGATCGAATGATACGGCTGAGATGGTGCTTGAGATAGATCGTGCTCGTGATCAGCATACACCCTACCCCCGGTCTATGCACTGTCTCGCCTGTTCTAGCCGATTCTTACTGGTCCAGGCTTGGACTGGACGATTTCAGGGACCAATACAGGTACAGAAAGGAACATTTGGGGTCAATGGTCAGCTTTTGCTTGAGTGAGAAGGGGCGGTTTTGTCCCGGATTGTACTGTCTAACCGGGACCGGTGGTCTCCTTGATTTTTGAGTCTCTGCGATCAATCTCTTGATGCTGTTATCGCTGATCTGGCTGGGATGATGCGCCTGTCCAGGCGTTCAGGGCTTGTTATCGCTGTTAGTTGTCTTTGCAGACTATTGGCCTGGAAGGAGGATTTGAACGGAGAAAAACATGGATGATTAGAGGTGGATTCTAGATCCAGGACTAGGGCTTGTTCTAAACGATTCCCCATGCGTGAATAATCTCCTTTCATGGTTGCTCTTAAGGGCGAGGGACGTCTAGGAGGTACAGTGATCTATGTCCGGTATCATGCTTCGTAGCTCTGAAGGGTAATACTATGCGAAGAAGTGGTGCATGGGTTTCTTCCGGCTCGGTTCCGCGAGATAATGTCCCGTCTTGGCCGCGGATAAAAAATTAGGATTTCTTTTGGAAGAAGGAAAACAGGGTTTCTGACGGTTTCATGAACAGTACCGTGCTAGCCGATAGGAACGGATTGTATGAGGTGAAGGAAACCCGTTCGACAATGCCTATTAGCCCGCATCTTTCATATGATCCTGTCTTTGGCCACCATCCTTCGTAAGGAAGAGTTAGAATTGCTTACGCGTACAAGAGAGATCCTGGACGAGATTCTTGAAACCCTCGAGGTCGCAAAAAATCCGAGGACGGTGAAGGCGTACCGGGAGGGAATGCGAGATCTGAAACAGGGCCGGGTCAGATCATACAGAGAGTTCACCAAGGAACTCCGCTCTTCGCATGACTTATAGTCTCCAAGTAACCCGCCGGTTCGAGAAGGATTTCCGTAAGCTCTCGCCTGACGTAAAGCAACGCGTGGACAAGCAGATCAGGATTCTGGAGGACCAGCCCTTATCCGGGTAAGAGATTGCGGGGAGAGTTTGAGAACGGTCTCAGCCTCAGAATCGGCGACTACCGAATAATCTACACTGTGATCGAAAGAGAGAAGCGAGTAGTCTTGTTAACCGTGGGCCACAGGAGCAAGGTGTACGACTGAATGGAAAGATGAATCATACTATTTGCCGAACAATACTTGAGTCGAAATAATAGCACGCTAGCCACGACACTACCGGGAAAACCACTTCGACCACTCCACCCTCATCCGGAACGTCACGGCGTTTGATAGGGGGTCTTTCTAAGCGTCCAATTTGTCGCGTGTAGGTCAACAATATTATCCCACTAAGACGAATAGTCTCATCATATACTCAAGAATGTACTAGAATGCAGGCTTAGACTCTAGCTTTCCATATAACCTAGAACCCATTCTTGAACCGACCGGTCGAACGTTAGTACAGAGAGATTTTCGCTAGGGCTCGGACGCGCGATTTTTCCATACTAGAGGAGTCTAAAATTTTCTTGTTGTACGTAAAACGTCTTTGACACTGTTGAAGTAAGGTTTTCCAGACATCGTCACGTTGTGTCACCCGTTGCTCGTATGTATATGTGCGGAAATGTCGAAAATATTTGCTGTAAAATGTGTGATGAAGGAGACAGGCGCAGGTCGGTTGTGTTGATGGGAGGCGTATTTTCGTTCCAGTTTCAGACGCGGATTAAGAGCTTCTTTTCTCCATGTATTTCTTGCTTGTGGATCTTGTGAAGCATTGTCAGGTTCTGTCTGACCAGTTCCTCCATTCCCCACTGTTGAATCATGTTGCCTACTTGTCTGAAACTTATCCTGCGACGGTTTTGTGTGATGAAGCTGTTTAGGCGGACCGCATTCAACGGGCCTATGCCTTCGGGCTGTCGGAAGCAAAGTCTCAATGCGACGACCGCGTTCGGAGACGGAACCCACAGGTCCAATCCCCACCTGTGTACAATATCCAGGTACGGTGTGAGGATGGCAGGGTCCTGACCGTCGAGTATCTTGTCGAATATTTCTACGAAAAAATGGCTTCGTGGAGATTCGCAGTTCTATGCTGTAGGTTTTCAGCAGAGCCCTGTCTAACGGTCTAGACTGTATCAGGGAACTCCG
>DASRSU010000021.1:0-4489 GCA_035656295.1 Bathyarchaeia archaeon | reverse complement strand
ATCGTCTACTGTAGGTACAAACCAAAGGTAGCCTATACTTCTAAAGCCTCTCGCTGAGTTTGGACATCCAATCCGCTTTCCCAAGATGTTACGCCTTTCTCCTTGAGTAACTTCAAGACCTGTCTCTTCCTCTTTGCTTTGACGATCAATTCAACTTGGGGCAAAAGCCACATAAGAAGGGTCTGATATAGTGAAAGTTGGTAGACTCTTTTCTTGCTAAGCGAATTACTGGGCTTGACTTCACAAAGAGTTCCCCCAATTATGCGTTGAGCGTGCTCGAGAAATCTTCGATCGGTATTCCAGATTTGGAGATTCGGATAAAGACCGCCATTTTTCAATTTCCTGATGCAGAGACTACCTTCAGAATCTATGAGAGCTGCGATCCATCCACGATCATAGTCTTGGATTTTGCCCCAGGACGGAGGTAGAACTTTCGGCTTCCAAGTCGTCCTGGATTTCATTAGTTGATTACTCTTAGCCAAGACACAGCCTATCAATGCGTTGGAATTCCTGAACTGTGCATTATTACAATTTATGACAAAGCCGGCCTAATAGTCCAGGTACAGACTCGAATATCAAGGGAGGACCTACTTAACCCGTGCGGGCTCAGTCTCTCGTTACCATGTTTTGGAATACAGCGGTCTTTGTTAGCCGTCCCTCGCGACGCGAGCGTTTGCTGACACGAATATTATCCCGTTAAGACGAATAAGCGCCGCATATGCTCAAGATTGTACTAGAATGCAGGCTTAGACTCTAGGTTTCGACAACCCCCGAGACAGTTGCTGATTGTAGTGTGGATGGTTACGTCTCATACCGTCCGGCGAGGATCAATTCCGACCCTGGTCAGCTGGGGGTAGAGTCATGGTTATATAATATGGAATGATATTCCGTAATACTGGTTGTGTAATCAAGAAACATGGCTCTTGCAAAGGTGCGTCGGGTTGGAGGAAGCCTGGTCGTCACGATCCCCAGCGAAGTCGCCGAACAGGAAGGGCTCAAACCCGGAGAAGTAGTAAACATCGAAGTCCACAAAGCGCGGAAGAGCTTTTTCGGCATCGATCGGGGCATTGGGCCCTTCACTGCTGACGATGAGATGAAAGACCACGACTAGCTACGTTGTGGACACATACGCCTGGATAGAGTACCTTGACGGAAGCCCGAGAGGCGCCAGGGTCCGGGACATCGTGGACAATGTCCACAATAATATTGTGACAAGCCCGATCACGATTGCTGAAATTGTCAGCAAGTACCGACGCGGAAACCGTGATCCCTCACGGGCACTCTCCGAGCTGGAACATGCTTCAACTGTTCCACCAGTCGACATGGCCACTGCAAGGATGGCCGGAGAGATACATGCATTGGAGCGAAGGACCCAGAAAGACTTTCCCCTCGCCGACGCCTTCGTCGCAGCCACGGCCAGGACGAGACAATCAAAGATTCTGACAGGAGACCCTCACTTCGAAAAATTCCCGGAAGCCATCACGATCTGAGCCGTAACTAGTCACCTGAGAAGATCTTTCATTCAAGCTCGGACGCGTGACAATGCCACCCCCGAGCATTCTAGAAAAAGAAACCTTTTTTCTTGTGAAAAACATGTTTTGCTGGTTTCAAAACTCGACGCGCGTTCGTTGCCTTGACCGTTTTCAACATCATCTGCGGGCCTCTGACGCGTTCAGAGGTTTTATGCAAAATCTGTTTGAGAATTTCTTCGGTGCCCTGCTCTCTGGCTAGTGCAGCTAGGCGAGTCTTGTTTACCCTCGTATTCTGGAGAATTTCACGGATATCTTCCGTGTCCTTGTAGCCTTTCTCCTTCAACACTGTAGCCTTAATCATTCGCAGCTTTGACAGTATCAGAGTTTCGGGCGTATCATAGAATGTTCTGAGACCAAACGCTATGCCTTTGCGTATGCCGGTGAGCCTTACGCTGTCGATGATGAAATCTACTCGGTAGGGTGAACGGCTATCTTGGAGTTCGAGTACATTGTACCCTGAGGATAGTTGTCGTCTAATCCTATTCCTGTATACTTTGAGCCCATGGTTTTCAAGCTGGCCGAGGAAAATGTCTAGATCTGCTTTCTTGATCTGGAGTCTGAAATCTACATCGCGGGTTGTCCGGGCCCTGCCATAATAGCTCGCTGCCATGGCCCCCGTAATAGCGTACCTGTAGCCATTCTTGTCCAATAGAAGGATTAGTGATTTGAAAAACTGGCTGAAGCTTCGACTCGGCAGCGGCTAACTACTGTCCCGTAGGATAGAGGCGTTTACGAGCCTCCTCCAAGACGTTCTTCGTTGAGAATCTAGGGCGGTGGTAGCGAATGTTGTCCATCATGATCTCGGTAGCAACAGAGCTCATGTCGGCAGCAAGACTAACCCTGGCGCTTGGAGACATTCTTCGCTGGTACGCGTCGCTGGAAACGGGGGATCGAGCTTGTTTTTTCCGAAACGTTCTAGATTTGTCTACCATTGAAAGACCCAGCACAGACACGTACGATTCCGAGATAAAACAGTATTAGATTTCACGTTTTCATCTTGCTATTACTTTCTTGTGAGCTATCATTTTCGCTTCTTTGTGACCCCACGATTTACTCGCGGCATCCATGACGTTCCACTTCTTGGCCGTTGACCTCGTTCTAATCTCCAGTTTCTTAGGTTTAATGGTCCGTATTCCTACAAATTTTCCGTTTTTGATTACGGCCAGGGCTTCAAGCCATGCACCACACGTCTTGTTGCGACAGCTTGTGTACGCCTCTACTTTGCCGTTCGAAACAATTGGAAGCTTTGACATGTATGGGCCGCGGGTGAACATGGGCATTATCATTTCGCCCTTTGAATTGACTATTCCTCTGCCTTCTTTGATGATCCTTTCTTTCTCCCTCTTTGTCAGAGACCGTAGGTAATGGTATTGGAAGAAATCACCGACGTGCCAGCTTTCCCCTAAAGATTGCAAGTCCTTGGTTTGCCAGTCATGTTGTGGAGACTTGCATCTTGGACAAACGGACTTATCGTCGATGAAACTGTCGAACATTCCCAAATACCTATTCGCACGCTCCGCTAACCAATTTCTTCGCACTGGACAAGAACGATCGATACTAAACCGATGATTATTCCTTATAGCTGTTGTCCAGAATACTCCTTTATCATTCGCAGCTTATCCTAGGAAGCGAAATCGTTCGGGGTCGAAACTTGGATTCTGAGAATGTTCTTGAAGTCTTGTGGATTCCATGTGATGAACCGGTCGCTGTAGAGTTCTGCGTGGGCTCCGATCAGAAAGTCTGGTAGTATGCGTCTAACTTCACCTCCTTTCTTTTCGAGATATCTCGCATAAAGTTCGCCTGCTCTCCTAGGTACTTCGAGTGAGCCGGTTAGCCTAGTTTCAATCCTATTTACAGAGAGAAGTCTCTGGACGTGGCGTTCTTCGAGAGCCGGGTCGTCAGCTAGATGAATGCCTGCATAGAGTTCAGCATAGGCCACGTCGGACATGACAAGGTGATGTCGTGCTCTACGCGTGTGTTTCAGAAAGTTATGGGTGGATTTGCTGAACTCGTCACCTCTCAGATGGCTGATGAGTATGCTAGTATCAACGGCGATTCTCAACTTGCTTGTTCCTCAGAAACCGAACAATCTCTACACTATTTTTCATCTTGCCGAAAACGGGATGCTTTGCCCAGGAGCCCTGGCTTTCAGCCATGACCGTTTCCCAGTTGTCGTCAAGCTTTTCCAACACGACCTTACCGTCCTCGTATCGGACATCGACAGTGTCCCCGACAGATATTCGCGCCTTCTCCCTGACAGATTCAGGGATTGTCACTTGATACCTTCTTGCCACCTTCGCCTGCATGAGAAACTCGTCGTAGTCCTATTTGGCTAATAGGACTGATTAACCTTTCGATCCCAGAACGTGCAAGAGCCCCCTCAAATATTGGCATTCAAGACGCTTCCATTGATCGGGTGTGTCGAGAGATGGAAGAAAGCGGGGTTGCCCGCCGCAAAAAGCGCAATGAAAGAGGACACGCACGCGTGGGCTGTGTTGATTGAAAGCGTCTTTTCATTCGGGGGTCAGATGCGCATTGAGAGCTCCTTTTCTCCATGTATTACTTGCTTGTGGATCTTGTGAAGCATTGTCAGGTTTTGTTTAACCAGTTCTTCCATCCCCCACTGTTGAATCATGTCATCTACTTGTCTGAAACTTATCCTGCGACGGTTTTGTGTGATGAAGCTGTTTAGGCGTACCGCATTCAACGGGCTTATCCCTTCGGGCTGTCGGAAGCAAAGTCTCAATGCGACAACTGCGTTCGGAGACGGAACCCAGAGGTTCAAGCCCCACTTGTGTACGATATCCACGTACGGCGTGAGGATGGCAGGGTCCTGACCGTCGAGTATCTTGTCGAATATTTCTACGAAAAAATGGCTTCGTGGAGATTCGCAGTTCTATGCTGTAGGTTTTCAGCAGAGCCCTGTCTAACGGTCTAGACTGTATCAGGGAACTCCG
>DASRSU010000020.1:0-2406 GCA_035656295.1 Bathyarchaeia archaeon | reverse complement strand
CCAGAGCTCCACTTTGTGCGTTTGGAAGGAGACCGGCTGGTAATCAATGGCGAAATGTTGCCGGAGTAGACCGAGCTCAGGCAGTGGGTGCGTTAAATCGGTTTCCAGGTGCATCACTTGGCCTCCGTTCTGGGAGATCCATGCGCGACCCTTCAGTGGCAGAGCATACTCCTGTGACGGAGTTTCGTAGGCAGCGAGGAGGCTCGTGGGGCGATCCGCGCGTTGCTGGAAATGCACAACCCATGCCGGCTTGCTATTCCATTCCCCCAGCCCTTCGCACGTCCATTCAAAATCATCCTGGTAAACTGGGTGAAAGACCAACACGCGTGCAGGCGCGCCCTCATCCTTGAGCTCTCCTGGTAAATCGACAGGAGCGAGTCCCTGGTCTCTAATCTCGTGGATCTCAATCACGCGAGGACGTGGACTCCCCATGGTCACCACGTAGCTGAATTTGCGCAAATCTGGCGATTCCAGATGCGCATCGTGCTTGATTTCAACCGATTGGTACTCCTCGATAGCTGAAAATTGTTGCAGCGTGGTGACGAATTGATCGGCATTCTTCGTCGCAGCATGCAGGATCTTCGGCAGGGAACAGGCGGCGCCCGAAATGACGAACGGCTTAGCGGCGTCGATATCGGGTGGCGCCCAATTCTCTTTAGGCGGAAGATCGACGGGAGGAGCCGGCGCGGGAGCGGTCAGAGGCGCGGCCAGAGTTTCACTCAAGGTACCTGCGGAAGTTTCTGCCGAAGCTGTGCCGGAGCCTGTTCCTACGGGCACCACAACCGGCGAGGGTGGATGCCTGAGGGTTTCCACATAGGTGCGAATCTTCGCCGCATTCGGGTCCTGCGGATGCGCGGTCAAGTAACTTTCCATCGTTTCAATCGCTTTATCGCGCTCACCTAAGCCCGCGAGTGCCTGCCCAAGGAGGAGCTCGGCTTGCGCGGCATATTGCTTGCCGTTTTGGAGCGCTCTTTCTGCGTACTCGCGTGCTTTCGAGTAATTCCGCTGCCTCAAATAGGCGTTTGCGAGCGACCATTCTGCTTTCCAAGATGTGGCATCTAACAGGACGTCTCGTTCCAGGATCTCGATGGCGCCGGCGTTGTCGTTCAGCTGGAGACGCACCGTGCCAAGAGCGAGAAGCGACGGCGGTTGTTTCGGATCGATGGATACCGACTCCTCCAGGAAGGGTTTTGCCCGCGCCGGCTGCTTGGAAACCAGATAAATCATCCCCATGACATAATTGACGTACGGATTTCCCGGGGCCATCTGCAGAGCTCTTTCCACGTGCTTCTGCGCCGACTCGAATTTTTGAGAGCGCAAGTCCTTCAGACCGTGTTCAACTTCCTTCTCTGCTCGGGGTGCAAGCACAAACTGTCCCGTCGGTTTACGAAACTCGTTGTGCTGACCGAGTGGTTTCAAAAACACGATGAGGTTAGACGAGGCATGGTCTAAGTACGGAAGTGAAGTAGTTTCGTATGCAGTTTGGTAACCATCGGCTTTGACTTCTACTTGGTATTCTTGTGCCACTTCGAGGTTTGAAAAAACCCATCCATCCCCTGTGGATTGAGCGATGCTGGGACGCGTGACGCCCGTTCCAGTCACCGTGAGCTTGATTTGGGGATACACTGAAATAGGTTCTCCCAGTTCATTTCTGACATAGACGGTGATGGTTCCGTTGGTTGGTTGGGCCATTTCCTTCAAGTTGCCGCCTTGTGCGAATGCCGGCAAAGGGAAAGCAGGAGACATCAAAGCAACGAGGACCAGCGCGAGGAAGCCGGGTTTCATTTCTACACCTCGGGCAGCTTTACAGACACGCTACCGTACTTGTGGGCTAAGTGCAATAACCTCATAAAGTGTCCTCGCCCCGAACTCTCCCGTGCGCAGAGTCCAGAACAATTCAATCACATGATTAAGGAAGTCTATTTCTGATGGGAGGACCGAAACCCTCTTACACGGGAATTACATCGGTCCAGCAGCCCCTTTGGCTCGGCGAAACCCTATGGCTGCTGGTCTGCCTCTTTCGGCTTCCCGATTTTCTGCATGGTGCCCACCCAAAAGAGCCTGAAATCCGTGTAGTGATGATAATCGTGGAAGTAGTGGTTGTGATACCGGTAGTAGATATCGACGCTTTCCGGCAGCCAGAGCTGTACGTCGTGCTTTTGAAAAGATACCGGAGCGTAATCGATCGAAAAATGCTGCCGCATTAAGAGCAATTGGGGTATAGGGTGGACAAGATCCGTTTCGAGGTGCATCACATGCCCGCCATTCTCGGATATCCAAGCGCGTCCCTTCAGGGGAAGCAGGTAAAGTTGAGACGGGGTCGACAAGCCAGCAAGCCGGCTTGTAGGCCGATCATTCCGTTGTTCAAAATGAACAATCCAAGCTGGTTGATCCTTCCATATCCCT
>DASRSU010000019.1:0-4602 GCA_035656295.1 Bathyarchaeia archaeon | reverse complement strand
GGCTGAAGGGCACTTCGGTGATTCTATCTACGACCTATACCCTGTGCCGAGCGATGTGACCATATTGAAGATAGTGAGGATACCAGACTGGAATATCAACTGCTGCAACGAGAGGCACGTGGATAACACCCTGCTGATAGGGAAGGTAAAGCTGGAGAAACCAAGGTTAAGGAACGCGAAAAGAGAATTGGAGATTGGGTTCGACCTGGTGTAGTCAATCCATTAGTTTCGCACAAGTCCCTTTCTAATTCCGAACTTGGACCGCGTCGCTAATTAGCGAGAAGGAACATTTTCTTGTTCGTTTGTGACACACGAACTGACGTTCGCGGAACTGGTTTCGGCGATTGCCAAGCAGCCTGTACATAGACAGACAATGAGACGAGCGGGGCGCTTTGGCCTGGGTTCTGAAGTCAGCGAACTGCGAATACGCCTGCGGCTAATTGGCTATTTCCTTGGAGTAATGGTAGGAGATGCATCGAAACGGAAGATGAGTTCGCTCAAGAAGATGTTCGTAGAACTCCAGCTCACCAAGCGCCATCGTGATAACATTCGGTTCGGAGAATTTGTAGGCTTATGCGTAAACGTAGGTGGAGTCAGGTTCAACAGAATTGGTGACAGATTTGTCAGTCCCCGCGTACCCTACGGACGATTTCATTGGAAGTCTGAGAACTCAGAGTTCGTTTATTGGCTCTTCACCAGATGCCTCGGCTTAAGGCCGGGTGAATTGACAACTTGGAATCCAGTGAATCTGGATTGGATTCTCACCGCTCCGAAATACTTCAGAATTAGCTTTCTTCAGGGTCTATCAGACTCGGATACATATGTTCACTTCGAAAATCAAGAAATCCGTCTTATCGTCTCCCCAAATGCTGAGATAATCAGAAACATATTGAAATCACTTGGAATCTCCTTTTCCCCCACTGCCAGTAAGGGTCTTGACATCCTCAAGATTCCGGTATGCGAAGCTTCACGTTTACCCATCTTCAGTCCTCATGTGAAGGGCTACAGGTTCAACTTCACAGAACGACTTGTATCCGCGAAACGACTTCGAAGGGGGCCATGGCCAAATTGGTTGGTCTCGCGCGTTGAAACTCTCGCGCAGTGGAAATCGGAACTAGGGAAATCATGCTGAATATTTTGAAAAGGTACAATCTATTGATCCGCGCGTCCAACGTCCGACGGCACATCAAGAAAGCGAGGCTTGTCATCCCGACCGGAAACAAAGGTATTAATCGTCAAATTGGTCGCGGGCCGGTGGGCCCGTAGCGCAGATCAGCGTTGGAGCGAAATACGGACAGCGCGGCAGAGCGCCTCGCCGATCCTCCTAAGCTGTAGAGAGAAAAACTCGCAGAGGTCGTGCGTTCAAATCGCACCGGGCCCGTGACCAATAAGCCCAGATTTGACTCTGACAAGTCAAAGGGGCTTGATTCAGGCCTATTTCAACGACCTAACGTAGCCAATTTTACGGGTCGTTTCAGCGCCTACTCGATTAAGATAACAGCATTGTAAGTTCACGACACGTCAAAGAAAGCGTAAATCCGAGTTTTGGCAATAAGAATCTTCGATAGGGTTGGAGGAGCGTTCTAATTTTGTTATATTCGCAGTTCTATTGGTGTCGGTTGTCCTCATCGTGGGCCTCATCTCCGCTCAGAAGATCGATACGACAATATCAGGAGGTTCAACGGTAATACCTTCTGTCATAGTAGTTCTCCCCGCGCACGGTAATGTCACGGACTTGAGAGTCCCACTCAAAATGATTGGAAGCACTCAGAATGGGAGGGGAACTGGCCCACTCGAAAACGGGGCCGGGTTCACCACCGTCTACGATAATGGCCACCTCCTGTTGACAGTGAGCAAGGGCACACTCCAGAATGGAACTCTGGTTATTTACTCGAAGCTCACTAACATTGGACCCGGCAACCTGACCGTTGGATATCTGGGAATCGGCGGTGCCAGTCCCTCTGGGAGAGAAGTGTTTGACAGCTACATCATGGGTGGATGCACACACAACTCAACCTATGTTGGCCCTGTCGTTAACGCCTATCCAAACGGAACAGTGGTGACCACATCGCGGACTTTCACTGTGGATTGCAACCAACCCGATTTTCAGGGCACAACTACATTCTCCCCAGGAGAAACTTTCAGTGCCTACGTTTTGGTCAGCCCCTCACTGACCATAATGGTCTCTTCGTTTGGTTCAGGTGCCAACTACTTTCCTAAGGGGAGCAATTTCACCTACACTCTCCAAGTAAACTTCTGACTTCCCCTGACTGTAGGAACGAGAGGTTGGTTGAGATTGATACTACGTTGACAGAACCCTAGTCGGCCTTGGCGCCACAGTGTAGAAAGTAGCTTGTGTCTACATCTGCAAATAGGCCACGTATCACAATGCAAAGGGGTTGGTCAATACGATGTTCTGGATCAAGAAAAGCCACACAAACACTCCGGCTACTATTGCCGTCAGTCCAAGTGGCCAAGCCTTCCTCACGGATGCAATCACTCCAGGCACAAAAGTTGGCAGCGTCAACCCTATAACAAGCGGAGTGACCTTGAATGAACAGAAGTTTGGACTGGTAAAGATGTTCCATGTCCCCCAAGTGCTTCTGCAACCTTCTGAGAGTGGTGCGGCCAACCAAAGAGTCACTATCGGAAGGATTGCTGCTAATATGAGACCAATCGCAATCTGAAGGAGAACCCTGCCCAGTTTCAAACTCTTGTTGTGTGAGCCTCAGAGATTTAGCCGTTCCCATGAGAAGGCGTAAATCCACTCAAGCCGAAAATAGGAGACATGAGGAACGGGGTAGTTGCCCTAATTTTGGTCATTGTCATGGTGTTGGCCTTTGTAGCGAGCCTTGGCTTTTCGGCACTTCTCCAAAGGAGCAGTAATCCAGGGACGACCACCACATCAAGCGTTTCGACAGTCTGCACTATCATGGCGGAGGGCGAAATAATTATGCAGGTCCTGAACAGCGAAAGTGGGAAACCGATCGGGGGAGTTCTGGTCCGTTCCCAATTCCTGCCTCCAGAGTGTCCTCCCAATCCACACAACACCGTTACTTTGAACACGACAATGACGAACGGCGCGGGTTTTGTCATTCTCGGTGGCGAGGTAGGGGAATACTATCTAAGCGTCGACGGGAACGGGTATCCTGGAGTAACATTATCGATTCTCCCCGAACGTGCAACATGTGTTACCCTGAACATCCCAAGCGGAGAGACCCGAATCACGTATTCCGCCACATTTCAGTTTAGTTGTTGATTCCTAGTCGGCTAAGTCGGGGCGCGGCGAGAGCTCCACGCTGCAGAAGTAACTTGGGTCCGGATTTGCACACTGAACTGGTCAAGTAGCACCAGGCCCATGACCAATAAGCTCAGAATAAACTCTGAAGTCTAAAAGGAGCTTGATTCAAGCCTGTTTCAGCCAATCGCTAATCAGCAGGTCCCGTAGAAGTGTTGGTCCACAATGAGCTTATCACGCTTCCTTTGGAGTCTAGCGCGAACACCCTCACGGTAAGAGTGTAACCATGCCTTAGCTGTAAGCCGGTTGCCCCCATGCAAAGCGACGTCGTTGTGGGACATGGCGCGGAGGTAGTTACGAATGTGAAATCCTTCCCGGGAAAGATACCTCCTGTTGGCGTGACGTTCGCCACATACGTTCCATTAGCAAATTGGCCCAACACTATCCTGAGACTTGCTACCGCAGAGGTGTTCGTGTTCTGGTAGACCACGAGAATCTGAGCTGGACTCGACCCGGAGCTTTGGCTGATGTTCCCGAATGGAAACGCCATCAACGTCAGCGAGTGGATATCGATGGGGAATGATGATTCTCCTATTCCACCTGCAGTCAAGACTGACTTTGTTGTGATCCAGAGGGTGTGATTGCCCATTGGATTGATGGTTACGTTGAGGAATCTTTCGGAGCCTTTTGCCAGCGTTGATGAACAGCCGATGCACGAAAGAGTTCCCGACGACCCTGATTGGGTGAAGGATACGGAAGATATGCCAACGTTACCCACGTTTAACACCTCAAGGTAGGCATTCTGATCGACGGCGCCTGAACCTAGGATTTGGACGATGGGGTTCGGTTGGAACCTCCCGCAAGGCCCAAAGCATGAAGTGTTGTTACCAAAGGAGCCGAGCGCAAGGGCGAAGGTGGCCACTACGACGATGGCGATGGCTACGAACGCCCAATTCCTTCTCAGCCAGGTTTCTTTTTTGGAATACTCGATGCTGTAGCCTGGAGGCGACAATCCCGTATGAGCTTTGGAGACTGTCGGTCCTTTAAGCCTAGTCGAATCAAGGTAGGTAGATTGAAGACGGATTTGGCCGCCTTGTCCTATCCAGCCCAATCCTCGTAAGACTGGAGTCGGCCAGGTAGGGGCGCGGCTAGGAGCAGGGGCGTTCTCATGGTTAGGCGTAAATCTAGCCGAGTCAAGCATTCAGAGACATGAGAAACGGGACGATTGTGGTCTTGCTGGTAGTAGCTATGCTGGCGAGTGCGGGTGCTGGATATTTCATAGGGGTCAAGAGCACTTCCTTTGGGACCTCGTTCAATACCACTCTTACGACTTACTTCCACTATTCAATATCTATCAATTACAG
>DASRSU010000018.1:0-3100 GCA_035656295.1 Bathyarchaeia archaeon | reverse complement strand
ACGACGGAGAACCAATCCTCCTCGTCGATGAGGACTCTCGGAGGAGACGAGCCAATTACTCCCGGGGTAATTTTTCTGTCACCTCCAGCCCCCAGCAAAGGGGACATAAAGGATCGCTAGACCAGGCTTTCGCCTCTGGATGCCTTGCCGTTGAGCATCCAGTCAGCCCGACTTTTGGTCTTGCCCTCTACTCCGGGGTTCTGTCCCGGATGAGTCGAGCTTTGGGCCCCCTCGATATTCTTTCGAGGGGGTGCCGCCCCAGCCAAACTGCCTACCTATTGTTGTTCCAGAGCCAACTCTGGTAAGAGATGTAGTCGCAGATAGGTGGTGTTACATTGGTGCCTCCACTGGACCCGAAGACCCAGCTTCGAAGGCTCCCACCTACGCTCTGTACCCGCAACCACATCACAGCAACAAGCTGCAGTAAAACTCCACGGGGACTTCTCGCCCCGCTGGGTGTTCCTGGACTGTTCGTCCAGGTTATGTGGGTTCACCGGGCCCTAGGCGGGGACAGTGGGGAGGTCATTGGTCCATTCATGCACGTCGGAACTTACCCGACAAGGCATTTGGCTACCTTAAGAGAGTCAGAGTTACTCCCGGCGTTTAGCGGCCCTTAGCCCGGTTGAACCCAGGTTTCAGGTACCGCCACTGGCCAGGACTCAAAGGCCGTTTACACGCTTTCGCGCTTGCGGCCTCCTATGTTTTTAGTAAACAGTCGCCTCCCCCTTGTCACTGCGACCTAAACCCCCAGCGTAGCTAGGAGTTCAGGCACCCCTTTTCCCGAAGTTACGGGGCTAATTTGCCGAGTTCCCTCGCCTAAGTTACACCCGATACGTCTAAGGCTTCTCACCTAGGGGCACCTGTGTCGGATCTAGGTACGGACAATGAGGATCCATCCCCTGATCTTTTTCATTGACTCCTGGAATCAGCGGAACCCCCCTAAGACGGGAGGCCATTCCCACGTTCGTCTGGTTCTCACCATTACGGTACTTCCCAGACTTCGATGGTTAGATGGGACGACGGTCCCACTTTGCCTATCCGGAAGCGTCGGATCAGAAGCTTGCGTTGCCGCGTGTACCTCACTGGTACCGGAATCTTAACCGGTTTCCCTTTCGACAGGTACGGTTAAGTCCTGTCTTAGGACCGACTTACCCCCGGCTGACGACGCATTGCCGGGGAACCCTGGCCCCTTCGACGGAGGAGATTCTCACTCCTCTATGGCTGTTACTTCCGCCGGGATCTGCAACAGCGAACGGTCCACTGGACTTCACAGCCCAGCTTCCACCCGAACGCCGCGCCCGCCTACCGATACGACCTTTCAAGGATCGTATCCCTGGGTATCGGCACCTGGCTTAGTCCCGTATATTTTCGGCGCCCCCAACCTCGGCCGGTCAGCTGTTACGCACTGCTTGGAGGATGGCTGCTTCTAAGCCTACCTTCCAGCTGTCTCCGGTTGAGGACGGCTTTCCATTTCTACACTTAGCCAGGATTTAGGGGCCTTAACCCAAGCCTGGGTTGTTCCCCTCGCGACGTAGGAGCTTACCCCCCACGCCCGTCTCCGGCCTTCTACGGCGCTAATGGATTCGAAGTTTGAATGGAGAGTGGATCCTTTCGAATCCTTGTTCCCCAATCAGTACTCTACCCCACCAGCAGCCTCCGGCCGGGCTATCCTAAGAGATATTTCGGCGGGAACTAGCGATCACCGAGTTAGATTGGTCTTTTGCCCCTAGCCCCAAGTTATGGGAGTGAGTTGCACGTCAACACCCCTTCAGGCCTCCACCGAACTTTCGTCCGGCTTCACCTTACTCAGGGCTAGATCACTCGGTTTCTAGTGTCAGTCCTGTGATTACGGGCCCTTTCAGACCCCGTCCCTCACGTTTCATCGCAATCTACGTTACGGACAAAGTTGGTTTCCCTTCGACTCCAGGCTTTGATCAGCCTTTAGCCTCACCACAGAAATGAACTCCCCGGCCCATGGTACGAAACGGATCATACGATCCTAGTCCCCTCCCTTTCGTAGTACTATGTCACCATAGTTTCCTTCAGGGAGGATCTATCCTTTCGGACCGTACACGTCTGTAACCGTCTGATTTCAGGCACTTTTCACTCCCCTTCCGGGGTACTTTTCAGCTTTCCCTCGCGGTACTAGTGCGCTATCGGTCTTGGGACGTTTTTAGTCTTGGAAGTTGCTTACTCCCAGTTTCCTGCACCGTTTCCGGGGTGCAGTACTCAGGATACCCAGCCCAGTTCTTGTGATCTTGCGTCTATGGGGCTATCACCCTCTACGGCAGGTCGTTCCAGGCCATTTCGACTTTGATCACGAGGAAGCGGCCGGGTCCTACAACTCTACATCCCCCAACAGTTTCCTGTCAGGGTTCGGTTTGGACTCTTCCCGTTTCGCTCGCCGCTACTCAGGGAATCCCTGTTGGTTTCTTTTCCTCCTCCTACTTGGATGCTTCCGTTCGGAGGGTTCCCTCTCCCATATGGGAGTTCCACGAGGATTATTCGTGGAGGGAAGTCCCATTCGGGTATCTCCGGATCTAAGGCTGCGTGCGCCTACCCGGAGCTTATCGCAGCTTGTCACGCCCTTCTTCAGCGCCCAAGCCGAGCCATCCATCAGACGGCGTATCATGCCGAGCCCTTTAGGAACCCACATTCGATTCGCGTTAGTTCTGAGGCTTCTTGTTCTTCCTATGCACACAGTATCACTTCATCGTGGACACGGCGTCTTCACGCGCACGGTCGCACTCCATTCGCTTCACCCTCAAGAATTACTTGAGAGTTGCACGATCATGTCTTCGGCCCGTAGCCTATCTTTTGCCCTCCAGTCGTCCCTGTAGTTTTCTAAGGAGGTGATCCGGCCGCAGGTTCCCCTACGGCCACCTTGTTACGACTTCTCCCCCCTTGCTTAGCTTAGGTTCGAGGCAACCAACAAGGCTGCATCTCACCAAAACCAAACTCGGGTGGAGCGACGGGCGGTGTGTGCAAGGAGCAGGGACGTATTCACCGCGCGATGATGACACGCGGTTACTAGGGATTCCATGTTCATGAGGGCGGGTTGCAGCCCTCAATCCCAACTGAGGCTGGGTTTGGGGATTAC
>DASRSU010000017.1:0-75482 GCA_035656295.1 Bathyarchaeia archaeon | reverse complement strand
CCCGGCCGCAGAGAAGAAAGCCCAGTACTATCTAGACCACGACGAGTTTCTCACAACCACGCCCATAACAGCGGCAGAACTGTTCGAAGGCGCCTACTCCTCGAAGAGGAAGAAGGAGCCTGAAAGAGTCAGAAATCTACTAGAACACTTGGAACTATTGGAACTGTCACTAGATGTTAGTGAAAGCTACGGTAGGATCTTCAACATGCTCGCTGTAAAGGGCGAACCGATAGGAGACTTGGACACACTGATCGCTAGCACGGCACTGACAAACCGCCAGATCCTTGTCACGAAGAACAAAGCACACTTCGAAAAAATACCGGCCTAGTCGTCGAATCCTACTAGCAGCAATAGAAGAACTATTTGTTTTCCAACACCGCTTCAAGAAGTCAGAGCTGTACTATTTCCATAACCTTGCTCATCTTGTATGCTTCATCCTCACCTGGTTCGAAGTATGGGTATAGACAGGGAAGATCTACTCCTGCCTCTCTGAACTTGTTCACGTAAGCTGTAAGCATCGTCCTGGATGGGCTGGCCAGTGAGATCTCTAGCAGCTTTTCACTAGGACTGACATTCTCACCCGTCTTTAGGGCTGTTTTCATCCTTGCAATCTCCTCCGCGACTCCAATTGACATGAACATTTTGTGATAGCTCGGGTTCTGGTCGTAATGCGCAAATTCTTTCATCATCATCCGGTATGCAGTAGCCAATTCTCTCGCATAGAATATTTTCAGATAACAAGACACGATCAGGCCTTGACGCAATTCACCAATCGACCTGACAACATCTCTCACATGCTCGGGTGGGCAAAAGTTGAGAAGGATACCATCACACTCGCCAGCGACAGTCTTCGCGATTCCCTTGCGGAGAGTTGCGATAAACGTCTCAGGCACCCTGACCCTAGCCAAGCCACCAGCAAACTTCGTGAAACTCTCTCTAGTCGAGTGTAGCCCGTCGATCATAGACCGAATCGTCAATCCTGGATCACTCCCCACCGGCCCGGTACCGATCCCCAACACGAACCGGCTACCCGACAACTCCTGAAGCGTGAACATCCGTCTCGCTAGCACACTCGGCTCATACTCAAGAATCCGGACCACCCCACTTCCAACGCGGAGCCGTTTCGAGACTGCGAGGCATGCTGAACAAATGTCAAGGGACGTAAACCCTTGGCCGATATCCGGGATGAAGACGTGAGATAGAGATCGCACCTGGTCGAGTCTCTCCGCTAGCTCGACGATTGTGTGAGGAGCCAGTACGGTTGATCTGAAGGCTACAGCCAGTCTGGTATTGCTAGAGAACAGGAATCACCCGAGCAATCGCGAACAGCTTGCACATTAGCCGGTTAAATACGGTTCTATTTGTAGAGAAGAAAAAGAGAGGAAGATTTTTCACGAAACTGTCTCGACAGGCTAACTTCCTAGCACTTCTGCTAGTCGTCTTCATAATTCTATGGATTTTCTTGACCTCTCTCGGGGGACTCGAGACCCGCCCAGCCTCCCAGATTACAACACTAGGATTTGCTACGTTAGTATTGTTTTTCGTCGGCCTTGCACTGAACGTGGCATGCCTAGTCTTGACGCTCAGGCATTACAAACGCTCACCAATGTTCGGAATTATAGGATCAATCCTCTACTATCCAGTCGCAGTCGTTGACCGGAGTGGCCTGTTCTCTAGCGTGCCCGCTCCAGCCGCAATAGCGTATGTTGAGGTAATCGAATTAGCTGTCGCACTCAGCATAATAGTTCTCGGCGTACGAATCTCCAAAGAAAAACCCGAAAATCCTCCGGCCAACTAAGATCCTTGGGATTTGGTCTGCCCAAGACCCTGACGGAATGGCATTACCGGTCTAGCGAATCTCTAGTCCGCGAATCCGCGAACAGCTGAACCCTTCCACAGCTCTGGCAAACAAACCTGACGATGCTCCAGCTTCTCACCGATCCCTTTCACTGCTTCCAGGGCGTATTCCAGATTGGACCTGCTCAGGTCCCCACGTTCACCCCCGGTCAGCTCTAGGATGCGATTGTGTGCGCGCTCGACTTGCTCTAGTGACGGATACTTGATTGCATCCATGTTTTCTTCATTTTTCGCGTCTTGTTCGCCCGCTGATAAGTGGAATTGGGCTTGTTCCTAGGATAACGTTCTAGGGGTAACACAACACTATCCGAGCGACCAATCGGACTCAGCTTGTAGTATACTGTGGGGTCTTCGAGAATAGACCAGTCATGAGACTTAGGGCCATTCCAGCGGTAGTACTGCTAGCACTAGCTATGGTAATTACTAGCGTCGCCGCTCCCCCCGCCTACACGCTAACCGTCAGCCCGACCGTCCCGGTCAGCCTAGGCACAAGCGTGACACTGACCCTGAGCATGAACGGTGGCACCGGTGGCAGCGGCACCATCTACAACACCGCCATCACTGTCCGGAAACCAAACGGCGCCGGCCAAGCGATAGCCATCCAATCAATAACAATAAACAACGCCGGAACCGGCAGCGTCTCCCTCCCGTATCCAGACCCGTCATTTACACCATCACAAGGCACGGTAGCCACGGATGTTGGCGGAGTCTACAGCGTCATCGCGAACCAGACCGGCCCCAACATTGGAATAGTTGCAACCGCCCAGTTCACCGTCAGCTCACAGCTCACCGTGGTCTTATCGACTCCAGGATCCGGCGTAATGGTCCAGCGAGGAGGCACCGTATTGATCAGCGTAACCGTCTCCTCACCGAGTGGTCCCGACACTGGAGCCACCGTGTACGCGAACACGCCTAACAACGGCCGAGTCTATCTTGTACAAACCGGCACCGGCGTATACACCATCAACTACCAGGTCCTATACTCAGACCCGATAGGATCATGGACTATCATCGTACAGGCCACGGATACACAGGGCAACTCCGGCAGCAGCTCACCAGTAACCGTCATTCTCACAAAGAACGATCTCATAGTCGAGTCCCTCGTCACATACAACTCCAGAGGCTTACCCGCAACTGAGTTCTCGCCCGGCGACCTGGTCAATGTATTCTTCAGAATCCGCTACTCTAGCGGCACCTACCTCACCACCGGCCAGTTCGCTATCACACTGCAAAACCCGTCAGGCGTACGAGCCGCCAACATGACAGCCTCCTATGATGCTACGAGATTCGGCTTCTACACCGCCACCGGCTATCCAGTCTCCACTTCTACAGCCTCAGGCAGCTGGACGGTAGTGATCAAGGCGAACAGTATCAACGACGGCTATGGCAACACAGGCCCCGGCATCAACACCTCAGTCCCGCTCCAAGTAGCCGCACCACCAGTCTCACCATTGAGCTACTGGTCCTACGTGGTCGGAGCCCTTGCCGCGGCTCTAGTCGGATTCGTCCTCTTGAAACGGTTCCACGGTTCAACGGGCGGGTTTGAACACTTGGAGGAGATGATGGGTGGACCAGTCCCGCGAGGCACAAGCCTGCTATTGCTAGGCGACCCGGGAAGTGGAAAAACAATACTCGCCTATGAGATGATGTACGAAGAGCTTGAAGCGAGACGCCTGGTCGCATTACTATCATACGATGCCTTCCCTGAGGATGTCCAGGCTCGAATGGACGAGTTTGGATGGGACATCATCGGCCACCTACGAAAATACCGATTGAGGATCATCGACTGCTACTCTGGCCTGACCGGCCGGGGAGGCGAAGCCATCAAGGACCCATCCGACCTTACAGAGCTGAATATTCAGATCACAGCCATCATCGCCTCGGCCAGGAATTATCCAGTCACCATCATCATCGACTCTCTCACGCCCATCTTTAACGGGGTCAATGAGAAACAGGCCTTCAGCTTCCTACAGACAGTCGCAGCCAAAGTCAAGAGGACCGGCGGGCTCTTCATAATGACCGCAACGAAAGGCGCCATTTCAGAAGAGTCAACTGCAAAAATCAAGAGCGTAGTAGATGGGGTGATAGAACTCTCCACCGAGCGCGTAGGACGAAGAGCCCAACGCTACCTGTCAGTACTGAAGATGGAACACCGCAGAACAAGCGGCGACGCGGAACCCTTCGAGATCAACCGAACCCGGGGGCTAGTATTCCACATCTCCCGGCTCGGCTACCTGAAAAAACGATTAAGGAACATACAACTACATAGAAAGCACAAGCCCCGCGTCGTACGGGCACGAGCACCTGAACCCGTCCGCAAGACAATCCCCCACCGCTCAAGATAAGAAAACTTTCTCAACTACAGAGTGTAAGTTTTTCCCTGCTCAATCCTAACAACATTCTTCGCTGTCCCGTCAAATGATCCCGATGATTCGGTATGTATCGGAAAGACAGTCTTCGGCCTGATCCGCCTAATCATCTTCATAATATCCATTCCACTAGCATGACCGCTCGCATGCGACTGGCAATACCTCATCCCTAGAAAATCGGTCCATCTCTTCAACCGGTTATGATCCAGCACCATCTCTTCATTGTACGCCTCACTGCTCGAATGGACATAGATGCTGCCCGGCGCCGGCTTCATGTCCGCGATAACGTTCATGTCAAAATATCCTAGACAAGCAAGAATCTCATCCTGCCTCTCCGACAATTCTTCCACCTTCACGCAATTCTGATTTTTCAAGAACTGTCGATCATCAACACCATAGTCAGTGTCAACATACTGACCCGTTCCCCGTCTACTCCTGATCAAGACAATACTCGAATCATCCGGACTAGGCAATCCCAATTGTGCATCCTTGTTGAGATGCTTCAGGAAATACGCGTCCTTCAACGGAATCGCTAGTTTACGATCATTCTCCTTCGCTATCGACTCGAACGTGTGATATCGATCAACATCCTTGAAGTTGAAATCAGCAACGACCAGTTCTTCCGCATCCTGGATAATAGACGCACAACCACTCCTCACCCCAGGCTCGCCAGCATCACTCTTCATCTCGTTAATTCTAGTTCCTTCACTAATCAGAGCGACCGGCTCAACTTTCTCCGCTAGTTGCACGAAGTCTTCCGTCATCTCCGGCTTCGTCCCATGCATACGAAGATCCGACGTGTACGCGACCACTCCCCGGCTCGTCCGTATCAGGAACGCATAGTCTCCCGGAATCGAATGATCCACATGCACCGGCGTAATCTCCAGATCACCAATCATGAACGATTTTCCAGTCCTGAAAGTCTCAAATCTTCTACTGACCTCCGTACTCTTCCTAGTATCAGGCCTCGGCTTGAAACTCAGAATCTCAGTCTCCAGATCTCGGTTCCCGGCCTCTTGGACAGCCTCCAAGATCATTTTACAGGTCTCGCCACAGTAGACCGGTATTTTCTCGTTCAGGAAACTAATGTAGGCGGCATGGTCCAAGTGTGCATGGGATAATAGTACAGCATCAACGACCGGGTCCTCTGCACTTCTATTTACTGTCTCAAGCAAATCCTTCCTGTAGACACCCTGCAAGTCCGGGATCAATCCCGATCTTAGAAAATCGCCTAGACCACACGCAGCCCTAGGACGGACATAGTCGTCGAAGAACTGGGCCTTATGCCCATAACTCATACCAAAGTCAATGAGTATTCTTGTCGATTTATCTTCCAGGAGGATCTTGTTTCCACCGATTTCATTGACTCCTCCATAGAACGTGAGCTTGACCAATACTTGTACGAGCCGTGGTTTTCCATAGTCCGATTGTTTTTAGCGGTTTTGCACTCGAGCAATACTGCTCTTCGTGTTACTTTCGTCCTCCACCGCATGCTGCAAACCGGCCTCGGCCTGCCGCACCGCCTGGTCCAAACTTAAATCAAGTTACATTCACGAACGAATCATAGCGGAGCTACTGTAGACGGATCAGAGTTGAGTGACGAGACTCCCGGGTTCAAAGAAGGAGAACGAATTGCAAAGGTCTCGATATGGACCTTGTTGGCCCTTGGGATTGTTGAGATCGCTTTCAGCCAGGTCAGCGGCAGCATCTCCCTCCTCGCGGACGGCATAGACTCCATCTCCGATGCCGTCGTAAGCTTCTTCGTCTGGGCCGGGCTTCGTGTATCCCGTCGCAAACCGACTCATAGATTCCAGTACGGCTACTACAAAGTCGAGAGTTTCACCTCCCTCATCACTGCCATCGTCCTTGTAGCAGTCTCAGGCTACATTTTCTACCGTTCGTACAGAGCATTCCAGAACCCCGTACCTCTTATCCTACCAATCGTCGCACTAGTTGTGCTTCTAGCCGCAGGTGTTGGCTCCCTATATCGCGCCCTCCAGATGCGTCGTGTAGCCAACAAGTACAACATCATCTCTCTCAAGCTTGACGCGAGAAATTCGATAAAGGATGCTTCCTCATCCTTCGTCGCCTTCGGTAGCGTCCTTGTCTCGGCCTTCGGAATTCATTTCGCAGACGCTATCGGAGGAATGCTGATAGCTCTCTACATTCTAACAGTGGCCTACGTGGCGCTGAGAGAATCATCTCTCGTCCTCCTAGACGAATTCCACCAGCCAGAACTCTCTCGAGAAATAGAGCGCCTGATAAGGTCTCACCCCGACGTTAGGGGCATAAAGGATCTTAGGCTGCGCAGAACCGGCCCCTTCATAGTAGGAGCGCTCGAAGTCGAGGTTGAAGGCAACATGACACTAAACGAGGCCCACGAAGTAGCCACTCAACTGGAAGCCTCGGTCAAGACTAGAATCGGAGGTCTGCACAGGCTGGCCGTAACGCCCATCCCACTCGACGACCCGCACGAACACCCACACGAACACTACACAAACTAGGCCCTGGTCTTCAAACAAGGAAGAAAACCGAGCATGAAACCGGCAGTGGTCCTTTTTAGGAGAATTCCAACCAATATCTACGCGAAATCAAGTGAGTGAGTCACCGGTTCGCGTTTATGTTGACGCGAAAATCCTTGGACGGCACGAGCCGACACCCGGCAAGAATTCGTTCGTCGCATACTTCTCCGAAGACGCGAAAGTGCAGGGGTTTGCTTCTGTCGACGCGGATCAGACAGACGAGGCCGAGTTGAAGGCAATCGCTTTCGCGATCAAGGCGTTGAAAGGAAAATTTCCGGCGTTCACAATCTATTGCGATAATGAGTCGGTGGTCTCTCAGATCCGTGCGGAAATAGTTAGGCCTCGTTCAAGACCCGTGTTATCAGAAATCCTGGTAGAGATGAACGCCAATCCGGGCATACAGGTTGAATTCTTTGGAAAGAATCCGGCACATTCATATTTGAACCAAGAGCTGGCCAAACAGCACAAACAATAGAACCATGGTTACGATACGAAGCGATAAAACAAACAATCACGCGCCCGAGGTATGTAGATGGCTAAGAAATCCTCTAGTGAATTCGAAAGTTTTCGAAGTGTAGACCAAGCATCACAACCAGAAAAGTTCGTAGAATATCTCGACCTCGTCACCGGAATAGAGGCTATACAAGCGTACAAGACTCGATCCTATGACCTACTACATCTCCGTCCCGGTCATCATGTACTGGACGTAGGATGTGGAACCGGCGACGACGTACGAGCCATGGCCGGAAAAGTAGGCCCGTCCGGCCGCGCCGTCGGAGTAGACAGCAGCGAAACCATGATCGCCGAAGCAAAGAAACGAGCCAGAAACCATGGATCAAATATCGAATTCTACACAGGCAATGCGCTGAGCCTATCTTTTAACGACAACACGTTCGACGCTAGTAGATCTGAAAGAACATTCCAGCACTTGACAGAACCGATGAAAGCGTTACATGAAATGGTCCGAGTAACCAAGCCAAGTGGACGAGTAGGCGTGCTCGATCCTGACTGGGAAACAGTCATAGTTGACTCCTCCAACAATCACCTGACTAGACGGATCCTAACCAGCTTCAAGGATGGACATGCCAATCCCACCTCGGGCCGACGATTGTACTCACAATTCCACACGGCCAAACTCCAAAATCTAGAGGTCCTGCCGATCACAATTCCAATACTCAGCTTCAAACTAGCAGAATCCGTCCTCGGAATTCGCAATGCAGTCGACAAAGCCATCGAAAAAAATTCAATCACAATGGAAGAAGGTGACAAGTGGTTGCGTGAACTCGAAGAACGGGAGCGTAACGGCCAGTTCTTCAGCTCGATGACAGGCTTCGGCGTCTTCGGTACGAAAATCTAGACGTAAGTCTTTTACAATCGTTGCCTCAGACCACCTGCCATGTCCCAGTCAGCTTCAACAGCAGAAGTCATTCCTAACGTTCCAACCCTCAGCATAATCGTCACGGACGCCGGAGGCAAAATCGTGTCCTATTCAGAGGGCGCAGAGAAGCTGTTCGGCTGGAAGGCAAACGAGGTTCTCGGAAAATCGGTAGCGATGATGCACACGGACGAAGGCGTGAAACAGTTCGGCAAGGTACTAGGCGACGCTGCCAACGGCAGGTACGATGGCGAGCTCGTTTTCAAGAAAAAGTCTGGACAGGAATTCAGAGGCCATTTACAGGTGGTCGCGACCAAGGACTCGGCTGGCCGGATAAGCTCGTACATCGGGATCACGCAAAAAGCATAGATCCCCAAGTAAACTCTCGAAAACATCGTGAAATTGTAGGCCGGACCCAGATGGGCCCCGCTATGGGCCAGACCTGAGCTAGTTTCTATGTGATAATGATGTCTTGGATGTCTAGACTGCCGCTACTTCTACCGTCTTGGCCATGCCTAGGACTTGTTCCCGGCTGGGTTCATTGCGGTGCATTTCTTTCGAGTGTTGTGCAAAGTGGGTGACGAGTTCGTTGTCGCTGTCGGCTCGTATTCTGAAGCCGCACATGGGACAGGCAACTTCTTTCGCCATGGATCCTCGAACGCATTCACGATTATTGTGAGCGGTTAAGCTTTTGCACAGTCAACTGATGTCTCCTCGAAAATCATTATTAACAGACAATCGTGAGGCTTCAGTAGCGCGTGAGTGGGGCCTCCCACCCGTTGCGCTAATCCGAAAAATCCCGGAGTAGGGAGGTAGAATAGGACACGACAAGAACACTAGAATCAACTCCAACACTTCTACGCGGACAATTCGATACGCGTAGAATATCCCAGATCGCACTATTCGCCTCACTATACACAGTCCTAGTCTGGCTATTCCCCGGATTCAGCTATGCAGCAGTACAATTCCGGGTAGCGGAAGTCTTGAAGCCGTCAGTCGCAAAGCAATGGACCCTCACATTCGCGTTCGCCATTGGCAACTTTCTCGGAAACCTCCTCTCACCCTTTGCCGGAATCTACGAGCTAGGCTTTATGCCCCTCATGAACATCGTCGGCGGACTAGCCGCGTATGGGGTTGCACGAGTATTCCATCGCAGCTATCTAATAGCCGCCCTCGTCTACGCCACAATAATCGGCCTAAGCGTCTCCTGGATGCTACACGTTCTCTTCAATCTACCCCTGGCAGGACTGATACCGCTATTGCTTGCAGCTGAATATTCAGTAATGATCATCGGCGCCGCATTATTCTGGCTAGTGGACAAGAGATGGAAATGGTACGGGGAGGTGAAATGATCAATTGTGCGTAACACCAGTTGTGAAGTGCTGGCATTGTAATGAATGGTTCATCAAGAAAGCGAACAAAGGAGACTTCGAAGACTGTCCATACTGTGGCAAAGGCTTCGAGGATCTAACCGTTGACGCTCAACGCGCCGTCAAGGCGACTCTAGCACCATTCTTCGAAGTGCCCCAGCTCAAACAAACAGCCTAAACTGACAATCCTAGACCGGGCCTCTTTCTTGGCCTTCCCATTTTCCAGAGCTGTACCTTCCAGTAACACGTGATTTTTCGGCGTCAAACAAGGCCAATAGTCTGAAGCCTGCCCAGAAATGTCGGTGGTCTATTGGATAGCTGCCGGAGTTGTGATCACGACGATCATCATGGCGCTGTTCCAAGCCTGGAGGGGACTCAAGACCTGGAAAGACTGGAACAACGGAAAAGAGTCGAAAAACACTGCAGTCAATGATCAGAAGACTTCCACCCCCAAAGCACCCGAGACAGAATGATCGCGAGTTTGAGTCTAAGCAATTGCCTGTAGCTCTTCTACCGGTTGACGTTCGCAATGTACCATCTCGGCCTTAAAGAGGAGATCCATGAGATCGAAACTGAGGATTCCTTAATGATCAAGGAACTGAAAGACTGGGTTCTACAACTGGGAGAGGTCACAGAAGCGCCGCATCGGTTTGGCGGGACAGAGTTTCGTGTGCAAAACCAGGAACTCATGCACAACCACGGTCCCAGGCACTTGGACATACGTCTCTCCAAGGAAGACCAGGAACGAATGCTGAAAGAGGGCAAGGCAGAGCCGCACATGTTTGCGCCCCAAGCCGGATGGATCACATACCGCATACGGTCAGATGACGATCTTGAGACAGCCAAGGAGTTGGTCAGGCTAGCTTACGATAACGCTCGGAAGACAGTGGCCGGCATTCAAAAGGGTAAGGTCGATCATCAAAAGCTACAGTAGGATTCGCACGTCGAACGGCAGGTCAATATATCCGAACACACGGCCAGCAAAGATTGGAGAGTTTGATTCTTGTTCTCAGAACCTGAACTTCAATACTTGAAATCCCAGCGCCTGGCGCGGATTGCCACAGTAAGCAAGAAGGGCCAGCCTGATGTTGTCCCCTTAGGATTGTACTTTGATGGCAAATACTTCTGGGTGGGGAGCCACAGCCAGGATATTTTTCACAAGACTCTGAAGTATCTGAATGTCAAAGCTGGTAACAAACAGGTCGCTCTCACGATTGACGATTTGGAATCAGTGGATCCTTGGAAGCCGAGAATGATCAAAGTATACGGTACAGCCGAAATCAAGCAGCATCAAGGGCAGTTTGGTCCGGGGGAATATCTGTGCGCGACACCGAAAACATCCTGGAGCTTCGGAATCAAAGGCTTGAAACAGGGCGAAGGCTGGGGCAGAGTAAAAACAGTTCACAGCTAGGCCAAATAGGCCTGCAACATCTCTGCTAGCGCGATGGGGTATTTGCGGCAGATGCGTGTTTGAATCTTCGAAGAAGATCGAATATTCCGAAGAACAATAACAATGACGTTGAGATTGATATTGCATAGCTGACGATGAGTGTAGTAAGACTCAGCGATTGCAAGAGACCTGTTATTAGATCTGGATTACTGAGCAGTATGAACACGCCGAACAAGCTTGATCCAGTAGACAGCATGAACGCTAGAATGATCATCGTCCAAGCCCGGAAAGATCCGGTCAACTTTGTAAGCCGGTAAGCGTTGAAAACGTTTCCCGCCTGCAGGTCCAATTGCAAGGCAGCAACCATCCAGATTGCAGTCAAAACCACGACATCAGCCATGAGTTTTCACCGTCTCCTTACGCTTCTCTACAACGACATGACGGAACAAGTCCACGAACGTGTCGGAAGCAGCATTACTCGCCTTGCGATCCCGATTGTCCTTTGATTGGTAACTCAAATGCCCCCGACCGGACCAGAGTACAACTATTGTTGAGGGCGAATAACATGGCATTACCTAGCACCTCGTACCTAGGGAGACAGGAATCTCCAACCGAGAAGCTACAAAGTTCTAGAAACTAATGTCAGGTAACATGAGACCTATAGAATCGTCTCCGAAAAATGTTCTGCATTGAACATGAGGCTAAACAAACGGGTCTCAATATGGTCGCTCGTCCTAGTTGCCCTAGCCGTGACCGGGCTTATCGTGGTCACAATGACACCTCTCGTGAGCTCCCTGCTTACACCGAACCCACGCCAAGACTTCACAATGTCACCGGATCGGGGGTCACTCTCGATCGTGGCTGGTTACTCTGACACTGTCACAATCTCGTTAGGCAGCCTGAACGGCTTTAATGGGAACGTCGCCATGACCTACGCTGTGTCCCCTGGCACGAGCGGGCCCAGTGTGCATCTCAATCCCAGTGTAGCATTGTCCTCGGGCGGAAGCGGAGTTGACCAGGCTTGATTTCCACAACGAGCTCCATGACTGGAAACTATACGATCACATTCCTAGCAAATACCGCATCCCTTTCACATTCAACAACGGTGTCGCTGAGAGTGACTCCTGCTCCTCCACCCCCACTCCCGGACTTTGCCATCTCAGCAAGTCCGTCAAGCCTGAACTCTTGCTATGGAAGCATACTTACATCAGTCATCACCGTCTACAGTATCAGTGGATACTCTGGTAATGTTGCGTTGGCGGCCAGCATTACACCCGTCAGTAGTGGCACTAATGCGTCACTGACTCCCACCACGATCGTCCTACCATCCGGCGGAAACGCAAACTCTACCCTGACAGTCCACACGAGCGCCACTGGAACCTACACGATCGCCATCACCGGAGTCAGCGGCACGCACAACCATTTGCTCCAGATGCCGCTCATAGTCGGGCCGTGCGTGGGAAGAGAAGCGTTGAGCATGGAGGTCTACTCCTTCGTATCCGGCACCAACCTCACCCTTTGGTTGAGAAACACCGGGACAGCGAGTGTCAATCTGGTGTCTTACGTAAGAGACGCATCAGGCAACCAATACTCATTGACCACATGGTCCGGGCCCGTCATAGCCGTTAACAACGTGGGACTCGCAAGGATCCTGATCGGATCAACCTGTACAGGCTGTGTTCTTACAGGAACAGCTTTCACTTTCCAAACAGGCTTCTCTTACACGATAACGGTAGTAACGACTAGAAACAACCAGTTCCCGTTTAATGTAACCCGCTAAGGGCCTCTTTAGACCACACGCAGGTCTCCTCGGATGTCTGCATATATCTCGGCACCGGAAGGTATTTTCGACCGGACCCTGATAGTTTTACTGCCCAAATGATACGGCTCTGGACGTGGAATCTAATCGAAGGCGGGCTTTCTATCCTCATCACCCTTAGCCTTGTTTACGGAGGCCTTCGAGACCCAAGAATAATGATTGTTCTCATACCGGGTCTAGTGCTCGGCACGTCTTTGGGAAGATATGGAGCGAAGAGAGTCGAGAGAATTCTGGAAAAGAATGGTGAATGGTTGCTATCGGCGACGATTCGCCTAGTTGGACCCATGTCCACGGTCCTCTTTATCATCGGCCTCTTTCTCCTACCTAACCCCGTACCTTCGATAGTCTCATCCCTCCTCCTGCCGCTAGCGTTATTGTCCCTGGGGACCGCCCTTCTGAGCCAGGCTGTTGTCTACAGGCGCTGGGAGAGAAGCGATCAGAAAGAGATATTCAGGACTGGCAGACCTGGAAGAGCAGAATCATAGCACTCCCGAAGGAAGGCCCGACTCCCAGTGGAAGATTTGCCTTGTAGTCCCGGAGATTTGGGAACGTCTTCCTCAGAGATTCAGTATTTCTTGCTCACGAGCGTCATGTGGAAAGAGTCCGTTGTGAGCGGAGCCAATTCTCGAAGGGTCCCGTACGATTCGAGATATTTCCAACCAGCAGATTCGACCAGTTTCTTCAACTCGTGGAGTGAGTAGACCCGATGGGACACGGGAATATCCGACACTAGCTTTAGTGAGCCTCGGGTTTTCCGGTAGAATTTCCAGCTGTTCTCCATGAACGATGTTTCCAGGTTCAACCTTCTACTATCATGCCATTCTATTCCGTCCAGCTCGGAGACGCTGTGCGACTGAAAATTCTTTACAAGATAGTCCCTGTTGACTGTCTCAATGACCAACAGTCCACGCCGACTCGTAATATCGTACAGACTGGTAAATGTCGACAGATCATCCTTTTCCCCATAATATCCCATTGATGTGCTGAGATTGATAATCGCATCAAAATTCTCCTCTTTCTTCCGAAGCTGTCGAGCCGCATCTCCTCCATCGATTCTGTAGAACCGTATCTTGTCCCCTACTCGTTCCTTCAGGGCCCATTTCTCGGCCAGACGTAGGTACAGGGGGGAAATGTCCACGCCCACAACCGCATAGCCTACCTTGGCAAGGTTGAGTGAGATCCTGCCAATTCCACTAGCAAGATCTAGGATTCTAGAACCCTTACGGATCCCATGTTTTTCGAATATTTTACGCAGGCCTTCTACTTCTGCCGGGGCCCGTGGTTTCATCATGTCCATCCAGGGCAGAAACAAATCCGGATGCTTCACGAACAGTGTACTAGTCCAGTGTTCTCCTCTTCGACTAGCAGCCAGCCTATTCACCTACTGTCTAGGAGATGAGCCTACACATACACAGCGACAGCCTTTACTCGTCAACTCCCTACCCGGTAATCCTTGATTCAGCCTGGGACCATGCTTCGGTCTGGCGCTTGTGCATGACATTTCGTACAGTACTTCCATCCTAGATCGTCGACCCGGAAGATTTGAATGCTTCCACACGACAAACAGTGCTGCTGTACCCGTGAAACTCTGGATTCTCCGATCTCTGCTTCTCGTCTCGTCTTGACTGTCTTGTTGCCGATGCGTAAGAGACTAGTCTGTTCTCTCTTCCTTTCTTCATCTAGTTTCTTGATGTAATCCTTGGATATCTTGTATTTTGGCATGTTAGCGGGTCACTTGTGGATCCATTCTTCGTCCTTTACATTGTCTTGTTTGTTGATCGTCCGGGCCATTACGAATAGTAAGCTAGACAATCTGTTCAGGTATGGAATGATCACCGGGTTCAACTTTTCGGTCCTTGACAACGCTACTATTCTCCTCTCGGTCCTGCGACATATTGTCCTAGCAACGTGCAGCTGAGCTGACGCGATGCTTCCAGCCGGGAGTATGAACCGGTGCAATGGCTCCAGCTTATCATCCAGCTCGTCCGTTATCTTCTCAAGTCTCTCCAGATGCTCCTTGGAGACTTTCGGGATTCTACTTGACGCTTTTTCACTCGCAAGTTCTCCACCAATGGTGAAGAGATTCTCCTGAATATTCCTCAGCATTTGATCAAGGTCCCGGTCTTTCAGATGTGCTCTGGCTAGGCCGATCTGCGAGTTCAGCTCGTCCACGTGTCCGTATGCTTCGACCCTGGGATTGTCCTTCTGAACTCTTGTACCACCGTAGAGGCCTGTCTCGCCCTTGTCCCCAGTGCCAGTGTATGCTTTTGCACGGGTCATTTTCTGTAGACTTCTATCCATCCGTACGATTTCGGTCTGTGCGTTCTCGTTACGAGATGCCATCCGTGGGAGTTCATGATGGGTCGCATTATGAACGGTGACCATATGCTGTGTGTGAACATAGTCTTTCTTCTTTCGCCTTTCTTGTGAGAACGTAGCACTAGTTTTCCTTGTTCGAAGTCGCCTTTTGTAGTCTCGCTGATGAGTCTGTGACCATTTCGTTTCTCAAAGTATCGACTGGCCCATTTTCTTCCGAACAGCATCCCGACCACGTCTCGATACTCCAGGATAAACGTCGAGCCTGGACGAGAATTGTCCTTGACATTCGTTAGAATCAAGACGAGGTCATGTGTCGAGAGGTGGCATAGACCGTTTCCGAGACTCGTTAGGGTATCGAATTTTCCTCTCAGTCGCACTCTCGTCGCATTTCCTAAGATGAACCTACAATCGAGCCCAGACTCCCTCGCCGTTTTCTTGGCTGCCTGAATCATGTCCGGGTTAGGATCGATCCCGGTATAGTCGTGTCCTTCACTGGCGAGTATGAAGCCTAATACTCCTCCCCCGCAGCCAATGTCCAATATTCGCTGACCAAAATAACGGCGAAAACGTCTGTACAGTTTACCCATGTCGCTGACTCGTTTACTGTTTTGCATAGTGTATCGTTTGAAGTCATCATGCCTGCGATAGTACGTCTTGAGATCGTCAATCAAATCTCTCGCACGTCTTGCTATTTTTCAGGAATACTTGCCCCACAGTTCACAGTTCAGAGATATTTCAGGTGTACACGTCTAGCAGTGACTGTTTTCGGTAGTATGGAAGAATCTTGCTACTGTTCGTCCAGACATGACCACGGATTCCTGATCTAGCGTAGACATGACCTAGCGCTAGGTCGAGGTTATTGTACTCGGACAAGGGGTTCATGAATGCTTTCCGGGCCAGTTCCCTGAACCTCCATACACCCAGGGGGACCCAGTCCCTTGTTACTTCGAGGAAGACTAATGCTCCTGCTTGTCTTCTAGATTGGTCGAGATGTTCGAGTACCGGCAGGCGTGCAGCATGATAGGCCCCTGCAATATTAGCTGGATAGTCTCTCCTCCCTCTCGTCAACTCGTAATCAGAAAATACTTCCGGGTTTGATCCCAGCGTCCAGCCTTCCAATGCCTCATACATCCAAGCAGACGGCGTCAGCAGTATCTGGACAATATTTCCCACTGCGCTTGCACTGTAGACCTGGAACACATCTATCCGTGGATAACCTAGTACATTTCTTCGTAGATGCTGTGCAAGGATATCATCGATTGCAGTAATACTCCACTCTGTCGGCACAAGCCTTCTCGATCTAGCTGTCCCTAACAATCCAACAGAGAATATTCGTGTAATCTGCTGCTGCGAGACTCCACTACGGTACAGCTGGTATGCACCCTGGGTTGCCGCCAAGTCAGTATCCCCAACTGTCTTCTCGACCGATCTTGGAACTGTCGGATTGCCGGCTAGCGTTACCCGTTCTATTACTCCAGACGGTCCATGCGGAGCGCTTCGTGGCATAAGACTCAGTGACACGTGGGGTTTCTTTGTTAGAAGAAGTTCCGTATCCGTCGGTTTTTCTGACATCACCATTTCATGAACAAGTGACAGCGTCCGATCGGGATTGCGCGCATCGGCCACCTTCATACGAGCCTTTCCACGGACAAGGCTGACGCGGTAACGGATCAGCTGGTCCATTGGCCTATCAATCCAATGTGCTGGATCATCGAGTATTCCAGGATCCTTTTCAGGGATGACCGGTACTAGTGGTCCTGCCAGAACGTTGGGATAACCATAGCTGCCCAGAAACACACCGGGGGGCGAGGGCCCATAGAAGCTAGTTTTGTCGACTGCCTTCTCGATATCTACGAGACTCTTCGCTCGTTGGAATATGGGACAACGAGTGCTGTTCTGAATACATGTTAACCGGTTGCCATGACAGACGTCGCATGAGACTTCATGCCTCTTCTCTGCTCTCGCCGGCTGGTAGAGCTTGAGCTGTATCTCTTACAAGGCCTCCTTGAATCGGACGAGTAAGGAAAGAGATTTCAAGCCGATAGACGGTAGAATAGATAGGTCAGGGTCTCATTATCAAAACTTGGTCCTGACCAGTGGACAATGATCAAGGAAGCACAACTGTATCAAGCATTACCGGATAACAGGGTCCGTTGTACAGCGTGTGCTAGATACTGCAACATTCCTGATGGAAAAATTGGTTTGTGCGGTATACGTCAGAATATTGGTGGAAGACTGCATCTGCTGGTTTATGGTAAAGTGATTACGGGACATGTTGATCCGATAGAGAAGAAGCCCGTGACGCATTACATGCCCGGCTCGAAGATTTTCAGTATTGCAACGACCGGGTGCAACTGGTTATGCTCCTATTGCCAGAATAGTGACATATCGCAACGTCGACAGGTTGATGGGACAGATCTAATGCCTGACGATATTATTGATCTAGCAAACAAGTATGGCTGTCAGGGGCTCGCCTATACGTACAATCAGCCGACAATTTTCATGGAATTCGCAAGGGACATTGGGATTGAGGCTCGCAGAAATGGTCTGATCAATATTTTCGTCTCCAACGGTTATGACACGCCCGACACTGTCGGGTTGATGAATGACTTCCTGGACTGTATCACAATCGATTTTAAGGGAAACGCCGAAACCGGTTTTGTCAGGAAATATATCGGGATCGCCAATGCGGAACCGATCTTCCAGACGATTCTAGAAATCAAGGACAAGACAAAGACGCACATGGAGTTCACGGATCTAGTGATCCCAGGCGTTGGAGATGATCTCGCTGAGGCCCGTAAACTATCAAAATGGCTCTATGATAATGTCGGGCCTGATCATCCGATACATTTCCTGCAGTTTCATCCGGATTACAAGATGATGAACATTCCGTATACTCCGGTCAAGACATTGGAAGAGCATTGTCGTGTCGCTAGAGAAGAAGGATTACGCTACGTCTATGTTGGCAACGTTCCCGGCCATCGCTGGGAACATACGTACTGTCCAGGTTGCGGATCAATCGCGATCAAGAGGTACGGTTTTGACGTTACCGGTTGGAATCTTGATGATCATAATCACTGTGTAAGATGCGGATATCAGTTGCCAATTGTTGGCGGTTTGAGTTCGAGTATTAACACGGACAGGTTTTTGCCCGTGGTGAACTAGTGCCGAATGTACTAACGATATTCCAAAGGGATTCTTCTCTGACTTCAGCGTCTCTTGCATGAATGAAGCTGCTAGGCAGGGCGCTCTGTATGCTCTTTTTCCTAATTCACTACCTGCTCAAGCCTTAATATCGACACTTCAAAATCGCCGATTTGTTCATCGGGGTATGCCTAGGTGCTGAGAAGTCTCGGTGTGGATCATAAGACAGCGCCACTGGCGATTCTTGAGATGTTAGCTCCCAGAGAACCCGAGGAGTTCTACAAAGTACTCCAGAAGCTTCCTACAATCAAAGGATCTGTTATCCTGAGAACCTGCAACAGGGTTGAATTCTATTTGGACATGGAGCCCGAAACCGATCTCGATGATAACCTACTTCGTTATTGGGCGTTAGAATCGAAGTTCAAGCGATCACAGCTCGGCCGCATCCTCCGGGAGAGGCATGGTTCTGAGGTTGTTGAGCACATAATCCGGCTGGGCTCAGGACTCGAATCTATGCTGGTTGGAGAGCCCCAGATTCTCGGACAACTGAAGGAGGCACTTGCTGAATCCCAAACTCATGGTGCTGCCAGTCCGCTCTTGAGGGAATTGTTTGAGAAGACAATGAAAGCCGCGTCGAAAATCAGGGAAGAGACGGGAATTGGTCGAGGAACTGTTAGCATCGGTTCAGCGGCCATCAAGATCTCAGAAGAGATTCTCGGAGACATCAAGGAGCAGAGTGTCTTGTTGATTGGAACCGGCCAGGTCGCAACGCTCACCATGAAAGCACTCCGAGCCAGGGACCTAAACAATATTGTCGTGGCTGGCCGTACTCATGAGCGTGCGGAATCTTTCTGTCATAGTTATGGTGGAACACCGATAGCAATCGCGCAATTGCAGGGGTATTTGGCCTTCAGCGATCTAGTAATCGTTGCCACGACTGCGAGAGACTATCTTTTGACAAAGGCAGACTTGGTCGATGTGAATCGGAAAACCTTCCGACCCAGGGTTATGATTTTGGATCTATCAGTCCCGCGAAATGTCTCTCCAGAAGTTGCGGAACTGCACGGCGTGACATTGAAAACTCTTGAGGATCTGAAGGGAATTACGGATGCCACCTCTGCGAAACGTCGGCAAATCGTGAAAGATGCTGATCATTTGGTGAAGGCCAAGACCGAAGACATATCCAATCTCCTCAGGCGCAGGAGCGCAGAGCCGATAGTCTCAGAAATATACGAAAGGGCAGAACAGATCCGCGCAGAACTACTCGAAAAGACCCTCCCAAGTCTGTCGCTGGACCCCAGCCAGAAGAGAGTGCTTGAAAACATGACCGTATCCCTCATTGAGAAAATCCTAGAGAAGCCTGCTGTCCGCCTTCGAAAAGCTGCGGAACGAGGCGATGCCCAAGTATTGACGGTAGCAGGAAACATCTTCGGAGCTGAGGATAACTGAGTTTTCCCGCGTTGAGGATGCGTCGATTACGAACGACACCTGTTATTCGAGAACTAGTTCGGGAAGTAGCAGTTTCAAAGTCTGACCTGATCCAGCCTATTTTCGTCGAGGAGGGACTTGTGTCCAATGCACCGATAGCTTCGATGCCTGGCCAAGAAAGGCTCTCAAAATCATCCATTAATCGTGAGATCGATACTTTCATAGGTCATGGTTTACGCGCAGTCCTAATATTCGGGATTCCGAAGCTCAAAGACGCGACCGGTTCAAGCGCCTCTGCTCCGGAAGGCATCGTCCAACAGACTATTTCACAGATCAAGGATCGTCATGAAGACCGGGTTGCAGTGTTCTCAGACGTTTGTATGTGCCAGTACACAAGCCATGGCCACTGTGGAATCGTAAGGGATGGAGAAGTTGTAAACGATGAGACCCTTCAGCATCTTGCACAAATCGCGGTCAGTCATGCTGAAGCAGGCGTAGATGTTGTTGCACCATCTGCCATGATAGATGGCCAAGTAAAAGCGATCAGGACGGCACTCGACGATGCGGACTTCAAAAATGTTGGAATTATGGGCTACTCTGCAAAACACTCCTCTTCATTCTTTGGACCTTTCAGAGAAGCAGCATTCTCCTCACCCAAATTCGGAGACCGTAGAACATACCAAATGGACTATTCCAATCCCGAACAGGCGCTGAGAGAAATCGCGTTGGACATTGCCGAAGGTGCGGACATGATCATGGTCAAACCAGCCCTGGCATACCTCGACCTGATCTATCGTGCAAAGGAAAAGTTCAGCATGCCAACTGCCGCCTACAATGTCAGCGGAGAATATTCAATGATAAAAGCCGCCGCCCGAGAAGGATGGTTAGACGAGAAATCAACGGTGGTCGAGGTTCTTACCGCAATCAAACGAGCAGGAGCAGACATGATCATTAGCTATCATGCAAAGGAAGCGGCCGAATGGCTACCAGGCTAGCCTCCCGTTCTCAAGAGCTCTACAAGAGAGCCCGACAAGTCATACCTGGCGGAGTTAACAGTCCCGTCAGAAGCTATGCTCCCTACCCCCTCTTCGTGGCCTCAGCAAAAGATGCGAGATTCAAGACTGCTGACGGACAAGAATATCTAGACTACTGCATGGGATACGGCGCGCTTCTTGACGGCCATTCTCCCCAGAGAATAATTGACAATGTGAAAACCGCTCTTGAGAGTGGCACCGTGTACGCTCAGCCGACGGAGAGAGAAGTTGAGCTCGCAGAGCTAATTACAAGCCTCGTCCCGTCAATCGAAATGGTACGGCTTGCAAACTCGGGCACAGAGGCAACAATGCACGCAATTCGACTGGCGCGGGGCTTCACGGGTAGAAGTAAGATTGTAAAATTCGAAGGAAGCTTCCACGGTTCACATGATAGCGTGCTGGTAAAGGCCCGCGAAGAAGGCTCTCCTGTTGGAGCACCAAGTTCCCCAGGCGTGCCCGAAGACGTTGCCAAAAATACTCTGGTCGCACCTTACAATGACGAGAACGGGACCGAGGAAATTCTTAGAGACTATGAGGATGAAATTGCCGCAGTAATCATTGAGCCCGTGATGGGCAACGTAGGGCTCATAGGTCCAAATCCTGGGTTCCTGCAAAGCCTCCGAAGAACGACAGCAGAAAAAGACATCCTGCTGATATTCGACGAAGTAATTACAGGCTTCAGACTCGCACCAGGGGGCGCACAAGAATACTTCGGTATTCGCCCTGACCTGACCGTTTTAGGAAAAATTCTAGGTGGAGGATTTCCTCTCTCCGCATTCGGGGGCAGACGAGATATCATGGAAAAACTAGCTCCTCTCGGACCCGTATACCAAGCCGGGACTTTCAGCGGCAACCCTGTTAGCGTAGCTGCAAGCACAGAAATTCTACGATCCATCAAGAAGCGAGGACCGCAAATCTACACTCTCCTCAAGAAACGAAGAGAAGAAATCGGGAAAGGCCTACAGGATTTGCTGATTTCAAATGGGAGGACGGCCCAAGTGAACAGTCTCGGTTCCATGTTTCAGATCTTCTTCACACCCCGACCAGTCGTAGACTACAAGTCTGCAAAATCATCGAACGTCGACTCATACCAACATTACTTCCAATCGCTATTGAGAACAGGAGTTTTTGTTCCGCCTTCTCAGTTCGAGACCTGCTTCCTGTCAACTTCACATTCCAAAGACGACGTACAGACTACGCTGGAATCGTTCGATTCTGCATTGAAAAGCTAACGAGGATAGGTCCGCTTGCTTCTACGAGTTGGGACGAGAGGTAGCAAGTTATCACTAGTCCAGACTGACCAGTTGATCCAAAGACTACGTGCTGTACAGCCGGACGTTGAGGTGGAGAAGACCGTTATCGCAACCGAAGGCGATAAGGATCGAGTTACGCCTCTCTATTTTCTCGGCCAGAAAGGCATTTTTGAAAAAGAGATAGATCAAGCGGTCTTAGATGGCCAAGTAGATTTCGCGGTCCACAGTCTCAAAGATCTTCCAGTGTTCGACTCTGAAAATGGACTGGTTATCGCAGCGATGCCTGAGAGAGATTCGCCGCTCGACGTTTTGGTAAGCCGATCAAACATGACACTGCAACAACTCCCAACAGCAAGTACGGTCGGAACAAGCAGTCTGCTCAGAGTGTCACAAGTCCGAAGGCTCCGTCCCGACCTAAACCCTCAACCAATACGGGGAAATGTCGAGACGCGCATCCGGAAAGTCGATTCAGGAGAGTTCGACTCGATAATCTTGGCAGAAGCGGGACTAGAACGGCTGGGAATTCAGAACAGAATCTCTGAACTATTGCGAGTCGAGGATTTCATGCCTGCACCAGGCCAAGGAATAATTGCGGCAGTCGCTAAGCGAAACGACATTAGAGTCAGAAGAATTCTGAGCAAGATAGATCACTCACCGACACGAGTAGAATCAGACGCGGAGCGAGAACTCGCTCGAATTCTCGAAGGCGGGTGCAAAGTCCCGATTGGGGCTCTGGCTTACGTACACGACAACAGAATCGAACTTAGAACTTCAATTCTCTCTATCGATGGAACAGAAAAGCTGGAAGCGCGGAGGACCGGAGACGTGAAGGAAGCCCTGGGCCTTGCTCGTGAAGCAGCGGAGGAACTCATAGCGCAAGGAGCAAAGAGAGTCGAAGAAGGATGGAAAACCCTGTATGCGTAGCGACGGCCGAGCCCGACTCTTGGCTATAACGCGACCTTTTGGGAAGGGCGAGGAGACCACCGATTACGTCAGACAGCTCGGTTGGAACTCCTTAATTGTTCACTCTGTACAATTGATACACCGCGATCCCTCAGACCTGTTCTCAGACCTGAGGGAGATAATCTCGGAGGGGCTTATCGACTGGATGGTCTTCATGAGTCCCGAAGGCGTACACCGAATCTTTGAAGTTCTCAGAACACATGGCAATCTTCTCCCTAGCCTTCTCGGAAAGTTTCGAGTCGTCGCAGTTGGACCGACGACAAGAGACGCAGTAATGAAACAAGGACTTCGGGAGGTCGAGATGCCGATCGAGTTCAGTTCACGTGGAATAGCTAAACTTCTCGCCGGATATTCGCTTGATCAGAAGCGCGTAGTGTTGGTGAGGTCTGCTGATGCGGATAGTTTCTTGGATCGTGCACTCGCTTCAAATGGCGCGCGGGTTGTTACGATTCCGGTTTATTCGTCGTCGCAACCACGCGATATTACAAGCGTGACATTGTTAATTGAGCATTTACAAAACCGTAGAGTCGACGCGATCCTCTTCACCAGCTCTAGATCAGTATCAAATCTGTTTTCTATAGTAGAGAAAACTATTGGCCCCGGAAAATTGGTCGATTTTCTGAGCAGCTGCATTGTTGGAGCTATAGGTCCCGTGACGGCCCAAACACTTCGAGATTTCAATATTCAAGTGGACGTTCTACCTGAGCATAGCCTCGTGAATGAAGCGGCAAAGTCTCTAACGGAAACTTGGGAATCGAAGCACAGCCCGGAACTTATTCGTTCAGCGCAATAACTGCGCTCGATTGGACCAATGGCTGGAGCAATTGTTTGAACGCAGAAGTGGTTTCGGATGCTAATGCGTCTATGAATTCTGGATCGTCATTCAACGAAGCAGTTCTTTCCAGTTTTGCACCTAATGCTTTCGCGTGTTGTTTAGCCTCAATATCCAAGTCGTATAGGATCTCCAGATGGTCAGAAACAAAACCTATGGGACAGACAACTATCTTCGAGAAGCCTTCCTCCTTGACAAGCCTTGTAATCTCCTCCAGAATCTGGGGGCCAAGCCAGGCTTCTTTGGGTTCTCCGGCACTCTGAAATGCGAAACTCCATTGGTCGACTCCAGCAATCTTCGCGACGAGTCTACTAGACTCTTGGAGCTGGGCTTGGTATGGGTCATCAGGCCCAACCGCATTCTTCGGTAGACTATGTGCCGTAAAAAGTACAACACCATCATCGTGGGCACGCATTGATTCTATCGAATTGCTAACTCGCCTGGCAAGCGCGTTGATCAACTGTTCCTGTTTATGCCAGCTCTTCACGGTAGTGACTGAGACCTTCGAGTTTTCCTTGGCAAGGCCTTTGAGAATTGCTGCTTCATAGCCGCCGATGCTCAACTGGGAATAGTGAGGTGCCAATGCGATCCCGATTATGAAGTTAGAGCCGTTGTGAACGATATCTTCAACGATATCTTCGATGAAGGGATTCCAGTGCTTCATCCCGAAATACACAGGTAGGTCGAATCCTTGCAAACGCAGTCTGTTTCTCAGGCCCACAGCTTGAGCTTGAGTGATTTGCAAGAGCGGTGTACGTCCTCCAACCTGACGGTATCTCTCTTTCAGACGTTCGACTTGTTCTGGGGTCGATTGTCTTCCACCCTTCACCTGTAGAAGATAGGGCTCGACTTCACTGAGCGAGTTTGGGCTTCCATACGCCATTAAGAGAACTGCGGTTGTATTCTTGGCTGCCACTCTGGATTACCTTCGTTTCTCAGTTGCTTGATGCACAAGTCCGACCAGCTTCCTCAGCTGTTCGGGATTCGTTTCTGGAAGCACTCCGTGTCCAAGGTTGAAAATATGACCGGGCCTATTGTTTACCCTGCCCAGAATTTCCCTTGTCCGAGTCTCAACGAGTTTCCAGTCGCCTAGAAGTGTACCCGGGTCCAAGTTTCCCTGTATGCCTTGATCCCGGATTCTTGCCCAGGCTTCGTCTATGGGAATTCGCCAGTCGACACCAATTACATCACTCTGGAATTGACTCATACTCTCCAAGAGTCCACCTGTCCCCACTCCAAAGTGTATTCGTGGTACACCTTGGTCGCCTAACCGTTCGAAAATCTTCTTGGTAAAAGGAAGCACGAATTGTTGATAATCGGTAGGCGATAAGCAACCTACCCAACTATCGAAAAGCTGGACCGCGTCTACCCCAGCCTTTATCTGTGCGAGTAGGTAACTGGACACCATTTCTGACAAACTATCCAACAGTCTACTCCAAAGCTCTGTTTGTCCGTACATTATTTTCTTGGTCTCGCCAAAATCGCGAGATGGACCGCCTTCTATCAAGTAGGATGCTAAGGTGAAAGGAGCGCCAGAGAAGCCTATCAAGGGAATCTGATCGCTGAGACTAGATTTTGTGGCACGTACAGCGTCTAGAACATATGGCACGTGGTCTTTCGGACTAAATTTGTCCAGCTTGTCAATAACTTCCATGTTGCTGAATGGCTTCTCGATGCGTGGTCCCCCATCTATGATCTTCAGATTGATCCCTGCGCCCTCCAATGGGAGCATGATATCTGCGAAAAGTATTGCCGCGTCCACGCCTAGCTCTCTGACGGCGTTAACGGAGACATCGGCCGCTAACTCGGGCGTCTTACAGATTTCCAGCACGTCATGATCTTTTCGTATCTTCCTGTAACTTTCGAGAGATCTTCCGGCCTGTCTCATGAACCAGACAGGGGTGTACTCCACATCCTTCTTCCGACAAGCTCGAAGAAAATTATCGTTCACCAAGCTAGCGATCAATAGACTACAATCTCCCGTTATTCTGGCGTTAGAAGATCCAGTATCTCGTCGGGACTCATTGAAATGCAAGTGAACAATGGAGTCTCGACCGCGGTATACTTACTGGCTTCGCTTGTTCGAAGATCCATCACTAGGTTGACGAAATCTGGAGGATGATCTGTCTCAAAGGAAAGTACAAACTCGTAATCGTCAATGCCGAACGAGTAAGCTGTATGAATCTTGACGGAAGAATATTTCGCACCTATGTTCACATGGTCTTTCATAATGCGTCTTCTCTCGTCGAATGGAACACTATACCATTCTCGTTTCTTTGTTAGAGGATAGACGAAGAGATATTTTGAGCCTGCTGGGTTTGCGTCGGATGATTTTCCGAAATACTCAGAAGGCCTGAACATTGCTAGAAACGAGTATGGTGTAGACAGGAATTTTCCAAGGGCAGATTTCAGGATGGCTGATTGAAAATCTTGGAGCTTGGCAAGAGAATCAGTAATGATCCAGAACATGAAATCAACGTCGGCACGAGTACCAACCAGAGAGTAGCAGCGCAGTCCAAGCTCGTTCTGATACTTGTTCAACATTGAGAGAAAGTCCTGCTTCATGTCTCGTGATTCTTGACGAGTGAGATGTCGCCATTGCCTGTCTAGCGAGAAGAAAGTGTACTTGACAAACTGACTCATTGGGTGAGGAGTCGCTGAGGATAAGGCACTGGTTTGAAGGCTCGTCATATTCCTGCTGGTCCCTAGTACGGCCTGCTATTTGAAAGAATCACAAATGTTACGTGTACAATAATGCTCCGTGCCTGAGAACACGCGTTTCCTCCGTAGAACTTGCAAATTACCTGACCCGGACTGTAATGGGGTGACATAGCATGAACTGGGATCACTCGGAAAGAAAAGAGAGTTGACGGCATACCTTGTCCCTTGTTAGCAAAAAATTTCGTAGACCAAAGAGCTGGGTAAGTATACTGATTGGAGCTTAGACCGCATGCTTGGAATGGCGTGGGAAAAAAAAGAGGGAGAGATGGACGCGGTCGCGGGCTAGACGCGTTTGACGAGCCGGGCCGTGTTAGGCAATCGCGTCGTGCTCGTGGTTGGTGGAGGGTCGCTGAAGGATAGTGTTTGGAGGAACTGGGGCTTCTGCCTGGCGTGTGTAACTGCTTCGAAGCCGGAGGCCAGTTTGATCAGTTTCGGCTCGCTGAATGCTGTGCCCATGAATGAGATCCCGGTTGGGACGCCGAAGGTTATGCCGGCGGGTACGTTGATGATGGGATAGCCTACGATGGCACAGGCGGATGAGCTGCCGAAGACGAAGTGGTCACCGTTTATCAGATCAGAGGGCCATGCCGGGCTGTCCGTAGGTGCGACAATCGTGTCCAAGTTGTTTTGGCTCAGCAATAGGTCGACTCCTTCTGTTGCTCCGATGAACTTGTCTCTCGCAATGGCTGCGTTGTAGGTCATGCCGGTCGGCTGGATGGCGTTCGGGTCTGTGCTGAAACTGTCTGCGAGGAGGAATATTTCCTGGCCGAAGAACTTGAGCTCTTGGCTTGCGTGCGCGTTGTTGAAGTTGATCGCGTCCGTGAGGGTTCCTTCTGCTACTGGTACTCCGGTACGGGTTGCGAAGTATTTTTGCAGGTCGATCTTGAAATCGAAGAGTAGTACGGTGAACTCTGCGCCTCCACTGTTGATCTCGCCGATGTGTGGGAAGGTAACGTCGACCAGAGTCGCGCCTGCGTTTCGCATAGCGGTGAGTGCTGATTCGAAGATCGCGTCTGCTTTCGGACTGAACCCTTCGAAATCTCGGCCGACCCCTATACGTGCTCCCTTCAGCCCGTTCGTGTCCAAGAAGTGCGTATAGTCGGGGGGTAGTGTTGGCCGTTTCATACCCGTTCCTGATTTGCCTAAGGGGACGGTGCTAGTAGCAGAGTCACGTGGATCGGGGGTTCGCTGCACGATAGCCGTCAGCACGGTTGCCGCATCCGCCACAGTCCGTGCGTGGGGTCCGACCGTGTCTTGGGTGTGTGAGATAGGCACTACTCCGGCGCGGCTGACGAGTCCAACTGTCGGCTTGATACCTACGACGCCGTTGGCGTTTGCTGGACAGACGATACTTCCGTCTGTCTCGGTCCTATTGAGACGCTTGTGAGGTTGCCAGAGGCAGCGGCCCCAGACCCGGAGCTTGAACCGCAGGGGTTACGATCAATAGCATACGGGTTGTTGCACTGACCTCCACGTCCCGACCAGCCGCTCGACGAGAAGAATGAGCGGAAGTTGGCCCACTCGCTCAAGTTCGTCTTGCCGAGGTTAACTGCGCCTGCTTTGCGAAGGTTAGCAGCCACCGTCGAGTCCTGCAGTGCTGGAGTCCCGACGAGGGTGAAAGAGCCTGCGGCAGTCTGCATCAGGTCATGCGTGTCAACATTGTCCTTCAACAGTACCGGGATACCAAAGAGCGTCGGCATAGGGTTCTGGTTTTGAGAGTCGAGCTGCGCTGCAATCGAGAGAGCGTCAGGATTGACCTGGAGTATCGAGTTGAGCCTCGGACCACTCTGGTCAAGGGCACTGATACGGGACAGGTACATGTTGACAAGCGATGAGACGGTGAGGGTTCCCGCGGCGAACTGAGCTTGAAGCTGAGCTATGGTAACTTCTTCGATGCTAGAAGCAGGCCAGTCTGGAGGAACCGGGAGGGCGTTGTCAGAGGCGAGGCTATGGAGGGAATAGTTCCAAGCAGACTCGTAGCGCCTGCAGCGACTGCAGCGACGCCCGCGCTGTACTTGAGAAAGTCTCTTCTCGAAACTCCTTTTTTCGTCGTTGAGGTTCCGCCTTGTCTAGTCTCAGTTGACAAATTTCTGTTTCGCCTAAAACTCGGTACCGAGAGTGATTTAGGGATGAATTTTTAACATTTTGGGGCCTCAATCGCGGAAGAGAGACGGTGCGCACTCATGTCGTGGATCTAATTTTTCGGCTTCGACAAATTTATTATGATTAATTGAGTTTTGCACGTTCATGGACAGGCAGAGGGCACTCAAGAAACATGGACGCCTCGCGATTCCCTGAAAAGAAGGCAAACTTGTCTCAATGGGCGGAATAGGGGTGATGTTCAAGATCTCAGGTGAAGAAACAAGCCAGGCCTTTTCGATAGTCGAGCATCCCCTTCAGCCTAGGACCCTGGTCCCACCACACCTCCACCATGACACCGACGAGTACTCGTACGTGGTAGAAGGACAGTTCGGGGCAAGAATCGGGGACGAGATTCTACTTGCCAGTCCCGGTGATTACATCCTGAAACTCCGTGGCGTCCCGCATACCTTCTGGAGTCTCACGGACAAGTTGGCCCGTCTGGTCGAGATTATTTCCCCGGCAGGCTTCGAAAAATTCTTTGTAGAAGCAGGCGAACTCTTCAAAAAGGCCCCACCGCAGCCAGAACAAATGAATGCACTCGCAACCAAGTACGACGTAACCCTCGGATGGGACGAGTGGGTACCTGAACTGACCAAAAAGTACAAGCTCAAACTGTTCGGCTAAGATCCGTAACTCTCAGAAGAGGACTTAGACGTAGGACTATGCGAGCCAATGAGGAGCTCCTGTCTGATCGTAAGGTCCCTTTCAGGAATCATCTTGGTCCAGCGATTCTTCTTCCGCCACTGATTCCGCAGATTCTGGACTGTTCTGTTCGCTAACCTCTGCCTGGTTGCTCTCTTTACTCTCGTTCACCAGCTCTTCCACTTGTTCGGCCATCGTCTTCTTCTTCCTGCCCCAGTGGAATGACAGTAAAGGCCTCCTTGGCTTGGCTGGCATGACACTCTTCGGGCTTTGATCAGTATTAGCCTCTGGTGGGTCAGTAGTAGTCTGGGTTTGATTAGCCGCTGTCTGACTATTGACTGGACTCATGACATGATGCAAGTGTCTCCTGATCAAGTACAGCATGAGGAGTAACCCCGTCGCGAAAACTGTAGCGTTGACGGCTATTGAAAGCTCGAGTCGCGTGACCGCATATTGGAGAATGTAATAGTACTGGGCTACTGCGAACACTGTGCCGAATGCGAAGACGAGAAACGGTAACGACTGACTCCATCGTGGATCTGCTCTCCTCAACGTTTTCCGGGCGAACGTCTGCATCGCTCCGATAATCGACACGATTACCAAGCCGCTGTCGAGAACTGCATTTGTAGGCTGGTTCTGTGTCACGAATCCCATTACAACCATCGTAGCCCGGTACAGCAAGTACGCCCATACGGCTAGGAATGTGCCACCGACAAAGATCGCGGCCTCGGGTTTTTTCTGTTTGACAGCTTTCCATCCCCAGTTGACGGTCAGGAAATACGAGAGGATCAATAGAACAGTTATGATCAGTGTCCAGGTGACGATCTGCCCGCTTGCGCCCTGGATGTTCTGGTAGGTCGAGTTTAACCATGTGGAAATCGCCCATACTCCATAGAGTAAGGGTACTGCGGGAAGGAAGAGGACGCCGATTCCTAACCATCTCGCAGTTGTCTTAGCTTTACCCTCGCCAGTGATCCGTGTTTCTATACGGTTCAGCAACTGTGACACCGGTGTCGCGATGAAGTATGATTGCAAAAGTGTCCAAGCGTAGAATATGGTGATGAATATTGGGAAGATTGGGAGACTCTCGACAGATCCTGCTTTGTATATCCAGTAGGATATTCCACCGAGGATCGGCCCAAAGACCAGGGCCATTAGGATTACTCGCGTCTGCATCCGAGAATGGAACAGCAGACTCTTCGTCTTCTCCGTCAATGTCAGAACTGTGAAGACCAAGTATGAGGATGCCGTTGAAGCGCCAAGAGCAAAGATTGCCGTCCAAGCAGTCGCTGCGCCAAGAGCCCTCGCACCATATGCGATGCCAGCTAGAACCGTCATGATGAGGCCAAAGATCAGGGTATGGCCTCTAACTCCAGGAGTTAGAAGAAGCCTTATCGAGCTAGGAAGATAGGGAAACCTTGACCGTGTAGTCTCTTCCAACATCAAAGCACTAACATGGCGAAATAGTCGGGGTGCGCTAGCTTTGGGCAGGCTATAATGGACGTTAATTCTGCGGTACCAATACCTTCACCCTCTCGTAACTAGAATTCAGCCTCCGTGAATTATATTCCAAGTGTAGACTTGGATTATCTGATTCCAGTCAGAACAGTTGCATTGGGCCAACCGGGACTATTTGAAATGGCGTAGAGTCTAGACGCCCTTTTGTCCAGTTGGAGAGCAGGTTGTCTACCGCGTCCAAGTATTTCCTGTTGTCGTAGAACCAGCCTGATCCATCGTTGTAGTCTTTGTATCCGAATGTTGATGATTGTAGTGTCATAAAGTCGAGCTGCGAGTAGGAGTAGCTTGTGAGAATGGCCTCGTTGACCAGCTGAGACAGGAAAGCGAATAGATTGTTCAACTCGATACAGGGAAGATATACTCTCACCGTGATCGAGTTCAACCCCTTGACTACGGCATATCTGAGCACGAAGGGAATCTTTGTCAGCGCCTCCTCTGCTCTTTTCAACGCCGCCTCGTCCCTTAGATCAAGGCGAAGCTCGGAGAGGTCGGATACCTCAGGCGCGTAGGGTAATACGCTGATCACGTAGTCTTCGATTAGGCCCTTATTCATGAGCCCTTCGAAGCGATACTTCGCAGCGGGAAGACTAATGGACAGCATCTTGGCCAGACTAACGAGAGTAGTCCGTGCATCCTTCCCAAGTTCTTTGAGAATGATCAAGTCCCTCTTGTCGTAGTTAACGGAAGATGGCTCTGCGAGTTTCAGAACGGAACGTTTTTTCTGATTCTTGAATAGACCGAGCCAGCCTTTCCAGTCAAACTTCCAAGTCTTGGTTTTAGTATTGTAAAAATCGAAATTTGGTAGGGGCGAACGGCTCTCCCCAAGCCATGAGACGCGGAAGCTCCTGATTACACCCCGGACGACTAGCTGGTCTAGAAACTCCTCGTAGTCGCGAGTGTGGGCAGATGGTACCGCGACTTGAACAAAGTATCCGTTGTGTTCGCCAATGCAACGTAAAATCTTCAGCCAGTATCCAGGGACTCTGAGTGCTTCCCTGGCGAGAATTTCCTTGCCAGGAAAAAGTGTTAGGAAGAGAATTCCGTGCGAAAGCCCGATCTTGGAAAAGTTCGGATGGATGCAGGTATTTAGGAGTCCTTCACTTTGAAGTTTTGTAACTCTACTGTATACAGTGGTGTACGGGATTTTTGAGGCCCGGGCTATCTTCTGCAGATTTCGAGGGCCCTGCGCTTTCATCGTTCTTATGATCTTGATGTTTTCATCATCAAGGACTGAGAGTGTCCGGTGTAGCCGGTGAAAATAGTCGTCGGCACTGATTGTGCTCAAGGGGTTCTAAAAAAAGATGGGAGTTTCCATACCTTTTCAAGGTTTTGCCTATTGCCCCGGCGGAATCGGAAATGGTCCGGTTGGGTGTGGTGGAGCAGTGTCGCCGTTGTCTATCTCGATAATCAGTCAAATCACCCCATTCTACATATGTAGGTCAAATTATTGAACACATAGGGCCGGTTTTATGGAGAAACTAATGGACACTAGCGTGGTGACCTAAGATACTATACCATGTTCCATCTCATGAGCAAATCCTACTATTCATCTCTTCCAAATGCGGGAGGTTAGAATCGCTTGTGGCTCGGGAGACCCGGCAAGACTACGGTGGAAGCACTCTTAGCCGAGACCTATAACCAGAAAACAGCTCCTTCCATACCGTGTTTTCAATGTCAGCGAAACCCCGCTGTTCATGCGGCGGAGAGCTCGCCATCACGGGGGACATTCGAGCCGCTGATGGGTGGCGGACAGGGTTCAACCTACGCTGCAAGAAATGCGGCAGAAACTGGATCTATTCAGGAGGAGTCTACAGGCATGAATCGGAAGCAGCGAGCACGGAGACCTAACACGAAGATTGAGGGTCCGGTTCTCGCCGAAACGGGCCCAACCTTTTCCTCCTTCGGATCCTCCTGTCCAAACAAGAGGCAGAATTATATTAGCGTAAAACGCTCTATGAATAGCCTATGACTCAGACATTGGATACCACGTCTTTACTGAACAAGATTGATTTCAAAGATTACGACTGGCCTAAAGGCAATCCCCTATCTCAACTAGTGACAGACTATCGGGTTGTATACGTTACATCGATTACTAGGGACGGCTGTTCTGGCTGCGAAGAACAAAAACCTTTATTTCAAGAGCTAGCCCAGAAAGTAGGGAAAGAACATCCAGGCAAAACAAAATTTTCGAATGTTCATATTCGATACGTGGAAGATAATCCTCGCCAGTCTGAGGAAGCTAAGGGTTTGTTTGGTCATGGTTCGTATCCTACGTACATGGTTCATGTGAAGAGCCGCCACGGCTTGTTAGAGCTGTATAGGGCGGCATATCCGAGCATGGAAGAACTTGAGAAGCAAATTGTCGGCGCGTTCGAGCTGGCAGACTTTTACGGGAAGGAAGGAAAGGCGGCCTCTTGAGCGGCTTGGAATACGCCTAATCCTATGGATATCTGCGTATTCCTTTCACTTCAGCTTCCGAAATACTTAAGCCAGGCACCGGAGTCGACACGCCCCTCGGCCGCCAGGATCCTTCAAAGGCAGCACTGGCAGCCAAATATGTCCGGCAGGCAATCAGCCACGCCATTCCGAGACAGGAAATCATCAATGGACTCCTCAATGGCTATGGGACTCCCGCGATCACAACTGCAGTCCCACCCTTAGCTGACGGTTTCAACACGCAACTTCGACCCTACGAGTACAACCTAACACGAGCGGCTGAACTCTTACAACTAGCCGGCTACGGTACGTCAGAGACTGATTTTTCGATCAAAGCATCCGGACCTGTGAGTTTCATAATTGAACAAGGATCTCATGCCCGTGCCACTCTCACGCTGAAAAGCATCCACTTCACGGGACTAGTCAAGCTGACAGTAACGATTAGCCCAGCAAACAATAATGGCCCTAGCATTGAGTCTTAGCAGGGCCAATGTACGGCTCGGCTTAGACGAGAGTGTACAAGTGTTTATGCGCATTCTTGTAGGTGATGACACTCCAGCCGGGGATTATACCATAACAATCACAGGCACTGCCGGCCTGATTACGTACTCTATCCAGTTGCACGTTACAGTTGTCCGTGGAGATGAGCAAAACGACGGTGGACTGCACCAAAGAGTTGGGATTCGCTAGCTATACATGAAACAAGATCTAGGGATCATTGCTGACACTAGATCCTCAACAGGTACTTGTCAGCAGGAGGGTTCATCAAATCAAGATTTTTCCCTACTCGAGAAATATCCTTCTGACTTTAGGCGCAGGCCGGGGGGGAAAGTAATGGCCGACAACAACGTCCGGTCATGATTTTCCTCGTTTCACGAACTCGTATGCTTCCTTGGCAAGTTTGACCCACGATACTTTTCCAGACTTGATCGTCACCCATTCTTTCATCACACGTCCAGTGCCAGGACCCCAGTTTACGCCAGCTCCCTCACTGACCAGCTGGTCAACTCTTTCCTTAGGTAACTTGACGACAAACTTGCCCTTCGTCAGCATTGCGAATATCTTGCCGTTTACGGAAAGAACACTTTCTGAGCTGAACATTCTTCCACGCTTAACACTTGAGTCACCGTTGAACTCTGCGGCAACTGGTTCGAAGCGCGCATCAGTCTGTGGCTGCTTCTGTTTTCTGGTCGCCTTGCTCACTGTTCTTCCCCTCGCGTATGAGGTTGATCTCTGTGCCTAGCCATTGAATCTCAAAAAATATGAACCTATGTTATCGTTTTACAAGTTTCGCTAGTGAATTAGCGACTTCCCCTGCTTCAGGCCTATGATTAGGATCACGCTCTAGCATCTTTTTCAAAATTGTCACTACCGCTGAGGATTTCGAGTCTACTTTTGTAAAATCAGGTTCAGAATATTTCCAGATCGATTCCAAATGGTTCAATGTTCCAGGGTCTGTTGTTACTTTGTTCATCGCGTTAATGAGATCGGGCGAGTGTACAGGTGTACGAGTCAACATTGTATACATTGACGCTCCGAGGGCGTAAACGTCCATGCTCGCATCAGCGCCTTCGCCCAGGACCTGTTCGGCCGGGGCGTACTCAGATGTGAACTGTGCCACTTTTCCTCCGGTCCTGACCGCAGATCCGAGATCAGCAAGTTTCGGCACGAGACCCCCTGAAATCATCTGATCTAACATCTCTGGTCCGGTCAAGGGTGGTTTTGAGTTGAACAGGATATTCTGGGGTTTCACATCCAGATGGACGAAGCCCGCTTGATGTATCATGTCGAGGGCCGTGCTGATCATTTGGCCAATCACAATGACAATGACGCCCCATTTTTCTGAATAGTACAATGGCTCGTAGTCCGGATCTTCGACCAGCCTCTTTGCAGTACCGCCGCGCATGTATTCCATTACAATCGCGGGTGGACTGTGATAGTAGAGAGACGTGTCCCCTTTCACTATGGCCTGGACGTTTAGTCGATCAACCAGCATTCCACGGATCTGGACGACATACTTTGACTGACCTGATAGTTCCAGCAATCGTGTGGCTTCAGACATTGTCTCTTCAAGTGCTGTAGATCCTAAGCTGGTTTTCAGGATCGGAATTTTCAGGGTCATCTCGGTCCCCGCCTGGCCGAACGTGGCTCGGAGAACGTACCCGCTCGCCCCGGTGGCAATATGTTCCTTCACAGTGTAGCCGTGTATCTCCTGGCCTAGCCACACTCTCGGGTCCCATGAATCGAGGCTAGGCAGCCCGGTCCTAGGGAGAATTTTCGGAGGCGCGGGGGGTGCAGTTATCTTGGGTAGTGGGGGGGGAGGCGGAGTGGCATGCACGGGGACCGGAACGGTTTGCGGTAGACGCTGCACCGGCTGCACCGTGAAGAGGAATGACTCGTGGACAGTCTGGTAGTGCTTGTTACCGATACCAATCTTTACCGAGTAATTTCCGGGCTTTCCAGGCTGAAATGATGCCTTGTACTGTCCCGAGGACACATGTGTTAGATGGAGTACTTGCCGCTTTCCGTCTGGGAACTGCACTGTCGCGGTGATGGGACCAACCTCTTTCGCCTGCCCAGCAATTTCGGTATTGATCTTCAACGTCTCCAGCTGTCCCTGTCGCAGAGAATGCTCACCACTAACAATGATCCGAGGCTGAACTGTCGGTAGCGATTTCCCGGCTGGAGTTGGCTTTGATGCAGTCACTGTGGGCGGTGGCCGGAGGATGGAAAGCTTGCCGATCAGAACGGCTACTATGCAGAGTAGTGGGACATAGGCCAGTGAAGAGATGAACATGTACTCACGGTCGGGGCTGGGCGTGACGAAGTAGGCATAGCCGATGATAGCATTCAATGAGAAGAACATCGTGGGCATCATGTTCATCGACAGTTTCCGCATTATCCAGAACTTTTCCATGACGAACAGGATACCCGTTTGGATAGAGTTTGCAGCGAGACCTATCCCTACAAAGAAGGCTACCGATAGGAAGACAGAGAGAACAGCAGAAAGATTCGTCCCAACCGATGTTCCAAGGACAAGGCCAAGGCCTGTTGCACTCGTGCCGATCAGGCATTGTAACGGAATCTTGAACCGCTGCTTTCTCGCATAGAAGAATATGGACGACACGATTACGGCTATAGCTGGTGGGATGGCGACGAACAGCCAAGACCACTGGCCACTTGTCGAAGGTAATCTTCCACCAAGGTCCGTGTTCGCGATAGTGTACGAAACCGCGAGCAAGGTGACAATCCCCGCGAGGGCCGTCTTCGTAATGCTCTTACGGACATCTACAGCCGTCAGGATTCCTAGGCTGATTATGCTGAAAATGTAGACTAGGGACCAGCCTACTCCAAGGGCGAAAAGGAAGGCAATCGGGATCGAGGAGACTGTCACAAGGGTCGGGCCGATGAAGCTGGGCTTGACCAGAATATTGTGGTGTGGACTCTTCACGAGGACTGGCTGGGTTTTCTTACTTCCCACTGCAATCTACTCAATTCGGATTGGGATTCGATTACTCGCGGAGAAGCCTCTACCCTCGGTCTCCTCTTTCTGAGAACAGAACTAGCGAGCCAAAACGAGAATGTCCCCACTGGACAGAGGCTCTGGTACGGGATGAAATTAAAACTCGGAACAGACCTCTTCCGTTGGTTTTCGATCAATGTCCACACGCCATTCCAAATCGCCAGGCATAGAGAGTGAGAACGAGACGAATCAGAACTGGAAGTGCGCTTCATGCGGCGCTGAGAACGAAGACTTTCGACAGTTCTGTGACGGATGCGGAGACCCAAGGCCCGGGGCCAAGATACCTACAAGCGGCGGTTTTACAATGGACGAACTACTGGCTCCGAAAGAGTCTACCAAAGAAGAGACCACATTCGAACCAACCCCCGCTAGTGACCAAGACAAACCACTAGAAATGGGATCAGACAATTTCGAGGACAAAATTGAACCGGAACCAGTTGAGGCAAAGCCACTCCCTCCACCCAAGCGTGAAGCTCCGACGAAGAAGACAAAGAAGACTACGCGTCGGACTTCGAAGCCTTCTACCGTGCTTACAGGCACATTCGGCAGATCGAAATCAGAGATTGTACAGACATTCCCGGCACCACTGTCGACTGGGTCGACTACGGGTCAGCATTATTCGATCATTTTCGTGAATTCCCCAGCCAGCAGTCTCCTCAAGTCTAGAGTCAGCATCGACTTTGACGATTTTCCAACTATCACAATCGGACGAAGCCCAGAGAATGTAGTCGTTGTGCCCGACCAAGAAGTGTCCAGGAAACATGCAGAGTTGACTCTCGATGGAGATAGTGTCATGTTGAAGGATCTGAACAGTTCCAATGGAACCTTCCTCTACAACGGGAAAGAGTTCGAGCGAGTCAGCGAGAGTGTCGAGGTCAAGCCGAACAGTATTATCAAGTTCGGCACCGGCACGATCGTCAGGCTCGTCACGGAATGATCACGGCAGAAGAGGCGCTCCGAATGATTGGGGAAGCCCAAGAAAAGCTTGTTGGCCCCCTGCTCCCTTCCAGAGATGAGGAGAGAGTGATCATTGTCGGAGACACACACGGAGCAGTTGATGTTACAGAGAAAGTTCTAGACAAGTTCTGGGACGACACGGACCTAGTCGTCTTTCTCGGCGACTACGTAGACAGAGGCAAACAGAGTGTAGAAAACTTGGGACTCATCGCGTCAAGGCTCGTAGAGGACCCGCACAGAACTATAATGTTGCGGGGAAACCATGAGAGCCCGCTAACCAACCTTGGCTACGGTTTCAGCGACGAAGTAGCGGAGAAGCTTGGAGACGACGCGTATGACAAGTTCAAGGAATTCTTCCAGTCGATGCCCTATGCAGTAGTAGTGAACGACTATCTGTGCGTCCACGGCGGAATCGCAAAGGGCCTCGAACACGTATCCGAAATCGCTGGTCTTCCCAGACCAGATGTCAATCCCGACGATCCCATTGCGTTTCAATTGTTATGGAACGATCCACGGGACATGATCGAGGACTTCATACCCAGCATCCGGGGAGAAGGCGCATACTACTTCGGGACCGAGGCCACCAAGAAGTTTCTTGAAGACAATTCCCTCAGGGGCATAATCCGCGGCCACGAGGTCGTCGATGGATTCAGGGACGACATGGGCGGCCTAGTAATCACCGTCTTCACAAGCAAGTATCACGGCGGAAAAGCCGGCGTACTGGTCCTGAACGGGAAGAAGCTGGAGAAGGTCATACTATGACGATCTCACTGCGTACAGAGCTGAGTCATTCGTACTCGTATGATTCCGACGTGAACGCCGTCTTCAAAATCACACTCGTGGGAGAGAAGAAAACCGAAGCCAAAGGATTCCACCACATAATCGTCTTGGATACAAGCCATTCAATGGCCGGAAAAAAGATTGAGCTGGCCAAGAAGGGCGCACTGGAATACAGGAATCGAATACCGCCAGGCAACAAGATTTCGTTCATAACGTTCTCTGACACTGTCCACAACTATCCTGACAAGGATCTCGCCAAGATTCTGCCGGATGTCAAAGCCGAAGGGATGACCGCGTTGTATTCCGCGTTGACGTCAGCCTTCGAACTTGCAAAAAACAGTGGAGGCTCAGGCTGGATACTACTATTGACAGATGGTCATCCGACCGATGTTAAGAAGCCTGAACCATATTCTGAACTGAAAATCCCGAATGGATTCCGGATGATCGAGTTCGGAGTAGGCGACGACTACCGAGAAGACATTCTCAAAACCCTAGCAGACGCATCAGGCGGACTACTCTATCACATCACGGACGCTGAGAACCTCCCCAACCTCATGATGGAGAGCGCCGTCAGCCAAGTAGCAGGCCGAAACATAACTGTCGATTTCGGATCATCCAACGTTAACATCCTCAACTATGCAGGTCCTCCCGTAATGATCGGAGCACTTGAGAATATTGCGAAGATCTGGGGCCAGATACAGGTTCCAGCCGGATTCAAAGGACGCCTAATGGACGTCAAAGTGTCATACAACGACGCTGTCGAAGGATCCAAGAAGACGATCAACGCTCTAGTGGAAGTTCGGCCAGCGAAGAGTAACGAGGAATATCAACGAGGAACACACGAGAACCTCATGTCAGAATTCAAGTATTATCAGGGACTCGAAGAATACTACAAACAGCTCGCATCCGGGCAGCTCAAAGAAGCCACCAGGACAATCAACCAGCTGTCTGCGAACGCGGAACAGACACGAAGAGCCGATATTATCGAGTCCACAAAACGATTGTCCGAGCAACACGAGCAAACTCTGAAACTAGGCGGATCGACAGAGAATACGAGCAGACTTTTGAAAGAAGCCGCCAGCGAAACCACAAAGAGAACTCGAGGCAAATAGTCAGAACAAGCAGCGCTCATCCCCAAGACATTGCCCAGTGCTTAGGATGCCGCCTTCAAGCTTGCTTGAGCATGTGCTTGGTCCAATCAAGTTGCCGTTCAAGGTTGAGCGCATACTCTTTCAGCATGAACTCCACCTCTCGCTTAGGGATCTTGTCCTTCTTCATCTCCATCATCTGACGTACGAAGTTGAATTGACCTGCTACCATGTGTGGAAAAACTGTGGGAAGGTTTCGGGGCTCGATCAATTCCATCATTATGCTGCGCATGGCCTCCCAGTTCTTGCCCGCATGCATCAGCATATCCCCAGACCCTTCTAGAATTCTCGTACCTTCCTGCGTAACGTGATAAACCAATTGCGACCTACCCGACTTCTTAGCCGCTTCCGCCTTGATCAAACCTTCCCTCACGAGTTCCTTCAGAATTGGATAAATTGAACCTGCACCAGGTCTCCAAGCTCCCTCTGTCTTCGTCTCAATGTCACGCAGAAGGTCATATCCGTGTACTGGCTTCTCAGATATCTTCTTCAACAAATACTGTCTGAGGAATCCTCTCGGCACGCCTTGAGGCTTTACGAAAGATGGGGCTGGAAACGGGGGCTGCCTACCAGTCTTCTTCTTGATTCTGCGCATTTAATCACCTATCTATCGGTGCTCATCTGCTAATAAGGTTCGTTGAGCCGGAAAGTATTCTTTATATAATACTATATCGAACCCGATATATCGAATACGATAGGTAAGAAAGAGTATTGTCTGAAATCATCAACGTATCAGATCTCTCCAAAACCTATGGAGACGGGACCAAGGCAGTAAAAGGAATATCGTTCAAGGTGAACGATGGCCAATTTTTCGGATTTCTCGGACCAAATGGGGCAGGCAAGAGTACAACCATCAAGATACTCACGACGCTACTCCAGAAAACAGCAGGCTCGGCGACGGTAGCCGGGTACAATATTGACTCTCAAGCTTCGAAGATAAGGAAGGTCATAGGTGTACAGAACCAGGACACAGTTCTCGATGACGACCTAACCGGCCGCGAGAACCTGACTCTCCAAGGTCATCTGCAACAGATGCACGATCCGGAACTGAAGCAGCGAGTAAACGAATTATTGAAGATCGTTGATCTGGAAGAAGCTGCTGACAAACGCGCCGGATTCTACTCGGGAGGAATGAGGAAAAGACTCGACCTCGCGACTACACTGATCCATAGTCCCAAACTGCTCTTCTTGGACGAGCCGACCACTGGATTGGACCCGCAATCTAGAGTTACCATCTGGAGCTACTTGAAACAGTTGAACGACCAGGGCATTACAATCTTCATGACGACACAGTACCTGGACGAAGTCGACAGACTCTGCCGTCAAGTTGCAATTCTAGACCACGGCGAGATAGTGGCTCAGGGAACTCCGACTGAGCTGAAGCAAGAAATCGGGGCCGACGCCATAACGTTGGGACTTGACACGAGTTCTGTGAATGGTGACGTGAAGGACAGGGCTAAGCAGGTCTTGCAAAGGTTCGACGGAGTATCGGACATTGTTGATTCGGACGTGGGACTAACAGTCTATGCGAAGAACGGGACGTCAAGGGTTCCCGAAATAGTCAGAGCGTTCGACGATTCAGGCATCCACCTTTCCTCCATTGGAGTCTCCTCTCCGACCCTGGACGATGTCTTCCTAAAACACACAGGGAGACGGATCCGCGCTGAAGAAGTCAGCACCGCAAACATGCCGTCGAGGTTTGGCCGACGGAGGAGGAGATAAAAAATGACATTCACATCCGACACCTACCACCTCTTCGTGCGAGCGATGAAAAAGCTTGCCCGTAACCCCATACTCCTCTTCTTCTCACTCTTCCAGCCCATAATGTTCCTCGTACTCTTCACCCAACTCTTTAGCAAGTTCGGAGTCCTCCTCGGCGTAAACTATACCCTGTTCGCTTCCGCAGGGATTGTGTTGCAAAACGCATTCTCAAGCGCATTCCAATCAGGCACCGCAGTGGTCGACGACATCAGGAGCGGCTACTTGACAAAGATCCTGGCAACAACTGCCAACCGTTCAGCTATTCTCATGGGCAGAATTCTCAGCGACGTTTTCAGAGTGATCGTTCAGTCGTCCATAATACTCGCACTCGCCTACACGCTCGGAGTATATCCAGCCACAGGTCCAATTGGATATCTCTTGATCCTGCTAACAGTAGCGTTCTTCAGCCTTGCCTGGTCTGGAATATCTCTTGCGCTCGGACTAAAAACCAAGAACGCAGAATCCGTGTTTGGAATAGCAGGATTCTTGACGTTCCCCTTATTGTTCACGAGCACAGCGCTTGTGAACCGAGACTTCATGCCGGACTGGATGAAGACAGTCTCAACATACAATCCGATCAGCATCACCGTGAACGCTATCCGTCCACTGATAATGACGGGCTATGATTGGACCGCGCTGACCCAGGCATACGGAGTAATCGCGCTGATCGCAGTGCTAACATTGGGAGCCACGCTCTACCAGTTCAAGAAACTAATCGCATAGTCCATCCACAGCGCCTTCTTCGGGCTTCTCATGAGCAAAGCGAACAGCCTATCCCCTCGATGAGGTTTCGAAGCCGCAAGTGATATGACTACACTTCAGGGTTAGCAATGGTCATCGATCAAGTTTCGAGACATGTCTAAGACTCGTAAACAACGAATTCTTATTGGTGCGCGGAGGGGCGACAGAGAAGAACTGTAGTAACCATAACGGTCGTCGCGGCTCTAATCGCTTTGCTCGGAGTAGCAATATATTTTGCGACTCGAAACACTACGAGTCCAAACTGGCCTTATCCATGTCTCGGCCAAGAAACCTTAACGTTTCATATTCATTCATGGCTGAGGATCTGGATAGGCAGTACAAACGTGACTATTCCTGCAGCGGTCGGAATAACAAACCCGGTTTTCCAGAATGGGATAGCGACAGGAGATCCCGGGGCTTGCTATGAGCCGATGCATACACACGACTCTTCGGGCATAATACATGTCGAAGCGCCAGACAGCGCAACGCAATACACGCTGGCTGCTTTCTTCCAGATTTGGAGCATAACCTACAGTTCTGCGAGCGTGAACGGTACCAACTATCCTGTAGTGTTCACTAAGACTGACATTCTAGGGTTCAGAACAGACAGTACGTACACGCTATCATTACTGGTCGACGGTCAAAACTCATCCGCCTTCGATGCTCTCGTTCTCGACCAGTACGACTACTGCGACCATACTGTAGCAAGCGTCCCACCATGCTCTCCAACCGCTCCCGGCGATCCGTATCCACCCTCATATCCTTACGGGACAAGACATACAGTCATAATCCAATACAAGACCGTCTGATTGAACCAATATGCGTAACAAGCTGGCCAAATAGAGTCTAGTTCTACGTCGACAGAGTCTAATGAATACTAAGAGTGGAAATATTCTCGTATCCGCCGTGAAAAAATATTGAGCAGCGTCCTTTCGTCATACTCTGCTGATCCCGTAAGCCATGGTACACACTGAACGTCCCGGTTATCCCGTTCCAATGCACCGTTAAGGTTGGGAAGAGTAGCTCTGGGCGGAGAGTTCATCTACCTTGGGTCTGCCTATGTCGCAGACCACGGTGATGGAGGAACCGAGTTATCTCTCCTCCAGAGCCACCTTGTCTTTCTCGGTCCACAAGTTTCTCTTCTGGCGGGTCAGGATTACCCCGCGAGTTCTTCACCGGTCTCTGCGTCCCTGACGTAGATAGCATGGTACGGGCATGATTTGGCTGCACGAACGATCGTTTCACCATCAATAGTCTTCTCCTCAATCTCCTTCATTCCGAGAGGCGCTGCTCCTCTTCGAAAACCTCCCAGCTCGCTTGGATCCAGGGCGAAAACCTCAGGAGCGACTGACACGCAGCTCTCGGCTCCGACACACTTGTCCTGGTCAATCTGGACTATGAGCCTCTTTGCATCCGATGTCAGAATCTCCTTCTCTCCTCTCCGTTGGAGAGCAACGACTTTAGTTTCTGTGAGCCGAATGATAACGTCGGAGAGAGTTTCTCCTTTTTTCTTGGCCGTCAACAGTCTATCGAGAGCTCTTCGGTTCAGACGGACTCTCTCTTCGTTACTGTCTGTCATTGTTGACCGATCACGGGTTCGTCTTCTGTACGAGCGGCGACCAAGTTAGGCCTAGGATGCTTCCCACGAGCATCAGTAACGAGCCCACGAATAGGCCCCAAGCTGTGGGGAATGCCAATATTGCTGCGATGAAAACTAGTACTGAGCCGGTTCTAACACTTTGGAGTTCCGATCGGTTCAACATGAGGCATCCAACCGCTCCGACCGCGATTGGTACGGCGAGGATCGGTATCCACATCCACGTGAACCATCCCGAGCCAGACATCACCCATGGACTATAACTTCCCATCATACCTGACGTCCCCCCATGGTAAGTACCCATCATGCCACCCATCATGTTACTTGTGCCACCGAATGAACCGAACATGCCGAAGACAAAAGCTCCCACTAGCAGCGCGACAACAACTTGGACCGAAAGTCCGACCAAAGATAGCGTAAACGCTACCAAGGGTCTTTCCCGCACGAGTTTTTGCATATTTTTCTACTACTAAGAAGATCTCGGGTCCATTTATCCCAGAGGTACACTATGTGGACGAATCTCCCCATATGTGTCACGGGCAAGAGAGAGTAACGAATGTCCTAGGCTAGGACTGGGCTCCGAGAGAGAAATCTCATCGCGCCTTTAGTCACATCATGCCTCAGTCATCATGAACGTTCCGAGAGCTGCTGAACCTTTGATCTGAGGCTTCATTTTGAAAATGGTTGGAGCGTTACCTGTACTCTTAGACGCAGTGTGAACCGAAGTCTCTGTTCGACCTATGTCGTAACTGATACAGGAGGCGCCCTCTCAACCTCAAGGGTACACCTTGTCGCGACTGCCGCCAAGACGCCTAGAGCCGCAAGCCATGGTGCGAGTGCCAGCGTAGCAAGCGTACCCGCTGCTCCCCACGTAACTGGTATGGATAGGATTGTTCTTCCAGTCTCATTCTTGACCACGACTCTCTTCACACTTGCATCTTTCACGATGTCCTTGAATTTCTCTATGAGCTTCTCCGGGGAAACCTGGAATACTTCCTTCTTGATGCCTGCTTGGACTCCGCAGGAGGAACAGTATCGTGCGCCAGCTGCTAGTTCAGCTCCACATTCTATGCATTTTACCATTGGTCTATTTCACTTCGAAGTCTTTGCTACTTTTCACGCTTGCCTGGCTTGGTCCCGATCTCGAAACCTATGCGCTCGAAGTCTTCTTCCTCACGCTCGTCCAGTGGGCCCTCGCTTCCTTTAACGATCGCGGATTCCCTGGGCATGATGATCTCTACACCCAGCTCTGTTAGCCTCTTTTCGATGAATTTTCCAGCGCTCTCCGGCCAGGGGCTTCTGAGTTTAGTGTCAAATGCAAATCCCTGTTTTCCCTCGAGATCCAGCGTCAGCCAGTTTGTGTAAGAAATCTTTCATTGGTCTAGACGCGGTGAAAGCCTGAGTAGGCGCTCCAATGGCAATGAGACCATAGTCTCTGACTCTCTCAACCTGAACATCGTTCGTATTCAGACATGTAGCATCGACGCCCGCTAGTTTCAATCCCTTCGCGAGGGACCTTGCCTCTTTCTCGGTGTTGCCAAACTTGCTATCGTAGATTACGAGTCCACATTCCCTACTCCCCAATACATGCATTTCCTCGTTCCGCCGCTAGAATTGTGACCATCATAGGAGATAACGGAGAGGTTCACAATGAGATACAATGTGGACATCGGCCGAGCCGAAGAAAGGCATTCGGTCCGCCTTCGCAAAAAGAAGGATCGTTCCAGAAAAAGGAGGATTTCTCGTTGCCTACTTGCATTGTTGCCTTTACCTGTGCCTGTAGTATGTTAGAGCTGCCACAGCAACGCTCATGATTGCGGCCGCGGCCAGGATCGTGAACTCATAAACCCAGGCCATGTTGAAGAAGTATGATGTGTTCAGGAAGTACTCTTCGAGGACATGAGCTCCAAAAAGGCTGTGAGACAGAGCGAGCAACAAGCTGCAATAAGGCCGCTTGCCCTCCAGCCTCCGCTAAGATGGTGACTAGTTGCATTTTCACGTAACCGCTCCGATGCATTAGAAGATTGAGAATTGGTCGGGTAACAGGGACGTCCACAGTGCACTCCGCGTTATTACTTAGGACTTAGCAGCCACAATGAGGTGGGTTCGTTCTGTTATGCTCAATCACAAAAGAATAGCCGAGCTCGACGGCCCTTGCATTTGCCGGGATGAACTTTGACTTTGTTCCTGGGTAAACATGTTCCAGGACCGAATGGAGGATTTGTTGGTCGAATGGTTTGGCTTGGGCGGCCAATGTTGCGCCGTACATGACTGAGTTCTGTAATACTCTTGTGTCCGCCAGTTCTACTCCCTGATCCTTCAACTTGTACGCCATATCTGTCGCAGGTAGACCGAACACCTCGACATCCTTGCGTCTTGGCAGTCTATCTATCAGTGACAGGTTCATCAATAGTAGACCCTTCTCTTTCAGTACATTCTCAAAGTCCATGGATGGGTTGTTCATTGCAACGAGTACATCGGGTTCGTCCACTATTGGCGAGTCGATTGACTCCTCAGACGTGACGACGTAGCATCGGACCTTTCCCCCACGAGTCTCAGGCCCGTATGATGGCGTGTAGGCTATTCTCATATCGTGGAGTATCCCATCGTATGCGATGAAGTTACCGAGATCAAGAACGCCTTGCCCACCGTGTCCCACGATCAGGTAGCTTGTGCTGATCATTTTGGCGTGCCCTCTATTCCGAACTTGTCCCTGAAAACTCCCGGAGTATACTGGTTCACGACCTGATCGTACAAGTAGTGTTTTGACTCTTCTACGGTCATCTTCCAGTTGACATTACATGTTCCAAGGAACTCGACAAACGAGTAACCACCCTTCAACTGGACCTTGAACGCGTTCTCAACAATCTTCTTAGATTCCAGCACATTCTTGGCATTGTACATCATGCCATGCTTTGTCTGCAAGGGTTGAGGAGCAAGGATTCCGCGACGCAAGTATGCGACCTTCGGGATGGGCCCAAGAATTTTCATTATGTCCACGGGAGTACCCGTCGTCTCCAGATCGCGACCTGTCGGCGTGGTCGTAGTAACCTGTCCTGGCAGTGTTGTAGGGGCCATTTGCCCCCCGGTCATTCCATAGATGGAATTGTTGTATAGAAACACAGTGACAGGTTCTCCCCGCACCGCAGCATAGATCGTCTCCAAAAGTCCAATGGCTAGCGCATCCCCGTCGCCCTGCACGGTGAACAGGAGCAACTCGGGATGGGTACGTTTTACACCTGCCATTACTGCCGGTGCTCTTCCATGCGGAGCTTCAATGTGGTCGCAGTTGAGATAGTCATAGGCTAGTACGCTGCAGCCTACCGAGTCGACCATCACCGCCTTCTCTCGTAGGCCCATTTGGTCAAGTGTCAGCGCGATTAGTCGCGTGAGTATTCCATGTTCACATCCTGGACAGTAATGTGTGGGAGTACACGTCCAGCTTTCTGAGATGCCCAGTTTCACTTCATATTCCGGTAGAAGACTCATCAATTATCGATCATCTCCCTGCACTTTGACACAATGTCATTGGCGGATGGGACGTTTCCTCCGAGACGGCCATATTGTTCAACGCGGACACCTGATCCGGCTGCCAACCTTACGTCCTGGATCATCTGGCCCGCGTTGAGCTCGACAACCAGAAACCTGACACCATCCTTCGCCAGCCCCCTGATTGCATCGGACGGAAATGGGCTAAGTGTGATCGGCCGCAACAATCCAACCTTGACACCGTGATCCCTTGCAAGCTTGACCGCTCTGCTGCAGATCCTAGACGTTATCCCGTAACTCACCAGTAACACGTCTGCGTCACTTGTTGATTCGTGATCGAACAATACTTCCTTCTCCATCCGACCATATTTTTCATGCAGATAGCGCTCATGCTTCTCCTGCGCGTCCAGATCGAGATGCAACGAGTTGAGAATATGTCGCTGTCCATTCTTCGAACCTAGAGTTGCCCATGAAGTATCGTAGGAGTGTCCATTGCTCTCAGTTAGCGGCTCAACATCTTCTTTCAACTGGCCCAGAAACGCGTCGGCTAGGATCAAGACTGGATTGCGATACTTGAAAGCCAGGTCAAAGGCGAGTTCAGGAAAACTTAGCATCTCTTGCACGCTATTCGGTGCAAGAACTATCAACCGGTAGCCACCGTGTCCTCCGCCCTTCACCGACTGGAAATAGTCGGACTGTTCAACTCCCAGGTTGCCTAGGCCTGGTCCCCCACGGTTCACGTTTATGACGACAAAGGGCACTTCCATCCCTGAAGCATAGGAGATAGCTTCCTGTTTCAGGCTGAACCCTGGACTGGCAGTGGCAGTCATCGCAAGGTCACCGGTGCAGCCTGCACCGACTGTCATGTTGACCGCTTCAAGTTCGCTGGCTGCTTGTAGGAAGACTTTGAAATTCGGATATTTCGGGTTGCCTAGCTCTCTGGCAAGAGTTTCAGGAGTCTCTGTGGAGGGCGTTATCGGATATGCAAAGTATGCGTTCAGCCCAGCACCTAGTGCACCGTAAGCAATTGCCTCGTTGCCCTTCATCAGGACCCTTTCGGTCATTGTCTGAGCTTCCCGATCTCCGCAATCGCCAAGTCGGGACAGACCCAGTAACAGAGGCCACAGGCTGAACACGGACCCCTCTTTCCATGATAGGAGAACGTGACGGGGTGGTAGCCTTTCCTGTTGAGACCGTCGCTCAGTGAAATATTACCCGTCGGACAGGCATAGATGCAGAGTTCACAGCCCTTGCAGAGTTCGGAAAAAATGTTGACAGCAGCCTTCGGAAGTTCTCCACGCGCAACCTCAGGGCCCGTCGTTCTCTCGGGGGCCGGAACCCCTAGTGACGGTCTTGCGATGACCAGAGGTGTCCCGAAAAAGAGTGTCGGAGGAGGCAAAGCAACCGGCAGACCAGGCAGGATTGGAATAGTCGATCCTCCATGAATCTTCCGAGTCAGAGTCATCTTCTTTCAACAAGAGTAACTTTTCCAAACGGGCGTTTAACCTAAGGGTACACAATGGAACCGATCAAATACAATGTGGCACAAGGCCGAGAAAGGCTAGCTGTACAATATTCGCCTCGCAGTCCAGCCTCAGCCCTCGAGGAGCCAAGCAATCATTGGTCGGTTCGACTACTATCGGACTGGTACAGCTGAGTATCCAATCTTCCTGATCGTTTCCTTGATCTCTTCCACATCTGTCAAGTGAGGGTCATAATCGACGAAAACCAGGTCCAGTACGGTGTTAACAGTGACAGACTCAACACCCCTGACCTTCTCAAGACACGTCTTAATCGGCGTTGCACACATAGAACATGACTGGCCGACAAGTCTCAACTTGAGTCGAACCAAAAGACAGAGTGGGCCTTCTTCTTCGTGAAAATGCCTTGCACCTGTCTGTCCACCCTCACTTGCACTTCTCTCCTCAGGGTGATGACGGATACTGGCAAGGGCCGAGTCTTCCAATCTGCTGTCGAGCATATTCCTGTCGAATTCACTTCTATTGGTTGTCAACAGTATCCATCATCATACTGGTCGAACGTATCATATAGCCGGCCCGTACACACTGAGCACAACTAACACTTCCACTTTTTGGTGGGCACAAGTAATATGAGCATACCATACTAGTTCTCGATTAGCGTCTGGATTGGCTAGAGAAGGAAAAACGGTCGCAAAATCTTTCAGGGTCAACGAGAAGGCCCTGTTGGCCCTCCAGGAAGAAGCGGGTCGCCAGAGCGTTAGCGTGAACACTCTAGTCAATCAACTACTGCTCGACTATTCCGAATTCGGACGATATCTCCAGCGAGTCAACGCGATGCGGTTAAGCCGGAAGACATTTGGTGAAATCTTGAACTCTATTTCCGAGGACAGTCTGGCCAAGGCTGGCCAGGTTGCCGGCAAGAGCGCACCGATGGCTTTGATCGCTTCAAAATGGGGAAAAGTCACGGTGAACACTGTAATAGAATTCATTCATGACCTATCTGCATATGCTAACTTGTTCGAGTACTACGAGAAGAATGAGAATGAGCGTTGGACGATTACTTTGATGCATGAACTCGGGCCTAAATGGTCCGTTTTCCTAACCCACTATATTGGCGAGGCCTTCGTTGCAGCCGGTATACAGCCCAAGACTAGGACCTCGGACAGGGCTGTGATCTTCACGTTCTAGTTTGATAATTTTCAAAAGCCCCCATCTTGGCTAGGTCTAGACCCAGAAAACTACATACTTGCGACATTGATCATCGGTCTAGGATCTGAACTACACTGTGTACCGAGAGCAGATATGTTATAACTTTACATGAGTTTTCCGCTGTCACCATGACGCCACTAAGGTGGACCGCGAGCATAGTCCTACTTGTTGCCGGCCTGATCGATATTCCCTACGGCTGGTTCTACGTAGCCGGATTCGCATCATACCTCTGGTATGCAATGGGAGCAATCTACATTCTCATGGCTGGAATGATTGCGATAAACATACGACCGCGCGTCTTCCAGCCGCTCGCACTAGGATACAGTGTCTTCTTACTGGCGGCGTGGGCGACGGGCGGAGCCAGAGACATCGTCGCAATCCTCGACAAATTGATCGAAGCGGTAGCCGCTGTCAATCTGTTGTTGCTGATTCGAACGACGTGGCCTTTAATGTTAACGCAAGAAACAAGGAGCGAGAGGCGATGAGCAACCTGGAAAGACATCATTGGTCCTTGCAGAGAGTGCTCCTCGTTACTATCGTGCTCGCGGTCGTTTTGGGAGCCGCTGCAGGTTATGGGCTTGGATACGCAGCACGATATACGGCACCTCAGACGCGAGAATTCTATCTTTTCAACGGCTCCCTGCCGTTCAACGAAAGTATCTTTCATCTGTCACATGACACATTTTCACCAGACAGGATCACGGTCAACCGAGGCGATACGCTAGTCATCCACTATGTCAACGTGGAAGACGTGCCTGAAAAGCACACATTCACAATGGACAATCCCTACTATTTCGACTATGTCTTCTACAACGCTCCCAATGTTGTTGCTCATAATGCCACGGTTACACACCAGCAAAACGTGATCCTGGGACAGGGAGCAAACGTGACGATGAGTTTCAGAGCTGACCTCCCCGGCGTCTTCCGGTACTATTGCGCATATCACCAACCCACAATGACGGGATACATCACAATCATCGGGTAGATTTGGTCCGAGGATTAGATGGCGATAAGCATTTTCGTTCGAAGCGCATATCATGTTAACATATGAGAGTACACAGTGTAGACCTTCTCCTTATCTTCTGCGCTTCCCACAGTCTGCCATGACTTGAAGATTGTTGACCTAACAGCCGAGACCATTGATAACTCGATAAGCCTCTGCATAGGCAGCAAGCCAGGAGACGAATTCGCACGACAACAGAAGAGGCGCTGGCTCGAATCAAGAATCCCGCAGAGGGCTGGGGGAAAGCTTGCCTACAGTGACGGCCAACTGGTCGGCATGGCAGAATACACCCCGGTAGAGGATTCTCCGTTTCCCGTTTCCGGGAAAGACCTGCTTCACATTCACTGCATCTGGGTTCTCCCCCGATTCCAAGGAAAGGGCATTGGTGACGAACTAGTCAAAGCCTGCGTCCACCAAGCCAGAACACTACGGAAAACTGGTCTATCAGTGATCGCGTGCGACGATCCCCTGTTCATGCCCGCAAGCTTCTTCCTCCATGAAGGCTTCGCGAGCCTCGACAAGAGAGATCATGAAGAACTGATGTGGAAGGACCTTGAGAATTCGAGACCTCCAAGATTTCTGGAGAGAAAGTACTCTCCGAGGACAAGTTCAAGAAACGTTCTCGTCAACGTCCTCTACTGTGCGCAGTGTCCCTGGAGTGTCAAGGCACAGAGAAGAATGGAGTCAGTAGCTCGCGAATTTCCAGACGTGGCAGTCCAATCGATCGAGGTGGAGAATAGAGCGAGAATAGAGCAGCTTGGCGAGTCAAGAAAGGTATTCGTGAACGGGAAGGAGGTCTTCATGCCGACCCCGACGGAAGAGAACCTTCGTACCATGCTCGATAAGACCCTCAAGGAGAGCAAGCTGCGCGAGTGGACATAGCCCGATGACAGTTCGCTTCCACATCTTGATGAGGAAGAGTAAGACCAGTATACTCTCTCGACAAGATAGATTTAACGAGCAAACTGAATGGAAGAGAGGCTGGAGCTCTCGCCTCCAAGACTTTTCAGCACGATTCCAGATCCTGGTCGGAGTAGGAAGCCTGAGCATAGCAGCCATCATGCTTCGGTTACTGTCTAAGACGGGACCAAACGACACTGATACAGATCTGACACTCTTCGGATTTACTGGACCTCGCCGTCAATCTCCCAGCGAAAACCATAGGTCGCTAGAAGACTTAGGCCGCCAGTGTTGAACGACACTGTGTACCAACTTTTTATCCGTTCAGACAACCATAGTACGGGTCGAGGAGGGACAAGTAGAAAATTGGAGACCGTACTGGTCAAGAAACCCGAGGACAGGGAGATCCTCGACCTGATCGACGCTGAATGTCTGTACTATGAGCCCAGGTCCGAGTCTGGAATTTGCACAGCTCCCCCGGGCCATAAATGCCCGTATCGACAGTACGGCAAACAGCTCCCGACAACTCCGTCTGCTACGCTCCCGTTGAGGGGGAGACGGATGTCAAGATCACCGGCACCCCTCCCAGTAACTAACTACGACCCGAGGAGCAGGCCAGGTTCGGGCAAGTAGACTCAGAGGAGTCAACTGCCCTACTGGCCGCTCCCATACCGTATTTTTTCGTTAAAGTACACACTGTGAACGTCCCCGTTAAGTCAGCCCCAGAAGAGATCTGGGACGGAAGGACAGCGTTGACCAAGATAAGTTCTACAGAAATGGTTGGACAACGAATAGAGCCCAGACTCAACGATGAGATAGCCGAGTCGGTCAAGATAACGATGAAGGCCCTCAAAGAATTCTACGGGTTGAGATCCCGATCAAAAGACGCCGCATTAAGACAGATCGGGTCCGAGTTCGGACACATCGTCGCCCGCAACATCTCCAGTTCCAACAATCCAGAAGAGGTCCTGTCACAGATCGCTTCTTTCTGGAACAAGTACGGGCTTGGCGAAATGGAGATAGACAATGGCGATGGGAAGAGGGCCAGTCCAGTAACCTTTAGTCTGGACGACTGTTACGACTGTATCGGTGCCTCGGCGGGCGAAGTACTCTGCGCCTTCAAGGAAGGCTTCGTGAACGCCATCCTAACAGATAGGACAGGAAACATAGGATCCGTAAATGAGATAGAATGTTGCGGGTCCGGAGCCGAACGCTGCCGCTTCCAAGTTCTCACATCATAAAAGCTACCGCCGCTTCAACACGACGACCACTCGCTCGCTTTCTGGACCAGGGTCCGATGTGATGTTAGGGTCGAAGTTGGGGCCATGCCAGGCCACGATACGGAAAAACCCGCTAGAATCGACCAAGGACTTGAACTGGTCGAGAGTGTAGGTCCGCATCGGTCCTTCCTCCAAGAATTCAATATGCTTGCATTGAACGTTTACTTCTAAGACGAGTCTTTCAATTACCAGTCTCTTCTTCTCATCTGGTACACCGAGAACCTTGTGAACGGCTTTGACCGTCGTGTCTTTGTCGCTCATATTCCATTCTTCTGAGCCCTTCTTCGGATACGAACTCATTTTACCAACCAGGTTGAAGTCGATCAGGTACACGCCACCTGGTTTCATCGCCATGCCTACACTATCCAAGTGAGATCCAGCAGTTTCCTCACTCAACAAGTATCGGAAGGTGTTGATAGCACAGAAGGCGGCGTCCACAGTCTCACTCAGCCTGAACGATGCCATGTCTGCCAGAACGGTGTCAACCGGTAGTCTCAGCTCCCCGCTCTTCGATTGGACGTAGTCCACCATGCTTGGACTCTTTTCAACTCCAATCATCTTGTAGCCTCTCTTTGCCAATCCGAACAAAAGTCTTCCAGTGCCAGAGCCGAGCTCTAGGACTCTCCTAGTCCTAGGGCGACCATAGTTTCTGAAGCAGATGTCGAGGAAGTCTAGTTCTTTCCGTGGGTCCCAGCCGAAAGCTATGTCGTAATACTTCGGATGAGCGTAAACTTCACAGTGCACGGAAGATCACGTCACATGTCCAGAAGAGATTGTGCCCAGACACTAGTGCGTTGCGAGTTTTGTTTTTTGCGTTGGAGGATTGATCCTTAGCCAGTCCGGAATCACGACTGCCCTGAGCAGTCCTTGGAGTGTTATTTCTCTCTCCTTCGCCATCGTTCCAGCTCAGATAGATTTCCTCGGTAAGCGATTGCATAAACTTGTAGTTTGAAAACGAGTTAACGATGCTCAACCTCCCAGTATTAGATAGTGAAGTTTGACGATATACACTGGAAGTCCACAGAGCATGCGTGCGGCGTACACTGTATCACGTGCACTTTGTGTACCTCACGAATAAGAGGCAAGCCCGGACTAGATCAAGGCAGGTACAACACCTGACCAGAGTAAAATTAGAAAAAACGAAGTCGACAAAGTTCGCATACATTGAACATGTAGGTGCTTACGACAAGATTCCCTTCGGAGCCTACATTGAACAATTATACGGCTGGACCAAACAGAACCATGTCAGACCCGGTTTCTACCCAATGGGAATCTTCCCCAACGATCCCGAAAATATGGCCGCGGAGACTTGCAAAAGTCATATCGGGATCCCGATATATGGGAATGCAAAGCCGGGAGGCAGAATCGGAATCAAACAACTGGCACCGATGAATGTTGCGAGCATAAGTCACAAGGGTCCCTCAGAGGGATTTCCGAAGACGTACAGGAACCTGAGTGACTGGATCATCAACCATGGATACGCGTGGGCTGGTCCGTCAATAGAGATCTATACGCGGAAACCGAAGACTGTCCAAGGAGAAACGATTCTCTACGCTAAGATCGAAGCTCCAGTAAGAAAGCTGGTTAGTTGCGGGAAAGAAAGAAGGACCCGGAAACTTGCAAGCTAGCATTCAACCTAGACTCGCTTCTGTCAGAGACTTCATGAGCAAACACGTTCAAACAATCTCGTCTGGTTCCACCGTAGATGAGGCGATCAACAAGATGGCCAAGCACAATGTGGGAAGCCTTGTCGTCATGGGAGGACTTGGTCCAAAGGGATTGCTCTCAGAGAGAGACCTTGTTAGCAAACTCGTTGCAACAGGAAAAACGCCGGAGAAGACACTTGTCACCGAGGTTATGTCCGGCCAAATCACCCGATTCCATCCCGAGCAATCATTGAGAGAAGCAGCCCAGATAATGAACTCCCTGAGAAACCGACTTCTAGTCTTTGAAGACGACCACATCATAGGCATCGTCACCGCCACCGACATAGTCAGAGGCATTCACGAAATGAACTACACCTTCGATATCGACAAAGGAACAATGAAGAGCGTCTACACGGTCAAAAACGAAACAAGCCTCAAGGAGGCTATAGAGGTCATGAGCCAGCTAAGAATTGGGAGCCTGATCACAATGAAGAATGATGAACCGGATGGAATATTCACGGAATGGGATCTTGTAAGAAACGTATTGGCCCCTCACTTGGCTCTTGAAAGTCATGTGGGCGACCAGGCATCAAGACCATTGATGACCGCTGAAGAAGGAATCGGAGGAAGACAAGCGGCAAGCATCATGACAATCAACCATATCAAAAGACTACCACTCACACGACGAGGCGTAATCGCAGGAATCGTAACAGCCCGTGACCTCGTAGAAGCCTTTGCATGTTCGCAGACGACTGATGCAATCAGGACCAGAAGCTAGACAAACATCTGACGCGTGCGAAGAGGAAAACGGCAGATATTGAACAGGCTGAACCAGAATGATATTGATCAATTCTTACTTTAGCAAGCACAAACTATCGTCAAAAGGCCTGTTTTCAAACAGCCTGGAAAAGGTGAGTAGACATAGCAAGACCCCGCAATTGCGTTGCATCGCTTGCAAGAAGGCCATTATGGGAAAACCTCTGATCATGATCCTGCAGATTACTAGTGATGAAGCCCGGTTCATCGAAAAGGCCAAGAAACTAGGATTCTCCTCGAAAAGCTGGCAATCCGGGGGCTCAATAAAAGGTGATTTTCATAAAGACTGTTTTGACCAGGCAAAGCTGATTTGGGAAATCGCATTCGAGACCAGGGCACTAAGCCCACGCCGGTAGACAGTACGGGTGAATTGTGAGAGCACGGCTTCGATAAAGTCGTAACAGTCTGGCAGAACGATAGTCCTTGGGCTCCCCGTTTCTTGTTCTCCATCGAACGGGAGGGTTAGGGATCTCAGAAGTGTGTAGACTTTTGTCCGGTATTGATTGATTCTCTAGACTAGTGACATCATGTGACACACAGCGTTGCATTGAATACTTCACAGATAAGTATTGTTGACCCTCTTTGCTGATTGGATTCGAATGTTGGCCTTCACCTCGAAGAACCTGTTGATCATCCTAGCTGTGATCAGTATATCTTCACTATTTCTCGCCGCTTATGCCACGATCGCTGTGATACGTCCTAACGCTGGGACGGTCTCATCTGGTCTTCCAAAGGAATGTGCTCTCGGTATCTCTAACATAGCCAGGAACGCGACTGACATTCCTCGGCCACTTTCCCCTGGACCCGCTATGAACAGAACAATAATGCTTGAAACCAAAGAGAATTGCGCTGAGATCGCGTCAGGGTCATCGTATCAGTACTGGACTTTCAATGGGACAGTTCCCGGACCGTTGCTTCGGGTAAGAGTTAACGACACGGTCACTATCATAATCCATAACTCCGATTCGAGTAGGATGACCCACTCGATTGATCTTCACTCTGTTATCGGGCCTGGAGGAGGAATGATGATGACCCAAACAGATCCGGGGCAGACGACTAGGTTCTGGTTCAAGGCTTTGCATCCAGGCCTGTACGTGTACCACTGTGCGACTCCATTGGCTGACATGCACATTGCAAACGGAATGTACGGGATGACCCTCGTCGAACCTCAAGGTGGTCTTACACCAGTCGACAAGGAGTACTACGTCATGCAGGGGGAGTTCTACACTGCTGGTACGAACGCGCAAAGCGGTCATCACGAGTTCAGCTTTGACAAACAACTAACCGGTATACCTGACTACGTCGTGTTCAACGGTCGCGTCGGTGCCCTGACAGGTCTTGGCGCCTTGAAAGCCCAGGTGGGACAAAAGATACGGATCTACTTCGGTGTTGGAGGCCCAAACCTGGACTCATATTTCCACGTAATCGGGGAAGTGTTTGACAAAGTCTATCCGAACGGCTCAACTGATTCCGGTGCCACACAACGCGAAGTGCAGACCGTAATTGTCGCACCGGGAGGCTCAACAATTGCTGAGCTTACAGCGTTGGTCCCAGGCAACTTTAGCTTGGTAAACCATTCACTGACCTGGGCGTTGCAGAAAGGAGCGATTGGCACGCTGACCGTCACCGGAACCATGCCACCCGGTATCTTCGGCCAGTGAAAAACCCCTCTTTTCCCCAAACCCAGACTCGTGATTGTTTTCAACGCGCATAGTCTGGGTTGAGATGAAATCAAGACTCAAGCCTTGTGAGACGTTCTCCAGGGGATCCCCTTCCAACCGCCCGCAGTCCACCAGAGTTTTGTAGGCATGCGCATGAACAGCCAATCTTTGGAGTAGCAATGACAAGATATGCACAGCCCAGCCAAGGTTCCCTCCAAGCAAGCCGGACCGGCCAATTCTAAGCCCAATCGTATCCGCATTAAGAACCCAGTATCGTGCGCGGATCTGTAACGCTGTGGAGAGGCCTGTGAGCAAAAGCCAGAATCATGAGGTATGAAACGCCGAAGATCATCGAAGCAACAAAGCCGTAGAGCTCCAATGAAGTAGAATGCGAAAATGGAAAACTACCCCCGACCCGCGAAGGCCAGGAATACCGAGGATTGAGCCTGCAGCCAGATAGATGACACTGGACTTGGCAAAAGGCTCCTCGTCGAAAGACGAGAGGGAAACGAGCCAACCCACCTGGGAAGGGACGGTAAGGCTTGTGAATCTAATCCGCTCGCCCTCTTTACGCAATACAGGGGTTTCGCTGTATCCCTGACGGTATTATCGGAGGGGCCGATCATCATTTGGATAGCCGACGGAAAATGCAAAGGTGAATAGAGTGAGGTATGATGGTGTCCCTAATTGTCAGGGTTTGCACAGAAGAAAGAGGCCTACAGTCTAGCGTGAATCTCTCCAAAAAAATGGTCGTGCTTATCTTACTACCGTCACAGCGCAATGAGCATGTGAAACTACACCGCTTGATACGCTTCCAAGCAACAGCTTTCTGAATCCGCCCAGTCCTCGCGTCCCCATTACTATTAGATCTACTCTCTTCTGTTTCGCATACTCAACTATTCGTCTAACGATCGATGCCCCAGGTCTTATTGCCTCCCCCCTCGCCATGATTCCATTCTTCTTCGCCTCGGAAACATGCGTGTGAATCAACTGTTTCGCTCCTTCCATCGCCTCAGACGGGGCCCTATCGTATGCGCGTCCATCAATCACATTCAATACGATTAGTTGTGAACCGGTTTGCCGGGCTATTCTTCTCGCGAAGTTGAAAGCTCGTTTAGAATTTTCCGACCCGTCCACTGGAACAAGAATTCGCTTGAGATCCAAGTCCTTCTTCATCCTTCAAGGAAGGTTTCGCGTGGCTATTTCAGATAATCGTCGTCAATTATCCACAGGTATTTCTCCGCGAGGCGCATCTGACGTGTTCACCGGCGATAGCCACTTGGCATACTTCAGACTCTTCCCGTGGACAGTCTTGTCGTACGATTCCTGAAGCTTCCGAGTGATCGGCCAGTCTCCACTTCCAATATCGCGCCCGTCGACTTCTTTGACGGGAGTGACACCCGCGGCCGTGCCAGTCAGGAACAGCTCGTCAGAAGTGTACAGTTCTTCACGAGAAATATCCGAGCGTCGAAACTCGAGACCGATATCATGAGTAAGCCGAATGATGGTGTCCCTGGTTACTCCCCTGAGAACTCCAGCGGATGCGGGCGGAGTGCTTACTATGTTATCTTTGACTCTGAAAATATTCTCGGCCGACGCTTCGGCGACCATGGCCTCCATATTCAGCATTATCGCCTCATCATAGCCAGCCTTCAACGCCTCAATCTTCGCCAGGCCACCGTTCGCATAGTTTGCTGTAGACTTCGCCTGCGGAGGCATGCTTGATGGATGGACGCGTCTCCATGAAGATACTTGACATCTGACTCCTTCTTTCTCCGCCTTCTTGCCAAGGTAGCTGTCCCAGCGCCAGGTAGCAATTCCGAGGCTCACCCTGTTCGGGAGCGGATTGAGTCCCATCTCGCCATAATCGTAGTAGGCTAGTGGTCTAATGTAGCATTCCTCCAACTTGTTAGCCCTGACAGTTGACTTGACCGCGTTCTCAACTTCCTTAGGGGAGTAAGAGATTTTCATCATGTAGATCTTGGCGCTCTCGAACATTCTAGTAACATGTTCTCCAAGCCTGAAAACAGCGGGACCATTAGCAGTATTGAAGCATCTAATCCCTTCAAAGACTCCGGTCCCGTAGTGTAGAGCGTGAGTCAGGAACGGGACCTTGGCATCGTTCCATCTCACCAAGTCTCCGTTCATCCAGATCCATGTCGACTCCTGCATGGGTCTTCACGCACCCGAGAAGGGTTTCCTTGAAACAGACTGGATTTAGAGGTTTGATAATGACTAAGTGTCCGGTAAGTAGTTTTCTGAAATGTAAAATTGCCTTCCCTTAGGGCCCGCAAAGTCCGCGCTCAATAGTCCTTACAGTTCTTTGCGAGTAAGACCGAAAAGGAATCGTAGGTCCGAACGCGAAACGAAACACAGTGCACTCGATCGGTTGCGCTTGTGGACGTCTCTTCTATACGCGCATTTACGATTACCCTGCCTAAGTGAGCATATATGGAGAGGAAACGTGGACCTAGCAGCGTAGGAGTCTCAATGTTCAAGCGAATTATGGTTGCAGTGGACGGTTCCGAGAGCGCGAAGAAAGCGGCGGAAGTGGCTTTAGACATTACTGGAAAGTACAAAGCTGAACTGCACGTATTGTATGCGATCAATCCTCCAATTCCAAGCATCGCATACAGTTTCCCATCAATGACCCCACCTACACCTTCACAAGCCGAAATTGACGCGTACTATGCAACCGCTAAGAAAACAGCCATGGCGATTGTTGAACAAACAGTTTCGGAAGCACAAAAGCGAGGAATAAACGCGAAGCCAGAGATCCCGGAAGCAACCGGTTCCGTTGTCGAGACGCTCATCAACCATGCAGTGGATGACAAAGTTGACCTGATCGTCATGGGAAGTAGGGGCCTCGGCGGCTTTAAGAAGCTACTGCTCGGAAGCGTGTCGAGTGGAGTGATCACACATGCACCCTGTCCCGTTCTTGTCGTAAGGTAGCATTATACAGAGGAAGCAGTGAAGCGCAGGTTATGCAGCAAGTTCCAGTCTCAGACTTTACCTCGAAACCATTGGAAGGATTCGTCTCACCACCTCTAGTTGTAGATGGGGATGATCGAGTCTCCGACGTTATCGGAAAGCTGGTTTCGGGTAAGAAGACTGAAGCGATAATCAATCTTGAATCGAAACTTGGTATGCTGACGGTCCGAAGCATCCTACGCTCCGGAGAATTTTCAGAAACAAAGGCCTCCACTTTGGCGATCATACCTCCAGCCTTGGTAGTTACAGATCCTGTTTGGAAAGCAGCGAAAGTGATGTCAGACCTTCGAGTCCGATCAGTCCCAGTCACCGATGGCAAGGGCAAACTAAGAGGATCAATAGAATCGACGAGGATACTTGGAGAGGCTGCCAAAACAGTCTCTCCGAGACTTCAAATGTCAGAAATCATGACAGCAAATCCAGTAACAATAGACTATGCTGACAGCTTGGACAAGGCACGCAGCGTCCTGATCGATAAAGACATCGACCATCTTCCAGTCGTAAAGAATGGAAAACTTGCGGGACTAGTCACGTCACTCGACATTATCACCGTGGAAGGGACGCGAGACAACCGGGGACGAATTTCGAAGCTTCCAGAACCAACCTCCCAGGGGGTAGTTGAGGCTGGAGGAGCCCTTCTGAGTGAGCCGATAGTTTCCAGACCGAATGAAGATTCATTACTAGTACTGCGCAGGATCCTGGAAAAAGAAGCGTCGAGTACGATCGTAATGCTCAACGATCAGATACGTGGAATAGCCACTCTGCGAGACTACGCGAAACTTCTAACAGTCCATCCAGAGTCTAAAGGACCACCAGTCTATGTAATCGGCCTACCAGAAACGGATTTCGAATCGTCGATGGCTGAGACGAAGTTTCGAAGAGCGGTCGAAGGGCTTTCAGAATTGCACAAGGACATTCTCGAGGCGCGGGCGACGGTGAAACCGTCCTCGCTTGAGAAGGATCGTAGACGATACGAAGTGGACGTCCTCATCGCCCGGCCCAAGGAACGGATCGATTTTACCGAAGAAGGCTGGTCAATTGCTGAGGTATTCGACAAGGTACATGCAAAGATAAAACGACACATGACGAAACCGAGAGGCAGTCCAGCCAAACGCCGCCGCCGCTTGTCCAGAGCCCAGATTGAACTGGTGAAATATGGAGAATAGGCCCTATCGTGCGCTCAGCTAGGATCCTTTCCTCTTTTTCAGAAGATTCCTGATCTTATCCAGGCTGGTAATCGATGGGTCAAAGTCAACCGTTATCTTGTTCGAAAAAACGTTGATCTCGACACCATTTACACCACTCGTTCTCCGCAATTTTTCTTCAAGCAAGTCCGGCCTATCGGCGAGTTTCTCAACCGAGAAATCGATTATTCCCCTTGCATGAAGAGCGACTTGGCTGTCTGGGCGATCAATGATAGCGGTCGAGGTAGTTTGCACAGCAGGTTTCACCGTCATGTCCTTTACTGACTATTGAGTGACGTCCAGCATATTTGAGTGGCAGGTTCACAGTGGATAGTAAACGATCACATTGTATCTCTCGGACGGGTGTATCTCAATGAAATACACTTCACACCTTACGCCACAAAGTGGACGCCCCATCTAAGTACCGTAACAGACACATATCTGTCGACGAGAAAAATGAAAAGATCAAACGAAGAATGTGAGAATACTGGCAAAGAAACTACCGCACAACTAGGTAAGACACGGGACGTCGGTACTATGATCGGATTCAAGCGTGAATTCGGGATTCCACCAATGAGCAGGTGGGCCAACCGCTTCATCATTGCTGCAATCGTACAAGGAGCACTCGCCGCCGGCCTGACCGCTTGGCTGCTCGCCATCAGCGAAGCATGGCTACCAGGCTACGCCACCTCGAAGGTTGTCGCAGGTGGAGGAGCCGGGACATGGCTATTCGTTGGATACTTGGTGTACATTCTGCTCGGACCCATAGCGGTAGCTGTTACCGCACTGTTCTACCAGCACTTGGAAACGAACCTGAACATGGTCTACAGTGGCTGGACGAGACTCCTGGCATGGGGTCACATAGTACTGATGAACGTCGGAGTCGTCGGAGCAACATTCCTGATGATGTGGGCAGGCTACTTCGGAGGAGCTCTAAACGCATCGTTGCTTGCTAAGGGACTGACACCAGGGGCAGCATCGGGCCAAGTACACACTCAGATCATGCAATACTATCCACCTTACATTGCAGCATTCATCGGCCTCGCACTGCTTGGCGCGCTTGCCGGCGGGCTTGGCTACGTGGTCGTCTGGAGACGCTCCCTCAAAACACCGGTGGCACCTCCAAAACAACCATAGGAGAAAGGGGTTGGTGGAAAATGTCTACTCTGCTCGAACATGTGCAACAAGCCCGCGAGAGATCATCACTTCCATCGAGTGAAAACTCTAGGGTAGAGGAGGAGATCCTCGCGATGTTGCAGCGTTCGATAGAGATTCCACCAGCTCTTGAAGAGGTCAGACGCGAACTCCAACATTTTTTTTCCGAACTACGAATCCAGAACGCTATCATCCACCTTCTGGAACATGGCGATATTCAGACAGTCTACATGTCAAGCAAGCTTTGTCTATCACTTTCAGTGAAGTGACGAAAAGAGCGGATGAGCAAAGTTGATCCCTCCACTAGAACGGATCGTGGTAGCAGTTGACGGCTCAGACGAGTCTCTCAAAGCAGTCGACTATGCTCTGAAACTAGCAGATCCCGGGAGGACCATGATAAAGGTCCTTCACGTAGTCCTTCTTCCAACAGGTGCATCAGAGCAAACATTGCAAGCAGTCAAAAAAGACATGTGGGCCAAAGGAAACGAGATACTCTCTAGGGCGCACAGGTCCGACGGGCTCAAAAGTGACAAGCTCGAAACCCAGATTGTGGAAACCGGGCATTCCGTAGTAATGGCGATCGTGGACTATGCCCGACAGGAGAAGGCGGACCTTATCGTCCTGGGGACAAAAGGGACCTCTGGCTTCGGTAGACTAATGCTAGGGAGCACTGCGGCCGGAACCGTAAGTCTGGCACCGTGTTCAGTCTTGGCAGTGAGGTGAACTAGCCTTGAAGGTCAACGACATGTTCAGTCTCAAGGGAAAGATCGCTGTTGTTACAGGTGCTTCAAGTGGCCTTGGGGTAACCTTCGCTCAAGCGCTCGGCGAAGCAGGTGCAAATCTTGAGATCACTGCAAGACGAATTGACAAACTCAACATTGTCGCCGAGGATCTGAAGAGACTCGGCATCAAGGCAAGACCATTCCAATGCGACGTAAGCAACCAAGACCAAGTCCGCTCGTTGGTCGACGATACAGTCAAGAACTTTGGCAGACTAGATATCATGATCAACAACGCTGGTGTTGCAGCCCTGAGTCCGGCCACAGAAATTTCGCTTGAAGAATGGAATAAGGTTGTATCTATCAATCTTACCGGAACATTTCTTTGCGCGAGAACCGCTGCCAAACAAATGATCAAGCAGGGCAATGGGAAAATTGTCAACATTGCTTCGATCTATGGTGCCGTTGGCGACGTCTTCCCCGCGTCCCCGTACTATGCGACCAAGGGAGCGGTCATCAACTTGACCCGGGATCTAGCCGTTGAATGGGCTCCGTACAAGATCAATGTGAACGCGATCGCCCCCGGCTTTTTCCCCAGTGAAATGACACAAGGCATTTTCCAGGATCCACACTATTTGGAGTATATCAATAAGCAGACTCCGCTCGGCAGAACAGGTAACCCTGACGACCTGAAAGGTGCAGTCGTATACCTGTCGTCGCCAGCGTCAGATTATGTGACCGGCCAGACGATCTTCGTCGACGGCGGCTGGACCGCCTGGTAGGAACAACCGCTTATGGAGCATAACGAGACCGTCCAAGTTTCTCTTTCTTAATCTCGGCCTTTATGCCTCGAGGAATCGGTCTACACTCACAGTTTTCCTGGTGTCTCAGATGCCAGTCAATTCTCTGGTCAAGCGACGGATTTTTCTGGATTCCATTCCTAGTGTGCCACTCCTCGTTTACAGCCGTCAAAGCCGTCCTCCTGGTCCCCGTCATGGGCTCTTAGTGTTTAGCTGTCAATGGAGAAATTGTTCGCCATCCGGTGAATTCTCCTTCCACGTCGAGCTCATTCCTGATAACTTCTAGTTCTTTGTCCGTCGGAGGCAGAGAGACTTTTAGCTCTCCGGACACTTTCAGCTCCCACCCCGTGTTAGCTCGCACTACCTCAGCGGTTGAGTATGGATGGATTCGTGACAGGACAAATTCCCTAGTCTCAGGGTCAGGAGTCAGAGTTCCAAGGTCAGTGACAATTGCACAGGGGCCTCCGCCAGGCAATCCCAGCTTCTCCCTCGACCGACCACCGGTAATGAACCCTGGACTCGTCATATAATCGAGTTTCTCCACCAGCCTCGTCTTCTCATGACGTACCATCACAACGAATCTTTGTCCTCCCGACGCAACGTCATGCGCTCCGCCGCTGCCTGGAAGCCTTACCTTAGGCTTATCGTAGTCGCCAATCACTGTGGAATTGATGTTGCCATATTTGTCTACTTGTGCAGCACCGAGAAAGCATAGGTCGAACTTGTTGTTCATCGCCATCCATCCCAATGCTACCATAAGGTCACAGAATGCGGTCGCGTTTACCTGAAGCGCAGTATCATCAACCCCCCAAGGTGCGCGTCCGAGGCTGGACGCGCCAATAATGCCTGACTCGAATACTTGAACGATCCCAGGTGTCCGCGTCCGTTGAGCCAGCTCGGACGGTAACAGGCTGAGACCGACGCCTACGAATACGTTCGAGTTGTCTTTGATGAACCGAGAGGATTCCACGACCATCATTTCTAGTGGCGTAAACTTGGCTAGCAATTGTTTCCTTCCTGGCTTCGTCTGCATCTACGCTCTAACCTCTAACTCGCTCTCTTCGATGAGATAATTCCGAAAAGGCTCGATAAGTGCCCTTGATGGTGTCTCCCTCAATTTTTCCGCTTCCTTTCCAATCATGTCTAGATACTGGTCTTCGTCCCTGTACGAGTATACGTATTGGTCAAGATAGTTTTGGAACTCGTCACGTCGAGCCGTCTCGTTGAACATCTTGATGTGCTCAATATCAGGATCGTAGAGGCCTGGACAGCCCATGGGCCATGACGAGAGTTTCCATCGCACGATAGCTTCAACGCCTATTGAGGGGACGGCAACTAGATTCGGGAACTTTCTGCACACATCCTTGGTCACTATGTGATCTGCCACGACAACTACTTGCCGCCCAGCTTTGGAGAGCAGGTCGTCATGCCCGACGGCTCCTAGGAAGAACGTGTTACCTTCGGCATCAGCCATGGGCGCATGCATCACAGTCAAGTCTGGTTTCAATCCCTGAATCAAAGCGACGTGTCTTCCCGTTCCGAATGGGTCCCGGACATGGATGTACTTCCGATATTCATGTGCACCGTGATAGCCTAATCCGTGCATGTTTAGGTCTCCCCAAAGTCCTGATATGGACGGAATGAAGGGCAGGTTCAAGGCCCCCGCGAGACAGCGAAGGTTGAAGGTGAGGTTGCTCTCGTCCTCGACTTGAACCCGGCGTGGTAGTCCCTGTTCAATACTCTTCTTGATGACATAGTTCAACCCGGCGCGTTCGAACCCGATGAACTGGGCGATCATCGATTCAACCAGTCCGGCGCCGACGAGTAGGGCTGTCCCGAAGGAAGCGGTTCCTCCCGCCATTAGGAGATCGTTGACTTTCAGCTTTCCAGCTTTTTTCTGTCGGAGTATTTCGCGAGCAAAGATGACCGGTTTACGCATCAATGGCATCCCAGCAAATGCTATCGTCTGCCTGTCCCGTACGAACTTCAGTACAGCCTGGTCAAGGCTTAGCAGCTTGTTCAATTTTCCACTAGGAAAGACTTGTCATTGCTCTAGTATAATTGAATGGTACACAAGCACCCTTGGTCTGAGACGCGGTACACGTTGTGTACGTCCACGTTATCGGGTTCCTCGGTGTTCCAAAGGAACCCGTGGACTATCCAAGAAAATGGTCCACAATAGTTGAAAAAATTGGAAAAAACCGAGAATTTCCCAACCTACGTGTTTGCGACCGTAAACCCTAGCCGCATTCCGAAAGTGGTCGAGGAGCTGAAGCATCACCGCGAGATCGACTTCATAGCACCGGTCAACGGCAGGTTCAACCTAGCACTACGACTAAAACCCCATGAGTACAAGGAAGTCTACAATGAGATCAAGAAGATCCGCGCGATCCCTGACGTCAAAACCACTGTAACACAGTCCACATTTGAAGGTGTCAAGCACAGCAAGAAGTTTGAGAACGAGATGCCGTTCGGCATCAGCCTGATGAACTTCGAGCCAACCGAACCCTTTGAAAAATCGCTCGAGAGACTCGAGAAGATCCCCGGACTTGTTGAGGCATTCACCGTACCAGGCGAGTTTGACATCGTCGCGTTCTGGCAGGCAAAGACTACTGAGGAAATCATGAAGAACAGTATCGAGAAGCTCAGTAGTATTGAAGGACTATACAGAAACGAGACGCTTTTCGGACGGACACCATTCTTCAAACCATAAATCGACCGGGACAGCTCCGAGATCACTCCCCTTTTTTCTTAGAGTCGGAGAGTAGTAATGGGGAGCGCGAACCGACGAAGCAGAACCCACTATCAGAGGCGAGGTCTCTAATCGTGAGCGCACACCGAGTGTACAGGAAGAAAAATAGAAAAGTGAAAGGGGATGGGCAGTGTTCAGTAGTCCGTTTCGTGCCATTGAAAAATGGGTCTATCAAAAAGCCGCCATGAAAGCTTCACAGTGTTTACTAGTGCGATGATCGATGCTACGAACACAAGTGCTACGATGATCCTGCCTATATCATTTGTGAGCCAGGTAAACATGAACTGTGCAGGTGCCGGTACTACATCAGCGATGTGCGCGAAATTGAATGGGAAGACAGAGTAAACCCATCCTGCCACAGTTGCGAACAGAATGGTTCCGATAAGTTCCACAAGAGCAATTACATCTTTACGCAGTGTAAATGCTTTGGAGGACAGATTAACGATATTGTAGAGTATTGACGCGTAGAACAACGTTGCCAGTGCATTGCACCAATCGCATGAAGTCAATCGATAACGTCACTGGGAGCTTTTCGTGCCTCAAAGTGTACCATAGCGATAAGTAGAGAAGAACGATTTTCGACTGAAACCATGCCACTGTCGGCTCCTCCATCAATGCAGAAGGAACACGAGGAAATCTGGCAGCTCTTGGTGGGAGTACAACACTTGTCCGGGAAGACATCAAGCCTCGCAGAGAAACTCGCGAAACCGTTGAAGGCTCACATCGACAAAGAGGAGAATCTCGCGCTGCCACTTCTGGGAATTCTCCGAGACATCGCCAACAACAGACTCGGCAAGAACACTGCTAAACGAGCTCTGGCAATATATTCAAAGTTCGAGAAGGAGTATCCGGGAATGCTGCACGGACACAGAGAACTCTACAAACTCCTGGAGCGTCTCAAGAAGGTCGGAGCGGAGGAAGGGCATCTTACGGCAGTAAGGTTCGCCGAAGCACTAGAGAAGCATTCGCAGGAAGAGGAAGAGGTCCTCTATCCCGCAGCAATTGTTGCCGGACGTTTGCTTGCCAGGCAATCCAAACCAAAATCGTAGTCTCCGACAGGCGGTCGAAGAAAATGTATCTTGCAGAACAGTTTAGCGAGTACGTGTCTTCGCTCAGTTACAAGGATGTTCCAGCAAATGTGGTCCATGAGACTAAGAAGCGTATAGTCGATAGTCTCGGATGCGCTATAGGCGCGCATGACGCAGAGCCGGTCAAGATCTCACGGAAAGTAGCCGAAGCGGTAACGGCCAAGCACGGCTCGACTCTTTTCGGAACAAGGAAAAAGACCAGTTCGATTCTCGCAGGATTCGTCAACGGAATAATGGTCAGATACTTCGACTACAACGACACATACCTGTCCAAAGAACCCGCGCATCCCAGCGACAACATCGGACCATGCTTCTCGGTGGCCGAGGCGGAAGATAGTAGCGGGAAGGACTTGATAATGTCGATAGCCCTGGCGTACGAAATACAGTGCAGGCTCTGCGACGCGGCTGACATTCGCCACCGGGGGTGGGACCACGTATGCTACGGCCTGCCGTCTACAGCGCTCGCCTCGTCTTGGCTGATGGGGTTGAATCCGAAGAAGATGACTGAGTCGGTGAATCTTGCACTGAACTCGCACATTACCATGAGACAGGTCCGTGCAGGGGAATTGTCCATGTGGAAGGGATGCTCATTCGCCAATGCTGCACGTAATGGAATCTTCTCTGCCATATTAGCAAGGGAGGGCATGACAGGTCCCTCACCGATCTTTGAGGGCGAGATGGGGTTCTTCAAACAGGTCTCGGGGCCATTTATGCTAGACTTTGACCAGTTCGGTGGGAGAAATGGTTCTTTCAAGATCGCAGAGACATATCTGAAGTATTTCCCCGCAGAGATTCATTCACAGACATCAATCTGGGCAGCACTGGAAATCAGGAGGCAGGTCAAGGATCCTGAAAAGATCGTCTCTTTGGAAATCGCGTCGCATGAAGCAGGCTACACCATTCTAGGGAGAGATCCGGAGAAATGGAATCCTTTGACGAAGGAGACGGCTGATCACAGTCTACCCTACATCGTAGGGATGGCGTTATTAGAGGGAAAAATCGATAATTCCACTTATTCCGAGAAAAAGTTCCGGAATCCCAAGGTTCTGGATTTTCTCAGGAAAATTACGGTTGTAGAAGACAAGTCTTTGAGCGCATTGTATCCTGAGGCAGTTGCTAACAGAGTATCGGTTACTCTTTCATCAGGCGAGAAGATTTCGAAACAGGTCGATTATCACAAGGGTCATCCTAAGAACCCTATGACTGACGCTGAAGTGGAAGAGAAATTCCGTCGTCTTACGAAGAAACATCTCACAAAGAACCGACAGGACCGAGTATTGGAAACCTTGTGGAAGCTAGACCAGGCACGTGACCTTTCCAACGTCGCGTCTCTCTTTGTTGTAAACTAGCCTTACAACTAATCGTTCAACGGAAGAGTTTAACTTTCGAACGGTTGCTATGGATACCTGAGTTTTTTTCCCTTCCAGATGTTCGGGTCGCCCCAGAGTCCCAATCGCCAAGCATTGAACTCGACAATTTGTGAATGATCAATGAACAGGTTTACGTCTCTGCCGAAGGTTTTGAGATACCATTTGAAAACGGGCGGGTCCGACGCTTCGAACATCCAAGTCTTGTAGCCAAACTTGTCAACCAGCTTATTGACAACGTCTCTACGCCATTTTCTAGGCGGAAGATCCTCAGTGATCCCCTCTGACTCAAGCATCAACACCTCTGCGCCAACCCTGAGATGGGCTTGGGTCTCTTTGACAACATCAGTCAGCTTCCTCATCTTCGGCCTATAACCGACGATATGTGTCCCGGCCCCTGCGCCGATCATCATTGACACTTCGGGTTTTGCCTTCATGCCCAGTTTCTGGACTTGCTTGACAATGGCGACTTTGTCCGCTAATTTGATGGGTGCAAGTCCACTGGAGACTTCGACCATGTCAAACTCGAGACTCTTACAATCCTCCAGGTATCGATCGACAATGTCTGGTCCTTCGACAATTACTCGTTCGACGAATCCGCCCGTGGAAACGTACACGCGATGGTCATGACATAATGCGATAATCCTCCTAGTCTTATCACGCGTGAGAAGACGCATTGAGCCGCCTGCAAACTTGAATCCGTCCACATACTCGCCCCAGTCATCCAAGAGATCCTTGAGATAACCGTACGTTACGGGAGAATAGTACGGTCCTCGAATTTCGATCACTCCGGTCTTTCTGGGCTTGCTCGGAAGGTGCGCGAGCGGGACAAAATCGAAGGTCTTTCCTACCTTCTCGATCATTTCCATGAGAAATGGACAACTGCTCACTCTGCTTATGTCATTTCTCATGGGCTAACCCCAGAAAAAATCTGGGCTAGGCCTGTCACATATCAAGAGACTAGAAAGCTCAATATCAGTAGTTGCAACAGGTTTTCTTGCTGAGATCTAAAATGAGTGAGGATTGCATATTTTGCAAGATCGTCAAGAAACAGGCTGACGCTACGATAATCTACGAGGATCCAGAGACCCTGGCATTCATGGACATAGCACCGCTGAACCACGGTCACACGCTCGTCATAACAAAAACTCATTACCCCAACATTATGGAGACGCCTCCAGAAAAGGTCGGCAAACTCTTCACCGTCGTCGCGCGCCTAGCGAAAGCAGTCCAAAAAGCAACAAACGCCGATGGTATCAGTATCGGACAGTCGAATGGCAGAGCAGCGTCACAGGAAGTGTTCCACATTCACGTCCACATCATTCCGAGGTATGATCACGAAATGATGTTCCCAGAGCGGAAGAAGACGGACCGGAAGGAATTGGAAGAAGTCGGTAGAAAGATTCGAGAAGCCATAGCAAAAAGCTCGCGATGAAACATACTTTGTAACCCTAGAAGTTCTCAGCCCTGGGGGACCGATGTACATTGAATCTTTCGATTCTGACTGAATAGACTCATCCCAAAATAAGCCCTTACTCCCCTATCTTTGGGGAGTTCCTGAACAGTGGTAACACGTCCCTAATCGGCGAGCCTATCGATTGGGAGGGTGCGTAGCCATGCCAACCGACGGGTTCTCGAAGGCAAAGGCGAACTCTAAGCCGCTTCATGAGTTGTTTACCTCCACGGCTTTTCGGGGAGTTACCGCTTCTGTCGAAGCAGAACTTTCCTCGATTGTTTCCCCTTTGCCCTCCCATTGTCTGAACTCTCTGAATTCTGGAAACTGCTCCAAAACTCTGTTGTTGACATTAGCAGGATGCTCTTTGAACAGCTTCATTCCCCGATTAGTTAGCTGATACTTCTCTTTCTGTGAGGATTCGAGGACCCTCGCTTTCTTGAGGTAAGTTTAGTGCCCAATCTGCCTTATTCGCGAACAACGACTGCTTTCTACTTGGAAGAAATTTCTTCTCTTTCTTCTGCGAAAGTTTGAGTTCATTCGCTAACGTCTCAGTTATCTCAGCCCTACTGTGTTCTTTCCCGTCACTAACTGCTTGGAGTATCGGAGACATCAGATTCTGGTAACCTGGGATTGTCATTTTGCCCACACAAAAAACACGATTCCAGATAATCCGATTACGAAGTCCTTCAGCCCAACTTGCTTTCCCGCCTTCTGCCCGAACAGTTGGTACTTCTTGATCAGGTTGACAAGACCATTTCCATCTATCATTGTGATGTTGTGTCGCTCTGCATATTCCTTTGCGGGAGCAGTAAAGGTGGAAGTAGTGACAAAAACCCCGTTGGTTGCATTGAAGTCGATCATTACTCCTCCAAGTTCTCGCATAGGTTCGACGGTCACAGGCTTCTCGTATCGCTTGACTTGGATCGCGTAGACAGTTTTGCCTAACTCATTCTCCCAAGTCGCTTTGACATCTATTCCTCCGTCCCCAGAGAATTTCTGCAACTCTGTGTGAAAGTCCATCTGGCTAACGAGGTTCGCGACAAAATTCTGAAAGTCTTTCGGATTCATTGCCTTCAGTCTTCTTAGAAGGTCTTCCTCTCCGATTAGTCCAGGCTTCGGCAAGTGTAGATAGCCAGTCAGGTCAGCAGTGTACTGCGCTCCTTTGTTGAGCGGAATGAAATTGTTTCGAAGAACGTCGATCACATCTTGCTTTGTCACATCATAGGGAATCTCAAAATCAGCGACCAGTTTCTTGATGTGATCGTACACTTCATCAACTGTAGCTTTACCCTCGTCACCGAGAAACTTTCGAACCCTGAGTTTCAGGTCATCAACGAACTTGTCGGAGAGCTTCTTGCGCCACTTCCCATCTCCAGCAGGTTCAGCAAACCGTTTCAGAACGTCAATGATTTCGCCCTCGCTAACAGGAGTCTTCTCGTCTTTGATCAAAGGATAGAGAGACTTGTTGACGACTTCAAACAGAGTGAACTCTTGGTTGTCTTTGCCCAAGCGATTGACGATGCTTGGAATGTAGATTTTGAGCCTCGACTTGACTGGAATGGAGGCAGAGAGGCGTCCTTCTTCAATGTCGCTCTTTCTGATCGTCCAGAGTCCTCCTTCTTCGTTGTAGTCCAGATGTCGTCTCAACACAGGAACTATAGTGTCATTTTCTCTAACAAGCTCGTCGAGGACGTTATTGTCATACAGAACTTTAGTGATGCCCTCGTCCATCAATTGCGGAGTTGTAGCACTACCGTCGTGATCTGCGATTATTCTCTGAGCAGTTGCCAGAATCAGATCATCAACGTTCACGCCTTCAATGACGAGGGGTTGTTGCGACTTCTCAAGTCTAACGAAGAAGATCAGAACGTGTCCCGCTAACGTCCCTGCTGGATTGTTCGCAACTTTGAAAGTGGGAACATCATCCATGATGTGAACCTGATCAACGTAAGCAAGACCCGCATCTCTCATAGCTCGCATCAGGACATTCAGGAAGTTCAGTTGCAGATCATGGAAGTAGACGCAGGCGTACCCTCCTGGCTTGAGAACACGACCTACCTCGCTGAAGGCTTGCTCCATGTCGCGTGCATACTGTTCTTCACCACGTTTGTCTGCTCGTTCGGGGCTGTCAGAGATCACAATTTCCTCCGCGAAGTCAGCCTCTTCGCCTGCGTAGATGTTCCAGAGTTGAGAGTAGTCGAGATATTGCGCTTGGTCACGGTACGGAGGGTCAGTCAGCACCAGATCGACATAAGGTCCGTTGTTGGAAAAATATCAGTGAGATTCTTGCTCGAACCGAGCTTCAGCAGAAAGGTTCCTTTCGAGGACTTAAGTTCTTGAACCGTCTTAACCTCTTTGCATTTGCCTTTGAGTTCGGCATCATACTCTTCGCGTCCTTTCAGGATAAGCTCAACGCGGTCGAGAAACACTTCGAGAACATTTCGCTCAAGAAGTCGAACTTTCGGACGATAGTAGGTTGCTTGGCTGTTGGACTTGTAGTCAGTGTACTTCATCAAATGAATCCCAGATAGAAAGGTAAACTTCATGAGTTCATTTTTGGGCGAATCTGGAAGTTTCCAAATCGCGTCGTACAGTAACGACGTAGCGAGCAGATTGCGTCCTGAGAACAGATCGCGAATGCGCTCTCCGCTCTTGATGTTTAGTCGTCCATTCTGAACAAGCTTCGTATCAGCGATTTTCTGCGCTTGAGCGGATACTTTGTAGTCAACCTTCTCGTAAGATTTGGTTGCTTCAGAGTCGGACCTCTTTGGAGGTTGACGGAGAGTTGTCTTGGGTTCCTTTCCTCTCTTTCTATGTGGGATTCGCTGATCAAACCGACAATAGTATCTTACGAAGTCAAGCTTCTGGTCGGAGAACTCAGCTCTGGTAATCACACCTTCGCGTCTTCCACAATCGTCACACACTGTCAGATACAGCGAGTTGATCTTCTGCTCGGTCTTAGCGACAACTTGGTCTACGAGCTTCTTGTACTCATCAACGTCGTAATCGCGAAGACTCGCACGAGAGATGATGATCGAGTATGGATTGATGTCCACACCTACAGCTTTTCGACCGACTCGCAAAGCCTCAACGAGAGTGACTCCAGAACCGAGAAAGGGTTCGAGAACAATCTGCCCAGGCTCCGTGAGTTGTTCAATCACCATCTGTGCAATATTGTAGGGCTTGTTTGCCAGGTAGACAGCCATATCGTAGATAGCAGACGATTTCTCCGGACGAACTTTGAGAATCTCGTTCTTGAGCGCGGTGACACTGCCTGGCAATTCTGAGTGCTCGCTCTCAACTCAACCTCTTAAAAGTCTCGCAGTTTGACAGTCAAGATATGTCTGACGACAAGAGCAAGTCTCCACCAGCACAGCCTCCACCCTGGAAGTCAGAAGAGTGGGTAGCGTTCTTCAAAGCGATTGAGCCATATGCCGACAAATTGCTCCAATACATGCGTGAGAGAGGAGAGGAGGAGCACAGGCTACAGAGACTTGGGGGTTCTCACGATTGGAGGATTGCGACCGTTGAGTTCCTGTTTCTTGGGGTGCTGGTAGCATTGATGAGTTGGTTAACCTCTATCTCTCGGGTGAGCGGTGACGCACTGCTCTTTCTTGCTGGACCATTACGGGTTACATCTTCAGCCTAATAGTCAAATTCAGATGGCTTCCTGCATCAGCCGAAGAGACAGAGGATTAACTATGGTAAGAAGAGGACTTCGAGTCAATAGACGTTGGCATAGGTGCCCAGGGTGCCAGACAATCATGCATTGCGAACAGAGTCAGAAAAGGGCTTCCAGCCGCAAGTTCACGCATCATTGTGACCCTGAGTTCGGAGGATGTAACAGGCGTGATCACGATTTCGAGTTTGGTCCAGCTTTAGAACTTCGAAGAGACTGAGGAAGACTCGGCATGTTAGTAGGCAGGAAACTATCCAACTTTCCGTCAGTAAGACAGGCGGACGAGAACTCTTGCATTCCAGCAAGTGTCGAAGGAGTAACAAAATACTTCCGACGAGAATCTGTCATTACTCAACAGGACATTTGGAGCAGATTCGAAAAAGATTGTGCGACTAAGAAGAAAAACCCGTCTAATATCAACTTGGGTTGGATGAAGGAGTTTATCGACTCTGACCCCGAGTTCCAATGGGCGACGTCTGAGAATGGAGGAGCTAAGGACTTCCAAATGTTGCTGACCGTTGTGAAAAATAGTATCGATAACGCGCTTCCAGTCATAATCTCAATACCTGTCGGCAACGGACGCTACCACATGCTGACGATATTTGGTTACGACAATACGAGCTTCGACGTTCACGACCCCGATCCTCATGCTGTTCAAAATCCTTTTCGAATGCCTGTTGGAAGACTGAAAGCAGCACTATCCTCCAAAGGCACTGATTATCTTGTCCTACGACCGAAATGACTGATCGAGATCGTTCCACGGATTAGTCCCAGACGACCGTTCCCGTTTCGTCGTCAATGTACGGAAGCTTGACAATACGACAGTTTCCGCACTTTGGACAAATGTAAGCTCGTCCTTCAAGCTCGTGCTTCTCGAAGGTGTACTTCCAATAGATGTCGTTCACGTCGGAGAGATTGGGGATATGCGCTTCCGACACTTTGACTGGTAGTGGTGCGATCATTGTGCGATAACAAACGGGGTTTCCACATTTCACTGACGGTCGGTAAGAGCAAGCTGTCAGCCTCGAATAAGGATTAGAACCCTGAAACTGAAAGAGTTGAAACGCCTTCCTGTCGGTAACAACAAGCTATTTTCTTTGAATTCGTTGATTCAGACAATCTTGGAACCTGACCGCAAATGGGCTTTGAGTTAGAAACCCTCATT
>DASRSU010000016.1:0-2029 GCA_035656295.1 Bathyarchaeia archaeon | reverse complement strand
GCAAGAATCCTCCAAGGCTCGGGCACAGCAATGGTTCTATACAACCTCTGAGAGCATGCCCAGTTCCACAGAGCATGGCTATCTTGGAGTGGATGCTTATCGGAAGTTTCTGCAAGTGCATTCACTTCAGCGGGCTGCAAGGTCTTCAAAGGGTCTCCGAGGGGTACTGAGGCAGGTATGCTGGTAGATCACCGGAGCGGTGTACCGAATGCGAACAGGTGTCCCTATTGGGAAGTGGCTCTACATCAGTTTTGAAAGCCCGAGTCATGTTACCAGCCTAGAGCCTCTCCTGCAGTTGAGAGCGCGAAGGTAATGCCCGAATGATTTTGGCCACTGCGCTAAGTCAAGAAGCACTGGCGCATCTTCAATCTGAATCGTCCGACGAACCTGTGTGACAACACGAGATGCGAGGGCTTTACGACGACGCCGAAGAGGGAAGAAATCCACGCCGAAAGATGCGGTGACCTGAAGCACTTGTGATCGAATGTCGAAGAGTTCTTCAATCATTACTGCGACGGACAGCGATTGCGCTTGGCACCGGACTACTCATCTCCGGAAGAATTTGACGAGAAAGAGTCAGTTACAACGTATTTTGGGAATGCAAGCATGAGTTTCTTTTAGGCGATCAGAACTCTGAAGACGGGCGGAAAGGGTCTCCAGAAGCAAAGGGGAAAAAGGACCCAAACGCTGTCCCTTCCCCCGGATCCCGCTATCTTGGTCTCATGTGAATCCAAATGTAAACGCTTCCCTATTTGGCCGGTACATTAGTTCAAGATGGCCTAGCAAAAGGAGTTTTCGAATGAGCAAGAAAACGCAAGTGTTCCCGCAAGGCGGCATGCTACGCAGCTACGCTGTTCATTATCTAGAAATTCGGAACGATTCTGCGATCAGATTCATCAACGCGAGGGGCTGCCCTGCATTAAGGACAAACGGCCCCAACGTTCGTCAATGACGAAAACGTGGCGAACTAAACTCATTCATTCGGACGTGAGAGTCCCTCAGAGCTACTGATCGCTCGCAACCCCCGTCTACTGTGGCTCGACGACCGTACTTCCCACCGCTTCCGTCGTAGACGACCATTGGGATCGGGACAGTATCGGCTACACTTATGGCCTGTACGGTACCCCTACGTCGCTTGAACTTGCTGCGCGCATCTGTGAACTCGAATTCGGCAGGCACACCATCCTGACTCCGGACGGCCAGGCCGCCATTTCGCTGATCGATTTGGCGCTGCTCGACGCCGGTGACCACATTCTGGTTCCCGCCAGTGTCTACAGCCCCAACCGTAAACTCACGACGTATCTTCTGTCTCGCTTCGGCGTCACTGCGACCTTTTATGATCCCGGAATTGGTGCTGGCATTTGCGATCTTGTTCAGGAAAACACATGCCTATTCTGGACTGGGAGCCCGGAATCCATCACCATGCAGGCAGTCACGAAGTAGATTGGCGGTCACAGCGACGTCCTTCTTGGCTCGATCACTGTTCGCGACGATGACATCTACGGGCGCCTCGGCGCCGCGCGACAGGTGATCGGCTGCGGCGTTTCTCCACGCGATTGCAGTCTCGCTCTGCGCGGACTGCAGACTCTTGCTGTTCGGCTCCCCCGTTGTTATCCCTCGAGGGGGAATTGCCCAGCTGAAGAGATCATCGCTCGTCGCTTCTGACGCGGTGAGCGACGAACTTCGCGCCCAGTTGCCAGGTCTTGCCTCCGTCCATTGAGGATTCACCAACCCACACGAATGAATCCGGCTTGATGTCTATGAAGCTCCATCGCACATACGAGCCGTCGTCGTCTACACCTTGGAGAACTATGTTGTCGCCCACCTTTCTGCCGATCAATTCGGAGCGATCCTGCCGCACAGGATTGAACCAGTAGATTCGCCAGGCGTCGATTTTCGGATCGTAGATGCGAAGCGTTGACCCGTATCGGTTGTGCTCCGTCGGGGTTGTGGGAGTTCGGTCGGCCAGCGGCGGAACTATCCAGACGTCCTGGATGGCACGCCCTTCAAGTACCCAGGAAAAGTGCCA
>DASRSU010000015.1:0-5178 GCA_035656295.1 Bathyarchaeia archaeon | reverse complement strand
ACCCTGCATTGAGGTTGTCGATGTGAGGGTTTCGCCTTTTTGCCGCTGCGTTTGAACCCAAAAAAAATGAAAGAGAGACCCACTAGGTGTGGATCTCTATGTTTCCGCCGCCAAGGGTTCCAGAGGCGCTGTAGCCGTTCGAAAGAGAGATGCTGAAGTAGCTATTGCCAGGTCCTGGTCCGTTGTCTGTTGCCTTGATTGTATAGGTCACCGTCTGGCCGTTCACCGTAGCCAAACCTGAGAATGTTCGCGTGTTTCCGGTCCCGCCGTAGGAAGTTACGCTGCTGGTCGAGACTCGGATTCCCTTGGAATGGTCGATGTACTCGACATGGCCGCTTAGTTTGCAGTCTTGGTGATAACCTGCATGGAATCCGAAAGTGTCTTTCGTGCCGCTAGGGGCTATCCAACCCCCGGCTGTCACGAAGTCCTTCAGGCATGCTGAAGGAGGTGGGGGTGGAGGCGGGCATGTGATGTCGCTATGCGCGCTGGAGACTATGACCCTGATGCCGCCAACGGTGGTCAGATCGAGCGCGTTGACGGTAATGCTGTTTCCTGGACCGACGACCTGCTCATTGATGACCAAGGTCAGGACACCTGGCACTGAAACGACCTGGTTGGGCGACTCCGAGACCGTTATGTGCTGTCCGGCTACGGTGAGGCTAGCTATGTCGCTAAAGCCCGAGACGCCTGCACAGGTGGCTGTGGACTGCGAGAACAAAGCCTCGGCAGTTATCTGGTTTGGTGACCCAGGAAGCAGGACGACTTCAGCAACTGCGGCCTGACTCTCCGCCTGGCCGCCCGATCCCATTGTGATTGATAGGAGTACTTGGGCATTGACATTTGATGTCTGTATATTCACGGGGGTCGCGCTGATGAATCCGCCGCCTGGTGGAAGGGGGCCCGTGTCGGCGATAGTTACTGTCCCTACAACGGGGGCCGTGACGAGAACTCCAATTGCTCTACCGCTGTACTGAGTTGCGGTTCCGCTAGTATTCCATGCGTGGACTGGAGCAATTGTCATTGACATTCCGAATAGAACAAGCGTGATTGTTGCAAGAGCGCCTAATGGTTTCTTCGTCTTCATGTTCAACTACTCCAAAGACGGATTGAGCTTATGTAACTAGCGAAGCCAGAGTCGTTAAGATTCTGGCAGAACAATCGGGTCGTTAAGATTCTGGCAGAACAATCTGCTTTTCGTACTGGGGCATCGGCGCGCGGATCTGGCGTCAGGTCAGGACGGAGTCCCCTGAGTCGGGGGACCCCCAGCTGGAGCGTAGACTGGACGTTTGCTCGTAATGAAAAGTGCCGCTAACAACGTCAGGACGCTTACGACCAGCAGAATCGGGAACAGACTCAAGATCGATTGAGAGAAGGCGTTGAGAACCTGCGGAATGAAGGGCCTCAGTTGGGGGTACTTCGCCAAGAGGGCCGCCAAAGCTGCGGGAGATGCGAGTATTTGTCCCGCCCCGTTCGGGTCGGCCAGCGGGCTGTTGGCGAACTGGGGGAATGCCGCGAAGATGTTCGAGAGCGAACCCTTGAATGTGTTTGCCTGGATTGCGCCGAGGCTTGCCACTCCCAGCGCGGAACCGAGGTTGAGCGTGAACGCGGCCAGACCAGAAGCGACCCCTATCTCGTTCCTCTGCACGGAATTCTGGAATGAAACGATGGCGGGAGGAATCATCAATCCGCTTCCGATACCAAGCGGGACGCACACTTCCATGAGCAGGAGTAGCGGCGAGGTAGAAGTAATGTAGAGGAGGGCACCCATCCCTCCTATGAGGATCACCGCTCCGATCAGAATCATGTTTTTCGCTCCAAGCCTTGGAATGGCGGCGCCGCTCAGGAGGATCCCTGCGGTCGTGGGGAGGGCGAGGGCATAGACGACATTCCGTACGTCAGAGACGCTTGCACCGAGGACCGCCTGTGCGAACAATGGCAGGTAAGCGACCAGCCCAAACAGGACCATGGCCCGGAGGATGTTGACGGCAGTTGTAGCTGAAATCGTCCTGATTTTGAAGAGGCGAGGAGGGAGGACCGGCTCCTTGGCTCGTCTTTCCACGAAGACGAGGACGCCCAGCATGACTGCGCTCAAAATGAATAGACTCGCCTCCTGCCAGGACGCCCAATCAAACGTCGAGCCTCCGAGGAAGAGCGCACCGGTGAACAATCCGAGAAACGCCCCAAGGGCTGCGGCGCCTCGCCAGTCGCTGAACGGCGTAGCGTATGGATTTTTGGATTCGTGAAGGGCGAGGAGGATTATCAGGAATGAGACGATGCCGAGTGGGAGATTGATGTAGAAAATCCACCTCCAACTGAGCGCTTCGGTAAGGTAAGAGCCTGCAGCCGGCGCCACTGCGAAGGCTATGCCGTTGACCGAGAAAAGGAGACCCTGGACCCGGCCCCTCCGTTCCGGCGGGAATAGGTCCCCGGCAATCGCGATCGTCGTAGGGACGAAGGCGCCGAATCCTATGCCCTGCATCGCCCTGAATGCGATCAGTTCGTAGATGTTCTGTGAGGCCCCTGACAGGGCCGACCCGGCCATGAAAATGATGAGCCCACCAAGGAAGAACTTCTTGCGCCCGTAGTTGTCGGAGAGCTTTCCGAAAATCGGGATGACGATGGTCTGCACGATGACGAAGGCGCTGAACACCCAGGCGTAGAGGCTCAACCCTCCTAGGTCAGAAATTATCGTAGGCCCGGCCGTGGCGACTATCGTGACGTCCATGAAACCAAGGAGAAGACCTGTAAGAAGTCCGGCAAGTATCAGACCAATGGTCCTTCTCGAGGGGGCGCTAGGTCGGGAATCGGTCTTTGTCGGGCCAAGACCTGGAGTGGATTCGGAGCCAGTATCCAAGTTTCGTGCGTCTCTGCTCGGAGGATAAATATCCTTACGCTTCCTTCCAAGGCTGGCCACATCTAATTCGAACTCGTCGAACCGGATTCAAGCGATTAATCCTCTGCGACGTGCTGTTGGGTATGACCTGACCGAAACCTCCCTTCAATCGGGTTAAGTAATACTCCTCCTGCCTGAACGTTGACAGTGAGAACGGACGAGTAAACCCACCGAACGTACAGAAGTACTGACAAATCAGAAGTTGGTAATGGAGAGAGCCATGGGGCTGTTTTCCAACACGAAGAACGGGCTTGATATTCTGGTAGAAAGCATGTCACCACCAGAACCCGACCAGTCTCAGGACGCCAAGGACGCGGCCGAGGCCTTCTTTGACATAAAGAAGAGAGGAGGACGATTAAGGATACTTACGAAAATCGACGAGAAGAACATGGCCTACGCCAAGGAACTGATGAAAAGCATCGAAATTCGTCATCATGACGAAATCAGGGGGAACTTTGCCATCAATGATAGCGAGTACATGTCGTCCCCGACCAGCACAACTTTCCAGCCCAATGCCATGGTCACAGTCATCTACAGCAACGACCGTCCTCTGGTCGAGCAGAACAGGAGGACCTTCGAGACTCTTTGGAACGGAGCCGAACCTGCGGAGGAAAGAATCAAGGAAATCGAGGAAGGGACCGTTCGTCCCAAGTTTAGGGTGATACGTGATGCCCATGATATTCAAAAACTGTTCGTGGGAATGGTTGAGCAGGCCAAGAATGAAATTCTCCTGATCTTGCCGACAGTCAACGCATTTCATCGCGAAGAGAGAATCGGTGTAATCGAGGCCCTGCAGACCTCTGCCCTAGCGGGAAAGGTGAAGATCAGCATGATCACTCCAGATTCCATCGTTCAGGAAACCCTTCAGGCGTTGAACAAAGCGATCGAGGCAAAGGGCGGGAGAAACCTGGTTAGCCACCGGCTGATTCCTGAAGCTCCTACTCCAAACACAGTTACAATCGTCGTGGTCGATGGGAATGCTTCGCTCGTCATCGAGCAGAAGGACGACTCGCAGGCGGATTTTGGTACGGCAATAGGAATCGCCACTTATTCGACCAGGAATTCCACGGTGTTGGCCAATGTCCAGTTCTTCAAGAGGATGTGGGAAGATATTGAGCTCAGAGAAAGGGAAGAGGTAGTCCTGGAAAGGGAGAGACGGAGCAGAAAAGCTGCAGAACTATTGCAAGACATCTTGGCGCACGACATCAGGAACTACAATCAGATTGTGCTCACGAGTGCCGAGATGCTGAACGAGCCCGGTCTGGGGAGCGCCGAGAGACAGTCCATGATTAACTCAATCCTTAAGGCGATAGGAGGTTCGACTAACCTAATCGATAGAGGGAAGAAACTCGGAAGGATACTGTCGCAGTCTGAAATAGAGCTTATCCTCGTCGACGTTGAACGGTCGCTGCAAACATCAGTAGCGTTGATTATGAAGGCTTTCCCCAAAAGGTCCATCAATCTTTCAGCCTCTGTAAAGTCAGGAGCAAAAGTGCTGGCTGACGATTTGTTGGAGGAGGTCTTCACGAACATACTATCCAACTCGGTCAACTACACTGAAAGAGACGTGGTGCCTGTTGAAGTTCAAGTGGAAGAGGCAGAAGGAGCGACTCTCGGCGAGAAGCCGGGGCCATACTGGAAGATAACCTTCACGGACCATGGCAAGGGGATTAGGGACGACATGAAGAAGACGATATTCACTCGTTATTTGAGCACGGCAAGCGGAGCAGGCCTTGGGCTTTCTATAGTCCATGCTCTCGTGGTCGAGAGATATTCAGGCAAAGTGGCAATCACGGACAGGGTGGATGGAGACTACACAAAGGGGACAAAGGTGGAAGTTTGGTTACGAAGAGCATCTTAATCGTTCGACAGGTCTACCGGCCAGGCTTCGCTCCTTGGTCAGGGTCAACCAGAGTTTCTCCGGGAAAATCAACCCCGGTAGGACGCAGCCCTCGTTTTTCAAACGATCAAACCGATATGGGCGAGGAGAGTAGCAAGGTCGTAGCGATAGTGGATGACGACGAAGATTTGTGCTCTTTATTTTCATTGCTCGTCAAGAGCCTCGGATATCATGCGGACTATGTTGCCCATGACGGAGATGAGATTGTTCATGCTGTGTTGGAGGAGGGCATCGAAGCAGATCTGATACTGATGGACTATCGAATGCCTACAATGAATGGGATGCAGGCGGCTCAGAAGATTCTGCGCGTCAGGCCGGAGATGAAGATAATCATCGCCACCGCCGATGACTCGGTCAGGCAAGATGCGATTGTCGCGGGACTTTT
>DASRSU010000014.1:0-1680 GCA_035656295.1 Bathyarchaeia archaeon | reverse complement strand
AAACTCTTGAGCCTTTCCGCATTGTCATCCCGAATGCTTGTGACCCGATTTCTGCGCATCTTTTTTGCTCCAACCTCAGGATCGCCTTGGCAGTCTTGGAGCGCCGTGCGAAGAATCCTCGGAAAAATCAACCAACCGCATTGCAACTCCCGTGACTTGCCCCACGATTTCCGCCTCGTCCGGGAAAGCGAACTGTCGAATATGGCAGGGTGAAAGAGGATGAGGCACCAGCAATAAGAGATTTCCGTCTAATTCACACCAGGAACACACATATCCATCGCGAAGCTCCACGAAGTAAATAGGCCGATCCAGCTCCGATTTCCAAGGACCCGATTGCACTTGATCCCGGTCATCATCGATTTGAACGAATGAGCCCGGCCGAAGCAGCGGATAGAGCATGTAGTCTTTCATCCCAATGTATCCGTACAGACTATGCTTCAAATCGAGATTCTGAATCAGTGGAATCGGCACTTCGCCCCACACCTCAACCATTCGCGAAAGCAAGTTGCTCCTGTCCACGGTGAACCCAGAATCAAATCGAACCGGAAATGTAATCCCGCGAGTGGTAGGCGACGCTTGCATATTTGTCAGCCGGGTCTTTTCTAAACGTGTCGTGAATTGATACTTGCCGGCGTTTGCCAATTCAATTCCGAACAGGGACAGGAGGTCATTGTAGTTCGCCTGGTAAATGACGCTCAGGCTGAACAATTTGTGAATACTTGGAATCGAACCTGTGTTTTCAATTTGGGTTAGCCATGCATTGGAGATGTAAAAATCCTCGCTGCCCTCCTCTTGCGCGATTTTTCTGCTGAATTCCTCCACGTCGCGCGTGGTGATCCCCAGCTTATTCCGCAAATCCTTCAGTTGCTCTCCAGCTCTCATGTTTCCGCTCTATCTACAGTCAATACCTGTTGTCATTTTCGCTGCTCGCAATACAAAGCAGAGGCCAGTTTCAGAATGAACCATTCGCAGTCTACTACATTATCGATTTCAGGGGGCGCCTGGAGAGATTCATCAGTTTGTTTCCTCATAGGCGCTGAATCTGCCAGTGACCGAATGATTCGCGATATGCAACGGAGAAGATTGTGTACGCAGCCTTCAATCCAATGGCTGGCCAGACGAACGCCAGTACTGAAGATCAACCATGGGGCAAGCATAGATGAGAGTCTTCGATCAAATTGATCGGGAAGATCTGGATCGCCGCGAGTTCCACCTCTGGACTCTGACAACAACCGTCTTGGTTGTCCTGGTCATTGGCGTTGCATTCTTCATGTATCCCGCCACGTTTCCTCAGTCTATTACCATTGGGGGAAGCGCCTTGCGCATCTCATTTTTTGGCTTTTGCGGATTGGCCGTGCTCCTAATCGGTTATCTGATTGATCGTCAGGCCATGATAGTTCAATTAAGAAAAGCGATCACGCGGGAAAAGGAGAGACTCACAGAGCTTCGCGTCCAAGCCAGTAAGGATTTCCTGAGTTCTCTTGCCGGAATGAATCAATTTCAGGATCGATTGGCAATGGAATTCCGACGGGCGGCAAATATCTCGGCTCCGCTTTCGATATTAGTCATTCAGATAAAAACGGCAAACAATACTTCGAACAACTCCGCGGCTTCCTCAGCGGAAGCCCTCGGGGATGGCATCAAGGCAGTGGCCCGTAAACTCCGCCCGACGGATTCCTT
>DASRSU010000013.1:0-12217 GCA_035656295.1 Bathyarchaeia archaeon | reverse complement strand
ATGATGGTTTACGACTGGGATACCAGTGAAATGGAACAAGGGAGACAGTGGACCTTTATCGACGCCTACTCTCCAAGAGTGCAGGCGCTGCAACAGGGAGGTCAAACCCAACAGGGTATGGGCCTGCTAGGACCAGGATTAATGTCCGCAGGCTCAAGAGTCCTCGGGTCAGATCTCTTTGTGACGCTCCGGAGAGACATACTGTCACAACTGGATGAAGGAGACATAGTAATCATGGATTCACTCTCAGATCTGCTGGTGACCCACGAGACTAGCTCAGTACGAGAACTATTGGAGATTCTCGGCAACCAGGTCCGAGCACGCAACGGGCTCGTCTTCATGCCACTGCTATCTGAGATGCATGATCCCAAGACAACCGCCGAGATCTCTCATCTCTCCGATGTTGTAGTTGATTTCGAACTTGAATCTGAACATTTGGAGGGTAAGCTGCGCTTCTACAAGATGCGCAGATCACAGCTTCGCCCATTGCTGTTGCCCTTCTCGATCACGGATAGAGGAGTAATGGCCGAGACGTTTGGCAGAGTGATCTAGTAATCATGTCCAAAGCCCAGAAACCAGGAGAGAAGAGCGACAAGATCGATAACATAGTCGGCATGCTGATGGAATACGAGCGCATGACCATCGACCTCATGCGCAAGGCAACCGACACCCCAGTCCTCGACCAATATGATCTCAACCCGCCTTACTCGAAGGCCAGAATCGTCAAAGAAGACGGCCAGACAAAATATCAGATCCTCGAAGTCCAACTAAGTGATGACGAAAAGAAGAAGCTCAAGGAAATCGGCGAGCTTCTCATCGAAGAATTAGACGTTGACATTAAGAAACTTGGCACAAACGAGAACGCAGGAGCCTACATCCGAAAACTTGTTGAGAAGATCATCAAGAACTACAAGATCAAAGTAACTCCAGACTCTCTAGATCGCCTGATGTACTACATCCTACGCGACTTTGTCCACTTCGACAAGATAGACCCGATGATGCGCGATCCGTGGATCGAAGATATTTCATGCAACGGATTCGGAATCCCGATCTACATATGGCATCGTAAGTACGAGTCCATTCCGACAAACGTAGTCTTCAACACTTCCCAGGAACTGGACAAGTTCATACTCAAACTAAGCTACATGTCCGGCCGCGCAATCTCAATCGCCCAACCCGTGCTTGACGCAACACTGCCTGACGGCAGCAGAGTACAGATGACCTACGAGAAGGAAGTCACGAGGCGCGGCTCCACCTTCACAATTCGAAAATTCAGGGAGAGACCTCTAACAGTCTCGGACTTGGCGATTTACAACACGCTAGGGGCTGAAATGGCAGCTTGGTTCTGGTACATCATCGAGAAACAGGCCTCAGTAATACTCGTCGGTGGAACGGCCTCAGGCAAGACGACGACCATCAACACGTTGGCCATGTTCATCAAACCCAACGCGAAAATAGTCTCAATCGAAGACACATCCGAGATACAGCTACCACACGAAAACTGGCTATCTTCCGTGGTAAGAGCCGGCTTCGGTGTTACCGGAGAGGTTTCCGAGATCACACTCTTCGATCTACTGAAGAACGCCATGAGACAGAGACCAGAATACATCATAGTAGGAGAGGTCAGAGGAGCTGAAGCATACACGCTGATGCAGGCCATCGCCACCGGGCACGGAGGCTTGGCGACGCTGCACGCAGATTCTGCCGAAGCAGCAATCCACAGACTCGAAAGCGAACCCATGAACATTCCACGACCACTCATCCCGACCATCGACGTAATCGCCGTCCAGACCAGAGTCCAGGTCGGAGAAAAGAGCGTGCGAAGAATGGTGAACGTCGCGGAAGTCGTAGGCCTCGACCCCACTACGAAGGACGTGTTGACGAACGATGTGTTCAAGTGGAATCCGAAGAGCGACACTTTCGTCTTCTACGGACGTAGCTACGTACTCGAGAATATTATGAAACGTCACGGCTACAAGCATGAAGAGGTCATGGAGGAACTCAACAATAGGCGTCTCGTAATCGAATGGATGGTCCGAAACAACATACGTGACTTCAAGGACGTAGTCGAAGTCATCAGAGCTTACTATCTAAACCCACAGCAACTGCTGGACCGCGTCAAACGCGAGAAGATGGTAGAGCCAACAGGACAAGGAGCACCAAAGCAGTGAGTCTTCTCGACCCAATAGTGCCAGTACTGGGACCACTCGGCAAAGCACTAGCAGCCAGCGATATCATCGTCATCGGCCTTGGACTCCTAGGGTTATTCTCTCTTGTAGCTTACCGAGTCAAGAGTTCGATCTTCGAAACTAGCAGGACATGGGTCGGCGCAACACTTGTCCTGTCAATTCTAACCATCCTCTTCAGAGGAATGACCTCCATTTGCAACTGCGCATGGTACACCGACGCTCCCAGCGGAGCGCCGACACAGTTGGTTCCCTTCACCTACATGCTAATCTCGGGATCCTTCTTCGCAATACTCTATAACTTCAACATTCCTAAACTCAAAAAGTTCAAGTGGATCATCAGCGTCCCTCTCTCCATACCTATCTCAATATTTTCAAACCTATTCTTTCCACTAGTGACTCCCAGTCCGCCATGGGTATTCGTAGAGATCGTGATTCTCGCACCCATAGGAGCATTTTACAGCACCTTCGTCTACGAGAAAGCAGTACTTCACATGGGCGACTACAGGGCTAGGCTCCAGAGATTTTTCGAACAATCCGAGAAGGCAAAGAAGGGAGGCGTGGAACTTCCACCGGAGAAAGAAGGCTTCACCTACTTCACTTATGGCCTACTGGGTAGAAGAATAACCAAACTTCTACCAATATTCAATTCGCTTAAACAAATCCTTGCCCTAGCAGGAATGAAAGTAGGCTACAAAGCATACATAAGTACAATAATTTTCGCGGCAATGGCTGGCACGGCAGTCTCCTTCTTCGTATGGTTTCTACTCTTCAGCCTTGGTCTAGGATACGGAATTGGCCTCGGCATAGCCAGTTCATTCATCCCTGCAACCATATTGTTCTCGATCGTTTTCTCGATCTTGACGGGGCTAGCGATTCTCGGAGCCGGATACATGGTACCGTTCATGAAAATGGGATCTCGAAGACAACACTTGGACCAATTCCTTCCGTTCACATCTAGCTACATGACTGTTCTCGCATCTGCCGGTGTTACACCTGAACGTATTCTGAGGTCGACGGCAGAGAAGGATCCCAAGTTCATGCTATCCGATGAGGTCGCCAACGTTATCGGCAGGATCGACCTTCTTGGATACGATGTAATTAGTGCCCTCAATGCCGAGGTAGACCATTCACCTTCGACAAACTATCAGGACCTCTTGAGAGGATTTGCAGGAGTCATACGCACCGGTGGCGACATGAAAAAGTTCTTCCAAGGAATAACCGACCACCTATTCCAAAAACGTGCGCTGTCGGTACAAGCATTCCTTGACACGCTCGGCATTATCGCTGAAACCTACGTGCTGATGCTCATAGCATTCCCACTCATGCTCGTTGTCATGCTCAGCATAATGGCCTCTATAGGAGGAAGCCTTGGAGGAATAGACGTCTTCTCGTTCATGTACCTAATGGCTTTCATACTCATACCAATCTGCGGGGTAATGTTCCTCTTCATTCTCGACCAGATGCAGCCGAAAGGTTAGAAAAAATGTCAAGTCCAAACACATCCCCGCAGGAAAACCGCGCATCAAATTCCCCGCCCCCTATACCAGTCGAAGTAAAGAAGTCGGGAGGGGCCAAACAGCGCCTCGAAGGCGGAATACTCCTAATTGTGAGCAAAGTCACCCGGAAGCTAGTATGGGTCTTCGGAGGAGTAATCTTCGCCGCAGTATTCTTTTGGGGACTCATTGAGATAGCCATCACAGGCACCCCATCACCAAAATTAGCATTCATGGGGCTTACCGGGAAATTCAGCCTCGACCGATTCCTCCTCCTCGGAGGCATCGTAGGTCTAATCCCCCCGGCAATAATGTACTTTTTCGATTCCAAACGGCGAGACTCTATCGATAACAACATTCCACACCTGATCCGCGACATTGCGGACGCAGGCCGCAGCGGAATGACCTTGACAAGAGCCATTGAAATATCTTCGGAAAGAGATTATGGACCTTTGACAAAAGAGATCAGGCGACTCATTGCAAAAATCAGCTTCCGTGTACCCCTAGAGAAGGCGCTTCAATACTTTGCCGACCGGACTGGAACAATGCTCTCGAGACGAACATCTATGCTTGTCGCAGAGGCCAACAAGTCAGGCGGAGATATTCAGGAAAGCATGGAGTCCGTCGCTAAACACGTCCAGGAAATACAATACTTGGAACGAAAGCGGCGCGCAACATTGCGGCCATTCATCGGAGTGATGTACATCAGCTTCGCAGTATTCCTGGTAACAGTCTACCTGCTCATATCCAGCTTCTTCACACAACTAGCAAACACAAACTTTGGAGGAGGCGGGACCTCGGTAGGAGGAGTAGGATTCAACTTCATCAGCCTACCACTCGACAAGATTACAGCGGTATTCCTTTACATGGCAATGATAGAGGCCGCTTTCGCAGGACTCGTTGGAGGAAAGATGGCGAGCGGCTATCTCAAAGACGGCCTAAAGCATGCGATACTGCTAATGATGATCTGCTTCTTCACATTCATCTTCTTAATCTAGAATCCCACGGTACCGAGTTTCTAGAATATCTTAGCGTTCCAAGGTGGATTTGCTCCTCTACAATCCGTGAATTTCCAAGTCCCAGTCTCAACATTCGATCATTGCCGGAAGCGGAGGGACTATCATTTTACTTCCTAAAGGCCAAGGTCGAAGACGTTGAAAGGCGAGTGTCTGTTAGCTATCGAGTGCCTTACTTGGCCTCGTACAAGTAAGCGGGTCGGCAAGATCGGACTTCTGGGCCTCCCCATGCTTGCCATTTTTCCTTCTTTGGCTAAGTGTCGATCTTGAAGCTAAGGACTAAGTCAATAAAGCCGATGACCCAAACTACAGTGAGACTTGCAGTATGATCAGAGGACAAGTGAGGTTCTGAAAATTATCGGATCTGAGGTAACCAGGTGGATACGGACAAAGGAATTCTTGTGACGCTCCCTCTTGCGCAAGAGAGCGTCGTTTCGTATTTCGCTGAGCGTCGACTTTCAGTCGACGAATATCGTTTCCTTCGGAAAGACTTCGATGCCGTTGCCGGAGATCTTGTACGGTCGTGGTTGCATGTCGATGGGTGTTTCTCTCATTTTCTCTACTTGTAGTACTCTGTTGTAGGTTTTGCCGACTTTCGCATTCGACAGTATTACGACTCCGTGAGCAAGGTATTCTTCGAGCTGTATTGCACGTTCAACGGTTGGGCCCATGGCTCTAAGTTCGGTCGTCATGAGACATGTTCCACCAGTCTTGACCAGTGCATCCACAAGGTCAAGGATTGCAGTCCTTCTCTCAACCATCTCGGGGTACTGGAAGATGAGAGAGGTAACAGGGTCGACTACTATTCTTTTCGCGTTGATCAGTTCAGTGTGCGTCTTTATACCTTCAATGAGGCTGAGTATGGAAAAGTCCTTCCGTCCAATCGCCTGTCTCCCAATCTTAACCTCCCCTGGCATGTGGCGAAGTGGTGAGGCGTTGATGAAGGCAAATTTCTTGGCCTTCTCGATTTCTTCGAACTTCCATCCGAACAGGGCCATTTCTCGATAGTAGTGGGCTTTTGTTTCGTCAAGGCTGACGAAGGCGCCGTTTTCTCCGTACATTTTGATTCCGTTCATCAGAAACTGTGAGGTGAGAATTGTCTTGCCCGTGCCAGGCCCTCCTACTAGGAGGATAACTCTCCCGCGAGGGAAGCCTCCGCTCAGGATTTCGTCTAGTCCTGGGATTCCTGTTGGTGTTCGATCGATCATTGGCATTTTTGTCTTTACGCCTTGACCTTGAAGTTCGTATCTTTCGGCCATGGTATAAATCGCTTCGGATTCTCCGACTGTAATGTTGTTTTGAATCCTATTGTTACTGTTTCGCGGAACCGATAGTTACGTCCTGCTTAGGACGACATCAACGCTTTCGACTTAGCGAGCCTCCAGGCTCTACGTTAGAATGGAAAGTCAACATGTAGCTATCTCGGTGGATACTGTGGTGCATCGAAAGTCACAGAAGAAGCATTATGATCCTGCGTCTCCGCCAGATATTCCAATTTTCGGGTCTGTCCCGATTGTTGCACACACGCTCCAAATCGTCTTCCGCCTCTCCCGACCTAGGACATGGGTTTTTCCGGCCTCCAGCTTCATCTTGGGATATACGATCACGGGAGGAAATCAGCTTTCGCAAATCGCACTCGGCCTCGTTGTAGCTGCGCTCGTCACCGCCGCCACGAATATCATCAATGCCTACGCGGACAAGCATGAGGATGCTGTGAACCAGCCAAGCAGGGTCTTCTGGATCGAGCAGATAGGTTCCAGGGGAACGGTTGCATCCACGGTCGTTCTCTATGGGACGGCAGCAGCAGTCTCTGTCCTTCTGGGGCCTCTCTTCATGATTGTTTTAGCGGTTGGAATATTCAACTCGATCTTTTACTCGGCGCGTCCCCTGAGGTTCAAGGCGCGACCGTTCCCGAGCCTCGTCTCGTTTTCAGGCGCGGTTGGACTAGCGTTCCTGAGCGGTGCGAGCATCATGGGCTCGTTGAACCTCTCCAACCCCGTGCTCTGGCTCGTGACCTACTTCATGTTCACCTACGGCACTGTAAAGAATCTCCCGGACTATCTAGGAGACAAGAAAGTCGGAACGCACACTTCTGCTACGATTTTCAAGAACATAAACAGTGCCGCCCGCTTCAGCGCAGTACTCCTCTCCACACCGTACATGCTCCTCATCGGACTTGTAATCGCCGGTGCTCTACCGACCATCTATCTCGCCGACCTTGGCATGGCACTGATGCTCATCTTCATTGTCTTGATGATATTCAAGTCGAAGAGTTCTCAGCAGCTAGAAAAGGCGCACACTTTCGGATTCTTTTACGCAATTTCATTTCTGCTTTTCACAATCGTACTGTCTTCTCCAACGCTACTATCGATTACGATTATTCTCACTGCCTACCTCTGGACACTACTCGTTTCCAAAGTAAACATCGATTCTAGAGTCGAAAACCGAGACTGGGAAAAACCGCGGGGCCATAAGGCTTGAACAATGCGATCACTGCGAGAGAACTGTCGTTCGACATTCTGAAAGGACTGATTCTAACTCCCGTAACCGCAGGCCTGAACCTGGCAGTACTCGGCCCCCCGGGGGTCGGGAAATCGACTCTCTGCCAGACGCTTGTGAAGGATGCGGTGCGGGAGGGTTTGAAATGTCTCTACGTGATAACCAACAATCCCGTCGCGTTGATCAAGGAACAGCTTCGGAGTCTAGGTGTAACGCCAATTCCGAAGACTGAACCCGTACTATACGTTGACATGTACTCTTGGCTGCTGGGAGAAAGATCGAATGAAAGGTTCCAGATTGACAACGCCTCAGACGTGGCCTCCTTGAGCGTAGTACTTTCTAGCGCTGCTGAAACAACCGGTGACAAGTCATTCGTTGTATTCGACTCGTTGTCGACAATGCTCGCCTACAATTCGGAAGACCTGATGGTGCGTTTCATGAAGTCACATCTCGCCCGGATGAAGAGACATGGAAACATAGGAGCATACACGCTAGAACTGGGAATACACAGCAACTCTTTCTACAACGAAGTACGCGCCAGCTTCGACGGCGTCATCGAACTGAAGCTTGAGGAAGCAGAAGGCGAACTACGCCGATACGTCCGCGTATACAGCTACCGCGGAAGTCACAGTACTAAGTGGTTCAGATATTTGATAGGACCAGACCGATCTGTCAAAATTTGTTGATGATATCCATGATAGCCATGAGTGTTAACCTATTGCCGGAAGAAGGGTACAATCTGTTTAAATCAACTATTCTGCGGAGTGACCTAGAGTGACGACAGTGGACCCGACCGGCATCAAAGTTCTCGACGACGTGCTGGGAGGCGGCATTCCAAGACCGTCCGCTGTCGGAATCATAGGCGCGGTAGGCAGCGGTAAATCGTCTCTAGTCAGACAGCTCGCAGTGAACATGCTTGAACGCGACTTCCGAGTCCTCTACTACGCGATCGACGAGTCCGCCGAGGATGTACGTGAAGGAGTCGCGACATACGGGATCGACGTACCAAAGTACGAGGCGGAAGGAAGGCTAGCGTTCATAGACATTTTCGCACTCGGTGTCGAAAGGCTTGCCGAAGCCTACCCCGTTGAAGAACCAGAGAGAATAGTCGACAGCACGTTCAAGTTTTCCGACCTAGTTGCACAGGGAAGAAGTTTTACACTGAAACACTTGGGGAAGAAACAGTTTGTCGTGATGGACTCGCTGACCCCATTCTTCCTAATGGTCGAGGCTAAACGAGTCTTCCAGTTCGGACAGGTCCTAAAATACGCGACACGATTTGCCAAAGCAATCGGAGTAGCAACTTTACACACGAAAGTCTTGGACGAATCAATCGAAAACGCAATGGTCAACTTTGCAGACGTGGTCTTAGAACTTGAAAGGAAGAAAACCTCTGAGGGGGTAAGCCGGGGAGGAACCCTCAGACTCGTAAAAATGGGCAAGACCCAGATGCCCTCGCGAGGATACTATTACGAGATGACGCCCCAAGGGATAGTCATCAGTACGGCCCCTCCGATCTAACCACCACGCCAATACCGCAGCTCAGTGGCCTAAGAGCGACCCATCTACTAACTAGATATAGCCCGTCGCTGCGCTGAGTTTCTCTAAAGCAGTCGAACCATGAAACCCGACGAGACAACAATCACCAACGACGAGATGATCATCGCCGAGCTGAACTCGGAGTACCTAGGCGTCTCAAACTTCCAACTAATGGAGGCAGCCGGTGCAAACGTTGCCAGGGAAATAGTGACACGAGCTTCCACCGCCAAGACGAGGCCTCGGATACAAATAATCGCGGGACCCGGGAAGAATGGAGGCGACGGCTTAGCGACAGCCCGCCATCTTGCAGCACAGGGATACAAGGTCAAAGTAACCCTGGTCGCAAGAACCAATGATGTAACAGAGCCCTCCACTAGGCAACAACTCGAGCCAATCCTCCGTATGAGGACCAGTGTAGAGTTTGAGAGTATTGCTGACTCGTCCCAGCTGAGACCGCCCCAGGCCGAATTCATTCTCGACGCAATCCTTGGAACAGGCGTCCAAGGAGACCTACGACAACCGCTGCTCGGTGCCGTTAGAGTTGTCAACAGGTCCAAAGGATTCAAGATCGCACTCGATCTCCCGTCAGGATTAGACACGGACACGGGACAACCGCACGGGGAAGCCGTCAAAGCAGACCTGACCCTTTCACTTCACAAAGTAAAGGCAGGGCTAATCAAAGGAAAAGAATACTCCGGGGAAATAGTGCCCATCCCAATTGGGGTCCCGCCGGAAGCGGAAACGTACTGTGGACCGGGCGACTTCAAAGTTCTCTGGAAACCGCGGCCGGCACAATCTCACAAGGGAGACTTCGGGAGACTTCTTGTAATAGGCGGTAGCGAAAACTTCACCGGCGCCCCCGCGTTCTCAGCACTCGCAGCAACAAAGGTCGGCACCGACTTGGTCTATGTTGCTTCTCCGGGAAAAGCGTCAGAAATCATAGCATCCTACTCCCCAGACCTCATCACGATCAAACTCCCTGGAGAACACCTGAATCCAAGAGCATTGCAGGATCTCGAAAGATGGCTGAAAACCGTCGACGCCGTCGTACTCGGCCCCGGAATCGGGTTGCATGAAGAGACACGCGAAGTATCTGGAAAAATAATTTCACTAGTCGAAACCGCCCAGAAGCCGCTCGTCATGGACGCGGACGCACTGAAGATATTCGGACGGAAACGACGAAGACTCAAGACCCCGGTTGTCTTAACACCACACGCTGGGGAATTCGAAGAACTCCTGCAACGAAAAATCAGCCTAGACCTCGGCCTCCGACAAGAAGCGGCAGTTCAGCTGGCCAAAGAGACAGGAGCAACAGTTGTCCTGAAAGGACAGGTGGACATCGTCGCCAGCGAGACGCGTATTAAGCTCAATACTACTGGGAATCCATACATGACTGTCGGAGGAACTGGCGATGTTCTCACAGGGATCATTGGTGCTTTGCTTGCCCAACGAATAGAACCATTTCCCGCATCGGCCGCCGGAGCATTCCTCAATGGGCTCGCGGGGGACATTCTGATGGCGGAGAAAGGTCCAACTGTAACCCCATTGGCCTTGTTAGATCATATTCCAAAAGCGATCAAATATTGTATAGACGGGCCACCATATCCAAGGATCAAGAACTAACAGCACAGAATTTTCCAGTACGACTCTTGATCTACGATTTCTACCAAGACGATCCAAGAAAATGTACATCTGCTAAACTGCGTAAGTTCCGATACGCTCGTCCAATCTTCCATCTCAGCAAGATTCCTCGAAATGCGATAGTACTCAATCCCGCAAGCCAGGAGATACTGTTGCCCAGGGATCGGGTTGCGGTCCAACAATATGGCCTTGTAGGCTTGGACTGTTCATGGAAAAAGTCGGAAGAAATGTTCGCCAGAAAATTCAGCGGCGAAAATCGGAGACTGCCCCCACTACTTGCGGGAAATCCAACGAATTATGGAACACTAGGAATGCTCAGCACTGTCGAGGCACTCTCGTCAGCTTTGATCATAATAGGATTCAAGAAAGAGGCCGAGAAAATTCTCTCACTCTTCAACTGGGGAAGCACGTTTCTCAGCCTAAACGAGGAACCACTGAAATCTTATTCTAATCCCGATAGCTAAACGATCCGTCTTTAGCGAATCAATAATCTTGGAAGTTGCAGATTTCGTGTCGGGCCAACCGGAAGAAAAGCCGCCTTGCGAAATATTGCAGATCGCCCGATTATGGGTTGCTTCGACCGATCTGAGTCAGAACAGAGTAGCTCTTCCGATAGCTTGAGGGTAAAGGAGAGAAGCGTGGATTTTCTCGGAAAGGATTATCCCAGTCTACCGTTTTATGACTAGAAATAGTCGTTGTATTCTCGATTCTGACTGAAATCGGAAATGTTTATATCAACTGTACAACCTAGGGACATGTTTGGTAGCATAGCAGGTCGAAGATAGTAAGCCCACGGTCCCGGCGGCGGCGTCAATCCGACGCTTTAGGGCGTTACGCCTGTGAATGACCGATTGACCTCCACTGTGGGCGAAACATCATGAGGACCCAAAAAACCCTGGGCAACAGAACTACCCTGGAATCGTTTAGGTCCAAACAGAGGCCCGTAGCCACCTGCTAAACTCCAGCCAGTTCCTGTAGAAGAAATACAAGATAGGCGTCCGAGAACTCCTATCGTTCCAACTCCGCTTGATCCTGGCGGACCCAACTGCTATCGAGATGAGACTAAGCCATGCGAGTCGCACGCTTCCAAGCCACGATGGGAGCGTGGCGTACGGCTCAGTAACATGTGGCTAACCTACCCTTCGGACCGGAACAACCTCGGGAAACTGAGGCTAATACCGGATAGATGAAGAGGCCTGGAACGGTTCTCCGTTCAAAAGATTCTAGGATCACGCTTTCTAGAATTGCCGAAGGATGGGGCCGCAACCGATCAGGTTGTTGGTGAGGTAACGGCTCACCAAGCCTATAACCGGTACGGGCCGTGAGAGCGGGAGCCCGGAGATGGGCACTGAGATAAGGGCCCAGGCCCTACGGGGCGCAGCAGGCGCGAAACCTCTGCAATGCACGAAAGTGTGACAGGGTCATCTCGAGTGCCATCCGCTGAGGAAGGCTTTTGTCCGGTCTAACCAGCCGGGCGAATAAGGGGAGGGCAAGTCTGGTGTCAGCCGCCGCGGTAATACCAGCTCCTCGAGTGGTTGGGACGATTATTGGGTCTAAAGCGTCCGTAGCCGGCTGGAAAAGTTCTCCGTAAAATCCAACGATCCAATCGTTGGATCGCGGGGAATACTTTCCGGCTTGGGGGCGGGGGAGGTCGGCGGTAGTCCCGGGGTAGGGGCGAAAATTTCTGTAACAAGAAAATTCGCAGTCTTATAATCCCGGGAGGACCACCAGTGGCGAAGGCGGCCGACTAAAACGCGCCCGACGGTGAGGGACGAAAGCTGGGGGAGCGAACGGGATTAGATACCCCGGTAGTCCCAGCTGTAAACGATGCAGGCTAGGT
>DASRSU010000012.1:0-20590 GCA_035656295.1 Bathyarchaeia archaeon | reverse complement strand
CACCTCGTGCGGTGCAGTCTCGACAGCGCCTTCGCAAGCCTTCTCCGAAATAGCACAGGCCGTCGGTCTAAATGAATCGCGTAATATTTTAGAAAAACAAAGCGCACTCGACGACGCTCTCGGCGTCTCCACGGTCATCGGAGGCAGGAACGTCGACGCGAGAGGTCAACAGATAAACCAGAGCCGCGACCTCAAGCAGCTAAGACACCTCGACACCATCGTCACCTGGGACTCGAAGAGGCGTCGCCTAGGGAAGGTGTCGATGGAGGTGCGCAGAATAGCCCAAACACTGGGAATGAACTCCATCGTAGCGGAAAGGGCTTTCGAGACCTACCTGAAAAAGTTCGACGGGAAATCACTCAAAGCAAGGTCGCTGGCAGCAGTGGCTGCCGCTTCAATCTGCATCGCGTGCAGGGAGCTCGACATCGCGAGGCCTCCGAACGAAGTGGTCGCTCGCCAGGTCGGGGTAAACAAGAAGCAGCTCCGACATTACTACCTGATACTCTTGGGCAATGAGGCACCCTCCACATTTCAGGCACCGGCCAATTACGTCTCTCAGATCTCATCGAAGGCGTCGCTGGGGGGCCCCGTCGAGAGAGCAGCAATTGAAATTCTCGCCAGGGTCAAGGGGCACCCCAGCCTCGTCGGAAAGAGGCCGACGTCGATCGCAGCCGCTGCCCTTTACCTTGCTTCTGTGAGGGGTGGTGCCAGAACGACCCAGCTCAGGCTTGCCTACGCCGCAGGCGTTACTCCGATTACGATCAGGAAGCGTGCCCTCGAAATCACCGAGATACTTGGAACTTTAACGTCGGAGTGAATCTCTTGTTGGTCGCCGCTTCATCAGAGCCGGGCGGACCGAGCCACCCGGCATTTCCTGTTTAGCTAACCATAGTGAGAAATTGAAGGTCGCCATTCACCAGCCGCAGTACCTCCCCTACCCGGGCTTCTTCCACAAGCTCAGCCTGGTCGACGCCCTGGTAGTGATGGACGACGTCCAATACGACAAGAGGTTCACGAACAGGAACCAGATCCTCGGGCCCCATGGACCCATCTGGCTGACCGTTCCCATCGTTAGGTCGCAGAAGTTTCACAAAAACATGGACGTGGAAGTGAACAATTCTCTCCCATGGAGGACGGAGCACTGGAAGAAGATGTCATATTCGTACAGGAACGCCGGCTCGTTCCATGAATATGGGCCCTACTTCGAATCGCTGTACAAGAGAGACCATAGCAAACTAGTAGACCTGGACCTTGACATCACGCGCAAGATCCTCGACTGGCTCGACATCAGAATCGAAGTTCTACTGGAATCTGACCTGAAGGTGGAAGGCGAGGGGACCCAGAGGCTCGTCAACGCGTGCCTCGCAGTGGGAGCCGACTCCTACGTCTCTGGGATAGGGGGCAAGAACTACGTGGACGAAGGGGTCTTCGCCACCAACCACATCGGATTGGAGTACCAAGAATATCAGCCAAAGCCCTATCGACAGCGGTTTGTCGAGGAATTCGTCCCGAATCTATCGGTCGTCGACATGCTCTTCAACGTCGGCCCCAAGAGCCGGAAGCTGATCGCGGGTGACGATGGGGTAATTTTGCCGCGCGCTCTCTGAAAGTAGGTGGTCTCGCGCTACAGTCCTTTGTTACTGTAGATTTCTTGCCAAGCGATAATATGCCGGTGGCCGTTCTTGTCTCGTGGAGATACTAGCCATAGGGGCCCATCCAGACGACATCGAGCTGGGATGTGGGGGTCTTCTCATAAAGGCGGTTCGGAGCGGCCATAACGTTTCGATTTACACTGCGACCAGGGGAGGAGCTGGAGGGGACCCCAAGACGAGGGTCAAGGAGGCACAGAAGAGCGCCCGGTTCATCGGTGCCAAGGCCCTCTGGCTCGACAACCTCCCAGATACGAGGTTGAGAGAAGGGATCGACCTGATTTCCAGAATCGAGTCGAGGATAGACATCGTCCGTCCTGACATCATTCTCACTCATCACGCCAATGACGTGCATCACGACCACAGGACCATGGCGCGCGCGACCCTGGAGGCGGCCCGCTTCGAATCGAACATACTCGCCTACGAGATCCCTCTGACTCGTGACTTCGAACCCAAGATTTTCTTTGACATATCAGACGTGGCCGACGACAAGGTCGAGCTGGTCAACCTGTTCGCCTCGCAGAACCAGAAGGCCTATCTCAGGGCCGACGCGATAAAGGGCCTCGCCGGATTCAGGGCGCTTCAGAGCAGATTTGGAGAACCGGTCAGTTTCGTTGAGGCCTTCGATGTGGCCAAGATGTGCCTCGGCGCCGATTTCAATCTTCGAAAGGTCCCCTACGAAAAACCTCAGGTCCAGAAGAATCAGGAGGCTCCGAAGGTCGAGCTGTCGACTCTTGTTTAGAGATCATGGAATACAGGCGTTCGGAAGCAGTCGGGGGAGGCCCCCGAGGATTTGTGGAGATAGTGTACTCCATCCTGTCGGTCAGCCTGAACGGCACGCTTAGGACCCACATCATGTTCAGATGCAACCTGAACTCGAGGCAACTGCACACATACCTGGAGTCGCTGATCGACAAGGGACTCCTCGAGAGGAGGAGGGACCCTCCCAGTGCCAAGATAGAGTATGTCACCACGGTCAAAGGAAGGAAGTACATCGAAGCCTACAACGTGCTCGCCGAGATGCTTGTCGGGCCGAAGACAGCGGAGAGCGAGACCATTCATATGGGGATCAACTAGACTTTGAGGGCCAACGCGGACAGGGTCTTGCCCGTCGCGCTTGGGGCGATACCGGTCATCATAGTCTTGGTCCTCGCGGGCGCAGTTACCTACAATTTCTCGCAGGGGGCGCCGGGCCCTTTGCCCGGGCATGTTGGCAATAATCCGCCGTCCACCTCGTCCCAGGCTCAAGGCTCCTCGACTTCCAGCAGCACCACGTCAGGAAGTTCGTCCTCTTCCAGCACGACTGCGTCAAGCGGTTTCACTTCCTCGAGCCAAACAACGTCGCGGACCACAAGTCAATCCACCACATCATCGTCGAGTTCAGCCTCCACGTCCACATTGTCGACTACGATTTCAAGAACCTCGACGACCAGCTCCTACACCACTTCGACCACCACTTCGTCGACAACATCGACTACAACTTCCACCACAACTTCGGCAACTACCAGCACCTCCACGAGTTCGTGCCTCCCGATAATCGGCTGCCTCTGAAGAAAGGCAGCTGAACCCAGACGAGTATTCGAGAAGATAGTAGGCGTCCGCCTATATGCTTCGGGTGCGATTCTTGTTCGAAAAGGAGGATGAAATAATTGAGAGTGTACGCTGACAGGGCGCTGCCATTCATCATCGGGGCCTTACCAGTTGTCATAGTGGTCGCCTTGGCATGTCTACTAGTCCTGGTTCCGCAGGGAGTCAGTCATGGTCCTCCGCAGCCTCCAGCTGCCCCTGCGTTTTCGCTCAAACCGGCCGGTTCGAACCCTTCGATTTCTCCAGCATCTTCGGGGATGAGTCCGCAGCCAGCGTCTCCGGGTGGCCAGGGGGGATCTGGAGGGTCCTCGGGCGGCTTCTGCTTGCCGTTGCTAGGATGCGTGTGACTCTTTGGCCAAAGTTCTAGGACTTTGCGAGGTGATGGGGTAGAGTAGGGCCCTCAGACTTGTAACAGGTGGCGGCCTAGGTGGGTTCTGCTCACATTTCTTGGGCGAACCCCCCTAAACCGTTTTTCGGTGAAAGAAGCTAAAATAGCCTGCCCGACTAAACAAGGCATTCATGAAAATCAATCGGGGATTCCACGTTGTGGATTCGCATACCGCAGGAATGCCCACCAGGGTCCTGATAGAAGGATCTCCAACACCAAAGGGCAGGAATATGTCAGAGAAGAAAGACTTCTTCCGGAAGAACTTCGATTTCGTAAGGACTACCCTGATGCAGGAGCCGAGGGGCAATGCGGGGATGGCGGCGATTCTTGTCCCTCCCACAAGTGATGAAGCGGATTATGGAGTAATCTTCGGCGATTTTAGCGGGTACGTCGACATGTGTATCCACGGGACGATAGGGCTGTTGACTACGCTTGTCGAACTCGGTTATGTTGACGCGGACAGAGCGAGAAGAGGACTTGTTTTTGACACTCCAGCTGGCCTGATCCGCGCAAGGGCAACCATTTCGGGCGGCCGAATCAAATCTGTGACTGTCAGAAACGTTCCCTCATACAAAATCAGCGACAGCGTCATCAAAATCCCATCCCTCGGGAAGATCCCTGTATCATTTTCATTTGGCGGGAACAACTTCGCGTATGTGAATGCTTCAGACCTGTGGCTAGAACTTGACCCGAGCAGGCTGGAGGAGTTGCTCGCCGCGGGGAGGTTGTTGCTAAGAGAAGTTGGGAGACTGATTCGGCATCCAGTTAACGGATTGAAAATTAACGGAATTTCCGGTGTATCAATCGTCGAAGACCTCGGACCCAGACATGCAAAGAACATCATGATCGCAGAGAACGACCTTTTCGACAGGTCACCATGTGGCACGGGAACTTGCGGAAGGATGGCCATTCTAAACTCCAATGGGAGATTGAAAAGAGGAGAGAGGTTCACCAACGAAAGCATAATCGGCTCAAAGTTCATCGGAAGAATCGCTGACTTTGCGAAGGTGGATGGTCACCATGCCATTATCCCAGAGATAACTGGAACGGCCTATCTTACCGCAGTCTCCGATCTACTCGTCTCAGACGAAGACACCCTTTCCCAAGGATTCCTCGTAGCCTAGCGGACCCTATCAAGTTTTAAATAGCCTCGAGGCTAATTCGACCCATGGAACTGACGCAGGAACTGAAGACCAGGTACGCGGCACACATCGGGGACGACGTCTCCTACCCCGCATCTTGCAACGACCTCACGACTGCATGCGACAACATGTCGGACTTCAGTGGTGAGGAGAAGGAGTGGTTCTCGGAAGCTCTCCCCCACGGCAACTTCAACAGCGCCGAGGAAGTCAAGAAAGCAATCGGGATCTAAACCCCCGTGTGCCGTTCTTTTTTCTAAATTACAAGCGTTCCTTATTTCGCGACTACTACCGAGTCCCCTTTGATCAGCCTGTACACTTTTTCGGGGGTTATCGGGAGCTCAAGGAACTTGACTTTGCTGTCTGAAAGAGCGTCGTCGATGGCGTTTGTAAGAGCGGCAGCAGTCGGAATCGCGGCGCCTTCGCCCATCCCTTTGAAACCCCCAAGGTTCAGGGATGGGGTCTCGACGAAGTCCTGAATCACCTCGGGCATTATTTCGGCTGTAGGGAGCAGGTAGTCTACGAACGTAGATGACAACAACTGCCCGTCGTCGCTGTAGACGAGATCCTCCAAAAGTGCTCCTCCAATGCCATGCGCCAGTGCGCCGTGGACCTGGCCTTCGACTGTGAGAGGGTTCACCAGGACGCCGGCATCGTCGACAATGAAATATTTCAGGAGCTTCAGGGAGCCCGTTTCGGGGTCAACTTCCACCATCGCAAGGTGAGTGGCATAGCTGCACGTCGTCGGGCTTTCAGGTTCATAGTAGGAGACCATGTCGAGCCCTGGCTCCATCCCCTCTGGAAGCCTTCCGGAGAAGCGGAGGGCAACGTCCGCTACTCTCTGCAGCGTCAGAGTCTTCCCGCTCTTCTTGGACGAAATTACACTGTCAGTCATTTCCAAGTCGTCGGACGCTTCGTCGAGCAGATGCGCAGAGATATGGAGGATTTTGTCCTTCATCTTTCGCGAGGCTTTGATGCAGGCCCCGCCGCTCGCGACCGTGGACCTGCTAGCCCAGGCCCCCCAGCCGTAGGGTGCGCTCTGTGTGTCGCCCTCCCCTACGTACACATCCTCAAACTTCGCTCCCAGGGCGTCGGATATCACCTGTGCAAAGACTGTCTCGTGGGCCTGTCCCTGACTCGCCGTTCCGAGCTGGGCGGTGACTTTCCCCGTAGGGTCAACCATAAGGTGACATGACTCCCATCCTCCCACAGCCCAGCCGAGGGGACCCTGCAAGCGAGATGAGCCGGGGGCGGTGTATTCGACGTAGGTAGCGAGGCCGAGTCCAATCAGTTTCCCCCGTTTCCTCTGCGTTGACTGGTCCCTCCGAAGCCCGTCGTAGTCCGCCAGGGAGAGCGTCCGCTCCAGCACCTGCCTGTAGTTCCCCGAATCGTAGAAAACACCAACGGGTGTGGTCCAGGGCATCTCGCTCGGGTCGATCAAGTTCTTGAGCCTGATCTCGACAGGAGAAAGCTTGAGCTTCCTTGCGATGATGTCCATCATCCTCTCGGTAACGTATGCGGCAACCGGACGGCCGAAGCCCCTGTGTGGCCCGCACGGGGCTTTGTTGGTCGACACGCACCAAAGGTCGAAGTCGTAGTTTCGAAGTCGGTACGGCCCTGGAACGGCAGCGGCGCTAAGCATCGCTGGCTGGACCTCGGTCCAGAACATCCCTGAGGCTCCGAAATCTGCGATTATCCTGTCCTTGACCCCGAGAAGGGTCCCGTCTTTTCTGACCGCACACTCGACGTAGTGGACCTGTTGACGTTCATGTCCTGCGACGAGAAGGTGCTCATGCCGTTCCTCTACCCACTTGACAGGCCTCCCGAGCTTCATTGACAGGATCACTACGCTCACCTCGTCCGGGAAAATCGCTGACTTGATTCCGAACCCTCCCCCGACGTTGGGGGCGATCACCCGAATCTTGTTCTCGGGAAACTCGAGGACCTGAGACAGGAATGTCCTCATCACATGCGGGAACTGAGTGGAAGCCCACACTGTCAGGAATTCCGCATCATCATCATACGATGCCAGGACTCCTCTGTTCTCCATCGGAGTTGGGGAGTACCTATTGCTGACCAGCCGCTCTCTGAAGACAAAATCAGCTTCTTCGAACGCTTTCTCCGTCCCGTTGCTTCGTAGTGTGTCATGGAAGATCACATTATCTTTCCAATCCTCATAGAGCAATGGCGATTCCGCCTCCAACGCCTTTTCTGCGTCGACGACGGCCTCGAGAAGCTCATATTCAATTTCGACCAGCTCGGCGGCGTCTTCGGCAATACTGAGGCTTGTCGCTGCGACGACTGCAACCGGTTCGCCGACGTATCTCACTTTGTCCCTCGCGAGCGAAAGTCTCTCAGGCTGTCTTAGTCCCGGCAACGACATCCAGGACACAAGTTGTCTTGCCTCTTCCTTCCCCGTCAGAACATAGACCACTCCGGGCAGAGACAGAGCCTTCGCTGTGTCGATGCTTTTGATTCTGGCATGGGCACAGACGCTCCTGACAAAGAAAGCATAGACCATCTTTGGGAGTTTGATGTCGCCGACGTATGTCCCGAGGCCCTGCACTAGGGGGAGGTCCTTTCTTGGTTTTACCTCCCTTCCGACCATTTGGATGCCCGCCTTCGCTTCAGACTTCGATTCGAAGACGACGGTCCCACTCGAGGATGACACCCTACTTCCTCTTTCGAAGCGAAGATTTCAGGTATTAATCCGTTGTTCGCGCTGGTTCGGTGCTAATTGGGCATGGTAGAACCTAGCCCTACCATCAGCCCTTCTTCGCTGCTAATCCTGTACCTTGATGGTGAACGATGACCCGTCGTCATGGAGCCCGCTGAACGTCACAATAGATTTTGGATGTTCTTTTCGAACTGTCCCAAGAACCATTTGTGACATTGGGCAGAATGAGGCACCCTCTCCTAATTCTGGATGAATCTTCTCCGCATGAGGGCACCAAAGACGGTATTCTATCGCATCGCCCTTCTTCTCTTCTTTGAGGGAGTAGCCGAACGATGTCAGCATTGCTTTGAGATTGTCGGAATCCATCTTGTCTTTGGACAGAGGTCCAAATGGTTCATAGTCTGATGCGAGAGAGAAGAACGTCATTGCCGCAGAGTCTCCGAGAATCTCGCTGAGTTTCTGGTAGGATTTGCTCAGTAGGACATGCGTTGAGATTAGGTAGTCCATGGGAATCCGAACGTCCTTTACTTCTTTCACGTCTGCGCGTTGCCTCATGTGAGATATACGGGCTTCACATCAAAAGCTTTGTGCTAATCTTTACCTTCAGTTCATCCTGCCGCTGCCTTCCGTACTTGGCCCCTCTTCTTTGACGTAATGTCCCCCGCGACGATGGAATAGACTTTGGCACAGTCCACCAAGTTTGGAATGTACATCGTGCCCCTCGTCTCCTTGCCTGGACCTCCCGAAGGCCCATAATTCACGGCGACCACTCCTTGTCTCGTAAGTATGTTCGCGTCCGACGACCATGAAAAGTAGACAGTCTCCACCTTCTTGTGGAAAACCATCTGATGCGCCTTCGCTATCGAGCGGCAGACGTATTCGTCTGGGAGAACCCTCGACCAGGCGTCGGTCAGATAGAGCTCGAGCTCAGGGGAAATTCCATGCTTCCTCTCCACCTTCGCTAGCACCTTCCCCACTTCTTGCCTTATGTCCAGGGGGTGGTGTGGAGGAGGGAATCTCACGTCCACATAAAGGTCGCAAAACGCCGGTGTCCGGGAGGCCCTCCAGGGCCAGCCGCCCTCGATCGAACCCAGATTGACCGTGGGCTTCGACCCTAGGTAAGTGTACCTTGCTTGGTAGTCGGGAATCCAGCGTTCGAGTTCGTCGATTACACGGTTCATCTGCTGGATTACGTTGGTGACCCCGGCAGAGTGCCCTGAGTGCACAAGAGTTCCTCTGAGGCCAAACCTGAACCAGCAGCTGCCACTGTGGGCGGTCATCAGTCGCAGGCCTGTGGGCTCCCCGAGGACGGCGAAGTCGGCTGTCCCTCCATGCGCAACGAGATACGAAGTACCGTGTCCGTACCCTCTGTACTGAGGACCGTGGTAGTTCCCAACCTGAGTCTTCTCGATTTCGCCTATCACTCCGGCGATCACAATGTTCCCCGCAAGCTCCGTCCCTGAATCCTGGATTGCCCGGACGGCAGCGACATAGGAAGCCAATGCCGATTTCATGTTGAACGCTCCCATCCCGTAAATCCAGTCGTTCTTCACGTAGCCCCACGGCGGCTCAGACGGGTACACCGGCGAAATCGCCTTCAGTATTTCCGGAGACTCGCTCGCAGCGAAAGAAGTATCGAGGTGTCCGTTGAACATCAGAGTCGCGCCGTCCGGATTCTTTCCAGATAAAAAGCCGAGGACGTTGTACCTCCCCTGCTCTACCTCCTGCATGGTCACCTTCATCCCGACTGCGCGGAGTTTGGAGGCGTACAACTCTCCGACGTCGCCCTCCTTTCCGGTGGGGCTGTCGACATTCACCAGATCCAGTGCGTCCTTCACCAGCTTGGCGCGGTCGATTTTGGGAGCTACCCGACTAGAAGGCAACCGCTACTCGCACGTCGACCCGGTTCTCGCTCCTCGTCTTAAAGGCACAACGCGTGGATCCGCTCCATCTGGAGGAAACTTTTAGTCATCACGCCCCGAGCAACTTCTGTGCAAGGCCCCGTCCTATGGAATGTCCATGACGGGGTACTGACCATCGAGCTGAACAGGGTCCGGGCGATGAACATCCTGGACGTCCCGACGAGAAAGCGCATCCTCGCGATTCTCAGAAAGCACGAAGAGGACGACGCGGTGAAGTGCGCAGTCATTGCTGCTCGCGGCGACGTCTTCAGCGCAGGCGCTGACCTGAACTTCCTCTTCGGTCTCCGGGGAAGGAAGGTGCACTCCTATGCAAAGTTCGTCCGCCAATTCCTTGACTACGTGGAAAACTACCCGAAGCCAACGATTGGCGTCGTCAACGGCATCGCTGTGGGGGGAGGAATGGAGCTCTTGATGGCCCTGGACATCGTAATCGCAACCCCCGAATCTCGCTTCGGCCAGACTGAGCTGAAGGTGGGCCTCATTCCCGGCGGAGGGGGGACGCAGCGTCTTCCAAGGTCCATTGGTCTTAGAAGGGCCAAGGAGATGGTCTTCACGGGCGGCCTCGTCTCTGCCCAGGAAGCCTACGAGTGGGGCCTCGTAAACCGCGTCGTCCCAAAGGACTCGATTCACGACGAGACTGAGAAGCTCTGCGAGAAACTGAAGTCGATGAACCCATCGAATCTCAGATTGGCCAAGGAGCTGATGAACAAGGGTTCGAGCATGAGTCTAGCTGACGCTTTGATAATGGAGAGTGACGCTTACACGGCAGTCTTGGACAGTCCTGAGGCGAAAGCAGCAATCAGAGGCTTCCTGAAGAAGAGCAGCCATCGGAAACAGAAGGGTAGCTGACGGCTAGGGCTATCTTGGCTTCGTCGCCAACTTAGCGTGTCCCTTCGACACCACCGAATTGACGATTGCCTGGAACTCCGCATCTTCCACGTTTGACTTTGTTTCCTCGGCCTTCTTCTTCACCTGGGCAAGTATCTCCTGGACTTGTTCGGCATTGGCCTCGAGACCAAGCTCTTTGAGCTTCCATTCGATTGAATGCCCCCCAGATTTTTTCCCGAGGAAGACGCCGTGCTTGTTTCCGACAACTTCCGGAAGGTAAGACTCCGAGCCCAGGTTGTACTTCATCCACCCAGCGACTGAGATGCCCGCTTCCCTAGTGAAGACCCTCTCCCCGACGACCGGCTTGTTGGGCGCGAGTGGGAACCTCGTGAGCTCCTGTACTAGTTCAGAGAGCTCCTTTAGTTTGGAGAACTTCAGATTGACTGGCTGACCGTACAGATACTTGAGAGACATCGCGAGCTCCTCAAAGCAGGCGTTACCTGCCCTCTCCCCGATCCCGTTGACAGAAGTATGAACAACCGACGCCCCATTCTGTAGGCCTGCGATGGCCACCGCTACCCCTAGCCCGAAGTCGTCGTGGGTATGGACCTCCAGTGGTTTTTTGACGGCCTCCCTGACCTTGCTGACAAGCTTCCCAAACCCTTCAGGAGACGCACATCCAAAAGTGTCAACGACAACGAATGCGTCGGGATGAGCTTTCTCTGAGACCTCTGAGTATAGGCGTGTCAGAAAAGCCGGGTCAGCTCTGGTCCCGTCAACGCCGAAGAAAGCAGCCCATAGGCCGTGCTGCTTAGCATAACTGATCGCGTCAACCGCTTTTTCAATCACTTGGTCGTAGGTCCATTTAAACTGCTTCAGCTTGGGGATACCCGTGGGGGCTTCGCAGATTATGCCACTGACATCGCATCGCAGCGCGGCATCAATGTCTTCCTTCGCTACTCTTGAGAATGCGGTGACTTTGGCTTTGAGTCCGAGATGGGCGATTTCCTTAACAGCTTCGGCGTCCTCCTGGGAAACGACAGGCATCCCTGCCTCGATTCTCTGAACACCGACTTCGTCGAGTTTTCTTGCGATTTCCACCTTCTCTTTGCGTCTTAGAACCACTCCCGGCGTCTGCTCGCCGTCCCTCAGAGTCACGTCATGGAACACAACCTCCTTGGGGAAGTGGAACTTCGATTGAGTCTCTAGGTCATAGTTGAACGGACTAACCCAGCTATCAGCAGCGACCCAGCTTCCGCTCTCAAGATTCTCTGCATCGAAACTAAACCCATCTGAGTTGAGTCGCTTCAATTCTCTCAGTTACGTTTCGTTCCGAGGCCGCGTCCCGTCAAAAACCTTTCGAGCTTGCAGGCTATTTTCCGGACTTGTGACTTGCCACGTGGCGTCCTGCCTTATTTCCTTCAATTAGTTTGAAGACCTCCTGCGGGTTCTGATGCGAATCTCTGACCTCAACGCCCAGGGGGCTGAGCGCGTCCTCAACCGCATTCGCAATGGCACTCAAAGGGGTTCCACCACCTTCACCGACACCCTTGATTCCCTTTGGCGCGAAGAGCGATGGGGTCTCCATGCTCTCTGTGTCGATGTGTGGGATGTCAAGCGCCGTCGGAACAAGGTAATCCACAAACGTACTGCTCTGAAGCTGGCCGTCCGTGTTGTAGACGAAGCTCTCGTACATGGCTGCCCCGATGCCGTGGGCAGCGGCCCCGTGCACCTGACCTTCAACAATCATGGGATTGATCTGCCTTCCACAATCGTCTACAATCGCATACTGCAAGAGCTTGAACTTCCCCGTCTCTCGGTCGAGCTCTATGACCGCTGCGTGGCTCTGGTATGAATAGGTCAGGGTCTGGTTGAGTCTCCATTTCTCGTCGGGCAAGCCGAAGTCGGGCTTCCAATAATTAATCGCTACCAATCCTGGTTCCATTCCTTCGGGGAGAAGGACATTGTTGACCCAGGCGATGTTTCCTATCTGCCAGAGTGGGATGCTCCTGCCCGAATCCCTGTCGACTGCCGCCCCGTCTTTGAACACGATTCTTTCCGGGTCTGTTTTCAGTACATGCGCTGCAATCCTCGCAGCCTTTTCCTTGAGCTTCTTGGCGGCACCCAGCAGGGCCCCGGTCCCCATCACGGCACATCGGCTTGCGTAGGCGCCTGACTGATGCGAGTATGGATTAACAGTTGAGTCGAAGCCCACTAGCACGTTGACCTGGTCAGGATTCACCCCGAACTCGTCTGCCACTATCTGGGATGCGAAGGTTTCATGCCCTTGTCCCTGGGGAACTGTTCCAAGAGCGACTTGAATCCCTCCGAGCGTGTCTATGGAAATCCTTGCTCCCTCCGAATTTCCTGAGAACGGGTTGTCTGGGTTCGCCATCTTGACCTGACCAAAATTGTTCGTCCCCGAGTCCAGAACAGTAGACAGGCCTATCCCGATAAGCCTCCCCTTCTTCCTGCCTTCTTCCTGCTCCTTCCTCCATCTCCAGTAGTCGACGAGCTTCACGACCCGGCGGAGCGATTCAGGGTAGTCCCCTCCATCGTAGATGCCGCCGCTCGGAGTAACGTATGGCATCTCATCAGGTCTGATGAAATTCTTCAGTCTAACTTCGGTCGGGTCCAGGCCCAGTTCCCTCGCAACAATGTCGACGCACCGCTCGAGCATCCAGAGGTGCTGCATCCTCGAATATCCTCTGTTGGGCCCTACGGGGCATTTGTTCGTCATGGACTGCAAAAACTCCATTTGGAAATTCTTGAAGTGGTATGCGCCTGGTGTAACCTGGGCCCAGATGGTCGCACCTGCAGGCTCGTATCTGGTATAGGCCCCGCAGTCGTCCCAAGCCTTGACCTTGAACCCAAGAATCGTGCCGTCATTCTTCACGGGGATTTCGACCTCGAACGTCCTTTCGTTCCCATGGTTCGCTGCCAGAAGATGCTCCGTCCTCGTCTCGATCCATTTGACAGGGCGCCCGGATTTCATCGCGAGCAGACAAGTCAGGACCATGTACGGATAGCTGATTATTTTCGTACCAAATCCTCCACCGATATCTCCTGAGATCATCCTGATTTTGTTGGACGGAAATCTGATGGCAAAAGAAACCCAGGGGATACAGAACATGGGCATCTGATTGTTGAGGTACATCGTCAGGAAACCCGTCGCCTTGTCGAAGTGCGCCAGGACGGCATTGTTCTCTATAGGCGTCGAACTAAACCTGTGGAAGTGCAGCTCTTCCTTCAACACCTTGTCTGCCTCTTTCAACGCAGCATCCATGTCTCCGTAATCCCACTTTCCGTGGAAGACCAAGTTCGAACCCACTTCTCCATGGATCACAGGTGCCTTTGATTCCAGCGCCTCGCGCGCGTCCAGAACGTGGTCGAGAACCTCGTATTCGACTTCGATGAGCTCCAGCGCATCTTCTGCTATGCCTCTAGTCTCGGCAACGACGGCTGCGACTGGCTCACCGACGAAGTGGACTTTCCCCACTGCTAAGCAGTAATCCTTCAGCTTGTTGGCCGGCGCGGCAGAAATCTGGAGGAAGGGATCGGTCAGCTTCGCCACCTCTTCTCCGGTCAGAGTACAAACAACTCCATCCATTCCCTGGGCCTTGCTGACGTCAAGTTTCGAAATTCGAGCATGGGCGTAGGGACTTCTCAGCAGAGCGACGTATGTCATGCCTAGCATCTTCACGTCGTCGACGAACTTCCCAAGACCAGTGATTAGCCGCTGGTCCTCCTTTCTCTTCAGGGGTTGCCCCATCCAAGGGGTGGTCTCCTTCTCTACGAGCTTTGTTACTGCGGACAGGTCCCTGCTACTCTCCCGCTTGCAACCTGCGCCTGCATGATTTTAGCTTTAGTTTGGGAAGATGTCCAAAGAAATCGTAGTCCCGACAACCCAGTTAGGCTGGTCGACGATCTCGTGAATCTTCACGTCGGCGGCCACGCTGCACAAAATGTACGCGTCCTCCTTCGTCAGTCCATAGGTTGTCGTGAGATGAGCGATCATGTTCCGGACTGAATCCTTCGTCACAGCCATCAAGTCGGGCCCGATGCCAGTCGCAGTGTAGTAACCCTTCTTCGCCTTCTCGTCGCCTTTGCTGTAATACCTCGGCCATCCGAGTTTTGAATCCTTCTTGACGCCAAACCTGAACCTCGCAGTCCCCGGGCATTCAATCGCTGTCACGCAGACTTCACCATCCCCCATTGCGGCGTGGAGGTCACCGGCCGAGAATAGCGCGCCATCGACGAAGACCGGGAGCTCCAGGATGCTCCCCGCGACCAGGTGTCTTATGTCCATGTTGCCGCCATTCTTTCCTGGAGGAATGACTTCGAAGGAGCCTTCTTCCGGCAGCGCGACTCCCATCGTGCCGCAGAAGGGCCGCAAGGGAATCTTGATTCCTCCTTGAAAATCAGTGAAATCCTTCTTCCTCAGATTCCACAGGTACAGGTAAGGTTCTTGAAATTCCTCGAGTAAGCCAAGGCCATTTACGATGGCCGACCAACCCCAGTCCCCATGCACAACATCCAGGACCTCGACAGTGAGGGTGTCCCCCGGCTTTGCTCCCTCGACGTACACAGGCCCTGCCATAGGGTAAAGTCTCGCAAGATCGAGGTTCTTCACCGTATCCACATTCGAGCCTTCTGTAATCTGCCCGCTTGTCACCTCGTTGACTTCGAAGGTGACGTCGTCTCCAGGCCTTATGGTGAGGGCGGGCTTGTGGGCCTTGTTCCACTTGTAGTGGAATGTGTCCAGCTCGATCCGATGCGAGGCCACTGTCTTCCTCCCTGTCCGGTGCCTCTAATGCTTTTCGAACTTCGGGTCCGTCAAACTTGAGGAGATCTTCTGAGTTTCTCTTGAATCCAAGCCTTGAACCTCTCGTACAGATATCTGCCGACACCTGGCCGAGGTTCCCCTTCTACAATAGGGGTCGTCATTCGGGAGCCGTCCTACCTTGCATCAAAGGAGCTAGCTCTACCTGCGACTTCTTGCCAAAATCGATGTCGTAATGGCATTCGATCCAATGGTCCTTCCCTACCTCCACGAAGGGAAGCGCGCTGACTGTGACGTGAGAGGGGCGGAAAAGCTCCAACCGCCTTTCAAGCGCTCGGTCGAAACATAAGCCTTGAGGGCAGGAACCCTTGCCTCGCGCCCGCCTCAGGCCAGGGCCTTGCGCAGAAGAACTTCGCCTGGGACGACGCGCATGATCCTGTACATGTTGATGGTACGAAGGCTCCCGTGGTTCTTGGAGACTTCGCCGAAGCTGGTAGGTGTGAACCCTTCCGAAGCAAACAGACTCTCAGACGGCTCGTTGTCTTCTTCCACGCTGGCGTACACTTCCTTTACGCCCGCAGCGCCAAAGCGCCCAAGTGCATCTTCCAGCAGCAACTTCGCCACTCCCGACCTTCGGTGGGCCCTGGCCACGGCGATGTAGTACACGTAACCGACGTTCTGCTCCAGAGTCTTCAGCATGACGAGCCCGACAGGCCTGCCATCCGACTTCGCGGCTCTGACCACTTCTACGTCCTGAAGGGTGCCCTTCGCGGCCCTCAGGTACCACCCCTCGAAGCTCTCTTCGAGTACCTCTTCCAGGTCCTGCCTCTGCCCGATAGGAATGTCCACGATTTCGATTTTGTCTTGGGTCGTCAGAGGCCGAACACCCGCTTTGCGTTGCGATGAAGTATGTTCTCCTTGTCGGCTTCGTCCACTTCGAGCCTTCTGACAAGGTCCAAGGCCTCGGGGAATGTCGTGATGGGGTAGTCCGTTCCGAAGATGACCTTCTCAGCCCCGCCGGCGAAATAGATGGCGGCCTCGATCTTCTTGGCAAGCCACTCAGAAAACTTCTCGGCGTACAAGCCCCCGCCAGTAGTCAATCCGGATATGTCAGTGTACACGTTCGGGTGCTTGTAGATGAGCTCGGCGACATCCTCGAACCACGGGTTGCCAAAGTGGCAGAGAACGATGGTCAGATCCTCCCTCGCATTCGCCAGCCCGTCGAGGGTCAGCGGGTGCGAGAGGACGAGGTCTCCTGTGTTCGAGGCGGTGTCCCCTGTGTGGAAGAGCACCGGGAGGCCTTCTGACTCGGCATAATCGTAGAGCCTGGTGAACACCGGGCTTTGAGCGGACGCTTTCACATAGCCCAGCCTGACCTTGAACGCCTTCACCTCCTTCCTGTTCTCCTCGGCGAGCTTGACGGCGGCCTTCACCTCCTTGGCCGTGGGTTCCACAGTGACCACCGGCGCAAGCATTCCGCCGCTCTTCCTGCAAAGGTCGATTATTCTCTCGTTTGGAAGTGGGCCCCCTCGCTGAAGGGGTGGACTGAGAAGGAGTCCACGCTCAACTTCGTGCTTCCTCATGTTACGGAGCAACTCGTTCAAAGTGTACCTCAGGCGGTGCATTTTGGCGAAACGATTGAGGGCATCGTCGCGGCGTTCGGAGAGGTGGATGTGAGCGTCGATTATCTTCTGCAACTCACTTCTCGCCGCGCCCGAATCTGAATAAGGGTTGCTCCGCCCTTTCGATGGACCGTCGTCGGAAGGTACTGGCAGGGACGGTTATATCGCGAGTATCTAGTCTGATTGTTAGTTGGCCGAGGGCAAGCTAGGTAACTTCATACTCTTCATAGGAATGATGTTCGTTGGAGCCTCGATTGCGTACATGGGTGTCTCACTCTTGCTTGGTGGAGCAGGGGTTTCGGCTTTCGCATTCCTAGTTATCGTCACTGGTATCGCCATGATTATTGGTGGAGCGCTCCTGGCAAGACATTACCTTTGACTTGGCAGAGTTAACCAACGAGGTTCTCCAAAAAGGTGCTTCAAATCTCGAAGGGAGCCGCTCAGATGGATGTCGCGTTTAGGGCGGCGAGTCAATTCATTGTCAATGTCCTAGTGCCTCTTCTATCGTCCTGGCGAGTGTCGATCCAGAGAAAGGCTTCTGTATGAAGAAAAGTCCCGCAGCAATCGCATCTCGTCGGACCGAGTCATCTGCGGTGGCGATGATTATCTTTATCTCAGGTCTGACGTGCAGGATCTTCTCAGCCGCCTGAACACCATTCATTGTAGGCATGCGATAGTCCATCAGTATCAGATCTGCTTCGATGCCCTCCTCAAGGACAGCTTGAACAATTTCATCTCCGTCATGGGCAACACAGTTCGCATGATATCCGAGGCTCTTGACCAGCGTCGAAAATAAGGAGCACAAATCTTCGTCGTCATCCACTATCGCTATGACCTTGCTACTCTCTTCGCCCATATCGGTTTGATCGTTTGAAAGACGAGAGCTGAGTCTTGTCGGAGTTGATTTTCTCGGAGAAACTCTGGTCGACCCTGTCCAGGGAGCGAAGCCTGGCCGGTAGACCTGTCGAACGACTAAGACACTCTTCGTAACCACAATTCCACCTTTGTTCCCTTCTTGTAGTCTCCAACAACCCTGTCCGTGATTGCCACATTGCCCGAATACCTCTCGACCACGAGAGCGTGGACTATGGAAAGGCCAAGTCCCGCTCCGGCTGCCGTGCTCAGGTAACGAGTGAATATCGTCTTCTTCATTTCGTCCCTTATCCCCCTGCCATGGTCCGTGAAGGTTATCTTCCAGTATGGCCCCCGCTTCTCGTCGTGTATCGCTCCTTCTGCCTCTTCAGCTTGAACTTCAACAGGCACCACGTCCCCTTCGGTGTAGTTGACCGAGTTGGAGAGTATGTTCGTGAAGACCTCCTCCAACAAATCGTCGGCGAGCACATGTGCGCCTGACTTTACAGAGGCGGAAAGATTGATGGACTTTTCGGGGAAAGCCTTCACAATCAACGCTACAGATGTTTGCAGCGACTTTTCAACGTCGACGGGGATAAGCTCTATTTCAGATTGCGACAATATCCTTCCGAGTTTCTTCCCTCTATCGATGAGGTCAGTCGAACCTCCTATCGCTTTGAGGATTGAGTTGATCATAGATTGTCTCTCATTGCTCGCCAGACCTGCCTCGTTCAGCATCTCGGCGCTCGTGAGCACAATCTGATTGTAGTTCCTGATGTCATGCGCCAAGATGTCTTGCAATAGTTCTGCCGCTTTTCTGCTCCGTCTCTCCTTTTCCAGGACTACCTCTTCCCTTTCTCTGAGTTCAATATCTTCCCACATCCTCTTGAAGAATTGAATATTTGCCAACACCGTGGAATTCCTGGTCGAATAGATGGCAATTCCTATTGCTGTACCAAAATCCGCTTGCGAGTCATCCTTCTGCTCGATGACGAGCGAGGCATTCCCATCGACGACGACGATGGTGACCGTGTTGGGGGTAGCGGCTTCAAGAATAAGCCTGTGGCTAACCAAGTTTCTCCCGCCCTTTGCTTCGATCTCTTTGTTCAACGCTTGAAGAGTTTCCTGGACGGAAGAATTTGGAGTGATCATGCTGATTTTCACCTTTCCCTCTAGGGCAGAGGTCTGCAGGGCCTCGATTACTCCAATTCTCTCTTCGCGATGAAATGCGTTGACTGTCGGCAAAATCAGCAGAATTTCATTCTTGGCTTGCTCAACCATTTCCACGAACAGTTTTTGAATATCGTGGGCATCACGTATCGTCCTAAACTTGGGATGGGCAGTCCCTTCCTCGATTTCCTTGATTCTTTCCTCCGCAGGTTCGGCTCCGCTCCAGAGAGTCTCGAAGATCTTCCTGTTCTGCTCGACCAGCGGATGGGCGTTACTGTAGATGACTGTGACCATGGTATTGGGCTGAAAACTTGTGCTGGTCGGGGACGACATGTACTCACTATCATTGATGGCAAAGTTCCCCTTTGTCTCATCATGATGACGAATTTCGATGCTTTTCGTCAGTTCCTTGCAGTATGCCATGTTCTTCTCGTCGATTTTCGTAAGTATCCTTAGGCGTCCTCCCCTCTTCTTTATGTCAAAGTAGGCCTCGGCCGCATCCTTGGCGTCTTGAGACTGGTCGGGTTCTGGTGGCGCCATGCTCTCTACCAAGATATCGAGCCCGTTCTTTGCATTGGAAAAAATCTCCATAGCCCTCTTCATTACTGACTTCTGATTCGTCAGTACTTCTGTGCGTTCGGTGGGTTTACTCGTCCAGAACTCACTGTCACCGTTCAAGCAGAGGGAGTATTACTTAACCCGATTGAAGGGAGGTTTCGGTTCAAGGCATGCCCGAGACGAGTTCGAATTGAACGGGGCCGACCTTGGAAGGAGGCGTAGGATATTTATCCTCCAAACGGAGACGAACGAAACTTGGATACCAACGTCGATTCTGCTTCAGGCCAAGGTCCGACGAAGACAGATTCCCGACCTGGCGCCCCCTCGAGAAGGACCATTGGTCTGATTCTCGCAGGTCTTCTTACCGGTCTTCTCCTAGGTTTCATGGACGTCACGATAGTCGCAACCGCCGGGCCGACGATAATATCAGACCTCGGAGGGTTGAGCCTCTACGCCTGGGTGTTCAGCGCCTTCGTCATAGTGCAGACCATCGTCATCCCGATTTTCGGGAAGCTCTCCGACAACTATGGACGCAAGAAGTTCTTCCTTGGCGGGCTCATCATATTCATGGCAGGCTCTGCCTTGTCGGGGGCCTCACAGAACATCTACGAACTAATCGCTTTCAGGGCGATGCAGGGCATCGGATTCGGTGCCTTCGTCCCTACTACGATTGCGATCGCCGGGGACCTATTCCCGCCGGAAAGGAGAGGCCGCGTTCAAGGTCTTCTTTTCTCTGTCAACGGAATTGCTTTCGCAGTCGCGCCGGCCGCAGGCTCGTACCTGACCGAAGCCCTGAGCTGGAGGTGGATTTTCTACATCAATCTCCCACTCGGCATCATCTCATTCCTGATAATCCTCATCGCCCTTCACGAATCCAAGAATCCGTACGCTACGCCGTTCAGCGACTGGCGAGGCGCCGCCGCTCTCGGGGCGTTTCTCGGATTGTTTACGGGTGCGCTCTTCCTCGGAGGTTCGACGTTCGACTGGGCGTCTTGGCAGGAGGCGGGTCTGTTCGTTTTGAGCGCAGTCATGCTGGGTGTCCTCGTCCTGGTGGAAAGAGGGGCCAAGGAGCCGGTCCTCCCTCCCCGACTCTTCAAAATCAGGACGATTTCAGCCACAACAGCCGTAAACATCCTTCGGGCCATGGTCCTGTTCGGGCTGGTCGCCTACCTGCCGTTGTTCGCCCAGGCGGTCCTCGGTGCCAGCGTCTCCGACGTCCGAAACGTCGTCTACTCCCTTGCCCTCCCCACGACCGCAGGGATCCTCCTGAGCGGCGCTGCGATTCCAAGGCTTGGGGCGAAGAACATGATCATACTTGGAGCACTGATCCTCATTGGAGGGATGGGTGCCCTTCTCTACATCACATCTGCTTCGCCACTACTCCTGCTCATGGAGGTATGCGTCCCGCTTGGTAT
>DASRSU010000011.1:0-3099 GCA_035656295.1 Bathyarchaeia archaeon | reverse complement strand
TCCCGGAACGCCGAACGTGATGATCGATCTGGCCAACGCGATGAAGTACAACCCCAACCTGAAGGTCCTGCTGAACGCGGGCTACTTCGACCTGGCCACGCCGTTCTATGAAGGCGTTTACGAAATGGAGCATTTGCCCATCCCGCAGAGCCTGGTGAAGAACATCGAATTCCGGTTCTACCAGTCGGGGCACATGGTCTACGCGCACGGACCTTCGCTGAAGCAGTTGCACGACAACGCGGCGGAGTTCATCGCGTCGACGGACAACGTTAAGGGCAGGTAAGCCTTATACGCGCGACGTGATTTTCCTCGCGGGGGAACGCCTTACAGAACTAGGCACAGGCAATTGGCGACACTCGCGGAGCGAGTTTTCATCTGGCAGTCTTTCGTCACTTCGCCTGATTCTTGTGAGAAGTCAGAGGGGCGCGCAAGCCCACCGAACAAACCAGCGAAGATCTCCGCAACCTGTATTCGTCATTCATGCTAGTGTAAGACAACGAGAACTGGACAATACTCCGAGAAGTTCTTAACGTCGCAGCTCGCTTTGCTCAATTTCGCCAATTTCAATTGGGGTCTAACGTCGAAATTCAGCTAGCGCCGCTTCCTTCAATTCTGCCCACTGACGCCAATCCACTCACGACTCGCCCCGAGCCTGCTTGCGCTCGTTCCGAATGTCAAAATTTAGAACGTGGTGGAACCAGATCCCTGGACTCGATCCCGTTCTTCGTTTTGCCTTTCTCGTGAGAACCGAAGGACTCTCAAGCGCTCCGGGCTGTCCAATCAAACTTGCCCATGCGGATTCTTCCGAACGCGCTTCGATGAAATGGAATTCCCCATTTGCACAGCGACATCAAGTGGGACGATCCTGATGGTTAGGCAAAGACTTGAGAATTCCCCCTGTCTATGCCGACTTGCGATCGAAGATAAGGCTAGTTATCGCGAACGAGATTGGGTTTATCAGACCCCGCACGAGGACTGAAGTTCGTGTTTGGGTTGAATGCTGCTCGGTTAAACGAGCAACTAGGTCCCAATGCTGCGAGATTCGCTTGCTGTTGTACTCTCTCTTGCGAACCGAGGCCGTCCTGCCATCTTCCCCACAGGAGCCCTGGAAATTGACCCCAATTTGCGGCTCAGGTTCATGAAGGAACGGGCCTCCCATCGCCAGTGGGAGGCCCCACTCTTTCATGGGTTGGCAAGTCCTCTTGAGCAGGGCACTGTTGAGAATCTGGGTCTGTTGATCCCAACCGGCTTCGTGCCAGAAATTTATTTCTGAAGGTGGCACTGGCCCGGCGACAGGCTGTCTATCTGTCTGAGGATTGTTAAGCAGGGCTATGCTCGGTTTGCAATTCCTCGATCCAGCGAGTAAGCACATCTTGATTCATCTTGTTCACCTTCATGAAGCGGATTCCCATTCCCATATTCGCCTGCAAATAGGCTATTTCGCCCACTGCCTGGAAACTTTCGCCCTTATGAACTAGTTCGATTGTGATCGTGGTTCCGGCTGGAAGGGGATTGACAGTATCTATGTAACATCCACCCAGGCTAATATCCGTTGTTCTTGCGGTGATTGCGATATCAGAGTAGGGATCAACCGCCAGGACGATGGCTACGAAGGGAAATCTGGGCCAGCGTCTGGTATTCCCTCTGATCATGAAGATGTTTCGAGCGCGCTATTTTCAAAGGCGAACTGCATGTTCCTATTTCATGCATGATTCCAGGCCTGTATGAGTTTTTTGACTCTGTGGCTTGGGATTGTAAGCAGCCGGTCACCCAATCTCTTCAGGGATTCGCGAGCGCCGGCATGTTTTTCTTCGATTGCTTGTTATTGTATAGCGCTCGATCTGCGGCATTGAGCAAGTCTTCGGTTCTTTCGGCTTCTTCCAAATTCTTTCCATCCCATTGAGAACTCGATAGGTATAGTCCGGTCATCCGCTTCAACTTGAAGAGATTCCAGGCGCTTTAGGACGGTAGGCAATCCCGACGATTTGAATTCAGTCAGGACCAGCATGAATTCATCGCCTCCAAGACGCGCGGCAACGTCTGTTTCCCGGATTGCCTTGCTAAGAAATCGAGCAAAACCCATCAGAACCAAGTCGCCGGTTGAGTGTCCATACAAGTCGTTGGTTTGCTTGAAATGATCCAGGTCGATCAAGACCACCGTGAGGGGAGTTCCTTTGCGCCTTGACCGAGATATCTCCGCCTTCAGGTGGCGTTCTGCAAAGCGCCTGTTGTAGAGGCCCGTAAGCGGATCGACCAGGGCAAGGGCACGCCATAATTTAGTGTGGGAATGGCGTTCGGCAAGGTCGAAGCGCAGCCTGTTTATGAGTATTTTTTCATAGGTCAGGTAGCACCCAAAAATCAAGATGAGAAAGACGAGGCCTGAAACAGACTGGAATACACCCGATTTCCATATCCCTCGTTTTTCAGCTACCACTGCAGGGATGGACAGGGACGCGACCCCGAAGGTGAGGCACAGGATAACCGCAAGGGAATATGCCCACATCCACCATTCGCGCCGCTGGAGCCTGCGGAGATACTGATAGCTTTCCTCAGGGGAGAGATCATCTCGTCTTATATTCGGCGGCTCGCCCCAGCTATCCATGGAAGTTGTTGATATTCATAGAGTTGTGAGCTGGTACGCTAGTTCCATTGTCACCGCCTATCGCATGTACCAAACTGGAACACGGAAGACACATGATAGCTTCACTTATCCTCGTCTTTTCCGTCGCGGCACTCATCCAGTTTGCGGTGTCTCAGTGGAGATCCATGTGGATTGATGTAGCAGAACAGCCTCTCTCGAAAAGCTTTGAAACCGCTACCGGGATTGCCGCCGGCGGCGTTGATTCCGAGGATTTCACAGTCCTCATACAAGCCTGGGAGCAACTTCCCGCTGCACCGCGCGAACGGAACTCATGGTTGAAAGAAGTCCGCATTTACTACAGAACTCTTCGGGCGATTTCCAATTCATCCGAACGGATGTTTCCAGCCCTAGCCGAACGAACAAAGAAAGAAACCGCTATGTGCGCCAAGTACGTAGCCGCCATCCTCGATGAACGCCTGAATGCCAGTCTGGCCTACGCCGCTCAGACTCAGAATTGA
>DASRSU010000010.1:0-2459 GCA_035656295.1 Bathyarchaeia archaeon | reverse complement strand
GGTTGTTAGGCACGACGAGTAGAGCGGGACACGTGTAATCCTGCTTGAACATGGGGGGACCATCCTCCAAGGCTAAATACTACCTACCGACCGATAGTGAACCAGTACCGTGAGGGAAAGGCGAAAAGAACCCCCGTGAGGGGAGTGAAATAGAACCTGAAACCGTGTGCGTACAAGCAGTGGGAGCCCGAAAGGGTGACCGCGTACCTTTTGTATAATGGGTCAGCGAGTTACAGTCAGTGGCGAGGCTAACCGTATAGGGGAGCCGTAGGGAAACCGAGTCTTAAATGGGCGAACAGTCGCTGGTTGTAGACCCGAAACCGGGTGATCTATCCATGGCCAGGGTGAAAGTGGGGTAATTCCCACTGGAGGCCCGAACGAACTTCCGTTGAAAAGGCAGTCGATGAGCTGTGGATAGGAGTGAAAGGCTAATCAAACTCGGTGATAGCTGGTTCTCCCCGAAAGCTATTTAGGTAGTGCCTCATGTTTCTCACTCTCGGGGGTAGAGCACTGTTACGGCTAGGGGTTCGTCTAGAGCTACCAAACCGTTGCAAACTCCGAATACCGAGAAGTGCAATCATGGGAGACACACGGCGCGTGCTAACGTGCGTCGTGAAGAGGGATAAAAACCCAGACCGCCAGCTAAGGTCCCCAAATTACGGCTCAGTGGTGAACGATGTGGGAAGTCATAGACAGCCAGGAGGTTGGCTTAGAAGCAGCCATCCTTTAAAGAAAGCGTAATAGCTCACTGGTCAAGTCGGCCCGCGCGGAAGATTCAACGGGGCTTAAGCCGTATACCGAAGCTGCGGATTCACGCGAAAGCGTGAGTGGTAGGGGAGCGTTCTGTACGCCTGCGAAGGAGGATCTGCGAGGACCTCTGGAGGTATCAGAAGTGCGAATGCTGACATGAGTAAACGATAAAACGGGTGAAAAACCCGTTCGCCGTAAACCCAAGGTTTCCTGCGCAACGTTAATCGTCGCAGGGTGAGCCGGTACCTAAGGCGAGGCCGAAAGGCGTAGTCGATGGACAGCAGGTTAATATTCCTGCGCTTTGTAGTGATGCGATGGGGTGACGGAGAAGGCTAAGCTATCCGGGCGTTTGGTTGTCCCGGTTCAAGCGTGTAGGCAGATCTTCCAGGTAAATCCGGAGGGTCGTTAATGCCAAGACGTGACGACGAGGCTCCTTGTGAGCTGAAGTAGTTGATGCCACGCTTCCAGGAAAAACCTCTAAGCTTCAGTTGATGCAAAACCGTACCGTAAACCGACACAGGTGGGTGAGGAGAGAATCCTAAGGCGCTTGAGAGAATCTAGGTGAAGGAACTAGGCAAATTGGCACCGTAACTTCGGAAGAAGGTGCGCCCTCGGTACGTGAAAGCCTTTACGGTCGTAGCGGATGAGGGTCGCAGATGCTAGGGAGCTGCGACTGTTTATCAAAAACACAGGACTCTGCAAACACGAAAGTGGAAGTATAGGGTCTGACGCCTGCCCGGTGCTGGAAGGTTAAGTGATGGGGTCAGCCGCAAGGCGAAGCTCTTGATCGAAGCCCCAGTAAACGGCGGCCGTAACTATAACGGTCCTAAGGTAGCGAAATTCCTTGTCGGGTAAGTTCCGACCTGCACGAATGGCGTAACGATAGCTCCACTGTCTCCACCTAGAACTCAGTGAAATTGAAATCGCAGTGAAGATGCTGCGTCCCCGTGGCAAGACGGAAAGACCCCATGAACCTTTACTACAACTTTACACTGAACTTTAAACATACTTGTGTAGGATAGCTGGGAGGCTTTGAAGTCCGGTCGCTAGATCGGATGGAGCCACCGTTGAAATACCAGCCTGGTCTGTTCGAAGTTCTAACCTAGGTCCGTGATCCGGATCGGGAACAGTGTATGGTGGGTAGTTTGACTGGGGCGGTCTCCTCCTAAAGTGTAACGGAGGAGCACAAAGGTACCCTCAGCGCGGTCGGAAATCGCGCACGGCGTGCAATGGCACAAGGGTGCTTGACTGCGAGACGTACATGTCGAGCAGGTACGAAAGTAGGTCATAGTGATCCGGTGATTCTGTATGGAAGGGTCATCGCTCAACGGATAAAAGGTACTCTGGGGATAACAGGCTGATTCCATCCAAGAGTCCATATCGACGATGGAGTTTGGCACCTCGATGTCGGCTCATCACATCCTGGGGCTGTAGCAGGTCCCAAGGGTATGGCTGTTCGCCATTTAAAGTGGTACGCGAGCTGGGTTCAGAACGTCGTGAGACAGTTCGGTCCCTATCTGCCATGGGCGTTGGAGATTTGAGGGGAGCTGCTCCTAGTACGAGAGGACCGGAGTGGACGTATCTCTGGTGTACCGGTTGTCACGCCAGTGGCACTGCCGGGTAGCTATATACGGACGGGATAACCGCTGAAAGCATCTAAGCGGGAAGCCCACCCCAAGATTAGATCTCCCTGGACTCTTGAAGTCCCT
>DASRSU010000009.1:0-26426 GCA_035656295.1 Bathyarchaeia archaeon | reverse complement strand
TCCATTTAAAGAAAAGATGACTATTGACCCGAAATGTTCCTTTCTGTACCTGTATCGGTCCCTGAGATCGCCCGGTCCAAGCTTGGACCGTTAGAAATCGGCTGGAACAGGCGAGACGAGGCCATGACCGGGGGTAGGGTGTATGCCGATCACGAGCAAGCTCCAGCGTACCTTATGACCCAACAAGCCGATCTAAGTGACCAAAGCCTCTACCAATACCACATCCAGGGAAACGAATAGCAAGCTGTTTGCGGAATCATTCAATAATCATAGGAGACTAGGATTAGCCTCGCCCGGCAGCGCTGACAACTTTGACGATATCTCGATCCTTCAACACGTAGTCCTCCCCAATCCTCATGCCATTGCGAGCGTTAATCCCATACAACAATCGCTCTCCTAACCGCGTATGAATCTTGAAGGCCAAATCCTTCAACGTAGAACCCTCACGTATCAATAGAGCATCCGGCAAAACATTCCCCGAATGATCACTGAACCTCTCAGCATCCTCGACTGGGAAGACGACTATCATACGGAGAAGCCTGAAGAAAGCAGAATTAATCGACTCCTGCACTCCCGTCCCCCCAATACGGAGTAGAACACGGTCCCTGATCACTTCAAGCGCACTGGTCTGCTCCGGAGAAAGCGAGGCCCCAGGATCCACTGAGAAATCCGAGTCGCCCGGCTTGTAACGTATCAAATGCTTCTCTCCAGCCCTCCTCAACGCCAGCTCAGCCTCCGCCGATACTGGCACAGTCAACTTCTCCATCTCCTTAAGACGCACAATATTTGTACCAGACGATGGAAGGTCAACCTTGTTACCCGCAAGAAGGATCGGCTTCGCAAGCTTCCGCAGAAAACTCACCAACTGGAAAATCTCGTCGCGAGACCAATCCCTCGGCTTGCTCCTTACACCCATCATCCGTAGACCCTCATCAACCTGAACCCTGGTAACACCGAGTCCGCTGAGCTTCTCCGCAAGTCCAATAGAAACCTGTTCCAGGTCAGTATCTGCACGACGCGCGATCCTGTCCCAGTCCTTCGTTACAATCTGGAGGATCCAATTATCCAGTTCCCTTTCGAGGAACCTGACATCCTCCACGGGATCATGACTACCCGCATCGACAAGCTTACCTTCAACGTCCGTAGAGCCAGAAGCGTCAACGACATGAATCAACGCGTCCGCCCTACGCAGCTCGTCAAGGAAGCGATTCCCCAGACCCCTCCCCTCTGACGCCCCAGGTACGAGACCTGGACAGTCGATAATGTCCACCGGAACGAAACGCTCTCCATCAATGCAAGTAGAATTCTTCGGGTTATCGGTTAAATCCAGATCACGACAGACACATTTCGTCCGGAGGTAAGAGACGCCATGATTCGGTTTGATCGTCGTAAAAGGATAGTTAGCGATTGGAACAAGGGTCAGCGTGGCGGCACTGAAGAAAGTGCTCTTGCCAGCGTTCGGTTTACCTACTATTCCAACCTGCACCTAGGACCACGAAAAATCATGATTGCTGGATTCCCGTAATCCTAAGCCCAGCATTCTTGATATTGTACTTGACATTCAACGAGACGAGCAAGGCAGTCAATTGTTCCACCGTCCGGGAGTTTTCGAGAGTTCCTGCATCGATGCATTGCACGTTGGGAATCGCTCTCCCAATTTCGAAGACGATTTTTTTCGCTTCCTCGTCATCTCCACATACTAAGACATCGCACTCAACTGGCTTTGAGAGTTCGTTCAAAGCCGCAGCGCTGACGTTATTGAATGCTGTTACGAGCCTGACATGTTTCGGCAAGAGTCTGGCGGCAAGCTGTCCCGCCGATCCGTCCCAAAGTCCAAGGGTGCGCGTTGCCCTTCCCCCTATCGTCGTTTCAAGTGGAACAGTGACGTTGACGACAGTCTGACCAGATTTGAAATGTGGTTTCAATGCCTTGATAGTTTCAACGAGTCCGCTGAACGGTACGGCGAGGACAACAATGTCTGCTCTCAAGACTGCGTCTTGGTTGACCAGACCTGTTACTTTGGGCAGCCGACTGAGAGTTTTCCTGATATTCTCGGCGGCAGCTTGAGCCCGGTCGGTCGTCCTGGATCCGATAATTATTTCGTACCCGTGAGCTGCCCATCGGAGAGCAAGCCCGTAACCTTCATCTCCAGTCCCCCCGACGATCGCTATCTTGTAATTTCCCGTCTTGCCCTACCTCTCTTCCTTCTCCGTGGAAGACTCCTGATTAGTCCATGGCGCATGAGGAGTTCAGTAGACTTTCGGGCGTGACCTATGATCGAGACCGCCTTGCTGTACAATTGGCGCTTCGAGAGATTTAGCTTTGCTAGCCCTTGTTTCATAGCTTGATCGCCGACGGCGGCTGCTTCCCTTGGAAATAAGTCCCAGTCGTTCATACTAGGAATAATATGATCCTCGTCGAGACCGTTCTCCTCTGCTATCTTTGCAATTTCACGAGCCGCTGCAATACACATCTCATCGCTGATCATTTTCGCCCGGACATCGAGTGTGCCTCGGAATATGGCCGGAAAGCCCAGCGAGTTGTTGACCTGGTTCGGAAAGTCTGATCGCCCGGTTGCCACTACTCTGGCACCGGCCTCCTTAGCCTCCCATGGCCAGATTTCTGGAATGGGATTCGCACAGGCGAAAACTATCGGATCAACATTCATCGTTCTGATGAGATTCTTAGAAACAACTCCGGGACCCGGATGCGACATAGCGATCAGAACATCAGTACCTTTCAACGCATCTTCCAGGCCTCCCGACCTCCCTTGACTGTTTGTTTTCAGTGCAATATTCCATTTTGCCTTGAAAACGTCTTTCAGATCCGCCCGATCCCGACTGATAATTCCCCTGCTATCCACCATTACAATGTTGCCAGGGTTTACGCCCGCTTCAATGATCAGCCTGGCTACGGCGATGTTGGCGGCGCCTGCTCCGAGCATGCAGATCGACACACTCTCGAGTTTCTTGCCGACCACTTTGACGGCGTTCAAAAGGGCTGCACATACAACTGTTCCAGTCCCCTGCTGGTCGTCATGCCAGACGGGAATCCCCATGTCATTTCTGAGATTGTCGAGGATATCGAAACACTTCGGCTGAGCAATATCCTCTAGGTTAACGCCGCCAAAGGTGGGCTGCAACCAACGCACGGACTTTTCTATTTCATCGGGTACCTTCGTCCCGAGACATATCGGGTATGCGTCCACCCCCCCGAGATACTTGAAAAGCAAGCTTTTCCCTTCCATAACCGGTAGTCCTGCCTCCGGGCCAATGTCCCCGAGACCGAGTACGCGAGTACCATCTGTAACGATTGCCACGCTATTCCATTTGTTTGTGTAGTCGAACACCTTTTCAGGATTCTTCTGGATGTCCTTGCAGGGATCCGCGACACCCGGTGTGTACCAGATGGCAAAGTCATCGTAGGAATTCACTGGAACTTTCAAAGCGACCTCTATTTTTCCTTGGTAGTAAGGATGATATTTCATTGCGAGGCGAGCGGGAAGATAGGCACGCTTCAGAAGCTTTGAATCCTGACTTATTCGCAGGGTCGATTCCTCCCGAGGATGTCGCGGGGCTGGTCAAGTCCTCGGATTTAACCGTGTTGAGCGAGATCATCTGGTAACACTTATCAAGCGAGCAAACTTTCGTCGACGTCGAGACTGATCGTATGGAAGTTTCACCTGCACAAGAGCAGCAGACGAAAACCGCGGCGCGTGAGTCCAGACAATGGCTAAGCAGAATGGCAATCGCTTGGCGTCGAGATCCTGTTATCAGAAAGATACTTGCCCCGACCAACGTGGAAAGGGCGAGGAGGCTTGGCTACAAGAAGCGCCGAGGAATCATTGTCGTACGGGTCCGCGTGAGGAAGGGAGGAGCGAGGAAACCGAGGCCGGTATCTGGTAGGAGACAGAAGGCCCTGGGAATCTCGAAATTTACTAGAGCAATCTCCATTCAGGAGATTGCCGAGAAGCGCGCATCCAAACGGTACCCAAACTTGATGATAAAGAACTCGTACCACATCTTCTCCGACGGAGTAAGTCACTGGTACGAAGTGATATTGGACAACGCAGGCTAGTTGCAATCTTCAATAACGACAGGTTCATTGTACCGCTTGGCAATGGTCATCGGAAGTCAACAATCTCCTGACTTATCATAACAGGCAGGGACCCCAAGGGCTCTGTCCGACTTTGACGCGGGACGACTTACAGAGAATAGTTCGAATAGGGAAACGAGTCGATCCTCTGATACTACGTTCGATAGCCCTGAATTCGTCCCCCGAATTCAGGCCCTCCCTCCAGTACCACTTCAGAGCTGGCGGTAAGAGAGTCAGGGCTGCAATAGTGATTCTTGCATCGGCTGCTGCAGGGGGGTCCATAAAGTCATCAATCGTCCCGGCGACCGTTGTCGAGATGATACACAACTATTCGCTGGTAATGGACGACATAATTGATCATGGTGACGTGAGGAGAGGAGTACCAACTGCCCGAGCTTTCCTTGGAGACTCGATCGCATTGTTGGCTGCGATGTACTACCGAGAAATTCTCGACAAGTTGATCCAACGCTGCAACGCGAGAGAAAACATTAGGCGAGTCGCTGTGGATTCGATGTGTGAGATTATAGACGGTGAACGCCTCGACCTACAGCTCGAACAGGCCGGCCGAACCGACCCGTACCTTATCGCTCACAGAGTATCTCATCCCATTTTTCCAACATACTTGGAGATGATCGGAAGGAAGACTGCGTCACTGTTCAGAGCCGCCGGTCAAATAGGAGGATATTCGGCAAAGGCAAACGACGGAGTTGTATATGGCTTAGGGCAGTTCGGCTGGAAATCAGGCCTTGCCTTTCAGGTCATGGACGACGTGCTAGACATTTGCGGCAAAAGCACTGGTAAGCAGCCGGGGAAAGATATCATTGAGCACAAGCTCGGAAACGCCGTCATACTTGTCGCCATCAGGTTCATGAGAAGAGATAATCGACGCCGACTTATGCGCATATTACAGTCGCGGAGAGTCTCTCCGAAGATGGCTCGTGCGGCCAGGAGCTTGATTGGTGAGACTCCGGCAGAAAATGTATGCAGAGAAATAGCAGGGGCTTTCTCCGCGGAAGCCAAGGAGCATTTGTCAGTCATCAAAGACTCCAGTAGCAAGCGGGATCTTGAACTACTCTGCGATGAAATGGTTAACCGGTCATTCTGAGACTCGCTCTTCCCACGGCGCGAACCGGGTACCATGAAGCTTCTTCCCCTCTACCAGATCCCGCAACGTGGATTCCCGCTTCAGATTGAAAATATGAGATTCACACCCTCTTCGAGCTAGGCTTATCGCTTCGATGACCTTTCCGCACATACCGCCTGACGCATCTACAGCGGAGGTTTTTCGAACACGCTTCAAAACCGACTTATAGTTTTTCCGATTAATCGTTTCAACAAACTCTGCCCGTTTAGAGGTCTTCGGGTTCTCTGTATAGACTCCGTCAACGTCTGAGCCGAAGAGGACACGTGAAACGGGGAGGTTGCTCGCCAGCAAAGACGCAATTCGATCGGCGGAGAGAATCCCAAAACCTTGATTCTCATCAAAAGCAATATCGCCATGCATCAAAGGTGTCAGGCCCAACTTGAGCGCAGATATGAAAGCTTCAAGGAAGAATTTCGATATCTGTCCGGATTTGAGCTTCATACAACTCATCGCCTTGATTGGAGCAAAAGGCCGATTCCGCAAGAGCAGGGACACTCCTACAATTCTCGTGAGTTCGTCCAGTTGCAACTCGATCTGGGAAACTGCGTTGAGCTGAGATTTGCGAACAAACCCCTTCTGGAGTGACGAGCTCAGCGCTAGAGGATGAGCGTATGATCCTCCGCCGTGAAGGAGTATGAGATCTCCGTGGTAATTGGCAAGTTCATCGGCGGCCCTGTGTATCAATTGGAGGTTAGGGGTGCAAGGTTTACTCTTGTCAGTGATGGCTGATCCTCCAAGTTTTACAATTGTACTCTTATCCATCAATCTCGCCTTTCGAAGGCCACATTTAGCGGCTTCGGGTGACTCTCAATTCCGTGTCGAGGTAACACGTGGCTTATGATAAGCACATAGGTTGCTCAATAACGGCAGTCAACAGTTGACAGTCAACGCCGAATCACAGGAGATTCCACTGGAAATAATCGAGGACAAGATAATCCATTCCCTGGGCGATAAGCCCAGTAGCTCAATTGTGGAGATCGCAAAGGAACTCAGCGTAAACAGGTCCACAGCTTCAAAATACTTGCACGTTCTGAAGGCGAAGAGGCTAGTTAGGTACAGGCAGGTAGGACCTGTAAAACTATGGTCGTTGGAGCGATAGGTTCTCTTGGAGTCTAGGAAATCTCTCAGCATTTCCGCTCAACAGACGGACGAGAGGGCCCAAACGGGGATACCGAGTTTGGACAAGATAATCGAAGGCGGGCTTGCGCGAGGAGACACCATCATAGTTGCCGGCCAACCTGGGACAGGAAAGACGACGCTTGGTCTTCAGTTCCTGTACCACGGAGCCGTGAAATGCGGGGAGAATGGCGTCTATGCTTCAGTCATCGAGAGCGGGGAGAAGTTGAAACGGAACGCGCGAAGATTCGGGTGGGACCTCGACAAGCTTGAGAAGGACGGAAAGCTGGCTCTTGTCTCTTTACAGTCAACTATGAAGGCGGGAGTAAGTACCGCCCTCGAAACAGTGCTCGAAGCATTGCATAGCATTAATGCAAAGAGGTTGGTCTTTGACTCTCTCTCAGCTCTCTTAACCGCTTTCGAGAGCACTGCAGAGGCCCGGAGTTTTCTCCACATAATGGTCAAGTTCCTGGAGGCAGCGGACTGCACTACGCTTATGGTGAGCGAAGTTCCCTGGGGGAAACAACAGCTCGGAACGAACTTTGAAGAGTTTCTCGGCGACGGGCTGATAATCCTCGACGCAAGCTTCGATAATTCCAGGGTAAGACGACGCATCTACATTCCAAAAATGAGGGGAACCGAACACAGGCTGGAAGGATATGACTACTACATCACAAAAGAAGGTTTCGCCCTCGCTCCAACTCCAATCCCCCCCGAGAAGCTACGCTAGAATGAACCCAAAGGGCCGGTCAATTGACTCGAGCCCAAATACGGACGAACACTCCGAAGACAAGCGCTCCATGAAGAAAGCAGACCTCATAGAGAAACTCATCGGCTCAGAGATCAAAGCGGAGCTTCTCATGTACTTCCATGAGAATCCTGATTCAACCGACAGTATAGAAGCCGTAGCCAAGAAAATCCGTCGCGATCCCGTCGAAGTTGAGAGAGAGGTTATCGATCTTGTCGAGCTAGGCCTACTACAAGAAGTGAAACTCATCTCCTTTAACAAACTCCGGGATCAAGAACTACAGCGAGAAATCTCTAGAAGGCTTACATCTCCTCAAGTAGCCGAAGAGTCAATACCATCATCGTCTAGGGAACTGACGGGTGTCGGAATAATCGACCAGCTCCTTCCCGATGGATACCCTTCTTCTTCAGTAGTACTCGTAATGGGGGATCCGGCAACAGGGAAAGGGACCCTCCTCCTTCAGCTGGTGGCCGAAGCGCTCAAGCGCGGAAAAAGCGTGGTATATGCTGCTCTCGACGATTTTCCGGACAACGTGCGCGATGCGATGAAAACAATGAATGTTGTCCCGGCCAATTTCGAAGGAGACCGCAGAAGGTCGCTCGTGTTCATTGACTGCTACTCTATACTTGTCGGTGGCAAGAGCCAGGAACAATATAGTGAAGACCCGCAACGCCTCTCTGACCTGAGCATCGTAATATCGAAAGCTCTCTCAGAGACTCTAGATCCAAGCCGTACGCTCCTAGCGATAGACTCTCTCACAACGCTCATACAGAGAACAGGAGTTAGGCCGTCATTCGAGTTTCTACATACTCTAGTAGCAAAAGTGCGGAGTTGCAAGGCGTCATGCATTTCTTCCCTTTCGCGGAAAGCGTTCCATCCCGCTATCATCGCCGCAATTCAAGACAAGGTAGACGGAGTGATCGAAATGAAAGCGGAGGACACTCAAGAAGGTCTGGAGAGATTCATCAGAGTACCAAAAATGAAAGGAACACACCATTCGAGCGCTTGGATACCCTACGGAACCGATCCAGGATTCGGACTGATAATACCGGCGAATACGAAGTCTTGATCTAAAGCACACTTTCTCGCGGGAACACTTCTATCCCCGTGTCAGTTATCCTGTAAGGCCTAGGCTGATTATCAACCGGCGTCTTGCGCATTTTCTCTATTTGTATGACCCTTAACAGAGACTTGCCAACCTGCAGCTGCTGAAGAAGTATGACCCCGTGAGAGAGGTATTCTTCATAATCAACGTTCCTCTCGAACCCAGGCCGACGCAACTCAGTGGTGATCAAACAGGTTGCATCGATCTCAGACAGAGCTTCCAGAAGCTCTACCAAAGCATTCCTCTGTGCGGCAACTCCGTCATACTGAAACACCAGAGTTGTAACGGGGTCAACGACGATCCTCTTGGCCTCGATTTCCTTGGCGCTGGTTCGAATCATTTCGATGAGGGTCGCCATTGAAAACTCCTTGCGACCAACCGTAAGCTTGCCAACTTTGATCTCAGCGGGTAGATACCTTATGGGTGATGCCTCAAGGAAGACCAGCCGCTTGTTAGCCTCTAACTCCTGAAGATCCCAACCAAAATCGAGCATTTCCTCGAAAACATGCGGCTTGCTCTCGTCGAGACTAACGTAAATTCCTGGCTCGTCATAGTCAAGAATTCCATTGACAAGGAATTGGGATGACAGTATAGTCTTTCCCGTCCCAGGGCCTCCAGTCAAAAGGATTGTTCGGTTCTTGGGAAGTCCCCCGCTAAGGAGCTTGTCCAGTCCTGGAATGCCCGTGGGAGTTCTAGAGTTACCAGTGGGATTGCCCGCGTCGCCCATGAGCCTTACGAAGGTCCCGTCAACGATGCGAAACGATAATCGTTCTGATACGTGTAACATGCAGAATCGGGTACAACTGCCGAATATTGGTCGACAACCGCGAGTTTCAAGAGTCGTATCAGAAGCCCGATGCAGAAATGGGCGTCCTGAAAAGTGACATCTAAGGAAAGACTATCACTGTACGGTGATCCGGCCGTCCAACTACTGCTAAGTAAGTTTCTCAAGGCAGAACTGGTCGAGCTCGTCCCAGATTTTGATCTGGGTCATACGGTTAGGTATCACGAAGTAGAGGATGTGGTAGATGGCGACTCAAACGCTGCTAAGCAGCTTGTCGAAAAGCTGTGGGACACCGGCATCTTCAAGAGAAAATTCTACGAGAAGATACTCGTTTGTCCATCGTGCGTTTCGGCAAACATGAGCAACGACTACGTCTGTCCAAACTGTAACTCGATAGATATAGAACGCAAAACCCTCCTCGAGCACACAGCATGCGGTACGATCGACAGCGTGGACAATTTCCTAGTGGAGGGAGGACTCCTTTGCCCAAAGTGCAACACAGAACTCGTTGAAGCGGGAGCAGACTACCAGAAGTTGGGCAGTTGGTTCGAGTGCAACCAGTGCGCAAAGAGATCGGACATGCCCAATCCTATCCACAGATGTAGAAACTGTGGCCACATTTTCACAATAAAGGAAGCAGGTTTCGTAAACTTGTATGCGTATCGGCTGAGTTCAGAGGCAGAAGACGAATTCAAACGGGGCTATCTTGTAATGAAACCCCTCGGCATTGTGCTTGAAGATTTTCAGTACAGAGTAGAAATGCCAGCTCAGCTCTCGGGCCGCTCGGGAGGAATGCATCGCTTCGACGCCGTCGCTACAAAAGGATCTGAGGTAGTAGTTCTCGACTTTATTGCAAGCGACAAACAAATCGACGAGGTGCCGATAGCGTCAATGTACGCAAAAGTATTCGACGTATCACCCACCCAAGCTATAGTAGTAGCCCTACCCGGACTCACCGAAAAGGCCAAGAAACTTGCCGCACTCTATCGTATTATGACAATAGAGGCGAATGATTCCGAATCCGCAGCAGACACGCTAAGAGAAAAATTTGGCTGGACAGGGCTCTCCAGCAACGATGAATCGCTCACCGATCTTCAACTGTAACCTTGAGCCAGAACAGGAGGTAACGTCACTCTAATTCCGCCATCACACTTTGCAAACGCAAAGTTGAGCACTTGTGCCGTTGGAGGTCCGACCTGTCAAACTGAGAGATAGCCTGTACCTCCTGATACCTGTCGATATTGTCAGGCTACTCGAGGTCGGGGCATCCTCAAACTTTCATCTCGCTCTCAGTGAGAACGACGAATGCGTGAAGCTAGTCTATGAGATGAAAAAGAAAGGGTCCCGCACAACAGTGGACGAATCCTCGGAGCCTATTTGATTGGACCCAGCACTGGGATCTCTTGCAGTTGTCGCTTCGACAATCGCACTCTTCTTGATGCTGCGAGCCAAGAAAACGTATTTTCCCGACACAGGCCTGTTCATGGCCATTGCGAGCATTGCGTTCATTCTCGTCTTGGTTACGGCCATCGTTTCAAAGCTTGGCAATATTCCTGTTTCACCGCTGATTACAACCTTGCTGATCTCAACCCAGGCGGGATCCGTCGGATTTGCTAGTTTCCTACTCAGAAACAACTCGTACCAGAATCACCTTGCAGCAAGAGAACTTGCCGGATTTCTTCGGCGGCCACCGAAGTCATTCTTAGCCTATATCGCAATACTACTGGTCTGGACAACTGTTGGTTTAGTCTTCCAACCATGGCATCTGACGCCAGTACCACCACAGTCTCGTGTCATAGTATACGATCCGTCGTACATTCTACTCAGTACTGCTCTCCTGGTATCATTCATTACGCTTCCCGTGATGTCATTCTACCGAAAGTCCTTCTGGATAAATGACGTTCAGGCCTCTCGTTCAGTAAGAGTGATCAGCATCTGCTGGGCGTTATTCGGACTAGTCACGTTTGTCCAGAATGCTCTTGTGTTCATATCGCCGTCGGTTGTCGAGGACATTGCCGCCCTGGTCGACAGCGGCCTCTTCATCCTAATCTCGTTCGCTCTGCGTGAACCAACAATTCTTGCGAGGATGATAGGCACCGTAGAGCAAATGCGTCCAGAAATGTACTCCGGGGACCGAACCGGTGCCATAGTCGTCTACGACGGGCAGTCAGACCGCAGAACACCAATTGCAACTTTCCTCTCGGAAGGACTCGCAAAGGGCCAACACATCAACTGTTTCGTTCCAAAGAACGAAATTCCATTCTACCGAGCCCTCATAAGAGACGTGGTAGAAGCGCAACCAACTCAACTTCCAAACACTACAACCGTAGAGTCTCACGAAGCGCTAGTCTCTGACGGGTATGCCAAGTCTCCCACGTCAGAATCGCAAGGAAGGCAGAGACGAGAGGTCATCGACCTTGACGAACTGCCTCTTGGCGAATGCTTCAAGATCATAGAGAAGGTCACGGGCGCACGAACGCCTCTAGTTCATAGGTGCTTATGGGCCGTTAATATTGACGGTGGGAACTCTGCAGTTGTCACAGAGCTGGCTGAAAGGAACCCCAACTCTGTCGTAATCAACCTCGCTCAGCAGCAACACAATTTCTCTGGACTATTCGGTATGAACCATGACCAGTTGCTTGGGAGCAGAGTCCTGCTTGAATCCGATCCGACGAGCCCGTACGAGGAGGTGATTGAAAAATTCGTCGGGGAATTTCAAGCACATGTAGAAACAATCGCAATATTCACTAGTGTCGGTAGCCCGATCTACCGACTCTTCCTGGACAACGTCAACGTCCGCGTATTCGGGTTTAGTACGAAGACATCAACTCCTGCCAAACTATCAGAGGAAATCGTGCTCCTGCCAGAGCGAGATACGTCTTTGTTGCTTGACGCACTTGACAAGTTGTTACGGGCTCACAGCAATCATAGGATCGGGATAGTATTCGACGTGTTTACTGATCTAATCCTTTCCCAGGGAATCGAAAAGGTCTATGGTACGCTATCATCAGTGGTGGAATTGTCAGAATCCGACCTAGTTACGACCATCTTTCTCATCAATTACGCAGCTATAGACGAGAGGACATTGAACGGGATTAGAGGCCTCTTCAGGTCAATAGTCAAGATTGACGCCACAGGTGTTAGAACTGAAAACCTAAACAGAACGGACAGCGACGCTCGTCGAGAAAGTAGCGGCCTGCTTGATCCCAACCAGCAAGCGGTCAAAGGTGAGCTTACAATTTGAGTGGGACGGGTCAACCGTTTAGGAATGTGTTGATGGAGAGCATCGACGAAGCATTCTCTGTGCTAGGCATTGAGCCTAGCGCTGCCGTCTACCAATACCTCGGTACAATCTGTTCTCTCCCCAAGGAGGAAATTCCTGACAGGATTGAGGACTTTGACAGGGGGATAAAGAAGGCCTTGGGAGCCGCGTCGAAGGTCATTGAGCGTCTAATAGTTCGTAAGCTGTTCCAGAGGCTGGGCTTATCACTCAGGGAGTCACAAGACCAAGACTTTCTAGACTATGTGCGGGATGCTAGACGAAGACACGAAATATTCTCCCATCGTCAGACAGATCACTTGGAGAGTGAGCGTTCACAGAAGGGCAAGATTTCCAGTTAACTGATCCACCTGTTCAGCAGGCGCGGGACCGATGCCCGCACACGTCACACTGCCAGCGGGAATCTGCGTCAACCCTTTATCCTTCACAAGAAACACTGGGAGGTTAATCGATTCCGCTCGCCTTACTAGGGCTAGTAGGACGTCCTCTCCCTTCACTTTGAGAGCGATCTTACGCTGGCCCTCGGCTAACCAGGCCTTCCACCACTCCGAGAAATGTTTCCGAGCATCTTCCGCTGCGGAAACAGCGGCGTGCGAGCATTGCACAGCGATTTTTCCTCGACCCATTTCCAGGTCAGTTCTAACGACTAATGCCTGCTTGTACCTGAAATTGTCAGACATGTCTGACGCGAGATAAATGATAGTATTTAATCCAACATCCAACCTTTACTTTTCGCGAATTACGAATTGATCAGCGTTCGGTCTGTTAGGCTCTCAACCATAGCGCACGCTACCGAGGACCGGGATAAGGTGAAGACAGCAATGTGGTCTTTGTGCCCACAGCAGGAGTTCCATTCGAAAATCGACGAAAAGCGGCTGAAAGGACATCACGGCAACGAGATCCATTTGCTGACCATGACGATTCCGCCTCGAAAGACACGGACGTTCGCGGAGTTCCTGTGGAAGCGGCTCTCCAGCGTCGATCAGCAGTCCACACTTGATTCAATCGAACGCCATCACGACGAAAGAAACGTGTTGCATCTTCGTCTCTCAAAGCAGGACGGTTTCTCAGGCCGTTTCAGAATAGCAGACGAGGATATTATCAAAGTTGAATTAGCATTTCGAACTTGGAGCACTTCCCCGCAGAAAGCTAGCGACGAAATAAGAGAACTTCTAAAACAACTCGATCAGGTCAGCGACAGTGGTTCGCAACCTCAAGGCATCCGAATCTTGTGAGAGACAATATTACCGAGTCTTGCAGGGATAGTTATGGGGAATGAGGAAGCCAGTCCCAGCCTGACCTTGGAAGGAATGATATCCTCTGCGACGGGCCGACCCCAAGTCCGAGTCACCGAATTAGCACGGGAAAGGTTTTTAGTACTGACCGGCCGGCTCTCCGAACAATTCCTTTCAAAGGTGATTGAAAATTGTCAATGTTTGCAGTTCCCGGCGCATACGACCGGGCAATAACCGTATTCTCGCCCGATGGACGCCTCTTCCAAGTTGAGTATGCCAGCGAGACAGTAAAGCGGGGAGCAACAGTCTTGGGCATAGCCTCGCCGGAAGGTGTAGTGTTAGCCGCCGAGGAGAGAGCCGGCTCCAAGCTTCAGGATCTTTCGTTTATGTGGAAAATATTCCAAATCGACGAACACGTTGGCACCGCGGTTGCGGGTCTAAGCTGTGACGCTCATATTCTGGTAGACCAGGCTCGCATCTACTCCCAGAGTAACAAGCTCATGTACGACGAACCCATCGACATCGAAATTCTCACCAGAAGGATCGGAGAAATCAAGCAGCTATACACACAACATGCCGGGGTTCGACCCTTTGGAATATCGATGCTCTTCGGAGGCGTGGACAAGAAGGGCAGTCGACTCTTCTGGACAGACCCTAGTGGAGCCTTCTTTGCGTATCGTGCCTGGGCAATCGGAGCCGGAGGAGACGCCGCCAACGAGATTCTCGAAGCAGAGTACAAGGACAATATCACAATGGACGAGGCACTCTTGCTTGCCATGAAGTGTATGACAAAAGTTCTAGAAGGTAAGGCTGAGGCCCAGAAGATAAGGGTCGCAATCATTCCTCGGGAATCTGGAAAATTCCAGAAGCTACCAGTCGAAGAGGTGGACAAGTACCTGAGGAAGATGGATGCAGGCAGAAAGGCCCCGACTGGCAAATGAGTGACAAGTACACAACAGCCAGAATAACAAAAGGACAGGATCACTTCGAAATACTTGTGAAACCAGAGCCGGCGCTAGAATACAAAATGGGAAAAGAGGTAGCCATTTCACAGGTCTTGATGATAGAGGAAGTTTACTCGGATTCTAGTAAAGGAACCAGAGCTTCCGAAGAGAAATTGCAGAAATACTTCGGCACGACTGATCCTTTGAAGATAGCCGAAGACGTCATGAAGCATGGCGAACTCCAGCTAACAACCGACCAGCGTCGACAACTCATCGAGGACAAGCGGAAACAGATCGTTTCAATCATAACAAGAAACTCAATCGACCCACGAACCGGAACCCCTCACCCTCCTCTGAGAATCGAACAGGCGATGGGCCAGATACGATTGTCAATCGATCCGTACAAGAGCGCTGAAGAGCAGGCCCGGGAAGTAATAGAAGAACTACGACCAATCTTGCCGATCAAAATGGACCAGATGCGCATCGCCGTCAAAGTCTATCCGGAGCATGCAGCTCGGGCCTATAACGCGTTCAAGAGCTTCGGCACCGTTAGCAAAGAGGAATGGCAGCGCGATGGATCGCTTCTGGCCGTCATAGAAATGCCCGCGGGAATGTATGGATCATTCATCGACCGGATTGGGAAGCTGACTCAGGGAACAATCCAGACCAAGGTCTTAACATAGAGGTCGAGAAACAGTGGTTATAGTCGCAGAGCCGAAGCAAGTCGTCTCCCCAGGCGAGCTGCTCGCTGAGGGTGAACACCTTCTCGGAGACAACGCCTACAAACTAGGGAACCAAATCTTCTCCGCCTGCATCGGAATCCTCGAGATTGACGGCAACAGAGTCTTCGTCGTACCGTTGAAGGGCGGTTACATTCCCCGTGTAGGCGACCTCGTGGTAGGAAGAATTGTGGATGTTGGACTAAACGGCTGGCCAGTTGACATCCGAGCCCCGTACGAGGCCATGCTCCCCGCCTCCGAAACCCCTGGTCCAAGGGGACCGAGGAGACGCGACCTCTCCACAACCTACGATGTTGGGGACACTATTCTAGCTGAGGTCATAGCTTTCGACCGAACTAGGGACCCGCTACTCACCGTGAAGGGGCCCGGTCTGGGCAAGATTGGCACGGGAAGGGTTGTGGAAATATCCGCGGCAAAGATTCCGCGACTCATAGGAAGGAAAGGCTCAATGATCAGCATGCTGAAGAGAGAGACAAATACCCAGATTACCGTTGGCCAGAATGGACTTGTTCTGGTCTGGGGCAAGTCGCCGGACGCAGAGAGGTTGGCAGTAGAAGCAATATACATGGTCGAACGCGAGGCTCATACACGAGGACTTACGGACAGAATCAAGGAAATGATATCAAAGTCAAGAGGAGTTGAACTGATTGCCGGAACCCAAACAGCCTGAGAAACTCATCGACGACAAGGGTCTCAGGATCGATGGTCGCCGAATAGACCAAATTAGGCCAACAAAACTCGAGGTTGGAATATTGGACAAAGCAGACGGATCGGCCTACATCGAACAAGGAAAGAACAAGATACTAGTCGCCGTATATGGTCCAAGAGAAGCCCATCCAAAGCACATCGCTATGCCCGAGAGAGCCGTAATCAGATGCCGGTACCACATGGCACCGTTCTCGGTCGACGAAAGAAAGTCGCCTGCACCATCAAGGCGAGAAATGGAGTTGTCCAAAGTCATACGGGAATCCCTTGAAACAGTCGTGCTTACGGACCTATACCCGCGAACTACTATTGATGTGTTTTGTGAAGTGCTTCAGTCTGACGGTGGCTCTCGATGTGCCGCGATAACGGCAGCATCACTAGCACTTGCCGATGCAGGCATACCAATGAGGGAACTTGTTTCAGCATGTGCCGCGGGTAAGATCCAGGGGAAAATAGTCCTCGACCTCTCAGATGCAGAAGACAAGTACGGCGAGGCCGACCTTCCTGTCGCGCTAGTGCCAAACCTGAACCTTGTAACGCTCCTGCAGATGGACGGCATACTAACAACGGATGAGTTCGAAGTCGGGCTCAACATGGCGCTCGATGCCTGTCGGAAACTGCACGAGATGCAGCGAGAAGCTCTCAAGAAAAAGTATCTGGTCATAAAAGAGGCCGCTGAGGAGAAAGAAGAAACAGAGGTCATCGCCTAGAAATGTCTGCGACACCACAGTTACCACCTGTAGCGAAACTAGAGCAAAAGACTGTAGCTGATCTCGTTGCCAAGGGAAAGAGGATCGATGAGAGAGGCCCGGATAGCTACAGGAACCTGCAAATTCAGGTCGGGCTCATCGAGAAGGCTAACGGTTCAGCCCAAGTATGGCTTGGTAAGACAAAGGTACTGGCAGGGATCAAAGTTGAAGCGGGAACGCCGTTTCCCGACACGCCTGAAGAAGGAGTACTAACTGTTAATGCAGAACTAGTACCGCTGGCATCTCCGTTGTTCGAGGCTGGACCGCCAAGCGAAACAGCTATCGAGCTGTCCCGAGTTGTCGACCGAGGAATAAGAGAGTCCAAGGCGATCGATATGAAGTCACTTGTAATCCAGAAAGGAAAGAAGGTGCAGGTCGTCTATGTTGACATCTACGTCCTCGACCACGACGGTAACCTGATAGACGCCGCTTCGATCGCCGCGCTCGCCGCGCTTGTTAATTCAAGAATCTCTAAGATGGAGATGAAAGGTGATGAGTTAATCGTCAAACCAGGACAACACCAACTTCCAGTAAACAACTTACCCGTTGCAACAACATTCGCCAAGATAGGCACCACTGTCGTAGTCGATCCAGTTCTCGAAGAGGAACAAGTCATGAGTGCTAGGCTGACGGTGACAATAGAAAAGAACGGGCACATCTGCGCAATGCAGAAAGGTGGTCAGTCCGGATTCACAGTTGATGAGCTGAAGAGGGCGGTCGCAATGGCCGTACAGAAATCGGCCGAGAACCGTGCGCGGATACTCGCCGTGGCGAAGGGCTAATGCCGCGCAGGATGGGACTTGCCGGAGGACTCGGCGCTAGATATGGCAGGTTTCCCCGACGCCAATATGTAGAAATCGTTTCTGGACTACGCTCAAAGCATGAGTGTCCAAGATGCCATTTCCGCACGGTAAAACGGTCGAGCGTTGGGATATGGAACTGCCGAAAATGCGGGCACAGGTTCGCCGGCGGAGCTTATACACCAACCACCAAGCTGGGCGAGATAGCCAGACGCGCAACGAGAGGATTGATGAGCCCATCGACCCTGTCAACAGAGCTCGACAGTTTGAGAGGCGGCGCGAAGGTGGCCCAGTCAGTGGCTCCTCCAACAAGGAGGAAACCGAGAGCCCGCAGAAAGAAGGTCGACATTGTTGACACAGCAGAAAAGCCAGGCCTCGAAGAGGAAAAGCCACAAGCAGCGACCGCGACGGATTCACAGCCCACCAGTAGCGAAGAGTAGCTCGATCATTCATTCTGCCGCAGAGCTTACGGTCGAGATCGATCTTCCTAATGCGAAAATTGCAGAGACAGTCTACGCTTCGCTGTTACCGGAAAGCCAGCCGACACCGGGATACCGTTCGACGATACGTCTCCGACAAATGGGCAGGGTCTTGTGGCTTCAAATCAAGGCGAGAGACATTGTCTCCTTGCGAGCCGCATCCAACTCGTTTCTCCGGCTAGTCGCAGTTGCTGTAAAGACGATCAATGTCGTAGCACGCTTTAATAGTGAAGATATAGTTCGGTAATTTCTCTTCACGCAAGACGTGTCAAGTTTGACTGAAGAAATCGAGCTTCCACCACAGTTGCAGGAACAACTTGCTAGGCTGCAGCAACTGCAGCAAACATTGCAAGCGGTAATGAGCCAGAAGCAGCAGCTTGAGATCGAAGCGTCCGAGGCAGACCGAGCATTGCTTGAGCTGGAGAAGGTAAAGGATGAAACGCCCGTTTACAAGAGCGTTGGAAGTCTTCTCATAAGGTCAGACCGTCAATCACTTCAGGCCGAGTTGAAGGAACGGAAGGAACTGCTCGGGACAAGGGTTACGGTGCTGGGACGCCAGGAGGAAAGGACGAAGGAAAGGATCAAGGAGCTGCAGGAGAAGCTGCAGGAAAAACTGCGACCAACCACTGGTGCTGGTAGCAGTTCGAACTGAGAGACAATCACTTCTGAAAAGAGCCCATCCTTCCGGAAGAAGATGGGTCAAACACCTGCAATCCTTAGCGGTCGCGGTTGGAGAGTCGAGACGTTGTGGCCTATTCTGCCACCAGAACGCTGACCCGGATGCAGTATGCTCGGCCTACGTGCTCGAACAAGTACTGCATGAGCTCTCGCCTGACACGGCTACAACGATCGTTTGTCCCGAAGGGGTGAACGCTCCGACTAGACAGTTGCTGGAAAACCTCGGAATACCTACGCCTGTAGAGGAGACCCCACAGGACATTGATACGGCGGTGCTTGTCGACACTAACAATCTCGACCAGCTGGGAAAGGCCTCTGCCATCTTAAGGGAGTCCAATGCTGCCATCATAGTTGTTGATCATCATCATCCGCACCCTGACACCGTAAAACTCGCTCGATTGTTGATCGTTGAGGAATCGGCCGCCGCAGCTGCAGAGGTGGTCTATCGCCTGCACCAGGCGGCGAAGTTGAAGCTTGGAAAGCTCGAAGCATCAGCACTACTGGCAGCGATTTTCGTCGAGACCAAACATTTCCTTCTCGCTAACAGTTCGACATTCAAGGTTGGAGCCGAACTTGTCGAGGCCGGGGCGGAGCCGCGCAGACTTGCCGAGATGTTGTCGACCCCGATGACCCAGGCTGAGCGTATTGCGCGGTTGAAGGCGGCGGCGCGTGCACAAGCAGTCATTGTCGGACAGTGGATTATTGCGACCTCGGAACTGGGAGCCTATCAGTCCTCTGCAGCGCGGGCCCTTCTCGGGCTTGGTGCGGACGTTGCATTGGTCGCGGGACAAGTGAAGACGAACATTCGGGTAAACGGGCGGGCTACGGAGTCATTCTACAACAGGACGGGCATACATCTCGCCCGAGACCTCATGATCCCGATTGGACAGAAGCTTGATGGCACTGGTGGAGGGCATCCTACGGCAGCAGGGTTGTCGGCCCGCGGGACGGTGGAACTTGTTCTCGAAGAGTGTTTGAGAGTGCTGAGGGAACAATTGCGTCGGTTCCAGAGCTAAATATGGCGGCGGACGATTATTCTAGTCAAGAGTGAGTTGTTACTCAGAACTGGGTAGGAGTGTGCGAGATCGTTTCCAGTCGACCGTTAATTGTAGCCCGCGATCTTGGGTTCAGCTACGCTAGCGCGACGACGCCTGCCCTTGACGCTGTAAGTTTCACGATCAAAGAGTCGGAGTTCGTCCTACTAACCGGGCCCAGTGGCTGTGGGAAGACGACGTTATGCCGGTGCCTCAATGCTCTGATCCCGAACTTCCATCCTGGTGAGTTGCACGGAGAATTGTTGATTGACGGTGTGAGCACGGGATCACAGTTGACGGGCGAACTGTCGAAGAAGGTTGGGTACGTGTTCCAGAACCCGGAGAATCAATTGTTCGCGCTCAGCGTTGAGAAGGACATTGCATTTGGCCCTGAAAACCTAGGGCTGTCCAGGGAAGAGATTCGTGAACGGGTGGACGAGGCAATGAGGATTACGGGTACGGAGAAGCTGAAGGATCTTGCGCCTTACGAGTTGTCGGGTGGTCAGCAACAACGTGTCGCGCTAGCAGGGGTGTTGGCGATGCGGCCAAGCGTAATCGTGCTAGACGAGCCAACTAGTTTCTTGGATCCGCACACAGCTCAAGATGTGATGGAGGCTACAGACGAGTTGAGGCGTAAGCTGCGAATTGCCATCATTGTTGTAGAGCATCGCTTGGATCTTGTCTCGCGGTACGCGAACCGTATCATGGTTATGGACAAAGGTAGACTTGTGGCAGATGGACCGCTTGAGGATGTGCTTGATCAGAAGTTTCACCTCTTGCACGGGCTCGGGGTAGGCGTCCCACGTGTAAGCCTGCTCTGGACGTTGCTGAGGAATGATAGTCTCGTCAGCGGCCGGGTCCCAACCAATGTTGAGGCTGCTGCGGAGTCATTGGGGAGGTTGTTGAAGGAGTGATCACGCTAGAGAAGGTCTCGTACAAGTATCCGTCTGGTACAGTTGCTTTGCAGGATGTCAGTCTCAAGGTGCAGCCGGGAGATTTTGTCGCGATAATGGGTGAGAATGGGGCTGGGAAGACGACTCTTGCCAAGCATCTGAATGGGCTTTTGAAGCCTACGTCGGGTGATGTTTCGGTTGATGGGGAGGATACGCGGAAGGTTAGTGTGGCTCACCTTTCGCGTAAGGTTGGACTCGTGTTCCAGAATCCTGATCATCTGTTGTTTTCGGAGACGGTGAAGCAGGAGGTTGGGTATGGTCTGAGGAATATGGGTTTTGCACCGGATGTGATTGAGAAGCAGGTGACGAGGACGTTGGAGGCGTTGGACTTGTCAGGGTTCGCTGAGACGTCGCCGTTCCTTTTGAGTGGTGGGGAGAGGAAGCGGGTCGCATTGGCCGCTATCCTGGCCTGGGAGCCTGACTATCTTGTTTTGGACGAGCCGACGATCGGTCAGGATTATCAGCAGAAGGAGAGGTTGAGGAACTTCATCTTCCAACTGTACTCGCAGGGAAAGGCGGTTGTGATGATCACGCACGACGTTGAGTTTGTGGCCGAGGCGAATCCAGAGGTGGTGCTATTGTCAAAGGGACGAATCGTGGCGCAGGGTAATGCTGATCGGATCCTGTCAAAAGATGATCTGGTTGAGAAGGCATCGCTGGTGAAGCCGCAAATGGCGCGATTGTTTGGCCGGTTGAAGGAGTATGGATTGCCTGGGGAGGTTGTTGATGTTCATCGGGCGCGGTTGTTGTTGGAGGATCGATTCTCGGAGTTGAAGGTACGTGTCTCTTAGACTGGTTGAGGGTTTCAAGTTTTCGAGCATGCGGACGCCGGTCTCCTTGCTGGATCCGCGTGCGAAGTTCATGATCGTGTTGGCGCTTGTAGTGCCTTCGCTTCTTTTCATGAATGTCTGGCTTATGTTGGCTTTGCTGCTCGTCCAGGTCCCTATACTTGCTGTTGCCAGGGTTCTGCATCGGTGGCAGCGTTCGTTGCGGGCCGGGCTGGTCTTGTCCGCAGTGATCTTCCTGGTCAACTGGTATGTTCAGTCGCTACCTGTCGCGCTCGGGTACACGATGCGTTTTCTGGTTTTGATGAGCGCGTCAAGCATGTTCTTCATGACCACGTCCCCTGACGATCTCGGGCTTGCCTTGGATAAGGTCGGGGTGATTCGTTGGTTGTCGAAGAAGTGGTTGGGATATCCTAATGGGTTGTCGTTCTTGTTCACTACGACGGTGCGGTTTGTTCCTACGATGGCGGTGGATGCGCAGACGGTTGTTGATGCGCAACGGTCTAGAGGACTAGAACTGGATAAAGGGAACTTGTTCAGGAGGATCCGGAATTATGTGCCGATACTGATCCCATTGTTCTTGCTGGCTGTGCGGCGTAGCTGGGAGCTGGCCGAGGCCTTGGAGTCGCGCGCATTCCCCGGGGTCGAGAACAAGGTTTCGCTGTTCCAGTTGAAGATGAAACCAGTGGATGTTGGGGTTGTAGTATTGTCGCTTGGCGTGGTTTTCATGTCGGTCTACACCTTCTTCCAGTACAAGATCCCGGTATTCTAGGTTTCTATTCGGAATCGAATATGAATAGGTGCGCAAACAGGGATTGTTCAGGTTGTTTCTGAACGGGCTCGGACGCGCGATCAAGCCACCCCCCGGCCCTAGACAAACAAAAGAATGCTTAGAAAAATGGAATTTCTAGGGGTTACTAGTTTTAGCAATTCGTCCCGTGCGTTTTCTGAGGTCCTTCAGGACGTAGAATTTTGGCTTTGCTACGGAATCGCCTCGGCCTTATTATGACACGGAAAGTGTCGATTCACAGCCTTGCCCACTAGGGCTGTTCAGGTCAAAGGAACACCTGAATTCATCAAGATGTATTCGAGTTTTTCTTGCTCGCTCAGTGGAAAGAGACCTAGAGGCTGGACTGGACAAGCTGAAGCAGAACATCACGGCGGGGAACAAATTCAGAAACGACAGTGGCCGCCGCTATATGTCAAGAGAGATGGAATACAAAACCTCTGGAAGTTCAACCTGTCAAGAGTGGCAAGACTGGTCTATACGATTGTAAGCGAGGGAAACGGATATTCCGTGCTAGTTTTAGAGGCGTTTCTTAACCATAAAGAATACAGTAAGAGATTTGGGTACTCTTAGAGGACCTAACGAAGTCTCACGCTGCGAGCGATAAGATTCTGTAGCTTCTTGCTGCTGGGGAATGTCCAGACAATCTCGCCCTTGTTCATGAGGATCTTTCTTGAACTCTCTAAGTAGTCTAGAACCAGATTCAACGTCTGATACTGCACCCCCTTTGGAAGACTTTCCCACAACTCCTTTTTCGTAGGATAAGATCCAGCCTTTCGAATCTGATTCTCTATCATTAGAACTGTCTTAAGCGTAGGATGATGAAGAACCGTAGTTGCTACCAATTTGTTTTCGCCTTACTGATCAATATTACTAATTTGATTATATAAACTTGTATAATCGCCACAATAGCTTCCGAAGTACTATCTAATACTGGCGGCTCAAAATGATTTTCCTTATGATTTTGCCTTAGGCGAGCGAATGTAAGTTCAAGACTTGATAGAATCCCGAGTAAGATGTTAGAACCAGTCCTCGTTTATTAGTCAAATCGTGTTTGTTCCATGCTCAATAGAGATAGATTTTCCCGATACACCATCCCTATATTGAGAAAGTGACACTCATAGACTCTCGAAAGCGAAGTTTCGACAAGCACCCTAAGCCTCGTAGCGCTCTGCGAATACCAACAGGATCATTCCGTGGTTCTGAGTATGAAAACGTAGACCCTACGAGAGAAGACGCACAGCGTCGAAGCGTCGCCGAGAAACAAAATGGAGTGATACAATTGAATAATGGAACCCGGAGAGAACCCGACAAGTTGTTGGTGAGTCTCGAGCGACTGACAGAGCTGACACTGAACAAGATTGAGGAAGGATCCAGGAACAAGCTACTGACCGTCAGTGAAACTCGGCTTCTGGTCGGCGTCACGTTACGGTGTCTCAGGCTATGGCGTGAACTGCGAGGAAAAGAACCTCTTGACCCAACAGGTCTCGAGGACGAGCTTCAGCGCATCAAAGGAATCGACTCGGTTGAGGAACGATCCTAGAGATGGACTCGTATGAAGGCCATGACGCGAACGAACTGCGGGAGATGGGCATCAAGAATCTAGTAGAGATTGTCAAGTACGCGCACGAACAGGCCATGAATGAGAATCTAGATGAGAAATCTCGGGAGCGATGGACGCAGCGCCATACTAACGCTGTGCTCGCTCTGAACCTGATACTAAGGGATAGACAATACAGTGACTACGAAGAACGACTGAAAATCTTGGAGGCAAACTGGAAAGATGTCAACCGTTAGAGGAGGAGAATCAGCCTGGCACAAGATCGATCGATTCTCTGAAGAGTTTCAAAAATCACAGGAGAAGAAATCATCCAAAGACAAGCCTCTGGTCAGTTGTGGGATTCTCGAATTCTTCCAGAAAACGGCCGGCTTCAAGCCAACTGCGTATCAGGAAAAATTACTGCTGGACGAGAACCAGTTCATTGCCGCTCGCTGGTCCAGACAGTCAGGCAAGTCACTATGCCTCGCAGTATTGCATTGTTCAACGCACTGGGCGGTCCAAACCGTCGACAACTAATCCTCGCGCCTAGTTTTCGTCAGAGCAGAAGAATGCTGCGACGAATCTCATCATTCCTCTCACGACTGCCCGAGAATGTGTTGGAGGGACGACCTTTGAAGACCCGTCTTGAATTCGCGAATGGAAGCTCGATCGAGGCGTTTCCGAACAATCCAGAAACAATCCGAGGAGAAACAACGAACATGATTCTGCTCGATGAAGCCAACTACATCGCGGACGACCGGGAATTATACGATTCGATCGTCTACAGCCTCGCCACCACTAATGGCAGGTTGATCGCGACCAGTACTCCGGGTTCTCGGGAGAGTCTGTTCTACCTCATGTGTAATGACGACGAATCGTATGGTGATTTCTCTCGTCATCATGTGACGTATCTTGACGCGCTCGAACCCAACGGACCGCTGAAACAGGCAACACTGGAAAAGTTGGAGCGGCAGATGAAAGAGGATCCCTGGAGATGGAAGCGGGAGATGATGGCAGAGTTTTCCGAGGACGAAGAGGCCTGGCTCAGCTACAACCTGATCACGTCCTGCGTTGATCCCGACCTGGAATATTTGACGGACGAAGAGATCGATGCAATGCCAGATATCGTGAGGTAGAATAGAACAGTGTTACACAAATTGCCTTCGCCAAATCTGGTGAATGAGGACGAGAAGAAAGTCTACTTCGTCGGCGTGGACCTTGGCCAGAAACAAGACTTTACAGTCGTCGCATTAGTCGAAAGAACAAAGGACAAGCTAAAGCTCGTCAAAAGCAGACGTTTCCCACTAGGCACACAATACCAGACCATACTAGACTATCTCAAGAAGCTGGACAGAAAATTCCCCATCCGAGGATTAATCATTGACCAGACAGGAGTGGGACAAGTCTTCGTAGAAAACGCGCAACTACAAGGCCTACAACACGTCAAGGGAGTTACTCTCTCACAGCCAGAGAAACAGAATATCATGACCAACTTCAAACAAGCCCTCCAACAGAAGATCGTAGGATTCCCCTTCGATCGGGACTTGATCAACGAGCTGAACGTGGAGACCGGGGAACTTACACAGACCGGCAAGATGAAATTCACCCATCGATCCGGCACTCACGACGATCGGCTATGGGCCCTAGCACTAGCAGTTTACGGTGCAAGAAACCCTCGAAAAGAGATAGACTACACAGTTTACCTAAGCCGTCAACCAGACGAATTTCATAGACCAATCGTTGATTGGACAAAGAAAGGCGATGTCCCTCCAGGTATCTGGGCATTATGCATGATCTGTGGCAGACGCCGGAAACCAGGCACTGACTGTCCCTGCGGACATACGAAAGCGGATGGAACACAGATACTGCCACATGGAGGAGCACCCGAAGCCTCGTGGAGGGGAAGCCCCGACATGATCCGCCACTTCTTCCACAGATGAAAAAATCACACCTATCAGACCCTGATCATTGACGAGTTCAACTTCGTCCAGGACGATAAGGCGTTGTACGATTCGGTTGTGTTCAGGCTGATGACGACAAATGGTAGAGCTGTTGTTGCTTCTACGCCATGTTCTGAGGATTCTATCTTCTATCACGTGTGCACCGACAGGGATGGGCCCTATGCGAACGTGTCACGCCACCATACGAGCTACCGGGACGCGATTGAGCCAGAGGGTCCGATCAAACCGGGTGTATTGGAACAGGTCCGGGGACAGTATGCTGGGATGAGTCTCGCTGGGTCCGGGAAATAGAGGCTGAGTTTGTGGATGATGATCACTGGATACCGATGAGCTTGATCATGAAAAGCATCGTTCCAGGTCTGAAACCTATCCCGGACGAGGTCATCTTGGAAGATGTAGACCAGTCGAACCCGTGAAACATATCTTTGACAATCTCGTATTTTTCCTGCATGAGCATGACCGCCTTCTTTGGTCGAAGGTTGGTTTTCCTTTTCCTCTGCTTTCAGTATGGTCAATCAGGGCTTATTGTTCCCGTCTTTAGGGGAATCTCATAACGTCGTGCAATTCGCATTAGCAAGTGCTCTACTGTTGAGAATAGGTCAATCATACTGATAAACAAAGTGGACGTATTAGACGAGTGCGGCTTTCAAGTTCGTAAAGTTTCATCTGAAGATTCAGAAACGGTTCTGTCAACCATCTGCGGGTCGGGTTCCTTTTCCGACTCGACATTAATGGGAAGCCTGTAAAATTTGACCCGACCTTCT
>DASRSU010000008.1:0-1051031 GCA_035656295.1 Bathyarchaeia archaeon | reverse complement strand
TCCATTTAAAGAAAAGATGACTATTGACCCGAAATGTTCCTTTCTGTACCTGTATCGGTCCCTGAGATCGCCCGGTCCAAGCTTGGACCGTTAGAAATCGGCTGGAACAGGCGAGACGAGGCCATGACCGGGGGTAGGGTGCATGCCGATCACGAGCAAGCCCACTCGACTAGACCACCTTCCTAAGCTGGTCAAGAATCATCTGCTCACGCGACCGATTACCCTGGTAGAACGCGACAACCCAGCCAATCAACACCCCTCCAACAAGCCCAACCAGCGTCCCATTCAAGAGCACCCCCGCTGGCCAAAAATATCGAACAACCCACTCCTGCATGTAAGTATTCGACTGATACTCCACTGAAAGCCAAGACAATAATCCCAGAATAACAAACGACTCGGCCAAGGCAACAACCCTCGCACGTCTAAGCTCGTACTCAGCCTTCAACTGAGCCATCCCCACAGACTCCGTCAAAGCTAACCCATCATGACATCTAAACCGACGGATATAATATACTGATACGAACAGCAAAACCTAATCCTCCCTCAGTTACAGAACCCCAAGCAGTACGAGGATACCTACAGCCAGCATCCGGCTCGTAGAACACGAGAATAGTTCTGTTCTCTATTGCCCGGCATTAGCCCGAGGTCTGAACAAGCCGCCTACGCGAGACCCGGGAATACGAACTGATCCCCAGTCTCCATAACATAGATCCTCATCTTCAGACGCTGAGACAATGCCTTCATAGCTTCCGCCATATTGGGGCCCACGCCAAACAATCCCTCCGATCTCAATTTTACTAGTCCGGCCCTGTACGTTGTGGAACACGACTTGAGACAACTGCGAGGGATTCTCGTTCTCCCCGAGAATAAACCCCGGATTTTTTCGGCGCCATGTTGAGTTGTGATACCTCGGATATTGCGGTCGGGTAACAGCGAGGGAAAGTAGAACTGTGGGACGTGCGACACGCAACCTTGAAACAAGGAAAAATCGCGTTCCTCGCACTACCCGCAGTGCTTCTACTCGCGTTCGTTGCTCCAGTGGCTCATGCACAACAACTGCAGTACACTTGGACGGGAATGGCTTTCTCTGGTACGGACCCGTTCTACAATAGCAGCGTGAAAGCGTTCAAGCAAGGCTCGACTGCGACGCTTAGCCTGATAGTCACAAACTTCAGTGGACAGTATATGAACGTCACAGGCGCAGTGGCGCAGTTTGACTGGAATGCCAACTACACAGCCGCAGGCGTGTCCAAGACAAGCCCGATCCGCATCAATCAGAACCAGCAGGGAACAGTTTTGATACAATTCACGGTCCCAGGCGCCACTAACCTAGTTACCCATGACTACACAATTACATTGAACTATACAGTGATTCCGGGCCAGAATCGACAGTTGAACCAATTTGGTACCAACTTCGCCGTGTATTCCGCCGACCAGGCCGCTGCAATGAGTGCAATGAACCAGCTAGGTCTTCCCTCCGGTTTCGGTTTTGGATCTAGCCTCTGCGGCGTTTTGGGAACGAGCAACTTCAGGACTGCGCGTGGCAACGCGTTGTGTCAGCAGGCACAACAACAGGCAATGCAGGGAATGCAACAGTATCAGACCGGCGACTTTGCAAGCAGCAAGACTTCCTTACAAAACGCTGTCAACCTATGGAACCAAGCCCTATCAGCAGAATCCGGACAAGGTTCAACAGATCTCGTTGCAACCACAGGGACCTTCCTCCTCGGAGTCGGTGCAGCCATCGGTAGCATTGCAGCTATCATATTTGTGTCCAAGAAACGTGGACCGGCAACTATACCTCTGGCAAAGTAGAGTCTGAAAGTCCTTTCCAATCCTCCCTTTTTTATGATCCCCCAGCGTAAGTTCTTGACTGGTTGGAGGCGCAGAATCTCTTATTTACCACTGATATATTACGCCATACGAGGGAATACAGTGTCCAGTACGGTACAGATAAACCGGAAGAGACGGGGAAGAGCTGCAGAACCCGTTGCTGAACATCGAAGGACGAAGTTTATGCAAACACTGTCAGTTCCAGTTTACAAGGCGCTTCTTTCCATCGCAAAGAAAAAGGGCGTAAGCTTGCAGGAACTGTTGAGAGCCGAGATTATTCCGGAATGGCTAAAAGAGAACCGTCAACGATAAGCTAGTCACGCCGGGCCGCCAAGACAATTCCATACAGGTCAACGGATCGTCCCGTGAATACTCAAAAGCATAACGCCATATCAAAGTCGCGTGGAGAACAAATATGCTCGATACGATGATCACAGGGTGATCATAGAAGACGAGTGGTCGTCTCCGCTCGGTTGAGAGCAAGAACGAGGGAACAGCGGCGAGAGGGCCATGTGGTTAGCCGTTTACAAGATTCTGAACCTCGGTCAGTTTTGACAACGCGTCCATTCCGAGCGGAGTGGTCTGAAACTTGGACTTTCCTTCGTCGATAACGGCTTCAAGCATCCCGCGAGTTAGGAGCTTCTTGATGTATTTCTCAGCAGCGACGAAGTTAATGTTCGATCTATAGACGACTTCAGTCTTGGTGGCTTTTTTCGATGCGGCCTGTAAGATATCGCGGATTATGAGCAGAGAATCTCTTGGCTTTGGGGTCATGGTGGCGACCACAAGTGGACCACCCATTTAATTTTTTCTACTGATGTCGGAAAAAACCGGATTGTTCACGGCATCGTCAGGGAATAATCGGGCTATTGGTCAAGAGTTCAAATTCGCGGGCTGGTCGACGTAACCGGTCTTGTCCGTTTTGAGCCAGAGCCTCGCCCGGGGGTTGAGCAGCAGTATCATGGATGCCAAGTTCGCGAGCGAAATCAACAGTCCGTATGGATAGGTTGCAACCATTAACCCGAAGTAGGCGAACAAGCCCGTCTTCGCCTGGGACACGATGCTGAGAGCAATTGCGCCGAGATACACCAGGTTCAATACTACGAAGACAATCAGGAGGGGCCAAAGGGTGCTAAATGATACTCCTACCTTGACGACGCCCAACCCTAGCATTATCCATGCTGCCAGGGCCAACACGGCTAGAGCAGGACTCATCATTAGCATCTCCATGTCGAACAGTCTCAATCGGCCCATGTGCGGCCCAGCGTTCCAGTGTTTGAGTCCGGTCTGCAGATTTCCAGTACTCCACCGGACGCGTTGCCTGAAGAAACTGTTTATTCTGGCAGGCATCTCTTGCCAACACTCCACTGGGACGAGTCTCGTTTCGATGTGGGACCGGGCAAACCTAACTGACAGCTCAGCATCTTCTACGAGCGATCTGGGATCCCAGAGTCCGGCCTTTTCCAGAGCGGATCTGCGGAAGAAAGTATTGGATCCGGAAAAGACAATGAAAAGATTCAGCGCGGATTTTCCCAGATTTGACAGCCGGTAGAGAAAAGATTCGTATGACGCTAAGCGAGAGATTACAGTCTCGTGCAAATTCAATGTACGATGGTATCCGTGGACAGCGCCTGTTTCAGGTCTGTCGAAATATCGTAGCGCCTTCTTCACGGCCTGAGGTTCTGGAACGTCATCTGCGTCGAAGGTGGCGATGATTTCACCGCGCGATTTGTGAAATGCGTAGTTCAGTGCATCCCCCTTTCCCAGACTCGCATCCCTGTGAAACACTTTCATCCAAGGAAATTTGTGGGCGTAAGATTGGCAGATTTCCAGAGTCCGATCTTTGGACTGATCTTCCACAACGATCAACTCCAGGTTTTCTGTAGGGTAATCTAGCTTCGCAATGGCGTCTAGGAGTCGGCCGATTACTTTTTCCTCGTTTTTGACCGGGACTATGATCGAGACATTGGGCGGGTCCCAGTCGGGGCCGGGTCGATCTCCGAACCCGTTCTTGCGATATCTCAAGGCTCCGACGAGAACAATCGGCGTAGCATACGAGAAGTATGCGAGGAAAACTATTGTGACTGCGAGTACCGACCAGTTAGCGAGATCCAGTGCGTATGACCAGCTATGTGCGGGCGCGTTCTGGTCCGATCCTATTTATCATCTTAGAATCCTGCCGCTTTCTTCCGCTCGTGGAAGAGGTTGCGTAGCTTTCGTTTTCTTGAAATTGTAGCTTCTTAGGTCGGGGGTGCAGCGGGCCGTTCATTCTTTTCCGAGTAAAGAGTAAAGTCTACTTTACTTTCCAAGGCTTTTGCGCTGTTATTCCTACATTTATACAGGATACACATGTTCTAGCTTGGAAACGAGTATAGTATACCCGCGATATCCCCGGATAACTCGCACGCAGCTGTAGATATCCTATGAGATGGAAATATTGGATTGAAGCGTTTTCGTCAATAAGCATGAACGTGTCAGTTCTCTCAAAGCAAGGGCGAGGAAATTATGGGCAAACTGATGATATCTCTTAGTGACCAAGCGGAGAACATGGTGCGAAACGAGGTTGAGAAAGTCTACCACGGTCGCGTCGGCGGATTATCAATTTTCTTCGAACAGGTCCTCCGTGATTACTTCCACCACAACGGTAGACCTTTGAAGAGTTCTCGGTCGAAAAACGGCAGGAACTAGAAGCTAGTCGAAACTTGACGCCGTCATGGCTGCGGCGTCCGTCTAGTGCCAGAGCGGTATCACTGATATCTTAGACGCAGGCCCGGTTTTGAATAATTCTTGAGATATGTCCGGCTTAACAGGGATTCCCACGGGTCTCATGTACGGAACGATATATGTCCGGACGGTGTGACGCTGGAAGTGTAATTGGATTAACGAGCATAGGGCCATTGCCACGACATGGTTTGCCGCTTGAGAAGATTTGTATAGGATGGGCGAGACGAAATTGAACGGTGTGTGGACCTACCTTCTGGGATGCTGTGGGTCGACTTGTCTAAGGCCCTGGGACCTTGCTTCTAGTGCCCGGATGAAACTGGGAAGCTCTTCGACTGCATGAACTTCTGTCCTTGCGAGTGATCTAATCCTTCGCCATAGTGTAAAATCACTTCTCACACCTCGGCGAGACAGTTCGTTGTGCAACCACTCTGTCAACTCCCTACCCTCCCTGTCAAAGTCGGTCAATAGTATTGCCTCGTCTGAACCGTCTAACCTCTCGAGAAACTCAAACCTGGATTCTCCCCGAGCTTTGAGACAATGGATTATGCCGTTGATTCCTAGTTTTCGCAGTGCAGCTTCGTCACGACGTCCCTCAACAACTATGGGCACTCCTGCCTCTGATTCGCTGAGGAGCTGTTGCAGCACTTCTTGGGTTTGCTCCATCTTCCAAGCGTAGTAGTCAATCCTCGGGTTTCGGAGCCGAGCCCGATCCCGAAGTCTCTTTGGCACCTGCAATTGCTTTTCACGAGGCGTTGATTTTGCGCATCTCTTGGAGGGGTGTTGGATTTTTCTTGAAGTATTCCCTGACGGAGCTGAGTCTCTCCGATAAAATTCGGGACACGTTCCTTTTCAGATCCTCTGGATGGACGCTGCCTGCGACATAGGCTTGTTTTAGCTCCTCGTACTTGTTGAATTCTAGGTTTCCTCCGTATTTCTTGTCGCGTTCCAGTATGAGTGGCTCTTCTCTTGGGAAGATTAGGAGGCGGCAATAGTCAAGGACTGGGTTTCCTTCGACAATTCGTGGAGGGCAGTAGGCTTTGCGCATCTTGTCCGCTATTTGTTCGGGGGTGTCGTGAATGAGGATATTGTCTTCGGGCTTACTTTTCGACATTTTGGCGGCGATTACTTGGCTCAATTTGGGGTCTTCGTCGAAGCTCGCCTTCTCAAAGCCCTGCGCTCCGCCGAGTCCCATCAGGAGTGGGATGTGGAGGCTTACTGGTTTGCCCCATCCGAGTCGTTCGCCTGCTTCACGGGCTAGGATGTGTGCTTTTCGTTGGTCGATTCCGGCGCATGCGAGGTCCAGTTGCATCTGGAAGATGTCGGCTGCTTGCATGCATGGGTAGAAGATGCTGGCGGCGTCTGTGTCCTGGGTCTTTAGTTCTCGTCCGAGTATGGGTAATGCTCTCATGACTCGGTTGGTTGTTGTGACTTTGGCTATTTTGAGGACTCGGTTCCAGTATTCGCTTTCTGCCGCTAGTTCGGATGCCCAGATGTATTCGACGTTATTTCGCGGGATTCCGAGGGCTGTGAAGCAGTGGATGAAGTATTCGCCGGTTGTGTGTATCTTGTCCATGTCGCCATTGTATTTGTTGTTGATCATGGCGTGCCAGTCGGCTAGCAAGATTGTGAAGTGGAAGCCGGCTTGGATGAGGTCCTTGATCTTGTTGCCGCATACTAGTCCTTGTCCGATGTGCATCATTCCGTGCAGGCATTGTTCTTGTCTGCTTTCCGGAGGGTTCGAAGCCCCAGTACGCGCGGGGCTTCCTGGTCTTGGCGAGCAGTTGTTCTAGTTCTTGTCTCTGGATGATCTCGATTGTTCCACGTGTTATGAGTTCGATGCGTTCGGCCGGGTCCATTGGCTCCTCCTATGGTCGGACGTTTCCTAGTGTTGGAATAATAAGATTGTACGTTTGGGCCTGGATGGTTTTTGAGGGGGCGAGGTTCGCGTTTGGAACCTTTATGGTCCCTGTCGCCCGCGGCACTAACACCCAAGCCTCACTGTGAAGATCAAAGTGTCTTCCCTCAGCCCGGCTCTCTCGAGGCGGGCGTGTCGCGCTCGCCCTTGCCCAAGCTATAGCATGGTCTGATAATTGGCTTGCGAAGAGTCCTCCTCTTGCTAGAATTTTCTCTTTTGAGCTCCCTCGCTGGACGGGCTGATCATACGCGATTTGCGGGATTCTAGCCGTAAAGTCGCTGTTAGTCAGTAGTGTTGACTACCCGACTTAATGCAGATTCAAGCGTGAGGGCGTGCAGGTAGGGAATCGCGTGCTTTATTCCTTGGTCAGGGCTTGTTCTGGGCGATTCTACGGGAAGCATTTTGAATCCGGGATTGTGCTGGAACTGCTAGAGGATATGAGGAGTGTGCACTGCTGGTTCTTCTAGGTGCTTATTCTGGTCGAGTATGAACCCGTGCGGGCTCAAGGGAAATCATGGTTTTTTCACGTGTTTTTCGTTCGGGCTCGCGCGCGCGACTGGGCTACCCCCGGGCCCTAGAAAAAAGAAACCTTATTTTTTGTGAAAATTTGAAAATGTGATTTCTCTGCCTCAAGCTGGCTTTATTCGAGCATGAATGCGCATGGGGCCTAATTCCTTGTGCGTGCAACGGTGTTTTCGTGGGTGTTCGGACACGATTTTTCCTGTTCCGGGAGGGCCGAAGAGATCTTGGAAGGAGCTCTCGTGAAAAACGAGATTTGACTACGACACGATCTCGTGTAAGAAATTGAGCAATGTCTAACGCGAGAGGGACACGTGTTGGTCCGCCAGGACGGGTTCAAGTTCTCGTAGTGACTTTGTAAGATCCGTCTTTTCCGCGATCAATGGCGCTAGTGTGGGTTGGATCGAGTCCTCAGTGATTCTCAACGACTGCTCGTCTAGGACGCCGCTTTTGTGGTCGAGTTTTGCAGTTGCAAGATGCCTCGTCAAGGATCCAACTTGTCCAGTAACGTCGCGTAGTCTCTGTTTCATCAGTTCCACCAGCTGTCTTCCTATGGCGAGCTTGTCCGCATAGCCCGCCCTCTGAGCTGTTAGGAGTTCCTCGTAGATTTCCAAGTCGATATCCTTTGAATCCTTCAAGGACCCGAGTGCTAGCACTCGTTTCCGCATCAGCGACAATTCCGAGACCAACAGGTCAACCTGGACCTTCCAGTCAGCGGTAAGTTTGACGGTACTAGGTGTTACGGCGAGCTGGGTTGCTTTGGCCTCGACTATCTGTCCTGCCGCCGCTTCAACCTGGACCCCTTCCATCTCACCGAATGCATTTCGATCAATCGCGATGATCCGTCCGATACTTCTGCCGTAATTGTCAGTGACTCTTCTTCCGAGAAGTGCCTTTACCTCCAGTTCTGTTGAGATCATTAGTCTTCATCTACCTGAGTTTGTTTGCACCAGCAGTAGTGTTTGGAATTTCCGGGAATTTTTCTTTCATCTTCTGTTCCGCGACTAGATCCGCTTCTCTCAGGATTCGTGCCGACTCATCGTTTGACGGAATGGAGACACCCTCGGCATCGATAGTCTGGCCAATCTCACCGGTGAGCCTCTCAAGAGAATCCTCGACGTCCCCTATCCCCGTTGAGATTTCTGGAAGCTTGCCAGCAAGTTCTCCTCTGATGCTTCCGAGAATCCCTTTCACCATGCTCATGCCGTGTGCCATGTCGCCGAACTGTTCTATCGTTTCAAGCCTCAAAACCGCCTGTTCTAGGCAAATCTGGCTTTTGACAGAGGTCTTCAACAGCTTCCTGACTTCTACACACTCGTTCGCGAAAACTGTGGCAGTCTGAGTATCTCTAGCCTCTAATGCTTTGACGCATTTCTCGTGGATTGTAGATTCTCGAGACTCCATCTGGTCAATTGACCTTTGCAGCTTGTTAGATTGGGTTCGTAACCGGAAGGTTGCATGGTCTATGCGCTGCTTGATCGGAGTAGGCTTCACCGCTTCCCGGATCTTTTCGAGAACTGACGAGTTCTGCTCGAACAAGCACAACCCCCGCTCAAGCCGTCCTATTCGCAGAAGTCAGCAATGTCGGGGGTGTCAAATGAAATGATCGCGTAGCAGAAGTTGCTTGTCGAGGAATTGCCGTGGTCATGAAGATAGAGGTTCCATGTTCCTTGTTCAATCCTCTCAGCAGAGGCATCACAAGGTTCGTAGCTGATGAGTCAAGATCGCAAGTCGGCTCGTCGAGAACCAATAATTCGGGTCGGATAGCGACCGCCCTAGCAAGATCTATCCTACGCCTCTGTCCAGCACTAAGATGCTCCGGATAATTATTCCAGATCCCTTCCAGCCCGAAGAATCCAAGAGACTCACGGATTCGACCTTCTCGTTCCTTTCTAGGAATTCCTGCCAGAGACAGTGCTAACCGCAAATTCTGCAAAACAGTCATTCCAGACAGGCTCGTAGGTCTCTGGAACACAGCAGCAATCTTTGTCAGCGCACACCTTTTCACGAACGAACTGGCCGTGACGTCTCTCGCCTTCAAGTGTAACGTGCCGCTAGTTGGCCTCTCAAGCCCTAGAACTACGTTGACCAGTGTCGATTTTCCCCAACCTGAACCACCTAGAACAGCCAGGAAATCGCCTGTTTGCATCTCAAACGAGATTCCGTTATCGTATAGTCTCAGGCAGCCTTGGTTGGTGAGATATTCTACTTGCAAAGAGTGGGCGCTGAGCAGATGTGTCAACTATCTCTTGTACCGTCCTACGAAGTGACCTGATCCCAGACGACGAAAGCTCGGAATTGAATAGAAGAAGCCGGCACCGACAGAGGCTACCGCCGCTACCACCAACCCGCTCGACGCGTTCGAAAGAAGAACCTGTGCGGCTAGAACTGGAAAAATACCTATCACGGAAATAATGACTCCTTTGAGAAAGTATCGAAAGTGAATATGTCCTCGACGACTACCGTAGGCAACGAACGCCAGCTCTTCCCTTTCTCTCTGCGAACCGTTCGACAAAGACGCAAGCAAACTAACTAGAGGAATTATCATAAATAGGATCCAATTCCCCGGTTTCAACAGGTCAAGCGCGAAACCAGCGACTATGGATTCCATGGATGCAAGGGCTAGCACGGCAATCGCGACCCAATCGGCGATATCTGTCGGGGCCAAAGCGGACAATATGATAATCATCCATGCGGGCCTTTCCAATGTTCAACTAGAACCTCGGGTCCGTACCCGCCATGGCCCTCAGGAACGTGCCTAGACGACCTTCGTCATAGGTCCGGATTACTGAGGATGCGAAGTCGATTGCCAAGTTCATCGATCGCAGTTTCGACAGTACAGCGTTAACGTCCTCCTTGTTGCGTGCTACAATGAAGACAAGACCCTCCGGTGTTCCCAAAGAACTGATCACGTTAACCGTCTCTGGAATGTCGCAGATTTGTTTCAGAATATCGTCTCGTGACGTGTTCGGTGGAAAGTTCGCGGCCACTATGACCTGTTCTGAGAGGCCGAGTTTGGAAAAGTCCACCAGCGTTGTGTATTCTCGTATGATGCCTGCTTCCTCGAGCCGGTTTACTCGGTAGGCCACGACGTTAGGGTGTAGCGCGAGTTTTCGTCCGATTTCTACATACGACTGCTTCGAATTCTCTACAAGCTCTGCGAGGATGCGAAGATCAGTACCGTCAAGGTTCAGCGTGTGCAGTCCTCCTCATAACGCCTTGAACGATTCGTCCCAGTCGTAGTACCGCTTCAGAATCCCAGTTGAGACGCTTGGACGACGAGTCGTCAGAATCGCCTGGAAGTCCTCCATCGTTATTGGGTCTGGTATGGCAATTGGATCAGTTGCCTTTCCATGTTGGAAGAAATCTCGAACTACCTTGAGCTGAGTGGCCTGGAAGAGGTCTCGAATGTCGCCGCCAGAATATCCTTCTGTCAGCCTTGCAAGCTGGGCCATGTCCACATTGTTGTCGAACTTCAAATCCTCGGCATAGATCTGGAACATGTCCATTCTTGCTTTGACGTCTGGTAGTGGCACGTAGATTCGTTTCTGGAACCGTCGGATGAAGGGCTCGTCGAGAACCCAAGGCTTGTTCGTAGCGCCTATCAAGTACACGTGCTGGTTCTTGTTCTTGTCAAGTATTCCGTCCATTTCTTTCAGGAACTGGTTTCTTACCCTGACTTCTCCCCCAACTTCCTCGCCGCGCACTCCCATCAGAGAGTCTATCTCGTCGATGAACACAATTGCAGGTTGACCATTCTCCGCGTTTTCCCGTGCTTTCGTGAACAGTTGTGAGACGTTTCGTTCGGACTCTCCCAGCCATTTCGACATCAAGGATGCTGCGTCAGCGCAGAAGAATACGCCCTTGATCTCGCTCGCAATCGCAGCTGCCAGCAGCGTCTTACCGCATCCAGGTGGTCCAAAGAATAGTATTCCACGAGGCCAGCCGAGCGGGAACAGATCGGGCCGACGCACCGGGAATATTATTGACTCTTCGATGGCTCGCTTCGGCTTTTCGAGATCTGCAATGTCGTCCCATGTGATGTCCGGCTTTTCGGTTAAGACCCACTGGTCGAACTTGATGTTCTTCGAGTCCTTGGTCTCAGTCGAGTCCGAAGGGTGTTGAATGGGTTCCTGGTCTGCGGATAGTTCTTGGATCCTCTTCCGATAAACCTCTGCGTGTTCCATGTACACCTTGTTCTGGGGAGCTGAGGGATAGAGTGAGCAGAGTTTCAGCAGTACCTCTACTGCTCGCTGGTACTTTGTGGCCGCAAGCCTTTTGGATCCTTTCTTTTCTAGCTCAATCGCTTCTTTCGCGTATCTTACGGCTAGAGATTCAAGCTCTTCAGAAGCCGAGATGTGTGACTCCCCCGATGAGACTGGAACTGTTCGCTTTTGGCGTGGCTGGTTCTAGTCCATTACTATTCTTCCATCATCCTTGAGCTTCTGGAGTGACCGTCTAATGTCGTTTGTAGAAATCGAAAGTTCCGCGGAGCAGGAGTTGACACTTAGTTCGCCGTCGTGGCTTTTGATATAGTCGAGGAGCCTATCTTCGATGGGAAGAGCCTCTTCGTATCCGCCGGAGGTTATGGCAACGGGGATCTTCGCTTCTGGTGCGTCACTCTTCGCGGGAGTAGGCTGACGAGACTCAGGCATCGGCAGCTCCGGGAATCTCTCTCTCATCTGTTGTGATGCGATCGTACTAGACTCTTCCAATACTTTCTTCGCTTCGGCGCTTGAGGCTCCCATGTCGAGTTCCTGGTCTTGGACTTCGCCGGTTTCGAGGCTCATGTCGCTGAGCATGTTGTTCACTTCGCCGAGTTCGGTGGCAACTTCGGGAATTACTCCCGCTATCCTTCCGCGAGTCTCGCGTACAACGCCTATTACAGGTGCGATCTGGGCCATGATGTCTCCAAATTCCTCGATGGTTTGTAGACGGAGAACTACTCTTTCCAGTGCAAGCTCGCTGCTGAGGGTAATGTGCGCCATCTTGCGTATCTCGGCACACTCGTTTGCGTAGAGGGCGGCGTGAGCGTTGTCCTTGGACAATTGCGCTCCAATGCATCTTTGGAACATTTCCTTGTCCCGCTGCTGGAGCCGTGCGGACATGTGCTCCAGTTTGTCTTTCTGGCTGGAGAGTCGGAAAAGTGCCTGGTTTATCCGCTCCTTGAGCGGTATCGGGTGAACTCTCTCCTCTAGCTTCCGAAACAGGCTCTTCAGCTCCTAGGTCTCTCTCACGTGGAGTACCATAACCTGTCCCTGGGATTGGGTCTGGGACGCGGGTTGAGACTGAGTCTGGACTGGTATTTGCTGAGGCGAAGGCACGAACCTTGACGGGGTCGAGTCGAGCTTGGACAGGTAGCTGAAGATCGAGTCGACATCCTTCCTTTCCGCAGTGGCGCGTATGAGGCCGATTTCTATCGCGTCGCTGGCCGCCTTGTAATTGTCATCATCAAACTCTCCAGAGGAATGGAGCATCTTGTTTCCTGCAAGGTGAGTCTGGAGCTGTCGGAGCTGCGTGGTTAGAGTGCCGGTGCGTTCTGACAGAATTTGAAGTAACTGTTCCCTTTTCGACTTCAGCTCGTTGATTGCATCCTCGTGCTGTTTCCTAAGATCCTCATAGACGTCCTTCTGGATGTCTCCGAGACTGAACAGCTCGTCGAGAGCTTTGAGACGCCTAGTTACGATGTCGAATTCCTTTCGGAACTCTTCAGCTTCAATCTTCCAAGCCGGCGCAAGGACCAGGTTGTCTCCGTTGATCGTTATCCGGTCTCCGGGACACTGGGCAAATTCACCGTTGCCTACTTCGATTCCTACTGCTGTAACCTCGTCTTTGAGACTCGCGGAGATACCGACAACCTTGCCGAACGTCCTCCCGTATGGATCTTGGAGCGATCGTCCGAGAAATCTTCTAACTTGGTCTAAGGCAATCATTTTCATGTCCTCATGAAAAAATTGGGTGGAGTTATCCTCCTACCTCGGTAATACTGGCTCAGCAGGGCGTTCGTAGACGCCTGCTGGCGAGGGTAACTCCGGGAATTTTTCACGCATCCGAGTTTCTGCTATGGTGTTCGCTTCGGTCAGGATCTTCTGTGCCTCCATGCCAGAAGTCTCAAGATCGTAGCTCGTGCCAGTGGCTTCGCCGACCTCGATGACTACACCGTTGAGCGCTTCCGATATTTCTCCGAGCTCGTAGCCGACTTGTGGAATTACTCCCTGGACCTGGTTCTTGATAGCGCTGACGACTCCTGCGATTGGCCCCATCGTTGCAGCTACATCTCCGAATTCTTGGATGGTTTCGAGGCGGAGGACTACTTGTTCGATTGCGAGTTCGCTTCGCATGGTAACCTTGGCCATTTTGCGGATCTCTGCGATCTCGTTGGCGTACATTGTGCTTCGCGCTGTGTCCTTAGACATCTGGGCCTGGACGCACTTATCGAAGAGCATCTTGTCGTGTTGTTGAGTTTTCAGGTTGGCTCCTTCGAGCCGGTTCTGTTGTACTTTGAGCCTGTACATGCACTGCGATATTCTCTCTTTGAGCGGTTCTTGGTGGTGGACGCGTTCACCTATTCTTGAGAGTAGAGGCGACGATTGGCCCCTCTCCCAGTTCTTCAAGGACTTGTAGGACATTGTCTATCTTCTTCCTCTAAACGCTCGTTTGACAGGGCAATTCGCAAAGTGAGTTCTTGACACGTTGAGGTGTGGTTTCGCTACAAGCAGATGATCAGGATTCTAGTGCACGCAATAGGTTGTGGGATTGTAACAGTAAAGAGACCAGTCTCTTGTGGGGGCCACAACACGGTTTTGGTTTATATGCGAAACGAAAAATGGTTGATTTGTTGTGTTTTACCCAATTTTGCTCTAGCACAGCAAGTTAAAACCTCAATGTTTCTATTGGACTACTTGACAACGCCGTTGTTATCTGCAGTCGTTATCCTTGCTTTAGACAGTTGATTTTTGGCGTTTTGCGGCTTCGAATCCTTTTACCATTTCACCCAGTAGACAGGAATTCCCTAGGAGAAAAAAATGGGACTAAACGACCTAACCTTAGAGAAACTGATCAGTGAAATCAACGGCTACAAGGAAAAAATGCGAACAATCCACGAGGATTATGGAAGAGCATCCCAAGACCTGCAAGACAGGATCAACGTCCTGGGCTATACACTGAACGACCATCTCAAAGAGACAAAGGACCAGATTGCCAACACTCCACAACGATTGCTGAACCTCGAAACAAAATACGTCACCGGAGAAGTGAACGAGTCAGAATACCGCGCGCAACGCGAAGAATTCAAGGGACTCTTACAAAGAAACCTCAAGAGCATCGAAGACATCAGACAGATGATAGACGTACTATCCCACATCGAGACCAAACCCCTCGCACCCGCAGAGTTCAAGCAAAACTATCCCGCGATAGCACCGAAACCCTTGACAGCTGATGTTTGGACAAAAACGATACCAGACAAGCCATCCGTCTTTGTTCCCGCAACAAACTCGTCCCTGCAATCGCCACCAATATCTACCCCAATGATCCCCACGGCGCCGACTCTTCCTCAACGCATCGTAGCGGACATCGGTGGTCAGGCAAGCCCATCACCGCAGATCCAGCCACAGACTAACGGCACATCCTTCCCCAACCCGGAAACCAATAACGCCCCAGCCACGGTCACGCCAGAGGCCCCCGTTCAAGCCTGGACTCCATCTTCGTTTACAGTGCCAACCGTGAGCGCTGACATTGGACCAGTATTCGACGAGTCAACTGCGAACGCTGACGCTGCGGAAGATGTCGCGGACGCGCTAGTCGTAAAAGTAGTGGACGACGTACCTGCAATCGAAACGTCTTCAACGATGGTGAGCCCAGACGTTTCACAAGTGCAAACAGCAATACCTACAACCGAGACTGTGCCCAGCGTACCTGCGAGCCCTGACCTTTCAAAGACGGAGCTAACTCTGCCAAGCCAGTTCTACAAAGTAGTCTGTCCAAAGTGTGGTGCTGACGTACCGAAGCCGGCCAAGGTCTGGGAACTGAAGGGCGGAAAGTCGAAGAAGAACGTACTAATTGGACTCTTCCAGTGCCAAGACTGTCGTGTCAAGTTTAGAGAGGCACTCACGCGCGAAATCCTCTAGTAAACAAAAAATCCCTGCTCGGGCGTTTTTCCTCTCTCCCTCTTTTCTTTCTTATCTCAACTTTTTCTATTCCCATTAGCAAGCCTTAAGACATTACTAGACAGCTCTCGGACCTTAGAGCTATAGCAAGCTACTAAGAAGTGAACGTCGTACATGGGCCAACAACACGAACGGATCAGCGAGGAAGGAAAGACAGCAAGCGTGAAACCTCGTAGCACAATTCCAGCAGACACTGTGTTCATCGGGAAGAAGCCTTTGATGGCTTATGCAACTGCGGTAATGATGCACTTCAACATGGGCCAGAAGCAGTTAACGGTCAAAGCACGCGGAAAATCGATCAGTCACGCCGTCGACGTTGTAGAAGTCGTCCGCCGAAGATTCTTCCAAGGAAAAGTGAACATCAAGGAAGTCAAGATCGGTTCAGAGGTTTTGGGGGAAGAAGGCGAGACACGCAACGTGTCGACAATTGAGATCATACTAGAAAAAACCGGCTAGCCCGCTCGGTGGGTATGGATCCAGCTAGCGTGTTATTCTCAGTGTGTGAACGCCCCAGACTTTCTCTACACAGTAGAGCTTGACATCAGAGATCACTACTGGTGTCCTCATCAAACGTATCTTTCCCGGAGTAAACTCATAGTACATTGGCATTTGCGGAGTATTCGCGTACAATGCCCTGTCCACGAAGTACAACCTATTCAGGTCATTTAACGAATTGCAGATGACGGCTTTGATTCGTAGGACGTCTTCGTTCACGGTGTCGAGGACTACCTGGTCGGTGAACCCTGAGTCTAGTACTTGTATCTCGCCCGACGGTGCCTGGTTCAGTTTCATATGCTTAGCCGGACACTAGCTCTAATTGCGGAACGTCTACTCTCTAGAGTTTTGGCTGGCCGGGTTATTAGTCGTACTGTTACTCGCTATTCGTAGCTAGTAGCTCCAAGCACAGTCCATCACCGAAAGCGATCAGGACCATTGTTGATTACAACTGCTTCGTTCGAAGAACGATGGCCCTCTGATGTGGAGTTTCTAATTTGAAAGTGGGATGATTGGCGCCGCCGAGAGGGTTCGAACCTTTGGCCGCGTATGCCAACACGCTCTGACCAACGGGTTGCTGCAGTGGATTCCTTAACAGCTACAGCCTCAGGGTTTGCTGAGTCCGCTGCTCTACCACTGAGCTCGCGCCCTCCAACGAGGAGAACGGCGGCCCGCTTTATCTTAGCCGGCGGCGATTCGAACGAGGATAAAATCAGTCTATTAAAGATTGGAAATCGAATCGATGCCTTCGGATTTGATCAAGTCTCAATGCGGCGACCGTTCCTGTTTATATCTAGCTTGACTTCCATGTGTGTCTCATGAAGGTCGCCCTTCAACCGATAATGGAACCCACACCCAGCAGGACGCCATACGTTGTTGTGATAGGGATTCTGTTTGTTGTAGTCATATTGTTGGCTCTCTTCCTCGGATTAGCCGTGTCTTCTGCTGGATTCACCTTTTTCCGCGGAGTGAATGCTCCTAGAATCGTTCCACCCCCACCCTCCAGCCTTGACCCGCCTCCGAGTTCGATCCCACCACCGCCATACCAACCCCTATGGAATAGTTGTGGTACCAGCAGTCGCGTTTGTACGATTAATTCTACAGGCTGGAGGGAAGGAGGTGTCCCAGATACTTTCGATTATTTCGTTACTTTCACGAGTACGGTCCCGGTTGGCGTGTACTTCCTGACACTTCCGCAGTATATGCAATTCGCCTACTGCAACGGGAGAATATCATGCGTGTCGGGATCATATGACAGGATTGACGCTACCACTTCAATCCAGAGTTCGGTATTCAAACTGGCCGAGGGATGTGCCGACTACGTTGCTATCTATCACTCTACTAGTAACGGTGAGATGACACCGGATATTAGGATCGCTAGTAATCCCTATCCGGCGCCCACGGGCATATGCAAGACTACTGGGTGATTCTAGTAAGGCCCAATGTGTCTAGCGAACGACGCTGAAGGAGAATTGTGCGTTCTTGGAAGTTGTGAGTGTCACGGTGTAAGCGTTCCCAGGCTGAAACGTAAACGCAGTCCCGGTGTTAGCGCATCCGCTGCAAAGATTGGAAATCAGTAAGCTTCCTATCCCGATCGTTGTCGGGTTGAACGTTGGGCCCTGGGTCCAACTGGACTTTGCGTAGCCGCTACCGTACGCATCTCTCACATAGTAGCCGGTAATTGTAATGGGACTGAAGCCGGTATTGCGAAGATACAGTGTTACGTTGTTGTTGTTCGGAGAGAATAATGGGTATTCGAGACTCATGGACTCTTTCACGCCTTGGGGTGCTTGCATTAAAGCGCCCAAGAGACCGGTCGCGTAGGCGTAGACCATGACTGACGAAATGACGACTATGACTACCATGAGCAGTGATGCGATAATGGTATCTATGCCACGCTTGTTCTTTGAGAAGCCTCGTAACATTTTCTAGACCCAGACTCGTCAGTAATGCTGTCAACGGTTAGAGCTAGCTTCCGTTCATGCTTGTATCGTTACCTTCCCGAGCAGAAACTGGTTACAGGAGGCCCGGGCCGAGATAAAGCATTAAGAATTGAGTTGGTTTTATTGGGACTTGCGGGCCCGTAGCTCAGCCAGGTTTCTCCCGGTCAAGAGACTGAGAGAGCGGCAGGCTCATACGTCAAACACTGAGAGACCTGACGGTCCCCGGTTCGAATCCGGGCGGGCCCACCACATACGTATGGCGACACTTGGGGTATTCAGGTACTAACGGGTTGCCGCTGTTGTTGCACGCGTTGCATCAAGTAGTCCGTGAGCTCTGACAACAGTATTCTAGCGTCACGCTGGTCTGGGTTTTCTGACGCTACCCGGTTAGGCTCTGAAAGTGCTTTGTTGTTGAGGTATTGTGACGGATCCTTGCCGGCTGCCTGGATCAAGCTGATCAGTGTCTTAGTCAGGTTCTGTTGTGATTGTGGGCGAATGCCCAGTTGTCCTTTCGAATAGCTAGCTCTGAGCTTATCGACTCCTAGATCTCGAACTTGGTTGTATGTATCACTGACATGTCCCAGGAAATAGTCCGCGTGGCTTTCTGGAACTCCTGCAGCTACAAGGTTGGTCTTGAAGAATTTCCGGAATGTGTGAAATCGAAGCGTGTAGTGTTTGTCGCCTGGCTTCACAAGTCCGGTTTTGACGAAGAGTTCGTGGACGAGTTTGTAGATTGCCTTGGGTCCGACCGGTTTCGGTTGATCCGAGCCGCGGGTCTTGTCCCACAATGCGTCCCTGATTAGCGGCGAATTGTCAGTGATGGTTTCGGGTTTGATCCTGGGATCCAATCGTCCTGTTCGACGAGCGTCAAGATATTGTTTCAAATATTGTATGGCCTCGCCGCGAATGAACGTGTCATAGGAGTCGTACTCCCCCTTCACAATGTCGCGTTCAACATGGACGTGGATCGTGTCAAGTCCCTTCTCCAGGTCTTCTCTGACATGTCGGTACTTTAGGAGGCTGAGTGTTGTCTCTCGAAATCCTCCAAGTGCCGGCAGACTGACCACACATTTTCCACGTAGGTCCGCGGCGTCAAGAAGTAATGCTAGCTCTTGCTGCGTTGGGGACCGATCTTTGTAGGTGACTTTGGGCCTTGGTACTGTTGACAGTTTCAGTTCGACACCGTTGCATCGGTACCAGGTGCGCAGTTGTTTCGCGACACCGTGTATTCGCCCAGGTGTCCTGCCCGCGTCCTGGAGTTGGGCAATGTATTCTTCTATTGCTTTCTCATGGTGACTGATTCTCTTCTTGTTCTTGCGCGCGTCGGTGATGAGTTGGTCCGGAGTAGCATCCCAACTCTTGGCGTAGGCTGCGACAGTGTTGGTGTACGCGTAGAGGCTCATGATGCTGCCGCTGTATCGTCTCAGAAAATGTCGCGCAAGTTCTATCAGGCTCTTGTTCTGAACAATCAGTGGAATCAGTGAAGGCCTGCTTGACGTGAGTCCTTCGAGTATGTAGCGGACAAGTCCCTTGTGGCCAAGTGCAAGCACCTGGTCGAGCGGGACGGTGATCGGTTGCTTCAGTCGATATTGTTTCGTGCTGCGTTCGATCACTAGGTTTGTGCCATCTATTCTTCCGAGAGCCTTGACGAATTCTATGTCTTCAACGTGGAGCTGTCTTTGCTGGAATACTAGTTCAGTGGTTTGACGTGTAGTTTTTGACTGCACTCGTTTTTTCCTCAAGACGTCAGTCGAATCATGCTGACTAATAAGATAGCCGGTCGGATAGCCGGTATTTTCACGAGAGCTTCCTGACCTCAAGAATTGTACTCTTCAAGATGGTGATACCCGTAGACCTCGTTCTGGAGGTCCCGGATTCGTTGGGCTGATCGTAATGCTCCCATTTGAGACGAACAGCTCTTTCGTCCTGGTAGTCCAGGAGGCCGGCTGCGTTCATTTCTCGAGGAAGCTGCTCTGCCTCGGATTCTACATTTTTGAAGAATACATGGTCCAAGTATCGGACGAAGACGCCAGCGCCAAGAGGTATCGAGTCCAGCTCGTAGAGAGGATTATTCAGAATGATGATTTCTCCGTTCTGTGAATGAAAAACTGTCGTGTGTTCGTAGAATGACTCAGTGAGCTTTTCGCCGCACGAAGGACAGAAGCCTCTGTCATCTGCTGGATCCTCTGACGCTGCAATCACCGATGTCTCGGTCACTATGCTCTCTTCTGTCAAGGTTTGATCTCCGACAGGGTGTAGCAGTCACTGCAGACTAGGAATGCTCCATCACCATTTACCTGGAGAGGCCCTTCCCGCTGACAACTAGCACATTTTCCTCTCTCTTTCGACAAGGGGTATGTTCCGCCTAGAGTGGTATCACTGGAAATGGCGGCTGTCTCGAGGGGTCGCTGGCCCCGATCTGCGTCAGGCTCTTCAGGTGCTTCAGGACCGTTCACGTTTGTTCCTGAAGTTCCTGAAGCTTTTGAAGCATCTTTGACATTGTATCTCAGTGTAAGCCGATCGAGCAGTTCCTTGTCCCAAGTGACACCTGTGGCACCGTTGCTACTCATTCGGGTATCTTGAAAGCCGAGAGTCCGAAGGGCTTTCATCACCGACTGAGGCTTTGGAATTTCCTTCGAGATGATCTTGCCTTTGTCATCAAAAGCACCTCTGAGAATCGCTAGTTGGTATCGTACTGCCTGGGCTGAAACCTTGCTGTTTTCCGGTTCACATCTGTTCAGTGCGACAACGTAGTCTGCAAGATAGGCTGTGTTTTCCAGTGCCTGGTGAGTTTTCTCAAGGGATTCGAGATAGCCCAAGACTGTCTGCCGCTCATTCTCTGGTGCCACTTTGAGGAGGGCGTATCCGATCTCGCGAGTTCGATAGTCACCTAGTTTTTCCAGTAGCCTGTCGACGGGATCCTCCTCTTCATATTGAGGCGTCCACAGCTGGAGGTGTTTGAAACGATACTGGAGGAGCCAAGTTCTGAGCTCCTTGCCTTGCAGTTCGAAAACCGGTGTGAGGGTCTGACGAACTTTTTCCCGGTTCTTCTCCATCCTTACTAGTACGGCTCGAGAGCTGAGCGCTTCCCAGGGTGGATGATTGGATGCGAACGCTGAAAATCCGAAGACTTTGAAGGCGTTAGGGATCATGTCCTTCCCCTCGCCGATAATCCGCCATACCTTTCCACCCTTGCGATATCTTTCGTTGATCAGAGCCTGCGCCTCTCCCATTGTATCCTGATTGTAGATCTGGCTCTCGTCAAGCAGCAGAGTGGGATGGTACTGATCATCCAGGCGAAACATCGTCGACGTCGACATGGATCCGCCGCGGATCCCACGATAGCTTACCTGCTCAAGACATTCTAGAACGGTTGTCTTGCCTGAATTCACGGGTCCTAGTACGTAGAGAGGCGCAGCGACGCGCCATGTCTCCAGGAGCCACGTGGCCATTATCCAGGCGGCTATGACCTTGTACAGTCTTTTGTCGGTGAAGTCAATGTACAGCTCGAGAAAGCCCGCAATAGCGGAAAACAGGTATTCGTCTTCTACGGACTTGAAGCACTCGGGATCCGAAGCAGCGAGCCAGGGAAGATGGTTGGGATCTAGTACTCGGAAAGTTTTCTTCGCAGCACTGTCAGACGTGGCATCAAAGGGTTTGATCGTTTCGGAGAGTTCGCCACTATCGTTTCTTGCAAATTTGGCGTAGCCGGAAGAGTCCAGTATTTGCTCATAGATTATTCCTTCCTGGTAGTGCGACCCGCCAACTGACGGGAACTCTTTCGGTTTCTCCTGTGTCTCGCTCATCGCGGCTCCACATGTTGTTCGACGTTCAGGTCGTTCGTCTTTGATGACGACTTTTTTCTTCTCCTTTCTGCTGTTTCGGAGGAGCTCCCGAACGACCTGAACCAGCCAGAAAGACCGGGTCAAACTCCTCTGATTGACCAGAGGAGGGTTCGGGAGGGCCTTTTTCGAAGCTGATCTCAAACCACCGAACAAATGTTAAAAATCATTGTAACAGGCCATGTTACGTAACAAGAGTTGTTACGCAACAAGAAGCAACGGATCGTAACAGGGGCTGTTACCCGCCGAGCCATCTTGCTGCAGAAATTAGGTCCGAAGCGCTCAGAGCAAGAGACCTGCGTAGCCTGCCTCGAATTCTGGAAGGTAGTGAAATCCGACAGTAACACCTGGACGTTCAGCGCCCAAGACGTGAGATCTGCTGGCGTGTGGGCTGCTGAAACGATTCTGCGTTCCCGGACTTTGGGAGAGAAAGCAACCAGAGTGACCCCTTCCCAAGTAGCGCAAAAAATCGGCAAAGCTAGGGAGTCTGTGGCAAGATCGTTGAGCGGATTCGATGAAGTCTCAAAGGCAATTCACTGGGCGCAACACCAACTAGAGCGTTCCGGATATTACCACGTCAAATTCCAGCAAAAGCATCCTCCGAAGGAAATGGCGGCGGCTGGGCACAAGGTACAGATAGAGAGGCTCAGAAAAGGTTACTGGGATTACAGCTCAAGACTCTTGCCATGAGGATACGAGCTTGGGCCTGATCATCTCATAAGAGTGAACAGTGAGAAAGCTCGTAAAGTCGAAGGGTCTCTCAAGCTAATCGCTGAGACACACCAAACCGTTCGAGGCGCAGCTAAAGCAGAAGGTCTTACCGAGGGTTTGATGTTTCGGATATTCAACCTCCCCTTCTACAAGGGATCTAATAAGACAACGAATGAGAACGGTCAAGTTTCTTGGGAGAAGGGATCTCACCCGCCACTCGTCGACCCGAAGCTGATTGATGCAGCAGTTGCCGCAAAACCTGGACGAGTTGGAGCTCGAAAGCTTCTGTCCCAAGAGCAGATCAATGAGATCTTGAAAATTCGCGTATCTTCGGAGATCCGGATGGAAGCTCTCGCTCAAAAGTACGGTGTTTCCTATGCAACAATGCAAAGAACCCTGAAGGGTAAACCCGGAAAAGTATCAGCGAAAACTAGAATGTGGAAGGAAAATCGATTGAAGATTCTGGGATATCTACGCAACCTCAAAATTTCGGGCTCTAGCAATGATGTCGCCCAAGCCCTCGATATGGAGCTTGCAACTGTTCAGAAGCACTTGAAATCGCTATCTGGAGATCGCGAAATCCTCAGGCAAGGTTCGCCTCAGAAGGGTTACATTTACATCGTTCCGGACAAAGTCGTCACCCATCACTGACTCTTCTGCTGAAACAACTGTTCAGGGATCTTGGTCTAGTACAGGATCCTTGCTCGATTCAGCACTTTCACGCATCTCGGCCTAGACAAAATATCCAGTCACCGCGTTTTGTAAGGAACAAGAGCTGCTTTTCCAGGCTACGATCAAGAAACCTTTGGAGATGCAGCCGGAGGTTTCGGCGCCGTGTCCACAAAGTGCATCACGTTTTCAGTCCTAGAATAGACGTCGTACCAGCCGAACACCATTGCGACAGTTCCAAGAGAGAGAGAGAGAAAGATCAGCGCAAGCATCAGAGAAACTCGGCCCCCTACCAGTATACCTGCGACAGCAAAGAATGCGGAGATGAGCACGAGAAAGATGCTGACGGAGACTTCAACGAATGCATCCGATCTGAGATGTCTGATGTCATTCAGGAGCCCTTGAACCTCGTAGTTGCTGCTAATCTCAAGGAGTTTTCGTCTCATAGTTCGAACCTCTCTCAACCAACGACCGACCAGGCTGAACGCTATCGTCCATCCTACCGTCAAGAAGCTGTCGAATTCTAGAACTCCCTTACTGGCATCGATGATGCGGTCTTGAGACGGGATAGGGGGTTATCAAGCCTTAATCATGATGGTCGCCCAGTCCTGCATCGATGATGCGGTCTTGAGACGGGATAGGGGGAGTGAAGAGGTCTATGGTGAACACGCCCAGAATAAAGCCTACAGGGGCAATGACCGCGAAACCGATTTTCATCGCCCGTATCTTCGCTTGATCCCTCTTTCTGATCGCGTTGAATGCGTACAGAAGGAAACCTCCACCTAACAGACTAAGTCCCTCTAGTGGCACGCAAGTAAGGGGGTCTATGCAAGAGGTTGCCCCGATGAAAAGAAGCACCGGGTACGAGATGCCGGCGAGGAGAAGAATAATTCCAAGCACCAGTAAGACAAAGAGGCGAGCCCGCGACCTTGGCCGCTGACTCGTCAAGCCCGTCAAACTACCATCTTCATAGTCTACAACACTATTGGACGCGTGCTATCAAGCTGTTTTTGAGCATAACTGGATCAGGTGAGTAGTCCTTGGGCATACTTTCGCTCTCAGCTCCTGAATATCAGGTAGGCCGATGGAGCTTGCGTCATGGGACTCAGAGTTCCTTACTGGCGAAAAATCGACGATCCCGCGCTCGCGCTTCTCGATCGCTTCAGCTGGCGCCTGCGCAAGCAGGATCTCGAAGTCTTCCAGGATATGATGCGACAGTGTGAACTGTACTCTTTCTCTGCTAGCGAGATGGGTTCCACGGTGAAAGAGATCCCATTACTAATGGCGATCATTTTCGGCCAGCACAAGATGATCTTGGAACTGCAGCGGAAGTGTGAGAGTCTCATAGGAACAACTGTGAACTCCAGCCTCAACACTCATTCCTTTTAGGACGGGAAGCGTAGGAACAATCCAAGTCGACCATGGGGGAACTACCGAGTGTCGACCTTGACAAGGAAGACGTCAAGACATGGTTCGGCACAAAAATACGGATCGAAGCAACGATCGAATCTGACCTCTACAAGCAGATTCAAACCATCATCAGCCAAGAACGCGACCTAGCTCAGACACGTGACTGGCCAGAAGTGCCGATCAGCAACGTGGTCGAGATGATTCTTCGAAAAGGAGTCCGTGCCTATCTCGAGGAGAAGAAGGAGAAGCCGGGCCCGTAGCCGTCGAAATAGATATTGTAGATTTTGTATGGCTCTGATTATTACTCGGTATTCCTCTAGATTCCATTGTCCTACTGTTGGCGCATAAGCACGCGAAAGAATCCGCCTGGACACGCCGTCACAGATTATGGCAGGCAGTCCAGGACGAGAAGAAGATGGTCTATGAAAGCGCGTTCCGTGATCAGCAGCTGGGCGAAATTGTCTCACGAGTCGAATCTGTGCTTCTCGACGTTGATTCCGGGGAGGTCCTCCGCCACCCGCGCAGCTACACTAGACTCCTCAAGGGCCCGGGAGGCCTATGACAGTTGACGATCATTCTTGCGAGAGCAGCTTCCAGGATTTTTCACCTCGAAAATTGTTTCCGCTTTTTTCGAACAACCATCCACCTGGAGGCTGCCGCAAACAGAATTTTCATGGAGAACTAGGAATTGAGCACGATACATCTGGGGATACGGGCCCCCGTGGCACTGGTAGACCGGATCCGTGAACAGCTGGAGATTGAGAAGAATCTCGCGGCCACTCATGGACTCCTTGGTGAGCCGACGACGTCAGAGGTTGTCCGGGGCCTATTGCAACGTGGACTAACAGTCCGTCGGCAAGAACTCAGGGAGCTACAGGCGAACCCGATCAAGTGAGAAAAATGTCCAAAGTAAAATTCACAGTCGGTGTCGAGCCGGCATTGATGAACGAGCTGCGAAGACAGGTTGATGTCGAGAGAAGCATTCTCTCGAGTCTTCCAAACGCTAGAGATCTGTTGAAGCCTCCTACTTTCACAGACGTGACGTCGCTGCTGTTGAAGAAGGGCCTGCAGACCCGTCAGCTCGAGCTCCGATCACTCATACAGAACAAGATGATTCCAGGACTCGCGAGGTGAAACAATGACAACGACAGAAAACCCGTTCGAGACCCAGCAGCGAGCTGCAAGGCGCCACCAGGAATATCAGGACCAGATCCGCCAGGACATGAAGAGGATGAGTGGTCATGCTCTTGTGGATGCTGCACGTGGGATCGTCACTCGAGGAGAACAGATCTATGAAGCTAATTCGGTCAAGGACAGTGTAACTGGCCAGACGACAAGTGTCGGGCCCCGGTTTGTCAATTACGACTTTGCCTACATGCCACAAGGCAGCTTGATCCCTAGTCTCTCGCTGAGCGAACCGAAAAGGATCTTCGGCGAGATCCTGCACAATACGCTCGAAGAAAAGCCTCGCAAGAAGAAAGAACGAAAGCGCAGGAAGGAACAGGCTGACACGCCGGAAGATGGGGAAGACGGTCATCCTGTGGCAAGTAACAGTGAGGATGAGGAACAAGAGGAGGAAGAGTAGTGCCACGATTCAAACGCCGAGCCCTGACCCTGAGAAGCTATTCTCAACTGCTCCAGTTCAAACGTGGAAGCGAGAACATTCTCAATCTCAGAGACGGAGACGACTTGTTCAGGGTCCAGCTGCCGGACCAGGGCCCCTTCATTCTTGACTCTGGAGTCGCAGAGACTATTGAAGCACTGGAATTCACGGATCTCTTGCGCGACGTCGACGGGTCGGATCTGGTTGAGACAGCAGCTTTGCTTCTGCCGAGACTCAACCGGAAGGAGCCGGAGGAGGAGAGGCTGGAACCTGTCGAAGTGAAGGAGGTGGTTGAGATCCTTGAGCTGCCTGCTCTGTTGGACGTTGTCAGTGTCCTTTGGACGTTGTCAGTGTCCTTGATGATCCGTTACTAGGACAGGCGAGGTGAAAATAGAAAATGAAAATCCTAAACAAAATATTGGGAAAGACGAACGAGGGCCCGATTCCTGACGGGACCAGCGCAGCAGACAGCACGAGAACCGATATTTTACGAACAGCGATTGATCCTCAAACTGGTCAGCCGATGGTTTGGGGCCAAGGCGACACAAGACCCGGGCTACCGGGACCCACAGCTCGCAAGAACGTTACATGGGTCCAGCCGCAAGCAACCGCCGCACCAGTCAATCCTAAACAGTCGACCCCGGACAGTCCAGAGACCTGGTCGCAGAACGGTCAAGACCGGTTAGTCCGAGCAGACAGTTCGATGCTGGCCACAGGATCCCCGGGCAATCCGTCGACATGCGATCCTTCGCCCGACGTGCCTGCGGCTCTCAACAAGATCTCGCAGTTCTACGCGACGATTCCGACACCGGGATCCCCGGGCGACTACGATCTCAGCGTCGACAGCTATTCGCTCAGCAAACAAATGTCGAACCAGATGAGCATGAAACCCGCGCCTACTCCTACTGCAGACGGAGGAGTCGGCCCAGCAACGATGATTCCGGCAACAACACCAGCAGCGACCACCGCGCCCAGTCCGCCACGACCTGGCATCATGCGAGTCAGCAGACAAGGAAAGTAGCGAGACGTCAACACTTCCAGAGCAGCCTGGTGACGCGAACAAGGGCGTCGCCATGCTGACTATTCGAGAAGACGAATATGGACCAGAATTTGCTGGCGTCTACAGTGTCCACCGTCTCGGTGATAGAGAAAGAAAGGATCTCCTCCATCGCATGCTGAATGCAGCGCCGGGGATCCAGTATGTCGAAGACCTACTTGCCCTGGGCGTAACGACGCCCAATGGAAGACAGTTGACGAAGGACGTCCTCGGAGATCTACCGAGGCAGCTGTATCTGCGACTGCTCATGTTGAGCATGCAGCTGAACGATTTTACTCCTGCAAGTCTTGAAGCAGCGAGGAGGGCCTAGAAACTGTCGCTTGGTGCTATTGGAGCAGTTCACGACCTCAGGATCATCTTCCGTGGCATTGACCATGTGAGCCACGTAACTGACACTATCCAGTCGAAAGTACGGGCCCTGGGAGGAGCGATGGCAGTTCTCGGTGGAACAGGCCTCTTCGTCACGAACTTGGCAGAACAGTTCGGTTACCTGGACAAGAAAACAGCACAATCTCTCGACCGCACCTTCGCGTTTATCGCAGCTGCGGGCATGATGATCAACGTGCTTGCAAGACTAGCACCAATGATCATGGCTGCTGCTAGTGCTCAGAGCATCATGAATGCTGCTACGGCAGTAGCAAACGCCCTGGCAGGGCCCCTCGGCTGGGCAATTCTGGCGGGGGCAGTCACAGCATTGACAGCATACGCCCTTTCACAGAACATTGGAGCCAACAAGACTGTACAGAATCCAAGCAATGCTGCGGGCGGATATGCTCCTGGAACTACTGCGGCCACTGGGCCCATCACGACTAGTTTGATGCCGATCAGCAGCGGTGGCGGAAACAATGTCTCCGCAAATATCACGATTACAGGATCCAGTAGTCCAGAGCAGACGGCTGCTGCGGTGAAACGGCATCTCGAGATCCTGATCGACCGTGAACGTCTCCGGAGGGGCTGAGCTGCTACGTCGCTTGGTGCTATTGGAGCGGTTCATGATCTCCGGTTAGTGTTCCGTGGAATCGATCACATCTCAAGTATTGGCGACAGTATCCAGAGCAAGGTTCGGGCGATTGGTGGTGGAATCGCTGCCATGGGAGGATCCGCTCTATTCATCACGAACATTGCAGAACACTTCGGACTATTATCGAAAACCCAGGCGGAAGGTCTCGACAAAGCGTTCGGATTCGTTGCAGCTGTCGGAACCCTGATCAACGGGCTGGCCCGGCTCGCTCCCATGCTGAGATCATCAGCGGTCATCCGGTCAATGATCAACATTGCTACGAACCTTGCTGATCTCGCGGCAGGCCCTCCCGGCTGGATTCTGCTCGCAGGCGCCGCAACAGCACTGGCGGCCTGGGGCCTCTCCGATGCAATAAGACAGCATGAAAATGATCCGGGTCCCGTGGGCCCGTCCACTACTCCTGGACAGGGTGGGATGGACGTTCGAGTATGGAACATGAGTCCGATAGGATCCTCGACGCAGACTGTCAACGTTGAAGTTGACGCTCGAGGAATGACTCCTGACGAGGTCGGACGAGAAGTCAGACGTCACATCGAGGCTGTGATGCGATGACGAAACCAGTCAGTCCTCTCACATGGCCCCAGTTAGCAACGCAATTCGACAAGTCAGGGAATGTCCGAGATGTTCATAGACGCCGGCGAGGATGGAAACACCGGTTCAGAATCTGCAGCTACGACAGAGTACTGCTTGAACGAGTCCGCAAATTCCTGGGACAAGGCATGATCAACGGAGAGAAGCATCCTCGTGGTCGGTATTATCGGTTCGAAATCGACAGCGGCTACAGAACTCGGGAGATCCTCCAAAAACTCCTGCCATTTCTTACCGTGAAGAAGGAAATGGCGAAGAAATGGGTTCAGGAACACGGCCATCTTGAAAATCCGTATGGCTGATGTTTTTGACCACCCTACCCCCCTACTCCGGGCCCCCCTACAGTTTTACACTAAGAAATCCCTAGAGGCCGAGTCGAAAAAGTATGCCAGGCAACTGGAGAAAGTGGATCCGAGCACAACGAGTCGCGCTACACAGCTGGTTCGGAAGACACAGACAAGTCAGAAGAGCTCTCAAGTGGTCTCCCGCAATACTCGCGATGCTTCTGATCCTAGCTTCAGTCTGGCCTCCAGTGCCTTGGTTCGGAACAAACTCTGGAAAACCAATAGATGTTGGGATCCGGCCGCCGGCATCAGGTTTCACCGGCCTTAATTTCAACACGTCCAAGATCATCCTCGAGTTGAACACGGTCTGGAACATAGGATCCTTGAGAGTGTCCTACTCAGCTGCTTGGCAGCCTGTCACGTTCGACATCACGTTCCCATTCGACGCTACACTGTTCGGCTTCAACCATCCAGGCAACCTTACCCGAAGCGGGAAGTCTTCCACGCCCGGTTTCTGGTATCTCACGGTGACAGACTATAGTCAGGGCGACCTGACTGTTTTCTTCTCCTTCTCGGACATAATGTCGCGCAACTTCTGGAAGTCAACCATCACAATTACAACATACAATGTTTTCGCAATTCCCGAGGCGCAGTTTTTGCCAGGAGTTTCTCAGAGCATCATGATCCAAGCCAAGACCCTGATCATCGCTGTTGGCTACCCTAATGGACAATCAATGGATTCCGACACTTTCCCAGCTCCGAACAACGCTTATGCTCCGACCAATTACTTCGGCATCAACTGGCAGTCATGGACTATCGATCAGGCGTCAGGAGGAGCGGGCCACTCGGTAAGATTGTCTCTTCAGACTCATTCACTCGGCCCGTCCCTGCCACTGCCTGTCGAATTGAAAGATTTCGTGTTGCCGATCGTTGGCTTCCTGCTCGGGTTTAGTGTCCAGTCCTACCGCTCGAGGAGACACCATCACGGATTCTCCCGTCACTCCTGATGACCAGCTGAATTGTGGCCATCTGCTGTTCCAAATCGTCCAGTCTACACTTGAGAAGCCCCGATTTTGGATCAGGCTGAACCTCTGAGAACCCGACCACGTTCGCCAATTTCTTGAGCGTTGAAGTCCAAATGCCTCCACAGCTGCACTTGATCATAACCAGTCCCTCGTCCAGGATGGTTTTCTCGACTGGCTGATGGTTTGGTGGAAAGTTACCGAAGCTGCTCTTCCTACTCTTGCTCTGGAGGGCGTGCCGATCTATCCGTATCGACGGAAGCTGATTAGAGTCGAGGATGAAGCTTTCGCGGCCACACTTGCTGCAGGAGTATGGGAGGCCTTCTATGACGTTGGTCTGGTGGCAGTAAAGACAACTGGCCGGAATCATCGGTCGAACATCTCCGGCAACGTCCAGAGTACTGTGACGCCATGTTCCTGCATCAGCTGGATCAGCTTGATCGAGACCTGGCAGGACTCGCAATAGTCTGATTTGCCGCGCGGCACATTCATGTTGCAACCCCAGCATTCTTCTGAGCTCGGTGTCATCCACAATCAGATAGCCAATCGGATAGCCTCACAGTTATAAGTATATCCGAAGGGCTATCCAAAAAGGAACATGGTCACCATAGAAGACGAAGTAACCGTTACAAGGATAGGCAACAGCCTGCGCGTAGTCATTCCAACAGCAATCACAAGAGCGTTGAAGATAGCCGAAGGTCAGAAGCTGCACATGGAAACTACCGACGGCGGGATCCTACTCTTACCATTGAACGGACGCAAAAAGAAACCCTGACAACCCTGTTTTCATGGTCCAAAAAGATTCGCAATACGTATACGGTGAATCCGGGCGGGCCCACCATGATACCACTGACGAACTAAGGGTGCAAGTTTAGGCTGGTGGTTCTATTTTGAATTGAGTGTGAATACACGCGGGCATGCGCATTTTTCTCGTCTTTTTCCGTTCGGGCTCGGGCGCGCGATTTTTCTGTGATAGGGGGGTCTAGAATTTTTCTCTCGTACGTTAAACGTCTTTGAAACGTTGGAAGACAGATTCTTCGGACGTTGTCAGGTTCTCTGAAACGTTTTTCGGAGGGAATCGTCTTGAAACGTCGAAAATATTGGCTGCAAGAAGTGTGAAAACTCACCATCTCCTATTTGGAGCTCGGATAATGCTTCAACAATCTGCTCATCGAGGGCCCATGTTATGATTGGAGAGCGAAGCCTTTGACTACCTGGAATGAGGTCCTGAGGGCTTAGGTAGCAAAGAGATGGCAGAATCGAAAGACACTGAGATCAAACCATCGCCAACCAGTATTGTGCGCGCACCTACTGATCTCACTACAGTGAATTCTGCCCTGGCCAAGTCAGGTATCCCGAGCGAGGAGTTACTGGCGAAGGTTACCTACTGGAAGCTTGACTTGGACACTATCCTGGATGGACTTATTCCGGATCCGCTTCCGGAGTCGGTCGGTAAGGATAATGCGATTCACCACTTGAACATCATAATCTTCGGGAAACCTAATACCGGAAAAACCACACTAGCTGAATCGCTTGCTCAAGCACTAGCCCGTAGATACGGTCAAGCGAATGTGAAGGCATTGCGCTCTACGCGAGACCTTCCAGCATTGTTTCAGAACATCGACAAACTGTTCAAGCGATTCCGAAAACCTCCAAAGGCAGTACTGCTATTTGCAGATGACATGACAAAGGCACTGAAGAAACTTTCCGGTACGGTCGGGGTAAAAGATTCCAGTGGACAATTGGAAAAGATGAGGAAGATCGACTACTGGCTGGACAAGTGGTACGATATCAGAGGCGAACTTTTCAAGCATGGAATGCGCCAAGGGCTTGTGATCATGGTCGCCGGTCTCCACCGTTTCTATGGAGGCGACATAGATTTACGGGCTGATGCAGATCTGCTGCTTGTCAGAAGCACAGGAACGCCCGGCACCTTTGATGCTAGTAAGGTCGAGCGAATGCTTGGCCCAGTCGTCTATTACGCTATGCGTCAGCATGAAGTTGACGCTTTACGAGACAGGAAAGAACTTGCATGGACTGCATATGTCGCAAAGACAGGCTCGGGAGTTTTCCGTGTTCCACGTCCCGCAGTCTCTAGAAAATGGCTGTTGCGAAACGTGGGAGCTAGTGAAACTTCCGAAGAAATCGCTATCGAGCTAAATGAGCCTAGCAAGAAATCAGCAGTCGAAGAAAAACTAACTATTCAGACCAAATCACATCGGAGTAAATGGGTTTGGGGAGCCATTATGACCACGGGCTCCTTAACGATACTATACTTGGCCTGGAATTACATTCGGCCCCTCCTAAGGTAGAATCAATCGGCCTGTACTTGAAAGCCATCGGAGACGAGTTGATAGAATTATAAGATAGGGCTGACTGATTTCCCAAAACCAGCTTGCACTGGCCTGGACGTGCGTGACCCGTGGGTCTTGATCCTATACTGTCAGGGATTGTTTGCTTTGGCCACAAAAGAAGAGAATGGAGAAGCATAGTTCGCGCAAGGAATCGAGAGGATATATGGAGCCATCACCATTAGATGAGAGAAGACTAGGGAAGGTTGCACGACCAGCCATGGAACCTAACGCCGAGATAGTCGAACAATTAGTAGATGATTTTGACGCCGTTGCCTGTGAGTACTGCGAAGACTACAAGACGGCGGGGTTGTCTTCCAGTAGCAGACTGCTCCTAGACTCTATCATCACAGGGGGACTTACTGGAAAGTCCCTAGCAGAGCTAGGCTGTGGTCCCGGCGGGTTCACAGTTGAATCGTTGAAACAGGGCGCAGCCTCTTGCGTGGGAATAGACCTCTCTCCCGAGATGATCAAGGCGGCCAACCAACTTGCAAACAGCCTCGGAATGAGTGACCGTGCCACGTTTTTTGTCGGAAATGCTGCGGCCGTACAGATTCCCAGATCTGACATTGTCGTGATGGATAAGATGTTGTGCTGCTTCCCTGACGCGGAAGTTATCTTGAAAAATGCGATTGGGGCATGCAACGAGACTGTTGCCTTTGTCGTGCCTCGCGACCAGGGGTTATTTCTGATCCCGCTCAGGGTCGGTGTCTACTTCAAGAATCTCGTGGAAAAGATTCGTGGGAAAAAGGTAGGATGGCTGTACCTGCATTCACTACGCACAATTGACAACATGCTTCAGAGATCTGGATTCACCAACAAGAAACGAGTAACATCAGGTTTCTGGCTGGTTTTCACGTACTCGAAAAATGGAAAACCCATCTCGTAAGTGTTGAGATCGCGATGACTCAGCAGAGTAAAGCTAGCGCTGACGATGTCATTCGACAGTTGAAGGCTCAAGGCAGTACGAGACACGTTGAAGGAATGTCTAGGTTCGGAATTCAGACGAGCAAGGCGCTTGGCGTTTCTCTTCCGCAACTTCGACAAATTGGTCGGAAACTAGGACAGGACCACGATCTCGCGCAGGAACTCTGGAAGACTGGGTTTCACGAAGCTCGGATTCTAGCTAGCATGATCGACATTCCAGAACAAGTCACTATGGAGCAGATGGAGCGGTGGGCAAAGGAATTTGATTCTTGGGATATAGTAGACGGATGCTGCGGCAACCTATTCGACAAGACGCCTTTTGCGGTTAAGAAAGCCAAGGAATGGCGTAAACGGCCGGAAGAGTACGTTAAGCGCGCCGGATTCGTGTTGATGGCCGGGCTTGCGGTGCACGACAAGAGAATGCCGGACAAGACATTCCTAGAATTCCTCCTGTTTATTATAGAGGGATCAAGCGACGAACGCAACTTTGTAAAGAAAGCCGTAAACTGGGCTCTCAGACAGATAGGAAAACGAAACAAGAATCTTAACAACGCGGCAATTCGGACAGCGAGAGTGATTGCAAAGTCCAACATTAGACCAGCCAAATGGATCGCGTCTGATGCCATCAGGGAGCTTGAGAGCCCGGCCGTTCAGAAAAAGCTACTGTAGCAGTCGAGTCTCCTCCTAGGGCAACCTCTGATTTGGAAGTGTGTTGTGAGCCATTTGCTTCGTCCAACCGTCTTCTCAACTTAAGGATCATCTTGTGCTGGCCGAAGATTATCGACATAAGCAGTGGGATCTCCTTCACTGTCGACGCCATGTCACTGGCATGGGAAGCGTACAGCTGACACTGCCGAATCATGTCCCGGAAGATTTCTCGGTCTTCCTTCCGGAGATGCGTACTGAATCTCTCCAAATGAGTGAGCTCGCTGTTCATCACCATTCTCCAAGAAGGGATAGTCCTGCCCATGACCCTCATAGAATTCACCTCTGCAAGATAACTAACAGTACGGTGTAAGTGACAACTGACCTAAGCATTTTCGTGACGCATCATATCGCGGCTCCCTTCACCGTATCTATCCTAAACTGCGCAGCTTTTCGTAGAATTCGATGAGGTTTTGCGCGGCAGGTTCTTCCACGTTCAACCCGAAAATTTTCATACCTTTTTCGTATCGCTCGAAGAGCAGGATTTTCGACCTGATCAAAGGCTCGGCTATTCGTGCAATTGTCGACGGTGATACGTCCAAGACGCGCGCGAGACCTGCTTGACTGAAGATTTTCTGGCGATTCTGAAGAAGATGTTCCACGAGTTTTACTTGGGCCTTCGACTGAAAAATATCCACGAGTCTCATTCGATCACCAATCTAGGAGTAGACCACGAGCGTCCCGATATCCTCGCCTCGAAGAGCGCCAATGATCTGTTTAGGATTGTTCAGAGACACGAAGCGTGTTGTCGTTCGGCTTCTCTCCATTATCTTCAAGGCCAATGGGTCCAAGAGTTCGTAACTTCCTGCGTATACGTCTCCGGCCATTGCCCATGTCAACAGCTTACTGACATTTACTGATTTGATCAGTTTTGCCTTTGGATCTTTCTTCGGATCTGCAGTGTACACGCCGTCAACGTCGGTTCCATTAACCAAAAATTCTGAGCGCGTAATTTCAGCGGCGAGAGCGGCCACTGCATTCGTTGATTGGCCAGGCTGTAGGCCTCCCATGACGACGACCTTGCCCGGGTTTGTGTGATGACGAAGCTCTGATAGATTGGTTGGGATCTTTTGATAAGCAATTGACCCAAGCGCCACCCGGAAAAGTTCGGCATTGACGCGCGTAATGTCTATCCCGATGAGGTCGCACGTTGACTCTTCGGCGCCTAGCTTCCTAGCCGCTGCAATGTAACTTCTCGCATTCTCGCCCCCACCTGCGACGATTACAAGCTGGTTACCTTCTCCGGCGAAACTGCCGAGGGCGTCCGCCATTGTCTTGATCTTACCTGCATCCGGCTCCTTTCTGAAGAGAGCCCCGCCAAGCTTCACTACTGCACGCATCAGTGTCGAGAACTCATCGTTAGTAATTACTATATTAGAATGGGACACTCAAAGGCGGGTTCAAGCGCGCAACATCCCCGGCACAATGTTGTGAACCAACGGAACCCTGCTAATTCGATGTCGACCAAAATAGAGGGAACTGACATTGGAAAAAGCGTTTTATACAATTTTAGCGCCTAATATGATAGAGACAGAATCGACAGATGGAAGTCAGTTTAGGAAAGGAAACGTTTCTCCTCTGAACTAATAGTCGGGACTCCAGAATCGGCAAATCAATTATTGAGGGACGGTGAAGCAAAGCGTCCAGCACTAAGTCCGTCGCACATTTCAAGTTCAAAAGAACTCTGGAACAGCTAGCCCGCAAAGAAGGAAGAGGCACTGAACTCGTTACTGTGTACGTCCCCCCTGATAGGAAGATCCATGAAGTCCTCGGCCAACTGCGAGAAGAACTAGGTACTGCCAGCAACATCAAGTCGCGCACCACTCGTCAAAACGTGCAGGAGGCAATCGAGAAAGCTAGCCAACGGCTGAGACTCTTCAAGGAACCCCCGCCGACGGGCCTCGTCGTATTCGCCGGCGCGATCCCACAGAACGGTCCAGGCAGTGAGAAGATGGAAGTGTATACTCTGATCCCTCCAGAGCCGATAACTGTCGGGTTCTACCGTTGTGACGCTCGATTTCACGTCGAACCATTGCTGGCGCTCGTCGCCGAGAAAGACACCTATGGAATCCTAGTAATCGACGGGACCGAGGCTGTCGTTGCGACTCTCAAAGGCCGCCGCGTGGAGATCGTCAAGACGTTCACTTCAGGGATGCCAGGCAAGAGCCGTGCGGGCGGACAATCCGCAAGACGATTTGAGCGCATCAGAGAACAAGTCGCGAACGACTACTACAAGCGAGTAGGACAGCATTTCAATGAAATCATGTCAGAGATTCCTGACCTGAAAGGAATCATTATCGGCGGTCCAGGACCCACCAAGTACGTCTGGGCGGAAGGCGAATACATGCAATACATGTTGCAAAAGAAGGTGTTGTCGATAGTTGACACGAGTTATACCAGCGAGGCAGGCGTCGAGGAAGTAGTTGAGAAAAGCAACGACATACTGAAGGGAGTCCGGTACAACGAGGAGAAACAGCTCGTCCAGAAATTCCTTTACGAGCTAGGCCACGAAACGGGCAAAGCCGCCTTCGGAGAGAAGAAAGTCCAGGAGTATCTCGAGAAGGGGATCGTAGAAACATTATTCATCTCCGAAAAACTAGAGGGCGAGCGATTGCTGCTAAAATGCAAGAACTGTTCATATGAGGAGGAATTTCGAGGAACCCGGTTCGAGGCGCACGCGATCATGACCGAACTGGCCACGAGACCATGCAAGAACTGTGGAAAGCCGCTTCTTGAGGTAGCCGATCACGCAGATATTATCGACAGCTTTCTCGACTACGCCGAAAAGGCCGGCACGCGGGTCGAGGTTATCTCGGAAGAGACGGAGGAGGGGCGAATGCTACGAGATTCTTTCGGCAAAGTAGCAGCAGTCCTGCGATACCCGGCGAATTGAGAAAACACTCAACGATTAATCCGACACCCTGAGTCATTCTCGAACGTTTGGCCGCGGCCGTTTCGAACCCTACTTGCATCATCAATGTCGGCCTATTTTGAAAGAACAGTGAACGTCAGACCAATTGTGGTGCCGCCGCTGAACACGGGCTTGCACACACCCGAACAATCAACAATACCCATCAGGGTCATTAGTGCTGTGTAATCACCAGCTTCCAACGGAGGCAAATGGAAGATCCACGGATGAATCTCTCCAGGACGATAAAGACACCCTTCGGGTATGGCGCAACCCTGGGCGTCAGTAAACACAACGGTTCCTTCATGAATGATTTGCAATTTGTCCCCCTCTCGCCCCCAAAGCATGCTAGAACCAGAATTTCCGAAACCCACGGTAATATTTGCAATCTCGCCTACATTGTAAGATAACTTCTCAGTGCAGAGATGTAGCTCAAACGTCAGCCCTGGGACTCCCACGGACGTACAGAGAGTTCTTGGGAACTGCAACGCTGGCGGGGCCGGCACGTAGACACCTAACGCAACCACCACCGCAATAAGTAGATATGCGCCAGCTATTCGCAAGGCTTCCCTTGGATACACACTGTTACTCTAGTGAAAACCTTGGTATGATTTCTTGCGGCAGTTGTGTTTCTGGCGCGCTTCTCGTTCCACTTTCTTCTCATTTCCTCGTATAGTCAATCGAACGATCCCTCAATTTTTCACGTTACAAGCCTCTTGGCTCAAGCAGCCAAACTGCGAGATGGTCGACATCCCACAAAACTCTCAGCATTCAGGGGTTTCCCCGCCGCTTTTCAACTCTACAAAGCTAGCCTGACTATTTCGTAGGCTTCTTCACGAGTAACGTTATCAATCGTTGATTGCTTAGCCCCTTTCTAGGCACTCAACGATTTCAAATAATGAACAAACTAGTCTGGACCAGAGACTTGGCGACCAAGGCAAAAGTGCTCTTCTTTGATCTAGGCGAAACCCTAGTCACCCAAAATATCGAAAGCAACATGGTAACCTCGAAGGCGCTTAAGCAGATCGCCAAGATACTTCCCAAAGGAGTCCCAATCAGAAGGCTCTCCGGCATATACTCGCAAGGATATAGGACGAACCAAGCTATCCGTTCCAGGCATCATGTCGAAATACCCATCGAAACCTGGATGTTCCGTCTCCTACGCACGGCCCTCGGGACCGAACCATCAAAGCAACTAGCCCGAAAAGCCATCACAATGGTCGTGAACGCCCGCGCCGCAAACACGGTTACATTTCCCGATTCAAGAGAAGCTGTCCGCACACTCGCTAAGGGCCGAGCAAAGTTGGGCATAATCTCCAATGTTTCGTCCCACGAGGTTGCACTGTCAATACTGCAAAAGGCTGGACTGAAAAAATACTTCGATACCGTCGTGACGTCTGCGTTGACCGGCATCAGGAAACCAGACGTGGGTATCTTCCGATATGCCCTGTCCCAGTTCAATATCCGTCCTCAAGAAGCTGTCTTGATAGGCGACTCGGAACATCATGATATTGAAGGAGGCTATGCTGCAGGTCTCCGCACTGTGCTGATAAAGCGCAAACACAAACCTGAAGCTACAATCGCGGATTATCATTTTCGAGATCTTAAGAGCGCGTTGAGCACGCTACAGCAGCTGCAGCCAATAAGCTAGGAACATCCCGGCCACGCCGAGGGCAAGCGAGAACGGAAGTCCAGGAAACATCTCGTGTTTTGCTAATGCTCTAAAGCCAATGTAGCTCCCGAGAAGAATTCCGATGGCTGCGGCTAGGAATGGAAGCCAGCCAAGATTCACCAGTGCAACCGTGGCAACGAGAGAATAGAAAACTAGATCGCCCATTCCAATGCTAAGTTCGCCATAAGTGAGCATGGCTCCTGGGAGGTCGTCTGGCTCCAATCTCTTTGCTAATGCTCCCACGGGCCCACGGAAAACCGCGAATATGTCGTAGATGATCAAGGCCGCCACTAGGACGACAGCGGTGATTAGGCCAATTGAGTATCCGAGAAATATTCCAGTCAGTGGACCTACAAGTGTCAGCCCGGCAAGCTGACCAGTCTTTCTCTTTCCGACCACCAGTGTTCCTACAGCTCCTGCAGTCAGGATCGAGATCACCGCCAAAACGATTGTTCCCAGAGGGTCAGCGATCGGGCTTCCCAATAGTTGAAAGATCGAACTTGCGTACCAGAACACTACGGCGAAACTTACGATTATCAAAGCAGCTTGGACAAGTTTCCTGATGAAGTGCATTCTTCCTCGTCGAATGAAGAGAAACATTACAGTCGCGCTTGCAGCCAAAGCGACGACGAATATGATTGCGTTCAGTGAGGCTATCGGTACGTTGTCACCAAGGAAGGGAGTTACTTGGGCAGTGGGCGCTTGACGAGTCGCAAGTGGAGCGCCGAGGGCCCCAGTAACGATAAGACCGAGGGCCACGGGGAGAAGCTGTATGGGCCGTGCTTTGAAAGCAGGCTCTTGAGCGCCTGCCATCGTTTTTAGATCTCTACAACATCACTTGTCTTTGGAGCTATGGCCTCCAAGCCGAGCTCCTTTGAGGCGTACTCTGCAAGTTTCTTGCAGTTTCCCTCTGCTCCGTGAACTGTGTAGACTTTTGTCTTCTTGTCTAGTTCAGAAAGTGTTTGTTCGAGCTCTCTTTTGCCGCCGTGGGATGAAAAGTCGAACCGTTCGATGCGAGCATCTACTGGTCTGGCTCTGCCATGGATGACGAATTTCCGCCTTTCCAATAGAATCCTGCCTGGGCTTCCTGGGACCTGGAAGCTCACCATGAAGACAGCGTTCTGTTTCTTTGGAGCAACGTTTTCCATGTAGAACACGGAGGCTCCACCTTTCAGCATTCCAGCGGGAGAGATGATTACTCCTGGTGTCTTTGCGGCTCTCCTTCGATCGTTCCAGCCATCCACCCAGTGGGCCATCTTGCTTGCTCTCTCGAATACTCTAGGATCGCGCAACGCGTCTGGATGCTTCAGCAATAGCTCCATTGCGTCAAGTGCCATTCCGTCGACGAAGACTGGGTGTTCGAAGTGGTATGCTGAGAGTACGCTGAGAAGTTCCTGGGATCTGCCTATGCCGAACGCAGGCACTAGAACTGTTCCGCCACCCTCAACTACTTCCGTGACCTTTTCGACAAATTCCTTCTCCAAGTCGTCTCTGACGGGATGGTCTTCGGTGGCGTATGTGGCCTCGATGATTATGGCATCCAAGTTCTTGTAATCAGGGTCAGCCCCGTCAACTAGCCTGCTTGGTTGTCTGTTAAAATCCGCGGTGTAGAGTATTCTCTTGCCTTCGCTGTGCACTATTGCTTGTCCGCTGCCAGGGATGTGTCCTGCGTTGATGAGTGTCACTGAGCCATTGCCAATGTCTGTTGCTTGCTTGTAGTGTAGTTCACGCTGATGTTTGAGCATTGTTTGGAGATCGAGAAACTCGTAAGGAGCATAGTAGCCGCTCAATTTCAGAAAGTCTTTGATTATCAGATTAGTCAGAGTGAATGTAGGTTGGACTCCGTACAAGGGGACTCCTCCATGAATGTAGAAGATCGGTGCTGAGCCCACATGGTCGAGATGCGCGTGTGTTAGAACGATGGCTTCCACATCTTTTGGCGGAATGTGCATTGGAAAGCCGACGTGATGATTAACCATAACGCCGTAGTCCAGCACGACCCACTTCTCGCCAACGCTGACGGCGAAAGCAGACCTGCCAACTTCTTGGCAGGCACCCATGAACCTGATCTTCATTGAAACCCCATGACGGACTGTCCGTGAAACATCTTGGCTGTTCTAAGCTCGCAGTTTAGGACTCTGGAGGTCTGTAGACTACAATAAAAGACCATGGTTGCAGTGAGCGCTTTGTTCTTCATAGACTCTGAGTCTTATCGAAGTCGGTTGATGCTTGGTGGGAAGTGAACACAGAATATTGGTTGGGTGCAGTTTTTTAGGCAGGATGTTGTAGGGGGATCTACAATTCGTTGTTGTTCAATAATGACTGTCCGCTTGCTCGTCGATTCGAAAAATCTCAAGGGATCCACGCTTGTCACGGGATTCCACGGAGTCGGGCAGACAGGCTACATTGCGACATCGTACATGATCCATGCAATGAAGGCTGATCGTATAGGGTTCATCGAAGTGGCGAATCCTCCACCGTGGGTTGGGACAGCAGAAGGAGGATTGGTTACACCATTCGAGGTCTACCGAAGCCACAGAACCGTTTTCGTGAAGCTGGAGTTTTCTCCACACCGATCCGAGGAAGCAGAGTTCGCCAAGTCACTTTCCAAGTGGGCAATCGAAGAAAAATTCAAGGACGCTATTTTGATAGGCGGACTTGACTCAGCTTTCAAGCAGAACCATGAAGACTATTGCGTTGTGCCTACTGGTGCATACCTTGACCGGGCCAAAATCTTCAAGGCCCCAATACTCGAGCCGGGATTGCTAGTTTACGGTCCTCTAGCGGTCATGTTGAGCGAGTTTGAGATCCACGACTTTCCAGCGATCGCAGTTCTTCCTTATGCTGAGCCTGCTAGGGCCGATCCAGCTGCGGCGGCGCTTGCTATTCGAAAGATCATGAAAGCGTACAATTTCAAGATGGACGTGGATGAGTTGGTGAAGGATGCCAAATTTATCGAGCGAGAGTTCGACCAGAAGTCTAGGTTGACGCGAAGATCTCTACAGCGAATGTATGCTTAAGCGGGAACTCTAAACTTTCTTTTGACATCATGGATCAAGTCTTCAGCACTTGTGGTACCCTGGAAGAGTGAAAGATTTTTTCGTGAAACTACGCGCGATACTTCTCTGTATACGGCACGGCCGTAGGCAGATTCCGACACGACCACGACGTGGCGCGGATCCTGGCTCAATACGAAACGGGCTGTATCACGCGCTCGGATCGCGTACAATCTCGAATCTTGAGGGTCATAGCTTTCGGTTTGAGCGATGGGAAATGACTCGTCAAGCTCTAACGGGACTGGACCATACGCAACCGAGTAGAAACACGTCCTGATTCGATTGCTGTTCTGGAACGCTTTTGCTACGGCCTGGTATCTGGGATCCTCATGAAAAGGTCGCCTCCATCGTCCCGGCAACAAAAGAAGCATCGGTTTCGACGCCGGCCGAACGTGTGCGAGGCGAGAGGCATAGGTTGTGATCTCCGGACGGTCGTTGCTTGTCGAGCCAAAGTAGAATATTCCATGAGGCTTGACAAACGGATTGTAAGCTTGGATAATATTCGCGTACTTGCGTATCCGACCGAAGCATTTCTTGAACGCGGGATGAGTCCCGGATCTCATCTCCAATAGGTCCCAGAGCTTCCCTCTCCTGATCGCTTCCCTGATCCGTCTCAGCTCGACGAAGCAGCTCGTCAAATTGTGTTGCATGAGACGCGCTTCTCTATCCGCAGCAGCTAGCTTCAGGATTTCGGTTGGAGTACTATCACGGCATGCGGGACATGGACATGCGTATTCCTCCATGTCCTCCAAGAGTAAGGTACCGTCGGGCGTGAGGTAACGTCCTGCACGAGCGTAAAGTGCGTAGGCGGCTGAATCGAACAGGTCACAGCCGAGAGCAACAAGGAACGGGAAGATGGCGGGGTGGCCAGCCCCGAACAGGTGGAGCGGCTTGGCAATGGGGAGCGACTGTTTGGCAGTGATTATCATGTCGACCAGAACTTCGAAGTGTTGGCCCTCCATTAGCTCGGTTGGGCTTCCGAGGGCGTAGATGGAAAAGTCACGTTTCGACATTGACAACGCGCATCTCTCAACCTCAGCTAGATCGGTTCCTCCCTGAACAGGGCCTACCCAGAGAATGTCCTTTCTCGTAACACTCTTGAGAGCCTCATCAGCGCGACGTATTGTCTCATCGACAGTCCAATGCGCATGACCTAGGCCAGATTTGAAACCTGTTGGAACATCGAGAATCACGCCGATGTCAGTATTGATCTTTTCTTGGTACTCTACTATTTCTCGAGGTTGAACGCCGACTTTTCCGTATTGTAGGATTTGATACGCACCAGAGTCGGTAGCAATTGTCCGGTCGAAGCCTAACGTTGTGTGTACGTCGACTGGATCTTTCCAGTCGCGGCTCCTCCCCAAGAGATACGCGTTCGTCATTACGGCTTGGATATCGGATTCTTCGAGGAGTTTCTTGTCAATCCTGGGCCCGTTCGGGTCGAGGACGGGGAACATGTGGGGTGTGGTAAAGGCTCCGCTCTTCGTTGTGAGTGTTCCGACTCTGCCTAGGAGGTCTTTGTGATGAACTTGGAAGGTCATGCCGCGGGGCTTACTTTGACGCCTTTCTCTCTGATGAATTCGTCGAAGACTCGTTGGACGCGTTCGGCTGCAGGACCAGCGCCTTCAATGATCCCTCGTTCATTCAACCGAATCCTGTCCATGACCACAATGACGCCGGCATCATCCATGACGCGGACCATTCTCGGAAACACGCGTTCCAGTCTTTCTCCGAGGCTGTGAAGGTCGAAGGGCTTCTCGAAGCTGGAGATCTGGAGGATGATATTACCGTTCAGGAAGAGTTTGTGAATGTCGCCTTGGTCGCTCTTTACACCGGTAAGGCAAACACTCAGGTTTTCTGTGTCCACGCCCGTAAGAGTTCCAACGAATGTTTTGCCTTGGCTGGTGACAACGCTAACGTGTTTCTGGAGAAGGTTGGATAGTTCTTCCATGAATTTGCGGCCAGCGGTGGAGGACATGGATTACGCCTTTGACCCGGGCAAAGCTGACCCGATATATCATGTTTGGTCTTATCCGGCTCGTTCAAGCTTTGCCTTGGACAATAGCACACGGGCCTCCCTCGAATCTTTGGCCTTCGAGAGAACAACGAGTGCGCTGACATCGATTCTCGAATTACACTTGGGACATGTCTTTGTCTTGTAGCGACGATCTGCAACCAGCAGGGTCTTACAACGAGGACACTCTGCTAATACGAATTCTTTCTTTTCCATCTAGAGCCGCCTGGCGACTTCGATCGGATCGTATTTGGCCAGCCAGTTAACCCTTCCATGTTGCGTCGGTTTTGATTGTGAAATTATCCGCAGTGCTAATGACAATAGTGTCGAAGCCGACTTCCCTGTTGAATCAATCTCGTGCAACTTCCTGATTCCGAACGCCTGAATAGCGTCGAAGAGGGAGAGGTCGATCAGCTCAGACTCAACGTTTTCCCATACTTTGCTTTTCTTCCATCCTCTGCGACGAAGCCGTCTCGATAATATCATTGGATCCAGCCGGAGGACTATCACCGTTGGCTTGACGTTTTTCGGGATTAGCTGATCCACGATATGAGTGTCAATCACTAGCCCATCTGTTGCTTGCTTAGTGAGAGACTTGAGGCGTTGGCGGACTTTCTGCTCATCGACCACATATGACAGCCTTTTTCGATCGAAGTCTGTGTAAAGCCTGTTTTTCTTGACGAATTCGCTGAAGCCCAACACTGGGAGTCCCGTTCGCTTGCCGATTCCCTGAGCGAGCTTTGTCTTGCCAACTCCAGGTGTGCCAGTAACGATGATTATTTTTTGGGCCAATGGTGCTCCGGCCGGGAGTTTCTGGCTGTTTAGAGCCTTTTGAACCCGGGTCGCCGGATCGAGAGTCCGGCATACTCTCGGCCTGTATTGTAGACCGGTCTATACTACCGGAGCACGGACCGGCAAAATACCTTGTTCAGTTAAGTGTTTTTTCCGGATCCACTACTCGTGCGGCATACCTCCCTGGCCTTTCGGCATTGGCGGTGGCTTGGCCCCGGCGATTACGTCGTCGATCCTGAGTATCATTGATGCAACTTCTACGGCTGAGCCGATTGCGTGTTCCTTCACTTTGAGTGGTTCGATGACTCCTTCCTTCATCATGTGGGACACTTCTCCGGTGAACACGTTGATTCCGCTCCAGATTCCCTTGTCGTCGTGGGCTGCTCTCAAAGACACGAGAATGTTGATCTGGTCGAGGCCAGCATTGTCTGCTAGTGTCCGAGGAATTACCTCGAGCGAGTCTGCGAATGCTTCGACTGCAAGCTGTTCTCTTCCGCCTATCTTTGTTGCATACTCTCGTATTCTCTTGGCTAGCTCGGTCTCGGTCGCTCCGCCTCCTGCGACTATCTTGCTCTTCTTGACGACGTCTATGACCACTGAAAGCGCGTCTTTGATGGCTCTCTCAGCCTCGTCGACCATTCTTTCGAGTCCCGCTCGGATGAGTATGCTGACGGACTTGGGATCCTTCGCCTCTTCAACGAAGATCATCTTGTCATCACCTATCTTCCTCTCTTCCACAAGACCGGCCGCGCCTAGGTCGTCCTTCCGGATGTCCTCCAGGTTCGTGATTATTCGAGCGCCGGTTGCTCTTGATAGTTTTTCAATGTCAGACTTTTTGATTCGTCTAGCCGCTAGAATTCCTTCTTTAGCCATGAAGGACTGTGCGACTTCGTCTATTCCTTTCTGGCAGAGGACGACGTTTGCACCGGACGCCTTGATCTTCTCCACCATGTCATTCATCAGCTTCGTCTCCTCATCGAGGAATGATTGCATCTGTTGTGGGTTGCTGATCTTGATTTCAGCGCTGAACTCTGTCTTCTCAATTTCAAGCGCAGTGTCCAGTAATGCTATCCTCGCCTTCTCGACGCGCTTCGGCATTCCAGCGTGAACTACTTCCTTGTCGATGATCACTCCCTTGATGAGTTCCGAGTCGTTCAGACTCTTTCCCTCTTTCTTGACTAGCTGAATATTGTCAATATCGGCGGTGAAGCCTTCTCCCCTCTTTTCCGTGATCTGCTTCACAGCGTCTACTGCAATCTCTGCAAATTTTTCCGCGGCGTTCCCAAGCCCCTTACCTGACATTGAGGTAAGTGCAACTCTCTTGAGGGTCGCCTTGTCTTTCAGATCGACAGGTTCTGAAATTTCGTTCAGGATTTCCTTCGCACGTTCTCCGGCCTTCCGATAACCGGCGTTGATGACCGTTGGATGAAGCCCCTGGTCGAGAAGCAGTTCGGCTCTTTTCAAAAGCTCTCCCGCAAGAACGACCGCAGTGGTCGTGCCGTCGCCGACCTCGTCGTCCTGTGTTTTCGCAACTTCTACCAGCATCTTTGCAGCTGGATGTTGAACATCTAATTCGTCGAGGACGGTTGCACCGTCGCTAGTGATAGTTACGTCGCCCAGACTGTCGACCATCATCTTGTCCATTCCCCTGGGCCCCAAAGTTGTCTTGACAACTTCGGAAACTATCCTGGCGGCGCTGATGTTACTTCTCTGCGCGTCCTTTCCTCGGTTTCTGGACGAGCCTTCCTTCAGAATTAGGATGGGTTGATTAGCCAAATACGACATTTCTTATTGCTCAAACGAGGGCCCGGACGATTTTCGGTTAAAAACCTTACTCGATGTCAGCTGGAATTTGACAAGTCTACACACAATTCCCAAACGCAACGACATATCCCGAAACTTGTCATGATATCCCTTGCAAAAGTCAAAGTGCACACGGGGGCCAATCCTAAGTCGACCAACCAAAGCTACGCTGCAATCGTCGTTTTGAGGGCCGCGCAGCCTGTAAAGGAGTCGCGGCGATAACGGGTTTAGGCTAATCCTTCTGCAACCTTCGGACGGATAGGCGGATATCCTCTGCGCGGACGGTCTTCCGGCCTGCATGCGTCGCCAGTTCCAGGGCTTCTTTGCCGATTTTGACGGCGAATTCTTCGACGACTTTTCGCAGTTCTTCCGCTGCATCGTCCCCTATTCGCCCGGCACCACCCTTTTTTATGAGCCTATGGACTGCAGCGGTTGAAATTTCGCTCTCTGCCAACTATGCGACCGGTTTCAGGTCCCAAAATAGTCTATTTAACGCTTAGTCGGCTCAACTATGATTTCTGACTCCAAATATTTAAAAGGTCAATGCCGAGCCGCGACTCCGTAGAAGTGCTCTGAGTGGGAAAAGTTCGGATAGCAGCTGTGAAAAAAGTGGCGCGTGAACTAGTCGGACGCTATCCGGACAAATTCACAACCAATTATGAATCCAACAAGAAAGTAATGGCAGACCTGGTTGACGCCAAGACCAAGCGTCTCAGGAACAGGATCGTAGGCTATGTCACACGGCTCAAAATCGTCGAAATCAAAAGGGCTGCTGCACCAACGGAAGCCCCAGCCGAAGCAGAAGAACGATAGTTCTTCCAACCGTCCAACACCGCTGTTGGGCCTAGCCTCGTCCACCCGCTCTTTCATACTCGTCAACGCCAAGGTTCCGTTACAAATTCAACTGAAAAAGATACATGACCTTAGACCCCACGAAGAAACGGTGCCCGCTGATCTAGCTGCCATAGCACAGGACATGAAGACAGATGGAACCCTTAGACACCCTATAGTTGCTGATGTGAGATCAGGCACAGTGCTCGATGGGACGCATCGATTAGCAGCGCTCTCCCAGCTAGGATACGAATACGCACCAGCCGCGCTCATTGACTACGAGAACCCTCTGGTTCAAGTCGACAGGTGGCATAGGATAATCGGCGGTGAGGCTCTTGATACCTTCATCAAAACCTGTAATCTCGGTCCGAGCAAAGCCTCTCTGGCAGATGCTGACACGTTTCTCTCTGAACGACGGGCTTATGCGGCGCTCCACGACATGCAAGAGTGCTTCGTCTTTCGTTCTGGAGCAAGTGATCCCCTCGAGCTGTCGAGGCAGGCCTTCCGACTTGAGGAATTTGCGCGCCATTCCGAGTTGGGCATATCATACGTTGACAATCCGCGATCGCAAAGCGTCGAGGAGCCAGCCTTCGTAATGTCGACAATTCTCGTCACTAAACCAGAAGTAGTGGACGCGGCGACGCGCCGGCACTTGTTTCCCCCCAAAACAACTCGGCATCTAATTCCATCTAGGCCCCTTGCGACGAGGGTGCCGCTTGAATGGCTTCGAGGCCGAGAGCACGGTAAGGCTGAGCGACTATTTCTCCGGCATCTCCGGTCAAAAACGATAAAGCGGCTTCCTGAGGGATCCTGGATCGGCAGTCGTAGATATCAGGAGGAGGTTTTCGTCTTTGAGTGAAACCCAGACCGTTTCCGTTAACACGTACTATGTCAAGCTGATTGGAGTATTGGCAAGCGCTGCTGGCAAGCGGGAACTAGAACTACAATCCTCGTCACGTACTACAGTGTCAGAAATGATTGCGGCCCTTCTACAACGAGTTGGTAACAACCAGTTCAGGGATTTTCTTGTTGACTCTGCGACGCAGGATCCGAGACCGAACGTGATAATCTTGCTTAACGATCAGGACATGAACATTTTCCATGGTCTAAAGACATTGCTTGAACCGGGAACGATCGTGACCATTATCCCGGTCGCGCACGGAGGCTAGACTTCTACGATTTCACACTTTAGTCTCTTGATGACTTCGTCGGCACGGTCAACCTTGGTCTTGTAAGTGTAGAGCTTGTTTGGAGTCCGAAGCTTCAGCTTCACAATATCCTGGGCTCGTTTGACCCTGCACTCGTGCGCTGTCTCGGACAATTGTATGAACTCGTCAAGCTTCGTGATCTCAGCTGGCATCTGTCTCGCTGCCACGTTTCCTATTTTTAGCAGTATAAACCATTCCCCGCCATGATTTAGAATCAATCGCCACGGACACCGCTGGGGCAAGCTTGTAAACGGATTATTCCTTGGAGAATAGCCTGACAAGAGTTTAATAACGAAAAATCTTCTCCTCCGATTCTATACGTTCTGAGATCGAGACTAGATGGGCATAACAATTAGTGAACTACATTCAGTACCAGTTAGCGAACAAGACCTCGAAATCGTTGAGAGGAAGGGTCTGGGACACCCTGACCATATCTGCGACGCGGTCATGAATGAAGTCTCCGTCTCCTTGTCCAAGGAATACTTGAAGAGATACGGAACTGTTCTCCACCACAACATCGACAAGGCACTACTCGCAGCGGGAGAAGTCCGCAGACGCTACGGCGGCGGCGAGGTGAAGCGGCCGATGCTCATGGTCTTCGGCGACAGGGCAACATACGACGTAGACGGCGATCCCGTCCCGGTTGATGAGATAGCTGTTTCAACCGCCAAGAGATGGATTCAGAACAATCTACGATTCGTAGACCCGGAGAGACATGTAAGATACCAGGTAGAACTAGCCCGGGGATCGGAAGCCTTGACAGATATTTTCAAGCGGAAAGGCAAGTTCTTCGGAGCCAACGATACTTCTGCAGCAGTAGGTTATGCTCCACTCAGCCCGACAGAGCGGATAGTGTTCCAGACGGAGCGCTACATCAATTCGCCGAGTTTCAAGAAGGAATTTCCCGAGACAGGCGAGGATGTCAAGATCATGGCTTCGAGAATTCGGAAGAACCTTGACTTGACGATAGCACTAGCGTTCGTTGACAAGTATATCGAGACAGAAAATGAATACTTCAAGAAGAAGGCTGCGGTCGTCGACAACATCAATGATTTTGTCCAGTCCCGAGTAAAATTTGGCAAGACAAACATTTCCGTAAACACCCTTGACAAACGCGGCAGGGGAATGGGTGGAATCTACTTGACAGTTCTCGGCACGTCAGCAGACGACGGTGACGGTGGACAAGTGGGACGAGGAAACAGGCCCAACGGGCTCATCCCGTTGAACCGGCCAACATGCTCAGAAGCGGCCGCTGGAAAGAACCCGGTCAGCCACGTCGGAAAAATCTACAACCTGCTAACCTATGAAATAGCCAACCACATCTACAAGAAAGTCCCGGGAATAAAAGAGGTCTACGTATGGCTGCTCAGCCAGATTGGGAGACCCATCAACCAGCCAAAAGTCGCAGGGATCGAGCTCATCCTGGAGAAGGGAGTGGACTTCAAACATGCCTCGAAACAGGCTGAAGAAGTCGCAAAGTCCGACCTCAACAATATAGAAGATTTCACGAAGCGGTTAACCCAGGGAAAAGTTCAGATCTGTTAGGCAAGCCTACAATATGAACCGCGGCCCCGGCAGCGTCCTAGGCAGCATCACCGTCGGAGCCGTCATCATCAGCATCCTAACTTACATCCTATCACTAGGAGTCGGAACATTCGCAATAGTCACAACCCAACTCGGACGCCACTTACTCGACTTCTCGACAAATCTGCCGATTGGCCTGTTCTTCCAAGTCTTTCGGATAGGGTTGAGGATCAATCTCCTAGCTGTTGTAGATGCTTGCATCATGATCTTCGCCCTCTGCTTCTTCGCCGCCGCAATCGGAAAGGGAGGAGTCCTACCCCACCTGAAGATAGTCGCGGCGGGCTCGTGGCCCCCGAAAGTTGCAAACTGGTTGATCGTCATGCCATTGCTGGGCTCTGGCCTGCTTGTGATCGTTATCATCCTGACAATTGGACTCTCTGCTGCCGGCCTACCGTCCGGCGGACTCTTGCCGACTAGTCAGGCGGAACTTTTTGCCAGCCTAACATATGCGCCAGTCCTGGAGGAGATGGCTTTCAGAATCAGCATCTTCGCTCCATTACTATGGATCCGGATAATCTGGAATCTCATCAGGTATTCCGATCGTTACGCAACGAAGCATCTCGCTTTTCTGACCGCTTTCATCGTCGCGATCTTCTCCCCTGACAGGGCGAAACAGATGGCCAAGATGAACAGTGTCTGGAGCAATGGAGTTCGCGGAATTCATTGGAGCGAATGGACCGTCCTTGTCGTGAGCACCATCCTGTTCGGTCTGGCCCACATCTTATCAGGTGCTGGGTGGGAGGCGGGAAAAGCTATCACCGCCGGACTCTCCGGTTTCGCTCTCGGAGTAGTCTACCTTGTTTACGGAGCCTATGGCAACATTTTGCTCCACTGGTTTTTCAACTTCTACTTCTTCGTCTTCACACTGGTTCCGGGCTTCGGCGATTTCTTCCTCCTCCTAGGAGACTTGATCGCCCTCTTCGCCTTCGCAGTTGGAGTACTAGGCATTATTGTCGGAGCCGTGACACTCAAGAGAGCGCTAGCCGCTCGTCGCACCAACCCCTTATATGATGCAAACCAACCAGGCGCTAGTAGTGAGGCTCAGGAGCTTGCATCACTCTAAAGTCGAATAGACCCGAACTTGAACAGTCAGACGAGCAAAGAATTTCGCTTGGATTCCAGCGACTCCCAGTCTCAGAAAGAGTACTCTATTCCTAAAACCTACGATGCGCTTGCGGAAGAGCCGAAATGGCAAGCATTCTGGCGCGAAAAAGCCATCTACGCATTCGATGCAGACGATAAGAATCGGAAGACGTTCAGCATCGATACTCCCCCACCGTATCCGAGTGGTGAATTTCACGTTGGAAACGCGTTGAACTGGACGTACATCGACTTTGTGGCGCGTTATCGCAGAATGAGAGGCGACAACGTCCATTTTCCACAGGGTTGGGACTGTCACGGACTTCCTACCGAGGTAAAGGCTGAGCAGATGCTGAAGATCAGAAAGAACGACCTTCCACCGGCCCAGTTCATCGAGGTATGCCGCAAGATCACGGACGAGTACATCGTGAAGATGAAGGAGGACATCAACCGGCTCGGAATCTCAATCGACTGGCAGCTGGAGTACAAGACGATGGACCCATCCTACTACGGACTTACACAATTATCATTCGTACGCCTCTACAAGTCAGGCTACATGTACCGTGGAGAACATCCCGTAAACTGGTGTCCCAGATGCGAAACGGCCATCGCAGAGGCCGAAGTGGTCTACATTGAACGCCAAGGCAACCTCCACTACATGAAATTCGGCGAATCAGAAACCATCGAGATCGCCTCGACGAGACCAGAGTTGTTGGCCGCATGCGTGGCAATTGCAGTACACCCTGACGACACGCGCTACAAGTCATTCGCAGGCAAGAAGGTCAAGGTCCCCGTATTCGGCCAGACTGTCCCGGTAATAGTTGATGAAGAGGTCGACTCCGAATTCGGCACGGGCGCCGTGATAGTCTGCACTTTCGGGGACAAGATGGACGTGAAATGGCAGAAGAAACACAAGCTTCCAATGATCAGAGCGATCACGGAGAACGGCCGCATCGCCATCGAAGACCCACGATTCAAAGGCCTCCGAATAGAAGAAGCCCGGAAAAAAGTAGTGGAGGAGCTAGCGCGAGAAGGCAATTTACTGCGAACCGAGACAATAACGCGGAATATTGGCACCTGCTGGCGATGCAAGACGCCAGTCGAGATCATCTCGCGTCCACAATGGTTCATGAAAACACGAGACATGACCAGCCAAGTCGTAGATTGGTCCAACAAGCTGACGTGGATTCCGTCTTTCGCACGACAACGACTCATAGACTGGGCCGAATCTCTAGACTGGGACTGGGTGGTATCGCGGCAGAGAATCTTTGCCACCCCCATACCAGTATGGTACTGCACAAATTGTGGACAAGTGATAGTGCCAGACGAGAACAAGCTTCCGGTTGACCCGAGGAAGGATCCAGCGCCAGTATCAAAATGTCCAAAATGCCAGTCCACAAAGTTCCAAGGAGAGAAAGACGTCTTCGACACGTGGATGGACTCGTCAATCACTCCGGCAGTACACGCCGGCTGGCCACGCAACACTGAGCTGTTTGCCAGGCTCTTCCCCGCCGACCTCCAGCCTAACGGACTCGACATCATCCGCACCTGGGACTACTACCTCATGGTGCGTAGCCTAGCAATATTCTCCAAGCCACCGTACAAGACGCTGTTGATCAATGGAATGGTACGGGGCACCGATGGTAGGATGATGCACAAGTCGTACGGAAACTACGTGGAATCACAAGAAGTCTTGAAAAAACTTGGAGCCGACGCCTTCAGACAATGGGCAGCATCAGGAGGATCAACCGGTTACGACATTCCGTTCCGATGGAACGAAGTCGAACATGGCAAGAAATTCCTGACAAAGATCTGGAACATCGCACGATTCATCATCGCCAACTCCATCGTGAAGAGAATTTCCTTAGAACCCAAGGATCTCTCCGTAATAGACTACTGGCTACTTGGCTCGCTGCAGAAACTAGTAGCTGACGTGACGGGCGCATTCGACAATTTCCAGTTCAGTACTGCTCTTGAGACAATACGAGAGTTTGCATGGCACTCGTTGGCCGATGATTACCTGGAAGCAGTGAAGCACAGGCTGCAGCCGGACGCGACTCCGGGAGAGCTGGAGAACACAGTATACTGTCTCAGGCAAGCACTCCTGACGATCTTGAAATTATTAGCTCCTGTCTGTCCCCACGTAACCGAGACGATTTACAATGAGCTCGACCTTAGCCCTCGCAAGACGAGTATTCACCTCGAACCGTGGCCAGTTCCAGAGAAGAAATTCCTCGATGGAAAGCCAATGAGCGAGGGAAGGATACTCCTCGACATTATCGCCTCGGCACGGCGCAAGAAATCCGAGAAGGGCCTGAGTCTGAAAACCCAAATCCAGAAGATCCTCGTCTCCGCAGAGCCTGGTATGGGCCAACTGATTCGCGAGAACGAACAAATCATTCTACGGACCATTAGAGCAGAATCACTCGCGGTCCAAGAACTCCCTCACCAGGGACAGAAGGGAAACGACAGGGAATCCGATTTCACCATGGAAATTCTGCCGTGAGTCAAATCTTTAATACGCAGTCGCCGGTTCGCAAACGAGATACTCCGAAAGCAGGTATTCGATTCAAAGGAAATTAACAGGGAAAAGAGAGATGGGCGAAGAAAGGAGAGAAGAGAGGCCTCGTAGAAGCTACGGTAGACGAGGGGCAGGCGGAGGCAGTGGAGGATATTCCAGAGGCCGCGGAAGCTTTGGACGGAGAGGCGGCGGTGGCGGTTACGGTCGTGGCGGTGGAGAAAGCTATGGACGTGGTGGCGGCAGAGACTTCCAGCGAGACCGTGGCCCATCCCCGGTCGAAGAGGGTCAGGAAGTTGACGTTAAGATAGAATCAGTGGGACGACGCGGAGACGGTATAGCCCGAGTAAACAACTTTGTAATCTTCGTCCCGAACACGAACGAAGGGGAACAGGTTAAGGTGAGAATTACTGCAGTCAGGAACAGCTTCGCTACCGGAGAGGTCGTCGGTCGAAGTGAAGGCGGCGAAGGGAGCACCGAGAAAGCTAGCGAAGAATCGTTCGGAGATGACACAGATCAAGATCGCTGAGCTGAAGCCTGGAATGCGCCGAGTCGACGTCAAGGGAAAGATTGTTGACATCGAGAGCCCGAGAGAGGTCAACACAAAATTTGGTCCCGGTCAGGTTGCTAATGCAACGCTTCAAGACGAGTCTGGAACTGTCAAGGTAACATTGTGGAACGAGAACATTTCCAAGATCGCGGTGAACGACGACGTCGAGATCCAGAATGGCTACGTAGAATCGTTCAGAGGCGAACTCCAGCTCAACGTTGGACGCTACGGAAAACTGGCCAAAGTTGCGGCCTAACGGCAGAGTCTCGAATTAGGTTCTTGATGCTGCAATAGGCGTGACCAGATTTGTTTACGGTTCTGATGGCGCGACCTTTCCGCCCGAATGCTTGTCGTGAACAAACGCGTCTGGACCTGGAACCTCTACGCCCGTTCCCAGTGTGTAACGTTGAAGGATAACTTTCCGCTGTTCTTTCTCGACCTGCGCAATCACCTCTATGAACTTCTCAATCTTCGTCCCGGCAATCTTCTTCTTTAACAACTGATCAACTTGGAAGATGCCGGACTCATTGTACATGCTAATCTCGACCACGACGGGCTTCTCCTTGCTCTTGCGGATCTTGATATCCCGAATCGACATTGCGGACAGCGCATGAATGTCCTTCTTGCCAACAGTGAACGGGATCCTGGCCCGCCCCTCCTTCATGTCTAACGCATCCGCCACCCGTACCACACCAGCCTCTAGTGTAAACTGCGGAATCTCTGATTCGTGAGCGTATATCGTGTGCAGCGTCTCAGCAGTAATTATCGCCCTCTCCTTGTCACCATACACACCCTTGAGAAGGTCTGGCATGATCTGTGATGCTAACGACACACTGAAAATGTGGTGATTCTCCCTGTGAGCAACCATCCCGAGATCATGTAACACTGCGCCGAGAAATACGACAACCTCTGCATCATCGTTAGTCATCTTATGATCCGTCACAATGTCCGGCTTCACGTCAGCCTCGATCAGATTCCTCAAAATCTTCAAGGCAATATTGGCAACTATCGCAAAGTGCACACGGCCATGATCCGAGAGGCCAAGCCTCCTGACCGCATTGACGTTGATTGCGTCCCATAGACTCTGCAAATACTCGTTGCTGTTCACTCGTTCCAGGACAGTCTTCAATTTCAGGTTCGAGTTGTAGGGAAGGTTGATCAGAAAAAATCCACCGGGGTATGAGATGATCTGGGCCCCGCGTGCTTGAAAAATGTTCTCGAACCACCGGAAACAAGCAAGAAATACTCGTAGACGCCGCTTCCCGACCGGGTAGACTCAATTCTGATGAGCACCATCAACTACGAACAGCGAGACCACGTGGCCTGGATGACGATGAACCGCCCGGAAGTGCTTAACGCACTGTCAAAGTCAATGTTCAGGGCGCTCGAACACGGGATCCAGATCGCGGCCCAAGATAGGGAAGTGTTCAGCCTGGTAATCAAAGGGTCGAGTAAAGCCTTCTCTGCCGGACTCGACATTCGAGAGGCCGCCAGCTTTGGATCAAGAAAGGAGACACGAGACTTTGTCTACAAGTACGTCAAACCTTTCTGGCAGGCCTTCCTGAGATGCGATAAGCCCATACTATCGATCGTAGAGGGTGCTGCTTACGGAGCAGGGGCCGAGATCGCACTGGCATCTGATATTGTAATCGCCTCGACCAACTCCGTTTTTGGCTTCACGGGCGGCCGAGTCGGCGCACTATGCTGCATCTCCGGACTACTCGGACCTCTTACAATGAACGGTCGAAAAGTCTCGGAAATGAACCTGACCGGAGAGACGATCAGCGCACAACAGGCGCTCTACTATGGACTAGTAAATCAGGTCACGTCGGCCAACGAACAAGCTGCACTCACAAGCAAGATTCTAGACCAAATCGCCCACGTCTCTCCGATCTCAAATTCGAGCTTCAAACGAATAGAACGATCTATGATCACAGACCAGAGTCTAGAAACCTCGTACAAAGAATTGTTGCGAGCAATGACGAGTGAAGATTTCAAGAAGGGCGCGAAATCCTTCCTTGAAAAATCCATCGCAAGATACTACTGAGACGATGATGGACTCTGGACTGGCGAGGTAAGTCGCAGGTAAACGAGTCCTTATATTACATGCACACTATCAATGAGATACAAGTAAGGTAGTCACGGAATAGAATAAAGATGCGTGGAAGAAACTGGAAGGGACGAAACGTCCGGTCTGAGGTCAAGGTTCTGGAATGTCCCAGATGTCACGACCATGTTCGACTGGACAAGTACACGGCTCATATCGCCGCGTGTCCAATTCCAACGGTCGCTACCAACTAAGCTGTCCGCAAGAATAAACGGAAAATTTTCCTTTTTGTTTTTGGCGCCGGGAGTGGGATTTGGTTCTCAGCTCCAACCCCAAAACGACGAGAATATCGTCCCCGGCCTGCTTGCGCGATTCCCAACTGTGAGCCCGTGAACTTGAGCCAACAGATCAGTGCATTCTCAAGGCATACCTCGGATACGGCATCAACCTACGAAAAGGCATCTTCTAAATCCGAATTCTGAATTTATGATAAGCAGCCTCATTTTGATCAATGAGTGATCATTGTCACTGATGGAGGATTTTTCTCCGCATCGATTTCACAGGTTCCCCCGAGTGGGAAAGTTATCTTGGGACTCGTATGGCCAAAATCCATTCCTGCGATTATCGGAAGCCTCTGCAACATCTTGCTGTTCTTAACAACCTCTTCCAAATCCAGTTTGGAAATCCTGCTTTCGGGCTGAAAACGTCCAAACACAATTCCACAAACTTCATTGAAATCTGACCTCAGTGTCAGCGTCGTCAGGTTAGAATTGAAAGTGAACAGGTCTGAGCGACTATCCTCCTCCATGAATAGAATTGCATCATGAAACGCTGGAAAATACGGGGTGCCAGATAGGCCTTTGAAAGTGATAAGGTTCCCGCCTATGATTGTGCCTTTCGCACTTCCCTTGCTAAGGACGAAAGGGCCTTCGTTTTGGATGAAGCTTCTATTCTGTTGATCGTTGGCCCATCGATCGTTACTCCATGAAGTTGAAGGCAATACTCGGAAGGGTTGGTCGCTCAAGAGACATTTCTTGAAGTACTCTCCGGTATACGTGAAACCTCTTCGGTCGCCAAAATCGAAAAAGTGGGGCCCACTGTATGTTACTAGTGCAGTTTTCGTGTAAATTGCGTTAGCAAGCGCCGTTATGTCGGAGTATCCGCATAATATCTTTGGATTATTCTTGATCAATTCATAATCCAAGTAGGGCAAGACTTCGTTTGAGTTGAAACCACCGATAACGGTGAGAAGGATCTTGACTGATGGATCAGTGAAGGCTTGATGGAGATCGTTGAGTCGACTTTCCACAGACGACGAGTTGAAATGATTCTTTTCCTCAACATGTTTGCCAAAGCTGACTATAAGCCCGAATTCCTGTAATCGCTCGATAGCTAGTTGTTTCACTTCGTCAGTAATGAAGGGTAGTTTGATGCTTCGAGCCGGCGTAACGATTCTTACTTCATCACCGCGTTTCAGCTTTGAAGGGATAGTCATGATCACTCCTTCCCCATTCCATTGGCTAGATAGACATTTTTGTCTTAAGGCTGGATGGGGATTCTTGCCGGAACGAGATATTGAGCCTATTCTTCGACTTCCAAATGTTCAGCGGTTGAGAGTAAAAACTGTAGTCACCGGACTAGTTGAATCGGGCAAGCTAGGAAGAACGGGAACGCTCAAGCTATGGATGTTATGTACTGAATCGGGATTGCAGTTGGCAATGTGGCGCCGGGAGTGGGATTCGAACCCACGCGGCCCGTAAGGGCCACAGGCTCTCAAGGCCTTCGCTCTCTATCGAGCAGAGAACTGCGCCTTTGGACCCACACGTGCAGGGTTAATCCACTCGGCCGACGGGACGAAGCTGTAACGCTTTACGTTATCCCGGCAAGATAACCCGCGTTCAGGTCGTGCGATCATTTTTGAGGCGAAACTGACCTAATAAACGGTTCCATACAAGAAAACTGGTGCGTCCCACCTTGTCAGATGTCTCTCGCAGAGAGGGGTATGGATTTCTAGAACATACTACCGACGCACTGATCGAAGCGTGGAGCCCCACACTAGAGCGAGCCTTTGGTCAGGCGGGACGCGCACTATTCGATACAATGCTCCACATTGAAAACGTAGCCCCAAGCCTTCGCCACAATGTCAGTGTTTCCGGTTATGACGAGAAAGAGCTTCTCTACAATTGGCTCGAAGAACTACTGCTGAGGTTCGAACTGAGATCGATGGCATACTCGGTGTTCATTGTAACGTCTATTGTTCAGAACGCGGAAATGTTCGAACTTGTGGCCGATATCCAAGGGGAAAGGTATGATCGAGATAAGCACGGCTCGAAAACAGAGGTTAAGGGTGTAACCTACCATCTGATGGAAATAACGAAATCGAGCGATCAAGTCCGTCTACGATTCTTGCTCGACCTATAGAAACAATCGACATGATGCGTGTAAAAATCGAGCCCCTTCTCTAGGCCATAACGAGACTTATAGGTGGCTTCTGGCGGATCGTTCTTTGATAACATATGAGCAGCCAAGCCCTGAACTCGCCAGGTCGTTCGAGCACCGACATTCCAATCACAAAAGTAGCCCCAAACATCTGGGAAGTGCCGTCAAGCTATCGTCAGGGCATGAAAGTGCCTGCAAGAATCTACGCAGACGAAGATCTCTTGGCAAAGATGAGGACAGATCGCACACTTCAACAATGCGTCAACGTTGCTCACCTAGACGGGATCTACAAGTACTCCATTACCATGCCCGATGGTCACGAAGGCTACGGGTTTCCCATCGGCGGCGTCGCCGCAACCGACTACGATGAAGGACTCATCAGTCCGGGCGGAGTCGGGTATGACATCAACTGCGGAGTCAGACTGATTCGGACAAACCTCACGGAGGAACAAGTGAAACCAGTACTCCCGAAGCTCGTCGACACGCTGTTCAATTTTATCCCTTCAGGGCTCGGGAGCAAGGGCAAAGTCCGTCTAACTACGTCAGAGCTTGACAAGGCCGTCACTGACGGGCTGGACTGGGCAATAGACAAGGGATACGCCTGGCCCGAGGATCCGAAGACGATCGAAGAAGAAGGCTGCTTAGAGGCGGCGGACCCATCGAAGGTATCGAGCAATGCAAAATCTCGAGGAGCTCCCCAACTCGGAAGTCTCGGAAGCGGAAACCATTTCGTTGAGATCGAGCGAGCCGACAGAGTCTTCGACAAGAGAGTAGCCGACCGTCTCGGAATCCACCAAGTAGGGCAAATACTCATACTCATCCACACCGGCAGCAGGGGGTACGGACACCAGACATGCAGCGACTATCTCAAAGTCATGGAACGCGCCGTTAACAAATACAACATCCACCTGCCTGACAGAGAGCTTGCCGCGTGTCCGAGTAAGAGTCCGGAGGCGGAGGACTATATTCCCGCAATGTCTGCCGCCTGCAACTTTGCCTGGGTCAACCGACAAATGATCACCCATTGGGCCCGACAGGCGTTCGAGAAGGTATTCGAGAAACCGGCTGATTCCATGGACATGAAAATAGTCTATGACGTCGCGCACAACGTGGCCAAGGTCGAATCTCACAATATCGATGGTGACGTCAAGAAAGTGATTGTTCATCGTAAGGGTGCCACCCGGTCCTTTCCCCCCGGTCATCCTGACGTGCCAGCCCAGTATCGCGACATTGGACAGCCTGTGCTGATTCCTGGTAGTATGGGTACTAGCAGCTGGGTGTTGATCGGTGCGCCTAAAGCGATGGAGTTGAGCTTCGGAACTACGGCTCATGGTGCGGGACGTTTCATGAGCCGGTCGGCCGCTAGGCACAAATGGTGGGGCGCAGATCTGAAGAAGACCCTAGAAAGCCGAGGGATCGTCATACGCGCAGCCAGCATGGAGGTCGTAGCCGAGGAGGCACCAGATGCCTACAAGGACGTAGACCGTGTGGTCGAGGTGAGCCACCAGCTGGGGATCGGTTTGAAGGTCGTACGCATGACCCCGATTGGAGTGGCTAAGGGCTAATCCTAGCAGGGGTCTACGCGTCTCTCGGAGTGAACACGGTCGCCGGATGTACCTTTCCTACTCAATCCAGTATAATCAGCTCGGAGACGCATCGGAATCCGGGACTAAGCTACGTCCTCAACTAGCAGGCCGGTTTTCGTGAGGAGTTCTCGGATACGATCCGCCGTAGCGAAGTCGCGTTTCGTACGCAACTCCGACCTCAGGTCTAGCAAGAGTCTTACTATCTCATTGATTCTATCGCGAACGGCTGATTCTTCTCCGAATATGCCCAGGACAGAGCCTTGATCTTTCAAGATTTCTAGAACAAAGCTAGCAGTTTCCAGGTCCAGTTTGCCGCTCTGCTCTTCTACAGTACTTACAATCTTAATCAATGCAGTTAGGGCTCTAGGCGTATTGAAGTCATCGTCCATCGCATTGAAGAACTCGTCTCGTGCTTCGCCTATTTCAGCAGCGACTTTGGGCAGGATTGTTTCCCCTCCCGTGGAGGTAGATGCTGCAACTATTGTCAAGAGTTGATCGTAGATTCTCTGAAACCTTCTGCTAAGACTGGCCGCTTGGGTCAAAGCTTCCTGCGTAAAGTCCAATGGACTTCGATAGTGGGTGGACGCATAGAAGACTCGGAGAGCGTCGACACCCATCTCAGCGATCATGTCCTGTATCGGAATGAAGTTCCCAAGCGACTTGTGCATCTCCTTGCCCTTAACGCTCAACAGTCCCGTATGCACCCAATACTTTGCGAGAGGCTTCACACCAGTCAAACCCTCTGCCTGGGCAATCTCTGCTTCATGATGAGGAAAGATAAGTTCAGTTCCACCGCCATGAAGATCGTATGTTGGACCGAAATATGTCAGTGTGATTGCGGTATCTTCGATGTGCCACCCCGGTCTTCCTTTACCCCAAGGACTATCCCAAGCAATCTCACCGGGCTTCTGACTTTTCCACAGTACAAAGTCGCCCGGATGCTTCTTTCGAGTGTCCGGATCTACTCGATGCACTGTCAACTGTTCGAGCTTTTGTCTAGAGAGCTTTCCGTAATCAGCAAACTTCGAAATGTCATAGTACACGTCACCATCAAGTCTGTACGCCTTTCCTAGTTTTAGCAGCCCCTCTATTTGTCCGATAATTTCTCGAATATGGTCCGAGGCTTTAGGGTAGAGATTCACGCTGTTAACACGCAGATCCCGCATGTCCTTGTAGAAATCCTCGGCAAATTTTCGCGAGATTTCGAGAGCATCCTTTCCAGTTTCACGGGCCCGATTGATGATCCTGTCGTCGATATCGGTAATGTTGATGATAAAGAAAACACTGAATCTCTTGCGGCGGAGATATCTTGCCATAATATCGTATGCGACATAGGTCTTCGCGTGGCCGATGTGTGACACATCATAGACGGTAGGTCCGCATACGAACATTGTAACCCTCGGCGGTTTTTCCGGAACGAAATCATCAACACTGCGGGTGAGCGTATTGTAGACTTTCAGCTTCGAAGTTGTTGGGTCATACAAGCGCAGTCTAGACTCGGAATGTTATGTCAGAAGAAAAACTGTCCGGTAGGTTCCGTTTATTTGAGCGGAACGTACATGCTCGAACGCGACGCACCTATTCCAGGGGTCCCGTGTACGACTTTCTGGTTTGTAATCGCGAACTCTCCAACAAAGTGCCCGATCATTTCCGGCTTTATCTCGACCGGTACATACTCTTTGCCAGCGTGCAGTTGCAGAGTGAGCCCGAACATTTCTGGAATAATGATCATGTCTCTACAATGTGTCTTGACCGACACGGGTTTGCCACCATTCTCTTTGCGGGCCTGTCGGATGTGTTCGAGGAGGATCCGCTGTTCATTCGTCAGACCCTTCACAAGTGACCTGCGTTGTCGTGATGGTAGTAGTTTGATGAACTCGTCCATGGACATTTGTCGAAGCTCGTCAACGCTGTGGCCGCGGTACGTGAACTGTCTTGGCGTGATCTCTACCTACCGAGTGTGGTTATAGGCCGAACAGGCGCATAAGACTGTTTCTGCATCATAGTCATCGTGCCGAGCGTCGTTTTGCTCTTCCTGTCTGGCGGGCAGCTATGTTTCCAACCTTTCTCCCTGGGGAAGTCCATCGTCCTACTGTTGTGGGTTTCCCTGCGTGCTTGTGTCGGCCCCCACCGTGTGGATGAGAGGCTGCTATCATCGCCTGGCCCTTCACGACAGGCCATTTTCTGCCCCTCGACCTCTGCAGAAACCATTTAGGACCTGCCTTAAGAAAGGGCTTCTCGGTTCTTCCCGACCCTGCCACGATTCCGATCATTGCACGACACTTGTCGTTGAGGTGAATGCTACGTCCTGACGGCATGCGCAGTTCGGTACCCTTCGGTGTATGCGATACTACTATGGCGTAGGATCCTGAAGAACGTGCCAATGTCCCACCATCGCCGGGTCGAAGTTCGATGTTGCAGATCATGGTTCCTTCAGGTATTCTCCCGAGGCCCTTGATGTTACCCGTTTCTGCTGGAACCTCGCTACCGAACTGGACTTTTTGTCCGACAAACATCCCCTCTGGAGCGGGGACGTAAACTTCGCCCGCGCTTCCCACTGAGAGGCGGGCTAGCGGAGCTCCTCTTGCAGCCTCATGTAGCAGATCTCGGACGAAACCCGTTGAGTGTCCGTTCACACTGTTGTAGCCTGCGGGATGAAGACGCTTGTGGGTTGGGGCTCTGAAAATGAAGTATCCTCTTCCGCGTCTCTGGACAAGAATGTTCTTTCCCATTCGAGTAGTACTCCTAGAGAATTCCTAGCTTTACTGCTAGGTCCGACGCTTTCGACTGTGGGCTAAGCTTCACGTAAGCCTTTTTCTTGCCCTCCGGAGTCGTGAGGGTTGATACCCTGTCAACTTTTACTTCGTACATTTCTTCGACAGCTCTCCTCACGTCATGTTTCGAAGCCTTGTTGTGAACGATGAAAGTGATCTTGTTTTCCGCCTCGATCAGTCTCACGGTATCCTCTGACATCATCGGGTAGACAATGACAAGCTCTGATTGCAACCGCGCCATTTCTCAGCGACTCCACTCAGAAATTGTCTTTACCGCGGACTCCGTCCAGACCGTGAGTCTACCCGGATGCGTCCCTGGAGCCAAGATTTCAACGCTTAGATCTTTGACCCTCACGACATCCACGCCCTTGAAGTTGCCAAATGCTTTGCGAGCTGGACGTTGATCCTCGCCCACTACTACTAATGGGCCTACTGCATGCACTCTTCTTCCACTGTTCTTGAGCCTTACACTCTTATCGACCCTAGCGATATCCTCTCCGAGTCCGAGGGAGGTCAGGAAGCTTCGGGCTTCCGACGCCTTAGACAAAGTTCCGATCTCATCGGTTACAACAAGCGGCAGCTCCAATGAATCTCCAAACTTGTGACCTCTCTTCCGGACGATGTCTCTAGACGCTGTTGCCGCTATGGCCGCATTGAGAGCAACATGCCTCTCCTTCTTGTTTATCCACTTGGAAGTCTTCTTGCCAATGACTGGCGGAAACGCCATTCTCCCACTGACTGTGCCGGGAGCGAAGGCGGCGGTTCCCGACAATGGTCCGTGACCACCTATTCTCGGGACTCTCGATATTCCTCTGCCTACTCCGAAAGACTCTGCTGTCGTTCGTTTGCCTGCCATGAGATCGCGTCCTTGAGGCTGGAATCTGTGGGACTGCTCCGCAATTACTGCCTTGCGGATGATGTCTTCTCTTACTGCCGTTTTGAAAATCCTTGGTAGTGGGAGATTTCTGACCGAGCTTCCCTTAGAATCAAGGACTTGGACGGTGCGGGTATTCTCCGGCGACATGGCTTATGCTCCTTGCTTTGATGCTAGGCTCAGTTGCTCAATTTTCGGCGGCTCACCTTCAGGTATTCCGCGCGCAGGATACCTCAATGCTACCAGTCGTCTCGCCGGCCCAGGTATTGTGCCTCGTATAAGCGCGTACTCAGTCTTCACGATTCCATATCTCAGAAATCCACCTGCAGGAGTAACGTCCGTCCCATTGTCCCCGATTTTCAGAATCTGCTTGTTGTACTCGGTTCTCTGGGCGAACCCCATCTGTCCAGCTCTCGGCACTGAGTACATGACGTAATGGGGATGCCAAGGTCCTATGGAACCAACTCCCCGAACGGTCTTTCGCGACTTGTGCTTGAGCTTCTTTATTCCCCATCGTTTGACCGGTCCTTGGATGCCTTTGCCTTTCGTGATCGCGATTACGTCGACCTGGCCCCCTTCCTTGAATACCTCGGAAACCTTGACACTCTTTCCAAGAAGCTTCCTTGCAAAATCCAATTGATCTTGCACGCTGCCACCGCCTATCTTGACTTCGAAGAGATCCGGTTTCTTCTTGCCTATCTGAGTCAGGCGGGGTTGGTTGGCAACTATGACACGGACCTCAGCAAGCTTCTCCCTCAAAGGCTCTACCTTTTCCCACCCTTTGGTCTCGTCGAATTTCTCAGGAGACTTGATTGTTCTCCCTAGATCCTTGGACTGCTCTCCGGACCATACCTCGGCGACCGACCGAAGCCCACCGTTCCAAGATTCGTAAAACCGTAGTCCCGCAACTGTTAATGGTGGAGTCTCAACTATCGTTACTGGAAAGGTCACTTCCTTACCATAGTTCAGAGAGCCCTGACGATTATCGACGATCGTCACCTGGCTGGTACCTGCCTTGAACCCGGCAAACGCAAGAAGTCTGGGGGCGCCTTCGTAATTTGGCCAATACCGTATTCGTGGAGTCCAGTGGCTGGCTCTACCGCGCGGTAGATACGCTAGCGAACCGCGTCTTGGTGCACTATATTTTCTATGTCCCATCTAAGCTATCTCCAAAACGTTCAAGGCAGATAGCGTAGCGAGCACAGCTTCCTCGGTTCTGACGGTCTCGACGCCTTGCTCGGGGACGGTGTTGAGATTGAAGTCTGCGATTTGGGAAACCTCAGTCTTGTCTCGAGCGAGAATTTCCGGAATCCCTTCGCGGGGAGAACCGAAGAGAAGGATCGAACTAGATGCCGAGTTCCATCGGAGGGTCAGATCCTTGAGTACGTGACGTATGTCCGTGCCTTCTCGTGAAGTGGATATCGTCAATTCTTCTCTTCTGCTCTTGACCAATTCCGAAAGTTTTACGTTCCTTCGCGATACTCTAAACCCCCAATATATAGCTAGCTTGCGGGGCTTTACTAATTCGGCCGCCAAACGCGGTGACACTCTTGTGAGCCGAATGGTTACTCTGTCGAACTTCCTGAGTCTAGCTGCGACCGTAACTGGAACGCCAAAACCCGCGTCCACTTGAGATTCCTCTCCCGATTGGAGGACTACAGCGTCGCGAACCTCTCCGGCCTCTGCTGGGGAACGGTTGGGATGGTTGGGTGTGCGCAGAGGGGGCAAAGTTCCAGCGAATTCGTATTCTGGGGAACGTTTGAAGAGCAGCTTGCGCAAGTATTGAGGAGTCTCTTGGTAAGACAGTAGTTGTTCCAGTAGTCTCCCTTCATTCTGAGCCTTTTCAGATTGCTCGTCAGTGTAGATTATGACCTCGTCCACTCGAAAGATTGCGAGTGTACGAGCAATCATTCCTATCCTAGCCGTCTTCTCGCGTAGATGTGGCACATCCAATGTTAACGATGCTGGAAGCGCGACGGATAGACCATGCTGCCTTCTCTTGGGAGCTGTGCGCATAAATCCTGTCACTTTGCCATGTACCATAAGATACTTAGCAAAACATTCACGGGCCAACGGTACGCGGATGGCGGGATAGTCCTGACAAGAAAATTAGGGAATATCGATCGCTTGTCCCGGCTAGACCCCTCAGGAATGCTGGAAGCGATCGACGGCTTCCCAGAACACTTCCTAGAGTACGGAGTCTACGGGAAAATGGTGCCACGTCTCGGAGGTCGGCTCTCTATCGACAACATAGTTTTGGCGGGCATGGGTGGATCAGCCAGCGCCGGAGACATAATCCTCGAATGGCTTCGTGACAGCTTGAAGATTCCAGCCTTACTTCTGCGTGAACCAGACCTTCCGAACTTCGTCGGCCCCCGTACATTGTTTGTCGGCATTAGCTATTCTGGAAAAACATTGGAGACATTGACAGCGTTCCGGAGTGCAAACAAGAGACATGCGAAATTAGTTGGAATAGGCACCGGCGGTACATTGGCGTCCTTGTGCGAAAAATACCGCGTATCTTTCGTAACTGTTCCTCCAACCATCGCTCCTCGCGCGGCACTACCGCAGTTGGCGGTTGCAACGGCTTCGGTACTCGAAAATGTAGGCGTTGCTCCCGACCTGACCCGCCATATGATTAGCACTGGAAAGGAGTTGGTGCACTTGCGACAGAAGCTCAACATATCTATCCCCATCGCAAACAATCCTGCGAAACGTCTAGCAACTAGTCTGAGAAGAGGCCTTGTCGTGATCTACGCACTTCAGAGAATGTCTTCAGTAGCTCGGAGGTTCAAGAACCAGCTGGCAGAGAATAGCAAGCTGGCAGCAAAATGCGACTTGTTACCGGAAGCAGCTCATAACGAAATTGAAGGTTGGAAGGACCAGAGTGTCAAGTTGACCCCTCTGATCATCCGGGACTGGGAAGAGACTCGTCTTGAAGCCAAGATCATACGAGCTTTCACGGATACGATCAGAGGTGTTGGTCAAACAAGGCCACAAAGCGTCCAGATCCGCGCCACAGATTCTCTTTCCAGGCTCGTTTCGACCGTTTTCTTCCTCGATTATGTGTCCGCGTATTTGGCTATACTGAGGGGAACTGATCCGACCCCGACCCGGCTCATCAAGGAGTATAAGAGAAGACTAGACAATCGCGGATGACGATCCGTCAACCGAGAAGGGATAATTAATCCCCGTCGAGGCGGAGACAAGATCATGTGGTCGAGTGAAGGAAGACTGGGGAAAATAGCTACTATCTAGACAAGTTCGGAGACGCGGACTTGCAGCACTCTATGAGACGGATCCTTTACGTTTCTCGACAACCTTGTGAAACATATCTACGAACTTTTCCGAAGCTACTCTCCGCGGAGACCCAGACACTGCCTGCAACCATGACGGCGTCTCCTTCGAGGAATCCCCCTCGCAGAATTTCATCGAGTTCCGATGTGCCGGTCTTTTGTCGCGGAGTGGACATTCCTTATGCCTCCGAATTCGGCTTCAGACTTTTCAAATAGTCCACGATAGTCTGCTGTGTCTCTCTGTCCTTCCTGGGGTCAAAATAGACGATCTGCTGAGCGCCTACCTGTCGTGTACGCAATATGCCAAGCGTCACCAGGTCCCGGACGTCTGAGTCTATCGCTTTGCCCGCTCGGCCGATTCTGCGGGCTTCACCCTCGAATGTATCCATCAAACCTGGATTCTTGTGAAACAATACTAACAGATCGCCCTTGATCTCCGAGGAAAACATTAGCTGGAACAACTGGCCGGGGTTGCTCATTTTCCGATTATCCCTCTCCGGTTGAGCATCATGTCCTGTCTGGCAAGGTGGACGCATGTTTCGAACTCAAGCTCGTTTCCTCCCGGATAGTGGAGGTTCAGTTTTTGGAAGAGTTCTTTAGAGATCATCTTCTCCAAGGTGGCGGATGCACTTCCGAAGATTCTTGAGAGATCGTGGTGGAACTCTTTCGGCTTCTCAGCGTACGTTTGGAATGGCTGTTTCAATAGTCCCAACAATGTTTCCATCACTGGCCTGCTGAGAGTATTGCAAATCCCATCTGTGACCGCTGACTGAAAGATCTTCTCAAACTCACCGAGTAGAACCATCTCATTCTTCCGTCTTGTCCAGCAGATCTTCCTGACACATTATCTGAATGCTCCCCGGAACATCGGTTAACTTTCTCGTAACCATGGACCTATCGCCCTCGAAACATTGGACGAGCCCCAGCAAGCTCGCCAGTGTTTCGAATCCTATCTAGACTTCGGCTATAGCGTCGATCTCGACCAAAACTTCCGCCTGCATGAAACTACAAACGACTGTAGACCTCGCCGGCCTATGCTCGTGAAAGAATGTCGAATAGACTTCATTCACTTCTGAGAAGAGTTCGGCCTCTTTGATGTACACCGTCGTCTTGACGACCCTCGCGAGACTTGTCCCTGCCTCTTCCAGAATCGCCCTAATACTCTCCAGCGCCCGCTGCGTCTGTTCCCTGATACCTGGGCCGACAATCTTGCCGGTCTGAGGATCCAATCCAATCATGCCCGCAGTGAAAACGAACCCGCTGCTCGCAATTCCCTGGGAATACGGGCCGATCGATTTCGGCGCCTTTGCTGTCTGCACTGATTTCAATACTGCAACGTTCAGTTGAACTACAACGGTTCTTATTACTGTTCACGCTTTTCAGAAGATCATATCCCCCCATCTAGAAAAGGGGAAAATTCAGTATTGTATTGACTTTCCGGCCAATTCGGAACGCCAGTCAGACCTCGTTAGTCCCAACGCAACGTCGAAGCTCGCAACAGGAACCGTGCAGACAGTTGTTCCAGGGACCTCCTCTTTGGTCGTCGCCTGGATGTGTTACAGTGACCTTGTGGCTTGCAGCATGAGAAAGTGACCGCTTGCTCCGGTTACAGTGACCGTGTAGCCACCGGCGGCCGCCTCGTCGCCCGACTAGCGATATTCTTTGGGTGTATGATGGGCCCAAGCGTAAATGCATTATTGCTAGGTGAGCCAGTGCTAAGGAAGGGTTCGGAAAGACACCCGTGACTTTCCACCGATATGCGCTATAATACTCTGACAGCTAGTTTGCAGTGTGAACAGTATTGATACATAGCGTAAACGATTTCCGCCTGATGCTCGGATCCCTCTGCGCTGTGAACGAGTATATGGGTAAGTGGCATCATACAGACGACATGCGGAGTGTCCTGGACTGGTGACACTTCCACGACGGATTCGGGTGGCCTCATCTTGTCAACGAGCGCCAGGAGATCCTCCAGTTTGGGTATCGAGAACTCCTCGAACGGAGTGTGAAACCCTAGTTTTTCCTTCGCGGATGGCTTCCGCCGAGTCGTTTCTCGCTTTGCCTGTTTCTTTCGCGAGGCAGGTTTCTTCGAGGTCGATTTCCCGCCTCCGGGCTTGCCAAGCTCCATTGTTAAGACTTAGCAAGTTGTCCCCATCTCAAGATTCACTGGTTCGGCCGGGCAAGACTTGAGGGAGCTGCACTTGTAGCAGCTACCACTGACACTTTTTACCTTTTGGCCCCGGCGTATGCTTCTAAGCCCCGAAGCCCCTAAGGTTTGGAATCAAAATCGCCGCTCAGTACACATCAACAACACGTGTAGATGAGTAATGGAATCGACGATTGGAAAATTGGTATTGTCCTCGATGTCGGGGAGTTGTTCCCGGCATATTCGGTGCGGGATGGATCAGTGCGTTGGAGAACGACAGTTCGACGTTCAATCATGACTCTCTTCAACGATCCACGCGATCGAGACGTTGACTTCGGAGGTGGCTGGATTCGCGAAATCCTTAACGTTCGGAAGACCACTGTATTGTTAGGTTAATCGTGCGCATAACCTTCAGGGCGTTCGCGTCGGGCCTACCGATGATCCTTCTTCTGCTTCAATCGATGGGTCCCGTTACTGCGGTAAGCTACGTTCCTGGTATGAAGTCTGGGGACAGAGTTAGCTTTAGCGTGAATAGCAGTAATACCGGATCGCGCGACCCCGCTGTGGCTCCATTCCTTAACACTGCATCCGTCGACATGATCGTTACGGGAGTCTCTGGCCAAGACGTGCTAGTGAACCAGTTGTGGAAGTTTACAAACGGTACTGAAGACCGTGCAATTGTTCTGTCAGGCAACGTTGGATCTGGAGCTGGAAACCAGACTGTTTTTGGAGGGGTACGCTGGTTGATAGCAGGCAGGCTGAACGCGAGAGATCTCTTGTTTCCGTCGGCTCCGCCAAACATGAATGTGACCGGAACAGTATCCGCCAGTTACGCAGGTGCATCAAGAATTGTCAATTTATGGAATTTGACTCATGCCTCTCCTAGTTTTACAGAGGTCGAATCTCATGTCTGGGACAAGAGCACGGGCCTATTGCTGGAACGTACGTACCTGGTTTCGTATCCAGGAGTTGAACGGGCGTTTCTCGACATCAAAGCCGTCCAGACAAGTATTCCTTTCCCCGATTTTACTTTGATGGTAGACCAGTCAACTGTTAACGTCACCTCTGACACGGAGGGTGCTTCGACAATCAAGTTAGGTAGCCTGAACGGTTTCAATACAACTGTCCAGCTAACAGTTGCCCCATCTCCAGGGCTTACCTGTTCTCTGACCCCGGCCAGCCTACTCGTTGACACGACCGCAACGTCTACGCTGAAATGCAAAGCCTCACCGGGCGCTTACATCGCAAAACTGAACGCTACAGCAGGGACATTGTTCCACACCTCTCAAGTCGCCTTTCACTCTACCGCTCTAACACCCCAGACAGGAGCGGCCTCGGCACCTGCCCCAATAATCCTGTACGCTCTGATAGGAGCAGGACTCGTGGCCACTGCCGTGCTGACTGGATTCGCAATTTTGAGAAATAAGAGGACTCGACGAGCTAAGCTTGTGGGAGGGAAAGAGAGTACGAAACCGGTGAGTCGTCCTCGATCCAAGCGCTCTCGTCGACGCTCGAATTGTTCAATCTGTCCTTTCAAGAAGATTTGGCGTCAATGGTAGGCGCGGGAGCAGCGCTCGTCGCGCCGGTTTGTGTAGTAGCCTATCTTGTAAGGCCGCGAACTCTCAAGTGAACGGCAGGCTAGCTAGAATGATTACTAGGGACTGGTTACAATCCGCTTTTGAGAAGGCTACGAATTGTCTCGTTGCATAGGACGCTTGAGCAAGAGCGTGACTTGAGATGGCAAATACTAGGCAGAAGAAGCTTTGGGAACCGATCTCGAAGGAGGTCAGCCTTCCAGACCAGGACTGGGCGGTACTGGAGTCGGTCTACAACGACTACCGGTTCCGCAACGGTGACCTTCAGAGGGCCGAGTTCATCAAACGAATGATCACAAAGGGCGTGACCTCGTACTTGTTCCAGCTACGGTCAAAGACTCCCGATGCTCTTTCCCGAATCGCAGAGACCAGCAGAGCGTAGCAGTTAGCGATCCATTTTCATTCCACTATTCTCTGGTTCTACGGAGGGAACTGGCTAATTCGTCTCGGACTGTGGCGGCTTCTTCCGCACAGAACGGTATGCTTGCATGATCAGGATCAACGCGACGGCCAGACCCAGGGGTAGGAAGATGGATTCGAGAAATGCGGAGATTGCTGCGCTGTTCTGGCCCGCTACGTATCCGACGTAGACGAGTGCTACGTCCCAGATGAAGATTCCGATGGCCGAGTAGACAAGGAATTGTTTCACGTCCATTTTGACTATTCCGGCAGGGAACGAGATCAGGGTCCGCACGAGTGGGACGAAACGAGCGAGCAAGACTATGATCTTTCCGCGTTTACGGAACCATCCTTCGGTTGTCATGAAGTGTCGCTCGCCGATACCTACTAGCCGGCCATACCGCAGGACTGCGGGTCTTCCGAGATAGAATCCTATTGAGTAGTCGATCATTGTGCCAACCAGGCTTCCAAGCGTTGCTACTATGACTGCTGTCCAGAACTCAAACGTGCCCTTGTAGACTAGATAGCCTGCGAGGGGGAGTACTACTTCGCTTGGAACAGGCAGGGTGGCGCTTTCCATCACCATCAAGAGGAAGACGCCGGTATAGCCGAACTGTCCCATCAGGCCTACTGCAAAGTCGAATACCAAGCTGCCGAGAGACATGGCTCAACTGTCCCAACGAATACGGTTTGCAGTCAAAGAGCTCGACGCCGGCACAGAGTCGCGCCTCAGAGGCCTGGTCTATAAATCGAGTGTGTACTACGCACGTATCATTCTGATAGTTGAGCTGGCAGAAGGGCTCTTGTCAGGGTCTCTTTCTTGCGGTTAAGATGATACCGGCGACGACTGTTCCGACCGCCGCCACGATCATGAGTGGCCAGTAGGTCAGGACATTGGATGGCCGCGTAACAGCGTTACTCACGATGCTGTAATCAACCTTGGTAGTGTGTGACGATGAACGTAAAGTTCCAGTAACCAAGACCGTGTAGGCCCCTGACAATCCTTTGCATGAGAGGATCGTGTCTCCAGACGCGTCTCTGGTAATGGTCTTGGAGAGTGTGCAGGACAATCCTGTTCCCGGAGAGATACTGGTGATTGAGAGAGTGATATTGGCCGAGAGTCCGTTTAGAGGCCGTACTGCAATCGTTGACGTTGCATTACTGTCAGCTTTGGTAGTCACCGATCCTGGATCAGACTGTATCGTGAAGTCTTGTACCGTGACGACTATGATTGTCGATTCTGAGACTTGGCCACTGGTGCCAGTGACCTGAACCGTGTAGGTTCCAACCGAGCCTCTACATTTGAGGGTGGAAACCCCCGCGGTTTGCGCCTTCGTGGTCGAAAGGAGCATGAGAGTCCTGCCCGTGATGACACGATGTCTTCGAGATTGATCATTTCATTGAAGTCGTTCTTTGCGGCCAATGTTATGGTTGAAATCCCGCTTTCGCCAGGGAGGAATGCCAGGGTTGCTGGGTTTGCAGAGAGGGTGAAAATCTGGATCTTGAACCTGACTACCGCATCATGAGAGAGGGACGTGTTTTGTCCGGTGACGGTCACACTGTAATTGCCGTCGGAGCCTCTGCAAGAGATGTGGCTGGAGCCTGACGGGACAGTGTCCGTAAGATTCACAGACTGCTGGTCGAGCGTGCAGGCGAGACTGTTATCCGACACTGTAGCGGAAAGATGCACAATTCCCGTGAAGTTGTAGAGAGATCTTACCGTTATCGTTGAATTGCCGTAGTGTGCAGAAATGATGGTCATACTACCGGGGCTGGCAGCGATGCTAAAGTTGGGTGGCGGTGGCAGGGTCAGAACAAGATTGAGGAGAGTCGTGCGCGTCGTCCCATACGGGTTTTTTGCCGAAATCGTGACGGAATAAGTCTGGACCGTCGTCTTGTAAGATGATGATAATGTGAGATGTGAAACCACGTTACTTTCTGCGGTTAGGATGATGTTGGATAAGTCAATAGTAGCTGTTGGACCGGGAGAAGCCGGGGGAGAAACCGTCGCGGACAGCGTGACAGGTCCAACGTATCCAAGGCTCAGGGTAGTTACGTTTACCTTGCCAGTCATGCCCGCCTGCAGCGTTATGGAAATGGGATTGACCGATATGTCAATGGCGAAGTCAGATGAGATCGAAACCTGTTCGGTGTCGGTTCTTGAAGTTGTAAGAATCTCAGTGGTGTGATCATAGTATGGCGCTACCTCAAATTTGTAGGGAACCGTACCGGCATAGCGAGAATGAATTGACGTGCTAGGCTGACGCGTATTTTGTGATGCAGTGTTCGGCTGGGAAAATACTGGGCCAAATACTGTGATGATTACCAGGATCACGAGGATCAGGTTTTTTCTTGAGATCATTAACTACTCAATGCCTGCACGCGTCCGCGCTGGAGACTTCTTACTGTCTATTTAGCGCGTCTGTAAACTTCCGAAAAATCCTACTACTTTGTATTGCTGGGCGTTGAGGTCGCCCATGGGCTTCGCGGTAACAGCTCGACGAGCGATACTCGTATCCTAGAATGGCATAGTCCCGGTACAATACTCACAAAGACCCACTGGCCGACTAGTAAAATCAAGCATTGCATTACGGCATCACCAGAATTTTCCATAGAGCACGTAGGTCGCACCTAGCAGGGCTTCTGAAGAGTATCAAGAAACCGTTCGCTCCGTGGCCAATACTTCGAAAACTGTCGCAACCATTTCGGCAACACCACCATGTAAATGGTAAACCTGTCTCGAATATGCTACGAAGACGCGCTCCATTTTGGTCCCTCTTCCTAGTACTGTTACTCGGAATGGGGGCTGGATTTTACGGGTCGGCTGCTCTGAGTCTGGCGACCGGGCCGCAGGCGAAGACGCCGGATTTTGCGATTCAAGCTAACCCTGCAAGTCAGAGCGTGATCCAGGGATCGCTCGCAAGCTTCTCGCTACTCTTGTCCAGCCAGAACAATTTTGCCGGCAGTGTGAACCTTAACGCTTCATTCTCTCCAGCGATAGTTAACGCTACAACCGCTGTTGACCCGGGGTCCATTTCTCTTCTTACCGGTTCCGCGACATCTACAGTTACGGTTTCTACCCGGTCAACGACTCCGGTCGGGACGTATGCACTGCAAATCGTGGGAAATAGCGGTCGTCTATTCCACAACGTCACGGTGTTTCTGCGGATATCGACCGTTCCTTCTCCAGACTACGCAATTACGTCGAACCCGATGACGCTGACTCTAATTGCCGGATCCTCTGGCAGCTTTACACTGAATCTGACGAGCTTGTACGGGTTCTCAGGATCGATCAACTTCGCGGCGTCGATTACGCCGAGTGGTGGCAACAGTCCAACCCTAACGTTGAACCCTAACAGCGTGACATTGCTCGCAGGGGGTACGAGTAATGTAGTAGTTACAGCGAGAACAATGGGAGCCACTCCCACAATAAGCTACACTATCGTCGTACTGGCGACTAGCGGCGGAATATCGCACACAGTGTCAATGATCCTGAATGTAGTGTAGACCAGGCTAGCCGGTTTGTTTGGCTAAGGATTGTTTCAGGTCCAAGCATCAACCATATACTTGAACCCCGGCCGGAGCGCGTGACGAGAGGTTTCAGGGGATCGAGCTACAGTGTTCTTGCTTGGACACGCTTGCTGGAGCTATCTACTGTCCAGAAGTACGGGCCAAGCACTCAAGGTTGCACTACCCGCCTACCTAGCGTTGCTGGCTGGTCTCTTACCTGATTTCGATATCTATTTCCGCGGTATTGTCCAGCATCACACGATCACCCATTCTCTTCTGGTCCTAGGCCCGGTTACGGTGCTACTTTCCTACTTCTACGGCCGGCTTGGACTCGCGTTCTCTATCGGGCTATTGTCACACCTGTTGACCGACAGTCTCGTAGGGATCATCCCAATATTCTATCCGCTCGCCCCCGATTTTCAGATTGGACTGAACCTTGGACTTCCTAGCCTCGCTGATACCGTGCTGGAGGGTGGTGCATTGTTGTTGGTGATTCTCTACGCGTTGGTGAACGGGGATTACAAGCTCGTGACAAGGCCGAGTAAGGACAGTGTCTATCTGGCAATACCACTAGTTTCCATCATCACGCTGACCCTGTTGTTCGCTGGTGACAACAACATCTCCCTAAGCAGTTTTGCCTTCTCTCGGAAGGCCCTCACGCTGATCTCGATAGGACACATCGTGCTCGCATTGATACTCGCTACCGCCGTCCTCGAAGGGCTCATCGTCTATCTTGAGGGCAGGAGAACTGCCCGGCCGACGGTAGCCCTGGGCTGAGGAGGGGGAAAGTTACAAGCCACACATATCCCAGCATTCACCACCCTAACTTGGCGCAGTAGTATTTCACGGAGGGCTGGTCTATCACTGCATTTGAATGGTGGAGTATTCCACGTAAAGCCTGGGCAATCATCCTGTTTCAGATGTCCGTGATTGCAGTCCTTTGCCTCTGGGTCATATCGGAATACCTGAACAATACATACTTCCAGAGCTACGTAAACAGTCTCGCACCTATTGTGGTTCCAATTCTAAGCGTCGCATTCGGGGTCACATCGGCGACGATCGCCACGTTCCTCTACTTCGGGATGAAGAGAGTTCAGTCTCAAGAGGTTGCTGATGCTCAGCCGCGCAAGAGGCTTCGGGGAAGAAGAGGCAGAAGGATGCATGCAGAACATAAGGGAGAGGTTTCGAGAGTGCCCAGCCCAAGGTTTGTAATAACCAGTCCGCCCAAGGACGTCACGCCGAAGAACAATTCCGAAAAGAAGGATTCTAAGTAGCATCTAGAAATCTGTACTGTCCTCATTGGTCATTGGGGACGATTCGCTATTATCACGCATGACTCGATAGGACGAATAGAGAATTTCTCACGCGAGTAAGAATGTTGGTGACATGGAACGGCTATTGAAGAAACGGTGACACGGCATCTTCCCGGTTACGCGAAGGCCGTCATGAGCGCGCAGTCACTTGTGATAATATTCATGGGCTTCTGGATGTACGAGGAATATCTGAACAACATCTACCTGCAAGCGTATGTAAACGGATACTTCCAAGGCAGCGGGCTGCTGCTGGTAATACTCGCGTCGATAGCTGCGTTCGCTGGAATAGGAGTAGGAATCTATGCAAAGTTGCGGGGCGCACGCGGCCAGATAGAACTAGTAGTTTCCAAGACCGGCACCACGTTTGAGTCTGACAAGACCACTGGAAAATCGATCACGATATTGGAGCCGCAGGTCGAGCAGCACCTGATCGATATGATCAGGAGGACGACACCATCTGCTGGTGGTGACTCGTCAGCAGCAGGATTGCCCGTGCTTAAGAGAGACGATTCTTCTCAATCCAGCTCTCAGTCACAGCAATCCTAGTCGTTCATTCCAGCGTGCTTTTCTAGATAGGATTCCAGCGCCCATCTCATCTTCCAATTCCAGGCCCATGACGGTATCGTGGCCCGGAACAGATCTTGTCTACGCAGCTTATTCCTCAATGCCTTCTTCTTATTTCGATCTAGCTGGTCCAAGTACCTGATCGCTTGTCTAACTTCTCTCGGCCCGGAAAGCGGCCCGTGCCCCGGAACAATCTTTCGTGGTCTAAGCCGGAGAATCATCTTCAATGCTCGTATCTGGCCCTGAATATCAGCGTCTTCGAGGTTGGGATGATAGTTGACCCAGAGAATATCGCCGGCGAACAAGACATGATCCTTCAACGAATATACTATCGTGTCGCCGTCCGTATGCGCCCTGTAGCCGGGATGGACCAGTTCCACCTTTGAAAGATCGTCCAAGTACACGCCGAGCGCGTCGCGGAACGTCACGTTTGGAGGATGGACCCGGACTCCTCGAAGCATTCTCGCAAACTCCGGACCTCGAGTCCTGTATGATTCCAAGAGTCGGGCTGACTTTTTCAGAATCTCGCGTCTGGCTTTCTCCTGAGCTATCACCGGGCTCCCATGGTGTGCTAGGAAGCCGTTGCCGAACGTGTGGTCGGAATGGTAGTGTGTGTTGACGATGAATTTGGCTGGTGTTGTGTGTTTAGGATCGTATAGGAAGCGCATGATCTTTCTTGCTGCCGCGTTGTGGAATCCAGAGTCCACGACAAGTTGTCCACGATCGCCAACGATTATTCCTACGTTAGAACCATAGGAGTGGAGTGCATCTCCTCCTGCGCCTTGAAACATCCACGAAGATGGGCTTACCCTAATGGACCGCATGTGAGATGTTTACTACTTCAGGCAAGCTTCGAGTGTAAACGAATAATTTCGTAAGTCGTGCCCGGCGATGCCTAATTCGCCTGAAGCGTTGCGGGCCTTACAGAGTCAACTTGACCTATGCTGGCAGCGTAAACTCCCTTGGCAGTCGCCTGTATAAAGATCGTGAAGGTGACTTTGTCTGGAATCTTCCAGCCTTGAGCACTCCACACTGTTGCGGGTCTAAGCGTGACGTTGCTCCAGGTGCTTCGTCCCACAGGCATTGTTACGGTCGTATTGTCGAGGCCGTTTATGATCGTCTCAATCTTCGCCGTATCTGAGAAGAGATAGTATATTGTGTGAGACCCGTCCGCTACTACCACACCGAATACCGGATTACCAATTCCATTTGCTAGCGAGTTTTTCAGCGAGACATTGATGTTTGTCGCGTTGAATAGAAGGTTTTGTGACATAGCCAGCCGGGCTGGCATACTATCGCTTGAAGTATAGTTGAGCGTTGCCATGAGTCCACCACGATCGCTGCTTCCAACTGGCTCGATCCCGACACCGGCTAGGTCGATGTTTTTAGTGGTCAATTTCCAGCCGAACGGAGTCTTCTTGCCCGTCGCAGCGTCCATTGTCCACCATTTGAAGTGTGGATTGATCACGGCGGGCGCGGGAACATTGGACATTGTCACCGATGATTCAGCGATCAATTCCTGCGTCAGCCTATCGGATACTATTATGCGGAAACTAGTCCCCTTCGGAACTGCTGCGAGGGCATCAGTTGCCCTGATGAGATAAGATTGTTCAGAGTGGCCGAGCAAGATGTCGCTTGAGTTGTACGTCCAAATATCTGGCAGAAATCCAGCCTTGATGAAGAATACTGGAGAAACCGGGCTTGTTCCGGTATTCTTCAACGTGACATTGAGAAGCGTCGCCGCTCCCAAATTATCTGTGTCGATAACCTGGTTGACATTCACTTGGACCGAATGACCCGTTTGCCTGGAAACGTATACGCCAGAGACTCCGGCAAGAACTGCCGTTATTATCATGATCGCCATGATGGTGGGAGTGAATCTTCTACGAAAGCCGCCAAGAATCCTGCCCAATACAGGGGGTAAAGAAATCATGGGCCAAGCAATTTTGGTATTGAACTTCAGGCGAAAAGTCTTCCATCGGGTCATCTCGAAAATTAGCGGGAAGCTCCAGTAGACGATGTAGTTTGGAAACGAGCGGTGGTAAAAGAAGAACATGAGCATTGGAAATGCCCACATGTACTTGTTCAGTCTATCAAATCGCACAATGTAGACGTAAACAAGGATCAGGCCTGCGGAGAGAGTTGCGTAGAGGTAGAATGCTGATGGAAGGGCAATTCCGAGATCGATAAGGATGTTGGATAGACCCATCCCGCCTGGTACTAGTGAAGGGGAGCCCGGAAGGTATGGTGCCATTGTCGCTTCCCACCATGCTCCGGGAGATGCGAGAAGGAACGGGATGTTCGGAACTACGAATCCAGCCAGAACTAGACCCGTGGCCTTTAGGATGTTCTGCTTGTCGCCAGTTCGCCGGTTTTCATACCACATACGGATCAGTAGAAAGGGTACGATTACTAGAGCAATCTGCTTGGCCGCGCCGGCCAAGCCAACCAGTACAAGGCTTGATTTTCGATGACGCGTCCATGTTACGGCAGATAGTAGTAGGAAGAAGGCCCAGATGCTGTCTGTCCAGCTCATCGCGAGGACAGGACCCGCGAGGGAAAACGGGACGATACTTAGAGCCTTGAACTTAGAAGGTGCCAGACCGAATAGTATCAGGACAGATGCAAGATGGAAAATCAGGACGCCGTCCCTAAGATCGTGCAAACCCATTAGGTAGAAGGGGATTAGTGACAGAAAGTTGAGCGCGGGATAAGTCAAGTGAAATTCGAAGGACCCGTCCATCCTAGGGGTATAGTATGACGGTGGAAAACCGATCTGGTCAAGTATCGGTTTGATGGAGTACAGATACGGATTCTGAAACTCTAGCGTCTTCGTCACTCCCAAGAATGTTGAAACTATGCTGTCCGTCGTGTAGACAACTGCGACGAACCTACTCCAAACCAGATAGACAGCAAACAAGCCAACTAGATGACCAAGCAGTGCCAGCTGATTGGTTCGAGGTAGAGTCAACTTCCTCCGGAAGGCAGATCCAAGATTGAACAAGCCGAACAATGAGGACAAGATCGCTAAAACGAGAATGGGGAAAAATGAGCCCCCAGCAACAATCAACCAGCCGGATGTAATTAGAAGAAAAATTCCTGAGCATGCGAGGCCTATCAGTGCAGGCTTTCCTGGGGCCTCACCATCATTCGTGAATCCGAAAAAGGACCTGATTCTAGTTGGAACCAATGCTAGCCCCCGAGAGAAGGCGGACAAAACCATTATCGACCTTTACGCCCAGAATTCTCTAATCAATTATTTCGATCAATGAAGGAGGGGTTTCCTCTTAAGAGTTATGTCAGCATCCAGATTTGATAGACGTGACACTTTCGATGCGATCGATGATCAAGTCTCCGGCGGCTTTCGGATTACTAGTCTTTCAGAACTCTTTTCGCCACTATTTCAAACGAGAAGTTCAGGTCTTTGTGTCCATATTTTGCAGCTTCCGTTTTTGACCAGGGATTGTCTCTTAGCCTATCGTAGAGCGTGTCGGATTGGGCTATCCGGAAACCGTAACCGTCTACAAGTTTCGCGATATCATCTGGGTCGTAGTCGTGTTTGTGATCGGTGTTGGCTCCCGGGGTCCCGACGTTAGGGTATCGTTGCTTGTGCGGCATGATCAACACTAGATATCCCCCTGGACGAATCACTCTGATCCATTCCCCTAGTACTCCCGCCGCGTCGTGGAAGTGTTCCAAGCAGTGACTTGAGAAAACATAGTCTAGACTTTTACTCGAAAACCAGGACAAGTTTGAACCGTCGGCTCTGACCTGTGCACCGAACGGATACCCGAAATCTGAACTGCTGAGTTTTTTATCGATACCTATTGCAGCAGCGTGAATCTTGTTTAGACCGCACCCAATATCGACCCCTGTGCCCGCGGTATACTGTATTACCTCGTTCATTTCGTAACGTCGAAAAACAGATTCCCGCAACGCTCCGTGGACCCGGAACAGGTCGAGCAACTGTTCGTCCGTAATTTGTTTGCCGTCAGGCGAGATCTTGATCATTAAACGAGTCACCCGTCGAGGTGGTGAGGCGCCATCCGCGCGAGACTGCTTTTTGTAGCTTCTGTCACTGCAGCTAGGAAGCTTTCCGCTGTTTGATCCCAGTTCCGCCTTTGTGCGCATTCTATCGCAGCGCGGGACATCTTGTCGAACATCGGCGAGTCCGTTAACATGTTCCTACATGCATCAGCCATGCCTTCAATGTCTCCAAAGTTGACTCTGAACCCGTTAAGGCCTTGGCTGACAACATCCTCTGGTATTCCGGTAGTTACGACTGCCGGCGCACCACATGCGTTGGCCTCACTCACAACGTTGCCAAAACCCTCCATTGGTGAGGTCACGAGTATTGCCTTTGTGCGGAGCAACAAGTCGCCCTTCTCCTCTTCTGTTACTCCGAATTTGAAATGGACCTTCTCAGCCAAGTCGAGACGATGCCGAAGACCTTGCAAGTAGTTGAAGTACTTCTGGTCTTCAGGGATACCTACGATGAGCATTCTTGATGAGGGGACCATTTTGACGAGACGGTCCATGGTGAACATTGCATCCTCAGTTCGTTTGTATTTTCGGATCTTGCCCAGCCATACAATCAGGTCTTCACGCCTCGAAGTGAGTGCACGACCAGATCGGTTTAGAATCGTCGAGTCGATGCCCGGAGTGTATACTCGGAACTGTGTCAAGGGAATTCCTAGTTTGGAGATATCGGCAATTGTCCGCTTCGAGGGGCATAGCAGCAATCTCGACCGATGTAACCGGGCAAGCGAGTACTCGAGAAGTTTCAGAACGTTTGCAGTTATCTTGTTGTACTGAAATCGGAAAATCATTTCGTTCCTCTGATACCAGACCCCTACCAGGGGCTTGTGAACATAGAGGGGTGCGAAATAGGGAATGCGAAGGCCTCCAATAACTTCCTCGATCACTACGTCAAATTTTTGGCGGTTGCGAAGATAGAAAAGGAGCATCCACAACGCGGTCGTCCAGACATTTCCGAGTCTTAGGATTCGAACGTTTTCTAAGTGTTGCTCTCTCGGGGCCTTTCTGAATCTGCTACAGATGTATGTGACCGAGTGTCCCATTGCACTGAGGCGTTGTGAAACCTCAGTAAGTGTCAGGTCACCGCCTGCGAAGTTCTTGTTTCTGCGATCTCTTGCGGCTAGAACTAGAATATTCATCAGTATACCACGTTGCTGACTTTGGTTTTACATTGTCAGGTCATCATTTGCTCCACGAGATCACATACTATGTGGCTGATCAATATGTGACACTCTTGGATTCTCTGAACATCCTGATCCGGGACTACTATGGAATGTTGACAAATGCTGGCGAGTTCCCCTCCGTTACCGCCCGTGAGCCCGATAGTAGTGGCTCCGAGACCGGTCGCTTCCTTCACTGCTTTCAAAACGTTTTTCGATTGACCGCTGGTGCTTATCGCGACAACAATATCTCCATTATCGGCATAGGCTCTGATTTGTCTTGAAAAGACCTCGTCGAATCCAAAGTCGTTGCCTATGGCGGTAATGATCGAGCTGTTGGTCGTTAATGCCATTACTCTTAGTGGCTGGCGGGGACGTCTGAATCTTCCAACCAGCTCTGCCGCGAAATGTTGGGCGTCAGCAGCACTACCACCGTTGCCGAACACCAACACTTTTCTTCCGTGAGACAAAGCCTCAGCAATCAGGTTCGCCATTCTGAGGATGCTCGATGGACCAATGTCGGATAGTTTCTCTTTTGCATCAATGCTGGCCCGTATGGTTTCACGAATAGTCTCTTCGTGATTGCCATTGGTCGTCTGCTCCACGGAACGAAGAATACCAGTTTCTGCTAGTTTGGAGTCCGCCATGTTTGTAATCCGTCCTTATCAAATCTCACGGGATAAGTTCGGCCTCCCATCTTCTCAAGTGTCTGTTGCACTTGGTTTTGTTTTCCGCTCTCGCAATAAACGAAGATGAAGCCTCCACCTCCCGCACCTAGGAGTTTGCCTCCGATCGCGCCGGCCTCCCGCGCAGCAAGTAATAGTCTATCTGATTCCAAGGTGGATATTGCTTCGTCCAGGCGTTTTTTCAGCTCCCATTCTGAATTAAGTAATGTGGCGAACTCCGTAAGGTTCCCGGTAAGTAGCTTATCTTTCATCTCAAAAGTCAGGTTTTTCATCTTCTGCAGCGTCTCAAGCGCTCCCGAGTCCTTCCGCTCGTAAGATTCTATTTGTCGCTTCAGTATCCCACCAGACCGTCTCGTGGTTCCAGTGAAACATAGCAGACTGTTGTATTCAAGCTCGTGGAGAGTTTCTCGTTTGATTCGTAACGGGTTCACAATCGTTGCCGCCGGCTTGAATTCAATGAGATTGAAACCTCCGAAAGTCGATGCATATTGATCCTGCAGCCCACCTGGCACTCCAGCGTCCTTCCTTTCGACTTCGTATGCGAGCTTTGCAATCTCGTAATCGCTCATGGAGCTGCCGTTGAGCTCTTTCAGTGCTCCGATTAGTGAGACGCACAGGGCCGACGAGGATCCTAATCCGGCTCCGGGGAGCGCGTCGTACCTCAAGCTTGCGTCGAATCCAGAGTCCGGCGAAAATCTATTGGCGACCGCTTTTACAAGTGCGACTTCGCCTTCGCCTTGGAGTTCGCTCCGGGAGGGTGCCTCGGAGACAGTTCCAGTATTCTCCTGAATAATGGTGACCCTCTTGTCAGACCGAGTTGAAAGAGAACAGTAAGCATAGTTCTTGATGGTCGAGGAGAGGACCACTCCTCCTACCAAGCTAGGGTAAGGAGGTACATCGGTTCCTCCTCCCGCGTAGCTTACTCTGAGAGGCGCTCTGGCCCTGATTCTCATGGCGGGCTCTCCAAGGATGCTTCTTCGATTGCAAGTATCTTGGCTAATGCTTGGTCGAGATCGGCTTTGTTCGTTGCAACTCTTTCCGCTCGGCATCCTGCCCTCCGTGCCGCTTCGATGTCGATTTCCTTGTCGCCTACCATCCAAGACCTTGAAAGGTCAATACCCAAGTCTCTTGCAGCCTTGAGGATTAGTCCAGGTTCTGGTTTTCTACAACGGCATTTTTCATCCGGACGATGCGGGCAATAATACACTGCGTCGAGGTTACATCCCCGAAATGCGAGTTCTGAGACAAGCTTCTGATGGATCTTATTCATCTGTTCATGAGTCGTTAGGCCTCTACCGATAACTGACTGATTGGTAACAACCACGAGCGCGAACCCTCTTTGACGCATTTTCTTCAAGGCGTCGAGACCAATCGGAAGAATCTGAAGCTCTTCTGGTGATTTCACGTGGTCAGACCTCTCTCTAGTTAGAACGCCATCTCTGTCAAGGAAGAGAGCCCTCAATCTAGCCAAGAACCAAGTTCAACGCATCTGGTCCTTGTCTATCCTTTAATAGTCATTATATCGAAAACCGTTTCTCATCCAAAGTTCTAGGGGGAAGAGACCGTTTGAGTGACAAGTCAGGACGTTCTGCATTCCTTCTGAAAAGGATCGTCCGCGGAGTCCGAGACTTGGAGCTTTCAAGTCAGAAGCAGAGCGTGTAGATACGTCCCAACCAGATATGCCCGGTCAGCCAATCCTGATTCTCGTCGACACATCTTTATTGACGGAATTTGCCCAAGGATATGAACGGGAAAAGCTGGACTTACTGTTATGCGATCGATGGTAGGTGCGAGTGCCGCTATTGCGGTTCAGTAAGCTTCACCTCCCAATCCTTGCAGTATTGATTGTGGCAATCATGATGGTGCCTGCTGAACTTTGGCACCACCCGACGAACGATGCAGTCTACAACGGCTTCGATTCGAATCTAGTTTACTCCAACACGCGGGGTTCGGGGTCAGTAGGTGGGGTTGTAACTGTTTCACCAGAATCTATCACGCTCAAAGCCATACCCGGGTCCCAGCCGACAGTAACACTAGTAACGACTCCATTGAGTGTTCTAGTAAGAATGGACGTCACCATCCTCTTGACAGGAGAGAATTCCAGTCCTCTCACCCTCGGAGTCTGGACACCGGAAAAGGCATCAGGATATTTCATAATCTTTGGACAGGGTCAGAATAGATCAATTACCTCAGAAACTCGTGTGAACGGAACCGTAGCTACGACGCTTCTTGGAGGCCACATCGTGAAGAGTGAATTGTTGGGACACTATTCCTTGCTCGACCGATTTAGTCTTGATATCGGAGTCGACAGAAAGTCACAAACAATAACCAGCCACGTGATCGGACCCAAAGGTCAATCTTCCGATTCTAGTCTGAACGTTACCTCATCTCTCGCCGCGCGAGAAGTGCCCCAGCTATTCCAGAGCGTCCGTCTCGCCCTCACTGCTTACTCAACATCTCAGAGTGGAATCGCGGAAGTGGTAATGGACAACTACCAAGTTGCGCTCCTTTCACAAAGATGGCTGGCCTATAAAATAGACGATGCAAGGGTCTACTACATCGTCATCTCGCTTCTACTGGGAGCTGGGCTCGTTTGTATCATCGAACTATCCTCATTCGTGAAGAGGTTCAGATCCAAACTCAGCCCTTCAAGTGCCACACTTTCTCATCGTCGAGGCGATTATCGTCGCGGACGTTTCTTGAAAAAACCCGTCTTTTGGATCGTCGCGGGTATTGCATACGTCGGCGTGAGTGCAGTCTTCTTTGGTCTGGGAAATGGTCCCTTCGATGTCTTATCTGAAAAACTCTGGTCTTACATTGCTTCATCGCACAGCATTACTGATTTGTATCACTGGCCCCTAATTGTTCCTTCGGCGCAGGCCTGGAAGGGGGAACCGCGCCATGAGCTGCCTTTTGCTTACAACTACGTGTTAACGTACTATTTTGCTCTTGCAGGCTGGGCATACAAACTGGTTTTCAGCATGGGCGGTCCAGTCGTGATGGATACTTTCAGTCTAGAATTCTTGATCAAGTCGTTGAACGTACTCGTCTTCTTCGTAGACGGACTCCTGGTCTATTCCATTCTTATGTTGGCAAATTTGAGGAAGCGGACGGCATCTATAGCAACAAGCTTGTTTCTGTTTGACCCGGCGCTTTGGATCGTGCCCGCAATCTGGGGAACTACGGAGCCTGTCACGATATTTTTCATATTGCTCTCCATCTGGGCCGCCGAAAAGCAGAATCCTGTCCTTGCATGGATCAGTGTTGGCCTAGGTGCGCTAACTAGACCTCAGATGGTGGTTCCCTCGATCGTACTCGCGGCCGTCTACTTGAAGAAGTTCGGATTCGAGACTAACGTCCGAGCAATTTCCTTGATGGTAATTTCTGCTTTCATTGTCCTAGCTCCATTCGCCCTCTCTATTGGTCCATCTCTCCCTTTGGACTACGAATATCAGGTATACTCTTTCCATGTTAGCCAGACTGCTAACGAGCCTGGTCTGAGCACCGTTTCAGGATCTGCTTACTCTGTGTGGCCGTTAATAACGAAAGTCTTCAACAATGCTTGGAGCCTTGACCGGTTCTCAGTCTTAGGTACGACGCCCGTCTATGGTCCCTTGAACTATGCCAACCTTAGTGCAATATTCTCTTTCGGATTGGTCTTCGTAGTTGCTTTGAGAATTCTAGTCGGACCAAAGACAATTTCAAATTTCGCGAAGTATATGCCATTGGTCGCATTCGCGACGCTTGGGTTTTTCATGCTAAAGACCGAGATTGTTTCGCGATACTTTTTTTACGGTCTCGCTCTGGTCATCGTTTCGCGAAAATCGCTCAGTAGACTATCCTTCTACTGTATCGTGTCAGTATTGACGTTTACTACCTTTGTGACAGTTTATGCATCAATAGGTTATTTTGATCCAAGTGTTAGTGCTCTAACGGGTGCAATATTCTATTTGTGGTCTCAAGACTCATTCATCACCTTAGGTTCGACTGCTAATTTGGCTGCCACAGCTTTGGTTGGAATCGAGAGTTTCAGAACCGCACGATTATCTCGACTGTTTGGCCTTGATACCGCAAATGCTGACGCATCAAAGGACAAAATGACCCTTGAAAATGTGCGTGTACCGGTCCCTATCCACTCAAGCCACGATGATGATCCCGCGAGTTAGCGCAACTGTTGAGTCCAAACAACGCGTCACTAGACTGCGGGCCTGAAGTTTGGATTACAGGATGTTCGCGATACTCACTAAAAATATCGCCGTCACAAGAATCGAACGTAGTCAGTCAAACAGACCCTATAGCTCATCTTACTTTCGCCCGCGGATTCGAGGCGGAAAAACTCACTCGCACTTAGTAGATTCTCAATCCCATTTTCATTGCCCTGAAAACGATCTCTGACAAGAATGCGAATCCGTTGCTCTTGACGAGGAGAAGAGCGACTTGTAAGAAGCCCCTTCTGATATAACCTGTAGGAGCTCGTATAGTCGGTGAACGTTCCTCCGAGAAACCGATTCACTACACAACTGGTCAATCTGCAATGCAGTGGAGCCTCTGATTCATCTCTGAACCCAAGTACAATATCAGAATCTTCCGCGACGAATCGGGGTATCTCCTCCAGAAAGAGACTAAGACCCGTATCCATCGTGACGACTGGGCCGGGATATTCCAGAACCCTTGTCGGGCCCCGCTTTGTACGCGAGCCCTGGCCCAGCTGGCACCTCGATTATTTGGACTTGATAATTTTGCAAAACGGTCTCCGTTCCGTTGCTGGCAGTTGGAGGAACAATCATTTTCCAGTTTTTCGCATTCTCTTGAACGGCCAACGTAAGTCTGTCGAGGAAAATTTCGCAGTATCGATCTCATCGCGCATCGGCGCGACAATAGTCAAGTCCTCTAACGGCTTCAAATTCTCCGAATTGGTTGTTGGAGTTTCTAACGTGTCCAAGCATTAGTTACGCTTATCATATCTGGCCAACTCCAGCTGAAGTTCGGTCGATACATCGGCTTCCGAGATAACTCGGAATAATGCCATCGTATTGTTCACTGAAAGTAATTCATGCAGATGATCGGACCGGCCAGCCAGTGGCGAGGGTGCTCTACACGCGTTACGTCAGGCTCTGTGTCCATGCTCTTTCTCTTCACTTGGAACGGGTAATCTGACCGGTGTTTCATTTCTTGCAGTCGGGATTTGTAAAGTTTCGAGCTCTAACCAAACAATTTCCACGCCAGATGTCAACGGTCATTAGGGCTCATGGTTGTGAGTCATGGCTTGTTTCTCTAGTAATCTGCTATACTCTTCTGTTCTCGTATTTCACGATTTTTCGCTATTTATCTCTCCACGCTTCAGCTTATGACCTCGGCATTTACAACCAAGCATTATTCACCGCTGTAAAATCTGGAAAGTTCTTCTACTATACCGCGGACCTACCCGCTAACCCTTCTGGAAGTATCTTCGGCACCCACTTCCTCCCGATCCTCTTCATCCTCTGGCCAATTTACTCAGTGTTTCCCCGGGTTGAAACGCTTCTCGTCGCTCAGTCATTCGTCCTAGCGTTAAGCGCCATACCCCTGTATCTTCTGGGTCGTAAGCTTCTTTCCAAAAGAACAGCGCTTTTGTTTTCTGTACTGTACCTTTCAAGCCCGCTAATACAGAGCCCGAACTGGTTCGATTTTCATCCTGAAGCCTTCATTCCACTCGGTCTTCTGACTGCGATCTACGCGATGAATTCGAAGCGTTGGGGGTTGTACTTTGCCGGAGTTCTTTTCGCACTGTCGTCTCTTGAGTTTGCGGCGGTCATTACCGGCCTCTACTCTCTGATCAAGATTGTCGAACACAGACGAGGATTGTTGACCTCTATAAGGGCAAAGAATCTGTTGCAGCCGGGTCCCGTCTCACTAATTACTCTCACCATATCTCTTGTCTGGTTCTGTTTCTCGACTTTTGCAATAAGAACATTCAATCCTGGGAATGCGTATTTCGAGGGCGGCCTTTCAACCTGGAGCATTCTGGGCGCTAGCAGTATCCTCATGGTCCCCTTCAAGCTAGTGCTCGACCCTTACCATGCAGGATTAGCGTTAGGCTATGAGTTGCCTCAGAAGCTGTTGTTCTTAGTCCAGATTTTCGGACCATTCATCATCTTCCTGCGCAAAGCCCGTCGTTACCTTTTGATGACGCTTCCCTGGACCTTGATCTCACTTCCATCCAACTTCACGCCATACTACACGATGTACAGTCAATACCTCGTATTCTACGCGCCCTTCGTCTTCGCGGGCGCACTTTATGGCCTTCGAAGACTTGTCCAACTGGGCCTGAACCCTAGGAAGCTAATTTTCAGATTCTATCCTACAACGATTATTGCGTGCGTCTTCGTTGCCCTCCTATTCGCAGTCCCGATGGCGACGAGCCTAAACGCAAATCCTGTTGGGATCACATCGGTCAACCAGCATCAGCAACTGGTTACAGAGGTTGTATCGATGATACCCTCGGATGCCTCAGTCCTGACCCAGCCAAACTTGTTCCCACTCGTTTCAGGACGATCGTCAGCATACCTCTTCCCCTATCAGTCCTACTATCCACCAGGCACCACCTTCAACAGTACTCTGCAATCGTTCATGAACCAATCCCAGTTTATTCTGCTTGATACAAAGAGTGGTGGGACCAACGACATTGCTTCAACGACGTGGATTATCAATACCCTGAGAGTAGCCCCTACGCATGGATTGTACGCATCTGCAGATGGAGTATTGCTCTACAAACGTGGCTATGTTTCGGACCTGTTCTATTTCCTACCGATAAACCAAACCCTGGGAGCTAGAAGCCTGACACTATTGGCAGGAAGTCTTGTTCAAGACCCATTGTCAGATCAAGGATATGCACTGCACAATACCGCGGATAACAAGACCAGCGGACCCTTCTGGACCGGGCCGGGCCTGATCTTGCCTCCAGGCGAATATCGCGCGGATTTCAAGATTAAGATTGCGAACAATTTTCCCGGTGACCTGCTAAAGTTGGACATCGTCTCGGCACGTGCGGGGGTGAACATCATAAAGACCGGCAACCCGACTGCTGGTTACAATCTACAGTTTTCACTCGTGCGTGGACCCGCCATTGTGGTCTCTAGCGCTTCTTTGTCTAGGAGCAACTTTACTGCCACTAGTTCGTACCAGGATTTCACCGTTCATTTCACGTTACCAGAAAGCTCCTACGTAGACCTTAACGGCACGTTACTTTCCGCTCAGTCGAACGTTTACTTGGGAAGTATTATTCTGAGTCAAGTCTCGACTGTTTGAAATGCTCTTTGAGCCCTCCGTCGACGGAGAAACCGCTCTAAACGATTGGGTTTCAGAATTCTCAGAAAGTCAATATGTGCCACATCATTCTGAGACCAATTCCGAACCCCTTGCGAGTATTTGCACCCGCACCTTTGGATACACCCCATCGTTTTCGGAACGTGACCGGGACTTCGACAACCTTCAGCCCGTTGGATATGGCAACCATCAGCATATGCGGCGAAAAGTGTTGCCCACCAATCTGAAGCTTCTCTACGATTTGTTCTAATGGCTCTGCGCGAATTGCTCGCATCGTGCAGCCAACGTCCGTGAGCCGGACCCTTCCCCAGTGCTTGATGTCCCAAAATTTCGCCTGTGTCATCTTCGCTAGGAACATATTTCCCCAAACGTAAAACCAGTTCAACTGCGAGTCCTCGGTCGTCAATTCCTGTGTAGTACGGGTACCAACAACCATATCGACATTGTCTAAGTACGGGACCATTTTTGCGATGTCCTTGCCGGCGAAGGTCATGTCTCCTTCGACGAGCACGACAACGTTCACTTTCGGGAATTCGAGGGCCTCTTTCAAGCCTCTCGTACAAGCATAGCCGTAGCCCTGTTTTTCTTCTCGGACTACTTGGGCTCCGGCGTTGAGAGCTAGCTCTTGAGTCCTGTCGGTGCTATTATTGTCGACTACGATCACCTGTTTGACGTCTGGCTGTGCCTTGAATTCTTGTACTGCGTCGTAGATTGATGCTTCGTCATTATAGGCGGTCATGGCTACTACAATGTTGTGATTCGGAATCACGTCCCAGCGGACAGTGTGAGGCTTGTTTCTCCATCTTTTCCTAGATAGCAGAATTGCTCCTGCAATTTCTAAGAGGACAATTATCGGTAGTCCGATCCCCAGCCAGAGTAGGGGTTGCGGGACCGTCAGGCGAAGTGAATCGGTGATTGAGTGGCCCGTAGCAAGGGACACGACAGTAGTCCCGGCAGCCCAGAATATCAGCGCGAGAAAGCTGAAGGCAGCTACAAGGCCAACAAGAAACATCGAAACGTAGACTTTGCCCAGTAGCTATTCCTCTTATGTCCGAGTGTTTTTCGCGCTATTTTACGCGTTAGCTCGGGCTTCGACCTGTCCCTTAACAGGTTTTCGTTTCTGTTAGGCTTGGATCTAGGTTAGTTTTCTTCTATTCACTCATCGAGGATGATGGTAAGAGTTAGTAAAGCCCTGACGAGCAGTACCTGCTAAAATGAAAGGAATAGTCCTGCATGGCGGAGCCGGGACAAGGTTACGTCCTCTAACGCACACTGGGCCCAAACAACTGATACCAATTGCCAACAAGCCCGTTTCACAGTACGCTGTTGAGGACTTGTTGGCCTGCGGAATCAAGAACATAGCTTTCGTACTAGGAGACGTCCATCCAGGACGAGTGAAGGAATACTACGGAGACGGTTCAAAGTTCAGCGCGAAGTTCGAATACATTCCCCAAGGGGATCCCCGGGGTATCGCCCACGCAGTAGGACTCTGCAAGAACTTCGTCGGCAATTCTGATTTCATAGTCTACCTTGGGGACAACCTGATCAAGGGTGGAATCAAGAACTTCGCAGCAGAGTTCGAAAGCTCGAGTCCGAGCGCGTCCATCCTGCTCACTAAGGTGAACGACCCATCACGGTTCGGCGTCGCGACGATTGACGGGAAGGGAAAACTTGTAGGACTTGAGGAGAAGCCTAAGAATCCCAAAAGCAACCTCGCAATGACCGGGATCTACATGCTACGACCCATCATTTTCAAGATGATAGCCAAGTTAAAGCCTTCATGGAGGAACGAGCTTGAGATTACTGAGGCAATACAACTGCTCCTCGAAGAGGGTGAGACCGTAAACTATCACATAGTCAAGGGATGGTGGAAGGACACTGGAACTCCGGAAGACATTCTCGAGTCCAACCGTCTAGTGTTGGACGAGCTTTCAGGCAGGATCGACGGCACCGTGGAGAAGAGCGGATCAGTACAGGGACGCGTGTCGCTTGGCGAAAACTCTAGAATAGGCAGTGGCGCAACCGTGAGAGGTCCCACCATCATCGGGAAGAATACAGTAATCGAACCAGGCGTCTACGTTGGACCATATTCAAGTATCGGCGATCATGTCATCATTAAACGGGGAGAAATCGAGGATTCAATCGTCATGGATCACTGTCAAATCGACATACCGCACAGGATCACGAGCAGCATCATCGGCCAACACACGACCATAGTCGGTGCAAACCAGAACTCCCCTAAGGGATTCAAGTTCACGCTCGGCGAAAACTGCCAGCTAATACTCTAGTCCCTAACCAACGATTCAGGAAGAGAGAAGTCTCTTGGACTCCGTATTGGTGACAGGCGGGCTTGGTTTCATCGGAAGCAACTTCGTACACCACATTCTCGAGACCCGGAAGGACATAGTTGTCACGAATCTGGATTATGAGGGGCTGGGAAGCAACAAGGCAAATGTTGCGGACCTGTCAGGAGACAAGCGATACCGCTACGTCAAGACTGATCTCGCAGAAAAAGCTCCTCTCCGCAAAGCGTTGAGGGCTGCAAGCCTCGTCGTGAATTTTGCGGCCGAGACCCACGTCGACCGAAGCATCGCGAGCCCAGAACTTTTTTTCAATAGTAACGCCAAAGGCTCCTTCAATCTGCTAGAATCTGGTCGGGAGAATAATGTTAGGAAAATAGTCCACGTTTCCACCGACGAGGTTTATGGATCCAAACTATCGGGATCTTTTGACGAGAATAGTCCACTCAATCCTTCTAGCCCATACTCTGCCACGAAGGCGGCGGCGGACTTGATGGCTCTTGCATGGCATTCTACATACAAGCTCCCGGTTGTCGTGGTGAGGTGTACGAACAATTTTGGCCCATTCCAGCATCCGGAGAAGTTCATTCCGAAAACAATCATCAGAGCGTCGAAGGGTCAGGAGGTTCCCTTGTATGGAGGTGGAAGTCAGATCCGCGACTGGATCTATGTCCGAGACTTTTGCGCAGGTATCGAGAGGGCGCTTGAGAAAGGTAGTCCCGGCGAAGTCTACAATTTTTCAGCTGGAAACGAGCTCTCTAACAAGGAGGTAGCTCAAAGCATCTTGAAACAAATGGGAAAGACCAATGTGAGAATTGTCAGTACCGAAGACAGACCAGGACATGACTTCAGGTACAGCTTATCGTCGGAGAAAGCCCGGCGAGAATTGGATTGGAAACCTAGCTACTCCTTTGATAGCGCGCTTGACCTTACGGTGAAATGGTACCTTAAACACTCCTCGTGGTGGAAGCCCTTGGCAAGTGACAAAGTTCTGTCGCCTACTCCTTGGAAGGAGAGATGGTAAACGCGAATACTAGTAACCGGTGCCAGCGGATTACTAGGCTCTAGAATCACCGAACTAGCCTCCAAAAACGGTCATGAGGTCTACTCTGCATACAAGGAGCATCAGCCTGCGTACGGAAAACCAGTAGTCTTAGATCAAACAGAAGAGGTTCAGGTAAGGAAGCTCGTGAAGGAGACCAGGCCCGAGGTGATCATTAACTCTGCAGCTATGACTGACGTTGACCTATGCGAGTCTCAGCCTGAAACCGCGACTCTCGTAAATGCCACCTCGGTCGGATATCTTGCCGATGCCAGCAAAGAAATGGACGCTTTCCTGATCCAGATTTCAACAGATTACGTGTTCAGTGGTGACAAGGGAAAATATTCCGAGACCGACAGTCCCAACCCAATCAACCAGTATGGCTTGTCAAAACTAAAGGGAGAAAGATCAGCGGTGCGGATTGGCGAAGGCGCATATTGCATTGCGAGAGCAAGCGTTGTCTATGGCTGGGGTCGAGCTCACCGACCGAACGCAGCCACATACGTATATGACAAGTTATCGAAAAAGGAGAAGGTGTCGATGGTAGATGACCAGTATTCGAGTCCGACACTGAACACTAATCTAGCGGGAATGGTACTGGAGATTGCGGAGCGGAGGATTCCCGGGATCATGCACACGGCGGGAGCTAGTAGGCTTAACCGCTATGACTTTGCGGTAGATATCGCACGTATTTTCGGCATGGACACGAGTCTAGTTTCAACTGTGGAGGCCAAGAATCTAAATTGGAAGGCAAAGCGACCTCCAGACTCATCGCTGAATAGTGCTAAGGCATCAAAGACCCTGACCAACGTTCCGCTTCCAATTGAGCAGGCACTGAGAGTCTTTGCTCGTGAACATAGTAGTCTAGAATCACTGCAAGAAACTAGCAGTTAAACTGTAGTTGTTCAGATTCTTATTTGTGCGGTGGTTTGTTCCAATCGAAAGGCTTCGACGTCTTCGAGTCAATTATGCTTGGGTCATTCCAGGCCCGACGCTCCTCGTCCGGATTTTTGAGATCGTAGAGACGGTTTACGCAGTAGACCGTCAGAGAAGACTTATCGCCAACTGCCTGGGTCCCATGCCAGTAGTTCCCCGGAACACGAACGACCTGGAGTTTTCGACCACTAGTGAGAATTTCGTCAAGTTGACCACGGGTGGGGGACCCCTTGTTGTCGTCATAAGCGCATATTTTCAATGAGCCTTCTAGCACAATGAAATAATCCACTTGCCCGCGATTGTGTCTGTGCCAGGCCCGGATCATTCCAGGAAAGCTATAGGAGAGATTCGCTTGAACGATTCTATCCTCACCTAACAATTCTTTCCAATCTTGGCGAAAAATCTCTGCGAAAAATCCCCGCTCGTCCACGGTTGCCCTTAGGTCGTAAACCCTGACTCCGTTCAGCATACGACGGTCTCATTTGCCTTTGCTATTAAAAAATTCGAGCAAGATGTCGACAATCGACATACCGAGAGCGATGATTCCAGAGCACCATCTCACGATTTGCCCAATGCTGACTAGCAACGCGGTCTAATTTATACTTCTACCTTCCACTCGAAGTAGTATCTCCGGAGAAGCCTGCGCAGAACTCGAGATTTTCGACCCTTGATTGTCCAAGACGGATACATGATGTATCTGTCTGACAGGGAGAACCTTCCGAATGGTTTGATGATCCACTTATGAACGCGCCGACGAAATGTCAGGTAGGCCATCTTGAAAGTTATCCATTCCAAATTCAAGATACCTATCATCATCAGCATCTTGTATCCTTCATCTACGGGGAATCTCACGTCAGCAGACAACGACACGCGTCGGATTTCGTTCAGTACGTCAATCGGATTCTTTACGTGTTCAAGGACGTGCCAGCACCTGCAGGTCCCAAATGTCTTGTCTCGAAATGGAAGAGCATGGGCGTCAGCCCTAACGTTCAGCTTCGAGGGCGTACCTATTTGGGTGGCAAAGTCAACGTCGACCCGAACATCTCCCCAGTCGTCGGGGCCACACCCCAGATTAAGAGATGTCAGATTATTCACGGAACGATGTGTGGTTCAGGAAATGGGACGATGAACTTCCCGCCGTTACGTATCCAACCTTGTTCTTTCTCGAGAATTTCCTTTTCATAATTCCAGGCAAACATCACCGCGTAATCCGGGTGCGCTTCGTGGAATTTTTCCGGTGAAACTATCGGTATGTTGACGCCAGGCACGTATTTGCCTTGTTTCACGGGAGTGCTGTCAGACAGAAAATCTATGATTGAGTTATCTATTCGGCAGTAGTTCAGCAAGATTGTTGCCTTAGCTGGCGCACCATAACCTACAATTTTCTTCCCCCGGCCTTTCAGCTCTGTCAGCAACCCGACAAATCGATCCCGGGTTTTGTGCATGCGTTCTTCAAAGTCTGCCAAGGCTTGTTTGTTTAACTCACGGAGTTCTATGTCGAATATTTCTTCCAGCTTGTTGTAGGAGCCGCTCCAGAGTCCAGGTTCATGACCCGCTTTGACTGCCATGCCCCGCCAGCTTCCGCCGTGTATATCTGAGAAGTGCGTCAGACTAGTCATTGTCATACCGTGTCTAGCGAGGGCTATTGACAACGGTCGGAATCCGAAGTAGGAGAGATGTTCGTGGTAGATTATGTCGAAACTTCCGCGTCTGAGCCAGTCCATGACCCAAGGCATTTCGAAGACAAATGTCCCGTCGAGGGCCAGCAGCTTCGACACATTGCTAATGAAACCATCCAAATCGGGAACATGGGATACTACATTGTTCGCTGTTACCACCTTGGCAGACTCGCGGCCAATAAGTTCGACCGAATCCCCATCGAAGAAACGTGAGATTACATTGATGTCCTTGTTCTGCGCCGTCTTCGCGAGATTTGTTGCAGGTTCGACACCGATCAGATTTCTCATCCCGTACTTATGAAACGCTTTGAGAAGAGTGCCATCGTTTGAGCCTATGTCGACTATTTTTTCTTGAGAATGCGATAAAGACTTTACAAGAGCTTCGGCATACTTCTCGAAATGATCAATCATTGTTTTTGACGCACTTGTCGCATACAGATACTTGCTGAACATCTCTGATGGAGGCGCGCTGTGAGCTAACTGTACTAGTCCACAGACCATACAGCGATGGACTGTTAGCAGATAGGTGTCGACGCTCGTGTGGGGCTTGTCTTGTAATGCGTTGGCGAGAGGCAGAGACCCCAAGCTTAGCGCTGCTGGCATAAGCGTACTAAAACAAGCTCTACATGACAGCAATTTGGTTCACCTGAGGGAACACCTGAAAGGCAAGAGATGTGTTCTTGCCATTTCTGCAAAAGGGCCTAGGGCCCTCATTCGTGCCAGTTCCCTTGTCTTTCGGCCTATCATCCTCATAACAACCTCTCTTTGGATCCAGAAAATTGTGTCGCAAAAGAGAATCAATCGTATCAAATTGGGGTACATGTTCCATCGTCGTGCATATCCTATCATGCCGTGTGCGCTGTAGAACAGCATAGCTATTTTTTCCGGACGTGCTCCTTTGCTGGATTGGCCCAAACCGTGGATTATCTTAGTTGCCGGGACTATGACCCGTTGAACGCCCAGTACCTCCGCCCTCTTAGACATGTCAACGTCATTCCAGTATACCGGAAATGCAGGGTCGTAGAAAGGAGAAACCATATCCACAACTTTTCTGCTGACGAGCATACATACTGCACTGGTCTGTTCCAAATTATCTATGGGACTTCGGAATCTCCTGCCGACATATCGGTAGTCGTCCCTGATTCTATTGAGAAGTTTCGGTACGCTACGACCCATTACTGTAAAGTCGGAGATCACGCGAAGTATTGTCGGGAACCGCCTGTATATCAAGCGCTGTGGTGTCCCGTCGGCGTCGAGAAGTTCCGGAACAAGCACTAATTCTGGATGATGTTCCGAAATTTTCAACATTTCCCTGATACTCTCAGTGAAAGCTATGTCTGGATTGCAGATGAGTATTCTTTTGCCCCTACAAAGTCTTAGCATTTCGTTCAGCGCCTTGCTGAGACCCACGTTCCTCTGATTCAGTACGAGGCTAACGTGAAGATTGGAATATCTATGAGAGTCGCGGAGTATCTCGGCAGTGGCATCCTTCGAAGCGTTGTCTGTGATGATAGTCTCGACGAAAAGACCCAGCTTCTCCATCATCCTGTTGAGGCTATCAAGGAAGGCTCTGATTACGCTCTCCGAGTTGTATGTCACCGTTACGATGCTTACGTAGGGACCGCTATTATCAACCGATAAGGGGGTCTCAGTCTTCACACTTACTCTCTTTTGCGCAGTTCTCGTAGCCGAAGTAGGGCCCTCCAATGAGCTGTTAATGACCTCCATGCTCACAGTCTTGTACCCTTAACAGGGTTTACTCGTCCATCTTATCGCTATATCCAGTTTAGCAGCACTCCGAGGATCGAGAACACAACCAAGATGAAGGATTTCAAACGTCATACTTAATGTCAGTCGAGGCACATAACGACAATCCAAGTCAAGAGCTCTCTAGCTTACAGTTGTTTTTCGCAAATAATTCTCCATAGATCAGGAGTTGCCCCATTTATGCATGAGACAACTGAACACGGGATTGATCCGCGATGACTTAAAGAATGAAATCATCGGTAGATTACGGATGGCGAAACAGCTTCTCTCTACATGGAATCCTGGGGATAGGTGAAAAGTTGAAAGTAGATCTGGTGATGTGGACCTACAACAGCGCAAAGACACTTGAGACATGCTTGTCAAGTATCGATCGGGCCATACCTGCGGAAGCCGTTTGTCACAAGATCGCAGTTGATGGTGGCTCCGAAGATGATACTACAGACATTCTACGCCGTTACGGATGGACTGTAGAGATATCCCCCAGAAGAGGGATTCCCTATCAGGCTAACTTAGCGCTAGGGAAAGTCGACACGGAATTCTTTGCTTCTTTCGAACATGACATAGTACTCAACTCCAATTGGTTCGTCAAAATGTCCAGAGCGATCGAGTCGGAATCTATGATCGGAGCGGTCCAGGGCGTTCGTCTTTACGTTGGAAGTAAAACCATGCAAGCCATCGAAGAGGCACGGTACAGGGCAAGGCGGCTACCTGTTTGGACCTACAGTGTTGACAACACTTTGTTCCGCACTAAGGCAGTACAGCATGCTGGAGGTTTCTCCGACGAATGTATGGCTTCGACCGACGGAATATTGCGGAGAAACATGTTTAGGCTCGGCTACCGATGGATTACGGACAATAATCTCATTTCTGGACATTATCGAAAGAATTTCTTCGAGCAGTTCAATCATCAAATGAAGACATTCGAACTTGCAACTTACTATTGGTCTCCGAGTGCGGAAAAGAGAAATTTGCTACGGCGGATCGTTTCCACGCTAGGGGGCAATCCAATACATGGACTCAGGCTGGCCTTTCAGACTCGAATGCTTCGAGTGCCTATGGCGTGGTACATTCTGCGGCTTCAAGCGGGGATATGGTTGAACCTTCCTCACGAGGCCAAGTTGAGCAAGGCTACTGCGATGGATGATTGGTATCTCTCAAGGTTCAAGAAAGTAGTTATTGATTCTTCTGAGAAACATCGGGTCGAGGATCTCGAATTCCGTGAAGCTAGCATGGCCTCTTCGAAGAGCATCTGCGCTTGGTGTGGGAAAAGGGCAGAAATTACATACACTATTCCCACTGATTGGGGAAACGTTGTTCCAAAGTTCAACCCCGGGATTCAAGGAAAGTTCGCAGCTTGCTCCGATTCGCATGCGGGAAATGTTGCTGAGAAGATCTTCAAAGAGGCTTTTGACTACGTCACGCCTAATGGCAGGGAATAGGGTAGTCGACCAGAGATAGTGTGTAGCAGCAAGGAAAGGAAGGACTTTGAAAATAGATCTTGTGATGTGGACCCTAAACGGTGAGTCCACTCTTCCAAGATGTCTTGAAAGTATTGCCGGGGCTGTCCCTGAGTCAGCGGTTTGTCATCGGTACCTAGTCGATGCGGGTTCGACTGATGGGACGAGAGGCATTGCTGGAAAGTTCGGTTGGGCAGTTATTGCGGCTCGTCAGAGGGGCATACCGTGGCAGGCGAATCAGGCACTCGAACTTGTGGACACCGATGTCTTTGCCTCTTTTGAGCAAGATATCGATGTCAATCAGATCTGGTATCGAACGCTAATGCCTAGGCTCTCGTCAGATCCGCGCGTGGCAGTCGTTCAAGGCATACGAGCAGCGTATGGAAGCAAGTATCTCGACGCAATTGAGGGATACGGAGTGAGACATAAGCAGCTTCCACCCTGGGTCTATTCCATTGATAACAATCTGTACCGGACTGAAGCTGTCCGCGCGGTTGGAAGATTCCCTGTAGAATTTCCCATAAATACTGATGGTGCGTTAAGAAATAACCTCTTTCAGCACGGTTGGCGTTGGAAGGTTTACAATGACGTTGTCTCGCGACATTTGAGAGACAGCTTTCCCCGGTACTTGAAACACATAGTCTTGCAGACAGCTGCGCGAAGGGTTCTCTGGGAGACCTATCCAGAGGATCCATCGGGCAGTAAGGTTCGACGGTTTCTAGCTACTCCTGTTACTGCGGCCAGAATGGCGTCCGAGTCTCATATTCCTGGACTCTTTGCTGCGTATCCATTGCTTCGGAGTGTGAAGGCGATTAGTCGTGTGATCGGATCGGTTTCGAAGAAGTATGGAGTTATCGAGGTTCGTTCTCAAGCCTAGCAGTGTTATGAGTGTTGACTCTTGAGGACATCTGAGCAGGTTCAGACTCTGGCCTCGAAGCATTGTGTGCCCTGTGAGACTGCAAAGCCCTTCACCGCGACAGAAGCGAATCGGTTGTTGAATGATCTCTCTGGATGGGTTCTTCGTGAAGGTTCCATTGAGAAAGAGTTTCGTTTCAAGTCGTACCTTGCAGGCTTAGAGTTTGCCTACGCTGTGGGAAGGCTTGCTGAAGAGGAGGATCATCATCCGGATATTGGAATCTTCTGGCGTCGCGTGAAGCTTACTTTGTCTACTCATTCGATCAAGGGCTTGAGCCAGAACGATTTTGTTATGGCCGCGAAGACCGAATTATTGTACCAAGAGCATATGTGAGACACCGAACGAAGAATATATCCGATTATCGCCAACTATCTGTGAGAGCTTGCACCTTGCAAGCATCGCGATGGCGCAATGTTCTTCTTTCGGCAAGTTATTGATATTAATGGGGTCATGACTCTCGGGTCAGAACCGGACTGCTACAGGTCGACTGAAGATCAGGAGGATCATACCGAGATCCATACGCAGAAGGGCGCCGGAATCTGTTCGATTTAGGATGATGCGGACATATGCGTTTGTTCACGAGTCAGCGATTGACTACGGTGATTGGATACTTGGGCGCAAAGGAGCCTTGACTCCACCAAGGCATGTTCTCAAGGCTGCACACGTTGAAGACAGATTTGCCGATATAGAAAAGGCGGCTTACAAGATCTTCAGATGTGTGATTAAGCTCGCCGATCTGAAGCCGTCCGAGACTGTTCTCGAGGTTGGGTGCGGGATTGGCAGAAACGCTTCGGCTCTCGCGAAATACCTTGACCAAAAGGGCACATACGAGGGTTTCGACATAGTTCCACTCAGTATAGGGTGGTGTCAACAGAAAAATCAGTCGACAATATCCAAACTTCCATTTTCGCCTCAGCGATGTCTACAACAAAGCTTACAACCCCAAAGGAAAACTGAACCCCTCCGAATACAAGTTCCCCTACAGAGACGGGTTCTTCGATTTCGTTTTTCTGACATCTGTGTTCACGCACATGATGCCTGACGACGTCGCACACTACCTCTCCGAGATCGCACGAGTCCTCAAGACTGGTGGAAGATGCATGATTACACTCTTTCTTTTGAATCAAGAATCATCGAATCTGTTGAATTCAGGCGTGAGTCACTTCGACCTAAGACATGAATCGGGCCCCTGTCGCTTTGCTGATCCGCATGTCCCCGAGGCAATCGTCGGTTATCGAGAAGAATACATCAAAGCCATCTGTAGCAAAGAGGGGCTCGAAATAATCGACTCCATTCACTACGGTTCGTGGTGTGGAAGAACACGAGCGACTTCCTTGATCGGTCAGGACATCATCATGACGAGAAAGGTTGCTGATGATCACGGTCCAGCTTCAGAAGCTCACATAGCTACTCCTGTGGCCAGGGTTTGAAATCGTCGGATATGGCCGTTCGGATCGGAACGGGGAAAGGGATTAATCGTTAAACAGGGCCGGAAACACTTGTTCTAGATTACTGGTGCTCCTCTTTTGACTTTGAGGTGGTCTTCGATTATTGTTAGTCGTTTTTCGATTTGTATTAGTCGTTCGAGGATTTCTTTCATTATCCTGGCAACTTCTTGTTCTCTGGGCGTGATGTATTGTTGTGGTGGGGTAAACGGTGCGGGCATTGGCAGTGGTCGGTGTATTGGTTCTAGCGGGTTACGGGGTTCCAAACAGGTTCTGTTCTCTACTATGTCATGTTTGACTATGAGTCTTTTGTCTACACCCAACTCTCCCTGAGGTTAGGGGAATGAACTCCTTTTCGGGATCGCCTGGGAGTATCCATGTACTTTTGTTACGGAATAGGGTAAATTAGGTGTCCAGGACCAAAAATCATCGATTTTTTAGCCGCGCCAACTGTACCTGACGTTAGTGCGAAAGGGGCATTTTACCTGTCAAAACGTACCCAAATGTACCTCAACCAAGAGTCAGATAAGTCCATTATGAACTTGAACCAGCAGACGCGGTTCATTATGCGCGAATCAGCAAAGAGGTAGGGGTGGGGTACTCTCGATATCGTGACAGAGCCCATCCAGTACAGAGTTTGACTTCTCTAGTGGAGCGGTTATTCTATGATAATCGGTCTCGTCGGCTTCTTCTCATCACTCTTCGCAAACCGAACCTCTAGCACCCCATTCTTGTACGTGGCCCTGGCGGTACGCGGATCAACCAAGTGCGGCAACTCCAGCTCCTTGAAATACCGTCTCTTCGGTGACTCCACTGTAATCTTCAACGCTCGATCAGTCGACTCGAGCTTGATATCCTCCTTCTCCACGCCTGGTAATTCAGTAACAACAACTACCTGGCCTCCTTCCTCCATAACGTCGACCAACGGCTCCCGCTCCTCCTTCACCATCGGACCCCGAGAACTAGGCTCCACATTACCAAACTCCCGTATCACCGGCTTACCATCCGACCCGACCGACATGGAGAAGCCATAGACAAACGGTAACGGACCCTCCTGCGACGACCGGGGCATGTCCATCGCCTTACGCATCATATCATCCATCATACGATCCATCCGATCCATCTCCTCGAACACGTCAAACCACCAGCCAGACCTTCTACCCGTACCAGTCCGACGTTTCACAATATCCCTACGCGCAGGCATCTTGACCATCCGCTTCAGAGACGGGAGCTAGGATGTATATTCGGGTTTGCGTTCAGTTCTGATAATCAGACTAGATCATCCGTTTCACGAGCAGGTTGATGCCCTCGCCCCGGTAACCCAACTCTCCCCCATCAGTCGCAGCACGCCGGAGACTACGCTTGAACCCGCCCTTCGGAGGATGTAGTCTGAACCTTGGCCGAAGCCCCGCCAGCGCTAGTTGTCTAAGCTTCACTTCACCGGCAACGATCGCCTTCGCCAGATCACTAAGGTCCGTCCGGCGGAAGTGTTTGACAAAACCATCGTCGACCTCAACGTTACCATACCTCTCTCCTCGTTTCTCGATCAACCGTCCGAGTAGCTCCGGGCTCACCTCACCCCACGCAACGAGATTCTTCGCGCTACGCAACATTCCCACGTTCGAAGGAGTATTCTCCAACAGCCTGGCCTGAAACGTCCTCTCGAGACTCAACGATTCCATCGTCTTCTCGACATCCGGATTGTCCCCCGCAGTACCACGCAACCTGACGGCTAGAATGACTCCCTTGGCCGGTTCGGACATGGTCTAGCTCACCCAGTCCGCTTGAGTCACGACATTGTACGTCTGGGTCAACGCGTCAAAAACAGCGAGAGCCGACGAGGTCAATGTTGAAGTCGACCCATAGGTCCGCGTCCAACAATCCCTTACACCAGCCAAACGCAGGACCTGTTTCGGGATCTCGCCCGCAACCAGTCCCAGTCCACGTGGGCCTGGAAGGACTTTAACCCTGACGCTGCCAGTCTTCCCCGTAACGTTAAACGGTACGGTGTGCTGGGTGCCACAACGACACTCCCAACTTCCACAGCCCCGTCTTATCGGGATAACGTTCAGCTTCGCCTGTACAGTGCCCTTGTCTATCGCGGTACGAACCTGTCGCGCCTTCCCCTCCCCGATACCAATGTATCCGTCGCCATTTCCGACAGCAACTATTGCCCGGAAGCGCGACCTCTCGCCCGCATCAGTCTGCTTCTGCACAAAACCAATGCCTAGAACTTCTTGCTGAACATTCGGCAATAAAGTGTCCACAATCTCCGGCTCCTTGATCCTCAGACCCTGCGTGAATATTTCCTCCATGGAGACTATCTGTCCCTGCTGGACCTGTTTTCCAAGTTTGGTCTTCGGTACCCAGCCTACTTCCTGGGATTGTCTCTGGCTCATGCCTTAACCTCAACCGGTTGTAAGGGTCCCTTGAGAATTGTCTCCTTAACCTTGTCGAAGTGGCTAGTGAGTTCTTCGGGTTTTAGTCCTCTCCTCGCATATGCGCTGAACCGTTTCTTGTATGACTCAGGTTCCGCGGCCAGTGTTTTTGCATAACTGGAAATGTGCACTCCGCGTATGCGATCCATCGTAGGCATCGGTTCAGGCGAGTGTGGAACGGTGAGACCCGCGTCTGTCAATCCTTTCAATGCCGCGAATAGTTTAGACCCTTTCGTTGAAGATTTCAGTCCAATGTCGAGGATTGCTTCCTTGACCCCCTTCTCCACGGCTCTTCGTGCCGCAAGTTGGCCAGTGAGATACGCAGATGGAAGGTTTCCCGCAGCTCCCTTCCAGCCAAGTCCGGCTAGCTCCTTTGATGAGGCGGCGGCCCGGACAATGTCTCCAGTGATCGTTGCCTCGGTAATCTGAACGTAAACGTAATTGTTCGATAATCTTACGACTGCCCTCGGTCTTCCTGATCTGACAAGGCCTCGGCGCAGTTTGTAGTCTGTCTTTCCTTCGCGTCGTCGCCTGTACTTTACGCCGTACCTTGGTCCATCAGCCATTTGACTATCTCTTCTTCAATAGTTGATGGGCCTTTACATACTCATCGACGTGTGACCCGCTTCGAAAAGCGCCGCCCTTTGCCATGCCCAGCAATGTCTTGTAGCTGTTAGGCGACAACTGTCGATTGTCCCTGAGCCATCGTAGGTGTCGACGAATCGACCTTATCTTCAATACCCAGGCGTCTTTGCCCGGTTTCTGGCTGCCCTTTCTACTGCCACGTTTCTTGCGTCGACCCGACCTGGCCCTGACGCGACCCCTACTGATGCCAGTCTTAGGGAGCAGCTTGATCCTTCCTTCATTGATCAGAGTGTTAATTTCCTGGCGGGTTATTGCCGACTGTACCCTGTCATTTTCTTCTGGGTCGATCCAGACTCTGTTCAATCCTCCACCCAGTAGGCTTGCGGCGAGCCGTCTCTGACTCTTGAGGCTCACTCAGAATCTTCCTCCCTCGAAACCTCCGAGGCTTCCTCTTCCGGAGACAGTTCCTCCGCTTTCGCCGACTCTTTCCTGGAGAATCCTTCCTTTTCCTCTTGTATCTCAGTTGTCTTCGCTACTTCTGATCTAGTTTCGCCAATCTCTGATGTGGTTCCGGTCGCCGTTTCTTCGGTTACAGGGCGCGTCTCTTCTTTGCCGGGGTTGGCGATGTGAAAGTTGAGGTGTCTTGCGCGGTCGAGTATGGTCAGCCGTTTCCTTTCGCCGACGCGTCTGGCCAGTCTGATGATGTGAACCTTCGGGTCAAGCTTCTTGAGGTCCGCCTCTCGCCAGATAATAGTGTCAACTAGCCCTCTTGGGTGTAATCCTCTTTTTGACGAGTCGGTCCCGTAGCCAACTTTGACTTTTCGGGGCCAGCCGCTTTCCTCTTTTCTCATCTTGCTGGTGACACCCCTTGGTCTGCGCCAATTTTCCTTTATTCGTTTGTAGCGCCAGCTCTCTTGTCGTTTGAAATCTGGTCTAGTACTTGTCATCTACAGGTCACTTTGTCTTGACGGTGGCTAGTTGCATTGGGCCTTTTTCTGCCACGTATATTCCATCTAGAAAGACCCGCAGGTCTTTTTTCTTTATCTTCGTGCTATCTTGAATGTTCGCCGCGGTTTGGCTGACGGACTTGAGATTTATTCCTTGTACTGAGATGTCTTCGCCTTTGATTTCGACTTTGACGCCTGGAACAATCTTGGCGAATCTCGGTGTCTTTTCCCCTGTAAAGTTCTCGATCCTTAGGACCTTTGCCTTTTCGTCCACTTTGACCGTCACTGGGAAATGTGCGTATACAGTGCGGAGGTCGTACTGGTAGCCCTGAGTTACGCCCTTCACCATATTGCGGACGTGGGCGATGGCGGTTCCAAGCATTCCGATCTCTCTCTTCCTTGGCCATCGAGTCTCAATGCGCACCTCGTTGCTGGCGACTGCGATTGAAACCGGCAGATGAGACAGGTCATCCTCGAGTCTGCCTAAGGGGCCTTCAACGGTTACTTTCCGCCCGTCCAGTCTTACGGTGACGCCGTCGGGAATCTGGTAGGTACGGGAGAGTGTTTCGACCTGGGGCATCGGATTCGGCTCCTAGAACACGTATCCCAGTAGTTGGCCGCCGGATCCAACTTCTCTGGCCTCTTTGTGTGCGAGGACGCCTTTGGGTGTCGTAAGTATGAGTATGCCAACGTCCCGGGAGGGGAGGTACCGTTTTCCCCATTTTTCGAACTCTGTTACGGTTGAGGAGAACCTGGGCCTCACGCTTCCGCAGGCGTTGACCCGGCCTAGGAGTTGTATCTTGAACTTGCCGCCGCGTCCGTCGTCCACGAACTCGAATTCTCCTACATAGCCGTACTTTTGCATGACTCGTAGGACGTGGCCCATCAGTTTGGATGCGGGGTAGACTATGCATTCGTGCTTGTGTCTCCGCTCGTTGTTGAGTATCGATTGAAACATGTTGGATATTGGTTCCAAGGGCTTGTCACATGTACTTCTTGAATCCGAGGCTGACTGCTACTTCTCTGAAACATTGGCGACAGAAGTTGAGCCCATACTTGCGTACGATTGGACCGTATTGGCCGCATCGTTTACAAGGACGCGCAGCCTTACCATATTTTCGCACTTTCTTCGGTTTTATCTTCGCCAATCTTACTCTAGACCTCCGACGTTCAATCCGAAATTGTCCTCCATGAACTTGACAGCATCGCTCTTCGAGACGAAGTGGCTCCTAGAGATTTTTGCGGGTCGAATTGATCGTCGCTTGACCCGGTATCCAGGCCGGCTGAGCGTTACGTGTACTGTGGCGCCGAAGATGCCTAATTCGGGAACGTATTTTGTTCCCGGAATTTCGATGTGTTCTTTGATCCCAAATGAGATGTTTCCGTAGTCGTCGAACGATGATTCGTTGGCTTTGTTGCTGACTGCTTCTAGCGCTCGCCGGAGAAACTCTCCTGCCTCGTTGCCGCGGAGTGTTACGACCGCGGATATTGGCTCGCCCTTTCTGACCCCGAAGTCTTTGATGGCTTTCTTCGCTCTTTTTGTTGCTGGTTTCCGGTTTGTCATCTGGTTCAATACTTTCTTAGCCTTCTCCAGGGGTTCGCCTGACTTGCCTGTTGCAATATTCAGGGTGACTTTGTCAATCTTGATTTTCCTCAGGGGATTGCTGGCTTGTTCGTTGCTGGTTTCTTGCATCATTTTGTCTTAGGCCTCCAGTTTCACTAGCAATAGGTCTGTTCCTACAGGTATGACGTATCTTGCCGGGGTCTCGAACGCGACCTCTGAGGTCTCTATTTTGACTGTTTTCGGACGGGCGTGAGTTCCCGGGATTATTGCGGTGATCTTTCCGTGGTAGCCTTCGTTTCGTCCATCGACGACCAGTCCCAGTGAGCCAACTTGGAAGGGAACGTACTTGATCAGCTTCTGATCGGGTATTCCAATCTGGATTGAGCCTCCAACCCGGTATTCCTGGCCGGGCTTTTGTGAGGATGGTCGTGTGTCGAGTATGATGTTCCTTCCGTCGTGCAGGTTCAATTGTGTCCTACCCTTGGTTAGCGTAGATTTGTCTGTGATCTTGCACAACTTGTAACCTGCTTCTTTCTCGTCAACGGGCAAGAGTGATAGGCCCTTGTTTGGTTTAGGGAGCAGACGAAAGGTTTTGCCGGCCTTTTCGATCTGGACTATGTCCATAAGCCCTACCGGGAATCTGTGATCTTTCCTTACAATCCCGTCCACTTTCACGGTTCCACTTTTGATCGCGCGTATGCCTTCTTTTGCGACTTTGACGTATCCGAGTAATTCTCGGATTACGAGTATTAGGGGCAGGCTTTGCTCTATCGGGTGTGGTCCCGGATGTGTGTTAGGCGCCCAGGTAGCTTCCTTCCGGTGGATTGGCCAGAATCCTGGAGCGGGCTCACGCTTCAGCTGCCGCGCGCCGGTCTTTCGTCCCATTACTGCTGTTTCTCCTTTTCCTTCTCTGTCAGGATTCCACTCCTCCACTTGTCGGAGAGGTCCAGGTTTGTTAGGACGACCTTACTGGAGTGTACCGGAAGTTTTGATGATACTCCGGCGGCTTTCTCACGGGTCATGCCCTCGACGAAGATCCTTCCGCTAGAATATTCGACGCGTTCAATTTTCCCCTCTAGGCCGGCAAAGTCTCCGCGCATTATGCGTACGCTGTCTCCTGTTCTCAGTGGAAGGTGTCTCGTATTGTACTTGTCGGATAGGTCGTCTGACAGGTGGGCTGACAGCATTCGGCGACGCTTGTGCTGTGGCGCGTTGAAGAGTCTCTTTCGCTGTTTAGATGGTTTCGCGCTTGCCATTTTTCTATATCACCGTGCTGGCAAGGTTTGCGACTCTTGGCCATCTTTCGGCTGCCTCGCGAGAGACTGGTCCCCGGATCTCGGTTCCTTTCATCTCTCCTTCGGGCGTCATGATGACGGCGGCATTGTCTTCAAATGACAGTCGCGTGCCATCTGGCCTTCTTATCGCCCGGGCCTGTCTAACAACGACTGCAGGGAAAACCTGCTTCTTGAGATCGGGCGCTCCTTTGGTTACTGATACCATTATCATGTCTCCCACGCATGCCGCGGGTACGCGTCGGAGTCTTCCGTGGTATCCGCGGACGTTGATCAGCTTCAGTTCCTTTGCCCCGGTGTTGTCGGCGCATGTTAGTCGTGATCCCATTGGCAGTCCTCTTGCTATTCTTGGCCGGTATTCGACCATTCCACGAGCGCTTACTGCTCGGGTCTTTGGTGCCGGCATAGTCTACGATGTCTCCCCGGTCTTGTCGACGACGACGAAGTTTACTTCTTTGCTGAGCGGTCTGCACTCTGCGATGGTGACCTTGTCTCCGAGAGTGGCCGCTATGCATGGAGGGTTGTGAGCGAGAGTTTTGCCCCTCCTCCTTTCGTAACGGCTGTACTTGGGATAGTAGTGAAGGTATGCTCTTTCAACCGAGACTGTTTTGGGTGACCTTGCTGCGGCAACCGTCCCCTGGAAGGTTCTTCCCCTGACCGACAGGCTTCCGTGAAATGGACATACTGGGTCGTTGCATCCCGACTTTGGCGGTTTCACTCCCAACCCGATGTCGCGTACTACCAAGATGACCTCGCCAGTCCTTTCTTCACGCGGTCTTCGGGTCTGTACATTATCTGGTTACCGACCACGAGCAAGCTGTCCCCAGTGGGAAGCTTGAGCGAAAATGTCGTACCTGCTTTCGGGACTCGGAGCAGTCTTCCGCTGGCTTCGATTTGAAGGGTGTTCCGGGTTTCGTCTCGGATTATTCCGGCTAGACCTTTCAGTGTCGGATCATTAGCGATCGCGATAGTGAGTTCGAGCCCTATGAGTTCGTGTGCTCGAACGTTATCTGCGTTTATCGGCATACTATTCGGTCTCCTGCACCGGTGCGGTCTTCCTTGCGTTCTCGGATGTCAACAGTCTAGCAACCGTCTTTCGCATTTCTCTGATCCTGGCCGGATTTTCCACTGTCCCCCCGGCCTTGACGGACGTTCGAATTGTAGTCAGTTCGGCCCTCAATTCCGTAATCTTCTTCGTCCGCTCTTCTGGGAGCATCTGGTTAATGTCACGCTTGCGGAGAATTGGCAACTGGCTCTGCCTCCTGTTTAGTTTCTACGTCGACACTTTCGGATTCCGGTTTTGCTTCCTCCATGGCGGGAATGGCCGGTTGTGACGATGGCGCTGATTTGACGGCTTCAGTGATCTCTTTCATCACGGGCTTGTCGATAAAGTCCACGTTGGGTGGTAGTATTCGGACCTTGATGCCGAACAACCCCTGTTTTAGCTGGACATCGGCCACTGCGACTTTCAGACTCTTCAGCACCGGGTCGCCGACTCGTGGAAGATAGCCTGCCCGGAATTTCTCGTAGCGTGCGCGTTCGGTTGTCAGCTTTCCACGGATGACTATTTCGACGCCGAGTGCCTTCGACTCCATAACTCTCTGAATGGCCCAGTAGGCCGCGCGTCTGAAATGGACGCCTCTCTGTAGAGCCTGCGCGACTTGGGACGCAACGACTTTCGGGTCCTGTTCCGGCACTTCGATCGTAGCAACTGAAAGCTGTGCGTTCTCTATTCCAAATTTTTCTTCAAGCACTTTTGTTAGGTCTTTGATGCTCTGTCCGCGTCGTCCGATTACCATACCTGGTTTCGCTGCGTAGATGACGACTCTCGTTCCTACTGGACTCTTGGTAAGCTCGACCTTGCTGTATCCAGCGCGTTTGAGGTCTCGTTGGAGAAGCTCGTCGATCTCAAGACGTCTGGACATATCTTTGATGAAGTATTTGGTGACGGACAACTGCTACTCGGCCTCGTATCCCACAAGCTCGATGTGTGTCATCGTTGCCTTCAAAAGGTCCGAGCGGCCAAAGGCTCGCGGGCTTCGCCGAGGAATCTTTCCGGCTCTTTGAGAGGCGGCATGAATTATCTTCAACCTTTCAGTATCCAAGTTACGATATTCAGCGTTAGCCTCGAGTTCCTCGAGAAGACGCAAAATTCTACCGGCGGCCTTCTGAGGAAAGCGTCCGGCAAACCATCCTTCTGAGAGTTCCCGACGGTGTGGTACTTCCTTCTTGTAACGCCGATAGGCAACTGCCTGCTTCTTATCGATGACACGCTCGAGAAGTTTCTTTGCCTCGGGAAGCTTCATTCCTCTGATCGTCCGGCAGAGTTCAACCGAGGCTTTCGGGGATATTCGTAATTCTCTTCCAGCAGCCTTTACAGTACGGTCTGGATCTAGACCAGTAACCGAGTATCCCCTTTCTGGCATGACCTCATTTCACGGAAGGTCCGGAACCGGCACTAGTTTCCCCTAAAAAGGTTCCTTGGATCAAACTCACGATCACGACTGTTACTAGCGAAATCTTTGACTGGTTACTGTAGCCTTTTGGAACGTTTTCTGAACCATAAGTTTGATCCATTGTGGAAAATGCAATCGAGAGAGTGCACACTGGCATTCCAGGGCTAGACCACGTGCTTGAGGGCGGCTTCCCAAAAGGAGCGAGAGTCCTGCTTGCAGGCGGCGCTGGCTGTGGGAAGACCATCTGCTGCGGGCAATACCTGTACAAGGGCGCAACGCGATACGGTGAACCCGGAGTCTACGTAAGCACTGAAGAGCCACCTTCAGAGTTCAGGGCAAACATGCAACGGTTCGGATGGGACTTCAAGAAGCTTGAGGCTGAGAAGAAAATCGGCGTGGTGGACGCGGTTTACCAGCGCGTCGAGTCCGAAGTAGCTGAGCAAGAGAGTCTCCAGTCGATCCTGTACAACCTCCGCTCGAAGCTCGCGGAAGTCAAAGTTCTTGTTGAGCAACTCGGTGCCACGAGACTGGTTGTTGACTCACTTCCAGGGTTCGGGTTCCGAGTAACCGACCTCAACACACTCCGGGAGATCTTTCTCGAGGTAGGTCTCTTGCTGAAAGATGTAGGCTGTACCACGTTGATGACGACTGAAATCGTTGAGGGCTCGGGACTGATTAGTAGATACGGGATCGAAGAATTCCTCGCCACAGGTGTCATGGTTCTGTCCCTAGTGCGTCAAAGCTCTCCGCTGAGAAAGCTGTTCGTTCGGAAGATGCGGGGAACGAGTCACAGCCTGAACGATTTCGCATTCGCCATCGGCCAGGAGGGTGTCGTGATCAAAGGTCCGATTGGCGTGCGCAGTGTCAGCCAGGGTCGTAGGCGCCTCCATAACCCGCGGAGAAAGCGCCGAAGCCGGCGTTGACACGGGCACAGAAGAAATCGTGACGGGTGTGGTTCCAGTATCCGACGAAAGGCATGTAGTGGAACAAGCAGTTCAAGGGCAAGCGGCAACATCAGACCAGACGAGCTTCGCATCAGGGAACGAGTCTAGGCCTAGCCAACAAGGAGCATAGTAAGATTGCAAAACCTAAGAAGTGGAATTTCAGCCTTTGACGAGACTCTGGGCGGACTTCCTAACGGCAGTATCATCCTCTTTCTAGGCGAGGCGGATACCGGTATGACCACTTGTGCTCAACAGATACTCTACCAAGGACTCACTGATGGCAGGCCGTGTGTCTATTTCACAACTGGGCGCTCTTGGGAAGATGTTGTAGCTGAAATGTCAGAGTATGGCTGGGGTTTAGACACATATTTTGACCAGAAGAAAATGTGGTTCATAGACAGTTTTGGCATGAAGCGCGATCGGGTGGCAGGCGAAGTATCCTGGGATATCGGACCGGCAAATCTTCTAGCGAAAGAGTTCCCACGGGTCGTAACTCCCTTAGGCTGTTGTACACTCGTAGTGGATAATTTCAGCGACGTGATCAGATCTGCACCATTCCCGGCGATTGAAGCTACCCTCAAGACCCTTCAAGCCAATGTTAGATCGACTGGCGGAATATACGTTCTACTCGCGAACAAGGGAATACATACTGATCATATCGAAAATACTGTGAAACATCTTAGTGATGGAGTTGTGGACCTATCAACCGAGCCTTTCGGTAGTGAGGAGTACGCTCGCAAGATGAGAGTACTGAAGATGCCGGGAGCCTTGGCGGACATGAAAGTGTATGCTTACCGCGTCGGCCCCGGAGGAATCGAAATGGCAGCGTTGCACAGGGTGAGATAGAAAAATGTTGGAAGTTGCTCTACAAGGCGCGTTCGTCGATCTGCTTGGCAACGTGCTCTTCCTGTGGTCCATGCTGATAGCAACTTGGGGCAGCCTCTCTCTCTACCTGGTGAGACGTCGAAACCACGGCCCGAAGATTGGTCCGAGCCAGGCTGCAGGGGCAGTTAGTTTCAGCCTCACCAAGCCTAGATTGAGCGAGGAGGAAATCTTCAGGATTCTCACCACTACCGAGGTCAACATTCAGATCGTTAGAATCTGTGAGACAGCACGAAGCGCACGCGAGATCGCGAAAGCCCTAGGCGAAATCTACCCGGGTCATCGGGAGAAGGGTTTCCCCGCCGACAAGCTAGGAGAACACCTCGCAAACCTTGAACGACTGGGCGCAGTAAAGTTCAACGGCGAAAAATGGGCGGCCAGCGACGTTGGGGTCAAGATGGTGAGGAAATACTTTGGTTGACAATCGAAGACTGGTCAACTCGGACGTTTCGGTTGCCACCAATCGAATGTTGCTTGGCCCCACAATTTCGGGAAGTATTTCGGCTCCGGGAAGGCCACGACGCCTACTGAAACGACCGTTACCGACTATCTAGGAAACAGAGACAGCCAATCCCAACAACTAGGGCGACACTTTTGATCTCGTTTCAAATCTCAGACTCGCATACTTTTAATGTATGAATCACGATTTGGCTCGCAACCCAGGGAGCCGTTCCGACTATAACAAAAATCAAGGTCGCACTAGCAGGCGTAGGCAATTGTGCGAGTGCACTAATCCAGGGAATTCAGTACTACAGGAAGAATCCCCCCCAAGAAGACGGTTACATCACAGGTCTCATGCACCCATCCTTCGGACCTTACAAAGTCGAGGACATCACGTTCGTCGCAGCTTTTGAAGTGAACCGTAGAAAGATCGGCCAGGACCTTAGCAAGGCCATCTTCACCGACCCTAACTGTGCGCCCAAGATCAGCGACGTTCCCGACATGGAAGTAACTGTCAAGCCTGGCCCCGTCTTAGACGGCGTGGCACCCCATATGCGAGACGTTTTCCATGTGTACAACCAGTCTAGAACGAAGCCGATCGATGTTGCTGGAGAACTCAAGGATTCCGGTGCCGACATACTGGTGAACTATCTGCCTGTTGGCAGCGAAAAAGGTGTGAGGTATTACGCGCAGCAAGCTCTAGACGCAGGCTGCGGCTTCGTGAATTGCATTCCAGAATTCATTGCCTCAACCGAGAGCTGGGCCGAGAAGTTTGAAGAAAGAAAGTTACCGATCGCTGGTGACGACATTAAGAGTCAGGTGGGAGCAACCATTGTACACCGGGCACTCGTCGACCTTTTCTTGAAGCGCGGTGTGCGTGTGGACGAAAGTTACCAGTTGAACCTAGGTGGGGATACTGACTTTCTGAACATGACAGTTGAAGAGAGACTGCACTCCAAGCGGATCAGTAAGACGACGGCTGTCGCCAGTTTGATTCCATACAAGGTGCCGACTCGAATAGGTCCATCGGACTACGTTCCATACTTGAAGAACAAGAAAATCTGTTACATCTATCTGAAGGGTCGGAAGTGGGGAAATATCCCGCTTCAGATCGACCTGAAACTCTCGGTCGAGGATTCCGCGAACAGCGGTGGAGTAGTTGCTGACGTGATAAGGGCCGTTAAGATCGGCCTCGATCGCGGTGTTGGCGGAGCCTTGACCAGCATTTCCTCTTACTGTTTCAAGTATCCTCCTGTCAAGGTTCCGGACGGTCTTGCGGCTCAATGGGTGGAGGAATACATTCAAGGTAAACGTGAGCGTTAGGCGGCCGCTCGTCGGCCTCTTCGCGCTGTTGGCGCAGCAACCTCGGTGAGCCAGTCAGTGTTCAATCGTCCTCTGCGCTTCCATTCTTCGTAGTGTTCCATTACCCCCGTGAATAGTAAGGGCAGGCCTATGGTAGCGTCCAGATGGACTGTGCACCGTTCAGCTTTCGGGTCGAGTTTTCCCCATGATTGGCTTTCCTCCAGTTCACAGCCGGAAAGCCCGCCGAACTTGGGATCATCAGTCGTGACCTGGATTGCATAACTATGGGGCGAGACGGGTAGCCCGGATATCTCCGCCATCGGAACCACTTGTTGGATGTAGTTTTTCGGGGTTCCACCGCCAATAAATATCACTCCAGATTTCTGGAAGCGCTGTTTGAGGCTCATGATCTCGAGATTATCCATCATGGGATCGTAAATCATGGCAGGCTCGTCTTTCTTCATTTTCTCATTTCGATAAACTGTTAGGGCCATGCCGATAGAGCTGTCGGCTAGCGCAGGACAGAAGACGGGCATTCTTTCGCGTGCGGCTGTGGCGAGGATCCCGTACTCGTCCCGAATTCGTTCACCCATCGACTGGAATACTTCTCTACTGGCATAGGAGCGGGGTTCAAGAGTATCGGCGAACTGCTCGACGAACTCGTCGGCCTTTGTGAAGACGACGTCGTCGGCATATGTGTCGTAGACGCGGTCGATCCGCATGTTCCTGAGAGTTGGATCATCAATATGGTGGTGTGCTTTGTAGTGCTTTCCGCCAAGAGATTCGTACAGATCGTGGCTCAGATTCGCGCCTGTGGACACCAACACATCGATGGCATGGAACGCGATGAGGTCTCGAATTATCCGTCGCATCCCTCCTGGGATCATAGCTCCCGATAGACCGAAAAAGATGAGTGGCCGATCTGGATCCGTGAGCATCTGCATCCAAATCTTGTAGCATTGGCCAAGTCGACGGCTCTGAAATGATGTGGAATTGAACGCTTCTAGTGCGTCGCTCACTGTGCGAATTGTTGCAACGTCATAGTGTTTTAGCGGGTGTTTGAAGGCGTCGCCTCTGGGAGAAAACCGAATACTAGCCGCGGTTTCGGGAGAATATTTTTTTCCGTGAGAGTTGGAATTCTTGTTGTTCCTCATTTTGTTTGGTCTTGGAATCCTGATGCGGTTCCTGTTTCTTTTAAGATCTTGCACTGATTGAAAACTCCCTTTCGTGATGACACGTTGGTCTCTGAAAATTTCTAGATCGTGCGAACGATTCTTGTCAGCGTCGTCGGTGTCGGAACCTTCGCGAACGATCAAACCTTCTTCCTCCATCTCGTCTCCTGTTTTCGCCGAACTTCACCGGACGTGGAGGTAATCGCAGACCATGTCTCAGGTTGGTCTCCCGATTCTCGAGCTCAACGTCCTCCCTGATCGGCGCGCCCGTCATGTTCCTCACCTTCGAGAGTATTTCCGCATCTTCATGGCTAACAAGCGAGATTGAAGTGCCCTTACGACCGGCACGTGCTGTACGACCGACCCTGTGATAGTACATCAGTGGATCGTCAGGCATGTCATAATTTATCACATGACTAACCCAAGGAATATCGAGGCCCCGCGCTGCAACATCTGTCGCGACCAAGACATCGATCCGCCCTTGGCGGAACGCTTCTGAGGCAACATTTCTCTGATGTTGTGACATGTCTCCATGTAACGCTTCTGCGTTAACATTGTTTCTTGTCAAGGCTTCCGCTAATCGTGCTGCCCTGATCTTTGTCGAGCAGAATACGAGCCCTCCGTCCATCTTCTCTCTTTGGAGGATCGACAAGAGTACGGGAAACTTTGCGCTTTCCTCGGTTCTCACGTATCGCTGGTCTAGCGATATTACAGCGATCTCGTCTTCGTTGACGAATACTCGGAGTGGATTCGTCATGTACCGATGTGACAGCTTGACAATGCCTTCTGGCATTGTTGCCGAGAATAATGCAGTCTGATGCTCTCTCGACACATTGCCGAGGATCTTCTTTACGTCGTCAATGAAGCCCATGTCGAGCATGCGGTCGGCTTCATCGACTACGACAAACCTTGTACTTCCGAGATCGACCGTTCTACGGTCTAGATGGTCGAGGAGTCGGCCGGGTGTAGCGACTATTATCTTGGTTGCGGGAGATCGGAGTTGTTCAAACTGGACTCGTAGGCTTGCGCCTCCATAGATCGGGACCGTCCGTGTTGGTAGGTGTTTTGCCAACCGTTCGAACTCTCCTGCGACCTGTACGGCAAGTTCTCTGGTGGGGACGAGCACCAGCCCTTGTATTCCTCTACCGTGTCCTTCGATTCTTTGAAGCATTGGAAGAGCGTAGGCTATTGTCTTGCCGGAGCCCGTCTGTGCTTGTCCGATCAGGTCTCTTCCTTTGAGAAGCGGTTGTATTGCCTGGGCCTGGATCGGGAACGTTTGGTCGATACCCATTTCCCGAACCCCCTGCAGGAGTCTGGGATGTAGTCCGAAGGATTCGAACTGTTCAGTCACATGTCTTCAGCGACATCGGCGCAGGTTGTCCTGATAAAGACCTTCCATACGCGCTGAGAAAATCGTCCTGATCGGTTAGTTGTTAGGGGCCTTCTCGTTTTCGCTTCCAAAGCCGGGACGAGTCCTCGGCCAGCCCTTCATGCCTGTGCTCCCATGCCTGGTGGTCGGGCATGTGTTTTTCGCAGAAAGTCTTTTTGCAATATTCGCATTGCTTGTTCTGTGCGGTTTCTGCACCGCATTCTGCACACTTGATCAATTGGGTTCTATCGCCTGGGTTGCTCTGAGGAGCCGGCGCAGGATTATGAAGCTTGTTGACTGCTTGGCTTCGTTTGGTGTTCCCCGTTGTCCCAGTCCAGTATGAGCTCTTTCAGCTTCCTCGTTTTCGGGTTTTCGAGGTTCAGTTTGAAAATTCTCACTCTTCCATAGTCGTGTTCTTCCACGATCTCAGCCTGTGCTAGGTCTTTCAGGTGGCGTTCTGTAGCGGTATAGCTCTGATCGGTTCTTCGCGCGATCTCCGTGAGGTGTAACTCTGAGGCGTTTGATAGTGCTGTGAGTATCCTCACTCGGCCGCTGCTGGACAGTATCTTGTCGAGGCTTATCCGGTCACTGTTCAAGGTCTTGTGATCTTGAGATTCCTGCTTCGAGCCATTTCCGCACTGCTCCTGCTGGTGCTGATGTTAGTCCAAGTAGTGTTGTTTTTCCTCTGAATCCGGCGGTTGAGGGTCTCGTGGACACTATGCCGGTTGCGTTCAGGTTTTGGACGTACTTCCATACCTGTGTGTGAGCGCGTGCGGGTTCTTTTTGTTCCTCGCATGCCATCTTGTACGCTATCTCTGTGTCGCCCATCGTCGCATAGGTTGCGCTGGACCGTTCTAGTGTCCTAGCTAGGGCTAGGAGTATGAGTTTCTCGTGTTCGTTGAGGTGTTGGAGAAAGTCTGTGCGCATTACTGGGAAGACGGTGCTAGCGGCGGCGCGTACGTGGTCTGGCTTGATTTCTCTCAGGCCTTCGCTGTCTGCATGTTTTCCGGCTCGCCATGCTAATTCGATCGCGTAGCGTGCGTCGCCTGTGGGTGAGGCGAGGTCTGCTATGAAACTGATGATTTCTTCGGATACTGTGGCTTCTCTGAAGCTTAGGTCTACTCTTTCTCGTAGTATTGATTCCAGTTGACTGTTTGAGTATTTGTCTAGTCGGATTATGTTCCGCTGTAGGGTGCTCTGTGTGCTGCGGTCTAGTTTTTCAAGGCTCTTGATCTCTCTGAAGACTATTATGAGTGATAGTCTGGCTGGTCGTCCGGGTCTTTCTTCTTGTATTCTTGTTAGGTTGTAGAGGCTTGTTGATCCTTCTGTTCGTATGAGTGTGTCGGCTTCGTCGAGTGTGAGGATTACGTGGAGGTTTTTGTCTTCGAGATAGTCGAGTAGTATGTGTAGTAGTTCTTCGCTTGAGAATCCTCGTTGTGGGAATTGTGTTGTGAATTCTTGTAGTACGTGTTTGAGTATCATGAAGAGGCTTCCGCGGTATTCGCGGCAGTTTACGTGGACGTATCGTAGGTTGAGTTTGAGGGTTTTGGCGGTGCGTGCGATGTCGGTTCCGAAGCGGTGTGCTAGTACGGTTTTGCCGGTGCCGATGTCGCCGGTTATGAGTACTCTTGGGCTGGTCGTGCCAGGTTTTTCGATTACTGATCGGAATAGTTCTGTGAGGAATCGTAGTTGTTGTTCTCGGTGTGGTAGGCGTGGTGGTAGGTATTCTAGGCTGAGCGGTTCTTCGTTTTTGAAGATGCTTGGTTGTGAGAGTGTTTCGCGTACTATTTCGACTGGTGTGGCGGTTCGTGGCTTGTCCATCATTATTTTCACTGGTAAACTACCGGATTATACTGGTGGAAGTATAAGATGAGTAGAGTACACTAAAAGTAATCTGCCTTCTTGCTCTCGATCTCGCTCATGAAATCGAGAGTACCCCACCCCTACCCTCTCAGTGACTCGCCCAGAATGAGCCACGTCCAAAGGTTCAGGCTCAGAATGGAGTTAATCGACTCTTGATTCAGGTACAAATGGGTACGTTTTGACAGGTAAAATGTACCCTTGGCACGTTAGTCAGGAGTCATTTTGCACACGCAATATTTGATGAGTTAGAGTATCAAGGACCTGAAATTTATCTTGTTGAGTAGGAAAAGTATGCGGCTCTCCAAGCAAAAATTATACTTTTTCTACTCAATAAACGAGTATTGTTGATTTCAGAACCAGTAAGTTCAGGGCGTTTCCTCGTACTCCGTGAGCACGGCTTGCTGTTGCTCATTGGAGGAGGCTTTCGCGTTCTTGGCCTTCTCCCACTCATCCGATTTGATCAGGCCTCCGGCCTGTTCCTTGATCTTCTTGGCCAGTGATGGTCCGATAGTCGGGATTGCCGTGAGCTCTGTTAATGTTCTTTCTCGGATGTCTTCGATTGTTTTCAGTCCGGCATCATGGAGCATTCTAGCTCGCACCCGACCGATCCCTTCTAGGCTGACCAGTTTCACCAGGTCTGCTTTCACGCCCTTCGATACTCGGACTCGAAGCTTCTCCATCGAAGGAAGAAGATCCTTGTGACCGAACAGCCGGCCTAATTCCTGGCTCGCGAAGATCATCCACTCCGACCCTTGCACTAGCCGCAGCAGGTCACCTGGCTCGACCTTGCGAGTCTCAAGTATCTTATCCTCCGTCGACTCATCAGTCCAGTCTAGCAATACCTGTGTGGACTTTAGCTCGGACAGAAACTCGTCATATGCGACAGGATCTTCGAACTGATCAGGGACACTGCCCATGTACTCGTGCTTATGCAACTCCCCAAAGACACTAAGCTTCTCCATTTCACTGCCTCTAGGCCTGGGCCGCGGTGACACGTCTGGAGTTCGACAAATCAAGTGCAGAAAGCTGAAATCAGTGACAGTCTTGGCGCGGCTGTAGAATCCATCACGCAAGATCACTGCTGACATTGGGTCGATGTATAATTCGGAAACTCGATTGCCAAACTTGGTCGCGGAAATTTCTCGCCCGTTAGCCTCGACCATTTCTTCCTTGGCGAGGAATCGTAATACCTCACCGATCTTCCCCTTTATCATGCGGGTTCCGTATTGGTGCGCGTAGAAGGTTCGGCCGAAAAACTCGTACAAACCCTCCTCTGTACGAGCATAACCGGCTGCTATTGTTGATAGCACGTGGGGTCGAAGGATTTTCTCGACAGCGAGTTTCGACCAGAGCTTCTCAGGCTGGGCAACGACATAATTGTCCATTAGCCAGTCTGCTTCGTCCTGGTTTCGTGCTAAGAGTACGGACTCACCGTACTTGTCATATTTTGGCCTTCCAGCTCGGCCGCAGAACTGTTTGTACTCAAGGACACTTATCGGATACCGACCGTAACCTGCCTCAAACCTTTCGTAGCTGCTGATTATCACAGTCCGAGCAGGAAGATTAACACCTGCAGCCAATGTTGGGGTCGCCGCCAAGATCTTGATTCTGCCCTCACGGAACGCTGTCTCAACTATTGCACGGTGCGAACCGGTTAGGCCTGCGTGGTGAAATCCAGCGCCGAGCGCTACTTGACTGGCCAATGCTTCGCTGAGCCGTGTCTTCTCGCCCGCTGAATGAATGCGTTCCGCAATAGTAGCGAGCGACCTTTCCTCGATCTTCGACAGTCGGGGTTTGACCGCGATCGCTGCCTTGCGTCCCATTTCTACCGCGGATCTTCTCGTCTCAGTAAAGATCAATGCCTGCCCACCGCTTTCTAGGACATCTAACGCAACATCTAGAACTGGCGTCTTTGTTCCGGAAGCGATGGCGCGGCTTGAGCCATCATTGAACTGTAATTCTTGGTCGTGATAGACTCCCTCGCGCAGTGGGACGGGTCTCCAGTCCGTTGTCACGGACCCGGCGTGGAGCCAGCTACCGACTTCGTCAGCGTTCCGTACTGTGGCGCTCAAGGCGAGGAATTGCATGTTCGGATTGACCTCTGACAGTCGAGTCAAGACCACTTCCAACGTAGGACCCCGTTCGTGTTCCGTTAACAGGTGTATTTCATCAGCGACAACGAGTGAGAGTTCGTTCATCCAAGGCGCTCGATGGCGTAGGAGAGAGTCAGCCTTCTCGTTAGTCGAGATGATGATATCATATCTGCCAAGCCACGGGTCCGAGCTATCATAGTCGCCGGTAGAGATTCCTACTCGCACTCTTTCACCATTCGACTTTTTCAGCATCGAATACTTCTGGAATTCTTTGTATTTCTCACTGGCGAGTGCTCGTAGGGGAGCGAGGTAGACGGCTTTGCCGTGTTTCTCTAGTACCTGTTTCAGTATAGCGATTTCTGCTACGAGTGTCTTGCCGCTAGCTGTGGGACTGGCGAGGACCAGGTTTTTTCCATCGAGGACTCCTGCTTGGACTGCTTCCTCCTGTGGCGGGTAGAGCTGATCGTACCCCTCCGCCTCTAGCAGTTCGATGAGCTGAGCTGGAAGTTTCAGTTCTCTAAGTCTGATTTTTGCTCCCTTGCATTGTTAGCCAGCAGTTCTCTTCAATCTTCCAGGTTTAGGCGAGTATAGTATTCCTTCCTTGATTAACTGGCCGATCAATCTCCTCGCCTCCCTCTCTTCCATCCGTTCCTTCTCTACGAGTGCAGCGATTATCACCGTCTCTTCCACGGTCCCAGTCTCACGTTCCAGCTCGGCCACCGTCTCTATGACCTTCTGGAACGAGTCTCGCAGACTCCTCGGCTTTCCGGTCATTATGACGTCAATGTCCATCGAACCAGTCTTCACATCGACGCCAACATCAGAGAGGGACACGGTCATGATCCTTATCGCGCTCTTCGCATCCTCCACTGTCACGCGCTCACGGAGAAACGCACGGGCCCGTGCCTCCGAGATTCTGACAAGAGCCTCCAACTGTCGAGGTGTAATCGTGATAGCGGATTCTGCGCCACCCCTAGAGCGCATCTTGAGGTAAAAATCGCGAAGCTCGATCACCGCCTCAGGCGTAAGCACTGGAATGATCCGTTTCGCGTAACTGATGTATTTTCGTAGAAATTCAGGGGGATACGGTGCCGTCTCTGGACTTGTCCGGCTGCGGTGCAGTGCGAGGATGTGTTCGGACATCTTGGAGTCATAAGCCGCATCAGGCTGGTCCTTGATGATGAATATCAGGTCGAACCTGGAAAGGATCGTAACGGGAAGGTTGATGTTTTCGCTCACGTTCCTGTGCGGCTCGTACCGACCGAGCGCAGGATTCGCAGCAGCAAGAACTGCGGCCCTGGCATTCAATGTTGCGACTATTCCTCCTTTCGCAACGCTGACGGTCTGTTGCTCGAGAGCCTCGTGGATTGCAACCCGGTCGTCGGGCCGCATCTTGTCCAACTCGTCGATGCAGGCGACTCCCTTGTCCGCTAGTACAAGGGCCCCCGCCTCGAGAACCATTCCACCAGTTTTTTCGCGGAGCACTGCCGCTGTAAGACCGGCCGCTGTTGTACCTCTTCCTGAGGTGTACAGTCCCCGCGGCGCGATCCTTGAGACGTACTGCAATAATTGGCTCTTGGCAGTCCCAGGATCCCCGATCAGCAAAGTATTCTGGTCTCCGCGGATGTTTACTCCGTCAGGCAACTGTTTCGCTGTTCCACCGAACAATGCGTAGAGGATGCCTTCCTTCACGTCTTCGTAGCCGTAGATGGAGGGTGCGAGGCTCATGACGAGCTTGCGGTGTACCCACGGGTCCTGCGCGGCTTCCAGAATCTTCTTCTCGTCTTCGGGTGTTATCTCAACAACTTCGGTCTCTTTCCCAACGATATCGACGAAATTGGCGTCGAGGTACATGTTGAAGGTACGGAGCTTGCCTCTCTCTCCCGCTGACTGTTTTTCCGCGCGAACGATAGCTGTAATCCCGACACGGTCTCCAGGCCTTGCAACGTCAACTAGGTCTTCTTCGAGACGGATGTCCAAGTACCGTGGCAACTGTCCAGGCGGGAGATCCTCAGGCCGTTCCTGGATCCTGACTTCTTGCGTATTCTTGAACTTCGACTGCTCATCAAGAAGCTCGAAGGAAGAACGCTGCTTACAGAAGGGACAAGCCGAACCGGGTCCCATCATCAGCTCGCCCGTCTGGTCTACGTGAATAGTTTCCAGACACTTGCGGCACCTGAAGACAGCACTTACGATCGTAGGCCGTACTTGCGTCGCTCTTACAACAATACCATCAACTAACGCCAGTTTCTTGATATTTTCAGAGCCGATTTTTCGAAGAGCAATCTTCTCGGGTAGTCGTCGAAAACGCGCGATTATCTTGCCTACATGCTCCGCGTATTCAGGGTCCTCCACTCTCATCTGAGCTGTCGCTGCTGAGCTTGCGTAAGTTATGTAATCGTCTGGTCTCTCGACAATGCTACGAGCTAGAGCTGGGTCGAAGGCGATAAGATCCTCAAAGTCGATTATCAGCGACTTCCCATTGTTGACCGCGACGTGTCCGAGACGTTTACGATATTTTGAGCCTGTGCCTTCGGATAAGTACGATCTGAAAAAGTCCTGGAAAACGTCCTCCGGACGAGCGGTTTCAGCTGTTATGAGGGACGTCAATTACCGGTCTCCTTGCCGAGAATATCATTCCTCCAGCTGTCAACGGCCGATCGGAGACTTTCGTACAGTGCTTGTTCCTCGATCGTCAGGTTAGAAGTCATTTCACTAGGCTGTTCCCCCGACGCGCTCAGTGATGCGATTTTTTTAACTCGGATATTGACAATGTCACGCGCTAGGGCGATGGCCTTGTCGAGATCTCGAGCTTTGGCCCGGTCTTTTGACTCTAGGAGCTTCAGGTCTTTCAGTAACCGTCGTAGTTGAAAATAGAATGTTTTTGGAAGTTTCGGTATTTGGCGGGAGCCTGGTAGGGTTTCCTTGTAATGAGTTGTGGAGAGTGTATTGAGGGAGAGTTGATCGTCTTCACGGAACTTTGCGTATCCCATATGGACAAGGTGGGTTGAAATCCAGAAAGGTAGCTCGACGTCCTGTCCGGGCCGGTAAGGACCTAGCAGCCTGTCTCCTACACGGGTTTCGGGAAAATCCTTTAGAAAGTTGATTCGTGACGGTGAGTTCTCAAGTTCTGTATCCACTACAGTAACTACAGAAGGACGATCTCTCAGCTTCGCTGCACCAGGGTTGGTGGCGACACTTTTTCGATCACTCAAAAGGGTTCTTAATTAGAAACGACGTTCTCTAAGTCGTGATATTTCGAGTAGAGGTGGGCGAAACAATCTTTTGTACAGGAGCCAGAATCCGCCCACTGGAAAGCTGACATTGTGATGGAGGCAGCGCTATGGACAGAAAAGTATCGTCCGAAAACACTTGATCAGATCGTCAACCAGGAGGAGATAGTGTCGAGGCTGTCAGAGTTCGTCAAGAAACGTACAATGCCCCATTGCCTCTTCGCAGGACCCCCAGGGACCGGTAAGACGACGGCTGCACTTTGTCTCGCGCGAGACCTGTTCAGCGATAGGTTGCAGGACGCTTTCATGGAACTGAACGCGAGCGATGAAAGAGGAATAGATGTCGTTCGGACAACAGTCAAAGAGTTCGCCAGAATGGCGTCTCTCGCCTCCGTGCCGTTCAAGATTCTCGTACTTGACGAGGCGGACAACATGACCGGAGACGCCCAGTCAGCGTTGCGTAGGACAATGGAGCAATACACGAAAACGTGTAGGTTCATCTTGTCCTGTAACTATTCAGGAAGAATAATCGAGCCAATTCAGTCCAGATGCGCACTCTTCCGTTTTACTCCTCTCCCAGAGGAGAAGATCATAGAATACCTCAGGAACATCGCTAAGGGAGAAGGATTGAAAGTGACCGATGCTGCACTGAAGTCAATCGTTGAGGTTTCAGAAGGGGATCTGCGAAAGGCGATCAATACACTTCAAGCCGCATCGTCCGTTTCGAAAGCGATAACGGAACAAGCTGTTTACGAAGTCGTTGGACGAGCCAAACCTACTGACGTACATGAGCTGTTAAACCACGCTCTGAAAGGCGACTTCATCAAAGCCAGAGAGGAACTACGAGTCTTGCTCGTCAAGCATGGCCTTTCGGCTCCTGAAATCGTCAGACAAATTCATTCCGAAATATTCAAGCTTGCAATACCAGAGAAGAAAAGGATAGAGCTCATTCAGGCAATAGGAGAGATCGACTTCCGACTTGTTCAGGGTGGCGACGAAGAAGTTCAGCTGAGCGCATTCCTCGCACGACTCGCAGCCAATGCATAGGTGGATCAAAAGAGTGACACCCAGTGAGCCTTGGACGGTAAAGCACCGACCCAAGACGAGCAAAGAAGTCGCAGGGAACCGACTCGCCGTTGAGAAGGTCGGAGCATGGCTGGATTCGTGGGCTGAGAAGAAACCGAAGAAGCGAGCTCTCCTTCTTCACGGTCCGCCGGGAATCGGGAAGACTGCGCTTGTTGAAGCTCTCGTAAGAGAGCGTGGCTGGGAACTTATTGAAATCAATGCCTCAGACAAACGTAGCGGAGACATACTGTCAAAGATCGCTGGACTTTCATCTACTCAAGATACGCTATTCGGACGGGGAAAACTAATCCTGCTCGACGAGGTTGATGGCATAAACCTCAGAGAAGACACCGGTGCGATCATTACGATGTTAAAGATATTCAAGGAGACCCAGTTTCCCATCCTCCTAACGGCCAACGATATCTGGGACCCGAAGACCCGGTCTCTGAGAGAGGCAACGCTCGTCGTGGAAATGAAGAGACTCGGCATAAGGGATAGTCTCCCCTTCCTAAGAACCATTCTCGCAAAAGAAAACGTGAACACAGATGACGAAGTCTTGCGATCAATTATCGATAAGAACATGGGAGACATCAGATCGATACTCAACGACCTCGAAGTGCTGAGTCAAGGAACAAAGAAAATTACAGCGGACGATGTGTCTCTATTATCAGGACGTGATCGCACTGAATCAGTGTTCGAAGCACTGCGAATAGTCTTCAACACTAGGACTCTCGCCTGGGCGAGAAGAGCACTATCAGTCTCTGATTTAGATCAGGACATGTTGTTCCAATGGATCTTCGAGAATGCGCCTTACCAGATTCCCGAACCAAGAGAGTTAGCGGAGGCGATCGGAGCTCTTGCAGATGCGGACATGTTCTTCGCCCGAACCAAGCGGACGCAGTCATGGCACCTCTTATCATACGGACTTGACCTGATGACCGGCGGAGTTGCAATAGCAAAACAGACCTCTTCACATGGTTGGGTCCCGATGAAGTTTCCTCAAAGGATCAGCTCGATGTCCCGAACTCGCGCGATCCGAGATACGAGAAAAAAGACGAACTTGCTGATCGGATCGAAAACTCACTCGTCAGCGCGAAAAGCCCAAGAGTACTACCTGCCACTAATCCAGTTCATTCAGGAGAAAAGCCCGGAAAGATACGATAAGATTGCTGAGTGGCTAGGTGCCCGCGAAGAGTTGGACAACCTGTTCTCCGGTGAAACAAGCTGGTCCTAGCGATACCGAAGAACAATGGCCGCTCCGATTAACGCGATAATAGTTGATATTCCTACAGCCAGGTAAACCTGGGTTACAGCGGCTTCGGTTATGGCAACACCAGCTCCTGCATAAGGAATTGTTGCCGAGATGGCCCCCATACACCCTGCGAAAATCAGCAACGTTCCAACAGTAAGAAATGCTTCACGCAAGCCACGCGTTCTCCAAATTTTCCCCTGAATGATTTAGACAATTAAGACTTGCTCTGTAGTGTATGGCCTCGACCAGTTCACGCTTTCAGCGCCATATTGATCAATTGGTTGGTCACGCCGAGGTAGGTTCTGTAGTCGAGCGCCTGTTTGATTTCCCTTGGATTCAGCCGTTTCGAGATGAACTTGTCATCCTGCAAAGCTTTTCCAAATGGCACGTTAGAGTCTATGGAGCGCATTGAGATCCTTCGGACTCGATCGTGCGCCTGCTGCCGCGGCACTCCACTAGCTACGAGCTGGTTGACTACTCTTTCCGCCAAGAGCGCGCCCTGCGACAGCTCTAGGTTGTGTTCCATACTCTTTGGCAACACTTCGAGGCCTTTGAGAACTTGAACCATAAGTCGAACCATTTCCTCGGATAGTATGAACGAGATTGGAAAGATGAAACGCTCATTGGCCGAGTTGGACAGGTCCCGTTCATGCCATAATGGCACGTTCTCCATCGCTGGAACTGTTAGGCCACGCAGGAGCTTTGCCATGCTCGATATTCGTTCGCTTAGCTCAGGGTTGCGCTTAGACGGTAATGCTGAGCTACCCACCTGTTTGTCCCGTTCGAAAGGCTCCATTACCTCTACAATCTCACTTCTCATTAGGTTCCTAACTTCCGTAGCAAACTTGTCCAGGCTCGACCCCTGCAACGCGAGAAACAGAACCACCTCAGCATGAACGTCCCTCTGAACGATCTGGGTTACCAACCCTGCTGGTTTCAGTCCGAGATGTTTGAGTGCCCTCTCTTGGATCTTGAGAGCATTCTTTCCCAGGCCTGCCCCTGTCCCCACAATTCCAAGAATTTTTCCGACGAGAGCTCGCTGGCGAACCTGATCCATGCGGTCCCGTTGACGTTTTACTTCCATGAGCCAAACAGCGAGCTTGAGCCCGAACGTAATGACTCCGGCATGTCTCCCGTGGGTTCGGCCAACCTCAAGACGGCTTCTGTATTTTCGCACCATAGCGGAGAGAACTGTTTCCAATTGATCAAGCTCTCTCTCTAGAAGCCGGAAGGCCTCTTTGAATTGCAGAGCGGTCGCCGTGTCCTCGATGTCGTAGCTTGTAAGACCATAGTGGACGTACTTCTTCCCTTCTCCATCGCAAGCCTCAGTGAGAGCTATCACCATGGACATTAGATCGTGGTGCGTCTCTTTCTCGATCTCTTTGAGTCGGGCAATGGTCACCATCCGTGTATTGGCCTTCTTCGATATCTCCTCGGCGGCCTCCCGTGGAATATCTCCGAGGGTTGCCTGAGCGGTAGCGACGGCTGCCTCAACATCAAGCCATGTTTGAAGCCGATTCTCCTCATCGAAGATACGCTTCATATCAGGACTGCCGTATCGGCCTGTGTCGATTGGAAGGATTGGCAAGAGCATCCGAAAAGCTGTCTTCTCTGCGCATGATATTAAACAACTGCGAAATCCTGAGAATCGATATTGACAGGCATCGCTGCCACGATGGATGCAGAGGAGGGCGTAGCAGCTTCTACTCTTGATTCGCTACTTCGGACCATGGCGATCCGGGGAACCCAGAAAACCTCGATGCTGCTCAGATCCTCGAATCGAGTGATCGGGATCGGTTCATGTGAGCATCCAAATCAGACTGGGCCCGCCCACCAAGACTCGCAGCTTGTCAGGTTCGACCGTTCTTGGAACGGAGTCCTTCAACCAAGCCCCGAAGACAGAGATTGGGCGCGTTCGCTAGGAAAGATGCTCGACTCGCCAGGTTCATTCTCCTTCTTGGCAGCATTCAAAGGGAGATTAATCGCCGGCAGGGATCGACTTGGACAAAAACCGCTGTACTATGGATACGACGAACGAGGCAATCTTGCTATCGCCAGTCTTCTCGCATCGCTCCGGCAAATCGGCGTACGACATCCAATAGCAGTCCCCGCAGGCCAATCGATTTCATTTAATGGGGATTCAACTATCGAAGGATCCGTGCTCGCACTTCCTGATGAGGCAAAGTTATCTGAGCAGGAGGCCGTCCTTGGACTCGGAGAATTACTTCTCGAGGCTTCAGCAAGGACTCTTCCTGAATCGTCGGCGATAGCTTTCTCGGGTGGGATCGACAGTACTCTTGTTGCAGAGGCCGTAAGAAAGAACGGGGCTCACGCTGAACTGCTCACAGTTGGACTGCGAGGACAAGCGGAGCTAGAGCATTCTCGCCGGATTGCGCGCAAGATCGGCCTAAGGGTCACAGCTCGCGAACTTTCAGAGACAGATGTCTTGACTGCCCTTCCCGAGGTCGTAAAGATCGTAGAAAGTTGCGATCCTGTAATTGTCGGAGTGTCTATTCCCTTGTACTTTGCCTGTGAAATGGCGATGGAGATGGGAATGAAGACACTTGGTGCTGGACAGCTCAGCGATGAGCTGTTCTGTGGCTACGGTAGATTCGAAGAACTCGGTTTGAGGAACGAACTCGACGAAGCCAGAAAGGAGTCTTTCAGGAGCATTCAAGCTGCTCCGACTGGCGACTTCGAGCCGGGAGACAAGCTTGCCGTGTCACATCGTTTGGAACTGAGATGTCCTTTCGCGTATCTTCCCCTTGTCTTGTACTCGATGAAGATTCCAATCCAACTGAAGCTCAAACTTGCTGAGGGAAAAGTAACCAGAAAGTACATCCTCCGAAGATTAGCAAATGAATGGAGGCTTCCTGAAGAAGTAGTTAGCAGACCCAAGAAGGCTGTGCAATATTCGAGCGGGGTCCAGAGAGTTCTCCTAAAAGAGGCACGGAGGAGAGTCCTAACGCTCCAATCCTTCATCGAATCTTTCGTTACCAGAAGTTAAATCTGAGCCGGAGGTTTCCACAATTTCAGTACGATTCCCTTCCGGGTCAATAATCCACCCGATTTCCCATATTCCAATTTTTCCACTTGTTCATCAACGCGAACACCTTCCTTTCAACTGAGCTAGAAGACTCTCTAGGTTTTTTACTCGGAAGTTGATCATGAATTGTGATGTACCTGGGCCAAAATATTTCGCGTGATGTGGAAAGATGACTGACAGCTCAAACTAGCAGTTCGTCATATCGCTTGTACTTCCAGACAGCGACTGATACAAGCCAAGACGCAAGAAATATGCCTATTATGGCAATGCCTATCGTTTCAAAGTTCAAGTTTGCGAGAACGCTCCAGAGAGGACCGGTCAGGTTCAGCTCATTTGACACGACTTGCAGAAGTTCGAGTCCGCCAATCGCAAAAGCGACGGCCACCGAAATTATTGTAACTGTGAGATTATAGTAGATTTTCCTGACGGGTTTCAGGAAGGCCCATCCATAGGCGGTACACATCGCGACGGAGTCGGTTGTGTCGACCAATACCATTCCGCATGCGAATAGTAGTGGAAGAAGGAGTACCGTCCAAAGTGGGGTAGAAGAGGTTGCGTAACCGACGGCTAGAACAATGAGGCCCACTTCGCTTACAGTGTCAAATCCGAGACCGAACAAAACTCCAACAGGATAAATCTGCCATGGTCTCTTGACTATCGCGAATAGACTCCGGAAATAACGGTTCAGAAATCCTCGGTTCTCAAGAAGACCTTCCAACTCTACCTCGTTCAGCTGACCTTGTTTTAGCGATTTGAAGGTGCGATAAACTCCTAAGACAATCAGAACATTGATGAATCCGATCAAGAAAAGAAAGCTGCCTGAAACTGCCGAGCCAATAACTGCTCCGGAGCTTTTCAGGATAGGTAGTCGCCCTTCCACATCTCCTATCACAACGGCAAGTATCGTCACCAGCCCCACTACGATGGTCGAATGCCCGAGTGAAAACCACGTGCCGACCGTTAACGGTCGTTCACCATCCTGCATCAGCTTCCTTGTCGTGTTGTCGATCGCAACAATATGATCCGCATCCACACCGTGGCGAAGGCCGAAAATGTATGCAGCCAGCCCAAAGGCTGCCAATTGCAGAGATAGCTTACTTGCAATTAGAACGGCACCAAAGCCGGCTAGCGTCGCTACTCCAATTGCGGCATAGAGAAGGACAACCCGCAGCTTTTCCGCGTCAGAGAGGCCAAGTGTTGAGTAGTCCAACGCAACCCTCGACAAAAGTGGGATCTAGGTTTGAATGGGGTAATATAAAATTTTGAGTTAGTAATACTTTTCAAGGCCCACATCGCTACGAGTAATACTTAGGAAAAAGGTGGAAACAAAACGAGCAGTTTAGGAGCCACGCGAATCAGCATGTCCCTGCCGCCCGAATTACTCGACACATTTGACAGAGCTTCGGAAAAAACCGGCTACCAAGATCGATCCAAGGCATTGCAGGCTGCTATGCGGGCCTTTATCACCGAATCTGGCTCCGGTCTCAAAACCGGTAATGTTGTCGGTTCAATCGTTCTGATTTACAATCACGATACAAAAGGGACCGATGAAGCCATCACTGAAACGTCGCATCTCTACCGTCAATCAATCCTTTCTTCACTTCACGCCCATATCGATGCAGCCCATTGTCTTCTGGCATTGTTGGTCCGCGGCAAGGTTCAGGAAATCACAGCGTTGGAAGCGCTCTTGAAACGCCAAAAAGGAATAATGCAGGTGAAGGCTTCTTACATGAAAACAGAATCTGTGTAGACTTTCGGTTTCTGGAAACAACCCTTAACTTAACCATGATCGTCGCGAGAGTCTGACCAAGCTGCATTGGGGCCGAATGCCTTCGAAACGGCATGCCTACTCGTCTAGCTTGGTCAAGGGGATTTAACCCCGCCCAGAGGATACCAGAGTCCACTCATGGACGGTGACCCTGGGGCGCTGGCGACCTCGACAGAACAAATCGGGGCCAGAGGTCGTGGGTTCAAATCCCACCGGCCCCACCACTAGATTAATTCTCCATCCCTCGGAGGAACACGCCATGCAAGCAGAGAATGAAACCCTCACCGTAGCGTCACGAAGAAAGTGGCGGACCTGGCTGGCACAACACCATAGATCCAAGAACGTCATTTGGCTGGTTTATCACAAGAAAGGCCGGACGCAAGACTGGACGTCATACAAAAAATTCCTGGCAGATACCGTTGAGGAAGCGATTTGTCATGGATGGATTGACAGCAGAGTCAAGCGCCTTGACATTGCAAGACTGGCCATACGGTTTACTCCATGGCGTTCGTCCCTGAACTGGTCGAAATACAACGCGGCCCGAGCCATCCGATTACTACGCGAGGGCAGAGTAGCGAAGGCGGGACTCGCAGTTATGCCCTCAGCATGGCATGGTCACAAGAGAAATAATTGCGCTCGCTCCAGGACTAGGAAGCACTCCAACGAACCGTTATAGGACACTAGTGCGCAATTTGCGCAAGTCGCTTATGCAAGAGAAATCACCCTCGATAGAACAAGTCCGCGAGTTCGTTATTGCGAGCCATGGCAATCTCGACAAAGTGAAACAAATGTTGGCCGAGAATCCAAGTCTCCTGACTACTGGATACCAGTGGAACGAAAACGACAATGAGACCCCTATTCAGGCGGCGGCCCAAGTTGGGAACAAGCCGATAGCCGAGTATCTACTCGAGCGGGGGGCCCCGCTAGATATTTGCACAGCTGCGATGCTGGGACGCCGCGAAGAAGTCCCAAGTCGTCTAGATGCTAATCCGATACAAGTGAAAGCTACTGGTGCACATGGAATACCGCTTTTGCCACACGCAGTGTGGAGTGACGATCAAGAATTGGTTCCACTCCTATTCGAGCGCGGAGCAACGAGTGCTCCGAGCCTCGCGCTCCACAACGCCATATTGAAAGGAAACTATGACCTTGTTCAGTGGTTGTTGGACAGCACCAGTCCTGACATCAACGCGAAGGACTATCGTGGCAAGACTCCTTTGGCGGTAGCGGTGGAACGGAAGCAGGACATGATTGCTGGGCTGCTGCGGGAGCACGGTGCAGCAGAATCGATCTGAGTCACATGTAGAGCTTTTTCATCAGACGTTCCTTTGCTGTGTAGTTCGTGAATGGTCCGTTCATCAGCGTGTTGTTGCTTACAATAGTAATGTTTCCATCGTCGCTCTTGATCCAGGTAGTTCGGAGGCTGATTCTGATAACCGCGCCTCGTATGCCGCCGTAGGATACTATGTCATTCAGTCGGAGGGTGTTGTCGTTGAAGAACAGGATGGAGGCCAGAATATTGGATAGGGTAGACTGCAATGCGAGGGACACCGTCAGTCCAGCCAGGCCTCCAATGGTCAATGCTTGGAAACTGTTTGCGACACCGGTCACTATCAGCACTCCTGCAATTGTGCCTACGATCCACAGAGCCCTTACTGCATCTCTGATGGCGCCTGTAACTTCTGGGGAGGCACCTGCTCTCTTTGCGAGCCTGACGGCTGCCAATCTAACCCATTCGCCGGCGGTTATAGAAACGGCAATTATTACAACTACCTCGATTGCAACGAGAATTAGCCCCAAATCCAGCGCAGTCGCCACCTCCGTGATCGATGTGAGATTGTTATTGAGGCCATTCCGGCCGCGCGGCCTTCACAAAGAATGCAGGCCTCTGAATCGCCCTTTTATAACATGATTTGGTTCCACCGATTCCCAACACTCCACGCTGAGAGGGACGAGAGTGAACAGGATAAGAGCAACCCAAAGAGCGATCACTGATCCTAGTAATCCCTCCGCGATAGGCGTTCGATGGAAAATCGTTTCTCACGGGATTGCTGGTGGTTTACTCGGGATTGTGGGAACAGGGACTTTTCTGGCTGGTGCTATGACCCCAGTTATCGACGAAATTCTCAGTCACAACTTCACTGACTTACCTGTGTGGATAGGCTTAACGTTGTCAAGGATGACCCTGGCCTATCTTCTAAGCCTAGGCTTCGCGTTGGCTTATGGCATTCCAGCAGGCATGAGTCATCGCGCCTCTCACGTTCTCCTCCCTCTACTTGACATTCTCCAATCAGTTCCGGTACTGGGTTTTCTCCCTGCCGTCTTCTTGTTTTTCATCGGCGTTCCATTTGTCGGGGCCGATATAGCAGCGATTATTCTCATTTTCACTGCAATGGCATGGGCTCCAACTTTTGGAGTAATTGCTGGCGTAAACGCAATCCCTCAAGACATCAAGGAAGCTGCTCGATCATACGGGATGAGCGGCTGGAGATTCTATCGAGAGATCGTCCTCCCAGCGGTCTTTCCTCAACTGGTCTGGGGAAGCATCCTTGCGTGGGGAGGCGGATGGTACCTAATCCCCGTCGAGGAATACACGAAATTCGGTGCAACTTCTCTCAACCTTCACGGGATCGGTTTCTACATTGCTGACGCTGCGAATAACGGTCAGTTGGCACGATCGATTTTCGGATTGATCGTACTTGTAATGGTCATCCTAGCGATCGACAGGCTCGTATGGAAGCCTCTCGAGGACAGGGCCGAGCGCTACAAGTACGAATCAGTGGCGGGACCGAGTGTCATGGCATCACGCGAAACTCGCATTCTATCAGGGATTAGGAAGTATGAAGGCAGAATAGCCTCGCCAATAGTCTCCTTTCTGAAATATCAGAGGGCACAATTCTCATCTGTCCTAGACACGTTGCATCTCCGGCCACGACTCGGTTTCTCAGAGAGGGTCAGGTTCCACGAAAGATGGAAAAGGCATCAGCTCCTAGGAAGAAGCATTAGCTTTGGCATCTTCCTCGCCCTCCTCATAGGAGGAGTATCACTTCTGCTACGCTCTCCAGTTTTCTCCATCCAGAGTGCCCTCGCGGAAATCTCAAGTTTCCCGAGTTTCCAACCAAACCCTGGCCTTGCTATAATCTATTTCACTGGTAGGTCGTTATTCCGATTGTTCTCTGCCTATCTTATCGCGTTGAGCTGGACTCTACTCGCTGGCATAATCGTCGCGAGAAGGGCTAGTATTGCCAAGTTCCTTGTTCCAGTCTTCGATGTAGGTCAGTCGATTCCCGCAACTGCCCTCTTTCCAATCATAGTCTTGCTGCTCTTGCCTCATGCTCCTGGTGTTTCTCCAAACCCATTGAATCTGGAGATAGCCTCCATACTCTTGATCCTTACTGGCATGCAATGGTATCTACTCTTCAACATCATTGGTTCGATTCACAACTTTCCAACTGACATCCTTGAAGCCGCAAAGGCGTACGGAATAAGGGGAAGGCGATTTGTCAGGCAGATCCTGGTCCCGGCATCGTTTCCGGCCATCATTATAGGAAGCATGCAAGCTTGGGGGGGAGGTTGGAACGCTACTATAGTATCTGAATACATCACAAATCCCAACGATCCTTCAGGAGCATCGACTGTTCCTGGGCTTGGCTCTACACTAGTCCAGGCTTCCGTACTCGGCGATGCCGCAGTTTTGGGACTCTCCATACTCGTTATGTCAATGACCGTAGTACTCTTGAACCGTCTCGTCTGGAGACGATTGCTAAGGAAGGCTGAACGATTCAAGTTCGAACAATGATGCCCATGGAAGAACCGATAATTCAGGGAGTAAAACTCAGCAAGGTATTTCCAGGCGAAGAGAAGAGCGTTACAGTCTTCAGCGACATATCCTTCCAAGTTTCCAAGGAGTTCCTCTGCATCGTTGGCCCGTCCGGATGTGGGAAGAGTACACTTCTCAGAATAATTGACGGACTAGAAACTCCTACGAGCGGAGAAATCCTCTTCCACAATCAGCACGTCTGGGGTCCAAGTCCAAAAATGGCCATGATCTTCCAAACATTCGCACTAATACCTTGGAAGACGGTACTCGGAAATGTGGAGATGGCACTTTCCGTTCAACCCATCCCGAAAGCAGAGCAATTGAAAGTCGCAGAGAAATACATTCAGGACGTGGGATTGGAAGGATTCGAGACATCGTATCCCAAGGAACTCTCTGGCGGGATGAAACAGAGAGTGGGAATCGCTCGCGCGCTCGCGTTGCAACCTGAAGTCTTGTTGATGGACGAGCCATTCTCAAGCTTGGACGCTTTGACCGCGGAAAACCTCCGACGGGAAGTTCTAGATATCTGGAAAGATCCAGCATATCCTACAAACGCAGTAGTAATGGTGACGCACAATGTTCAGGAGGCCGTTTACATGGCTGATAGAGTCCTGGTTCTCAGCCCCCGGCCAGCCAAGATAATCGATGATGTTGAGATCAAGTTGGACCGTCCCAGAAACCAAAGAGATCCGGGGTTATACGAATATGCAGATAGAATAATCTCCAAGATTACTTGAGCTTCCCTTCTTCCCTCTGTAACAGTTTTCCCGACTGTCCGTCATAGCCGAACAAGCCTGAGAAGACTCCCCAACTAATTATCGTGTTTACGATACTTGGGAGGTCCATCAGGTGACCGTATTTTGAAGTTACATATCTCGCTAAGCTCAACCTGTTGACCTCGGTCTGCTGTTTCAAGAGTTTGACAAGATCCGAGAATGGCTCGAGGGTTCGAAGGGTATCGTGGACGATCCTCTTGCGTTCAGCTATCTTACTGTTCAAAGTCTTCTTGCCAAGATCCGTTAGAGAAATTTCTCCCTCCTTTACCGATACGAGTCCCATGTGCTCTGCTGTGTCTATGATTGGCAGCAGTTCATCTACATCCATTCGTAAATCAATGGTTAGGTTAGCCACGTCAGTTTTGCCGTTGTATGCCTTCAACAAGTCGAGCAGTCCAAAAACCCGGTTAACCCCTGCAGTAGGAAGCAATTCTCTCTAGTCGCCAGTACCGGGTTGACCGGTTAAAGAACTTCCCAAGGGTAAGGGTACTTCCACGAGTGGAATCGTCCGGTAGGCTTTCCGAATCATGAAGAGGCCTGAGAGAGACAATGCCTGGATGAAAGTGCTAGCACCAATTACTATTGCCCAACCCATCGGGTATAGTATTCCTCCTAGAGTGGACCCCAACGCTGCTCCGATCGAGTTGAACATGTTTAATCCTCCATAAGCAGATCCTCGGCTGTCACGGTACAGATCTCCTACTAGGGCATTGAACGCAGCACCGAACACGATCCCGGTCAAAGCTAGCATGAATCCTAAGATCGCCAGCTGCCATAGCTGTGTAATGTAGATCAAACCAAAAGTGACCGGTATTGTGGCTACCATTGAGATCATTAAAGGAACAAACCTCCCGTGCCGGTCGGCGAACCTCGCAAGCATTGGTGAAAAGAACGCGGACAAAACCACTTGCGGTGCGCTGGCGATCGCAATGTAGAGAGCTCTCGCGCTGACCGGTTCGGATGCGGGAAAAACGGTCTGGGTCACGTACACTATGAGGAACGAGGACATTACGAGAACTCCGGCGGGATTTACGGCGTTGATTATCGCAAGTCCTGCACTGGCGGATTTTCTGTTTAGAACCTGGCCATAATCGGGACGGATCGCCTTAGAGGCCAAGAGATTACTGTCCATAAGCTTGGGATGGATTCCTAACGCGAAGACCCCGCTCACGACAGCAGCAAAAGCGAAAAAATATGGTGGTGCATCAAGACGCAATAACAGGAGAGCATACCCGCCCAAGGCCCCCACAAGCATTCCTCGGTTAACCCATAGCGTAATCCGACCGAACTCTTGGCTTCGCCCTCCGGCTTCGGTTTCATCGGCTACGACTGCGAAACTAGAGGTCCAGAAGAATCCGGCTGCAATCCCTTGCACGAGCCTGCCTAGCGTAATCAGTGTTCCCGAGGAGAGATCGAATGCCACTCCGACAAGCACGAGGCTTATGACTCGGCTAAAACCTCCGAAAGCAAGTGTTGCTCTCCTTCCAAGTCTGTCAGCGAGATACCCTGCCAGAGGATTCGAGAACACCTGTGCAACGAACACGATGGCAGTGAAGGAACCTATCTCAAGGGCCGAGGCACCTAGCGCGACGCCGAGGATCTGGATGTAGAAGTCGATAAAGAAGAAGCTGAAGCCCGTAAAGAATACTGATCGCCCTACTGCCCGAAGAATTTCCGATTCGGACACACGATTTTTCAGCGCTAGCTCCTCCATTCAAACTCTAGGAATCGAGAAGAGAAACAACAGCGCTTCACGAGTTTTGTTGTTCACGAGATGACATTTCTTACACCGAAAAATCGGCACTTCCAAATAGATTCTTTAAGGGTTAGCCCCGACGTGTTCAGACGAACCGTATGACCGTTGAAGTATTGCCGTCGCTCGACGGGATCAAGGCTGCCGCCAAGCGAATATCGGGCGTGGCAACCCGTACCCCCTTAGTAGAGTCACCTGCTCTTTCCAAAAAACTCGGTCGACAAATCTATCTGAAACTGGAATGTTTTCAACCCATTCGAGTTTTTAAGATTCGCGGAGCCTACAACAAGATCTCACAGTTATCAGCGAAAAAAATTGTTGCAATATCGTCCGGCAATCACGGTCTTGCAGTTGCGTACTCTTCAAGACTTCTTGGAAAGAAATGTACAGTAGTTGTTCCCGAAACGATTGTTCAGGAAAAGTATGACGCTATCATAGAGAATGGGGCTGAGGTGGTCAAGTTTGGAAAATATCATGCTGATCGTGAGGCGAAAGCCCGGGAAATAGTAAGCAAGACAGATGCAACACTGGTGCATCCATTTAATGACTTAGACATAATTGAGGGACAGGGAACCTGTGGATTAGAAATATGTGAACAACTCGAAGAGGTACACTCTGTGATCGTGCCCGTCGGCGGTGGTGGTCTGATTTCTGGGATATCAATTGCAGTCAAGGGGCTAAGGCCTTTTGCAAAGGTTTTCGGGGTTGAACCAAGCGGGGCCGCAAAGATGCAGGCCGCTCTCAAGGCTGGTATGCCAGTCCTGGTTGAACCTCCGCGTTCGATCGCGGACGGTCTTATGCCATCTATTGTCGGTCATCTTACGCTTGAGGCTTGTCAGAAGTATGTTGACGGAGTGTTCAGTGTATCTGATGAAGAAATTCTTCAAGCAATGAGCATACTAATCAGGAGCGCCCACATTTTCCCTGAGCCATCAGGCGCTGCTGGACTTGCATTACTGTTATCTGAGCGCAAGGTTGAGAAGTTGGGAGACAAGGTCGTTCTCGTCATTTCTGGCGGCAACGTTTCGCTTGAACTATTGAAGCGAACCTTGAATCAAATTACGTAGAGGCCTCGGGGCAGTTCCTAGGACAAAAATCTCCCCGTTTAGCTCGGAGAAGGAGGAAGGCAAGGTTTTTTCCCCTGCGGCGTCTGTCTCTAATTAGAAGATAGGCAATTAGGCCGAAGAAGGCAGCTGACGCAACATCTAGAGCGAGGCCGAAATAGTCGGGTTGCGCAGTCCCGGTCGGTGACACCGGTGGAGGAGGGAGTCCGGGACACTTTCCACTCGCAGGAACTATTGTCTCACTTCCAACAAGAAAGCAACAACCGCGACTGCAAGAGCAGGGGCTGCAGAGGCTGCTTTGCCGACGGCAAGTCTCCGAGTTGATCTTCGCCTGAAAATCAGGAGTCCTGTTAGTGCCGCGGCTGCTAGGCAAGGAGTTTCACCCTTTCTCAGGGGTTTACGTTGAACCTTCCATCGAGCATCCAAGGATTGTGGATTGTGCAGAAAATGGTGCAATATACTTGGAAAGTTCCCGCGGTGTCGGCCGTAAATGTTGGCAGATCAAGGCATTGTCCAGGCGCGACTGTGACACCACTCCTCATGTAATTTGATATGAAAAATCCGTGTGCCTGAGTGTTGTCACAGTTGACAAGGTGGATTGTCACGTTCTGTCCTCGTGTTACTTTCATTATCGGCCAGGGCAACCCGTGAATCTTGCTGTCATTAAATCCGTTCAGCGACATGACAACTGTAAAATGAGTGCCCGGCGTACTGGGTCTGAGATTTGATCCGCAACCGCAGCTGAGGCTCCCGAAACCGAAGAGATGAAGTGCGTACGCTGTAATCACGAACCCAGAGGCCCCGAGGGCAACGACGAGGATTGCTAGGATCCTTTTTCCTTGAAAGAGTCGGGAGATTATTGATCTGTTAGGTTTCTTTAACGCTATCCGCTCGCCACGCTGTGGAATAATCCTGCTGTATACATTGCGTAAAAACCGAGCAGAAGCGGTAGTATCGCAACATAAAATCGCGCGCTATGGGCCATTTGTGGTATGAGCTTGATCTCTATGTACAATGCGCCTGCTCCTCCTAGAGCAAACAGGTAAGTCGAATCGAGGGTCGCAGGAATGCCCGTGACGAAACCGATTACCGTCGGTAGCCCGCTCAAGGCCGCCAATATTCCTATCTTTCGGATCGCAGTGGACCCTGCTACAACCGCAAAAGTGCCGACGACAAAGCCTTCCAGGAATTTGTGAAGGACATAGGCTACGCCCGGATAGAAACTATAGATGTCTGCTACTCCTCTTGCAGTCCCAGCGCCAATTACCATACCCTCTCCCAAGGCGTGGAAGCCGATGCCTAGTGCAGCGACAGCGGCGATGGCAAAGGTAACTTCTGCAGCAATTGAGGCCATCTGGGCGTGTTGGGCGGTTGAGGGTACAGTCCTGGTCCTTGAGAGTCTTCTTTCAAGAGCGAAGAGGATTGCGACGCCAAGTGCGAAAGATGATGCGAGAGCAATGTGCGCATAGTCACCAGCGAAACCTTGGTTAATGTCAAGCTGGACTGCGTCTCCCATTACGTCTAGGAAAAACCAGAAAATTACGCCCGCAGAAAATGCTACCAGCCACACTTGGGCATAGGGACTTTTTGCTCTAGCAAGCAATTTTGGAAATAGCAACCCCAGGATGAGGGGTACGAAGGTTGCTAGGGTGACAAGGCCAAGGCCGGTTGTTAGAGTGACCATTTTAATCCTAGTCGATGTCTCCGGACAATGGACCGTAAAGAGGGTTGTGGCTCAATTTGCGAACTGAAGAGTCAGAAATCCTCAAGCATAATCGAGTAATGTATTCTTCTTCTTAATTTGGTGAATGCCCACTTCTTTGATCCGCTTCAAGTGTTGGCGCATCTGTTGTTCTTTTCGTCGGCTGCTCCAGTAATACGCTTCGTCGATTGTTCCCTCCGTCATCAGAACCGTTGTCTTGCCTGGTCTAGTACGTCCAGTTCTTCCTCGACGTTGTATCATCCTGATTTCCGAGGGCACTGCCTCATAGAAGATCACATGGTCTACATCGGGTACGTGTAGTCCTTCTTCTCCAATACTCGTTGTAACTAGTACGTTGTAATCGCCGTCTCGAAAGTCTGTGAGTATTTTGACCTGTTCGTCTTGTGTAAGACCAAGATCGCGTTCACTCTTAGTCGCTTGCCCTACAAATCTTACAGGCGAAACCTTGTCCAAACCTTTGAGATCTTCAACAATAGCTTCTACGGTGTCTCTAAACTGCGTGAACACAATAGCCTTGGCGCTAGGATTGGCCCGTAGGTCGGCCAGCAACAATTCTCTCAGCCTATCCTGCTTCGGATGGCGTGAAGTGAAAAAATCACTGGACAGGTTGGTTGCTTCAACTACTCTGGGATCACGGGCAAGTCCACGGGCTGACCTGGTTGAGGCCCTGTCCAGTTTGAACAGGAATCGGTGAGCACTTTTAGCCCCTTGAGTTTCGAGAAGATCGATTGCGTGACTGAGAGACATTGCTTGAGCCTGTAGCAACACAGCTCCGAACATTGCACCTGTCCCTCCTCGCCTCAATGTTTTGTGCAGTTTTTCGCCCAGTTCTAACAACAACCGTTTACTGACAGGAACACTCGCGGGGAGTTGGTGCATGGATCTTAGCTTTCCAATCCTTTCATCGAATGCCGTCCGGAGGATCTGACTGACTTTTCGGTAGGCTGCTGGAAGCTGGAGGCGTTCCCAGTTTACAGACACGTCTTGGACGTAGGGGGTAACGTCTTCGTCGGATTCAGTCCTAGTTTCTACATTGGTGATTGCGAGTTTGTCACATATTTCCTGGATTCGTGTCTTCCTAGCGCTGGGAGACGCGGTCAGAGCTAGAATGAGAGGATTCTTGGCCTGGGCCTTGTAGGTGCTTGCGACATCGGAGTAAGCATAGCTACGGACACATCTATGTGCCTCGTCGAAAACAATCAAAGATACTTCACCCAAGTCATAACGCCCGCTGATCGTGTCGTTTCGGATGACCTCGGGGGTGGCAAAAATCAGACGCGATTCCTCGAATTGGCTCTGTCTCACGGCGGGCGATGATTCTCCAGTGAGGCCCGTCATAGTAGGAGTAGGATTGGGATAGTGTTGTTGGAAGAATTTCTCGTGTTGGAGGACAAGAGGTCTTGTGGGTGCGAGGATGACTGCTTTGCTAGTTGGATGATGCGTTAGTCGCTGCATTGCAACTAATAGTGCGACGGTGGTTTTCCCGAGCCCTGTAGGCAATACTACGAGCGTATTGGATCTGATTGCGGAGTCGGCTATTGATTGCTGGTACTTTCTTGCTGTAATCCCTACTGGGAGGAGTGATTGCACGCCCTTTGAACCGACCGTCTCAGCCTATCGTGGCTGCGGATCGTACGCTAAAGGTGTATGCCGAATAAGCCAGAGGTGTTTCCGACCGTATTTTGCCACGAGGCCCACGCTTGACAGCCATGAGGCGATAGCCGTAATTTGGACAATAGAACGCACGGGCTTGTCGAAATAGAGAAAGCCTGTGAAGGCGAGCACTAGTCCTAAAATAGCTAGAGATTGGTATCGGTCGAGGAGATGAAACTCCGAAAATCCTTGTCGAAGTGACTCGTAGAGAGTGGCACCTATCAAAGATAGCCCACCGGCCATTACGAGTCCAACTGATACAATGTTCCAATAGGAGAGTTTCAGAATCAGGAGCCCGATTTCGTCTAATATGAGTCCGATTCCTATGCCAAGAATTAGTGCACTGTCCCAACGTGTCCGGATGTCCTGGGCATAAAACAACACGCCCGCAGAGACTAGCGCAATTACGAATCCGTAGTACATGTGGTGAAATCGGAAACCCTGAAGGTGAATAACAGGACATGACTGGATGCAGACTGATTCAATTGCCACGAAAACTCTAGCAATTCCTGTAGCCACAATGTATCCGACGGTCAGAATGAAGAACCCCACCGGTCCCAGAAAAGATGTTCTGGTGCCCTGGTTCATAGCCCCACCAACGACATAGTGCCTTCGGGTTCTTTTTAACATGGCGGTCTAAATGATCTCAAAATCATCAGGTTTTTCAACTAACGGCTCGCCTTACTCAGGCTCAAGGACGGTTGGCTAAAGCATCCTCATGGAATAGCAGTGACGGAAGAAGCGAGTTATCATGAAATGGAAACAACTCAGACATAATGGAGTAGCGTTTCCGGCCCCCTACGAACCACGAAATCTCCACGTGAGAATCCATCGCGAAACTGTCAAGCTCTCCCCAGAAGCCGAGGAGTTAGCGTACGCATGGGGTAAGAAGCGGACAACACCGTATGTCCAAGACGAGGTCTTCCAGAAGAATTTCTTGTCCGACTTTCTGAAACTGCTTCCACAAAGGTATGCGAACTTAAAGTATTCCGAAATAGATTTCACTCCAGTATACGAATTCCTAGCTACTGAAGAACTTTCGAGGGCGGATAAAACAGTCCGCAAGAAACTGGCACTACAACGGAAAGAATTACGGTTACAGCTGAAAGAGAAATTTGGCTATGCTCACATCGATGGCGTAAAAACGGAACTCGCCAATTACATGGTGGAACCACCGAGTATCTTTATGGGCCGTGGAAGCCATCCTATGAGAGGACGGTGGAAGCCGAGGATAGGTACGCAGGACGTCGTCCTTAACCTTTCAGAAGACGCACCAGTTCCACCTGATAAGTGGAAGGCAATCGTCCACGATCATGATTCCATATGGCTAGCGTACTGGGTCGACAAGCTCGGCAACGTGCGCAAGTACGTTTGGCCCTCGGACATATCCGACCTGCGACAAGAAAGGGACAGAATAAAGTACGAGAATGCCAGAAAGTTGAACAAGTTCTTGCCCCATGTCAGGGATTACATACGGAAGAATCTCGATTCAGAAGACGTTAGAATTCGAAAACTGGCAACGGTAGCATATCTCATCGACAACTTGGCGATGAGAGTTGGAGACGAGAAAGACAAAGATGAAGCAGACACTGTCGGCGCAACAACACTGAGAGTTGAACATCTAAAGTTCATGCCCGACGGCGTCGAGTTCGACTTTCTCGGAAAGGACAGTGTGCGATGGCAGAAGATTCTCAAGATCGAGGGAGCTCACAATCCTATCCGAAAGAATCTCCATGAATTCTGTCAGGGCAAGAAACCAAATGACCTCGTGTTCGACCAAATAAACTCGGAGTCAGTCAACCGGTTCCTTCGCAAGGCGACGAGAGGCTTAACAACCAGAGTCTTCAGAACTCATCATGCGACTGAAACCGTCCAGACGTACTTGGACGAGCACATTCGATTCAAACGAAGCGATCCCGAGTTCGTCAAACTTTTCCATGCACGGGTCGCAAATCTCGAAGCAGCAATTAGGTGCAACCACAAGCGGACTCCTCCGAAGACATGGGCATCAAGCCTTGACAAGAAGCAACAGCGTTTGGTCGAACTGAAAGCACGCACTCCGAAGACAGAGAGACAAGGTCTTCGACTACAAGAGAGAATCCGGAAGCTAAAGCTGGACATTGACCTTCAGAGGCAGACCAAGGATTACAACTTGAACACGTCCCTAAGAAACTACATTGACCCCCTCGTTTACAGGAAATGGGCTAAGAAAGTTGATTTTGACTGGATGCGAGTATATTCGAAAACGTTGCAGCGAAAGTTTCTCTGGGCGACGAAACCACCCGGCAAGAACCCGGTAGGGGTTTTACCGACCGTTGACATAGTCGGACCTGTCGACAATATTCCGAGGAGCCAGACCCCGCAGGAACCTAAGCACGTTATCAACTGCTAGTTTTACAGGTCTCCCTGTCGCGAGGCCGGATGGCCCCGACAGGTGTGGTGTGCCAACAAAATTGGGCAATGAGAGAAATGGATAGTCAGTTTTCAACGATTCTCTACCCTGATTGTACCACCAGACATCGGTGGCGTATCGAAAGCTCGGGTTTGCTGCGAGATGCTCATAGAGTGCTTTCTCATCCACGAGTTCTCCCCTGGTGACGTTGACGAGTATCGCGTCTTTCTTCATTCTCCGGAGCCGCTCAGAGTCAATAATTCCTCTAGTCTCCTTCGTCAAAGGCAAAGCTAGTACTACGCAATCCGACCTTGCAAGTACCTCGTCTAGTCCTCTCTCCCCTGTGAAGAGTTTCACTAGCTTAGATGGTCTCTTCCCCCTAGTCCAGGCATAGATTTTCATTCCGAAACTTTGTGCCAAGGTTGCCGTGTAGGCACCGATTCCACCGTATCCGAGAATTCCAAGGACCTCGTTTTCAAGCATGGTCACGTGACTCCCAACGTCCATAGTCCTCTGGAAGTTCCATTGCTCCTGTTTGATCGAATTGTGGGACTCTACAATCCTCTTTGCAGAGGCAAGCAGGAGCCCCATCGCGTATTCTCCGACTTCTGTTGAGTAAGCGCCGGCATTGCTACAAACGATCACGTCGCCGGACAGATGGTTGAATGGCACCTGGTTGACCCCTGCTAGGATGTTCTGGACAAGTTTCAGCTTGGTCATTAGGCGCAGGTTTTCTGCGCTCAACTGCTTTGGCCAGGAGAACACGAGCAGAACGTCTATTGTCGGCAGGAACTCCGCGAGTTGTTCTTGACTCATTGTCTCGTCGAGCTTGCAAATGGCAGCGCGCTTCTTCAGTCGCGCAGCACTCTCGTCGTCAACGTACTCTGTGGTAACCAGGATATTAGCTACCATTTTTAGACTCGTCCGGGTGGATTGAACTGATTATTCTAATAATAGTGAGAGAGTCAATGGACCATCTTGGACTATTCGGAGATTATTCCTGATAGGCTCTGGATAGGAGCTGCCCCGTCCAAGGCAGACCTTTCGGAACTACGTGACAAGCTTGGGCCCGAACTCATCATAATGGACCTCACCCGCAATCCCGAAGAGAAAAACTGGTGTCAGGAATTAGAGATCGATTACGAAGATAGGATTCCGGAAGTCCCAGAGTCAAACAACCCTGTCTCTCTCAGTAGGCTAAAAATCGTTTCTGCAATCATCGGCGACAACATCGACTCGGGCCGAAAGGTTGTCATTCACTGTTCAAAGGGCAAAGGGAGAAGCCCAACATGTGCTGCCGCCTATCTAATCCATACCGGCATGTCCGTCACAGATGCGAAAAATGCCGTGGCGAGCAAACGGCCTGTTTGGCTAGGTGCTGACGGGCGCTATGTCATAGTCCTGGAAGATCTCGGCAAGATCATGGATATGACCAGGTAGATGTCGAAACCGTTAAGACCCATTACTTGACCAAGGCCCGTTAGAAGGTAGCAACGTTGCTCGAACTTCAGCCGAGGTTGTACGATGACATGTCGACTGGCAAGATCGACCCAGCGAAATGGAAGATCATGAGTTTTCCATTACCAAATGGTGAAACGTGGACGTGGCAGGAACCGAAGGCGAAGATCGAAGCGCGCTATGGAGGGACTGCAATTACCGTCGACCCGTTTACCAGGAAACATGACAAAATACACATGTTAGATGACCCCAAACAACTGTATGGATCGACACGAACCTTTCCAGTATCTGCGGACAGTGTTACAGTGTTTGAGGTTGAAATGGCCGCGGACACGTTTCACAGTAATGCGCAGGATATTCAAGATGGCTTCGCGGGCTTTATCACGATGGACTTTGCAACCGGCATGATCTTTGATTTCGTGTCAACAGGCAGAAAGATCGGTGCCATCTATGAAAGACTCCTAATCCCCGGCGTTACGGATGAAAAGACGGCGTTCACTTACTTGGTCGAGGCGCCGTTTTCGGGTGTGACGAGGTCTGAACAGTTTCATCAGTATCAGGTCAGGATGGATGCGCAGAAGAAGCGCGTTGAGTGGCATGTAGATGGGAAATCGTTCTTCAAGGCTGAACAGATTCCCGCTGTACCGCGAGAAGTGATGCTTGGATTCGGGCTCTTCACGCTGAAGCCGATAGATCCCGAGAAGGGTAGTGTCTCAGTCCACGGTCAGGGAGCAACTGGGATCTGGAGAAACCTCAAGCATACTATTCCCTGAGTTAGGCCGGCACGCCGATAGCCGCAGTCACTTTCTCGAAGTCCCAGATTCCGTTCCTATCGCCTCGCGCGGGTTTGAGATGATTCAATAATCCGCGAAGTCCAAGCTTCTTCACCAGCCATGCAGTATACGCGGGCGAGCCGGTCGCTCCTGGGGAATTGTAGTTGGTTACGTGGTAGGAGTTTGGGCCTTCGAGCTCTATTGCTTCCTTGATGAAGTTGCCTTTGCGATCGATGACCTGGGCGCGGACACCCGCGATGCCGGGCTTTACCAGGTAGTCAACCTTCAGCTCTGGAATGAATTCTTGGGCGCGCCGGGCCATTTCCCGCTTCGAGATAGATGAGAGCCATTCTTCGCCAGCGAGGGTTAGAAAGTCACGGTTGTAGAGGAGGGCGAGCTTGTTTGCTATGGGCTGTTCGAATATTTTCTTCAATGCCTCGCTGATGCTCTTGAAGAATCCTTTGTACGTATACGGTCCTGCGACCGGGACTGCGTTCGGGCCGATCTCCCTGCGACCGTCCGCTCTCACGATCCAGTGAGGATCTAGGAAGGGGAGTTCTGGGTGTTGTGCTACGGTGTAAATGTTCCGGCTCGCAAGGTGGGTCCATTCCTTTCCAATCTCCCAGTACTCACCTCGAAAATTCAGATCACAGTATTCCATGCCCAACTTCAACATGTGGGCAATGTGTATCGAGTTTCCGCCGGCACAGTTGATTAGGAAGCTTGTCTGAAGTGGTTCTTGTCCGTTCTTGGCCGTTATCTCGAGCATGCCCTGTCTCCGGTTGATTGACTCGACTTCGAAGCCTGTGACGAATTTTACGCCTTCAGCCTCGGCATCTTGTCTTATTGATCTTGTGAAGGCAGCATAGTCGACGGCGGTGTCTGTCTTTGACCAGATCGCTCCATGGGACCTTACGTGTGGTTCTAGCTCACGCACTTGGGTTCCAGTAAGAAGCTCAAGCTCATCCTCTCCCATCCCATTCTCGAGTCCCCAATGATGGTACTTTTCCACTCGTTTCACATCCTCGGGCCGAGTAGCTACTTCTAGCGTCGTCACAGGGGCCCATGGAAGCCGTCTCTGTTTCGCGTACGTCTTCCACATAGAGTAGGCTGCTTGAGAACATCTAGCGAAGATGCGCCGTTTTACCGGGTCCAGGTAGAACGGCCTGTGCACTACGCCCGTATTTCGCCGAGAGGTGTGAATAGCGACATCGTGTTCCTTCTCTATGACAGCGATTCTTCCCTCATACTGGTTCGCTAGCCAGTATGAGACGCAGGTTCCGAGGATTCCGCCTCCAATGACCGTAACATCCCTGGGTTCCACTTGGAGACCTCGTCACCTAAGCGAGGGGCAATATTGGAGAATTAGAACTTTCTACAGCATAGTATGGAAAAAATGAGGTGGATTCCGTCAGCGGGCGACTGTTCAGGTTAGTTTTTTCGGATCGAACTTGTTGCCGTACTTGTCGAGGAAGGCCAGTTCTGTCAACGGCATCCGGTCCTTCTTTCCATGAATCTTTCTCGTAGGGTATCCGAATCCCAGGCAGATAGTGGGCTTGAGGTTGCTAGGGATCTCAAAGTCCTTCCGCAATTTTTCCTCACGGAACCCAGTGAATATTCCGGAGGCTACTCCCTGGTCCCACGCGGCCAGTTGCATGTCCTGCGCGGCCCTGCCGGCATCTATCTGGTGAAAGCCTAGCGTTGGATCAGTGAGTATTATGACGGCAAAATTGGCGCCTGCGACCCAGCCGCCACTACTACTATCTTCCGCCAGCTTTTTGATCGAGTCCTTGCTCTGGACCAGGATGAACCTCCATTCTTGCCTATTCATACCAGTGCCAGTAGCGCGCGCCGCTTCCAGAACCCTGAGCTTGACTTCAGCAGGTACCTTCTTCGTGTCGAATTGTCTGATCTCCAGTTTTGTCAGGATCGTCTTGTACGTGTCCATCTATCCTAACCGAGAATATACTGGAAATATTGTCAATCTTAAAGAGCTTAGTCCAAGGGTGTCCGACCAAAAACTAGAGGCAGTGGCAACATGGTCGACCAAGTACTAGCACCGAACGTTATCCGTGAGAATAATCTAAAGGATTTTTGCAATCAGGTCTGGATGAAGCTAGGCGTCCCGGAGAAGGACGCGAAAATCACGACTGACGTGCTGGTACTCGCGGATCTTCGTGGCGTAGACTCTCATGGAGTCGCACGCCTACCTCGCTATTATACGGACCTGAAGAATGGCTGGACCAGCCCCACGGATCAGAGTCGCACTCTCAAAGAGACTAGAGCAACAGCGCTCATCGACGGTGGAAAAAGTCTCGGACAAGTCGTCGGCCACAAAGGAATGGAGCTCGCCATCCGAAAAGCCAAGGAGACAGCTGTTGGCATAGTCTCGGTCAAGAACTCGCACCATTATGGGATCGCGGGCTACTACAGCCTCATGGCACTCCAACAGGGCCTCATAGGCATCAGTATGACGAACGCAGCCCCGCTAGTAGTACCAACTTTCGGAAGAACCGCCGTTCTAGGCACGAACCCTATCAGTCTAACAGCACCAGCGTCCCAGGAGAAACCGTTCGTCCTCGACATGGCAACCTCGGTCGTCCCAAGAGGCAAGCTAGAAGTGTACGAGCGACTAAGGAAGAAGATACCACTCGGCTGGGCTGTAGATACCACGGGCCAAGGAACAACCGACCCGCACGTTGTCCTGGAAGCCTTGTCAAAACGTCTCGGCGGCGGAATCCTACCCCTAGGCGGCGAAGGAGAAGAACACTCGGGCCACAAAGGCTACGGACTGGCGCTGATGGTTGACGTGTTATGCGGCGTTCTAAGCGGCGCCGCCACAGGGCTGGGCGTTGATGTTGACAAGACGAAACCGAACGTAGGACACTTCTTCATGGCCCTTGACCCAGCCGCGTTCCGGCCCCTCGATGAGTTCAAGCGTGACATGGACCGGCTCGCAAAAGAGTTGAAAGACTCACCAAAGGCGGAGGGACAATCGCGTATCTACGTGCACGGCGAAAAGAGCTATGCTAGGATGGAAAAATATCGCAGGGAAGGCGTCCGATTGGCCGCGAAAGTTGTCGAGTCGATGAAGCAGATCGGAAAGGAACTCGGCATTCCCTGGCCAGCTTAGTCAAGAACGAACTTGCCCGGACTAGTGAATCCAACATAGAGGCCTAGAAGCTGAGAAGAATTGCACCAAAACAATTGCGAGTACGTCGCGCAGGATTAGGTGATTTGGACGCGCTAGTCCCATCAGCGCAGGGAAATGTGGAAAGATCTTGGCGTAAAAAGTCGGCGGCTGCATGACGAGGCCGACAGTGTGTACAGGCAATGGGCACGCGACCGCCTCAAAAATAAGACATTAGTTGCATGGATCGTTAAGAGTCGTGATAATCGTTTGGCTGGCGGCGGCTGTCTATGGCTACAACCAATCCAACCGAGGCCTGGACGAAGTACTCAGTTACAGCCTTATCTTTTGTCGATGTATACCGAGCCTGATTTTCGCAGAAAGGGCGCTGCATCATTGATAGTACGGGCGGCATTGCAATGGTGCAGGAAAAACCGTTTTGGCCAGCTGAGCCTGCACGCAAGCGAGACGGGCAGGAAATTATACCGGAAGCTCGGATTCTATCGTACCTGGGAAATGAGGACGAAAACCCTCTAAGACAAAAAATTGGATTGGATTCTACTCTAGTTCTCCGCGGGGAAGACCCGTTGCTTCCCGATCCGCTTCGCGATCTCTCTTCGGCTGTCTTCTGGATCTAGTTGCGTCCGTTTAGGCCGTTGACTTTTACTAGGTCATGAAGTCTTTTCGCGTACCTGAGAGCGCTTCCTATGCTCAGATTTCCTCTTTCCCGTAGCTCGGTTGTAGGCTTTGGCTAGCAAGTTGATACCGTTGGCGAGGAATCGATTCTGCTTCTCCAACGCGCGGGCAAGAATGATTCCTTCCGAGAGGAGGTGCTGCTTCTGGTCATGAACACCTCTTCGCCTGGAATAGAAGAGGTAGATTGGAATTCCTAGAACGACTAGGATGGAGCCGATGATCTTGTCGGAGAGGGATGTTGCGAATAGTAGGTAGAAGGAAACTCCGACGCCTAGCCATGGAAGTATCGATTGTCCCGGCATACCATGTTCCCGTTTCCTCTTCAACACAGCGAGCGACAGGCTGACGAGGAGGTAACAGATGGCAAGGTTGAATACTGCGAACGATATCAGCTGCCCGACCCCAGAGAAGAGGGAGAGCACGACAGCAACGACACCCTCCAGTATTATCGCGACATAAGGCGTCTGGAAACGTGGATGGACTTCGGAGAGTTTCTTCGGAAATAGTCCGTCACGGGACATTGCATAGATCAATCGAGCAGTTCCTAGAACTTCCGTCTCATCAGTCCCCGTTACGGAAGCAAGGGCCCCAAACCCTGTGATCACAATCCCGACAATGCCTAGCAGGGCTGAGCTGACCAGCAGTAGCGGAACTGGGCTTTGTCCAAGGTCAGCTGATTTTGCGATTCCGAAGACGACCACATTCGTCATTACGTAGAAGAACGTGACTATGGCCATGCCGGTGATGACGGCTTTGGGAATATTCTTCTTCGGGTCTACGACCTCGCTGGCCGGGAGGGACCCCAGTTCGAATCCTGCATAGGCCCAGAATATGAGTACGAATGCTGTGCCGAAGCTACCTACCCCTTGGGGCGCGAACGGTGTATAGTTTCCGAGCAGGCTTGGCTTCAGTAGGATCGATCCTGTGCCGAGGAGTATTATGAGGACTAGTGGGCTGAGCTTGACAATTGTCAATACGTCGTTGATTCTGCCTGCTTGTTTGACTCCGACAAGGTTGATCCCGGTGATCGCGGCGACAAAGAGGATCCTGACCAGGAGTTCTACGCCGGTCGATAACGGGAAGAAATATTCAAGATAACTTGTGAAGACTATCGCGAAGACGGGAAGGGCGACGATCTCGGCAATGCACATGCTCCATCCTGTGAGGAATCCCCAGAATTCGTCAAACGCTTTCGATACGAATGCAAAGGGCCCCCCAACGTTAGGAACATAGAAGCTACAATATCCGAAAATCATTGCAAGAATCATCGCGACAGCCCCGCCAATGATCCAAACTATTATCGCGAACGGCCCGACGAGGCCCGCGGTTAACCCGGGGACAATGTAGATGTCGCTGCCGACAATGGCCCCGATAACGATGTTCATGAGGTCAAAGTAGGACAGGCTTCGGCTCAGCGTCAAGTCTGTTTCCGGCTGCTAGAAATGGGGCAGATATGTTATGTGATCGAGCGAGCTACTTTTTCAGGAAGGGCATTCCCTTCATCATAGGTCCACGTCTCTTCATCTGTTTCAACACTTTTTTCATTGTAAAGTATTGATTGACGAGTTCGCGGACTTCACGCTCGGATCTGCCTGACCCTCTCGCGATTCTTCTCGCTCTCGACCCGTCCACCAGACGCGGTTCTTCCAGTTCGTTCTTTGTCATTGAGCGTATGATGACCCGCCACGCGGTCATCTTCTCCTCGGCGACTCCCAACTGTTCTTCTGGCAAGTTGACACCCCCTGGGACCATCTGGAGCACTTTTCGTAGTGGTCCCATCTTCCGCAGGTTCTCCATCTGCTCGTACATGTCCTTCAACGTGAAACGTCCTTCCATGAACCGGCGCACTTTCGTCTCTGGGACTGTGATCTCGGCTTCCTTGACCTTCTCAAGCAGCGCGTTAAGGTCGCCCATCCCGAGCAATCGGCCGACAAAGTCCGTGGGGACAAACTGTTCCAAGTCTTCGACCCTCTCTCCTGTCCCGATGAATTTGACCCTAGACCCGGTCGCGACGACCGCGGAGAGGGCGCCACCTCCTTTTGCTGACCCGTCCATCTTTGTCAGTAGGACCGAGCCTATCGGAGTCGCCTCATGAAATGCTCTAGCCTGGTGTATCGCCTGTTGTCCGATCGTTCCATCGATCGCTAAGACGATCTCGTCCGGTTTTACAGCGGACGCTATTCGTTTCATTTCATCCATCAAGTCTCTCTCGTTACGATGTCGTCCGGCCGTATCGATGATTACTAGATCAGATTTCTTGCCGAAACTTTCTATACCACGTTTCGCAATGTCTTCTGGTTTCTTACCTCCCGGTTCTCCGTAGACGGGAATCTCGGCCTTTGTGGCCAATTGTACTAACTGGTCGTAGGCGCCAGGCCGGTACGTGTCTGCACACACTATTCCTACGCGTAATCCGCGCTTCGTATAGAATCGGGCGAGTTTTACCGTGCTCGTGGTCTTGCCAGTGCCCTGAATTCCGACCAGCATGACTTTGCGGAATTGTCCTGGCTGGACGTCGGTCTTCGCAGGCTCATGTCCAACGAACTTGGTCATTTCCTCGTAGAGGACCTTGACCACGTGCTCGTGCCTCGCAATGCCCGGTGGAAGTGTTTGCTTCAGAGACCGATCTTCGACAGCACGAGATAGTTGGAGCACGAGTTCGACGTTCACGTCTGCCTGTAGGAGGGTTCTCTGGAGGTCTTTGACAAGCTCCTTGACGGCCTTCTCGTCGACGTTCGGCATCCGTAGGAGTTTACGGACTGCTTCCGAGAGCGATCTTCCTACGTTTTCCAATCTAACAGTTTACTCTTCGATTCCGCTTCTTAACCCTGTCCAGCACCGCTGCGATGAGCAATGGAAAGCATACAGTAGCATCACCGTATACGTCCACGAATCTTCCGCCTTTCCGGATTTTATGCCAGCTGATCGATTCTGCCAATGGGGCCCCGCTTAGGCCTCCGGGCTCGGGACGATCTGCAGTGATCTGAACCGCGAGGTCAACGCCCTCCCGTAGGACGCTTGCTAGGAGTGTGTGGTGTTTCGGTAGTCCTCCGCCAAGGATTAGGACGCCGAGCTTGTCCGATGTCATGCATATCTCCACCATTTTTGTCACATCACGGGTTGGGTTTAGTCTCAGGACCTCCGTCTGAGCATAGCTCCATAGGCTTAGACCCAGAATCGAGTCGAGTAGTCCCGGTGAGAATATTTTCACGTTCTTTCTCGAGGCCTTGTAAAGTATGGAATCATGATCCTGGATCATACTGCCCAAGTGGAATAGGCAGTCGGAGAACGCGATGTCTTTGCGATCCTCAACGGGTATTTTTGACAATAGTTTTCGTACAGTCTTGTCCAGCTTCTGGAAGCTGGCTTCTTTTACAAGAATATCGGCGATGCGGCTGTATCCTCGGCTGATTAGCTTCTTGTCGTCTGCCTGGAAGCTTCCTTGATAGTGGTGGAGTCCTAGGGCTTCGATAAAGTCATGTGTCAGGTTAGCCCCCGTGGTGACGATCGCGTCGAGAAAGCCTCTATCGATCAGGTCACCGATCAATAGTCTGAGACCGGAAGGAACCATTGGGCCCGCGAGGGTCAGAAAATTCGTATAGTCTCTGCTCCGGAACATCTCCCTGACGATTGCCGTAGCGTCGCCTATTCGGCCCGCCCCGAGCACATGGGTTCCGGCCATTTCATCGACGAGGCTGGCCACGCTCATGCCGGGACGTAGTCGTAGATGCTTGACGGTCAGAGGTGTCTTGTCGGGAATGGAGGGTTCAGCCCTTTCTACGCACTATCATCATCCGTCCAAGAACGTCCCAGTATTCGACCTCGACACCTGCCCCGAGCGAGTTTCGGAGTTCGGGATCATCCGGCATCGGGCTTTCGAATGTTGAATAGTTCTCCATGTCCATCAACTGCACCAGGTTGGCAGAAATGGATATGATCTGTCCAGTCCTCTTGTCTATCATGGGCACTTCTACCCGGGCATCCACGGGACTGATCAGGCTCTTCTTCTGATTGGTGAACGCGCTTATGCCAACTATCCTGGCCTTCGCAGCGCCATGTTTTCCCGGCTTTGACTTTTCAAACTCGACGATACGGCAAGGTTCTCCGTCGATTATGACGTACTGGCCGACTTTGAGGCTGCCCATCTCGACTGGCTTGCTCATGGAAACGATTACTCGGGAAGTGGATCAATTACTTGTGTGTCTAAAAGACTTCGTGCAAAAAGAGAATACTCTTTAGAACACCGACAATTCTCGTCCAGCCAGTCTAGTGAGTCTGACCATATCATGCTTAGACAAGTTGGCATAATGGCAAAGACAGAGTCGAAACATGTACTCGTAGTTGCACGGAACGTAGTTGACATCATTCGCAAGCACGGGCTCCAACCAGTACTAGAGCGCGATCTAGCGAGAGCACTCAAGACTTTCGGAGGCGCTAGTCTCCGAAGCATGAAGCTGGATCTTGTCGTCACGCTAGGTGGCGATGGGACTGTGCTGAAGACCCTCCGGGAATTGAGAGATCTCCGTACTCCCATACTTGCAGTCAACTTGGGCCGACATGGATACCTTACAGAGGTGGATGAGGAACAATTCCAAGAGTCGTTCGAACGTTGGTTGAAGAATGATTTTGAAATTGAGAAGCAATGGCTGCTCTCAGTCTTCTACAAGAACAAGCTGATTCGTGAATGTTTGAACGAGGCCTTGCTAGTACCGAAGCCAGTTGAGAAGATGTTGCACCTCGACGTCTCCCAGGATGGGCTTAGGATCATCCGAGCCAGGAGTGATGGTTTCATCGTGGCAACGCCGACCGGTTCAACTGCACACGCATTCTCTGCCGGTGGACCCGTTGTCGACTCCTCGCTAGACGTGCTCTCCCTCGTTCTAATCGCTCCCTTGCAACCAGTAAGATCAATCGTTGTTCCTGCCAACAAGAAGCTTCGAGTAACGGTCGTGAGTCCTGGCCCTGCCTCGATCCTAGTTAATGATGGAAGGGCAGAACGAGACCTGCGTGTGGGACAGTCTCTGGACTTCAAAAAGTCCAAGCACAACGCGCACTTTGTAAGGTTCGGCGACACATTTTTGCAGAGGAACCTGAGAAGACTGGCGTCTGAGAGGGAGAATGGTTGAAAGTGATAGTATTGGACACGTCTGCGTTCATCATGGGCTTCAATCCGTCAAGGCCCGGAGAGGCCTACTCCGTCAGAGCCGTAGAACGAGAACTATCACAAGGAACTATGCCACAGTTGAGGTTTCAAATGTTCAAAGACAAAGGTGTCCTCACCGTACAAGAACCATCCCCCACAGCAATGAGCCTCGTTGAGAACGCTGCGTCTCACCTAGGCGAATCCGGGCATGTCTCAGAAGCGGACAGGGAAGTAGTCGCGTTGGCGCTCGATCTCAAGTCTGACGGAAAAGAACCCGTGGTGGTTAGCGACGACTACGCAGTCCAGAATCTTTCCGAACATTTCCAGGTGAGCCATCGTTCACTGGCCAACTTCGGCATAATCCACAAGTTTCAATGGATAATGTATTGTCCGGCTTGTCATAGAAAGTATAAACCTCCACAAAAGAAATGTACTTTTTGTGGTACCCAGTTGAGGCACAAGGTTCTGTCCAAAACCAAAACGACAAGGCATGCCTAGACTAGTTTTCCGAGCTGGTCCAAGACACTCGCACGGATCTTGTCGGCCAGGGGGAGAGGTTCTACGAGTTGTCCTTTTTGCACCAGCGGTTTCAGCAACGGCTTCGTCTTACCACCGCAGTTGGGACATGCAGGTCCAGGAACATTATCGAGTAATACAACCTCGACCAGACACTTGTCGCATCTCCACACCTGTTTCCTACCGCCCAGTTTTCCTCTCTTGGCAACAAGCTTCCCATCTGCCACTACAATATCCATTGCAAAGTCAATTGTGGGAGCGTTACTAACCGAGGTGCCTATACCGAATCCATCTGCACCAGCCTCCGACATTATCCTCACCTTCTCATCGTCCAGCCCACCTGAGACGTAGATCTTCACATTGCTGAAGCCGCGCGAGTCAAGCTCCCAGCGCACCTCTCTCAGAATCTCGGGAAAGTTTCCCCGTCTCGAGCCCGGAGTATCGAGACGGACTCCATCTAGTTTCTTGCCCATCGTCTCCGCGGCCATGATAGCTTCCGTCTTCTCGTCGAAATAAGTATCGACAAGCATAATCCTTGGAATAGTCTTCGGCATGTGCTTGTCGAATGCCCTCCAGGCTTCTACCTGGCTCCCCATCGCAATTACTAGCGAATGAGGCATCGTGCCCGTCGGATTCCTGCCCAGAAGTCTTGCACCAATTAGGCTTGAGACATCGTTGAAGCCTCCGATGAAACATGCCCGGTCTATCATCGGCGCAAGCACGGGGTGAACTCGCCGTATGCCGAAAGATAGGATCGTCTTTTTCCCTGCAGCCCGCCTGACGCGCGCCGCCATGGTCGCGATGCCAGACGCGTGGCATAACAAGCCCAGCAACGGCGTCTCATACAAACAGAAATCCGCGTACCTGCCTTCCAAAACCATTACAGGCTCACGCGTTCCAACAGAATCGCTCGAATGAAACAACGTACCCTCCGGGAAACAAGTTACGTTTACCGGAATCCTTTCGAGGAGATGCGCTGCCTCCTCAACGCCTGCAAGTATGCCCCACTCCCAATTTCTTGGAAGCGCACCGGCAGTGACCTCGGCGGTCACTTTTAGGTCCGCTAGGCCTTCCTTTTCAAGAATCTCCTTTGTCCGTTCGAAATAGATGTCAGTGGTCGCGGCATCCTTGATTTCAGATTCTGTAGCGATATGGAACCTTGTCAAATACGGGTCTGAGAGACGCTCTAATTGAGCCACGAATATATTCTAGCGCAGTTCTCTCGCTCGGATCACCGTCAACAAGTTATAACTAGCCACGCCCGGTCGATTTCTCGGAAGGGCTATAGTTCTGAAATCTCTCGAAGAGCTGTCGAAAAAAGCCATCGAACTGAAAGAACGCGGAATGTCAACCTATGAGATAGCGGACGAGCTGAAAGTCCAAGCGGACACCGTAGTATGGTTGTTGTTGCACGGGAAAGATGGAGTCAAGCCAAGAGACTCGTACGATGTCTACGTGAACTGGAACCCTATCGGGTCAAGCGTCCGACGGCTAACACTCGTCGGAAGGGCAATGGCCGACATGGTCCGCGAAGCAATCGTACAAGGTGAGATGGAGGAGCCGGACGTTGTCGCAGGAATCGAGACAGGCGGCATGGCCCTAGGTCTAATCGTTGCACGATCACTCGGCAAACCCGTCGCCGCAGTGAAACCCCAAAGGTTGGGAGAGAAGAAAGTGGCGGGAGCAGTGAACCCAAGCTTCTCACGAGTAGAAGGAAAGAAAGTGCTCATAGTCGACACCATCCTCCGAATGGGCGAATCGATCAGGGCAGCAATAGAGACACTGCAGAGCGTAAAAGCGAAACCCGTCGGAGCTACCGTCCTAGCGAACAAGAGCGGCAAGGATAGCATCGAAGGGGTACCTCTCAGATCGCTCATAGAACTATTGCCAGTGGCAAGGCATCAACAGCAGACCTGACAAAAGCCCGAGAATGCCTGTATACAAAATGCCAGACTATGAAGGTGTTGCACGACAAATCCTTGACGTTTGTATCAATGTCAAACCGGATGAGAACGTTTGGATCAACACGTGGAATAGTGATCTCGAACTTGGTTCTGTACTAGCGTCGGAATCCTCGAAGCGTGGTTGTCAAGTTCTCAGTACGGTCCAGTACGAAGAAAACTGGCTCCACTCGATAAGTGACTCCTCTGTAGAGACAGCTGATGTTCTGCCCACTCGTCTAGCAGGCGCTCTAAAAGATACTGACGCCTACATTTTCACAGTTGGACCCAGAATAATTCCTTGGGACAAGATTCCGGCTGATAGACGCCACCTTGTGACAAGGTGGTTTAATGAGAATAACAACTTCGTCCGTGAATGGAAAGCAATAGCGAAGGCAAGGAAGGTAAGGATGCTCGGTGTTGAAGCTACCCTTGCAAGTAAAGAGAGGGCCGATCAACTCGGACTGGACTACGATGAATGGAAAAAAGTAATGTTCGAAGGATGCTTAGCTGACCATATTGAAATCAGCAGGCATGCCTCAAATCTCAGTGGGCCGCTTGCTGGTGATGGGAGGGTCAGAATTACCTCGCCTCACGGCACCGACTTCACTTTCAGACTTGACCGTCGTCAGGTCGACAGTTTCGACGGTATTCTGAGAGATGAATGGGTCTCGATCGGTAGACCGGGTTTTCTGCCCGCTGGAGGCATAGAGGTTTCTACGAACGAGGAAAGTGGCCAGGGAACTGTCGTGTTCGACAAACCCATACTTTCCTTGCTGAGAGAGGGGCGAATCGAAAAATTGAGCCTCAAAATTCGTCAAGGCAGAATCGTCGATTCTGCGGCAGGTATCCAACAAGGAGCTTTCAAGAAATGGTTGGTCGCAGGTAGTGGTGATTCTGACAGGCTTGGCTTTTTCGGTTTTGGGTTGAACCATAAACTGAAGCATGGCTTCACTCAGGATGATAAGACTCTTGGAGGCGTTACCTTAGGATTTGGAGATAATAGGGACAAGGCTGGGAAGAATAGGAGCGAGCGTGGCTTTTGGGCTTCGATGACAGGAGCAACCGTAAGCATTGATGACTTTGTCATAATGAAACATGGCCGACTACTCGTCTGACCAAGACCGAAAATCCTGGCCAGTCCAGTAGGGCTCAATCTTATCTTCCTCGAGGTACAAGCTGTCCATTATCGGAGAGTCATGAATTGCAGTTAGCCCCGGAGAAGAAGCTGACATACGTCACGCTTCTAGCAGATGAGAGCATTCATCCACGATATGAAGCAGCCCTGAAACAAGTCAGTAAGGATTTTGGAAAGCACCACCCGATGTTCATCGCTGCTCGTAAGGTACTTGCGAGCGAGAGCGAATTCGAGCATCGTAGCCCGCTAGACACGAGCATCGTGCTGGGATACTTCCAGAAAGGCACCGCACAGCATGCCCGAAAAGCCATTACCGCTGCAAAGGAGAGTTTCGAGCTGTGGAGTAACAAGCCTTGGAAGGAAAGAGTCGCAATCATCCGGAAAGCCGCAGAGATTCTAGAAGAGAACATGTTCTACATTGCAGCACTCATAACCTACGAAGTCGGCAAGAACCGTTTCGAAGCGATCGCCGAGGCAAGCGAGGGAGTCGACATGTTGCGATACTACGCGCAACTAATGGAGGAAAATGATGGATACGTCAGGACGATGAAGCCTGGAGCCCCGAACGAGAGGTCGAGAAGTGTGCTCCGTCCGTACGGGGTCTGGGCAGTAATTTCACCCTTCAATTTTCCTCTTGCACTCGCCGCCGGAATGGTCACGGGAGCGCTTGTTACCGGCAATACAGTCGTGTTCAAACCGACAAGCGAAGCACCCCTCTCAGGACTCAATCTGTACGAGACGGTGGTCCAGGCCGGGGTCCCGCCTGGCGCGATAAACTTCCTGACCGGGCCCGGGGGAGCCTTCGGGAATGAATTCGCAAGTAACCCAGACGTCGCAGGCATCGCGTTTACAGGATCCAAAGATGTTGGGATGCAACTCTACCGTGACTTTGTCAACAAGCAACCATATCCCAAACCCTTCATCTCCGAGATGGGAAGCAAGAATCCTGCAATCATAACCTCAAAGGCCGATCTTCAGAAAGCGGCAGAGGGCGTGGTCAGAGGCGCGTACGGCTATAGTGGACAAAAATGCAGTGCCACTTCCAGAGTTTATGTCGAACGAGGAATAAGGAACGATTTTCTCAAGATTCTGAAGGACAAAGTCTCTGACATCAAAGTAGGCGACCCACGAGAAAAAGGAGTCTTCGTCGGACCAGTAATAAACGAGCGGGCAGTCAAGAAATACCAGCGGGCATTGGAACAAGCAAAGAAAGAGGGCGGAAAAGTAGTGGCCCAAGCAGCAGACTCCGAAGAGAAGCTTCCAAAAGGATTCTACGTGAAACCCGTCGTTGTCGCCGGCTTGCCAACGAACCGCAAACTGTTCAAAGAGGAACTCTTCGTACCGTTTGTCGCAATGGACGAATTCAAGACAATTGACGAAGCGCTCAAGAAAGCAAACGACACAGACTTTGGACTAACGGCCGGAATATTCAGCGAAGACGAGAAAGAGAAAGAGTACTTTTTCAACAATATCGCCTTCGGCGTTACATATGCAAACAGGAGGGGAGGGGCAACCACGGGCGCCTGGCCGGGAGCACAATCATTCGGAGGCTGGAAGGGAAGCGGTGCAACAGGCAAAGGCGTTGGAGGCCCATACTACCTCCTCGAGTTCATGCATGAACAGGCACAGACGGTCGTGACGGACCGCTAGATGGAACCCTGAGCCATCGCGTTTAGAGCCTCGAGAAAATCCCCCTCTCTCCCCACAGGTATCACCCCAGAGGCGGCGATACTGTGTCCATCCCCGAAGCCACCGACACGAGCACATGAATCGCCCATAATCTTCGAAAGCGGCGGCTTGACCCCCTTCTGGATTTGAACAGCCAGCCGTGGAGGCGCGCGACCAGAAACCTTGACCATCCTCGTTGACAGGAGCCCCCATCCGGGAATCTCCCTGGGCACATTCATCATTCCAATCAAGTATTTTCCCGGATCCGTAACCCTCTGGAACTTCAGGTAGGAGCAGAAGCTTCCGACGACCTTTCCACTCATGCCCTCGTAGGTGTCCTGAGCATGGAACCACTGGACCAATTCTTTCTGAAACAGCCCTTCAACAACTAATCTGCGCATGACGTTCCTGTTTGCGGCTTTCCTTTCATCCTCAAGCTTACGAGCCACGTCCAGAATCGCTCTGCTGAATCCATGTTCACAGGCTCCAACGCCCATTGCCGGGCCGTTTCGATAGTAGCCGACTGAACCGAGAACATTCAACATCGTAGAAGCTCTGGCTGGGGACGTTTCTACTTCACCAAGATTGATCCTGATATGATCAGTTGATTTCGAGAGAACCTGAGTCTGTATAGCATCCTCCCAGACCAAATTGTTGAGTCCGGTGGCCTCGCCAGGAATTTCCATAGACCCGATTACCGCAAGGCCCGAATATCGTATCAATGGCGAAGACACGGTCTTCGCAAAGAGATATGCCACGGTGGCAGAAGGCGCGTCTCGTTCGCCGGTGAACCCATAGAGTTCAGGATTCAGATTGTAGACTAGGGGATCGTCTCTCGCCAAGGTGTCGTGATGATCCAACGTTAGAATGAGGTTCGCCGATTTGTTGGCTTTCCCAATCAGATCGACGTGAGCAGAGCCAATATCGGCGTACACTATTATTTTGCGGGAGCCAGCTTCCAGATCGTTGACGACCTCTGGATAGAGCTTGTCAAGACACACGAGGCGCGTTTCGAGACCAATTTGTTCGAGTGCTATTTTTGCCAACGCGGCCGAGGTTAGCCCGTCTGCTTCGTCGTGGTGGACGATGGTTGCTTCCTTCAATGCGGAATGTTTTACGGCGTCTCTGGCCTCGACCAGACGGCTGAGAAATGCTTGGGAGCTTGCCAAACCCCTGTTGCTGGTCTAGTTTTTGATGAACTTGGCTATGAAATAGCCTGTTCCGTCCAATGCCGGATCAAACCTCTGGCACAACCTGTAACCGTCTATGCTCCCATGCCCTAGGCGAGGCGTGGCCTCGACCTGTTCGAGTCCAAGCTCGTCTTCCGCATATCTTGACATTTCCTCACACTCTTCCAGGCTAATGGTGCATACACTGTACACTACCGTCCCCCCTTTCTTTACGAGTGCAGCAGCTGTGGTTAGGAACTGTTTCTGGTATGAGGAAAGGTTCGTAATGTCATTCGCGCCTGTCCTGATCGAGAGTTTTGGGGTGACTCCCAGAGCTGTGGAGGGAGGATCCACAAGGACTCTGTCAGCTTTCAGATTGTAGTCAATGTGCGCGTATCGCGAATCATGGGCGATCAGTCTGTAGTTCGCGCACTTCAGCCTCTCGACCGTTCTAGCTGCTCTATCGATCTTCTGTTCATTGCGGTCGAATCCAATAGTTCTTGCCCGATTTTCTGTGAGCTGGCAAATGTATGACAGCTTCCCGCCTGGGGCGCAATTCAGATCCACTATGGTTTCGTTTGGCTGTGGATCTAGGGCGAGACACGTAACCATTGCCGGTAAGGATTGGAGGTGTATGTGCCCCTTTGCATATGGTTCAGTTTCCATCAAGCTGGGCAGACCATACTTGCTGTTCTCGATCTTGACCGCGATCCCCTGACGGTTGGTTAGGATGCTCGTTTCACTTCTGACTGCGACTCCGGTGCCAGCTAGTATCCCAGAAGGGTCGGTAACTGAGGCGTCCTTACCGATCTTAATTTCACTGCACTTTCTGACGCCTGGAGCGTAAAGGTGCGCCCCGTGCAGTACGGCCTCAGCCGCGAATGGATCAGCCTCGACAAACGAACCCTTCGGCTGTAGGATAGACTCTCTGACAGAAAGATATGCCGCTTCGTTCAGAAACTCGTGCTGACCCACGTCAGGGTGCATCCGTCTCATCTCAGCGAGTATGTCCCATCGATATGCGGCCAAAGTGTTGAGCCGAAAATAGTACCTATCGCCCATCCGGCCGAGCGAGTTCATTATCTCCTGCAAGCGCCCGTCATAGACGCGGGACAGGGATTCCGAGAGGAACTCCGGGAATACCAGTCGCTGGTTGGCGCTCATCTTGAGGGGTGCTCACTCGATAGTTGGGAGCCTTTCTGGTTTAAATTACCCTTGACGACGTCCGACCTTCTCCGAACCATGGCGAGAATCGTCCTCGAACTCAAATGTGTCAAGTGTCAAGTCAAGTTTGAACGGACCTTTCAGGAGCGACCGAGAGACTCTGTATATTCGGAGGGTGAGATGCTCCATCTCGATTCCTCGGCTTGTCCCAACAAATGTGGAAGTGACTGGTTCGCAGTCGAAAAGCGGCATTTGATACGGAAGTTCAAGAGACGTTACTGAATCTCTCTTACGCGGGCCAGATGGTTCCTCTTGATACAACTATTCGACATAAATGGCCGGCCGATAGGGTTCTGCAACCTTCGCCTTTCCCTTCGGGTCGTAAGCCCTAAGGTCACCTTCTTCGAACACCTGTACTTCTGACTTGAACTCTCTCTTGTAAAACTCTGTGGCGTCTTGCAACATGCTATGTTCGTTCACACGTTTTGCTCCGAGTCTGGACTTTCGGATCGAATCGTTCATCTGGCTAGCCTGTCTCAGCGAGGTGTTTGCGTAATCGGCCGCAGGCTTCCCGATTTTTCGCATTTCGTTGTCCCCCATTATTGCTCTGACGAATCGGCCTTTCTCGGTTTTCTCATCTGACGCTGTTTCAGCTCTTTCCAGGGCTTTCAGATATACCTCCCATTTCCAGGGGGCCGCTGAATAGTAGACGATCTTCTTGGGTGTAATTCCGGTCGCTTTCAAAATCTCTAAAGTGTCTTCTAGCGTACTGGTAACGATTGACTCTGTTTGCTCAGCTTCACTGTCGATCATAGAAGGCTCTACTTTTGGCCAATTTGCAGTCGCTGCCAATCCTTTTCCCCCAATGTTTGCCCAGAGTTCTTCAGCGACGTGTGGCGCGATTGGAGATAATAGTCGGGCCCTGATCTCGAACAGCCTTTTCAGGACTTGGGCTCTTCCGTTTCCTTTTGATTTGACTGGTCCCAGACGGCGCTGATACCAGGATATGTCATTGTCCAGCTGATACAGGATGAGGTTAATGGCCTCTCGCAGTCTGAGTCGTTCCATTGCCTTGGTGGCGAGGTCGACCGTTTTGTTGAGTCGGCTCAGCATCCACTTGTCTAACTGGGAAGGTTTGCTTTTCTTTACTGGAGTCCGTGCGCGTCCTAGTTTTCTCGACTGGGTGATGATGTTTACTAGTCTCTCTTGGACTGAAGCTGCCAGCGTGTCGCTGAAGTCTGTATCCTGATTCAGTTCTGCGGTTGCTAAAACTGCTATGCGCAGTGGATCGGCGCCATATTCGGAAATTCCTAGGCGTAACGGGATTATGTTCTCCAGCGATTTTGACATCTTCGTCTTGTCCATCAATACGAACCCATTCGCAACTATGCCTTTGGGCCAGAATTCTTGTGGAAACAGAGCAGCGTGGTGGAAAACGTAGAAGGAGAGATGATTCGTAACTAAGTCCTTTCCGGAGTGTCTCATGTCTACAGGGTAGAAGTAGGTGAATTCTTCTCGGATAGCTTTCAGTACTCGCCGTGGTATTCCAGTGTCGCTGGCAACCTTCTCCGGAGAACCCTCACCGAGAAATATGTGATTGAAGAATGCGTCAGGAAGCTTCTCAGTGTCTTTCTGGAACTTTGCGAATGTCGTCCATTCTTTGGAGATGTGCTTTGCCAGTGTGTAGTAGGCCATGTAGATTACAGAATCTGAGAGGGCTTCTATGACCCAGTCCTTGTCCCATGGGAGCCTTGTGCCCAAGCCTACTTTGCGTGCACAAGCTCGTTCCTTCAACCAATCGAGGGTGTACTCGAACTCCGGCCTACGCTCTTCCGGGAGTATCTCCATTTTATTTAGGCATTGGTGAGCTAGTTTCTTCCATTCTGAGTCTCCGTAGTTGATGAACCACTGGTTTTCGACGATGTGGACAAGGCATTGTGCACCGCATCTGCAAAAGATCGGACCATTCGTTAGCTCATACAAGATGACCGCCTTGTTAGTGGCTAGGAGCTGTTTTACGAGCGCCTCTCTTGCTACGTTGACTGGCATGCCAGAGTAAGATGCACCATTGTCTCTCATCTTGCCGTTTCTGAATTCTTTCGAGTAGAGTTCCTTCGTGGCATCCTCTAAGCGGGAATCGTTCTGTTCTGTCACACCGAATTTTTCGACTAGGTCTTTGGCTGGATACTCCGAGAATCCTTCGAGTTGGATTATCGGGATCGGCTGGATATTTTTCAGGAGTTCCTGATCGATTTGCTTGTCCGCTTTCAGATCCGTTAGGGCTTGGTAGTCATATGGGGCATGTGCTGGTACTGACATGACGACTCCTGTTCCATTATCTGGTTCAACAAAGCCCGCCGGGAAAATCGGAATGGTTGATCCAGTTATGGGGTTGAGTACGCGCGTGCCGACAAGGTCCTTTCCCAAGAACTCCTGCTTTACTTCGACTTTGTGATTTTGGTGCAGCAGCTTCTCGACCGTTTCCTTGCTGACGATCCAGCTCTCGTCGTCTACCCGAGCTTCAACGTATGTGGAGGAAGGATTTACCCAGAGGTTCGTTACTCCGAAAATGGTTTCGGGTCGAAGGGTTGCTGTTGGGTAGAATACCCCATCTTCCTCGAACTTGATCAGGTACTGTTCGCCGATCTGAGGTTCGATGTCACCTTGTGTATCTACTGTACCCACGGGATTCTTGTCGTTCGGACACCATGCAACTGGATGTGTTCCTCGAGTGATTAGCCCGTGTTCTCTTAACCAGTGGAAGTGCCATTCGATGAAGCGAGTGTATAGGGGGTCAGTCGTTGTGAACTCTCTGCGCCAGTCGATAGAGAATCCCATTTCGATCATTCCCGTCTTTATGTCGTCCCGGAAGTATTCGGCCATGGCCATTGGCTGTTTTAGAGTGTCCAGTTTGTTAGACGGAATCTTGTAGACTGTCGTGAAGGTCTTGATTATCTCAGGATCGTTCTGGCTTAGCCGTTTCGCCATGGCGAACAGTGGAGCACCGGTAGGTTGGAAGCCCATCGGGAAGAGAGTATTGTGGCCCTTCATTCGGTGAAATCTTGCATCGACATCGGCTATAGTATAGGTGCGGCCGTGACCGATGTGTTGTGGTGAATTCGGGTATGGATATGCTGCTGTGACGAAAAATTTGCTTCGGGAACGGTTGGGGTCTGTCTCGTGCAGATGCAAGGCTGCCCATTTCTTCTGCCATTTTCTCTCTAGCTTTCTCCAGTTGTACTTCGAAGGCATCACGCAACGTTCACTGTCCGAGTGCTAGCCAGTTGATTCTCAATGGTCTGTTCAACAACCTTCATAGCCTCTGTCGCGTTGTCTTTGACTGGCCCGCCTCCCGTGGCGAAAAATGGACGGCCGCCTCCTCCACCGTGAAGCCTCCTCGCTGCAAGACTGACGATTTGTCCACAGTCAATCCCACTCTCGACGGCCTTTTCCCCCGCGGCCGCGACCACCTGTACACTGTCCGAAATCTCGAAGATCACCGCTACCATTGTGGGATCTGTTTCTTTCAGTCTATTCGCGATCTGAACAGGGTCGACTCCTTGGGTCCTAGCTATCTTTGCTAGGACGAGTTTTACTGGCCCGATTTCGACCGCAGATTTCTGTATCTGCAGTAACTTGTTCTCGACTGTCTTTGACTGTGCTCTCTTTACTTGCTTCTCGAGCTTGTCTCTTTCCGCTAGGAGAGACTTTACTGATTTTGGTAGTTGATCCGGGGTAGTGTTCAGTAGTGCACTTGCCTTGGCCAGGGTTTCATAGCTTTGGTTCACGCGTTTCAGGGCTGGCTGTCCGGCAGAGAAGATTATTCGTTCGACGCCGTCTTGCAGGCGACCGGTCTTTTCGATCTTGAATAGTCCGAGTTCTCCGGTTCTTTTGACATGCGTCCCACCGCATGCTTCCGCGTCCCAACCGGTGATTCTGACTACTCGTATTTTCGCCCCTGGTACTGCGCCTCCTTGATAAAGTCTGTAACCGTACTTCGACTCGGCCTTCCCTCTTGCCATCCAACTGATCTGTACTGGTAAATCCCGCATTATGACCTGGTTAGCAAATTCTTCTATTCGCTCCCTCTCTCGCTGGGTAAGTTCTTGGTAGTGCGTAATGTCGAGACGACTGTTCTCGACATCCTTCTGGGCTCCAGCTTGCCAAACATGTTCGCCTAGTACTCTGCGAGCTGCTCCGAGGAGTACATGGGTCCCGGTATGATGACGCATCAAGTTCTGCCTTCTACCCCAATCAATTTCGCCTTCGACATAGTCGACCCTTGGACCGATGCTCTCATCGAGGAAATGGATGATCGTCGACCCTACTTTTTGGACATCTATGACCTTCGCCTTCCCGCTCGCGAATCTCAACTCACCCCTGTCGGCTGGCTGTCCTCCGCCTTGTGGATAGAAGGCTGTCTGATCCAGGACGAGCGCGTCAGGTCTTAGTATAGCAACGACTTTGGCCTTGAACCTTGTCTGGTAGGGATCATCATAGTAGATAGCGCTAGTCGGCGGTAAATCCTTTAGTTTCTCATCGAGTTCAGACCTAGGCAATGTATCTCCCTCACCTTCGTGTGTGGGACGATTGTGACTTTCTGCTACGAGAGTCAGGAAATTGTCCGGGATCTCTGCTCGTACACCAAGTTTTTCCGCTTCTTCCTTCACGATCTCCGGTGCTAGTCCGTGGGAGTCGTATAGTTGGATCAGTTGTTCGAGTGGAATCTGACTAACTCCAGTATCGGCCAGTTCTTTCGAGAGTCGTTGTACGACTTCAGACCCTCTCGATAGAGTTTCGTTGTATTTCTCCATCTCAATGTGAAGGCCTTCTAGTATGTCTGCCCTCATCTCTCGCAGTAGGTGGAAGTCTCCACCCCAGAGTTTGATCTGGCCTTCGACGAGAGTGGGTAGTTGGTCGAAAATGTCGAGCTGTCTTGCGAGTCTGGCGGCTCGCCGAATGATTAGTCGTGCAAGATATCCTTCGCCTACGTTAGAGGGGACGACTCCTTCTGCCAATAGGAAGGTAACTGCTTTGGAATGATCAGTTATTGCGTAGATCGCTTCCAATCTTTCAGCTGTCTCAGCAATCTTTTCAATATCTTTGCCTGTTTCGTTTGAGACCGATTGAAGAAACGCTTTCCTGCTCTCTCTTATTGTCGAATGATATTTGCCTGCGTTTCGCGTGAGAGATTCGATTATTCTCTGGTCCACGTCGAGCCTTGCCAGTTTCATTACGTCTTCAAGTAATGAGCCATAGATCGCATGGAACCCGCTAGGTGATCCTGTGGAGAGCCATGCCCATCGTTCGATTCCATATCCAGTGTCCACGGTTCGGATCGGAAGTTGAATGAGTTGATCGTTTTGGACCTTGTATTGCATGAACACTAGAGTCGAGATTTCCAGACCTGAGGCTATGGCTTCCAAATCTGGACCTGCGTTTCCTCCTCCGGACCAGAAATGTTCCTTGTAGGTAACGGATTCGGAAGGGACTCCCATTACTTCGGTCAATAATTGGTGGTGATAGCGGACAGTCTGGTCTTTCCAATAGATCTCCTTGTTCGGATAATTGAACGCGTGGGCCCCACCCATCTCGAAGACAGTCCCGTAGCGTCCATGCGTGAGACCTACACTGTCTATATCAGTAAAGCGAATGCTCGGTTGGCTTATTACAAGCGGATTCGCCGGGGGAGGCATTGTGCCCTCGGTAACATAGGGTTGGAAGTCGTAGATTGACGCGCCAACTAGGTAGACGTCATCGCGCCATCTGGCGACTATGGGATAGGGTTTGATCTTGGTGTGTCCGTTTTCCGCGAAATAGTTGAGGAATTGATTCCGCATCTCAGGAATGCTGTAGTGTACTTTTGTCGGAGGGCGTCCTATGAAGCTGTATTGTTCACATGGAACTTCTCCGCAGTTTGTCTGGTCAGGATTGCTGGACCAGTAATTGCTCTGACACGTGGGACACTTCTTGCGAGTGAATCCTCGATCCTGGAAAAACGGTATTACAAACTCGTCAGGACCGATCTCCGGCATCTAGGCTACCTCCCTAGCAATGTTCTGAATCGGGCTATGGTTCGTGGACTGTATATGCTTACGGAATGTGCCCGTTGAGAAGACCGTGCGGAGCTATGACCGCGAGCCTCCTAACCATTCTCTATCCGAAGAGCGCCCCTAATCCGGCTAGGGCTTCCTCTTCCTTCTTCTTGTCATCTTCTGGAGCCTTCTCTTCCTTCTTCTTGCCCTCTGCTGGGGATGGAGCCGCAACCGGCGCAGGTGCAACCATCATAGCGCTAGCTGATTTCAATGCGTCGTCAATGTTGACTTCTGACAGAGCTGCCACAAGTGCCTTGATCCGGGCTTCTTCGATTCGTCCGCCGGCAGCGGATACAACTTTCTTGACGTTTTCTTCATTGATGGGCTGCGCCCAAGAATGCAACAGTAGTGCAGCGTAAACGTATTTCATTGACAATTCCTGTCTCTTGATGGATTCTTTTCTTGGAGAATAGCCGACCGCTCCTAGCTACACTTAAGCATTTCCGGCTGTCAGCTTCGAAACTTTCTCGTTCAGGACAGTCGCGTTAACTAACGCTCTCTTGAGGACGTGTTCGACGCTTCCAGGCTCCATAAACCCGGACTCGCCCGCGAGTGCGAGTGCTTCGCGCATTCCCTTTGCCAAGATCCTTGGAGCATTTTCTTCAGTTACGTAACCGACTTCGATGGTTAAGTTGAGGGCAAGGTTCACTGCTTGGGCCATGTCCTTCCTGTATGCTGAAAGATCAAGTACTAGATCATCGGATCGTAGGGTTGATCCATTGTCGAATGCGGTCACCAGGGTTAGTCCTGCCTCCATAGGCTTCAAGCCTAGTTTCGAAAGCACCGACGCCATTTTCGGGGTGATGATGTCGCCCTTCCTCGCCACGACGGAGTCTCTTGCCACCCATATGCTCCCTCCCTCGATCCTAGTCTGGACCTTAATCTCTCCAAACTCGCTTATCACAGGGCCAGGAGGAAGGCCAGTATTCCCTGCTGGAATCATTATCTCATTGCTTGCTACGTCACCTGCTTTCGCAGGAACGCGGACTTTGCTCTTGTCAAGTAGGATTATCAGCGAGTAAGGGTTCAGTTCGGAGAAGAGTAGAATGTTTGACCCCTGGAGGTCCTTGACGAATTCTCCTAGCCTCGGTTCTCTGAAATCACCCAGTTCCACTGACTTGCGGAGAAGGTTGTTCTTGGCTACGACCATCGTTACCCTCTGGCGCAAACGCTTGCGTAGCTCATGAATCTGAGATGAACGTACCTTCGTAAGATCGGCTGCGGCTATGACATGGTATCTCTTCAGAAGATCCTGTAACTGTACTAGTGATTCTTTCTTCCATTCGGCGATCTTGCGGGTCGACATATCGTGTTAGACCTGTGTTGATGCCACTTTTACTATCGGGCCCATCGATGCCTTGATCGAGACTGCCCGAATGTTCTTCGGACCCTTCTCGAGTTTTGCCTCGAGTCTCGAAAGAACTGTCTGAATATTCTGTACAAGGACATCGTCGGTCATGTCTTCCGTTCCGACTTTCACTTGGATAACTGGCTGTTCTTTCATCTTCAATCGAACGTTCCGTCTCTGCTTCTTGATGACGTCGTCGATTTGAGCCGTCGGCGGCACAGGGGTCGGCATTTTCCCTCGTGGTCCAAGCATTGGACCGAGGATCTTGCCTACTTGTGGCATCAGTGGTGCTTCTGCAACAAAAAAGTCATATTCACGTGCGACCTTCTTGGCCTCTTTCTTTTCCCTGCCCAGCTTGTCCAGGTCTTCTCGGCCGAGAATTAGGTCTGCTCCAGCGTTCCTTGCTCTTACAGCTAGGTCACCGCCTGCGATGACCACGACCTTGGTCTCCTTGCTAGCTGGGGTTGGTAGTTCGAGCGGTTCATTGATCCTTGCTTCCGGTTTCTTGAGATCGATTTCTCGTAGCTTGACCGCGAGTTCTATGCTTTGATTGAATTTACGCTTCTCGGTCTTTCCGCGCATATCGGCCACCGCCTTTGCGATGGCTTCCTTGGAGACTGGCATTTTCTTAGTCTTCCTTTAGCAGCGTTTGGTACTCGCCCTTGTTAAGCTCCTTGATGAACTCTTTCGGGTCTTTGGAGTCGACTGTTACCCCCATGCTTACGCATGCTCCTGCGACCTCCTTCACGGACGCTACGACAGTCTTGGAGTAGCTGTCGGACCGTTTCATCTGAGCGATCTTAAGAATCTGCTCAGGTGTGAGATTTCCTACCTTAGTGGCCTTTGGTGTTCCAGACCCTTTCTCTATACCCAATTCCTTCACGATTAGCGCAGATGTAGTGGGTGTTCCTATTTCGACATCGAAACTTTTGTCGTCAACGTCCACCAACACTTTGATGGGGACTTTCATTCCCGCGTATGCTTTGGTGAGTTCGTTGATCTTGTTGACTATCTGAATTACGTTGACGCCTAGCGGACCGAGAGCTGGTCCGAGCGGTGGTCCCGCTGTTGCTTTTCCGCCGTCTATTAGCGCGTCAACTGCTTTCTTGTCGCCCAGTGTCCTCCTCTCCTCTACTGACTAGTTTGACGTAGTCTGCGTGGACAGTGATTGGGAGCGTTGCGAAGCCTTCCTCTAACAGTTCGATTACGACCTCTTGCTTGACCTTGTCCACGTGTGTGATCTTTGCGCGTAGTCCTCTGAAGGGTCCGCCCACGACTTCGACAAGGTTTCCGACGCTCAGCTCTTCGATTACTGGTTTCGTGACGATGAACCGTTCGATCGCCTGGATCGAAACTACTCCCTTTGTCCTGGTCCGTGCATGCCTTGTCCCCGCTATTGCCTCGTCCACAAAGTGTGGTCCCGCAGACTCGACAAAGATGTATCCTTTGATGACTTCGGGGGCTAGAATCGCGGCGATTGGAAGCTTCTTGGGCTGGGCCCTGCTAGCCATGAGATCCACCACAGTACGTTCTTGTCCGCTAGTCGTTCGGACTGCGTAGATTGATGTTTTCTGTGTCTGGGTTGCCATCTGAGTTCTTACCTATCCTGTTGTTGGGCTCGGCGCTTGTCCTCCGGGAAGCTGGTACAATCCAACTATCCAGAACAGAATCCGGATTACGAAGCCTATACCGCCGATAATTCCTACTCCAATGAAACTGATCTTGATGAGAAGTAATACTTCCTCCCGGTCCGGCTTCTGGGCTACGTGAAACAGCCTCCTTGTTGATTGTATGAATGTTCGTGCGCCCATGCTCTAGACCTTGACGAGTCTGCGAACGGAATCTCTCTGTGCCTATTTTAACTATGCTTCACCGTCTAACGATCTCGACATCCTTATCCGATAATTTATCGACCATCTGTCGCTTCCTCCGTAGTTCTAGAGTATTAGGGCTAAGAGCCCTTTACTGGTGTGCTGCCGATTCTCCGCTTCGTCCCAGACGACCGAGTTGGGACCATCGATGACGTTTGCGGTGACTTCCTCCCCCCTGTGAGCTGGAAGGCAGTGGAGGAATAGCGCGTCGGGCTTGGCGAGAAAGAATAGTTGCTCGTTCACCTGATATCTCGGAAGGAAGATTCTCTCGCGGGTTTCCTTCTCTTTCTCCATACCCATTGAAACAAAAGTGTCGGTGTAGACGGCGTCTGAACCTCTCACGGCTTCCTCCGGATCGTCGGATATCACGATTTCCGACCCTGACTCTTGAGCTGCTATCTTTGCAAGCGCAATAGCTTCGTGGTCAGGTCCATATCCCTCTGGTCGGGCGACGCTGATGTTTACCCCCGTTTTTGCGCATCCGATCAGGAGACTGTTGCACACGTTGTTGCCATCACCCACGTACGCTAGCTTCAATCCTTTCAATCGTTTCTTGTGTTGCATTAACGTCAAGAGATCGGCCAGGATCTGGCATGGATGGTACTTGTCGGACAGTCCATTGATCACGGGAGCCTCAGCATTTTCTGCTAGTTCTATGAGATCATCGTGAGAGAATACTCGGGCCATTATAGCGTCAACGTACCGATCGAGCACCTTGGCGGTGTCGGAGATTGTCTCGCCTCTTCCTAGTTGCATCTCATTCCAGCTTAGACTGACCGGATGACCGCCCAGCAGCGAGATGGCGGTCTCGAAGGAAACTCTCGTCCGAGTAGAGGGTTTCTGAAAAATTAGTGCAATATTCTTCATTTTGAGTAGTTGCGGCGGTCGCTTCAAATGCGATAGAGCTTGAGACTTTTTCAGAATGGCTGTGATTTCCTTCGCTGAAAAGTCGGCGAGGGTTAGGAAGTCTCTGCCTTTTAGGACTGGCAACTGTTGTCAGACTCTGGATTCGAGAATTTGAGAGTGTTTGTCATAATAACTCGTCAAACAATCGGGCGCTTCTTGGATAATTGAAGGACAGCATCTATGCTTGTTTTGGAGGACTGGGACTGTCCAGATGTTTTTCCAGCCAACGGCCTGCATGATTTTCCTCACGCGGTACCCACTTTACCGACACCGAGCCGATTCGTTCCATGATTTTGGTTGCCTTGTCCCTGAGATCTTGCAACCGCCGGTCGGTAACTTGGTACTCGCCCTTCACCTGTTTGACGATGAGCTGTGAGTCGGAAAATATCTCGATGGGGATTCCGCCCCGTCTTTTGGGAGCTACAGGTTGGCCATCTGCTGCGGTCTTGGCCTCGATGATCGACAGGGCTTTGAGGAGAGCATGATATTCTGCTTCATTGTTGGTCATGTCGCCAATGTCTTCATGTTCTATCGTAAAGGCCGCGCTCGGCTTCTCCTTGTAAAGAACAACGATCCTCGCGACTCGCGGTTGTCCTCGCTGCTGGTTTCCAAGGCTTTGACCGTCAATGTAGAAGACTGGCATGTTCAAGTCACTCCGATTTCATTTTTGTTTATCATGTCCATCCGAACATTCGCATAATGGTCGGTGTAAGGTCGGCCTCTATCAAGCCTGCGATGAAAAAGAGTGGTGCTAGTCCTACTAAAACGTAGACCGTTTGTCTCAATACTTTAGACAAGTAGTCGTAGTTCTCGTCGCTAGGCGAGAGTTTGGCCTTCAAGGCAGCGTACCCTAGTTTGATCCCAGTTGACCCCGCGAGGATGAACGATGGAATCTCGATTATCCCATGTGGAAGAATAGCCGCGTTAAACATTGTTATTGTAGGTGACAATTGTAGAACTATTCCCAGCAGAAATCCGTTGAACATGATCGTTGCGAAGCTGGGCACGCCAAATCCGAGCCCAGCGAGACCCGTGGCGATTGAGACGAGCCAATTGTTGAGGAATATGTCGAGTCCAAGGATTGGGGGTACTGTCTGAAGCACTAGAGGGTTTATTCTTCCCTGCCGATATCCATGGCTGAGCAGGAAGCTTACGATTCCATTGTTTGCGACGTAGATCCCAAGGAGAATCCCGACAATTAGGCCTAGAATCGAGGATAGGTGAAAGATGGTGCTTCTAAGATCCGTTAAGAACTTTCCAGTCTCAACTAGACCAGCTTTGATCTTCAGCCATCCTGATCTAGGCAAGCGTCTGGCTATGTCACGCCAAATCGGGTTTGATAGCTGGAAAGGCACCTCTGGTACGTCTGGCTCTGCAAAATAGTAGATCATCGTTTTCGTCGAGTGCAGAATTGGGGTCAGTACTAGTGTAAGGATGGCAGCAGAGAAAGAGGCCAAAGGTATACCGATCATTCCGGCTGACAGCACGACTGCGGTAAGCAGTACTTGGAAAATGACTCTGACCGCAGCGTACGTAAACGTCGTTCCAAGGTTGTGGCTAGCAACTCTGAAACTATTCTTGATCGCCCGCATACCCGACGTTTGGCTGACCACAACCGCGGGATAGGCGTAGATGGTAAATAGCGCCAAAATCAGTGACCCAAGAAGCGCGAACTCGAGAAAGTAAGATGATACAAGGAGAATGAAAATTCCTTGGAGGGTCCGAGCACTTGTTGCCGCGACAAGCACGATGCCGTATGCCAAGATGACTGGGCCCCAAGTAATCAAATTAGCGAGAAAGAACGTCCACGCCATAGGTTTCCAGTAACGGCGGCCTTTCTCGATGATCGAACTGAACGACGTCATATCATGGTTCCAGGCCTCAAGATAGATCGAATATTCGGCTGAATAGACGAACCCACCTCCGATTACAACAACCAGTAACACGACTACAGTTGAGACAATAGCAGCAGACAGCAGGGTGACTCTGTACAAAGGGTCGTTGAAAACTTCCAGGATCCCACCGGGCTGGATTAGAGAGGCCAGAAAGCCTGGCAGGAGTCCGTTGGCTGCCAAAGTAGTCAACACAACCATCGCCGCCAGGGTTACTGTCGACTGTTCGATGAGTGAGAGAGCCGTTCCGAGCATTGACGGAACAATCATCAACGGATGGCGTCTCCATGTCCAATAGGATCGTTCGAAAATACGGTCGAAGAATATTTTCTTCGGACCAAGTAGTGCTCTATTAGCCAAAGCTGACAACGGTCAAGAGGTGACTGATTGCACTAGACCGGCTTCGACGGTCCGATGAAGATTGAAGTGAGCCACTGGGGACTCGATTGAGGAGTAGATAGTTATAATTGAGAGGGCGCCGAGACAAAGAGGGACGACGACAAACGCGCCCCTTCCGCCAGCGATAATGAGTAGAAGGAAGGAATATGCGAACGTGAACAAGAGCACTACGGATCCTACGAGGACTAGCCCAGACACATCCGCGATAGTATGCGGTAACGGAGCTTTCGAGATCGGCTGGAAGCCCGCCGACCTAGCAGTATTGTCGATATCTTCAAACACAATGTTTTCCATTGTAGCGTGCTTCCTATAATCTGCGGATACTAACTGTAGCACGATTATTGTGAAGAGAGGGCCAATGTAGGGAACCATTGCGAGAAGGCCCCAGAGTATCCCGCTTCTTTCATGATCGTCTCGGATTATTGTTGAAAAATCTCGTTCGGCAGAGTTGACGTTGATCAAAGTCTTCAAGTCGTCACCGCGAGTGTTTGACTGAAGATGCGCGATGCTGGAGGAGAGAAGCGCCTTGTCCCGACCAAAGTGCTTGTTTCGACGGTCGATTATTGCATAGACGATGTATGCTGTACCAGCAGAGGTTGCAAGGCCTATGGTGGCTAAGAGTCCGAATAAGAAACTCGAAGCAACGTAAGCGCTACGTTGACCCGTCACGATCATGGTTCCGAGAACTGTCCACGTTACCAAACTTGCGATTGGAGACAATAACCAAGCCTTAGACAAGGCATGGTCAGTTCTAGTGCGGGCCTCCACAAGGGTCGACAAGGTCTCATCCCTCTCTACGGGAGTCGATGACAATAGGCCGCTCCGCTAGCTGGATCGGAATTCCTTAACCGAATTGAGGTGTAGCCTGGGCTAGTATTGTATCCTCTAAGAGTGCTTGGTGTCGAAAGTGATTGTTCGGGTCGGTTACCAAGGTGTATACCCAATAGATGTTGAAGAGTCCTGCGGTGATTATTGCCAGTATGAGGTAGAGTATGAAGCTCCGGTCGGGGATTGGATACGAGTTCCTGGGAAGGTTGACCGGGATGCCAACCGTTGTCATGAGCTTCGAAAGGTCATCTAGGAAAATATCTTGTCGTCTTTCATGTCTGTAAAAATCCTTCATTTGAAAATAAAACACGTAATAGCCAAGTATTCCTATGAATAGAGAGAGAATGGCCCATAGCGGCGCGCTTTTCTCGGTCTCCTCAAGCTTTACCTCTCTTGAAGTCCGATCGAGATTGTTCAATTGTAGAGAGGTGTCAATTCCCTTCTTCGCCCCGAGCTCTTTCGCGAGAGCAATGAGGTCATCGTAAAGGAACATTTGTCTGTGAAAATGCATATTCCTCCTCTTCACAAGCTTGTACAACAATACCGCCCAGAGGATGCCAACCACGAAGAGGACAAGATAGAATGCCGCTAAGAGCCCAAAGAATCCGACCGCGAACGCAGGGGCATTAGTTGTGGGTGGGGTTCCGCTTGTAGAGTTAAATCGGAAAGAGGAGAATGCGGTAAAGATTGCGGCGAGCACGACAAAGATGTAGATTAAGAACCCGACAAAGGGCAGAATCGGGATAATTATCCAAGCAGTTGACAGCTGCCTATCGGTTTCTAGACGCATGCGCACGTCACGTCGGAGATTCTCTAAGACAATGCTCATGCTTGCAATACCTTGATTTGTTTAGCCCGTCCTGAATTTCTATTTAAGACGCTAGGGCAAAGATTGTAGGCCAAAGTAGGAACATGCGAACGCGGCCGTGTCTTTAAATTGCTGTTGAAGGCTTTTCAGCGAACATGTGCGGCCGTGGTCTAGCCTGGTCTATGATATCAGCCTGCCAATACAGCGTTCGATAGCAGAACGCTGACGACCCGGGAGGCCGTGTATGCGCGGCCCGGGAATTCAAATCCCGGCGGCCGCACCTATCGCATCAGACATAATTCACGCAACCGCCTTCTTATGGACAGGTATTGGCTCAAATACGACCTCAGTATTAGTCGTTCCAGGGGAGACGAGGATGACCCGTAAAGAATGGCAAAAGAAGAGAAAAAAGATGGCCGGCAAGGAAGGACCGAAGAAGGGAAGGGTCCGGTAGCGCATGACAAGACTTCTTGCCAGTCCGCATTCGCCTCCTATCCGTAGAGTCTGGAACCGTAATCCTTCGGCTCCCAGGCAAAGCTGACCAACTCCTAATGTGCTCTAGTCGGTCGATTGCCCTAGACGGGGAACCCTCAAGATATCAAATGGACAATCAGATGGGTGTGGACTTCAACCATATGTGCTAATGGTTTCATATTGATCTAGTCCAGTCTTGTGCTACGAGAATGGTCTCATCCGGGATCGAGCAGCTGGATCTCCTGCTCAAGTCAGGCTACCCTGACAAATCTGTAATACTGGTCCTGGGGCCTCCCGGAATCGGAAAGGAAGCTCTCGGATACTGGTTTACCCCAAAAGGTCTCGCCGAGGGTGACTTTTGCTTGTACGTGACCAGATTGTCCGTTACTGAGGTTCTTCAAGACGTTCGAGCATTTGTAGCCAACGGCCAGACATTTCCGATGTGGTTCGCCAGAGAAGGTGGGCAGGTGAAATGCGACCTTAACGATCTTGCTGGTCTCTCATTCAATCTTAAGGAGACTCTTAGAAGGAATGGGGACAAGAGAATCAGAGTCGTCACTGACATTCTTTCATCTCTGCTGATGCTGAATTCTGCAGAGACGATTTACCGGTTCCTATCCCAATTGCTGGGTGAGATCAAACAGTTCAATGCCGTCTTCCTTGCAACATTAGAGGAAGGTATGCATCAGCCCCAAGTTCAGGCTGAGATGCAACAATTGTTCGATGGGGTAGTCGAACTCAGATTCTACGAAGAGGGGTTGAGTGTCAAACCGTTGCTTCGGATACGGAAGATGCGTGGTATGCCTCCTGAGCCAGGATACTTCAATTTCGCGCTTACCCACCGTAAAGTGGAAATAACTGCATATGCTAAGTAGCCTCTCGATAATCTTCCTCAGCCTCTGGCTAGTTGTGGCTGGTCTCTTCTCGTACTCGGCCTACTGGGCATTTGTGACCAGGAGAGCGTTACAGCATGGGCTGTATCGGAGACAGGCGTTGTGGGTTGGCTGGATGGCAGTATACTTCGTGGCGTTGACCACGGTCTTGAGTCTATTGCTGACTTTCCAGATCAATGTCTTGTCGATCAATATCCTTGGTGGTGCATTGATCGGGGCAGGTTTTGTTGTAATGTTTCTGTGGATAGACTCGACGATCCGAGTTGCTCGGAGATCTGATCCCTTGTCGAGGGATGCTCTTCGGTGGAGTAAGCTACGATACTTGTGGGGCTTTATCACAGTCGGCGGGGCCATTGGCGCAGTAGCGACCGCGATCAACTCCGGAATCTCAATAGTCGCTCCGTTTGGAGGGGCCCTCTTCTTCGGTGCGGTTGCTCTGCTTGTCAGTGCTAGACGGTCGGGGGGATCCGACTTTGAGACGGCATTTGAAGTGGACGAGTCTCTGTATCTTCCTTTTGTGGCTGGCTAGCCAGCTGGCGGCGCCAATATCGCATATCCCGGTCTTTGCTGATCCGACTATTACTAATCTGGAAGCTTGAGCTCTCGGTCACGACGTTGGGCTATTTTTCCGATCCTTTTTCTCTCTGATGGTGTCCGCTGGACGGGCTGATTTCCCGCCGCCTTGCGAACGGAAGAAAATACATTATGCAACATTTACGATTTGGAAAAGCTTCAACAGCAACCACACTAATCGTCATTCTACTATTCGCGAGTCCGCTATTCGCTAATGGATTCGCCGTCGGTGCACACTATGTCAGTCACATGAGGCCCACGAGCCATCACATGCTACCACTTGATCCTTCATTCAGCCCGAATGCTCCTGTTGGCGGAGTGCCTTTTTGTAAGAGTCGAGCTTACGGGACATTCATCTGCTACCCGCCCCACTGGTTGAACACCGCCTACTGCTTCCCAGCAGGCTTGGACGGCAAAGGATCAACTATCGTCATAGTAGACGCCTTCGGAAGCCCAACGGCTCAAGCAGACTTGAACAAGTACACTAGTACCTTCGGACTGCCAGCTACCGCCATAACGATCCTTTGTGGCCCAACATGGACAGGTGCCAGCACAGACCATTGCCCGGCCTTCGACCCGACACTTCCGATCCAGGACCTGCGTAACAGGTGGCGGCGGCCGCAGGGTCCAACTCTAGAAGATCGCGAGTGAGCCGCGGACGTCGAAGCTCTCGCTAACCGCATTGTCTCTGTTTCCCGGGATCCCTTTTTTCTTTGAGGAGAGGCGAGACGGGCTTACTATCAGCGAGTCTACAGTTCCGGGCTTGAATTAATGCTATAATCAAGAAAGCTGACTTTTTCATCTCAGTGCATTTTGAACCTGAATTAGGCGCACAGGAAATCCTATGCATTTTCCTTGATCGGGGCTTGTATTCGGTGATTTCGATGCTAGCCAGCTATGTTTTTGGCGATGATTTCCGGCTGGAACGGCTCTAGGTCATCGTACTTCTGACCAGTTCCTACCAGTGTAACGGGCTTGCCCATTACGTAGGAAATGGAAACGGCGCTTCCACCTTTGACATCGGCGTCAAGCTTGGCGAGTATTATGCCGTCGATTCTTACGGCTTCAGAGAACACCTTCCCCTGCTCCACCGCGTCGTTCCCGGTTAGCGCATCAACAACGAGGATCGTAAGGTCGGGGTTGGTTACTCGAACGATCTTCCGCATCTCCTCCAGGAGGTTCTTGTTCGTCTGCATCCTGCCAGCAGTGTCGATTAGGACGGCATTGATCCCGTGTGCCTTCGCGTAGTTTACAGCGTCAAAAGCAACCGCTGCAGGGTCGCCTCCGTATTGGTGGCGAATGATCTTGACCCCAATCCGACGTGCATGTTCCTCTAGCTGCTCGATTGAGCCTGACCGATAAGTGTCGCTTGCAGCTAGAATGGTGGTGCGACCCCTCTTTTGTAGGATGTATGCTAGCTTCGCGATACTGGTTGTCTTGCCGGTCCCGTTGATCCCGACAAATACGATTATCGCGGGTTCGCCTGAAGCCTTCTTCTTGTCGATAAAATCGAAAATGTCCAGTCGACCATTCCTCTGAAGGACGGACAGTAGGACTTCGAAGAGTATTGCCTTGACTCTCTCCCTTGGAGAGGTGAACCTTGTGAACTGGATACTGTTCATCTTCTCCCGCAACTGAGTGCAGACATAGTCAGCGACAGAAACTGCCACGTCATTCTCTACAAGTGATAATTGGAACTCGTCTAGAACCTTGTCCAGGTCCTTTCCTTTCAGCTCTGCCTTGGAAATGTGATCGTAGAGTTTCGAGAATTGTGCGCGTAGTCGGTCAAACAATCTCTAACGAGCCACCGCCCTTCTGCTGGACGAGGTCGCTGAGACGGGCACGATACTCTTCTATCTGGTTCAACACTTGTCCAAGCTGCTGTGTAACCGTGGACCTCGCCTTCTCTAGATCGCTGGACCGGACACGGAGATCCTTCATCGAATCTTCGACCGGCTTCTCGATGCAAACGCCGGCGCCTACGCCGATGATGATATTCCCAGGATCTGCGAGGCGGGCCTTGACGAAGGAGCCTGAGCCGATGGGCAACAGTGCGCCTGTGCCTTCACTCTTTCCGCGGGTACCCTCCAATGTCTGGATTGCGGTAAGCGTCTCGGATAGTGCAGCTGTTACAATGTCAAGCCGGGACTGTAGGACTCTGGCGGAGCTTTCGAGATAGCGGATCTCGGCAAGCAGTTGACGGACTTTTTCGTCGACGCTCCGGGTCGGTGGGGAAGCTTGTCTAGGGGCTTGCCGCCGGGTAGTAGTCGCCATTAAAGTTCGGCTTCTTTCTCCGGTAATTCTTCTACGGTGTCGATTGCGATCTCGAATCTACGAGCTTTGTGCCTGCTTCCCATGTCAGCGTACAAATGCTGGACCGCGTCTTCTCTCTTGATTGCCCTGACTTCCTTCTTGAAAGGTAGTTTCTCGCCGTGCTTCCGGAGAGAGCCAGTTATCTTGAACAGTTTGACCTGGGTCGTATCTGACACTGAGATCGTCCTAGAAATTGATGCAAGCGGTTGGGATGTACTTTAACCTAATCCATCTGGAAAACTGTGCTTAGAGTCAAGAGCTCGGAACCAAGAGTTCGCGACCCTACGACAGCACCTTTGGAGTTGACAAGGATCCCTGATTTCGGGTAGGGGACGCCAGAGTTCACTGTACCCACGGTTACTGTCACGCCTAGTGCGTCAGCTAGCTTCTTCTTTTCACTCTCACCGATTGTTGGGTTCGCAAGCACTCCCTTGTTGGATGCCGTTGCCAAAGCGCCCACATGTGGAAGACCTCCAATCGTCCCCGTACGCACCGGCACTTTCAGCGCCTCTTCAACCGCTGAAATCGTTGGCGCTTTCAGTCTCGGATCAACCAAGGCTCCGTAGTCATTGGTGAGTATGACGTTTCCCAAAGCGGTCTTCTTCTCGTTCAGGACCAGGACCTCTGCACCTGCTTTTTCTAGAAGTTTCACTTCTTCTTCGGTTGTTATCTGTGGAACAATGATCGAGTTCGAGTTGCCCACGACGTACACACCTACGAGCCTAGAGTCTGCTATTCCAATGGAACAGACGTCTACCCCCAGAGCTTCTCTGAAGCTTGCAACTTTCTGACCAGAAATGCCTGCAGGCAGAATTGTGACAGTCTCGTTGGTGAAGCAGAATACTCCTATGTTCGGGTCACCGAAAATGTCAGACAGGATTACAGGCATTGACCGGGTATCACTATTCCTCTTTCCTAGAATGATAAGGGACTGATGAATGTTCCCACATCAACCCGATAGGCAACGGACTTTGTAGGCAGTCTCCTTCGAATATTCCGCCAAACTGACAGAGTTACTGCTTGGGCCGGTTTCTCGGATACTTTGACCTAGCGCGAAAGACCCTGTAATTATCGATTGTACCGAACCGTTTCAGATAAGGCTAGGGACCCAGTCATTTTCCTTTTCCTTCTCCCGGAAAGACGACTACCCGGCCGTCTTTGTCTTTGACGACGCGGACGCGAATCTTTCTCGGAGGCTTACTGATGCCTCGTTGCCAGAGCATGCTGTTAGTGTCTTCGCTGATCGATACTTCATCCGTTTTCATTCTGTGGGCCACGAAATCTCGCAGGAAACGTACCGCTCTCGGTGTTCGTTTTTCCCTGGGAGCGTTCCAGATTCTCCGAAGGTTCAGATCGTAAAACTTCTCTTCAACAATCTCGACCTCCTCTTCTTCCTCCTCCTCCGCCTCCTTCACCGTTTCTCCCTTTACAGCCACCTCCTCTTCGGCTTCTTGCTCTTCCTCGGCCTCAAGCTTTTCCGGCTCCTCCGGCGCCTGAGGCTTCTCTACGATCTCACCTTCGAACGATTCAGCGGCGGGTTCTTCTACAATGCCGGTTTCTTCTGGCTCTGCCAGTTTAGCCTTTTTCTTTTTCTTCGCCTCGGCTGCCGGCTTTGTCTTCTTCTTGGCAGTCTTTTTTTCCTTGCTCGTGTTCTCTACACCTTGATCTTAGTCTTTCTCCAGTGTCTCTGCTTCGGGTTTCGACGGACTTTTCCCTCTGTCTTGGCTACTACCCAAGACGGAACGGATTGTGCCTGTTTCAGAGCATGGGAGAGATGCTTTTTCTTCCCCGACGGTTTGTGGCGTGCCATGTTCCTATGCCCTTCTTATTTTGATGTCCTTCCTCTGACCTTGAAGCTGCTGAAGAGTCTTCTTGAGCTGTTCATCCGTAACTTGGCTCTGTAGTCTTCCCGATTGCGCAAGCTGTATCAATTGCATTTCTAATTCCTCGGCAAACTCGGGCTTTACCATTCTAATGTTTGTGAGACGTTGACGTGCCTCGGGCGTTAGTATTTTCCGGATTATTACCTGTTTTTGTCGTTCTACTTGCTGCTGGGCTTGTGATCTGCGCTGATCATCCACGGAAGCGCGCTGCAGCTCGGCCATTCTCCGCCGTCGCAACGCTTCAAGTTCTTCGTCGGTATAATCGCTCTCCGACATTAGCTTGCGGCCTCTCGGGGCCTAGCCTTTCCTTCTTTTGAGATTTCGAGCGCCGTACGGTTCAAGAGCGCGAGGCCCTGCTTGGTAAGCTTGCGGCCCTTCTTACCATCGACTGTTACGAGCTCCGCCTTCTGTAGTTGTTGCAGTGGCTCTCTTATGGCAGATCCTCCTGCTTTCTTGTGATGTTCGGGAGAGTTTCCTTTTCCGACGTTACCGCCGTATTCGACGCGGAGTCGTGAGACTCCGACGGCGCCTCTTACGTAGAGCTTGCGGAGTAGTGATGCGCATCGTACGTACCACCAGTCAGGATTCTGGGGAGGTCTCTCTCTGTGCGCGCCTGTCTTGGCGTATTCTGACCAGGGCGGAGGAGAGATTTCGGAAACGTTCTCTTTTAGGTGCTTGGCCAGTTTCGTGATAAGTTCTCCTGCTGGAGCTTCATAGGCTGTTGGCAAGACTACGTGACGCCCTCATTCAACGCTGATTTTTTCTCTCGGGAACCCGAGGCCGGCGCAATATAAGGGTTCATTGGAGACGCCGAATTTTTCTCGCGCTTCGCAGTGCTAAACGGATATCTTTTCATCGCACCGCACGACAGACAGGTTACGAGTCTGACATTTCTTGGCCTTAATCGAATTCTTGCGTTCAGACCTGGAATGAGGATGATTCCACAGTTCTTGCAAAGGTACTGTTTTTCTTCCCGGTCGATTCGCACTTTTGTCCGCATCGAGATTTTTCGGGCGAGTTGGACATAACGCTTTGACAACTGGACATCCTTTCTTACCATTTCACGCGCCTGGCTCAACAAGATCCGCATCCTTTCATGGGCCGTCAGACTTACGGCTAAACGACCAGCTCTGTAGGTTCGTCGCGCGGGCTTTCTTCCCATGACCTCATAACCTCATTTAATGAAATGTCCCCGGAGCACCTACGATTGACGCTGACACTAGTGCTTGCCGAGTCTTCGATCGAACTTGTTCCATATGAAATAGCCGGCCATCCCAGTGTCGTGGCCGCGGCGCGGCGAAAGAAGAGGAATCCTCGCCGGCTGACCCTCGACCAAACCTATCATCACGAGGCGATCCTGAAGCTTCCAGAACATGGCGTCGGCAGAGGACGGCCTGACATCGTACATTCATGTCTGCTCCTCGCCCTAGCGTCTCCATTGAACATGGAGGGCGAGTTGCAATGCTTCGTACATACGCGAGACGACCACGTAATTACTGTACAGGCGAACGCGAGGCTTCCCAGAAATTCTCAAAGATTCGTATCGTTGCTCGAACAGCTCTACGAAAAGTCGCGCGTCCCACCAACTGGCCCGGCCCTGATGTCGATCGAACGCTTGTCGCTCAAACGACTACTCGAAAAAACCGCGCATAACCCGGTGATAGCCTTGACAACCCAGGGCGTCAAGTTGTCCATGGAAGATGTTGCGCGTAAGGCTGCCCTGTCGAGGAATCCTGCAATTCTTATTGGAGGGTTCAGCTATGGCCACTTTTCACAGAAGACTCTTCAACTAGCCCACGACAAATATCGCATCGATTCGAGAAGCCTAGAAGCATCCACAGTCGTGTCGCGTGCATTATACGATTACGAAAAAGCAATTGAACTCAGAAGATATGTGTCGGAAAACTAGCCTTATGTAGACGGCCCCCAGTTTTTCCTTCAGGATCCATTTGTCTTCCGAGATTGAGCTGATCAGGCAGCGCAAGGCCGTCGAACTGCGTCGAAAGATGCTTCTCGCACAGGAAAAGGCTGAGCCGCGTGTCGAACAGCCTAAGCTCGATCCTACCGAGGTTGTCAAGAACGTACTCACTGGCAGAGGCGTAGAAGTGCTCGAGACCGCTCGGAAGTACTATCCAAGCCAAGTACGCGAGCTTGAGACGAGCCTCGCAGGTTTCATTCAGTCAGGAAGACTCAAGGGACCCATATCCGGGGAAGAACTCTACGCCTTCCTGAGGCGTGTAGGCCTGGCCTTCAACATGGATACGAAGATTCAGGTGAAAGAGCACGGGCAACTCAAGAGTCTCGAGGAAAAGTTCAGATCGATCTCCCGGTAATGTTCATTGATTCTTCGTGGACTGTCCACACGGTCCAGTAGTACTCTAATTTTTGACTAGCGGGCACGGAAAGTATTTTCGCGCTACAGGCTTCGGTATCGCGTACGAGCCTTGGCAGGCGCAGAAGAGGCATTCAATGTTCCGCTGAAATGTACTCCTGAAGAGTACAAGCACTTCGTGGAGCCTGCTATGGCAGAGGCCAAGAAATCCAACTTCCCATCAGCGCTAGATATCGTCTCGAATGGTCTTAACGCTCACCCAGCCTCGGAAGGACTACTCTTTCTCAGGGCATACTTCGGCTACAAACTGGCCGATAGCATGAGCAATGAACTCGGCTCAATGCCGAAAGCAATCGAAGTCCTGAGCCAGGGCGTCCTCTTGATAGACGGGGCTACGACCAGCCAGATGCTGGCCAAGTTCGACCAGATAGTGAAAATACTAACGGAAGCGGAAGAGGCGATTAACGAGCTTTTGCAGGTCAGCCCGGACAGTCAGGAAGTTGTAGCGTTCAAAAGCTACATTGATGAGAAGAAACAAAAGCTTGGACAGGAGTCCGAGACCGTCAGGACTACGTTCGTGAATAGTCCTAATATTGCGGGCAACTTTTGCGTGGGATGCAGAAAAAGTATCTCGTTCGAGACTCAGAAAGTTGTGTTTCGAAGAACCTCCAGCTCCCAGCTGGACGTATGGCACCTACCCTGCTATGAAGCAGGCAACAAGAAGAAGAACTAGATAATCCTCGTAACTATCGCTACAGCCGTTCCTGGATCAACGGTTAGCCTCGTATTCTCCTTCGCAAAATCGCGATTCGCATACCCTAGCGCTACCACTTTCCCGATTCCCGGAGAATAAGCGGCGCTCGTCAAATAGCCCGCGTCCCGGCTCTCAACTGTAAGCTTTGTCTTCGGCGGCGGTGGGTCTGTCGTTTCGATCTGGAATTGTGCAAGCTGCTTGTTCACACGCCCAATGTGTGTCGCTCTCGCGACAACTTCCTGGCCCATGTAACAGCCCTTGCTGAAACTGATCGCGTCTTTGAAGCCTGACTCGAGAATTATGTTGTTCTCGTCAACGTCTGTTCCATACTTTGGAATGCCAGCTTCCAACCGAAGTATGTCGAGCGCTGTCGATCCGACTGGCTGCACCGAGTCCGCGGCCTTCAGCATGAATGCCTGCCACACGGCTTCCGACTCATCTCGTGGAAGGACAATGTCGAAGCCAGAGACTCCAGATCTATCCCGCGAGATTATGATGCTCGGCCCCAATTGTTTGCAATGCAAACCGGACAGTAGCGAGACGTCTACATCCAGAAGTTGTTTTATGGCAAGGGAAGACTTTGGCCCTTGCAAGGTAATTTGGACAAGGTCTTGACTGGAATCGTCCACTTTGACCTGTTCCGTGATGATGAACTGATCCAGTATCTGCTTAACCTTCGATGCTGGCGCATTGCCTGTGTCGACGAGAAAATGGTCCCCCAACGAGTAGATGTAAAGATCAGCAAGAACCCTAGCCTTAGTGTTGAGGAGTGCAGCATGGACTCCGGCGTCTTCTCCTAGCTTGCTGATCTCGTTGGTCACGAGCCCGTTTAGCCAAGTAGAGCGATCCTTCCCCTTGACGGTCAGCCTTCCCAAATTCGAAATATCGCTGATTCCTGCATTCTTTCGGATAGTCCAGTACTCCTGCTTGGCGTCCGTGTAACTCAACGGAATACTGTCTGGCGCAAGCTCGGCTCCGAGCCTTTCATGATGGATTGTTAATGGGTTGGACACGGCAACCTGTGGTGGGGGCTGGGATTGTTATAGACTTGCGTGCAGATGATGCTAGACACACGCTATTCACAAACTAATAATGGCCGACATGCTGCGAGGCACCGAGGGACAGTTCCCTATTGGAGAAAATTGGGTCTCAATTCACGCGTCGCAGACTGCAATCTGGTATTATGGGCCTTGACTCTCTCATCGACGGCGGCTTCCCCGAAGGTAAGATTGTCCTGGTCCTGGGAGAGCCGGGGACCGGAAAGACGATTCTCGCGTCCGAGTACCTCCACTACGGTGCGAGCAAGCAAGGGGGCAAGGGTGTCTATGTTGGCTTGAACGAGCCGAAGGATCGTTTCGCTTCTGAGATGTCGGCTTTGGGGATGGATTTTTCCAGGCTTGAGAAGGAGGGAAGGTTTGCCTTTGTTGATGCGACCAGTGTGCGACGGATTCCCGAGCACGCGAAGGTAGGTAGGATTCCAGTCGGTGGACGAGAGCTTGGCCTCGTCAACCTAATTGACCTTGTCCAGGAGGGAATAGACAAACTAGGGCCCAAGCGAGTTGTGGTCGACTCGATTTCGGACTTAGTGTTCCGATTCCCGAATGTTGAGGAGAGGAGGCCGGCGGTGTTGGATACCGTCAAGGTCCTCCAATCAACAGGCACAACTTGCCTTGTTACGAGCGAACTCTCGTCCACGGGAGAGTCGAGAACTTTGCAACCAGAAGAATATCTGGCGGAAGGGGTAATACTGCTCAGGATGCTTCGCAAGAGCGTCCGTACGATCCAGATTTTGAAAATGCGGGGGTCAAAGATCGATAGCATACCAAGGCCTTACGTGATCAAAGAAACCAGGATCGAGATCTATGCGACCGAGGAAGTTTATGGGCAATCCATCGAAAAGTGAGAGCCTGGAATCAACCAATCTTCCAGACCAAGTCATAGACGTCCTGAAAAAGACGAGTATAGGATATCTCTCGGTCATATCAAAAAGCGGAGAACCTTGCAGTTACCCCGTTGCGTATTATTATTCGAGGTTGACGGTCTATTTCGTGACTCCGGTTAGTGCGGCCAAATACAAGATAATCAAGAACAATCCGAGAATCTCTTTCATTGAAGGCTTTTCGAAAAAATATCCTGGAATGCTGAGCTTCTACGCTCGGGGAAAGGAGCTACCCGACGAGAGAAAACTGTACAAGTACAGACTCATCAGGATCAAACCTACGAAGATCGTATACTGAATCGGCTATGTGTTCGGCCGCAGAGCCAGCAAGATCGACGAGTCAGAGGACTCACTAGACCTGCCACAGGACGAAACTGGCCTCGGAGTAGTATCGAGACTCATTCAACCCCTCGAATCAACGATGGAAGGCTTTGCCGGTCAGGTAGATCATGACTGGCTGGCCAGATTCGACACTGGGGTTGCTGGAGGGATTCTCTCTAAAGAAGAGGGGAAAATTCTCAGCGCGTACAAGCTCGGGAAGAGCGAAAAGCGCTCAATCGAACGATACGGAAGAGTTACACCTGAAGAGCGAATACTACTGAGGAAATCAGAGTCCACTTCGTAGGACTAGACGTAAGAGTGTTCCTTTTGAAAGGAGGCTTTCTACTTGGACGGTACTTCTAACGGCATCGTAAGCTTTGGCGCAATCTGTGCCTTGATCTCGTCCAATGTTGGAAATCGTCCCTGCTGCTTCCTAGAAAAGACAAGCTTCCCGTCTAAAACAACGTCGAAGACTCCACTGTCAGCAGGCTTCAGGACAACGCTGAGATTCTTGTTCAGAGGCATACCATACTCTGCCAATAACTGATTCACGAGCTCGACCGCTCTCTGCTGGTGCCCACAGGGCTGGCAATAGGTTATTTCCAAGTTTACCATAATCGTTCCAACCAACCGATCGTACTCCGACCGATTTAAGCCTCATCACGATGTTCCAATGCCTACAGGCCGATGGATACTCTACGCACATATCCTTCCTGCGCAACAACTTGGTTACAGTGAGACTTGTTGGGCGGTCTACCGGTAGACATTGCCAAGATACTTGGCCCAGACGAACAGGTTCAACTGTACATTCAACAGAAGATCTATCATCCAAAGATCAGCATAGACTCGGTCTTGCTCACAAACCAGCGGCTAATACTTCGACATCCACACGCATTGAACCTCAAGAAAGATTTCACAGATTATTCCTATACGGACATTGCTAACGCAATTCTGGACAAGGGCGTGCTGCGATCAACTGTCAGGTGTCAGCTGCGTTTTGGTGGAGATCCGCTCAACCTGAACGACCTACCTAACTCGGACGCAGAGAGGGCCTATGGAATCATCCGGTCCAATATCGCACGTTACCAGACGCCCTTCTCGACCAGCTACCCGCAACCGGTTCAGGTCATGACAGCACCGGTCCAGGCTATGGGTGCAAGATGCCCCAAGTGTGGCCAGACCAATAATCAGGGCGCTAAGTTCTGCGGAACCTGCGGATCACAGCTCTAATCTATTGCTAGGGAGTTCCCGTCGGGTCCCAGCACGTCCGCAAATCTTCATTGAGAGAATCAAGCTTCCTCATATCCGCTTCTGAAAGATTGAAATCGAAAACCTTACTGTTCTCACGAATACGCTCTGGCTTGACGGACTTCGGAATCACAACAATGCCATGCTGTAGAGTCCACCGAATTAGCACCTGAGCCGAAGTCTTCGCATATTTACGAGCCACCTCCAGCACAACCGGATGGTCTAGCCTTTCTCCTCTTGTGAGGGGAGCATAGGCTTCGAGCTGTATCCCCTTGTTGCGACAGTATTCCAGCAGTTTCTTCTGATAGAGGAAGGGGTGAAACTCTACCTGGTTCACGGCAGGGACGATATCGGCCCTCTTGAGGAGATCCTCTAAGTGGTCGATCGTGAAATTGCTGACTCCGATGGACCTGCACTTGCCCTGTTTCAAGAGCTCTGTCATCGCCTTCCATGACTCTGTTCGGAGCTTTGGAACTGGCCAGTGAATTAGGTAGAGATCGAGACTTGAAACGCCGAGACGTCTAAGACTCTCATTACAAGCGTGTAGGGTCGACTCGTGTCCTTGGTCAGAGTTCCAGAGCTTTGTTGTAACGAAAATTTCTTTCCGTGAAACCCTAGTTTGTTTGAGAGCTTTTCCGACGTCACTTTCGTTGTCGTAGATTCTTGCGGTGTCTATATGACGGTATCCAATGTCGAGCGCCGCGGAAACAGCTCTCTGGGTGATTCGTCCGGGCGGGGATTGGTATACTCCGAGGCCGAGCACCGGCATTTCCACTCCGTTGTTCAGCTTCACTCTTGATTCTAGATCGAGATGGCTAGTGACCTGGGCCATGCCACACTTTCAATAATCTCAACCTTAAAGAGTCCACGTCGAAAATCCCCGTTCTTCGAGCACAGCCGAGGGATCTAGTGGTGCAGCCGGAAACCTCATCCTACTTGACGCTCGATGCGAGAATAGCTAACCCGCCACCAGGCCTCCTTGCAAAATACACTCGCAGGGAACAGGAGTTCTTCTTCGACTATGCAAATTTCATGCTTAGAATATTCGACGACTCGTCTATCAGAGAAAGACTTAGACGTATCCTGGCGATCGAAGAGATCAAGATCCTCCGTGACATCGACCTTCGCATTATGGTCTTCCCAGCGCGCAGCCTACCGGGGCGTTCCAATCACGTACTGCACGGGAGTTACAACCAGACCACTTCACAGATCAGTCTCTACCCCCTGAAGATATCGAAGCTGTGGATTCGAACGAATGGCCAGTTCTTGTTCCGAAGACAATTCGTTCAATTATCCGAAATAGGGAGGAAGGTATTATGCGAGATCGCTTCAAGTGGCCTAGGAACCCTGATCCATGAATTCCTGCACGTCAAGTTTGAACACGCTGGTATGGGACGCTACGCTGAAGAAGCGGTTGTCAGGAAGCTCGAGCATCAGCATATGCGAGAGTGGGGAATGAAACTGGAAGAGGACATTGCAAACATTCTCGCAGGATCACTCCCCGCCTAAGACTATCCAGATTTAGAAGGTGAATTGTAACGCGCGATCGCTTCAGAGATTTTCTTCTTCGCCGACTCCTTGGTTTCCCAGCCGATTACCTTGACAAACTTTGATGGTTCCAGTTCCTTGTATTTTGAAAAGAAATGCTCAATCTGGTTCCGAGTAAATCCGGGTACCTGCGCAAGATCCTCAACGTCAGCATAGTAAGGATCAACCTCTTTTCCAGGGGCTGCGACGATTTTCACATCCCTCCCATTCTCGTCCTCTGTTACCAACATTCCTATCGGTCTCGAACGGATCACAGACATTGGATATACGGATAATTGTGTGAGTACAACCACATCAAGTGGATCTCCATCTTCTTCCCTAGTCTGCGGTATGAAGCCGTAGTTGAAGGGATAATGCGTTGCAGTGTAGAGGAGCCGGTCTACGAAAACAAAACCTGTTTCTATGTCAATCTCGTACTTCACGCTGCTTCCGCTTGGAACCTCGATAACAACATTGATCATGCTAGGCGGATCCTCTCCAGCAGATAGTTGATGCAGTCTCATCATACTAGCGCTCCACCTCGGCAGGCAAAGGCGTCTTTAAACCCGCAGTGCAGGGTCATCCTCTCAACTGATCTGCCAGCTGCGCTAGACTTCTGACCTGGTTCTGGGGCTTCACACCTTCTGAAGTTGGATCCAAATTCTTCCTGTTCACCCACACTGTATCGATTCCTAGCTTCATCGCTGGCTGAATGTCGTGGTAAAGGCTGGAGGCCACGTGCAACCAGTTCCTTTCCCCGATCACACTTCTAGCCTCATCGAAATGTCCCCGCTTTGGTTTGTATGAGTGAACTTTCTCTGCGGTAATGATCATTGTGAATTGAACCGTGAAATGTTTTAGAGTTCCTGCGAGAAGGTCGTCATCTACATTCGAGAGTATTCCCAACTCATGCGTTCGACTCAGCCTTTCGAGTGAAGCGTTTGTATCAGGGAAGGGCATCCACTTCGGGACCTGATCAGGGAGTAGTCGGGCCTGTTTCTTTGAAAGATTCAGACCGCTTCTTTTCGCCGCTTCAAGCCCGGCCATTGATACAACGATTCGATATGACCTGTAGCGAGGCTGCTTCTCGATCTTCCGCTCCTCTTCCTCGTACAACGAGAAAATGTCTGTTGGAATTGTAGGGGATTCTTGTCTCGAGACTATGTCTCGGAAAGCTTGTCGTAGGCCCTTTTCCCAATCAATAAGTGTGCCGTAGCAGTCAAAAGTGATCACTTCAAATTTGTTCTGAAAGATCTTGCTCATTGGGTCTGTGGAACTCGTTCATTGGTGCCGAGGGCAGGACTTCAGGAAAAGCTCGTGGTTCCAACATTCCTTGACGTTTTCATTGGTTGTCATATGACGTCAGAACTCAAGAATATGATATGGTATCTTTAGAAAGATAAAGCTTCGTCGAATTTCGACTATTCTGCCCAAGAGCGTTATGGTGGCTAAGGACGTGGCGGTGACAAATCTGGTGATAGAATGCGATGATTAATCAAAGACAGTCGGATACTTCTGACTGTCAATCTCAAAGCGGCCTATGAATTTCCAGAAGCGAATGGTCTCGAATCGAAACGGAAGCACAAACAATCAGAAAGAACCCCTTTCCATCTTGAGCGAACTTATCGCACGCAGCATTCAACAGCTGGGACGCGACTCCTTTGCTTCGATGCGAAGCAGCTACTACGAAACAGACGATTGAACCGACTTTTTCCCACCTATCAAGGTCGGGACCTAGAAGGTGATGCAGAGTCGGGTAACTGTTACGGTTCGCCGCGGTGCACCAACCGACGGGTTGACCGTCGTCGTAGGCAAGGAATCCACGGATTCTACCCTCCTCGATCTGGCCACTCGCCGTGCGACGAGTCTCAGCCTTATTCCGGTTTGCGAAATGGTAGAGCGAGCAATAACAGTCGCTCCAGTCAGGATTGTCCGCAAAATGCAATCTGGTCAAAGAACGAGAGCCAGTCGTCTCTTAATGGGAGTGATAGTTCCTTGACGACGATGAGTTCGCTCATTATTCGAGAGCGTTACAGCGTGCTCTAATCAAATATTCTTTCTTTTGGTTCTGTTCACTTACCGCTGGATAAGTTAGCTTGCTCTCATCGACGGGCTGGAGGGCAAGGCCGATTGAATGAATTCCTGAAAAACCCAGAAGCAAGAGCCGGATAGGCTAGCACTATCATTTTCGTGGTCGAAGCGTTTTCGGGTGCGCCCACTCCGCAACTCCCCGGAGCATTTTATTACGTTTAAACGACAGTCTTTATATAGTATTACTGTAATAGTGTAATTGCTCCTTGAATACAACCTCGGCGAGGACCCTCAAGCTTCTGACAGGCAGACAGTACAGGCTGGAAGAACTGGTGAGAGGACTGGGGACGAGCTACAGCCGAACAGCGGCCATCGCCCGAGAACTGGTCGAGCAGGGATATGCTGAACGGAAAGGTAGAACACTGCAGCTGGCAAAGACTGCAAAGGCAGAACTCGTCAAGAGGCTCTCCGGAAGATACAATCTGGAAACACTCCTCCCGGACGCACAGGGAAAAATCTTCTACAGACTGCTAGAGCCGAAATCAGCACAAGCAATTGCGATAGAAACTGGACTCTCCCAGTCCGCAGTCTACCCCGCTCTACAGAAACTGTCAGAACTCGGAGCGATAACCAGAAATGATCGCCTGTACATGCTCGCCGATGATCCGGAGCTAACTAGTCTCTCAGGAATACTGGCTCGCGAAGAAAAAGCGGCGGGGGCAGAGCCCTTCGCGACCGTGCTGAAGACGTCAAAGAGTCGCCTGCTCAAACGAGTAACGAGGGGGATCCATGCAAGAGGAAGCTTCGCGGGCTTCTCCCTATTCTCAAGATACGGACTGGAATACTCCAGCCCATACGACTACTATGTAGACCCCCCTCAAGAGCCGAGTCTCGAATCCGTACTGATACAGGCTCTCGCCTCGTCCGAGACCAGGACAGACAGAACCATCTGCGCCATATTCGCTGCGAAGAACAGGACAAAACTGGACCCAGACAGGACCCGCGGACTCGCAGCCAACTGGAACGTCCTTCAAGACTGGATGGACGTCAGCCGACTCGCCGAGGGCATGCCTCCAGAGAACCCGGAGAGATTTCTGCCATGGAAGGAATACATGGAGAAGGCTGAGCTGTATGGGCTGAAAGTGCCGAAGATGCAAGGAGCAGACTCGAGCAGATCACTGCTAAACCAGGTCGGAGCAAGGATCAGTTCTCCAACGACAGCCTATCTCTTCGGGGGCGGTAACATGCTCCTGAGAGGTCTCAAGGCCCAGACCAAAGACATCGACTTGATCCTGGAAAACGCGGACGCTTTCCAACGAATCGTTAGAACACTGACCGCGCTCGACTTCAGACGAATAGCAGAAAATGATTTGGGTACCCAAGATCGGCGCCTCGAACCAAGTGGAATATTCGTGGCAGAGGACTACCCGAGGGTCGACCTGTTCACCAAGAAGGTCCTTGGAAAGTTCGTTCTCACCGACGAGATGAAGGATAGAACAGAAGAGAAGAGATTCGAGAAGCTCCGACTCAAGCTCGTCTCACTCGACGACGTCCTTCTCTTCAAGAGCATCACCGACAGAGCCGGCGACATAGATGACATAGCAATCATAATCAGAAGAACAAAACCAGACTGGGGCCTCATTCTCGAGACGTACTGGAACCAGGAGAGGATTACAGGGACGCACTTCTGCTTCACAATCCTCGACAACCTAGAAATCCTCCAAGAGAGAGAGAAAATCCGAGTCCCCATACACCGGCGCCTCCTCCAGCACTGCATTGACACGGGGATTGTTGAGGTAGTCGGACGAGGCGCCTCCACGGTAGACGAGATCAAGAAGCAGCTCGACTTTCCCGAATCTCAGCTGAGAAACAGAATCCAAGCGCTCATCAAAGAACGGAAACTCAAGAAGCAACCGCGCAACAAGAATCTGATACTCAGCCCGCCTTAATCGGAGATTTCCAGCAGCTTAGACCGTGATCTACACCAAATCTTCTCAACGTATTGCGACCCGTCCCAAACCCCCATGTGAATGATTGGAGACTCCGTTGCATCAAGGCGAGTGAAGGGAGCCGACTGTTGAGTGGCCGACGAGTTCTTTTGCTGCATACCAATCAAGATTATGCCCCTAATAACAAGGCCGGCACGTCAGGAAAAGCTCATGGTGCCGAGGGCGGTATTGATGTTAGAACACCTCGTTCCGGACGGTTGGTGTTGCCCGGTCAAGACGGGGCGGAAGATCCCCAAAAGCTGAACTAATCTGCACCGCAAATCTTTTTGTCGTTTCTGTATGGCGTGCCCACTAGCGCGTGTGGAGAACTTCGATGAAGGGCGAAATCTATCATGTCGATATCAATGTTTCAAATCTGAAGAAGTCTTTCGAGTTCTACGACTCTTTCCTAGGCTGGCTTGGATATCGCAGAATCTATCTCCATAAAATTGCAGCGGGTTGGGGCACTGGAAGCTGCAACTTCTGGCTAACTCAATGCGAGGACAGATTCGTGAGCCACGGATTTCACAGGAGGCGAGTGGGCTTAAACCACGTCGCGTTTCACGCGGACTCTAGGACCACGGTGGACGACTTTTACAAGCAATACTTGCTTCCTAGGAAGGTCCCGGTTCTTTATGGTGGACCTAAGGAATACCCGTTTTACTCGAAGGGTTACTATTCTGTTTACTTTGAAGACCCTGATAGGATAAAGCTGGAACTCGCTCACATTCCAGAATTCAGGAAGCCGATCGCATAGGGCAAATGAGCTTTCCGAGTTTTAGATTATGCATGCTCCATGAAAGGTCAACAAATGCAAACGGCAGACGTCGCAAATCATGGGAGAGGATATAGATCCGGGGTGCCGTCGCATGGTTCCTCATGAAAAATGCGTCGCCGTCCACCGAGGCGTTATGTTCCTTCAAGTGTCGGATGCAGGTAACGGGAACGAATAGCTGAAACTTTGGTGCCGAGGGCAGGATTTGAACCTGCGAATGGGCCGGTCGATTGACCGCCAACCCGGTCTCTGATCGCGTCATCTTCAGCCGGGCGCTCTCCGTAGCCTCCTGTCGTCAGGAACAGGCTGAGCTACCTCGGCGAGTTTTCTCGGCACCGGTCAGCAGACGCTTCGGATACAAGATAAGAGTTTTCCAGCCAGTGTACATCAATCAATAACCTTAAGCTCTCTGCTCCAAGTTTCCCTCCCAGAACACTAAACTGACAACTTAACTGTGAACTGAACTGTGAATTCTCAACCAACCGGTCTAAACTCTCTACGGTTTAAGCTCGGCACTCTTTTCATTCTGTACGTAACTGTCTTCCTCACAAGAATCGGATTTGGGACAATCCTGATAATTTTCCCTGACACGCGGTATCTCAACGTGTCCTCCTCAGGCGTGGTCGGCCTAATCATCGCATCCTATCCACTGGTCGAGGGAGTCGCAGCTCTTCCCGTCGGTGCCTACATTGACCGTAGAGGGAGACGAAGGGCATTCGTTCTCGGAATGTCCCTCATCTCCGTTCTCACTCTCATTCTGGGGCTTACGAACGACGTCCTCATTGTCGGAGTAACCCATGCGATGATGGGACTCTCAGCCGCGCTCGTGACAATTTCGTCTCTTACAATGATCACTGATCTTACCGGTGTCCAGAACAGAGGCGCAGGTATGGGCGGATTTGACTTTGCCAACTTGGGAGGTTACGGGATAGGAATCCTTCTCGGATTGTTTTTCTCGACGATCTTTAACCGGCTCGGAAACGCGTTCATTGTTGTATCGGCAATTTTCGCTGCCGCTACAGTGTTCATCTACTTTTTCCTCCGTGAGCCCCCGCATACTTCCGAAAAGAGAAAGTCGCTCCGAGAAATGTATGAAAGCCTTACTGGCGAGGTGTCCGCGATATTCCCATTGTGGTTTTCAATGACAATAATTACCGGAATGTACTTCTTCCTTCCCCGGCTAGCCTCACGTGCTAGCACCGAGCCAGGACGCGTATTGTCCTCGTCTTCTGCACCTACTATTATTCTCGGTCTCCTAATACTAGGTGCAGGAGCCCTGTTCTTCGGTCGACTGTCCGATAAGATCGGTAGAACTAGGACAATAATGATAGGAGTTGCTGGCGAAATCGGCTTCCTACTAGTTTTTCCGGAACTATTTCAGAAACTGGTCCTGATTCCACCGGGTCAATCATTTCTAATCACAATTCAAGAAGTCGGAGTTCTCGGGATTTTTGGGGGAATAATGTTCTTTCTAGGATCTGCACTAGTTCCGACGATACTCGCATTTGTGGGTGACAAGGCTGCACATGAGTATAGGGGGTCGGCAATGGGCCTTTACAGCTTGATGCTCAGTGCAGGAATAGCCTTAGGAACTGTATTAGCTGGGTTAGCTGACGACATAGGCTCCCAAGGAGGACTGAATCCTCAAGCGGGCATCCAAGCCGTCTTCTACACCGGGGTCATAATTTTTTCGACATTGAGCCTTACCTCAGGACTCCTCCTTCGACGAAACCGGCTCGCTCCAATAGGGCCTGATCTAGCGAAGAGTGAAACTAGACCTCTGTAACCACCTGAACTGCGAGGTATGAGAACGGGACTCCGAGTTCAATTGAAGTAAACACTTTAACAGTGGTAGGAGTTCTGGCGTTTTCTCGTGGGCCGGTAGATCAGCCTGGTATTCAGCCATGGGCTGGCCAAAGATCGCCCGCTTGGCAGGTCCCGTTCGGGGACCTAAAATGCGGGAAGGCACTAACCCTGCTCCGTAGGGCCGCGGGTTCAAATCCCGCCCGGTCCACCAATTTCTGGGTTCACAACGCCTTTAAGCACGAACCGCACAGGTTATACTTCACGCAAGTTACACTTAACTTACGCATAAGTGTAATAATCGCATATAACATTAGCTTCGACGTAGCTCGCAGGCTCACACGAATGGCAGAAATCACGGAAAGGGAGCGCGAAATCATCGAACAGGTGCGCTCGGGGGCAACTAGCCCCTCTCAGCTTGCGTCGAAGCTAGGAATCTCACAGTCCGGCGCAAGCCAAGCATTGCAGAAACTAGCTGCGAAGGGCCGGCTTACCAAACGAAGGGGTGGGAGAAGTGTTCAGTATCAAATAGCCGACAAGGGGACCAGCGAAGATCGGTACTTTCTTTTCCAAGCATACAACGCCTTGTCGCAAGTTTGGGCCTACATCATGTCAACTAAATTGTCCCGCGGCGAAGTGACGAAAGCAAGCCAGGCGCGCGAAACACTTGAGAAACTCCTGGCCAAGAGAGAATAGACTCGTTCATGGTTTCTTGACAGCGGTCATGAAGATGTGGATGGCCTGGTCTAGGCTGAAGATCTGAGCCAATTCCTTCTGGACTCGTGCGATTTGATCCCGATTATCTATAAGAAATCTATTCAAAGCCGGATTCCGAATCCCACGCGTGAAACAGCCGAGAGGGTATAACTTGATTTCTCTGAGACCAGAGCTTCTTAGCAAGCGCCTTGCTTCAGCCGGCGCATAGAACACTGCCCACCACTCCTCCCTAGCTAATCCGTCCAGTTTGAGCCATTCAGGTTTAGACTCGAAGCCACCGAAAGACGAGCTTTCAGTCCGTTGGGAGTCAATCATTTCTTTCGGAACCATATAGCCGATCCTCTTCTGCCTCCCATTCTCGTTGAACATTTCCACGTAGTACAATTGCCCGTTGATGCGTTCGAATCCGCAGATTTTTCGTTCGACCTTGTCAGCCGAGATTCTGTTCATGAAGTCGATGCCGAGACGGCCATTTCTCTGCAAGACCCTGCAAGCTTCGCCAGCAAACCTTTCTGGGTCCCTAGCATAGGAGAGAGCTACTCCTCGACTGAACACTTTGTCGAAAGAAAGCTCGCGAAATGGAAGATTGCAAACGTCTGCTACCACTATGTCAACAAAGTCAGACAAACCAGCCGTTCGAAGCTTGTTTCTTCCAGCCTCAAGCATCCTTCTCGAATAGTCAATGGCGACAATTCGTCTATCCTTCGATGCATGTTTGACCGTTGAGCCGCAGGTCCCCGCTCCAAGTTCCAGAGCAAATTGCGATCCTTCCAAGAGGTCGGCAATATAGAGATCGGCTTCATAATAATAGAAATAGTGCGGAAAACGCTGGTTGGCTACAGTAGCATCCCACTTGTCAGCCTCCGACTCCCAGTGTTTAGCAGGGAAGTAGGCCATTGACCTGAACCTCGAATTGGTTGGTATGGCCTTGCCACCTTATTATTCACCAGCAGGGGTTCCTCTTAGAGTCGCATTCCAACGGCTACAGCAATCAGCTTGTGTGGCTTTCTCGTTATCTCAATGGCCGGCTTGTTAGAGGAGAGGCGACCGACAATGGCGACCCCGATGGCGGCAGCAGACCAGCAAGCCTTTGCGTCCAGTTACCGTATACCAATAACGAGTTCAGAGAATCCTATTCGGCCGTCGTCGCTGTCGCTGGTGCTGTAGTCTTTCACGCTGGCGCGATTAGGGAAGAGTCTGAACAAGGTCCAAACATTCCGTTTGATCAAGTTTCGGCCTTTGCGAACGACGCGCTGAGGACCGATTTGGGCCGCTCGGCTAGCAGTTGAAACCTGCCGCATGCCCCAATGGCCAGGCCGAGAGTTTCCGCGGAGGCTGTCGCTGTCAGAATGAGTTGGCCGCGGTTGTCATCGGTGGCCGCTGCAAAACTGTCCGACTCGCAATCATACTACCTCACGTGCAGGTCAAAAAGTTCGACAAAGAGAAATTGTCGCAAAATCCTATGATTTCTCATTCTCTGCAACGCGTCGTAACACATGGACAGCATCATCTTTCCAATGATCGGACATGAGCCAACTCTCAGTGGCTGATAGTTGACCAGTTGCGTCTGCGTCCAGGAATGGATGTGGCTGATCTTGGCTGTGGCCCAGGCTTCTTCACTATCCCAATCGCGCTGAAAGTTGGAGATGCAGGAATAGTCTACGCTGTGGATTCGAGTCCCGAAATGCTAGAGCGTCTGACTAGGAATGTCGAGGAATCCCGTCTTCCAGAAAACGTCGTCATGGTCGCTCAAGCTGACGTTTCTCACACTTCGAATCCGAGCAGGTCCGTCGATCTCGTGTTCTTTGCGGACATACTTCGTGACCTTGAGGACCATGCCAGGTTCTTGACCGAGGTTAACCGGATCGCCAAGGCAAGGGGGACGGTTGTTGATATCGACTGGCAGAAGATCGAGACCGGCTTTGGGCCTCCTCTCAAGATCCGACTCACAGAGGAAGACTCAAGGAAGATCATGACGACGAACGGGTTTAGCGTCACTGGAACAATCTCGGGTGGTCTCTACCACTATGGCCTCGTCTGTTCGCGGGGCGCCTAGAAGATATAAGGAATGAACCTGCGTGTTCTGCTTCGATATTCCTGGTATCGGGTCCCGAAGACGTCAGGTGAGGCTAACATCTTCTCTTCAACCTTGGCGCGATAGATGTCGATTGCGAAGATAGGGAGCAGTAGGATGAGGAAAATGATGTTGAGGTACAATAGGAAGAGTCCAAGTCCAATGAGAAGCGTTGAGCCATACATCGGATGTCTTACAAATCTGTAAGGGCCCGTTTGGACGAGACGATGGTTCTTCATGATCATGATCCTTTCTGAGGCGAACTCTCCCAGAGTCCTGAGCGCCCATGCGCCTAGAATTGACCCTGTAACGATCAGACAGATCCCTATTGTCTGAACCAGACTGTCCAAGGGAAAACTCAGCTCAAGGACGTTGATCAATACAATGCTCGGGCTGACCGCTACAGAGAAGACAAGCCCCAGAGTAAGAATGAGAAACAGGTCCCGCACCCGCGTCAGATTTCTGGTAGGGTCCCTCCCCCATTGTCCAGAATCCGCGGGTTCTGGGCGCCTCTTGGAGAGGGTGAACGCCTGGTATCCTGCAGCTAGTCCCGTCACTACGAGGAGTACGCGCATCGTCAGTTCGTCAAACGATATGAAGAACTCCCTCACCTACGCAACCTATGTGTTTTTTCTGGTTCGGATGTGGGTGTAGAACGAGTGGAAGACGAGGCCACCTACTAGGGTGGCCGCGCCGAGCATCAGCGACTGGATTCCGAGGGCCAGGAGCATTACGGTCGAGAGGACGATCGAGAAGATCTGAACAGACGGATATCCTGGCGATGAGAAGTGTGCCGTAGTCGGGTTCTTGCGAATAATAGCAACCTGGATCCCGGTGAGCATGTAGGAGAAAACTATTCCAAAGTTTGCGACCAGAGCTATCGTCTCTACGTTGCCTAGGCCTAGCGATGCTATCATTATTGCCGCGATTATGAGACCCGGGGTCTTGGAGCCATGGCCGAGCGAGGTGGGTAGGAGCTTGTCCTCTCCCATCTGTTTCGTGGTTCTCGCTCCCGCGATTATCAGAGACAGCGTAACGGCAAAAGTAGCGGCGAGCGCCGCAAGGTCAACTGCGTAAGTGATCGCAGGTGGGGCTTGAACGGATGCCAAGGCGAGGCTAAGCGGGTTGGACGCGACCCCGTAAGTTCTCCAGTTCGAGGATATCAGGAGACCGAATACTACGAGCAGGTAGAGTGCGGTACTGATGATGATCGATAGGATTATGGCTCTCGGAACGGTTCTCTCACCATTATCCACGTCCGGGGTCAAGGTTGCGATCGTGTTGAACCCAGAGTAGGCGAAGAAGGCAATGTTCGCGGCCATGAGCACGCCCAGTCCACTGCTCGGGAATACTGGCGTGAAATTGCCTGGGCTGTATTTGGCAAGGGTGAAGACTGCCGCGAGGAAGAGTCCGAGCCCGACTATCTTCACAGCCACAAGTCCGACTTCAAGCTCGGACGCGAGCCTGATCCCTCTTACCTCTATGAGAGCTAGGAACGCGATCAGCAGCACGGCGGCGGGATAGTATGTGGTGCTGGGAACACCGAGGCTGATCAGGTAGCCAGCGAATCCGAGAGCTACGACTGCCCCGCTTACGGCGTAGGCGATGAGCCGAAACCAGCCTACGAGAAACCCGATCGTATCGCCCATCGTCTCCCGGGCGAAGCTGTAGACTCCCCCCTGAAGGCTGGCATATCTTGAGGAGAGTTCTGCCGTGTTGAGTCCGACGCTCACTGCCAATGCAGCAGTGATCGCGAAAGCTACCAGCGCACCAGGGCCAGAAGCGTTGATGGCCGATCCGGCCAAGACGAAAATCCCAGCACCAATAATGTTTCCCAGTCCAACAGCGACTGCCCCCACAAGGCGTATCTTCGTGCGACTCATCTTCAACTCGATCGCTAGCCTGACCGATATGTAAGGCAGACTTGCCCACGGAAACCGCTTCAAAGTCGGGCAGAGTTAGTAACGATACCCCTGCAGCTTCCGACCGGTCAGAACCTTAGACAAGAACACCGCAGCGAATCGGTAACATAGGAGGGGGACGGAGGATGTTTACTTCTTGATTCAGCTCCTGTTGAATAGAATTGGAACCATGGTAAGTCGATCTGAAGTTAGACCCTTAGCATTTTCCCCGAACCTAAGTGCCAGAACTCAGCAATGGTCCAATCACGAATGTGCTCAGCAGAAGGATGCTGAGAACTACGATTGTTATCCAGACGAAAATGTATCTCTTCTCCTCAAAAAAGAGAAATATCGAAATGAAGACCCTTGCGAGTGGAGTCGCGAAGAGCAGGATCAAGCCAAAGTCGATTATTGCAAAGGGCTTTGCAGCGAAGACTCCCTGAAAGAGGGGGGCCAAACCTAGCACGAAACGGTTATTGTAAAGTTGCTCAGCACTGCCTGGAGAGCCATACCCGCTCTGCCCCTCGACGAACAGCAGACCAGAACCTATGGCGATGACGGCAAACGCGATTGTGACGCCGACCCTGAGAACGAGGCCGATTGTTCTGTTGAAATCCTTCTCAGCTTCCGACATGGTTTGGTTAAAGGCCTCGCAAAAGCATCTCAACCGCGAGAACAAGTATGACGGGTACGAAGATCTTTCGGATGAACGCGTTCCGCGATTTCGTCAGAATCTCTGTGCCAATGAGAGAGCCGGAAACCACCCCTAGGACGACAGGTGCAGCGATGAACGGATTGATGTAACCGCTGAGATAGAATATTCCAGTGCTGGCCGCCGCTGTAACGCCTATCATGAAATTGCTGGTGGTAGAAGACACTTTCATCGGCAGCTTCATGCCGACGTCGAGAGCGACTACTTTGAGGACGCCGCTTCCGATACCGAGGAGCCCCGATATCAAGCCGGCAACGTACATTATTCCCAGTGCTAAAGGCGACCGGGTCGACTCGTACCGTATTCTTTTGTTCAGCGCATGATCGTAGTATTCTCCGTTGAGCTCCAATCTCTTGCTGATCCGGTCTGGTTGAACATTAGTCGGTATTTCCTCGCCGATCTGTCGGAGCAGGGGGAGGACTGACAGTATGAGGACTGTTCCGAAAGTTACGTAGATTACTCCTTCAAGCCCTGCCCTCTGGAGGGCCAGTGTAGAGACCGCTCCTGTTATTGCGCCGATGGTTGTCGCTATCTCTAGGAACATTCCGATTCTAAGATTCGTAATATGGTCTTTGACGTAGCGCGAGGCTGCACCACTGCTGGTCGCTATCACCGAGACGATGCTGGCTCCGATGGCGAACAGTGGAGGTACGCCGAGAAACAGGGTCAGGACCGGGACGATGATTACTCCTCCTCCAAGGCCAAGAAGTGATCCCAGAATCCCAGCGACAAATGCGGAAATCAGTACGATTAGGAAGAATGTCCCAGGGTCCAAGTTTCAGGTTTGAGCGTTATCGTTTGGAAATAAAGTTAGCAGGAGTCTTTCTGAGGCGTTTGCCGTGTATGCCGAGTCTAGCGTCACAACAACTCCGGATTCTCCCGGCATCTAGAGCGCGTGTCGATATCCGCGATACTACCTTGGAGTGATGGGAGTTGGCATTTCGAGCTTTGGCGCGAGATGAGCTTTGGCGTCGATACCGGCCAATCTGAACGATCCTAGGGTAGTGAAGATGTTTGTCAGGACTATAACGAGAGTAGCTATGAGTATTATCTGCGCAGACCCTGCCACCGTATAGGTCAAGAGGGTAGTGGAAAGGACCGCCGGTGTCAATCCTTGCGCCATCATGTAACGAATAACACTCTTGCTGTATCCGTCTCTCTTACGATCCACTATGGCAGTGCTTAGAGCTCGTGTCGTGATAAGGACGATCATAGCTGCACTTGCAATATACCAGCTTCCCAAGGTGAAGAAAGATGATAGTGAGAGTTCGAGGCCTAGGAAGACGAAGAAGAATGTTTTGAGGAAGAACGATATTTCGCCCTGGAAACCAGCGAGGTATCCCCCTATCTTCGGATCGACGGTAAAGCTCTTGAAGAACTTCCCGAGGTTGAGGAACATGACGCCGAGAACCAGAACCGCGAGTATTCCGCTGCCGCCCACCTCGCTCGTAATCGCGTAGATTCCAAGGATGTACCCAAACGTTGCCAGGTACAGGTAATCGGCCATCTTCACAACCTTAAGGAATCGCACCCAGAAGATTGCGCCCAGTGTGCCCATGACCGCGCCTATTGAGAACTGGCTGAAGAACGTCACGAGCATTATCTTCACTCCTACGAGGTCTAGTGGTGTGGCGTTGACGTAGCCGTTGAGGAAGACGAAGAACAATATGACGAGCACGATTGAATTGTAGACAGCTTCTGTTGTCAGGTTGGCTACGAGTTTGTGATTGTCTTTCGCGAGCCGTTTTGTAATGGCTGGTATGGCAGCTGCTGTTGTCTCTCCGCCTATAATCGAACCTAGAATCAGGGACTGGTATATGCCCTGGCCCGAAAAGTAGAAGATTGCAGCTATGAACGACATGCTGAGGAACATGTAGAGAGTGGATCTAGCGACTGCCTCAGAGCCTTCCCCGAACAGGTCTCTCAAGTCAAGTTCCATCCCAACACCGAACAGCATTATCGCGAGGGTTAACCCGCTCAGAATCGGTACAAGGACGCTCACAGTGCTCGGTGGAATTATTCCCGTCACTTGGACGCCTATTCCAAGAAATATGAGCGATAGGGTCTCTGGCACTCCTTTCTTCTTGAAAATAATATTCCCGAAGAAACCTAGGAAGGTTACAATGGCAATCAATAACATAGTCGCTAGCGGCGACAGCAAGTGCTGATTCGCAATAGAACTCGGATAATTTCTCTTAAGCCCAGTGTTCGCCGGACACCGAAGCGTCAGTTACTTTACAAGATCGCCACGCTCTCATCCTCGGGTCGCTCATAGACGCGTTTCCTGTGTTTCATCATAACAAGAAATAGAGTGGAGAGGGCTTGGACTTGCATTTGCTCCCAACCCCAATTGTCGTTGTCTTGGTGCGAATCCCACGTAGGGGCTTGCGCTTCGTCAGAGAGGTCATTTCAAATGCTACAGAAGTATCGCTGGTGCGCGGGCGGGATTTGAACCACTTTACTAGTACATATAAGCACAATTCCGGAAGCCAAGTTAAGTCTCTGACAAGGCGTGGTGGGCTCGCCCGGACCCAGAAGATACGTATGGCGAACCTTTTCTTGGCCTAAGAACCAGGCTAGTTTTGAGCTGCATGGCCAGGGAAGAAGTAGGGCATCGTTTCGGGTGCTGTTGGCCGCCTCCCCTTCGACTCTTCAGAATCCTCCTCTTTTCTGGGGGGTACAATCTCTATGAAACCTACCTGACTATGGACCTTATAGCCCTCCAGATCTCTGTGATAGAGGAACTTATGCAGGAGAAGCTTCACCTCATAATGTTCTACTCCTTCAATCTCTATCTGGCTACCCTTCACACGTAGGGAACCCTTGATGTGTGTTCTCAAGAACTCGGCGGCGGGTCCTATCTGATCATGAACATTCTTCAGTTCAACGACCTGCATCGATCTCCGCCTCTGGACCAGAAACGCGATGGAGGCGACTGTGACGTTTAAACTTATAGATCTCACGTGCGCCGCCTCCCACCGACTGCAACTCAAGGCTGGGGTTGTAGCAGATTCACATATACACTAAAGCTGGACAGAGAACTGATTGATGCCTAATTGGACGGTGGGTCAGGTTGTATGACGAGTTGACTATGCGCATCTTGTCAGCAGTCCTTATCGCAGGTACTCTGTCATGTATGGGTTACAGTTACTCGAAGAGTGCCTATTCCCTGGCCGGCTGCTCCCCGGGGGGAGGCTCTCATGAGCCTGTTGCGAGTGGAATCCGTTAATGAGTAACTTCGGCTGACGAGACGGTCAGAAATAGGGGAAGTTTGGACTAGCGGGCAGTCTCAGGCGGTGCAGATGCTAGACAGCTGATGCTGTTACTGTCTGGCCCTCGACTATCTGGCTCATCTCCTTGGCAAGTCCGCCTTCTACGTGACGGGTCCAGAACATTTCAGGCACATCGACAGCCAAGAAGAGTTCGCTCAGCAGTAGAGTTTCGGCAGCGGCTATTGCAATGTTCGTCATCAATTTTCCGATTCCAAGGTGGACAGTGAAATCGTTGGGCTGTCCTGAGATCATTATCGTGAAGGCTCTGTCCGCCGTGATGATGTCCCGCAGTATGCCTGCCTTCTGAGCCTGGACAACTGTGCCAAGCGGGACTGTCTTTGACTGGGTTTTATAGCCCTCAGACTGTAGCTGCTGGACGATCTGTTGCGACAGCTGGTTGAGGTCCTTGTTCTTGCCTTGGAAACGCATGATTTTTTCCGAAACCATGTTTCAGTCGAACAACGGTGGCTACGACTTGAACATTTAAACCTATCTTAACGATTAGTTGCGTCATTCGCCCACGTCTCAACATCTGGAACAAGCGTAGCAAAGGGACTCCGTGACAGATGCGGGTTTCGTTCATAGGCTATTTCAGCTCCGTGGACATGGGCGTTCTGAATCCGAACCCAGGAATGAAGGGTGATTGTGCTAGGGTTCTTCCATCGAACTATTCAGGAGCTTCCTCACTGTGTCGGGGATGAGTTCCGGTCTGTGGAGTAGATATTTCAGCGCCTCGAAGTGCACTTTAGCAATTACCTCTTCTCTGTCTGACGCTGTGAGTCTAGCGTATCTAGGAGCGACTTCTACCATTGCAGAGGCAAGTACCCTTGCGAACTCCTCCAAGTCTTTCGTAGGGATTACGTTAGCCTGTTTCCTCTCTACGTTCAACGCTGCAAGGATTCCTCGGACCCTTTCGAGGTTGTTGGACATGTAATACCGCTCTATGTCGAGAGGAAGTTTCCTGGTATCAACAAAGTATGCGAGAGAGGTCGTCTCGTAGAATCTCTGGAGAATCCCGTGCAACTCTTTCTCCTCTCTCTCCACCGCCACCAATCTAGTACCCAAGAGCAGCTTCAAGTGGTGAGCCACTGACGGGTTTGAAAGGCCGAGAGCCTCGGCCAGTTCGTTCTGTGTCATTGGATGTCCGGAAAGCAGTCTAAGAATCTCTCTCCTCATGGGGTCAACGAGCACCTTCGCCTTCTCAGGCGACGAGATCACTACGAGACTTCTCTTAGACGCCAAGCCGCCTACCCGCCGACTTTTCGTGATATTAAGGTTCACAGAAATTGGTCTTGGTTCTTAGTATTCAAGAGCCATTCAAAGAGTTACGACCGGAGGCCGGTACGGCCCATAAAAAAGAGGAGGGTTCAGTAGCGCTGTTCCGAAGCTCGAACGGGCAGGTCTGGGAACAAGTTCATTGCCTTCGACTACGCCCAGAAGCTTCATGTCTTCTGTATCTGCGAAGAATGCCGAAAAGGAGATCAGCAATACGTCCCTCGTGAGCCAACGAGACCGAGTCGATGGACTCGTAGAGTCCATTATGGACGAGAGCACGCGAAGAGCGGATGTAAATGTTTGGCGTCAAGTAGAGGTAAGGTCTCACCATTTCTTCGGGGTTATCCTCCCAATCAATTGACGGCCACGGAATGTTCTTGATCAGATCTTCAATGCCGGGAAGTGCGACTGGTTCACAGTGAGAGAAGATGCAATGGGAGAAAGTCCTTTCGGGCCCCAGAACAGATAGTTCAGCCAGTCACTTGAGGATCGAGCTTACAAGGAACGCAATGGTTCCAGCATTCGACAGTATAGGAATACCTCTTCTCGTGGGGCGCTGAATACGTCAACCTGACATTTCCATCAAAGAGCAAGTGAACTGTTCCACAAGTTGTGCACTTTGCCGGAAGAATAGCTCGCTCGATTCGCGTTGGCGACAGTTTGAATGATGTACCTCCTGCCTCGTAAGAAGTGGATTTGAACCCGTTTCAGTCCAAGTCCCGCCCGGTCCACCAAGATAGTAATAGCGTAGACTGCTTCGTTGATCTTATAGGCGATTCAAGACAATGTGAAACATCGAGGATCTGTTGCTTGCCCATTAAAACTTCTCGCAAATGGATCGAGACCGTAAATCCCGCAAACGGTAGGACCCTGCGAAGATTCAGAACGTCCACGAAGACTGATGTCGGCAAAGCCGTTGAGAGAGCGAGGAAAGCATTCGAGAAATGGCGACAGTTGACGCCGGCCAAACGGGCACCATACTTAGAACGAGCCGCACAGATTCTGCGTTCCCAGAAAGAGAAGCTGGGCAGGATCATCACGCTTGAGATGGGAAAGACCATCAAAGAATCCATCCCTGAGATAGTCAAGTGTGCTTGGGCCCTGGAATACTATGCTGAGAACGGTCAAAAATTCTTGAACCCTGAATTTACCAAGACGGATGCTACTGATAGTTACGTTGCGTTCGAACCACTTGGGGTCGTCGCGTCTATCATGCCTTGGAATTTTCCATTGTGGCAGTGCATCAGGTTTACCGCTCCGTCGTTGATGGCTGGCAACACAGTCGTGTTCAAGCCTTCAAGCGTCACACCCCAGTCAGGTCTGGCATTGCAATCAGCGTTCGATTCAAGCGGCCTGCCTTCTGGGTGCTTTAACACCGTATTGGGTAGTTCAGAAGTTGCAGCCTATATGCTCGGGGCCCCGACGACAGCGGTCTCGTTTACTGGAAGCGTCTCTGCCGGTCGTCAGGTTGCAGGAATGGCAGGTGGGGGATTGAAGAAGTTCGTTCTGGAGCTTGGAGGCAGCGATCCCTTCATCGTACTGGAAGATGCCAATGTCGAGGCAGCATCCTCAGGAGCTGTGGCCGGACGCTTCATTAATTGCGGTCAGAGCTGTATCGCTAGCAAGAGATTCTTTGTAGCAAAAAAGGTGGCGGACGAATTTCTGGACCAGTTCATCGCCAAGACAAGATCTCTCAGAATCGGCGACCCGATTGACCCTGAAACGGATTTAGGGCCGATGGTTAGCGAGGCGGCACTCAGGTCACTTGACCAGCAGGTGAAAGACTCGGTGAGCCAGGGCGCAAGAGTTGAGCTAGGCGGTGAGCGACTGAAAAGGAAGGGCTCTTACTATGCTCCAACGATACTAACGGACGTAAAGACAGACATGCCCGTAATGCGTGAGGAGGTCTTCGGACCCGTCGCACCTGTCATGGTTGTCAAAGACGAGCAAGAAGCCGTGAAATATGCTAACCAGACTGAATTCGGGTTAGGCGCTAGCGTCTGGGGCCAAGATATCCGCAGATCCGAGAAAGTAGCGCGACAAATAACTAGTGGACTCGTAACGGTCAATAACATTGTTGTCTCAGATCCTCGGATGCCCTTTGGCGGAGTCAAACATAGCGGGATCGGAAGAGAACTGTCACGGTACGGAATTCTAGAATTCACGAATATCAAGAGCGTCAGACTTTACGAAAAGTCTCCTATTGCATTGACCCACGTCGAGTAACCGTTCATAGGTCGATGTTTCTTGGCGGGCAAGAGTATGCTGGTATGGGACGATGGGTTCCTCAACTACGATCTTGGCCCTTCACATCCGTTAAGGCCGATCAGGGTGAAATTGACCTATGACCTGTTGAGAACTACAGGCGCGTTAGAGAGTGACGCTATCCAAGTAGTTCCCCCACGTCTAGCCAATAGAGAAGAGATCAAGCTGTTCCATGATGAGGAATATGTCAGGCTTGTCGAAACCTACAGCCGGAAGGGATCGGGCCTGCTCGATATGGGAGACACACCTGCATTCAGGGGATGCTACGAGGCTTCAAGTCTCATTGTAGGCGCGTCCCTTGCAGCTTGTGAAAACGTGATGACGAACAAAGCATCGCACGCGTTCAATCCGGCCGGCGGACTTCATCACGCACACCCTGAGCGAGCATCAGGGTTTTGCATCTTCAACGATCCGGCGATAGTGATCGCTCATCTAAGATCCAAGTTTCACGTTAGCCGTCTGTTATACCTTGACATTGATGCTCATCACGGAGACGGAGTGATGTACGGCTACTACGATGAGCCAGCAGTACTTGACATTGATTTTCACGAGAGCGGTCGATTCCTCTTTCCGGGTACAGGTTTCACGGATGAGATTGGGGAGGGCGAAGCGAGAGGCTTGAAGGTTAACGTTCCCCTGCCTCCATTGACAGGTGACGAAGCATATCTTGCAGCGTTCAAACAGATTGTACCGAGCCTTGTCAGAAAATACAAGCCTGAAGTGATTCTCGTCCAGTGTGGTGCTGATGGTCACGCTGATGACAGACTGGCCCATTTGCGAATGACGACGAGCGCTTACCAAAAGATCCTTGAGGAAATGCACCGTCTCGCACATGAACTGTGTGAAGGACGTCTCCTCCTGTATGGAGGCGGCGGGTATACTCTGGGAAATGTTCCAAGGGTCTGGACGATAGCCTTCGCCACACTCGCGGGCCTAAAGCTCAGTGACAATCTTCCGTCCAAATGGAAAGAAGCATATGTCGCCGCTTCCGGCGAGACTCCACCAACAAGCCTCTACGACAAGACGACGACAGACAACGAAGAGACGAAGATCCAAGTAAACCAGACACTCGACGAACTCCGTGGACATCTTACGATCTAGTCGCCAAGCGCTCTAAATCGAGACACTTCGCAAATCTTGTAATGCAACCTTTATCCTAAACCGGATAGTCAATCGTCCCGTTTCAATTGACCAAAGGGACCACCTCGTTCGGAAAGGCAGGAGGCAAGGGTACTCACATCCGATGCCGACGATGCGGTAGGCACGCTTACCATGTCCGGAAGAAACGATGCGCTGCCTGTGGTTTCGGCGCAATCACTAAGCTTCGAAGATATTCCTGGCAGAACAAGAAGATCAACAAAACCAGAATAGTCTAACCCTTTTCCCGGAGAATTCCAAGTCAAAGAGCATATGCCACGACTAGAGTGAAGAATTGGAGAAGGTCAGATGCTACAGGGACGGGACCATAATGAGATGGATCCCACGACTCAAGGTCTACTTCTGCGATAACGACGGATATGTTCTTGGAGAAAGAGATGCTATCATGAATAACCTAGTCGTGGTAGAAACTCCGACCCCCGAAGCTCAGCATGGTGCATGATAAGGCACTCTTATTATTCTCCGTGGATCCGAATACATCGGGCTGATTTTCTCGTCTTAGAAGTATCCTAGTGCATCAGATTGCGGGGTTGTGGTGGGCTCGGCAGGATTCGAACCTGCGACCTTCGCCGTGTCAGGGCGACGTCCTAACCAGGCTTCGCCGACGCTGAGAAGCGTCTTAGACGACGAGCCCCGGATCGTGCGCTGGATTCTCGTTATGTAATCAAGCTTTTCGCGGATGCGCACTCATCGTCACTAGTCGCTCTATGAACACAGGCGGGATCAACCTGTTACTAATGACACTGAGACGGGGTAGCAGAATCTCCATACGAATTCTATTAGACGCCTCGGAACATGAAAGCCATAGTACTAGCGGGACTAATCATAGCATCGCTCGCACTACTTTCACCTCTAAGCAACACACTACCACACAACGTATCTGGTGCCTCAGGATGGCAGATCAGTCTACAAACTGACAGAGCATCATACGTGCCCGGCGACTCAGGCACTCTCACCGTTACAATTATCAACACAAATCCGAGCGGCCCTCTCGAGATCAGAAACGTCACGACCTACTTTCCATGGGCAGGATACTCCGGCAGCACATGGCAGGGCAATGTCTCTAAGAACATCAATCCATTCGCTGAACTAACCAGCGCCAATGGTGGTGGAAACACGTACTCGTACCAAACAGGTTTCACGGTTCCAAGCCAGTTCATCAGCTCAGTCGGCGGATCATCCTTCTGCGGATCGAACGGCCGATACGGCATCTATGCAAGCTGTTTGCTTCTCGGGATGGGAGGAAACTACGCCTTTTCATATCAAACCTCTAGTGTTATCATCCCCGTCGCTTTCTCGACCTACACTCCACTATCACTGGTCTCCTCGGCAATCCCAATAGCAACTCTCGCAGTGCTGATCGCCCTCACCGGCTTCATGTTCATGTCCTGGAATAGTCTCCGCAGGCTTAACATGAAGAAATAGGCCTGCCCGATAACTCCCCACTATTCCTTTTTTCCTCCTCTTAGAATCCTCCATCTTTCAGAAGACATTTCTACGTCCGGGCCTCAGGTCGCGTCAACTGGGCCCGTAGCTCAGCTTGGACAGTAGCGTCGGCCCTCTAACTATGCAGTGGAGAGCCGAAGGTCGAGGGTTCAAATCCCTCCGGGCCCGCCAGTTCACGAGAGAATATTCACTGTTTCTCTTTGATGATCAGTCGTTGCACGATTTTCAAGTAAGGCTGAAGCCGTCTCGGCAGTGCATCACGAATAATTGCAAAGTCACCGTGATGAAACACGCGCAAATGCCTACTCACGAATGCGAAAGCTGCGACAAATAGGCCCGCTAACACTGCAAGCTGGAATACAGGTTGAAACCCGAACGAGTTAACCCGTAAGAAAAATTGATCAACCAGAAGGAGCGGTAATCCCGAGCCCAAACCGAGAAGAATCGCTTTCCCCATTGCCGCCGTAGTATGTGCCGAGATCGTATGATGGAGTGACCATCTGGCAAGCAGAACGATCAAGATCGCAAGCAACGCCCGTCCGATTGCACCTGCTAGGGTTCCGATCTGGAAGAATTCGACCCCAACAGCAACGATTCCCACATATACCAAAGTACTCGCTAAGGCGATTTCGAAATATTGCCTGGTCCTTCCGACAGCTTGTAGTGTGGTAAACAGCAATGCTCCCTGAGCCGTGAAGACGGCCGCGAGCGCCAATATCGATAGTGTCAAAGCCTCCTTCATGTAGGTGGGTCCATAGACAAGGTACAGGGCAGTTGGAGAGACAGCCGCCAAAGCCGCACCAGTGGGCAGAACCGCTAGATTTGTCAGCCTGAAGGCCATAGCCAGCCTATCAGACACTGCACCTGCTTGTCCAGTAGAGTGGCTTGCGGACAAAGCTGGGTAAATCGCCTGGCTGAGGGGAATCCACAATATAGATAGAAAAGTGACACTGGAGACTACTATGTAGTACGGTCCGGTTGTAGCAAGATTAGCGGTGAAACCTTGTAGGACCCAAATGTCCCCCCACTGCTGGGCCAAGATTATGATGGAAGAAGCTAGTACTGGTAGACTGAAGGCGAGGAGCGGACGAGCAGGGTATGATGTCCGACGCGGAAACTTCGAGTGCCACAGGTATACGGACAATGCTAGCGCTGCAAATGCACCGACAGCCCATCCGGAGACGATTCCGATAACACCCATCTTGAGGGCGAAGATAAGTCCCAGTCCCCTGCTTAGAGGAACGTAGAGAATGTTCTGGTAGAGAGTTGCTGCGTATCTACCAACACCCAAGAAAAAGCCTGTGTACACTGTAACAAGGTCTAGAAAGAATGCCGCTAGAAACGTCACGAAGAGAATGGATCCTAGATTGGTTGGTCCCGAAAAGACTGTGACTGCGAGGGGTGAGAGAATTCCTCCGAGGAAAAGTCCTGCGAGGGCTGACACGATGGATATCTTGAGCACTGTTCTTGCGACACCGCCCGCGGCCTCTATGTCGCCTTTGGCTAAGCTTGCAGAGATGAACCGGGTGGCGGCTGAAGGGAGAGACAGCGATGTTATCGTAGTGAAGACGGCTTGGGCGGATGCGAGGATACCGACATAGCCTACTTCTGCTGGATTGAGAACCCTCGTTAGTAGGGCATAGAAGATGAAGTAAGTAGCGTAGAGGACCACTTGGGTACTGGTGAGGTAAGCTGCCCCACGAGGGACGTTGTATGTCTCTTCGGTCCTCGTCAATTCGGTGGTAGCCGCTTCGACCGAAGTTCTTCTAGATTATGCTTGATCAGCGATTAGAAGCAGAAACGCGCAGGGGCATTCTTGAAGAGGATCGGAAGTGATCCCATCCAGCCGGTCTCAGCCGCTTCCATTCACTATCGAGTTGTGCGTAGACCTGGCCCTCCCCTGCTTCAACAGTACCTATCGGGATCAGAGATGGAACCGTGTGCTTTACCGATGAAAATTTCCTGCGGTTGATCGTGGCGATGAGTTCGTACTCTTCCCCTCCATACAATGCCAACTTCAGGGGATCCAGTCTTAGCCGGGTTGCAAACTCGACAACATCATTAGCAACTGGGATCCGATCAACGCGCAGGTTTACTCGACTCGACACAGCAATTTCATGGAGACTCCAAGCCAACCCATCGCTGGAATCAATCGAACTAGTCACGGATCCCGTCTTGGCTAATCGGATCCCTTCCTCAAGTCTAGCAACTGGATGGCAGACGGCTCTTACAATTGACCGATATCTGGAACGGTTCAAGTCCCTCGAAAACATGATTCGAAGACCAGCAGCGGTACGCCCGAATCTTCCTGTCGTGGCCACGATATCTCCAGGCATAGCGCCGGTTCTTCTGATGATTTGACCGGGCCTGGCTAATCCAAATCCTATGCAGTCGATGAAAAGATCATTCGACCGGCTGGTATCTCCGCCTATTATTCTGCAACCGTATTCTGCTGCGCCTCTCCTCAGGCCCTTAGCAATCTCGCGGACCGTAGACTGAATGACTGGTGCTTTCAAACCGAGAGAGATTAGCAGAGCTCTTGCACGAATTCCCTTTGCAGCAAAATCGCTTACCGTCGCGACTACTGCTTTTCTCGCAGCCTCCCACAGTTTCATTCCCGGAGGGATATCAGAGCTTTCCACCAGAACGTCCGCCTTGAGAACGGCCCAGTTTCTACGCGAGAAGGGAAAAGCGGCGACGTCGTCGGTGAATCCGAGCGGAAATGTGAATTCAGGATCGAATTCTCTTGTCAGGATACTGATTATCTCCCGTTCTCCGAGACCCTTTCTCATGACTGTCCGAGTCTTGAACTAGGTAGGAGCTTTAAGTCGAAGCCTAGCCGGAAAAATAGATGATGCCTCGGTGGCTCAGCCTGGTAGATGCTACTGGCAACAGAGAGCATCCGCCTCGTAAGCGGAATGGCATATTTGCCCCGTAGGGTCGCGGGTTCAAACCCCGCCCGAGGCTCCAAAGCACGGACGTCATGTCCCTCTACCTATCAGGGTGTCGGAACGGTCTCCAGAGAGACATAGCCCTCCGATGGAGCTGAGACTTTTCCCTTCCCCCGTTCACATCTGCCGCCTTCGCTTGCTCTGTCAACGACCTGCCGGTCAGTTCGAGAAAAACGTCCTCTAGCGATGGTTCACGGACCACGATCCTCGCCCCGCCATATCCGGGGTTTGATACGAACCGTTTCAGAATATGTTGGAGTACAGGTTCCGGGTCCTTAGTCGCTATCACGCCCCTCTCGAAGACCCGGGCATCAGACACAAGTTGCGAGACTTCTTTCACAATCTCTGGCGAACATTCCATTCCGAGCTCGATTATCTTTCCGACACCGAGATGTGCTTTCAGCTCTGCTGGCGTGCCAAGGGCCGCGATCCTGCCTGCGTCGATGAGGGCAATTCTGTCACATAGCGACTCGGCTTCTTCCATGTAATGGGTCGTAAGCAACAAGGACTTTCCCCGAGCTTTCAGCTCCCGAATCGCGTGCCAGACCTGTCTCCTCCCGTGGGGATCAAGGCCTACTGTAGGTTCGTCTAGGAAGACGATCTCGGGGTCGTGCACTAGGGCAAGGGCTATGTTGAGGCGTCTCCTCATCCCGTCCGAATAGCTACGGATTAGATCGTTCTGTTTATGCTCAAGCCCAACTAGAACGAGGAGTTCCGCGACACGTCCATCTAGAATTCTCGTCGGAACTCCGTAGAGGCGACCGTGAAACTTGAGCGCTTGATATCCCGTCAGGAAAGGACTGACTCTTAGCTCGTGGGCCGCAAGTCCAATGCGAGGTCTCAGCTTCCGAGCCCTCCGCCCAGGATCCAAGCCGAGCACTGAAACTAGACCTTTCGAAGCTAGAAGCTGCGTAGTCAGTATCGAGCTTAGAGTCGTTTTGCCAGCTCCGTTTGGACCCAAGAGTCCGAATATCTCGCCCCGTCGAACTGCGAAGCTTACACCCCGAAGAACCTGGTTTCCATGATAACAGTGCCACAAGTCCTCAACTACGATGACGTCCTCCAAGGTTTACGTCACCTCTCCCTCATGACCATGACCATCCCTACGGAGTAAAGTGAGGCGGCGAAGAGTCCGAGGATTAGAAGCTCGGGCAAGAGAGCTTGTAGAGAAGCTCCAGCCAAGATGATCGCGTTGAGCGCGCGGTTGGCAAAGGTCATGGGAAGGAGCGACTGTATGAGAATGCTGAGGGGGCCCTGAGCCAACGGGATGAATTGCGAGGACAGAAAGCCCATGGGTAGGTTGACGAGAGTGGAAAGGTAGAATGCCTCATCAGGCGTCTTGGAGAAGTGCGATATGATGAGACCTATTCCGATCACGCTGAAGCTCGCGATCGAGATTATTGGAACTAGGTCCAGAATGCTTCCGTTGATGTTAACGTGGAAGGCAAAGATGGCCGTTGCGAATAGTACGATGAGTTGAATCCCGATCAAGGTGAAGCTTCCTATTGCGCTTCCTAGTACAAAGCTGGCTCTGGACACTGGGGTCATGAGAATCCTTCTTCTGGCTCCTGCTACGCGATCCTCGACAGCCGTGACGGCTGTGCCTAGAATTCCTACCCAGCCTATTTCGAGACCTACTATCTCAGGGAATAGTACGTCCAATAGTCGCCTTTGGCTTAGCTCCATGGCGAGCCCCAGTCGGAATATTGCCACAACATCTTGCACTAGCTTCACCGCAGTCTCGTCCGAGTACAAGGGCCGGAGGTCGACCTGAGGAATAGTTTCGTATCTCGACGACACGGGTAGTGGCGCTGGGCCCCATGCGGCCATGACGGTGCGATTGCTGCCAATGATTGCAGAGTAGTAGGACCTGGACCCCTCATCGACCACGACTACAGATGTATTTTGACCGAGGAGTACAACGTACAGGAAAGCCTTAGACGAGGGGTTGGTTGGTGACCTGGAGGAGGCCGCTAGGATCCTCAAAGGGGATAGATGACTGCCCTGCGTCGCTCCTAGAATGCTGAAGAGAACGATCAAGTTTTGGTCGCTCCTGAGATCGTTGAGCACGCCCGACTGAGAGCCGACCGGTACCACCGGAACCGTTTCGTTTCCCAAAGCTGCCCCGAACAGGCCCATCAACAGAAGAGGAAGGACGAACAAAAACGCCACTAGTTTTCGTCTGTGACTGAGCTCCGCGACCTGTCTGAGGAAGATAGAAAAAGTACCGAGCAACTGCTATATAGTTCATTTATACGCGAATATTTGAACTTAGCTCAAAACACGGATAGTTCACCAAAACCTTAATAATTGAACCTTGAAGGCGGGAGATCATAGGACGGACAGCGTTGGGCCGCAGAGCTAAGGCGAAGGACCTAATTCGAAGGTCCCTGATGAAAGGAGCTATGGGGTGGAACCAGTTGTTGAGGGAGACGGGTCTGGCCAAGGGAGCGCTATCAATGAACCTCCGTGCATTGCAAGAAGAAAAAGAAGTAATTTACGAGACCAAGGGTCAAAGTCGCCATCAGAAGCTTTACAGGCTTTCAAGCCAAGGACTGGTGCGCGCTTCCGTCGTCGCCATCTCGAAGGGCGTCACAGGGCAGATTGCAAACCTCCTAGAAAAGATGGGACGAACCAATCCTTCCTCGATCAAGGGTTGGATAACGGGTCGGAAGGAGATCCGTCTCGAGATTCAAGAGCCCGGCCTCGGCAAGGTCATGCTAACCCTGCACCGTGGCAAGCAAACCGACTAAGCGAGTGCCTACTTTCGGGTCATTCAAGTCCCGGGCAATGCCGAGCACTCTTGGTTAGTCCCTGTCGCAATCCTAGAGCAGAATGCTTTCGCCTTTGGTCTCGCACGTCGAGTTCACGAAAAAACGGGTCGAAGGGAAAGTCGAGCACCCGCAGGCGATACCCACTTAGAATTCGGTTCGGAATTGCGTCCAGAACACTGAATGCTGGGAGCAGCACGAGACTCCCTAGCTTGAGTTAGCCGAATGTGTCCGCTCAGCTCTTCTTAGATCTCAAGGCCAAAAGGGTGGATGGCCGTATTGATCGTATATTGTCAGGTATCTCTAAGTAGCTACGGAAGGACCAAGTTTATCGGCTAGACGCGTGCTGTCTTGCCCGTTGTGGCCAGGATAATCGATACGCGATGCGCGTGGTAGCCTCTTACTATCTAACAGTCGGACTCATCTTCCTCGCGTGCACCGGACTCTTCGGCTTCTTCGTAGTCAACTGGACGAATCCAGTGTCCTTGATCCAGTTCAGCCTCCTGATCTTCTTCACCTTCTCGTTCGCGCTGACATTTGTAAAACGCCTCTTCTCGCTTTTCCTACGACCCAACCCTCCTAGCAACCTCCAGGGACTTGAGGGTGGCCCGTCCGTGGCAGTCCTTTACACGACTATGAACGATGTAGTTCCTGAATGTCTTGAGAGGATAGACCAGAGTCACGCTGTAGACGTGTATGTACTGGACGATTCAACGGACCTAACTAAACGGCGAATGGTGGACGCTCTATGTGCTTCCAAGGGGTTCACTATCCTTCGGAGAGAAGAGCGCGTTGGCTACAAGGCTGGTGCCATCAATGACTGGCTTGAAAAATATGGATTCAGATATGACTACTTCGTTCTATTAGATGCGGATTCGATCCTGCCAAGAGACTGGGTTGGAGAGTGTCTCAAGTACGCGGAGCATCCTGATAACAGGTACGTTGCCATATTCCAAGGCTTGATCAACATCTGGAACCTTGACAACAACTTCACGAGTACGCTTGCTCCGATCCACCGTCTCAGCCAGGATGAGTGGGAAAAGAAGTTGGCCAACCACTTGGATGCTGTACTATTCTATGGTCACAATGCTCTCCTCAGGACCAGACCAGTAATTGACGCAGGAGGCTTCCCAGTCAACTTCGTCTCCGAGGACTATGCGCTTGCAGTCCGGCTTGCAGACAGGGGATACACGTGCCGCTTCGTTCCTCTTCACACTTTCGAGGCCCTCCCGGAGAACGTGCGAGGCTTCGTTAGACGACAGAACAAATGGACAAGGGGAGCTATGGAATTCTTTGGATTCGCCAGGCGGTCCAAGATCTCTCCTGCAAGGAAGCTGACACTACTAGAGGTTCCTCTCGGACATGTCTCCTATCTCTGCATGCTAGCAGCGATGTTTCTAGCTATCTACGGCGCAAACTCTAGTTTGAAGAGTTCCGTCGTGTTCGTCAGCTCATTCCTCGCCTCACCCGTCATTTTCATACTCTCAATCCCACTATTCCGTTACACGTTCTTCCTCGCGATTGTCTCAGCGATTATCACGGGCCTAAAGCTGGTCCAGGTAAGACTGAGCCCCATCCGATACTGGAGGTTTCAGATCCTAAGCAGGTCTATCGGGGGCATAATGCTACCGCACGAGGCTAGGGCCATTCTCTACTACTTGTTCAATAGAACCAAGAGATTCCCCGTAACGCCGAAAAATGAGCCCCCACTGGGAGTACGGGACGTCTTCTCATTGGCATGGATGACCATCCTCTATACGCTTGTATTAGTATTAGGAATCAGCCTCCTGAATCCCGTGGGACTATTCTACAACATAGGATGGATTCTCCCATTAGCGACTGCCCCATTCATAATCTATCACTTCTCCACCCCGGGAGATAGTCAGGCGACCTCTCGACTCCAACTGGACATGTTACAAGCAACGAGCGTAGAACCCAAACTTGGACAGAGGCCTCTATGGCAGACGAGGAGGGGTTGGCCCTGGAAAGCGTCAAGAGTTGGAGAGACCAAGACGTCTCAAGAACGGTAGCCGACCGTTTCGATCAGCAAGACAATCCCTCATGAGGCAGTCACTAGGTCAAATACCGTGGTCGTAGGAGAATGCTCATAGACCTGCGAAGACAGGTCGGTTTGAAAATGCGGGCCGCTTCTTGCAAAAACTGAAAAGAATCTAACTAGTATTGACCTGCTGTGTCAGGCTTGTCTTCTTCGATAGTAAAGTCCGAGCGCACCCGCTAGGGCCGCTATTATGACACCGGCAACCAATCCGTAGAACTGGATTGGGTCGAGTCCGAAGATCTTCTGTGAGCTTGGTGGCACTTGCAAAGGCGCTGAGACAGTTAGAGTAACTGGCGCCGTGTGGAATTTCGATCCGCTTGTAGCAGTTATCGTGACGGTATACGATCCTGCATTGATCGAGCTACAGGACAATGTTGCACTACCTGAGCCTGATATGGTTCCCGGGGATATTGACTGGCATGTAACGCCTGATGGCAGGGGCACGTCGGAGAGCGTAACAGAGCCGGCAAACCCATTCACGGCAGTGACGGTAATTGTCGATGTGGCTGACACGCCCGTAGCTATAGCCGCTGGCGAGGTCGCGCTGATACTAAAGTCAGTAAATTTGAAGGTCACGGTAGTCGTGTGAGTCAGCAATCCGCTGATGCCCGTTATTGTAACTGTGAACGTACCAGCAGTACTCGCACTGCACGACAATGCTACGGTTGCAGGGGAAGGTGGGAGAACGACGTTAGCTGGACTAATGTTCCCGCATGTGAGTCCACTTGGCAAGGGCGTATCAGACAAGGCCACAGAGCCTTCGAACCCGACCACAGACGTCAGCGTTATCGTGGAAGAACTTGAAGATCCTGCTAGAACTGCGGCAGGTGTGGATGCAGTGATTGTGAAGTCAACAAAGGTGAAAGTGGCCGTTGCAGTATGCGTAAGGTAGCCGCTTGTTCCGCTGAAACCGATATGGTATGTGCCTGCAACAAGGGCAGCATTCGGAGTAATCGTGCATGATGTGGAGTTAGTGCCCGGTGTTGCTTTAATCAATAAACTGTTCAGAACACATGATACGGTAAACTGGGTCGTTGTCGCATTGTTCGTCAGCGTCACTGTACCGGTGAAACCGTTCACAGCAGTTACCGTTATTGTCGAGGTAGCTGACTGGCCCAAGTTAACCTTCGCAGGCAAGCCTGCAGTTATTGTGAAGTCGACGAATGTGAACGTTACAGTTGTAACTCGAGTTAGTGCCGGAGTGGTACTGGTCCCAGTTACAGTGACCGTGAAGGTTCCTGCCGTTGTCGAGCTACATGATACAGTTGCAGTTGCTGGCGACGGTGGCAAGGATACGCTACTCGGGGTGATTCGGCAAGTTAATGCAGCAGGTAGTGGCGCATCAGACAATGAGACTGATCCCGAGAAACCGTTAAACGGAGTAACGGTGATCGTGGACGTACCTGTTTCCCCCACGTTTACGGCTCTAGGTGATGTTGCTGAGATCGTCCAGTCAGGTAGATTCGTAAATGTGAAAGTCGCAGTTGTCGTGTGTGTCAGGGAACCGCTTGTCCCAGTGATAGTCACAGCATAGGAGCCGGTAACTGTCGATGTGCAAGACAATGTGGCAGTAGCAGGAGAAGTAGGAAGACTAACACTGGCAGGATTCATGTCCTGACAGCTCAGGTTTGCTGGAAGGGGCAAGTCCGAGAGTGCAACTGAGCCGGTGAATCCGTTGACCGCGGTGACAGTAATTGTTGATGTTGCTGACACGCCCGCACCTACAGCCGCTGGCGAGGTCGCGCTGATAATAAAGTCAGGGCTCACGGCTAGCGGAACTGTGGTCGTGTGAGTGACCACTGTAAGACACCCTTGGGCCGCAGCGCAAGTCCCGGTGAAGGTGAGAGTGTAGCCTCCTGGCGTAGTTGATGTGAGGGTGCAGATCTTCGAGGCCCCCGCGGGCGTCGGCTGAATCGCCGCTCCGCATGCTACAGTAACTCCAGCAGGAGCCGACGAGCCAGTGACTAGTACTAGTCTGTTGAAGTTGAATTGTGACGTGAGTGTAAGAGTGACGGACCCAGAAGATCCAGCTTGCATCGTCGCGCTGATGGGGCCGGTGATGGAAAAGTCTCCAACGTTAACTGTGAACGAATTCTGGTGGACAATCGTACCACCGGTAAACGAGAAAGTTCCAGTCACCGTTACACTATAGGTTCCAGGCGTCGAAGAACTTAGAGTACACGTTCCAGGAGCTGAACCCCCAGAGGGAGCAGTGATGCTTGCAGTACAGCTAACTGTAAGACCAGCAGGCGCTGCGGAGGCTGTAATCGCGACAGGACCGGAAAATCCATTGATACTGGCGACACTGATCGATGCTGAGCCAGTGTTTCTCGTCGGGAAGTTAACGGGAATGACAGGCACGCCAACCGAAAAGTCTCCTACCTTGACAGTCAAAGACGAAAGATGGAAGAACGTTCCAGGAGCAGGAGTAGCGTCGGTCACGTTTGCAGTAACAACATAGATTCCAGGCGTGTTCGAGCTGAAGGTACAGGATACAGAACTGGTTAGACCAGCAGGAATAGGATTCGGCGCAAAGAGACCGCACGTAACAGTGAGAGCAGTAGCGGCTAGGGGCGTTGGTCCACTAAAACCACTCACATCAGTCTTGAGACTCAACGTATTGGTGTAAGTGCCGAAGCTTGTAGCCGTAAAGGATCCAGTGCTCGACGCGCCAGGATTAAACGGAGCAGGATTAGTTGGAGTCACACCAAAGTCGTTCGCGGCAGTCGCATAAGTCGCGCCGAGGGTTACATGCGGAACCGCTGCAATGGTTCCATCAGTCAATGAATCACAAGGAGCGTTGTTGCCAGTTATCGGAGCACATCCCGGGGCCGTAGTAGGCTGAACATTGATCGACTGCGAACCTGGAGCGATCACGTTGTATGTGATCTGGAACAACAGACCGCTTATCGGAGCGGGGGTGGCATGAGTCCCGACAAGAGCGGAGTGAACTACGCCTGGACCATCTTTCAGATTACAACCGATGTTACCTGGTGTACCTAGAGCAAATCCAGAACCTGCGTTCACACAGTTAACAATCTCAGTTATCCCGCCGAATGGGGTGAGAAGGTTACCCGCCATAGTAATGCTGGCAGGTGATAAGTTGACGAAAGTAGGATCGTTATCTGTTATGACTATTTCCCAACCGTTGATACCGCTTGTGGCACTAGTCCCGAGCAAGTCTCCAGTTACATTGAAGACAACAACAGTTGCAGGTGGAAACACTGGCGCGGTTACGTTCGGGGTTATGTAGACTGTGCTTACGGGGGTGAGTGCTTTTACAGGATGAATTGCGCCCAGGGAGAGGGAGAGAACGAGACATGCTACAATTACTAGCGGGACCGCTATCTTAGACCGTTTGTTCAAATTGGACGTAGCACCGATTGACATAGTGACAAAGCACGGCTCCTCTGATATATTCCTAATCCCAAACTACGCTACAAAATGTACGATTAGATACACAACATGACCTATGGATAACTATCTAATTCGAGGGGATACCTGAGCAATCCTTGAGGTTTGACCCTGCCTTCTTGAATGACTGATAGAATTGCATGGATGTATCCATACTTCGGAGTTGTAGCGGCAATGGTTGAAGCGAAGACTCTCGATTCTACAAGTTGCAGCAATCCATGAACATTTGGATTGTTCTGCCACCGCTGTTATGGACTAGTCTTAAATTGCGTGGAGTAGACCAGCTAGGCTTGTGACAAACCGCGGAGTAGCAACGGTACTAAACGTAGTGTTGTGGGGAAGCGGCTACATCTACTCCAAAAGAGGACTAAACGGAGCGTTCGCGATCCTCGCACACCTGTCACTATACTTCTGGACGTTCCTCCTCGGGTTCGCCGCCTGGGCCTTTTGGGCCCCACTGCTTATACTTGGGGGCCTCTATTTCGCCATTGATGGACACAAGTATGCAGGTCCGAGAGAACTTGCGCCGAAGCCAGGATCCTCCGCGAAGCAAAAAGGAATTTGTGTGAGCTGTGGTCGCTCAATCTCGCCAAAGTCCAAGTTCTGCCCTGAATGCGGCGCAAGCCAGACAGAGACTGAGCCTAAACCGTCTTAGATGGATTGGAAGGAAATGGCCATCCTAGACGCCAAGCCCTCCCTTTAGCAAACACCAAGCAAGTGCTACCAACCGCTAGAAGAACAATTCCAAACATCACCATGAAACCAACAACATCAAGGGAAGCCATCGTTGCAACATCTGAACCTGATGTAAGAGCGCCTGAGGTCGCCGCAACATACACCTCTGCAAACACCTTCACGGCATTGCCCAAGAATACGATTAGTAGGCCTAGGCAGCCTAATTCCAGGTACCGTCTCAAACTAAGTTGGCTTCCTCTGACCGTCACATAGGTCCACATGGCAAAGATGTAGAAGAAGTCCAGGAGGAAGATGCTGATCCAATCGAATATTCCAATCTGGATTTGGAAGGCTCTACGGGCACTGCTAACGTAAATGAAATCTCCTCCACCAATCACAGACACACCTGACAACGATAGGAGAAAGCTCGCTATCGCAACTGTGAGCGATGCGTCCAGAGCCAAGTGGCTTTCCTCTTGGCACGAGACTCGATCTTCCTCCTAATTGGTCAACTCGTAACCAGCATGTTACCATAATGGTTTCAAAGTTGGCAATCACACCTAAGGCTCCGCTATTGAATATTTCAAAAAGAAGGGGTTGACCTCGCAGGCTTGGCCCGCGAAGTCTACTTTACGACTTTGAGTCGTCTTGAAACGAGTAGTGCTGCTGCGATTGCGGCTAGTGCCGCTATGGCTGCGAGGATGGTTATGACGTAGCCCAATGGAGTTTGCAGAACGAGTGGAACCGAATTCTGGATGTCGCTAACCTTCGAGAGAGTCGCGCCAGTATCGGACTTAACGGCGGAAAGCTGGTCGGTACTACTCTTGATGGCTTGTGTTGTGGTGTTCACCGTATTTGCAGTATCCTTGATTCCCGGAATCTGGTCCGCGTTGGCTTTGATGGCGTTCGCGGTGGTGGTAAGCGAGTCGGTCGCGCCTCTTATTGCGTCCGTTGTACTCTTGACTCCTGGGATCATGTCTGTGGCAGATTTGATCGTGTTCGCGACTCCCACTACCATGTCTCGGGCAGCGTTGACTGTGCCTTGTATCGTTCCTACTGCTCCTCCGATAGCGTCGCTGGTATGAGCGTTGATCCGAGTTATCTCAGGACTCGTGATGGCGAAAGTGGAAGTTGTAGCTTCATCTTTGGAGTAGGTTGGCGTGCTCATCTGGAACCGGTAAGCGGTGATGGATATTCCATCCTGTGGTTCGGAGCTTGGCACTCTTAGGAACTGGGATCCAATCGAACCTAGACGGTTGAACAGGCTGTCCCAGTAGATTATGGTGCCTCGTGCGTTGAGAGCAATTGGACGGTAGGTATCAAGCACCCAAGATGAGTCGACTTGGTTGTTGATGATGAAGTGGGCCTGGTCTACGTACCGTGGAATTCCGCCGAAGTCTAGGACAACTCCAGCGTTCTCTGTGAATGTTTGTGGGTCTTGAGTGCCTGTCTGGGTGATGTACTTCTCCCATTGGAAGAAGCCGGTTCCCTGGAGCGTGACGATCTTCTCTCTTTGTCCCGAACTCGGGTCGATGGATATGGTGGGCGTTATTCTGAAGAGCGCCCCGTTGAAACTCGATCGCACGACTGCCCCGACAGCGTTGAGTTCATTGGCTGAGACCGGATGATAGCCTCCCCAGCTCTCGGGAGCGGAGAAAACTGCGCTGAAGCTGCCCGGATGGTTCGAACCCGCCGAAGCGGTTCCAATGCTGATCTCGGAGCCGGTTGTGTACACAGTCCAAGTGGTGGCAGTTCCAAGCATGCCGCTGGGGGCTGCAGCTGAAGTACTCAGTGGTACTATGGCAATGTTCGTGCAGGCCTTTGCCTGATCGAATTGCACCCTGTCAGGCGCGAACGGTACCTTGGCCAGCGTTCCGCTGCCAGCATTGGCCCCGCAATAACGGAAGTCAACGCTGCCAGAAGATAGTGTAAGTACATTGCCGAAGCCGCTAGCATAGACTGTTACCTGACTTCCAACTTTTCCGCGGCTTTGGCTCAGTGAAATCCATGGAACGACTGTGAAGCTGGCCACTGCCAAGCAGGCGGCGGTTCCGCCATTGCACCTGGTTCCGTGGTCTATTGCACTTATTCGGTCGCCCTTGGTGCCTCCGAAAGCCTCAGGAACTTTGAAGTCTGCTGTGAAGTCCCCATTGCTGTCTGTAGTTGCTGTCGCCACGATGTTTCCGTCGAACTTTATGTCAACAGCCGAGTTTTGGCTGAAGACAAAGCCTTGCACCTTGACGTCTGTGCCCTTGATATTTCCAGTCTGGTCATTTGCTATTCCTTGGTTAGGGTCCGTCGTGAGAAATGTTCCCAGTATGAATCTAGTCTTGTCGGAGAAGCCGGCTTGGCTAGCAGTTACGGGACATAAACCGGGTCCCGCCCGTGAACTCTGTTGTATTATGAAGCTGAACGTGAATGTTCCGCTTAAGTCTGTAGGTCCCAAGTGTAGATCCGCGAACCCTGATGGCGCGCAACCTACTGCGTTGCTAAGTGTCACGTGGACATCCGTGGTACTAAGGAAGCCCTGACCGATTCCGTTTACTTGCTGGTTGTATGCAGCATGGTCAGGATTGAGGGTCAGCAATGGATGCAGGTTAACCGACGCGGCGGGGCAACCTGTACCGGTGCACGCAGTGTCGTTTGCTCGGTAGAAGTATTTTGAAAAGTCGTTTCCTGCAAATGGAAGCTGTGGAGTTGGAGGAATTGTCTCAGTGAAGGTAAAAGTTCCCTTCCCATTGGTTGCGAAGCGTCCCACTGACCTGCCGGTTACGGTTCCCGTGGCGTCGGGAGTGAAGAATACGTTCACGTCTTCAACACTCGTGAACCCCGTCCCTCGTCCTTGTACAACTGACCCTACGACTGGAAATCCAGCGTGTTGGTCAGCTTGGGGGAGCGAAGGATTGGTGACCGTTAACTCGACGTTTCGTGAGACAGTGAAGGTCGCACGAGCCTGATTTGCTGAAGCATCAGTAGCTCTGACATCATGTTTGCCGGTTACACTGTCAGGGACAGCAAAGCTTCCGGAGAAGCTGCCATTGGAATCGGTCTGGCAAGCGCCAGATCCTGACGAAGCGGTACATGTAACCGAGTCTCCATCGTAAGTCGTGGTGATTGCTGAACTGGCGCCGAATCCTGTCCCTAAGACTTTCACCGAATTGCCAACGTGGCCTGAAGTCTGGACAAGTTCAGTGACAGGGTTTACGGTGAAGGCTTGACTTACCGGTAGCAAACTCGTCACGTTGAGGTTGGTAACGCTGACTGTGTGGGATCCTGAAACCGATTGTGGAACGTTGAAGTCAATGTGATAGTTTCCAAGTGCGTCGGCCTTGATTGTGCAATCCGCTTGAGTGCACGATATCGAATGGCTGTCCCACGTTAGCTTAACCAGGTCATGAGGTTCTGCCTGACCTGTCACATCTACATGGGTAGGCGCCATGCTGCCGCCTAGAGGAGTGGTACCTGGACTGCCGCTCTTGGGAGTCACTTGCTGAATGGAAACAAAGTCTGCTCTAGCGATTGGTATGGCGCTGAGAAGCATTGCAACAATTATTGATATAGCTAGAAATGATTTCTTGGTTTTCAACTATTATTCACCTTGTATTTTCCGTACGACATACACAGCAATGCTACTAATGCTGTCTCGGCAGTACTGTTAACAAAAGTTGAAGGCAACACTCCTCACGAAGTACTACCTGAAGATAGAATAAACTGGGTCACGCGCAGAAAGGCACTTACTTTTTTTAGTAGGAATTTTTCGAAGAAAACCAGCGGGGCTTGTTGACATTTGATCACCAACACCATGCCCGAAGATTGTTTTACCTACATTACGATATCGCTGGCTATTTGACAACCTCCCCAACCTCATTCTTAATGAAAAGAGTTCAGCAAGAGGGTCGATTTTGTTAACAAGTGTTGGCAAAGGTTAAAAGTAGTAAACGATAGCGGCCAACGATCCGAGCACCAGCTCGCGCGTAAGAATACTTGACCGACAAAAGGTCGAACAGACGTTTCTTCGCCGTCAGTCCAGAAGTAGGAGACGCATTTTCACAAATGGCCCCGAGGCGAAATCTTACCCTCTATGGTCTCGTCACGGATGTTCTAAAGAAAATTGTTGAGTTGGATCATCACGGAGTCTCTCTTGAAGACGCTGCCAATAGTTTCCGATCGGCGAAGACGGCCAGGGAGATCGGGCTCGTTGTAGTCCCCCAAAATTTGTGGTACGAGACGGTCGACTCCGCGCTCAAGGTTGACCGCAAAGGAACCATGGCTAGATTCTCGGACGCAGGCGAATGGATTGGAAAATATTGTGTGGCCAAGAGCAGTGGGGAGAACGCATCCCGAGAGCTCGCAGCATGTCTCGCTCCGCTCGCCTCGGACGCAAACGACTTCTCTTTGGAAGGCATTGAGACGATTCACCTCCGATGTGTGAATCCCAAATATTCTCAACAATATGCAGAATCCTTCTCTCTACTCTTGAGCAAGGCTTTCGAGATGATCGGGCACGAGTGCACTAGCCGAACAGTGTCCAAGGGAATGATAATTCTCACTCTTCACAGAATTCCCAAGCTAGAACAAAAGATGCGGAGTGAAATCCTCGCCTAAGAACCCAGTGAAAGAGAAAAGACTAGTTGCCATCCCCGCTGACTTGCTCACTAGACTTATGGAAGTGGCCAACAGACAGGGGAAACCGTTTCAGACACTCCTCTCCCAAGTCGTTACAGACAGTCTCAGAGTCCTAGAAAGTGGCCGTTCTCTTGAGGACGTCGTCGACTTTTACGAACTAATGGACATGCAGCGATCTTCCGGAGCCGCACTTATACCGGTTGACCTGTGCAACTACATGGCCTCAAGACTCTGCGAGACAGAAAGAGAGAATATCATTAAACGATGGCATGAAGCAGGCTCCTGGTACGGCAAATATCTCGTCTCCAAGTTTCCCGATAGAGACACTCCCGAGCTACTGACAAAGCTTCTATCTGCTACACGAGGAGACCTCAGGGACGTCCAGTTTACGAGAGACGGATCGACCGTCAAGTTTCGATGCATCGCTCCTCACCTTCCAGAAGACCCCACTCGACTACTCGCATCCTTCGTAGAGGGAGCGATGTCAAGCGTCAACCATAGAGTTGTCACCCAAGAAATTCTTAGAGGAATGATCCTGCAAGAGTTCACTCACTAGCCGTACAAATCGATCCACCAGTTCAGACAGGAAGTACTGACTGCTGGACATGCCCAGCGAATACAATTAGCTCGGGCGTAATACACCCTGATTCTACACGTCAACCCGACTAGACGAGTTTGCGATCGAGTACGCCCAAGCGTCTCGCCCTCTTCTCTGCAGCCTTGAACGCTAGAAGGCCGACCGCGAGAAAGATGATGCCTCCGATAGCACATAGGCCTAGATAGAACCAGTACATGGAAAATGATCCTCCAGGAAGCACGGCCGCCCTCGACGCACGTATGAACTCTGTAAACGGCATGACGTTCCCAATGTCAGAGAGAGGATGCGGGAGCAGTGTCACGGGAAACAGTGCTTCTGAAAATATCATCAAGAGTCCCGCGACGTATGTTGGCAGTGCCCATTCGAATTTTGATGCGAAGATCGCGTATGCGCCTAGCATGAAACCCAAACCGACGGATCCGAAAATATTGATGATAAGCGCTAGAGCCAGCAGCGAAGCAGAGAGAGGGGTAACAACGAACGGTATTGACACGTTGAAAATCAGCAATGATATGAAAAAAGCACCTACTAGTGAAGCGATCGAAGTGACGGTCGACGAGGCGAAAGAAGCGAGACACCTACCCGCCAAGTAAGGCGGCGAGGATTTCGGAGAAACGTAAACTTGGGGAAACACGTTAGTCCATTTCCCCTCTGCGATGGCAAGGGTCGGGACCCAAGCATAGGCAGAGATGTGAGCGTATAGTGTTGCGCCTAAGAGTATGTAGGCTAGCATGAACGGTAGCTGGCTTGGATCGTGGCGTGGAGATCCCGGAGAGTTTAGACCAATATAGAGAATGGTCAATGCGGTCATTGTACTTGCGATTGGTGCTATGGTTCTGAGAGAGAATCCGACGACTGGATTTGTCCAGCCGAAGTCCCTGGCCCAGCCTACGCGTATCGATGCAGCGATTACGCGGAGGTAGCTCATCTCAGCCTCACTGAGATACTGCCGGTTTTCCGGCCTTTCTGTTCCAGAATCTTGAGCGCTTTCGAGGCACCGAAGAGGAGAATGGCTCCCATCAGCGAGAGCAGCACGATATTGGGAATGATAGTTTGCACTACTTGCTGTGGCATTAGCTGCGAGCTCGGGAACAGGGTTTTCCTGAGTGCATCCATTCCGACTCCTAAGGGAATCAGAAGCGCAACAGCTTGCAGAGCGGTCGCGCCCGCGGGAAAGCGTGCAGGGTCAAAGTAGACGCCGGAAAGAAAGGATACTGGTTCATGAAGCGCCTCATTGACGGAGTCTGCTTCGCGGCCGTAGACTAGGTAGAGAGACGAGAGCGCCATGCCCATTGCATACAATGATGTGAGGGTGAGACTGAAGATTAGAGCCACCGCAGGCCATAGTGGGTTGGCGGGGGGAGCGAAAATGATCCAGCCGAGTATAGCGACCATTGCGGCCGATGGAGCGGTTCCGAGTATACCGCCTAGGGACATCCCAACGAGTATGGCGGAGACAGGGGCCGGTGACGTGATATAGAGCTCGAACAGTCCTACCTGCTTGTCCCAGTTGAATTGGCTCGCCATCGACCACAGGACGTTGCCCCAAAACGAGACCATCACGCCTCCTAAAATTGCGAAACCTGTCCCGCCCGGAAGGCCCGCGCTTGTGTACAACAGCGCGAGAGCCATGGACGTAAAGAATGGAAAACCAATGTTAACTGCAAGCCACAATGGCTCACCGTAGATGCTCTTCGTTCGAACCCATGCCCGAGCATAAGCAGTTCTAAGCCAGAGGTTAGTGTGCACTTTCGCTTTCCCTCTCCTTGAATCCCCGTCCTACTAGCGCGACAAACACTTCTTCCAACGTGCTCTGTTGTCTCCAGTTCGAGACAAGTTTGAAACCTGACTTCTCGCCAGATCTCCGCACGTAATCTACCGCCCTGTTCGCTGATTCGTCGCCATCAACAACGACCTGAACTCTTCCAACGCCTCGCTCCTCGTCGATCGAAGACGTGTAACCCTTGACTCCGTCGAGTTTGGCCAATGGTTCAAGGATATCTTGTCCCATTGGTGGAGAAACTTCCATGACCAGTGCCGGTGCGCCCAGTGATCTCTTCAGAGCTGAAGGACTGTCGCATGCAAGGATTTTTCCTTTGTCTATGATTCCAACTCTGTTGCAGACCGCGTCAACTTCGGCCATGTTATGCGTCGCGACAAGTATCGTCCGGTTGAATTCTTTCGCCTGCCGCAACAGGAATTCTCGAATGCTCATGGCTGTCATCACATCCAGCCCTATAGTCGGCTCATCGAGGAACACGACCTTCGGATCGTTGAGGAATGCCCTCGCTATCGTCACTCTTTGGCGGTAGCCGGTCGATAAGGCGTAGAACTTCTTATCCAGATAATCGTCAAGTCCGAGCGTCTTGGAATATTCAGCTATACGTTCGTGCGCAAGGCCTGAAGGAAGCCCGTACAATTGTGAGAAGAACCACAAGTTGCCGCGGGCAGTAATGTAATCGTAGCCTGCTCTCTCCGCTCCACTCGCCATGCTAATGAAAGGTCTGATATCTTCAGGATTCGTTGCCACGTCGTGGCCCATTATTCTAGCTGTCCCTGAGGTAGGCAGTAGTAGTGTGGACAGTATTCGTATCATGGTGGTCTTTCCCGCTCCGTTTGGTCCGAGTACCCCGAAGATCTCACCTTCCCTGACCGCCATGCTCACGCCGTCGAGAGCTACGACTTTGCCCTGTTTACTGTCGAACTCTCTGTGAAGGTCCTGAACTTCTACAGTGACTCTTGCATTTCTAAGGCTCATAACGTGTCGTAGCTCGTCTTACTTGCTCCTCTCGTCCCGCCCCTGATTTAATCGTTGAGCCGCCGAAAAGCACACTTCTCCTACGCCCGCAAGACCGGGTAGTAATCGTCTGACAAGGGGCTCTATTTTTGCAGAGATTCTGACACCATACGAGCCATCAAGCCATTGACCCTTTCATATTGCCCAATCGTCCCAATATCCCACCAATCGCCTCCGATGTTGAGACCGTAGACAGGCTCTTGCTTGTACAGCCACTCGATGAAGCGGCCTGGGCTGTCATGCTTTCCCTTGACTTCGATGAATTCCTCTAGTCTAGGCACCGTCTTTCTTGGCAGGAAGTAGATACATGTACCGATTAGTGTCGAGCGTGGGGTCGACGGTTTCTCGACAAACTCGACAATCCTGTGATTCGAGTCCACTGTAATGGTTGAGTACTGCTTTGCTAGTTGGCGGTCTGCCACATCGTAGAGACCTATCACTGCGCTTGCGCTGGCGCGGAACAGGTCCGAGAGAGGCTTGATGCTAGCCGTGAAAAGGTTGTCTCCTGCAACTACCAGACAATCGTCCTGGATCATTTTGCTCATCATCGCAAGCGCGACTGCTGCGCCAGGCTTCTCCTCTTCACGAACAGCCGGTTCAACAATGATCCGGGCCTTCACGTCTTTTCGAGACATCATCCACTTCTCGAAATCTTGTTTGAACTTGAGGTTCGTGCTGACAAGGACCTCATCTACACCTACTTCGAGTATCTTGTCGATTACATAGTCGATCATTGGCTTGGCACCGACTTTGAGAAGGGGTTTCGGTGTATCCCTTGAAAGTGGCAAGAGCCGTCTTGCAAATCCTCCAGCCAGGACTATTGCTTTCAAACCGCTCACTTTCCGTACAGGCTATGTCGAGTGATAAGCAGGCTATACGTATCGTTTAGTCTCGCAGACTTTCCCGATCTGTTCTGAAATATAGGCAACATCCCATGTTAGCAGGTAAGGAGCGGTAGGCACGGAAACCCATGCCTTCGAAGGAAGAAGAAGAGATCGCGACTGTCCTGATCATCAGGACGAACGCAGAGAGGATTCTCGCGGATCTCGCCAATCTCCAGTCGATCCTTGACTTCCAGCTCAGGCACCTCCCTCGAAAAATCATCCGCGACACCTACTATGACAGCCCAGACTATCTCCTCCGAAGGAAACGAGCGAACCTACGCCTGAGGGAAATTGGGGGACAATGGTTCCTCTCGGCCAAATTAGGGGGCAAACTCAACCGTGGAGGAATTATCTCCAGACGAGACCCGGAAATTCCTTGGTCAAGGGCTGCCCTCCAGCAGATAGCCCTCGAACTAGGACTAAGGTTGCCTGATACGGATTTCGTAGCGGAGAGTCCCAGCTCTATGCCAAGGACTGAGATGGAAAGGATGGGGCTTCAGGTGGTACAGGAGAGAGAAACCCGGCGCGAAGGAAGCAATGTCATGCAAGGAGAAAAGCTGATCGCTGAACTGGCCCTAGACAAAGTGACCTTTCGTTTCAAATCGGTCCAAGTGCAGCTCTATGAGATCGAGATCGAGCTGAAATCAGGCGACAAGACGGACCTGAGAAAGCTGGAAAGCATCAGGAACCGAGTTGCCTCAATGTACCGTGGAAGCCTCTCGCGGTGGTCTCATGGAAAGTTTGTCACCGGCAGGGCCATTGAGAAGCTCTTGGAGGATGGAAGGCTGCAAGCCCTACTGGATAATGAAGGCCTTAAACCAGAAGCCGTGAAAACAATTCAGAGAGTTCTTCAATCGAAAAACTTGTGGAAATAGTACGTCGGACCTCACGAGGCCTCTTGATTGATGATTACTTGGCTGTGACTTTTGGGTAGAAACTAGCACAGGCCAATCCGTAGTACGTGGGGACCTGGTATGAGATCAGCTCTGAGCGAGTTGGAACTACCTCTGTAACGCCCGCTAGCATGGCCAATTGCCATAGACTGTCAGGCTTAGCATCTTCAACAAGTCCCGGATCAAGATGCATGAGAGATTTCAGATTATTAGTTTTGACAGCGCTTTGGACAAGCTCATCGTACTTGGCAGCTGCGCTGTGAAAACCGTATAGACCTGACTTTTGATGGGCGTGAGCCTGGTCGGCACTTGCAATAAACACGAATCTTGATTGAGGCCTCGATTGAATGAGTCTGGCAATAATTTTTCCAAACACAAAATTTTTCTTCAAAGCGATCTCCCTCGATGGGGTTACGATCACGATCCTCAAACTGCTTCGTGCGGCTCGAAAAACAAACCAAAGAGGAACTAGCGTTCCCCAATCCATTGGCATATTCGACCCAAGACCCTCCGACGTTCCATAATTCGCACCGACGACGGGAAGACCCCTCGCTTGAGCGTGATTGAGGAGCGTCTTTGCGAACTTTACTTCACACTTGGCGTGAACTGAAACTTGCCTATTTCCAGACCCTTTCAGACTACCGCTCGAATTCTCGGCTAATACGACCCCGATTTGTCCAGATAATCGGAGGTTATGAGGTGTGGCAATCACAAGAACGTCCGGTCTCGCGCGGACGGCCTCACGCGCGATAGTTCTCATCCCAGCGGTTGTCGGGGCAAACTTCTCTTTCAGTCGGTCAGAGGCGAGTGCCGGAATCGCCTCACTTCCGTGAGGTGCTATACAGGCGTAAGTTAATGTCATATGGACCCTAAAAAACGAACGTATCGCTGATCCGCTTAAGTTGCTTCGGGCCAACACCAGATGAAGACCGCCATCCTCGACAGCGCAGTTCCAATACCTCTCAGCTTTCTAGAGATATCCGACGAACTTGACAATATTCTTAAGTCTCAAATGGAGAAGGTCGGCCAGCCGGTATTCGACATTCACACTTACCAAGGAGTAAAACAATCTTGACAATACGACACACGGCACCGTCTACAACGCCAGAGCAGTCAGAGACAACTCGCACCGGAAAGCCGACCCGGGTTCCCCTTATGCGGCCCATCATCGACAATGAAATGGTGGAAGCAGCCGTCTGGGCACTCGAGAACGAGAAACTGGTTCTAGGCGAAAGCGTGTACAAGTTCGAGGAGGAATTTGCGTCCTACTGTGGCACGAAGCAGGCTGTCTCAACGGCATCCGGGACCGCAGCCCTCCAGATCGCCTTGGAAGCCACTGGTCGCGTTCCAAGGCATGAGGTCTTGACAACACCCTTCTCATTCATTGCGACCGGAAACGTCGTAATCCATACTGGTGGAACACCAGTCTTCGCGGATGTTGAAGACCATGGATTCAATTTGAGCCCCGAGAAAACCAGACGAAGCTTGACGAACAAGACCAGCGCCATCATGCCTGTACATCTCTATGGCCGTCCCTGTGAGATGGACGAGTTTCGAGAAATTGCAGACGAGATGGACCTATTTTTGCTCGAGGATGCGTGCCAGGCTCATGGCGCCGAGTTTGATGGTAGAAAGGTCGGGGCAATAGGTCATACTGGATGCTTTTCCTTCTATCCAGCGAAGAACATGACCGTAGGAGGAGACGGCGGCATGATAACCTCCAATGACATGGACCTAGCCGACACTGCAAGGAGCATCCGCGATTGCGGGCGAGAAAAGAATAGCAAATACTCTATGAGTCGAATCGGATACACTTCTAGACTGAACAATGTGAATGCAGCTATAGGCAGGGTCCAGCTGCGAAAACTCGATCACTGGAACAAGCTGAGACGACAAGCCGCAGACATTTACAGGAGAGAGCTGGAAGGAGTGAACAACATCATACTTCCATCTGGGGATGGTAAACGCGAGACTTCAGTCTTCCACTTATTTGTGATCAGATCCAGCTCGCGTGACCGTATCAAGACCATTCTCGAGAACAACGGGGTAGAAACGGGAATACACTATCCTATTCCGATACACTTACAGGGACCATACAGGGAAATGTATGGCTATTCAGATGGCAGATTCCCGATAAGCGAGAAGCTCTCAGGAGAAGTCTTGAGCCTGCCCATGTATCCGGAACTGGCCGAACAACAAATAATACGGATCTGCCAACTGATCAAACAATCCTTGAAAGCCCCCAATTGACATACGCCGCCTAAATCTCGTTTTTTCGCAAAATCTTCTTCTTTCGAAATCTCCGCAGCCTTGTCTCGAAAAAGACACTTTTTGCAGGAGATTTTTTCGACGTTTCAAGACGAGTCTCTACAAGAAACGTCTGACGGAACCTGACAACGTCTCAGAAACCCGGGTTCAACAGTGTCAATGACGTTAAACGTACGAGAGAAAAATTCTAGACCCCCCTAGCACGGAAAAATCGCGCGCCCGACCCCGCACGAAAAACATCTGAAAAAGCCATGATTTTCTCCTAAGCCCGCTTGGCTCATACTCGACCGGAATAGAATCCTCTGGGACAGTAATTTCCTTTTCAAATCTTTCACAGAGAACTAAGTTTCCTAAGCATTCTTTTGTCTGCCTAGGGCCGGGGGGTAGCCATGTCGCGCGCCTGAGCCCGAACGAAAAGACCCCTAATTGTCCCCGATCCTCCACGTGTTCATACTCGACCAGAATAACACTCTAGTCGTTTTCCTTCACCATACGATTTAGCAAGGCTTTCACGCGAGCCTTCACAATCGCGGTCGTGGCAACAACAACAACACCTTGGAGAGGCTGGCCGTACACAACGAGAGCGTGGTCGGGGGACTCGAGAACTGCAGGAATTGCGAGAAGGTCTTCTTCTCCGTCGATCACGATCAGGGCCTCATCGTGTTTCATAGCCTCCCTGATGATCTTGGTCGCTTCTTCCGTGATCCCGCCCGCAGGATTCCGCGCCCTGTAAGTATGATTGGATGGTCTAGGTTGCGTGCTTACACTCTCTCTCATCGTTTTCTGGTCCACAATTCTCAAGTTGACCGGGATTCCGGCCTCAAGCATCTCTCGAGACACAATATCACCCACAGCCGTAATCTTCGCGGGCCGTGTCTGCCTGACAATGTTCGCAAGCTGGACCATCGTTTCGGTGGCCTTACCCAATACTAATTGTCCGAGGGGCTGCTTGAGTATCGGCAATTGCGCCTCAGTAGGACGAAAACGCATTAGACAACACCCCTCATCCGGTCAAAGCCTCGCGTACCATAGATAGCACAACATGCCTATCGCAGCAAGCACTAGCGAGGGCCCGATCAAAACCGATACTGGATAAAGTGTAGGAGCCGGACCACGAAGAGCCCTGAAAGCCTCGATTGCCCACGTCATTGGATTCGCCAGTACTATCGGCCGTAGGAATGTGGGAAAAATCTCAACGCTGAAAAAGATCGTGCTAAGGAAGGATAGGTAGAGCTGGATAAGACTTCTCAGGGTTGCAAACATTTCAATGCTCGAAGCGAAAGCGGAGACTGCAATTGATAGGCCTACTATTCCCAGCGAAAAAAGGCCTACAATCAGGAAGGCAACCACGAGAAGCGGACTAAACAATATCCCGTACAAATAGGCTATCACGAGAGTTCCGGGAAGAGTTGCCACGAGGCTCCTCACGACTCCACTGATTATCCGTGAAGCTGCGAAGAGACGTCTTGGCACTGGCAGAGTAAGAAGATACGATGCTAGATCTTTGATGTACTTCTCTCTCCAAACATCTCTTCCAGACTGAAAAGAAGCAACGGCCGCGGTTATGAAATTCGACCCTGGCGCTATCTGCAGAAAGTAGCCCGTGCGTACAAGGCCTCCGTAAGTGGCCGCGGTCACAAAAAGGTCAATCGCAAAGTTGGCAAACATTATTCCCACAAGGAAACTGTCCGAGAATAGAATCCGGATATCCCTTTCAATCACTAGAGCAACGGTCCGCGTGGGACTCAGGCTCAAGCGTACACTCCTCCTTCTAAGCGCCGAAAATAGAAGGCCGATCCTAGGCCAAGGAAAATCACAACAAACCCTACCAGACCAGCCAAGGCAGGCAAATCAAGTGAAAATCCTGTCAAAGCCGCTCTTGCACTGTCGGCTGCGAACGTGACTGGAGAATATGGAGCCAGTGCCTTCACGTATGCGGGCATGAATGCGATCGGATAAAGCGCAGTACTGGCCCTGGAGACTGCTAGCTCCAACAGGGCTAGGGTGACGTCGAAACGATTCGCGCTACGGACGCTTACGGCCATAGTGATCGAGAGACCTGTTACACCGAATGCTAAGAGGAATAGACTGAGCATCGCTGTTGCGATGGAAAATGGGTTGGTGAAGTTTTCAAGTACCGCAACGATAGCAAACATGGGTACAGTGTAGATCATTGCACGGGTTGCCCCACCTAACGCACGTCCGACAATGAACTGTCTACGAGACACCGGCAGTGTCAGCAAGTAGTCGAGTACGCCCTCTTCTGCTTCCTCAAATATGTCGTAGCCGATTATGAACGCGATGCCCGCAATAGTAGCAACCACACTTCCGACAGCGTAGTACTTCAGGAAGTCGAATCCCTGAACTGTTACAATCAGCCGGAACAAGTATGCGAAGACGAACAGCTGGATAACGAACGCGAGACTCCTGGAAATCATAATCCACGGAGTCCGGAATAGTACTCTAATGTCCCTCAGGGCCATCTGGAGGATGAGAGACTTGGAAGATCTGTCCGACAGCGTATTGCTATTCGAGCCTTCTACCCGTATAGGTGAGGAAGACATCCTCCAGGCTAACCTCCTTCAAATGGATACTGTCGATCTTGATACCCTCATTCGTCAGTGCTTCAACTATTCTCGGCAGTAACAGTTTTCCCGAGCTCAAGTGAATGACGACCTTGTTGTCTAAGTTCAGAACCTCTTGCACCTCCTTGAACTGCGATAGCATTTCTTGAGACACATGGTCGCCATTCTTCAGTACTAGCTCCAGGACTTCTCTTCCCTTGCTCTGTTCCTTCAAGTGAGAAGGCGTGCCTATTGCGACAAGTTTACCCAGGTCTACGATGGCGACGCGGTCCGAGAGGCGTTCAGCCTCATCCATCATGTTCGTGGCCACGATGACGGTGGAGCCTTCATCCCTCAGCTCCTTTATCATGTTCCACATCAGCAGACGGCTGGGTACGTCTAGGAATGCAGTTGGCTCGTCAAACACTGCGATCTTTGGACGCTGCGCAAGGACCTTCGCATCCTCAACTTTCTTCTTCATTCCCCCACTCATCAGCCATGTCCTCCGCTTGCGAACATCCCAGATGTCTAATGCTCGAAGGACGCCCTCGATACGCTCCTTCCTTTCGCCCTTCGAGAGGCCGGTAGTCATTTTCAGGTGCCAGTTCAACACGTCGAAAGCACCGAGGATGCCGTCGACCCGGGGATCTTGGAAGGCAATCCCGATGCGCTTTCGGACCTCATTCGGCTGGTTCAGTACATCGAGACCATCAACGGAGATCTTGCCGCCCGTTGGCCGGTAGACGGTTCCCATCATAAGCATCAATGTCGTCTTTCCTGCACCGTTCGGCCCGAGCAATCCCAAGATCTCCTTATCCTGAATCTCCAGTGAGAATTCCCTGACAGCTTCAACGTTGCCAAATTTCTTGCTTGCTTTTTCGAACGAGATCATAGTGGTCTTCTCGAACCTGAACACAGTCTGCCAGGAAGAGGAGTCCTGATCAGACCGGTTGAGCATAGGAACAGCCCGATAAAAACTCACGAACCTTCTACCCTCAAAGCGAGATTAGTTGCGAGCACGAACCTACTCCAGACAACGCGAAGCGCGAATATCTCGCACGTGAGCCTCGCCCGGTATGGGCTTGGCATTCTTGCGCAGCTATCGCAACGCTAATCTCAGATGGTTTGCAAATATTTGGGTCTCAATCTTCCGAGCTTTCGAAGCCGACACGAATTTCACGTCCTGTTCCTCCCGACGAGGACAATAGCCGTCCCGGAATATAACGGCCGGGCAGAATTCGTAGTCACATTAAGAGAGTACGAGAAAGCTGCGAGAGATAATTAGTGGACAACGTCGTGACTAGAAACTATGGATTTCGAAGAGGTTGTTTCAAAACGCCGTATTGTGCGAAGCTTCAAGCCGGAGCCGGTTCCGAGCGATGTGATAGACCGGATTCTGAGGCTTGCGCAACACTATCCGAGCGCAGGCTTCAGCCAGGAAGTCTCGTTTGTTGTCGTGACTGATGCAACGATTAGGGAAAAATTGAAACTGTTACGAGATCTTCGCAGCGATGCGCCGGTTTTCGTGATTCCTTGTGTGAGCGAGAAGGTAGTCCACGACCGCTACAGGGAACGAGACAAGATACGACCAGGTGGTAAGGAGATAGATTGGCCCGTACCCTTTTGGTATTTTGATGCTGGCTGTGCGTGCATGATCGTTTTGCTGGCAGCCGTCAGTGAAGGACTTACCGCTGCTATCGCAGGCTCCGTAGGAATTTTCAAGCCCGAACAGCTAAGGAAGGCGCTTGGAATACCGGACCACTATGAGCCCCTAGGGATCATTTCGATCGGATACCCTGACTATGCTAGTGACGTTCCATCTCCTTCTCTAAGGAGAGGACGAATACCGTTCGACCAATTCGTACATTACAATGGATGGTAAACTCGGAGAATCTGACTGTTCAAGACGTCATAGTAGAGTCTTCGATTCGTCTTGCCCTTGTTTTCCAGTTTCAGAAGCTGCACTCTCCCTATCTCGTTGAGATGCTGAACGTGTAGTCCACCGTCGGCCTGTCGATCGACCCCTTCTATCTCGACGATCCTAAGCGGGTCCTCCGCGGGCGGCGTTGCCTCGGCCAGTTTTACCATCTCAGGATGTTTCAAGGCCTCGTTCCGAGCGAGAAAATACGTCTTTACCAAGGCATTTTTCCGAATCACATCATTGGCCTCGATGACGAAGCCCTCGATTTGTTGGCGATCGAAAGATTCGAGGCTAAAATCCATCCTGGACCTATCCACTTCGATCTGGTTCCCTGTAATCAGGCAGTTCGCTTTTGTATAGAAGAGTGAACTCAAAAGATGGCCAGCGGTGTGCATGCGCATCAGCTTATGCCGCCGATCCCAATCAATTTCGCCTTCGACTTCTGAATGGACCAAAAAGTCGGGAGTCGAGGCTAGCACATGAACAATGTTGGGGCCCTCTTTCACCGCCTCAAGGACCCTGACGCGGCCCAGGAGGCCTGTGTCGCCTGAGACGCCTCCGCCCCGCGGATAGAAGAGAGTCTTGTTCAGGACCACCTTGGGGCCTTCGACTGATACGACTCGTCCAGTAAATTTTCTGTTGTATGGTTCTTCCCAGTACAGCTTCCTAGTCATTTTTTCTCCTAACCAGCATGTCTTGAATTGTCGATCGATCAGACGGCCCTGGTTTTTGCGAGGACATGGGCCTCTCCCTTCGACTTTTCAAATATCTGTTGGGCCTCTCTCACACTCGCGTTGTTATGAACGATCTCTCGAATAGCCCGTATCATAGCAACTGGAAACTCTGACTGCCAGATGTTTCGGCCCATATCTACTCCGACAGCTCCATCGGTAATTGCATCATGCGCAAGCTGGAACGCGTCGAGTTCTGTCTCAAGCTTGGGCCCGCCTGCAACCACAAGCGGGACTGGGCATCCATTGACGACTTTGCCAAAGTCTTCGCAGTAGTAGGTCTTGACGAACTGGGCTCCTATCTCCGCCGCGACTCGACATGCGAGTCCCAGATACCGGGCGTCCCTCTTGTCAAGCTCCTTGCCAACCGCAGTTACGGCGAGAACCGGAACGCCATAGTCGGTTCCCATGTTCACCAACCTTCCCAGATTGGAAAGAGTCTGATGCTCATGCTGAGATCCGACGAATATCGATAGTGCAACAGCCGTGACGTTGAGGCGGACAGCATCGCGGAAAGAGGTCGTGATTGTCTCATTCGTCAGCGACTCGCCTACTATGCTGGCGCCGCCAGAGACTCGGAGTACGATGGGGACGTTCGCCTTTGGGTCGATGGAGGTGCGTAGAACACCTCTTGTGCACATTATCGCGTCAGAATGAGGCAGCAGGGGCTCGATCGTCTTCCGTGGCTGTTCTAGCTTATGCGTTGGTCCCATGAAGTAGCCATGGTCAACCGCGAGCATGACCGTTCTCCCAGAGTCAGGCTTGATGATGCGAGACAGACGGTTGCGCATTCCCCAATCCAATTCTTAACACTCTCTGGCACAACCCAGAAACCTGCGAAATATTATGGTTTCTACCCTGCGGCCAAGCTCAAGAGTCTCGTTGAGTTACAACATTCCTTTATCACGAAAACCCCGCGCTCGCATACGAATGGTCCCGACGAGAGACGTGTAGTAATGATTCGAGAGGCCTGGCCATACTTTGAAGGATGGCCATTCCAAGAACGCTGGGTCCACCTAGATGGGCTGCAAATACACTACGTTGACGAAGGCTATGCCAGCCGACCAGTGGTAATGGTCCACGGCAACCCGGCCTGGTCGTACATGTGGAGAAACCTCATCCCATCAGTCTCCGCCGGACACAGAGCTATCGCCCTCGACTTGATGGGCTTTGGAAAATCAGACAAGCCAAACCCAACCCTCCACGACTTCCCTCACCACGCAAGAATAATCTCAGGATTCATCCAGTCACTTGGCCTAAGAAAAATCGTCCTGATCGTCCACGACTGGGGAGGACCCTTCGCGCTGAACTATGCGATGCGAAACCCGGAAAACATTGCCGGCCTCGTCATACTGAACACGTTCCTCACGACAGACTTCCGAATCCCCCCAAACGTAGCAGCGAAAATTACTCCCGCCATCATCAAGGACTCCTCCATAAACCCGGAAAAAATTACTGAGGACACAATGAAAGCATACTGGGCACCATTCCCTGACGACGAATCTAAGATCACCTACCAGTCGTTCGCGAGAATGTTTCCCGACACTTCATTCCATCCAAGCTACAAGCCCATGAAAGAAATCGAACAAGGCCTCCCAAACCTCAAAGTTCCAGTTCTCATGGTCTGGGGTACCGGCAAGTCAGGCACTGGCTACGCGGAGAGGGTGTCGAAGACGATTCCAGACTGCCAACTAAAGCCGGTTAACGCGGGCCACTTCGTCCCAGAGGACGCTCCTCAAGAAACCGCGAAACTCATCGTAGACTTCCTCGACAACTGTAACCTGTAAAATCCGCCTCACCCAGTACAGGCAATGAATTAAAAACTACTCGTACCAGAAGAGGCTTCGACCAAGAATGAAGGCCGATCCGCTTCCGATTGAAGGAATAGACTATGTTGAGATGTATGTGGGAAACGCGAAACAGTCCAGCTATTTCTACCAGAAAGGCTTCGGATTCGCACCAGTCGCATACTCGGGCCCAGAAACCGGAGTCAGAGACAAGACCTCATACCTCTTGCAACAGGGCGACATCCGTCTCCTCATCACCTCAGCCCTCGTCCCTGACCATCCGATCGCGCGATACGTCCTAACCCACGGCGATGGCGTCGCGGACATTGCTCTGCGAGTCAAGAATGTAGAATGGACATATGCAGAGGCCACTAAGAGAGGAGCAAGGCCGATAACCCAGCCAAAGACGCTCACCGACGAACACGGCCACCTGAAAGGGGCGGCAATAGCCGCTTACGGCGATACCGTCCACACGTTCATCGAGAGAGACCAGTACAAAGGCATCTTCGGCCCCGGATATGTTCCCCTGAAGGGCAAGGCCGACCCCGTGGGTCTCCAGCGAGTCGACCATGTCGTCGCGAACGTGGAGGAGGGAAAGATGGACTATTGGGTCGAATTCTATGGCAAAGTATTCGGGTTCACACAACTAATTAGTTTTGATGACAAGGACATCAGCACAGAATACTCCGCTCTCCGATCTAAAGTGGTCCGTAACCCGTCAGGCACGGTAAAGTTTCCGATCAACGAGCCGGCAGCCGGTAAAAGAAAGTCGCAGATACAGGAGTATCTCGACTTTTTCAAGGGCGCAGGAGTACAACATCTCGCAATTTCGACCGACAACCTCGTCGCCACGGTTGCACGCCTCCAAGAAAGAGGCATAGAATTCCTCAACACTCCCGACAGCTACTATGACCAACTTCCAAAACGAGTCGGCGGACTCACCGAACGAATGGAGGATCTGAAGAAACATCGGATTCTAGTTGACAAGGATGACAAGGGCTACATGCTCCAGATCTTCACGAAACCACTACAGGACAGGCCCACCCTATTCTTCGAAATAATACAGAGGAAAGGCAGCGAGTCCTTCGGAAAAGGCAACTTCAAAGCACTATTCGAATCGATAGAGCAGGAACAGGCGAAACGAGGCAATCTCTAAGCAGACCAGCATGAAGCTGGTCACATACTCACAACCGTCAAAACGTTCCAAGACGATTTCCGGAATGCTCTGGGGAGAGTGGATACTACCAATCCCAGACCTGCCCAGACTAGCGAGCCAACTCCATATTCCGATTTCACAGAAGATACGAAAACTCTCAGATGACCAACCTACAATTATCGACCTGCTAAGTCGAGGAACAAAACTGCTCGACGACCTCCAGAAACTATCCTGGAGGTTCTTCAACAGGATCAAACCCGAAAAAGTCCCGTCGACACTGAAGCGGCACAGTGACGTTGTGCTTCGAGCACCGATACCTAGGCCTCCAGTGCTGCGCGACTTTTACGCGTTTGAAGAACATGTAAAGAACGCGAGAGCAAAACGGGGACTTGAAATGCCCCCGGAATGGTACGAGTTCCCCGCCTTCTACTACTCGAACCCGAACGTAATCTACGGACCCGAACAGGCAGTGCCCTATCCGTCGTACACGAAAAAGCTGGACTACGAACTGGAAATTGCCTGCGTTATCGGAACAGGTGGAATGGATATTTCAGAGCAAGATGCTGAGACACACATCGCTGGCTACATGATCATGAATGACTGGAGCGCCAGAGACGTCCAGGTCGGTGAGATGAAGATCGGGCTTGGACCCGCAAAGGCGAAGGACTTTGCAACCTCTCTCGGACCCTGGCTCGTCACAGCGGATGAACTTCAGGATAGGAAAGTGTCACCGGGAAAATTCAATCTCGAAATGACCGCCAAGGTCAACGGAAAGGAATTATCGCGTGGCAACGAGAAATCTATGCACTGGACGTTTTCCCAGATGATCGCAAGGGCCTCGCAATCAGTCGAGCTACGTCCCGGTGAAGTTTTCGGATCTGGAACGGTAGGCTCCGGATCACTGTTAGAGCTCGGTGAAAGCGTTCATAGGTGGTTACTGCCCGGGGACGAGGTCGAACTGGAGATTCAGCGCCTCGGAGTCTTGAGGAACAGAATTATAGAGTCCGCAAAGTCATAGACTCAAGTAAGATGCCAAGCTACCATCGTCTCGGAAGTCTACCCACGAAGAGGCACACCCAGTTTCGTAAGCCCGATGGCTCGTTATACTCCGAAGAAATTTTCGGGACCGAGGCATTCTCAGGAATCTACTCCACACTATATCACGCGAACCCTCCGACCCGCGTATCTCAGATCAAGAAACTTGCCGACCTTGCGATCACCGAATGGCGCCCGGAAACGCATCGACACCATCATGTTCGCACTAAGACCCTGGACGTGTCGAAGGATCCGATTGAGGCACGATACCCGCTTTTCTACAATCAGGACGTGTTCATCTCGTCCGTTCGAGCATCGGAATCGATGCCCTGGTTCTTCAGGAACGCTCAGGGGGACGAACTCTACTTCGTACACGAAGGCAAGGGCACTCTTGAGTCAATCTTCGGACTATTGCCATTCCATGAAGGCGATTTCATCATTGTCCCACGTGGCACAACATACCGTATCAATCTCGACTCGAAGAACAGCCGATTCCTATTGACAGAGTCAGCTGGTCCACTAGAGGTACCGCGCAGATACAGGAATGATTACGGACAGCTCGTAGAGCTTGCACCGTACTCGGACCGGGACTTTCGACTGCCTCAGAAGCTGGTAACGCACAACGAATCGGGCGAATTCGAGGTCAGAATGAAGATTGATAATGCCTTGGTCTCGTACTTTTTCGACTTTCACCCTCTCGACGTGGTTGGCTGGGACGGCTACCTCTACCCTTGGATCTTCAACGTCAACGACTTCGAACCATTGACCGGCCGGATTCACCAGCCGCCTCCGATACATCAAACGTTTGAAGCTCCAGGCTTCGACGTTCTCTCGTTTGTACCTAGGAAGCTTGACTACCATCCCAAAGCAATACCAGTGCCTTACAATCACAGCAATATTGACAGCGACGAGATCCTCTACTACGTCAGCGGCGACTTTGGCAGCCGTCGAGGAATCGAGCAGGGCTCCTTCACATTGCATCGACGTGGTGTCCACCACGGACCCCAACCCGGCGCGATAGAGGCGAGTCTGGGAAAAGACTCGACCAACGAGCTAGCGATCATGATAGAAACAAAGAAGCCGCTAAAGGTTACGAGCCTAGCTGAGAAGCTGGACGATCCAAGCTATCCATTCAGCTGGATGCCAGCGGCCAAGAAATAGGTCGCGACAAGTTCTCGGAGTCCAAGATAATCCTAGTACCGGGACCCGAAATCACCAGTGGAGAATACGAATACCTACCGATTGAAAAGATCCATTTTGGAACCGGGTCTACTAAGCACCTCGCGGCCGAGCTAGATCGGAAACAGTCAAAGAAACCATTCATCATTACTGGCAACACAATTGCGAGCAAGACAGACCTTGTTAAGAAAGTGGAGCGTGCTTCAGGCTGGAAAGTGGCCGGGGTCTTCTCTGACATCAGACAGCACGCGCCGTCCACTAGTATCCGCGCCGCGGTTACAGCGGTTAGAGAAGCGAGAGCCGATTGTGTCATCAGCCTCGGTGGCGGCAGCCCGATTGACTCGACAAAGATCGTAGTCAAACAATTGTCCCACGACTTTCAGGAAACACCTATCCCCCACTTCTCAATCCCTACAACTCTCTCTGCTGCAGAGTTTTCGCACATCGCCGGAATGACAGAGGAGAAGTTGAACCGAAAGACCGGGTTCCGAGACAATCGGATGGTACCACGGATCATCTTCCTCGACCCAGAATTCACGGTAGATACGCCGAAATGGCTCTGGGCCTCGACTGGAATCCGGTCCCTGGACCATGCGGTCGAAGCAGTCTATTCGCCGAGACACCAACCCTACGTGGATGCACTCGCATTGCAAGCGATCAATTTGCTGTTCAACAATCTGAAACAGTCGAGCGAAGACATCACGTCCATGGACAAGAGACTTGCCTGCCAGACAGCAGCATGGATGTCCTATGCTGGAGTAGTGAGCGTCGGAACCGGATTGAGCCATGCGATCGGACGAGTGATAGGAGCAACATGGAACATTCCACACGGCATCACATCATGCATCACCCTTGCAGAAGTGATGAGATCTCAAGCAAAACGAACCCCGGAACGACTCGCGCTGATAGGAGCGGCGCAAGGCCTTGACACTTCCAAAATGAAAGTCGATGAAGCGGCCAGGCTAGCAGCGGACGGAGTGAGCAAGCTAGTAGCCGAGCTCCGCCTATCGAAACGACTGAAAGATTATGGCATCAAGGAAGCGGACCTTCCTAATATTGCTAGGGAAGCTGCATCCCCCGAGGAACAGAACACGGTCATGGGAATACTCCGAAACATGTTCTGAATCTCTGCGGACTAGAAGCTTTATCGTATCCTCGGCATGTTCGACTGAATCACGAACCAGTTGAGTGTGAAGATGCCAGGACTCGGTGAGCGACTATTGTACAGAGTTGCGAAGCGCTGGATTGCAGGATACACTCTTGAAGATGCACTGAATGCAGCGCGAGACGCCAACGAGAAGAAGATAGAGGCGATCCTGAATCGCCTTGGCGAGCATACTCCTGATACAAGGCTGATTGAACAATACAAAGAAGAATATTTCAAGCTCTTGGACTCCATCCGCGACGAGAAGATCCAGGGAACAGTCTCAGTCAAACCCTCACAAATCGGGTTGGCTGCGGACATTGGATTATACAAGAGGAATCTCGTTGACATTGTCGAGAAGGCCTGGAGCAATCACCAGTTCGTCTGGCTAGACATGGAAAATTCACCGTACACGGAGGCCACAGTAAACGTCTATCGGGACCTTCTCTCCTCAGGTCGAGACCACGTTGGAATGTGTTTACAAGCGAACCTGAAGCGTACCCAAACCGACTTGAAGGACCTCCTGTCCAGGGATGGAAAAATTCGGCTTGTCAAAGGGGCCTATCCCGAAAGCGCAGCGATTGCCTACAAAAAAAGGAACGAGATAGACGCGAACTATGTTCGTTTGCTGGAAATGCTCTTCGAGAGCGCAGACTTTTTCGGGATAGGCACGCATGATCAGAAGCTGATCGATAAGGCGAAGGAATTAAGCAAGGATCACAAAAGGAATTTCGAATTTCAGATGTTGAAGGGTATCCGGGACGACCTGAAAACAGGCCTTCAATCCGAGGGATACCAGGTCAGCGAATATATCCCGTATGGTCCAGAGTGGTATAACTACAGCAAGCGGAGGATAAGGGAGAGGAAGCGGAACATTCTACTTTTGCTAAGATCGATCACTGGCTAGCTTATTGCCGTAAGCGATAAGACAACCTACTCTATTGGGAACAAGTGTTGAGTAATGGATCTTAACGACAGAAGGTTTGTCGAGGATGTTCTTATGATGCTGGTCCTGCTACTTTTCACGGTTTTTCTTTACGCGCGCTTCGCGACTGGCGGTGTTCTTCTCGCGGGGTCGCTTGCTCTGACTGTTCTTGTTGTTGGCATCACTATACTGTCTCGTAGAGGATAAGCTCTGCCTGGCCGGTCTCGGCTTTGGCCTCTCCGGGCTTCTCGATTTCTTCTCCTCTTTTACGAATCGTGATTTTAGCAAGCCATATAATTTTCTGAATTCGCCAGCGTAACTTGAAGTTGGGCCGTGGACGTGTCGGCCGGCGAACACTGCGATGAAGAGTCCGAGCCAGGCAATTAGGTATGGCGGTGCATAGTTGCTTGACGCGACGGATGGAATTGAGAGAATTAGGTCAGCGAACCCAACTGTGGTCCCTATGCTCATTAGCTCCTTACCTGTTCTCAGGTGCTGCTTGTAACAAAGGAGTCCTCCCGCGAAGATGGAGACTCCGCCAAACTGCACAAGGAAAGAGATTATCCCCGCGATCAGGGTGAATGCAGTTATGCCACCTCCGGAGGATAGCGCTCCAAACAGGGTTGCCCATCCGTTCGTGGCCTGGGCCGGGAAAAAGTTGGGCAGTACAAGCCGGGTTGCGGCCATGATGATGCCGCCAATCATCGCGAGAGCACTCGAGTGTGCGCGCGGGATGTTGACGATTGCCATGCGTAGAATTGCCTTACCTGTTCTCAGGGAGTTTTGCGGTTAAAAGGAAACGGGTACCGAGGGATTGGAACGGCGGAAAAGCACGATACTATGAAATCCTGAACAGCTTGATTGTTTTCGAGTCCAGAATGTCTCGTATATTCCCCTTGACCTTCTCGATATCAGTCCCACTAATCGGTTTGCTGTTTCCGAGCTTGTTCCATGCACGAACCAGTATTGAGAGACAAATGTCGTCCTCGTACTTTTGGTAGTGGACGAAGGCGGCAGCTGTCAGAATCAGACCCTGTATGGCGTCCCGTTCGGGACCGGTGGATTGGTTCCATGCTTGCTCTAGGATTTCGTGGGCTTCCCAGAAGCGTTCTTGGTTGAAATATTCGACACCTTGCCTAAGAGCTTCTTCTTTCCCAACCATTTCTGGGACGTTGTCGATACGTTTCAGTGTGAGAATTCGTGAGAACGACTTCTGTAGAATCTCTTTGTTCCGATCAAATTCTTGATCGCTCATTGCAAACATGTTGAATTCTAGGGCAGCGTCGCTGACGCGGAAGTGAGATGCCTTTTCCCTAGAGCCTAGCATTGTCCGTATTTCCCTTGAGACTTTTTCGACGTCCTTCCGAGTGTATGCTGGCCGGTTCGGCAGTCTGACGAGATAGCGTGACAAGCTCGACTACCCCAGTCCTTGCTCTCTCAATAGTCTGATACGAAGTAGTTCCTCTCCCGTCAGGGAAGACATTTCCGAAGTGGCGAGGTTTTCAGCCGCCTGTGCAACGGTCTTCGCTCCCGGGATGACCGTGGACACCTCCTTGTGGTCGAGGACGAACCTGATGGCAGCTTGAGCGAGAGTTCGGCTTTTTCCTTCAAGGAAGAGTAGCTGTTTGGCTACGTTGGACAGGTTGTGTATGTACCCGCGGGGAAAGTTGTACCGTATGTCTCCAGGTTCGAACGCCGTTTCTGCGGAAAGCTTTCCTGTCAGAAAACCATTCGAGAGGGGCTCCCTGGCAATAATTCCAACGTTGATTTCTTGGGATGCTTGGAAGAGCTGGTGCTTGGCATCCTGGCGAAGGATGTTGAACACGGCCTGAATGGCCGCTGGTTTTCCCTGCTTCATGGCCAGAATCCCCTCCTTGGGATCATGTATCGATACTCCATAATGGCCGATTTTCCCCTCCTCTTTCAGTTTCTCGAAAACCTCGAATACCTTTCCAGTTTTCAGGAGTTCGGTCGGAGGATTATGCAGCTGGTAAAGGTCAACGCGGTCAGTTTGTAATCTCTTACAGCTCTTTTCGAGGGCGAACCTAACGTAGTCAGCTGTGAAGTTCATGCGTGGTGGATCATGGTAGAAGTCGCCGCCGACCTTTGTCGCAACGAATACGCCCTCCCGGTACTGCTTGAGCGCTTTACCCAGCAACTCTTCGCTGTGGCCGTGTCCGTACGCATCTGCGGTATCGAAAAAATTGCAGCCAAGCTCCAAGGCTCTATCAATGGCTGCAAGGGATTCGTCATCATTAGTTGGCCCGTAGCTGTTACCGTGCTCGTTTCCTCCGATAGCCCAAGCACCGAAGCCTACTTCACTAACCTTGAAACCGGTCCTACCTAGCGTCCTGTACTTCACGCCGATCTCTTCCAGTTATGAGCATGTCCTCGGTTGAGTGTTAAGCTTCACTCCTTCTGGGCGATGCCAAAAGTGGAACTTTTGATCTCGTGTAGGCACGGTTAGGTGCTGTTCTAGGCCCATGGAGAGCGCTCCATGAACGGAATGATGTGTTTTGCCCGTCCTATGCACCCGCAATGTATTACCCGTTAACTATGTACAGCCATAACGGTAACACTTCCTTGATAGTTGTCATGCGTATCGTATGACATCGAAGGACCAATGTCGGTAAACGTACAACCGAAACCAACAGCAGCCTTTGCACTCTCAATACTCGCAGGGTTAACAACCCTGATCGGCGCATTCCTAACCAGCACCTTCGGCGCACTGCTCATACCAGGCTTCCCAAGCAATCTCGTACTGATAGTCGGAAGCCTAACGGGCATATGCATCTGCGTGGGCAGCTGGCTGCTGTACAACAACGCGGCACAGAGGAGACTCGGAAGCATTCTCGTGATGGTCTTCTCCATCATCTCAATGAACTTTGTCGGGCTAATCCTAGGCCTCATCGGAGGCTTCCTAGGATACTCGTTCAAGACCACTAGCACGAGCTCGAGCTCCAGTAGCCGCGGATATAATCCGCCCTAAAACGAGGGCGGACCCTTTTTCTTTGTACTCTACGATAGTTTAACCATCAATCCTTAAATCGGCAAGTTGGCAACCTGAACCCTGTCTAGTCTTTGACGACTACGGTCAACCTGTCCGTTCTCGACCAATACGGCGGCAGCAAGATACTCACACCCGACAAGATACGATACGTACAGCCCAATCCCCTTCCAACCAAGCCAGTCGATATAGCCTTCAAGGAAGCACTCGCAACGCCGATAGGCGCGAGACCCTTCGAACGGGAGAAAGCTTGGAGTCCAGCAGTCCTATTGTCAGACTCGACCCGCAAGCCGAGCCCATTCATCAAGCAGCTTTTCAGTCAAATCGAGGCCAAGACAGACGACATCAAAATCATCTTTGTCTGCGGAACACATGTCCCTGCAGACTCGGAATACATGCGCAAGATTCTGGGAGAAGACATCCACAATCGGTACCAGAAGAGCGTACGAGTGAGTTCAACGAGGAATCCCGCGTCTAAGTACGAGTGGATTGGCGTCACCAATCGTGGCACACCGGTAGAACTGAACAAGGAACTGTTCGACCGTGACCTCATAATCTCCACGCTTAACGTTCAACCGCATTACTTTGCCGGCTACGAAGGAGGGTCCAAAGCACTCCTCCCAGGCTGTTCGGGACTGAAGACAATCACGACTAATCACGGCTACGCTATTGGAAACCCGGACTGTCACGAGCTCGTGATCAAAGGCAATGCTATCCGGGAAGACATGAACGAGGTGCCGAAGGTTCTTCATGAATTCATGAAGATCGAGCACCGCGTCTTCGACTTTGTACTGAACCAGGACGGCAGCCTAGTCAAGGGAGCGTACGGAAATACGGTCATGGCTCACCAACAACTCGCCGAGAGCTTTTCACGTCGAGCACACTCGGTCCAGTCGAGACCTTCAAGTCTCGTGATGACGGTAGCGGACGGCCCGATGGGACGAAATCTGTATCAGGCGTTGAAGGCATCTACGTTCGCAACCGGGCTCATCCCGCCAGGATCCCAACCGAAACCAGTGGTTGTACTGCTGGCAGGCCTCGAAGATGGGCTGGGAGGAGAGGCTTTCAAGACCGAGATGGAAATGTACGGAAAGATGGAGCCCGAGAAAATATTAGAGGATCTCAAGAAACGAGCGAAAGCTGGCAAGCTCACGGAAGCTTCCCAGAAACCCAACAGGCTGGCATTGGACGATAAGAAAACAGATTTTGCGGTCGTTTCCCCGAAGGCTCCAGGCACAGTCGAAGAATTACTAGCCAAAACGAAGATCAAATTCTACAGAGGCATCGATGATGCTTTGAAGTCAATAGACTCAAAATTGTATGAGCGAGATGTTGCCGTTCTACCGCACGGATCCTCTACTATTCCACTCGCGACGTGAAACCGACCAGGAAACTGAAGTCAGACCAGATTAAGAGAGTGGACTGGAGCCTATGATCTTCTCCAAGCTGGGATCATCCCGATTTGTCCTGAGATTAGAGAAAGGAGACGATATTGTCCAGACATTGAGGAAATTCGCAGAGGACCATGGTATTCGTGCAGGATTCTTCGAAGGAATCGGCTCGCTCTACAAGGCAAACCTCGGACACTATGACTTCCAGACAAAGACGTACAAGCATGAAACTTTCGAGGACGATCTCGAAATCATAACACTATCAGGCAACATTGCCATTATGGACAAACATATAATTCCGCATGCCCCTGCGACTCTCGGCAGACGAGATTTTTCCGTGATCGGCGGTCACTTGGACGAGAATTCCATTGCTAACATGGTTGAGATAGGCCTGGAAAAGTTGCCGGGGAAGCTTGTCAAAGCCCGGGATAAAGAGGTGGGACTTAACCTGCTCCAACTCTCCCGGAGAAGTTAGTGCCGCATCTAGGGTCACGTATTTTCTGGAGAGCATCGGGCCCGTTCCCAGCCTAAACGGTTGACTGGACCAGTTAGCCTATTACATTCACAATCCCGCAGGCTCAATGTAGGCACAATGGTGTTTCCATGACTCGAAAGGTAGGGACTCGGATGATTCTCTACCTATACCTCGCCGTATTCCTGACAAGAATAGGCTTCGGCTCTGTCACCATCATTTTCCCACTGTACCTAGGCGCAAGCAGTTTCTTTGTCGGAATAATACTCGCCCTCTACCCACTGGCCGAGGCAGCATCTGCACTTCCTGTTGGTCGTCTGGCTGACCGAGTAAGCCGAAAAAACCTCCACCTTGTTGGCATGATGTTAATCACTGTTCTAACCGCTGCGATAGGCTTCACCCGTAACTTGTTGAATGTTTCAGTATTGCATGCGTTCATGGGAGTATCAGCCGCAACCGCGGCCGTGACCTCGCTTACACTGCTCGGTGATTCCACGACACAAACGAATCGCGGCAAGAGCATGGGTGGCTTCGACTTAGCCAACCTCGGAGGCTATGGGCTTGGCTTCGGTCTCGGCTCGGTACTAGTTAGCATCTGCCATGTGTATTATGGTGGCAACCTTGCTCTCGCGTTCTGGATTACATCTGGAATATTCTTCGTAACCACGCTCATGGCCATGAAATTCCTATCTGAGCCCGTGAAGATTCAGGAAGTCAAACTAACCACTATTCGGCCTAGAAAGGTTGGAGCGCGAATAAGACCTGTATTGCCTGTCTGGATTGCTCAGACGGTAATCCTCGGAATGTACTTCTTACTGCCTAAGGCATTCAAGGATGCAAACTTCACGCTTACCAGGGAGATGCTTGTCTTCCTCGCGTCCCTCGGCGGACTTTTCGCACTAGGGGCGATAGTCTTCGGCCACTTGTCTGACCGGATAGGCCGGACAAAAATCATGATACTTGGCGCGATTGGCGAGCTAGGTTTCCTGATCATCTTCGGCTGGTCGTTTCCCAACTTTCTCAAATACGCTCTGTACCTAGCACCGCTGTTTTTCATCGCCTCTGCAATAGCTCCGGCCATCCTGGCCTATGTCAGTGACATTTCCGGCAAAGCCAAGAGAGGATCCGCGAATGCCCTCTACAGTGTTGTCCTGAGCATTGGGCTAGCACTAGGTAACATTATTGGCGGCTTCATGGGCGAGTTTGGAGTCAAATGGATCTTCTATACGGGCGCGGGCATCCTGTTCCCGTCGATCATAGTTACAAGCTCACTCCTGAAGAGACGATAGGCTCAGAAGGCGGGGACGCCGGACTGGACCTGGGTCTCAGAATGCGGCATACAACGCCTTGCTGCGAATGGCTTTGGCCGTGGCGTGTAGCAGAAGATATCCGATGGCCAGATACGCCAGACTAGTTATCCCTAGCGAAACTAGGTCCGTGTAGTTTGAGGTAGATCCTGTGGAAAGCAGGGAGGAACGTAACAGGTTAAGCGCGTATGTGAAAGGGACGGTCGACCCGATTGCTTGAGCCCACAGTGGCAACAACTGAAGCGGTGCAACGATTCCAGAGAAGACGAGTATCAATGTGCTTAGCGTGTTTGCAGTATTGACGCGGTCCCTGAAGTATAACGTGACCGCGTTGACTATCAACCCCAGACCGAAGAGGGAAATAACCATGAATAGTAAAGCAATTGCAAGTACTATAGGATTCAAGCTTCCCAAATGGAAACCCAGCAATGCTCCGATAGCGAACACGATTAGGAGGTTCAACGTGGTCGTCCCGAAAGCAGCAATCATTCGTCCAGTCATGTAGCCGAACAGACTCGCAGGAGTCATCATAACCGCCTCCAACGTGCCGGTTGCGCGATCCCAGTACATCGTCCTACCAAGATTGAACATAGTTGCAACCACGTACACGTAGAACGCGCTTCCCACGACAACGAACGAAAAATAATCCGACGAGTTCGCTGCTGAGACGAAACTGCTCGATGTTGCGTGATGATATAGAACATTGTACAGGACCCATGAAACGCCTAGGTTCAACAACGCAGGCAGAAAGCTGAGTCCGAGACCTCCCAAGTTTAAGAAACGCCAGTAGAGGGTCCCACTAACTCTCGCGGATGCCATCGTAGATTTCCAGAAGAAACTCATTCTCTTTCCTCTAGAAGAGTCCGAGCGTTCCCTGGGCCTTTGCACTCGCCTCGGCCCGAGCGATCAACCATCTTCCCAGGAGTGGTAGGACTAGTGTCATGACAACGAGGCCGAACAAAGGCGAGAGTATGGTGGTCAGGGTCGCCCCGGCGAGGAGTGTAAGCCTCACGCAGATGAGACCGAGCGTCAGGGGAATCAGATACGTCAGTATTGCGAAATAATAGGGGAATGCGTTTGTTGGAACTGCGGTTCCGCTCGCAAATGCGATGGGTTCCTGAAGCATTATTCCGAGCATTATGCCTCTTCTGGAATGGATGAACACCGCCTCAAGACAGAGTCCTAGAGAGATCAGGGCTGTGTATGTGAACGCGAGTGACAAGATGAACGCTGTGGGATCATTGAGCAGTATCGGAAAGTGGTAGAATGTCAATAGCACGATGACCCCTCCGATGATGAGCCATAGATATTGTGCCGCGGCTCCCCCGAGGAATCCTAGCAAGATAGCGATCCGGCTTGCCGGTGTCAACAACATTGCTTCGAAGGTTCCTTGGCTCCGTTCTAGGTCAAACTGTGATCCTGCAAGACTCACCCCAGCAAAAAATCCGTAGAGTAGTTGGCCTATCAGAGTAAACCCGAGAATGTCAACAGCCAAATTGAAGCCTAGCACGTCGAATGGGATCAGGCGATTCGTGAATGGAAGATACATGGAATAGAAGAGGAGTCCGTTCGCGAATGGAAATATGAGGAACCAGAAAGCTGTGCGAAAGGTTACGAATTGCTGGACAAAGTATTTGACGAATTCCGCACGGACAACGCGAAGGAATGCCATCGTCTAATTCCCCTGGGTCTTGACTAATTCTAGGTATGCGTCTTCTAGGCTTGGCTCCTTCAAGGCCGCGGAGACAATCCTGCCTCCCCGAGCGTGGAAATGTTCGAACGCAGTCCGCAGATTGTCCTCGGAGGCAATCTCGAGCAAGATCCGCTTCTTCATTCTCGAAGGATCTTCCTCCGGAATCTCGATCGACCTAATCTTGGAACCGGTCGCGGAGGCAAACTCTTCGATGTCGTGATCAGTTGCTTCGGACACGACGATTTCGGCCGTAATGGTCGGGATGATGACCCGAGACAATTGCGCGGGGGTACCGGTTGAGACGATTTTTCCTTTGAAGATGAAGGATACTCTGTCGCACATTTCCTCGGCTTCTGCGAGATAATGCGTTGTCAGCAAGACCGTTTTTCCCTGTTCATCCACTAATTGTTTGCAAATGAAAGCTCTCAACTCTTTCGCGATGTCCACGTCTAGTCCAATCGTTGGCTCGTCTAGGAAGAGAACCTGTGGATCATTGATCATGCCCCGTGCAATCTGGAGCCGCTGCTTCATTCCTTTACTGTATTTTTCGACCTCATCATCTGCTCGATCAGCGAGTCCCACCAAGTCCAGAACATGCTGAACTCTTCGTGTAACCTGTGAGCTGGATACGTCGTATAGCTCAGCGAAATATCGCAAATTCTCGCGCGCAGTGAGGCGATAATACAACATTCGTTCTCCGCCTGCAACCATGTTCACGAGTCTGCGAACCTTGTTCGCATCCTTCACAACATCGAGTCCTCGAACCCACGCATGCCCCTCGGTCGGCGTAAGCAGAGTGCACAGCATCTTTACAATAGTAGTCTTCCCCGCTCCATTCGGGCCAAGCAGACCGAAGAGTTCACCGGGCTCGATCTCTAGATTGAGACCTACCACAGCATCGATTCGCGAAACGCTTAGCCGGCCAATCCCGTATTTTCGTTTCCGAGTTTCATAGATTCGAGACAGATCAGTCGTCTTTACATCTAGAGTGGCCAAAGACAAACAACCCTGCTCCACTCACTTTTTCTTAAGAATTACTTCTGGAAACCAGAGCCAAAGAGGAGACCGGGTGTCACGTCGACCCGGAACAAACGTCTCCCCAACACCTCAAGCTATACCGTTACCATTTGCCGTTACCAGACCCCGCTACCATTGGCGAATCTAGGACTGGTGCGGGGGGTGGGATTCGAACCCACGAAGGCCTACGCCACGGGATAGCACACCCGCGCCTGCCAAGGAGCATCAAAAGGATACTCCTTGTCCAGTATTGGGTCTTGAGTGTAGCGCGCGCATGTTAGGGCGCGACCCGCCCATCTGGTCAGAGATTTGACCTGACTCTGGTACCCCCGCCACAAAAGAGTCTACTCAAACCCTTCACAAATATATCTTAGGAGACACTCATTTACGGAAAGATAATATCGAACGGAACAGTCTACATAGCGTTAGGAGTTGTTCAGGGATGGCGCAAAGTCGGAAACAGAAAATACTCCAGGAAGTACAACGCAAGCGCCGCCAGAGAACCATCGCAACCGTGATCATTGCTGCGGTCATTATCGCTATTATTATAGGAGGAGTCGTCGCTCTCTCGCAGCCTAAGAACGAAGTAGTCCAACTCATCCCCGCTAACGTCGGATCGTCAGCGAATTGCATCAGGCCCATTCATACTCACGATGCTTCGGGGACCCTTCATGTCGAAACGGACGTGAATCGCAACTATACACTTCAGGACTTCTTCCTCATATGGGGAAAATCATTCAACGCTAGCGGCATCTTTCCAAACACCCAATCACTCCCATTATGGGATGACCGTTGCGTGCCTTCAAGCGCTAGCTTAGTCTACCACTCTCACCCGGTACTGACGATCGTATACAAGAAAAATGCGCCGAGTACGATTAGTATGACTGTTAACGGAAGCCCTGAACCCCTAATGCAAAACTATGTCTTCCCGAGGGACACAAACACTAGCCCCTCAAATATCGTAATAACCTACGGGCCCGGAGTTCCCGCAAGCTTCTAGGACCCAGCAGCGCACCCGTAGCCAACGGATCCTCGGCGCGTCTCGCTATGACCGAATTGTGGAATAACGGTAGTCTAACAGATTCATTGCGGCCCACTCTGCTTACACGTCTTTGGACGGCACTACAATTTGTGCCCGGCGGCAACAGAATGCACAACAGTTTGCCTGCATTTTACAGTTCTGAACATGTGAACCAAGCTGTTTTAACCTCCAACATGTGGGCTTGTCTTAAAGTCGGACAACTAAGGCCAATTATTTGAACTGGGTTTATCCAATTATCCTCATCATCGTGGCCGGCTCAGTCGGGGCCGGGATAATCACGTTACAGAATGGTATTCCAAGTTCGCCCTGCGACAATGTAGCGGGCTCCTTGCGCACCTTTACCATAATCGCGGACTCCTCGGGCTTCAACAACAGCAAGACGCAAAATGGGATCGGACCGCTAATTACGGTACACCGGTGCGATACAGTTGTGATTAACGTTGTCAACAAGGACATCCAGGCCCATGGTTTCGTGATAGTCAATTACGCCCCACGCGGGCTCGAAGTGCAACCCGGAACCACTCAGTCTTTCAGGTTCCAGCAATTCAGGCAGGACAGTTCAGCATCTACTGCAACAATGTCTGCCTCATTCATGATTCCATGATACATGGATCATTGACAGTTAGCTAACGGGTTTCCAAAAACGCGATACATTGTCAATTTCCTACTCTTGCTGATTGTTGTGACCCTGTTGCTGCCCGCACCAGTGTCAGTCCAAAAAGATTCCCGAGTTGTATTCGTCCTCCATGATCAACCTATAACAAATCCTTACATCAAGATGTTCCCAATTTCCACGAACTCTCCAAATCTTCTCCCCTTCATCCTCTACCCTGCAGGCAACACTGTCTGGCTGGTGACTATCAAGACCTCGGCCCCAGTCTCGTCACAAATCCTGAACTTCACAGTAGCAGGAGGTGCACAACCTGTAGCTACACTGAATGGTACAATCGTGAATACTGTAGTCTTTGACTCAACTCTGAAGAGACTGTGGCTCGTCGAGAATAACACCCTCGCATACTATGACCCTGCAAGCAAGACCATTGCTACTGTACCTTTTCCAGCCAATGAAGGCCCGGAGTACATTGCTCTAGATTCGCAAGACCGTCTCTGGTTGACGCTCGCCGGTTCTAATCGGATCGCAATGTATGATCCGGCGGCGTCACGCATTTCCTCATACTACAACGTCCCTACAGCGTCTGCTGGGCTTCAGGGAATTACGGTGTCGCCGGCAGATAATTCCGTATGGTTCGCGGAAGCCGCTGCTAAAAAAATCGGCCACCTCCAGTGTGCCTCTTGTACTCCCGTCGAGTTCAGCCCGCCTGGTGAAATCTCTCTTTCTGCGCCTGTACAGGTAGCGGTTGGATCCGATGGGATGGTTTGGTTCACTGATCACGGCAGCAATCAGTTTGGAAGCTTCAATCCTACATCTGGTGAGTGGAGGGTATTCCCGGTCGGATACTGTTCAGGAGAGTGTGCAGTAGGACTTCCTAATGCCATATCGTTTGATTCTCATGGAAAACTTTGGATTTCAGAGCATATCGCAGGCAGAATCGCTCGTTATGATCCGAGTACTGGGCAACTGACGGAGTACCTTGTGCCCGGAACTGCCAGCGCTTTCACGTGGTGGATGTGGCCAGGAGATAATGATCGAGTCTGGTTCACATCATTCGGCCTCGGTAAGATAGGCTATGTGGACTCAAGCATGCCTGTTCCCTTTTCGATGAGCACTGTCTCCTCTCTGTCTGTCCAGCGGGGAAGTTCACAGAAAATCAACGCCAGCGTTACCTTCCAAGGTTCTGGAACGTTGTCGCTTGCCTTGTCAGCGACGACCCAAGACGCACCGCCCGGAGCGTCGGTCCCGTTCTTGTCCGGCGTCGCGGATCCTAGACAGTTGATTCCGAGCCCTGCTGCTCAACAATCGTCAATTACGATTTCGTCAGCGTCTAATTCAACGGTTGGCCCGAGATACGTCGCCGTCACAGCGTCGAACGGATACGTGACTGTCAATAGTTTTGTGCGGGTTACAGTGACAGATATTTCCAGTCCCTATTCGGCGGCTCTTCTTTACGTTCTTGTGGGAATTCTTGTCGCGATTGTAGTAGGAGCCGCCTTGATCATCTTGCGTAGAAGACGAAGGATTCGCCCGACTGTGCCGGCCAAGAAGAATACGCGTAGGAACTAGAGAAGTTCTATTTCGATAAAAACATCGTCTGGAGCCCGAATCCTCATCAGACGTTTCAAAAAGCGCTCATTCGGATCAACATCGATCAGACGTTTGTGAATCCGCATCTCCCACTTGTCAAATGTATTCGTTCCCTGACCAGCAGGCGACTTCCGCGTCGGTACAATCAGCTTCTTGGTAGGAAGCGGTATGGGACCCTTGAGCTTGACGCCGGTTTTGTCTGCGATCTCACGGATTTCGTTGCATATCGTGTTGATATCCTGGGGGTCCGTGCTGGACAAGCGTATTCTAGCCTTTGAAACCATTCCAGGACATCCTCATTGTTGTCAGTCTTCTAGCGGAATTCTACGGCTGACCCTACACCCGTTAAAAACCTTGGTCTTTCATGAGCCACAAAACTGTTTTTGCTTCGCTAACTTGACAACAACAGTAATCGATTGAAACTCTCGCAGCTGGTGGGGTTAGGCTTTCGGAACTTCGCCCTTTTCCGAGATTTCCTTGACTACTCCGACGCCAACTGTTGCACCCATGTCTCTGATGGCGAACCGTCCAAGCTCGGGAATGTCACTGAAGCTCTCCAACACCATTGGTCGTAAGGGTCTCATTTTGACGAGGGCACTGTCTCCGACTTTCAGAAATGATGGTTTCTCTTCAACTACTTGCCCCGTGCGCGGATCAAGTTTCCGAATGAGTTCCTCGAACGTTACGCCGACCGTGGCCGTATGTGCGTGCAGTACCGGAGTGTATCCTGCCGCGATGGCTGTCGGATGATATATCACGATGATCTGTCCGACGAACGATTTTGCTATGGTGGGAGGTTTGTCAGGATGACCCATGACTTCTCCTCTTCCAATGTCGTTCTTGGCAACTCCTCGAACGTTGAAGCCGATGTTGTCGCCAGGCTCAGCCTTTGGCATTCGGACGTGGTGGGTCTCGATCGTCTTGCACTCTCCGATTTTCCCAGAAGGCATGAAGATGACTTTGTCACCATCTCTCAGAACCCCGGTCTCGACTCGACCGACTGGCACTGTGCCAACTCCGGTGATCGTGTAGACGTCCTGTATTGGAACTCTCAGAGGTTTGTCAAGGGGCTTGGCTGGCGGTACGAAACCGTCGAGTGCCTCGAAAATCGTAGGTCCTTTGTACCACGGAGTGTTAGCACTCTTCTTTGCAAGATTGTCTCCCAGCCAACCGCTCGTCGGGATGAAGTTGATCTTTGAAATGTCATAACCAACGGTCTTCAGTAATCCTTCGAGCTCCTTGCGAGCTTCCTTGTACCGTTCCTCGCCGTACTTAACGGTCTGATCGTCCATCTTGTTGATTGCGACCACAAGTTGCTTGACACCTAGCGTGCGCGCCAGGTATGCGTGTTCGCGCGCCTGACCTCCGGGTCCCACTGCAACTTCGAACTCGCCCTTCTTTCCGGAGACTACTAGGATTGCGACATCGGCCTGACTGGCCCCAGTGATCATGTTTTTGATGAAGTCTCGGTGTCCCGGTGCGTCGATTATAGTGTAGAAATTCCTCGGAGTCTCAAACTTCTGGAAGGAGAGATCGATCGTAACCCCTCGCTCTCGTTCCTCTTTGATAGTATCCAGTACCCAAGCAAACTTGAAAGTTTCTCCCGCACCAGTCTTCTCCGATTCTTTCGCGTACTGGTCGATCGTTTTCTGATCAATGTAACCTGAGTCGAACAGCAAGTGGCCTGTCAACGTACTCTTTCCGTGATCCACGTGACCCATCACAATCAGGTTGAGATGGGGTTTCGCCGACATCGTCTAGTTCATTCTCTCCTTTGATTGAAACGAACGAGAATTGCTCGGTGTCTTTATAAAAAGCCTTGTTCAAGCCGATCAATCCCAACTAGTTGTGTACTCGAATTTTTTGGTTGCAAGTGAAGAAAGGTCTAATAGGGGATTTTCGGTTCGCGACCCCGATTCGAAGGAACTTTCGACTTGCTAGAGACCACTTCGAAACACGAAGCCGCGCCCGCCAGTATGGGTACAGAGAAGACGCAGTATGACATGGCAGTAGAACAATTTCAACGCGCCGCAGATTTGATGAAGCTGGACCCTAACGTCCAGGAAATTCTGCGCAAACCAAGGCGCATCCTCAGCATAAACTTCCCAGTAAGGATGGATGACGGTAGTATTTTGCTATACCAGGGTTTCAGGAGCCAGCACAACAACGCACTCGGGCCGTACAAGGGCGGAATAAGGTTCCATCCGAACGTAACTATTGACGAGGTAAAAGCTCTCTCCATGTGGATGACTTGGAAATGCGCAGTTGCAGGCATTCCGTTCGGAGGTGCAAAGGGCGGAGTGACTGTGAATCCCAAGATTCTCTCACATCGAGAATTGGAGCGGCTGTCAAGATCTTTCTTCTCGTTGATTCATGAGATAGTCGGACCGTTCAGAGACATCCCTGCCCCGGATGTGTACACTGATTCACAGACGATGGCGTGGTTTATGGACGAGTACAGCAAGTTCGAAAGGAACAACGCGTTCGCCGTCGTAACCGGTAAGCCCATAATCATAGGCGGATCACTCGGGCGAGACTCTGCGACTGGCCGTGGCGTCGCCGTAACAATCGAGGAGGCGGCCAGACTTTTGAAGATGGATCTGAAGAAAGCAACGTGCGCCGTTCAGGGTTTCGGAAATGTTGGCTCTTATGCAGCCATGTTTCTAGAGGAGGCCGGAGTGAAAGTTGTAGCAGTTTCAGACTCGAAGGGTGGAGTATTCAAGAAGAATGGTCTATGGTTTCAAGAGGTGGCAGCCCACAAGAAAAAGACGGGTGGAGTAACCGATCTCCCTGGAGCCCAGAATATTTCAAACGAGGAGTTGCTTGAGTTAGACGTGGACATTCTCGTTCCGGCTGCACTCGAAGACGTGATAACAGCAAGGAACGCTTCAAAAATAAAGGCGAAACTTGTAGCCGAGGGAGCAAATGGGCCAACTACACCAGAGGCCGACGACATTCTGTTCAAGAACAATGTAACACTGATTCCGGACATTCTCGCAAATTCTGGAGGAGTAAGCACGAGCTACCTCGAATGGGTCCAGAACCTGCAACATCTTTACTGGAGCGCGGAAGAAGTCGATCAGCGGCTCAAGACTATCATGAAAAAAGCCTTTGCGGAAGTTTGGAAGACTTCCCAGGAACACAATGTCGGCATGCGTACCGGAGCATACATTTACGCCATCGGAAAAGTTACTGAGGCTATGAAGATACGCGGATGGGTCTAGTCGAGTAGAGCGGCCAGCTTCCTCTCCTCGCTCGCTTCTTCTACCATGACATCCATCGCCAATCTATAGGTTACAAGGTCCGTGTCCCGGGTTTTCATTGCGAGGCGCTGATAGAATTCTATTGCCGCTCTCTCAAGCTTTAGGCTATCCTTGATTAGCGCTCTCAGATCGTTGCCTCTTCGTGGCGGCTCACCAAACGAGTGGAAGCTCTTCTTCTCCCATTCGATCGGTCGAGAGATGGGTACTCCTCCCAACTGTATGATCCTGGACATGAATGACGAAGCGTGGTTCCACTCCTCCCTGGCAATCTCCTCGAACAGTCCAGCAAGGGGTAGCGAGCTTATTCCGGTTGCAATGCTGCTGAGGTATAGGTAGCGGAAGGCAGCGAGTGTCTCGCCCGCGAGTGCTTGGTTCAAGTCTTCGAGAAGGGTAGATTCTTTCTTCACGGCCAAAGAGAGTTCGAATCCATGGGTAGCGATAGCCAGATTATTTACCTTATTCTAAGGTCTCTGATCATTGTGGATTCCACAACACGCGAGTAGGAAGACTAAAGACAGCGGTACAGGTTGGCCTGTGAGAAAATGCCCGATCAGACAAGGATATCCAGGCCCGCGGGCCTAGAAGCATTCCTAGCCATCATACGCATACCCAACTGTATCATGATCGGGCTTGCCGTCTTGATCGGGGAAATCATAGGCCTGGGCACTCTCCCTTCGCTTGGAAGAGCAATCCTTGGCTTCGCCACCGCCTTTCTCTTACTCGCCGGGACAATGGTGTTGAATGACATATACGATGTCGAGATAGATCGCGTAAACAGCCCTGACCGGCCCCTACCGTCAGGAAAAATCAAAGTCTCCCAAGCATACGCCATCGTAATCGTCCTCTCCCTCCTGGGCGTGTTGTCAGCAGCGTTACTAGGAACAGTAGCCTTCCTAGTCGCGTTGCTGGCATTGGGACTGATGATTTACTACAACGCTCGCGGAAAGAAAGCTGGATTGGTCGGAAACGCGGTTGTAAGCTTCAACATCGCGCTTCCATTCGTTTTCGGGGGCCTAGCAGTGAACAACCTTCGGCCTCTACTTTTCGTTTTCTCAATCCTCGCGTACTTTGCAAACATGGCTAGGGAGATTGCGAAGGGAATCTCGGATGTGAGGGGCGACAGAGCTGAGGGCGTAAAGACTTTGGCAGTTCTGAAGGGTACAAGATTCGCGGCCTGGATGTCGTCAGGATTTTTTGTTGCGGCGGTTATCGCGAGTTTTCTTACCCCGCTTTGGGACAGGGTGTCAATTCTGTATTATCCCGGAGTCTTAGTTGCCGACCTGGGATTCCTTTATTCTTCGTACAGACTACTTACCGATCAGGGGCCAGAAACGGTCAAGGCGGTGAAGACTCAGGTTTTAGTTTGGATGTTGTTTGGTCTTGTCGGGTTCCTTATGGGTGGAACTCTGTTTCTTTGAAGACCTTGTTTCCTTGAGCAATTCTTTGGCCCTGTCAAGCCGGACGTTCCTCTCTTGCACCATTTTAGCAGATATCAAGTCGATCATTTCTCCCTCGGCTCCAGCGGTCGCTGCAATATTCTTGGCATGCAGTGACATGTGTCCACGTTGGATGCCTTCCGCGGCGAGAGCTCTGAGTGCGGCCAGGTTCTGGGCCAGACCCACTGCGGCCATTACCTCACCCAATTCCCGTGCCGTCTTGACCCCTAGAATTTTGAGTGAGATCTTTGCAAGAGGATGAACGCTAGTTATTCCACCGATTATCCCTACAGCCGTTGGAACCTCGATTGAACCCTCAAGGTCTCCATTCTTGTTCTTGCTCCATCGGGTTAGGGGGGAATAGTGTCCTGTCCTGGAAGCATAGGAATGGGCACCGGACTCTATTGCGCGGGTATCGTTGCCGGTTGCGAGGCAAACAGCAGTTATTCCGTTCATTACTCCTTTGTTGTGGGTCGCACATCTGTACGGGTCTGCCACTGCGAACGCGTATGCGTCAACGATCCCGTCAACTACTTCTTCGCCTAGGGCCTCTTTGGGAATGAGGACTGCCGCGGTGGCCGTCCTCTTGTCAGCCAAATTCGAGATTATTCTCAGATTGGCCTTCCCGTGAGAGAGCTGCTCGAGAACTGGAGCTACCGACTCCGCCATTGTGTTGACGACGTTCGCGCCCATCGCATCTCGGCAGTCAACTAACAACTCGACGACGACCATTGTGCCGGTTAGACTTGGAAGTATCCTGACTCTCAGATCCTTCGCTCCACCTCCCTTTGAAACCAGCGTGGAATCCTGTTTGTTGGCCTTCTCCAGAATCTGCTTCTTGGCGTACAGTATGGTTCTCTCGGCTTCCCTTGGCTGAGGGCATCGTACAAGCTGAATCTGGCCAATCATAACAGGATCAGTACTCGTTGTCTTGAACCCGCCGGTGGAACGTGCGATCTTGGCGGCATGACTTGCCGCAGCGACTACAGAGGGTTCTTCGATAGCCATCGGTACCAAGTAGTCTCGGCCATTGATGAGAAAGTTGACAGCTATCCCCAAGGGTAGCGGTAAGACTCCGATGACGTTCTCGATCATTTGTTGCGCTGAACTTATCGGCAGGTTTCCGTTCTTGAGTATCGAGAGCTCATCGTCGGTGAGTCCTGAAAATTCCTTTACAGCGTTCAGTCGCTCTTCAAATGAAAGCTTGTAGAATGATCCAATATCAGAGCCTTTCCGTGAAACGGAACCACCCTTGTCAACGCTTGTGACCATGTTTGTCTCCGCCCAAACTCTCGTCTACCGATTTAAGGCTGAACAGAAGTTGCTTGAATGCCAAGGTGACAATAAGAAATAAGTGTGCATAGGAGATTAGCAAGAGCATGGCCGAGATGCTGGTTCTGGTAGATGAGCGGGACAATCCGATCGGCTACGAGGAAAAGATGAAGGCTCACCAGAATGGTGGACACTTGCATAGGGCTTTCTCGATTTTCGTGTTCAATTCAAGGAACGAAGTGCTGCTGCAACTGAGGTCCCGAGAAAAGCATCACTTTCGAAACCTGTGGACCAACCCATGTTGCAGTCATCCGAGGAAGGGCGAGAAACTGGAGGAGGCCGTACATCGGAAGCTCAAGCAGGAGTTTGGTTTTGACACTCCGTTGAAGGAGATTTTCAGTTTTACTTACAAGGCTTTGGACGAGGATAGTGGATTGACGGAGCATGAGTTCGACCATGTCTTTGTCGGCAGATACAACGGTCTTCCCAAACCGAATCCGGAGGAGATCGACGATTGGAAATGGATCAGTGTGAGGGATCTCAGGAATGACTTGGAGAGGAATCCGGAAAGGTATACGCCCTGGTCAAAGATTGCTTTTGAGAGACTCTTGAAGCAGCTTCCAGATGTTCTGCCATCTTAGGCCAAAATCAGGCACTACTCGCTACTGCAGGGAAGGACTCAACCCCATCGGGATCGATTGAGACCAAGTAGGGTATCCCACCTTGTCTCTGGAGGATCCTGGCGATTCTTGCTCGGTCCCTGTTGTCTTCGCAAAGCGCCAGTATGCAGCCGCCTCCACCTGCCCCAGTCATTTTTGCTCCCAACGCCCCAGCGGCCTTCGCTTTGTTGACGAGTTTGTCAAGCATTGGGTGTGATACTCCAACCCGACGTAGTAGTTCATGGTTCTCGTACATGAGAGATCCTAGGAGATCGGTGTCGTCAGATTCTAGAGCCCGTAATGCGCTGCCTGAGATCTCCTTTACTTGGGAGACGTATTTTTCGAATTTGCCGGTCTCTCGCTTCGACCTTTTCAATACAGCTCCGACAAGGTTCTTAGTAGAATGATGTATGCCCGTATCGCATACGAGAAAAGTTGGTGGTTTCTTGACGGAGATACGTCTAACATTGAACGGGCGTTGAAATCGTATTATTCCGCCATAGGCGCACGTTGCCTGATCGACTCCTGAGGATTTTCCGTGCAAGACGTTTTCCGGCGTGAATGCAATCTTCGAGATCTCTCGCCTGTCGAGGCCGACGCCATGTGCTCTTGCTACGCAGGAAATGATTGCAACGCTTATCGACGCTGATGACCCAAGTCCGGCACCGATTGGAATCTCGCATTCCACATCCACTGCGAGCCCGCCCGGTTTCCGGCCAAGGTATTCTAGGGTCGTCTCCGCAGCAAGTCTTAGAGGTTCCAGCAACATAGTTGCGTTTGAAAGAGCTTTGCGAAGCTCTTTGGGGCTGGTTTCGTGCAGAGGTATGTCTGCTTCGACGAGCACTCTTGCATCGTCGGAGAGAGAGACTTCGACCGTCGAGTACAAGTTGATGGCCATTGCCACGGCCGGCGCGCCAAGGACTGCGAAGTGTTCTCCTGTGAGAATTACCTTGCCGGGTGCCTTACTTACCGCGGGGACTGGCGGCTTCCTATTCGTTGGTTTTCTCGAAAGTCGCCGCTGCGTATCCGACTACAGCTCCGGTGTCGCCTGTAATGTCTCCGCTTGTCTGATGAGATAGAAGCCTGGGTTTGGTGGCTCCAAGGATTTTCGCCGCCTGAATCAACGCAGTGACGGGCCCATACCCGCATGCGGAGACGCCTTTCTCCTCGATCACTTTCTGGAACTTACGTTCATCCATTTGGATCGCTGCCTGTAATGCCTCCTTGTCCTTCATTACAGCTTCTTCCTGGGGTTCGTAGTGTGTCCAGTCGGAGGACGCGATGACCACAGCTCGATGCTGCTTGGCAGCTTTGGCGACTGCTCTACCGATTTCCAAGCTTGTTTGGAGGTCTTGGAGCATCATGCAGATCGGCACGAAGCTGAACTTGGCTGGGTATAGAAACTGTAGGAATGGAAGTTGAACCTCAATCGAATGTTCATACTTGTGAGCAGTCTCATCCACATCGATTAGGCCCGACTCGTCGATAATGCGCTTTGCAAGTTCAGTGTCGACTGGAACATCGCCCAGGGGCGTAGACCACTCTCCTTCCACCATCGTCGAGACACCAGTTCCTAAGCCAGTATGGTTCGGGCCTAGAATTATGGCTGAATGATTGACACCACTCAATCCTAGAGCATAGTAGCCGTGGGCGGCTACAGGACCGGAGTAGTCGTAGCCTGCATGTGGAACAATCAAGCCCACTGTGCGGTCGTTCATCGTTGTCCCCTTTGGAGGAATCCTTCCAGGTCCAAGTGGGTGTAGGAAGCTTTCCTGTATTTTGGTTCTGACCGCTCGTTCAGTTGCTGGATAGAATTTTCCTGCTTGTGCTGGCGGGCGTCTTCTCACATTTCTCCACCGGAAGCTCGGCCCATTGGCATGGCGGCGAGCTTCGTCTCGAAGTCGTCTATTGTTGCGGAGATGTTTCCGTCTTGAGGTATCTCTCCTCTCTCACGGAGAACCTGACGTGCAAGCAGCCAGTACACGACAGCAAGAGCTCGTCTTCCCTTGTTGTTCACTGGAATGACAAAGTCTACTCCCGAGAATACGTTGTCGGTATCACATAGAGCTATCACAGGTATTCCTACAGCGGTTGCTTCTTTGATGGCTTGCCAGTCGGCTCGTGGATCGGTAACAAGGACGACCTGCGGTTCTGCGTGTTTCGGTTGTAGCGGGTTGGAGATGAGTCCGGGCATGAATCTGCCAACGATCGGCATGCTCTTAGTCGCTTCAGCAAATTTCTCAACGGGAGTTTTCCCGTAGAGCCGGGAAGACACTGCTAGGACGCGGGATGGCTCGAACCTAGCCATGAACTTGGCTGCTATGCGGATCTTCTCGTTGGTTTCTCCAATGTTTAGGATAAAGAGTCCATCGGGTCGTACGCGGAAGATGTATTTTTCCATGTCAACGGTCTTGATTCTCGTGCCAATGTGGAGTCCGGCAGCGAGCAGTTCTTCCAATGATAGAAGGAGGTTTTCTCCTCTCGGGATCGCTTCCCTTTCTTCAATGTCCTGACTCTCCATCAAAATTCTCTGCCTAGATTAGCTCGCTTCGTCGTTTCGCAGTAACCTGGGGGAATTTCAGAAATTCGTCGATGATTTCGACGTGAGTAATCAGCATTCTTCTGCAACAGTACCTGCGGATTCCTAGTTCGTCCAAGACTTTCATCGGCTTGTCACCGGCGCGAACGCGTTGGTTGAAGGTTTCCCATTTGTCACCAACTAGCTTGCCGCACGTGAAACATCTTACTGGTATGATCATTGTTTTTACCTGTATGATTTCTGTTTCCTGCGTCGTGCGCTTGGTCCGCCGAACTTTTTGGGTTCTGTGACTCGTTGGTCGCCTGCGATCATTACTCTGTCGAAAGCCATGAAGCTTTTGCGAACCTCGCTGCTCTTTGTCCAGCCTGCAAGTCCACGTGCAATTGCGATTCGAGCGGCCTCAGCCTGGCCCATAACTCCTCCTCCTTCAACGCTGACCCTAATGTCGACAACTCTGCCTCGGTCACCGGCAATAATCAGGGGTTCTTGGATCTTCATTCTGGCAACTTCGGGAGTCATGAATTCGACCGGATAATCGTTGACGTATATTCGTCCCTTTCCTGGTTTTACGACTGCTCTGGCAATTGCTGTCTTTCGTTTTCCCGTTTCCAGTGCTAGTTTCTTCTTCTCACTCACGGCGTGTAGGCTCCGATTTCCTGGGATAATTGCGCAACGCTGATGTATGGAACTCTGAGACGGGACGCGTCAGCATCGGCCAATCTGACCGGTTCCTTATTCCTGTATTCCTCAGGTACGCCGATGTAAACGTGAACTCGTCTGAAGGCCTCTTTTCCGCTCGTCTTCTTCCAAGGGAGCATTCCACGTATTACGCGTCTAACGTAAGTGTCTGGTCTGCGCGGATGTGTCGGGCCCTTGTCCAGGTTTCCGAGTGTTCTTGTCTTCAGTTTTTGTTTGGCCCGGGCAACCACTCGGGCTTTTGTTCCGGAGATTATGGCGCGTTCTGCGTTGAGTACTACTACTCGCTTACCGTCTAGTGCTTCCTTTGCAACGTAGCTGGCCATCCGACCTAAAATCAGGTTGGCGGCATCAACGTATTTCTCCTCTGGTTGCGGCTCGGGGATTTTTTTCTTCAATCTTCGCCTAGACTTCCGAGCTGTTCTTCAAAACCCAAGGTCTTCTGACTGATCAGTAGTGCCGCTTCGAGAACTAGTCTCTCGGGGGCAAGGGTTCCCGTAGACTCGACAAGAAAATTGAAGGTTTTCGATTTCTCGTCGTAGGAATAGGTGCAGGCGGAAACCGGCTGCCATTTTGCATGAAGCTTACCTCGACCGAGGCGCGCGTATGCTTCAAGCTTCAATCGTTGACCACGAGTAAGTTTCACTATGGGAATCTTGTCGGACACGGGTTTGACGTCTGGATTTTCTGGCTTCAGATGAGACGAGTAGACTACTTCGACTGGATCTGAGGCCTCGATCTCGAGCGAAAATGATGCTCGGCACTTTTCACATCCGAGCTCACTCTTGCAAGTACAGTCCTCGGGAAGATTGTAGGTCTGATCAGTTGTAATAGGAATCAGCCCCAGACGGTGGGCGAGTATCTCATCGTACATGACACTGTTATTTTCTAGTATCATGACATCGTCTATGGCCATTACTGGAACCTCGGAGAGAATTATGCGTCTAAGGGCATTTGCAAAAGCGTGTGAAACATCGGACAGCACGAAGCGTACAGTGTCGTGTTCTTTGCTGACCAGTTTTACATCCATGCAGCTATCATGCTTCCGAAACGGAGACTGCTGGGACCGGCGCACTTTATTTAAACGTGACGAGCATTTATCGAGAATAATCAAGTGATGAAGTCTGGCCGATCAAGGCCTCGTGACCCTGGGCGTTGCATTAGTATTCGTAGGGTTCGGATTAGTTGCAATGATTCTACTTTCCTCGTATCGTCATAACGGGGGCAAATCTCGCGGTGGAGCAGTGTTTATCATCGGACCCTTTCCGATAATCTTTGGATCAAATAACAACTCTGCGCAAGTCCTCCTAGTCTTGGCAATCATCCTCACCATCTTGCTTACCGGCTTCTTTTTTGTGAGCCACCGATCCCATCAAGGTAGAGTGAGTTTTGCCTCCTAGCCTGTGCGAAATTTGTCGTCTTAACCCTGCAATGTACGTTTGTCAGGAATGTGGATCGATGATTTGTTCGGGATGCCGGAAAGGATCACTATGCAAGAAATGCCCCGCCACTGTCGGCCCTCCTAACCCTGTTCCGGCTGCACGGTCATCACGGCTGGTGCTATTGGTAATCGCGCTGATCATCGTCTTCGTGGGCGTTTTCCTCGTGTACGAAGGTTCCTCAACTACCAGCGCTGGTGGATGTTTCTTTTGGCCAATCCCACTCATAGTGGCCTGTGACACCGGATCAAGTGTTATCTCGTTATTTTTTCTGGGGATAGTAATCCCGATATTTGTAGCTTTTCTTGCAATTTCATGGTGGTTAGCCAGGCGGTTTGATTTTCGTGAATAACTAGCATCGCAATCCTGGTTTGGTCCTTATTTGATTTCTCGTTGGATCAAAACTGGGCCAAAGATGAGGTTGTCCGAGGAATTGCGGGAGAAAATGCGAGGGATTGTTATTGTGAAAGCGTCGGCCGTGATCTTGCCACAATTTCTCGAGCGGCCTCAACTTCCCGCGGGTATTCTCTTCCTCTACCGGAGAGTTTCTTGTCAGCGCGGACAGCGTTGAGACTGGCAACAACATAATCCACCGCTTTGTGAATGTCGAACTGCTTGCAACTAAAAATGTCGACGAACGCATGTCCCCTCGCTGGAAAAGTGTGAATGCTAATGTGGCTCTCAGCGATTATCACGAAGCCGCTCACACCCCATTCCGACGGGTTTTCCTGTGGTTTGTAAATGAAGGTGTATGGAGCAGTAATCTTGTGCATGCCTATGACGTCTGGAAGCTCATCTAACAAATTGTAGATGTGAGAGAGGTCCGAGAGCTTCCGGCGGTTACACTCAGACAAATCAAGTGTTAAATGTGGTCCGAACATTTCTAGAGTTTTGTCTCGACAGAATTTTTTCCGTTGTGGAAACAACGCGCGTGGCTTATTTAAGAATTGTTTGTACACTGATCACTCGGGACGGTAATTTTTTTTCCAGAAATTTTTTCTTCAACCAACGGAGAAAAATTTCGGTGGCCGAACTTTTTCACCGAAAAAAAATTCCTGCAATGATCGAATGAAGAAAATCGTACAAAAAAATTCCGTCCCGAGCAATCTGAAACATCTTTCGCAACGCATCCGAAGCGCTACTGTAAGTCTAAGCACTCTCGTGGCAAGAATGGAAACGTTAAATTACGTCCGGAGGCTCTCCACGCCTCTTCAGGCGAATCGAGTGTCAAGAGAGTTCAGGCTCATTCTCCGCTTCATGGGAGCGGACATAGATGGCAGCAAGAAAGTCATCTATGGGATAAGCAAGATACGAGGAGTAGGCCCGAACTTCGCACACGCCGTGGTCAAAGCAGCAAGGATAAACCCTGACGCTCGTATTGGAGGACTTTCGGAAGCGGAAATGACGAGGGTGGAGGACGTGATTCGGGATCCATTGAAGCATGGGATTCCTGTCCGGCTTGTGAACAGGCGAAAGGATGTGGAAACTGGTCGGGACATGCACCTTACGGGGCCTGATTTGGCGTTGAAAATCAAGGGCGACATCGACTTCATGAAGGATATCCGTACTTGGAAAGGTATCCGTCATTCTTTGGGATTGAAGGTCAGAGGCCAGAGAACTCGGACAACGGGAAGATCTGGCAAGGCCGTCGGCGTCAAAAAGAAAGTATTGATGGAAGCGGCGAGAGCAGCAAGTGCCAAGAAGGAAGAGAAGAAGGAATAGTCCAGCATGGGAGACCCTCGCAAGCCAAGGAAAAGATTCGAGACTCCACGCCATCCCTGGCGTAAAGAGCAGTTGGAGGAAGAACTCCATCTACTAGGCGAGTATGGTCTCCGGAACAAGCAGGAACTCCGCCGTCACGAAACGATGCTGTCGAAGATTAGAGGCATAGCCAGAGCCCTGCTCGGCGCAAACGAGGAGGAACGGGTGCAGATCGAACAACAGTACCTCAAACGTCTCGCGAGGATGGGAATCCTGCCCGAGTCGGCGACCGTGGACAATATTCTCGACCTTGGCGTGAAGGACTTGATGGAACGAAGATTGCAGACTATCGTGTACCGTGCCGGTTTGGCCAAGTCGATACATCAAGCAAGACAATTCGTCAACCATGGACATATCAGCATCGGAGGCGATATTGTTTCAGTTCCAAGTTATGTTGTAAAACGAGATGAGGAGTCCCGCATAGCTTTCCAGCAACATAGTTCTCTAAATAATCCGCAACATCCTGCACGGGCCGCGCCGACCGGTAAACGTGTCTCACGGATAATCGAGGAAGTTGCCGAACCCTCAGGGCCAGCGATTCCCGAGGTTTCTTCCCCCGAGATCAAAGAAGAGGTGCAAGCTGAGCAGCCGCTTGAGCTTCCTGAGACCGAGGAAGAGGCTCCTGTCGAGGGAGAACCGGGAAAGAGTAACAAGCCGCTTAAGCCAAAGTCTCTCTCGTATATTTCCGGATAGTCTAATGCTGATAGCGGTCGCATGGCTTCTCATTGCTGGCGGAATATGCGCTTGTTCACCGTTGTTCAAACGAGTGTCCAATGCGCTCGGACGATTCGTGTCCACTGTTGGCTTCCCAATTGGAATTCTAGTCCTCATCTTGGCCGCTGATATTGGACTTGGACTGAACTTTCTATCTTCAATTTTCGGTTTGACCACGCCACCTTCTCCGACGGTACATCCGTGGCTGAAGTACTACTTTCCAGTCACCATCATTCTAGGAATACTACTCATCTCACGTCCCATACGAAACGTCCGCTGGGCATCCGTAATTTCTTTGGGAATAGGACTGCTCGCAAGCGCATATCTGAGAATCTATTTTACCGGTCTAAGCACAACGATCTTGGGAATCGTATTCGTTATTGTTGCCCTGGCCATTTACATGGTCTTGAGATTCGTGGAGGACATTTTCGAGTTCATAGGGAGAATATTGGCCTTCCCCCCAATTGCGACTGGGATAGGCCTTGTAAGCGTCTACTTCGGGATCATCACAATGACCCCAGCCGTCTAGCACTCCTCATACCATTCTGTTCTGCACTCTTCGCTTTCTATCGTACTCGTTCCCAAGAAGAGTTTCTCCCTTAAAGACGCACTTTTTGCAGGCAATATTTTCGACGATTAAGGACGACTACATACGAGAAACGTCTGAAAAAACCTGACAGCGTCTCGGAAACCCTTCTTCAACCGTGTCAAAGACGTTTAACGTACCAAGGAAAAATTTTGGACCCCCCTAGCATGGAAAAATCGTGCGCCTGAGCCCGAACGAAAAATCGGCCTAAAATCACAAGAATCCGCACCTATTCATACTCTATTCCGAATGGAGCCCTGTTGGATTATTTCCATGGCGCCGGGAGTGGGATTTGAACCCACGAGCCCCAAAGGGGCACAGGCTAACGGTACCAGCGGATATTCCAGACATAGGCCCGCATGAGATACGCGGACTGCCCGGTACCAGGCTCCGGAATCCCGGCACTGCCTGAACAAACATGCTAGGCCTATTTTCCCCTTATGCGATAGACCCGCTTCCGGCACATTTTCAGGTTTCTGTGCAACCTCGAACCCAGGGAATCGGAACCAGGGAGAATCTACGAGAACAAGATTTGATAACGGGAGTGGCGATGGGTGCGGGCCAGCCAGAAACCCTTTGAAGGGTGATTGGCAGTGTCCGCGCCCGGGGGACGCCACCCTTGAACTATTTTCGAACCTAACAACGACTCTAAGCATGGTGTTACCCTTACGCCTAACTTAGAGTTACGCCGTGCGGACCTGGCAGGGGGGAGGCACGATTTTAAGAGGCCGACGACATCTCTGTGACGGGCCTATTTGGAACGTTGCGCAGTCTGTGGTGCCGAAGAGTTCATTCCATATGTCTGCAGGTACTGCGGACGAACGCACTGCGTATACCATCGTCTACCAGAAAACCATGAATGCCCAAACATAGCCCAAGCTCGAGCACCGAAGCCCGTCATAGCCGTAGGAAGACGCGGAAGCTCAACCTCGATCCGATTGTTAAAGGTCCAGAAGTTCTCAGGTCTTTCCCGGCGAGAACTGACAGCCCTCATTGGCGCACTAGCAGTTCTCGGAATCAGTTTCTCGATGAAATTCTTCGACCGTAACACCGCGACGTGGAACCGTCCGGAAAGCGTCACAGCGGACCTTGAAATCTTCGTCCTGACCCTAGTCGTAGTCGGAACCGCGTTCATAGGCCATGAACTAGCCCACAAGTTCACGGCTCAAAGATACGGTTGCTGGGCAGAGTTCAAACTCTGGACGTACGGTGCACTAATGGCCCTCCTGTTTGCGGTTGTGACCGCGGGAAATTTTGTTTTCGCAGCTCCGGGAGCGGTGTACATCGCATCCCGTGCCGGATATTTTGGAGAGGGCATCGACAGAAAGTCGAATGGAATAGTCTCGCTGATGGGGCCCATCGTCAACATCGCTGGCTCGCTCGTATTCGGCGTTGCTTTGTTGGTCGTAACATCTCTCGGGCTCCATGATCTCGCCATCGGCGGTTTCCGGTTTCTCCAGGCAGGCATCGTGATCAACGTCTGGCTGGGAGCTTTCAACATGCTGCCAATCTTCATTCTCGACGGACAGAAGGTTTACACTTGGAACAAGCAGGTTTGGGCGGCGATAGCTATTCCATTATGGGCCTTGACTATTCTCATCCTCGCCAATCCTCCAGCGTAGCACACTCCTTCCGTAGAACCTGTATTCTTGCCCGCATTTCTGGCAGACAATCACATTCTCCGAATCTGGATCGACTGTTGCGATGATCTCATCGCCACAGTTGCAGGTCAGAGAAATCTCGTTCTCGCTCAACGCCGGCCCCGGCTATTGTCTATGCTTGCACGATTACCTGGCCTGGTTTAGCCTTCCACATTCGAGGGTACGTGTCAACGGGCATTACTACTCGGACCGTTTTCGCCGCGAGCCCCTTCTCTAGCCTCATCATCTCCTCGGTCGACATCAATGCTTTCGACAAGGCTACTAGCTCGCCTTTGAGCGTGAACAATGCGACAGACATTCTCGGCCGAATGCCTTCTGTCACCTTGACAATGCCGGGCACGGCTAGTTCGGCTCCGTGACAAATAGCATTGACCGCCGAGTCTCTTATCACGATTCGGGGAACATGGTTGAAGGCTGACTCCATCGGCACAATGATGCGTCTCGCCAAGGATTCTTTCTCGGGTCCTGTTGCGCTTGACAGTTGCATCACGTCATACAGCGAGCGGATATTTTCTTCAGCAAAGGCTCCTGCTCGCGTGCGACGGAGTTCACGCATGTGTGCTCCCACCTGAAGGACTTCTCCGACATCATATACGAGCTTCCGGATGTACGTGCCCGCCTGGCACGCGACTCGGAATAGTACTTGTCGGCCATCGATTTCGACGTCGCGTATCGAGTATATTCTCCTCTTACGGACTTCCCTCTTGACCGCGGCCCTTACCGGCGGGCGTTGGTAAATGTCTCCGACGAATTCCTCTAGAGTTTCACTCACTTTGTTTTCGGGCACGTCTCCGTGCAGAGTCATGAGACAGACGTATTCCTTGCCAGTCAGGAGGAATACTTGAATGGTCTTGGTAGCGTCCTCTAGTGCTAGAGGCAGTACGCCGGTGACCATTGGATTGCTCCGACGCCTGTGAGCGTCTCTAGAGTTCCACCGTGGCCAGCGTGTTTCAGAGCAAGCATCCGTTTGACCCATGCGACAACTTCGTGGCTCGAGGGACCGGACGGCTTGTCGAGATTGATCAGTCCAAATCGGATATGCTGTTCAAGGGAACGCTTCGCGGGAGGACAACCCAGGGAAGGGTCGGTTTCCTCTTCCAGCTTCACGAGCAGCTTCTTCTGTTCCTCCCAGGGAGGTCTAAGTGACATTCTCTTCCGCCAATTCGAACTGCGAAAGGACTTCTTAAACAAATACCAGAGAGCTTTTGCGAGAGACCTGGATGCTAGACTGGAGCTATTGTCTATGCGGCGATCTCCGCTTCCTTGGGAAGAGAAGTCTCCTTCATGAACTCGGCTTTCTTTCCTCGTCCGACAATTTTGGCAACGTCCTCGTCCGAGCTACCTTTCTTGATATCGATGGTTTCTGCTGTTGGTTCAATGTGTTTTACATTTGTGCGCCGGCGTCGGACACCCGTAATCTTGGGCGGCCCTGTGACTAGGACGAAATTCTTGTCGATCACGTCAACTATGACGCATTTCCTGCCCGTTTCTCTACCGTTGAGTTTTACGACGACGCGTCCTACTTGAATGCTTGGCATCTAGATCATCTTTGGGTGATCGGATCGCGACCTCGCGGGTTGAATTCGTCATTTAAGGCTTCGTCGACTGTTTCTTGTGGCGTTTGGCCTTCTTGACAGCGATCGCGGCTGCAACGAGTACTTTGGCGATATCCTCGATGTTCCCGATACTGGTGTCGAGGACAAGCTGGTAGATCGACCGGTCATCCACGTTGAACCCGTAGTGCCGCTTGTACCTCTTGCTTTGCACCGCCTCTCTTGCCTTTGTTTGTGCCGTCGCCTCTGCAAGACTAAGCTTGTCCCTCTTCGCGATTCTCTCCAGCCGGATGTTTTCGTGTGCGGTTAGATAGATTCGCAAGTCGGCCTTGTCTCTCAGGACCCATCCAGCGAGTTGTCCGTCCAACACGACGTTTCCTTTCTCGGCCTCAGCAAGAGTCTTCTCGTCTACGAGCTTGTCAATCGATGGATCCTTCAACGCTAGCTCTCCCAATTCCTCTAGGGACAATTGTCTCTCCTTCGCTATCTTCCGGAAAAGGCTCCCCGCTGAAACGTGCCGGGTTCTCAGCGCGCTAGCAAGTCTAGCCGCATAGGTTGACTTGCCCGTGCCGTGGGGTCCGCTTACGGTGATAATCATTCGGCCGTACCGGTTCGGACGAGGCTACGCACCTCGGACGAGAGACAGTTAGGGCATAATATTCCCGCATAGGGTCGGGAGGGGGCTCGGGAGCTTCTAGCCTGGTTCTGCGGCTTGTTCGTGGGGACTCCGTGCAGTTCTGAACCGCAGCGCATGCAAGTTGCCTTGCCGTGAGCTCGAGGTTGGAAGTGGAAGGTTCTCCGGCCAGACGGCAAGGTAACACGTAGTTTTCTCCTGCCATGAGTTTTCTGTGAGGGCTTTGTCATTTTGCCGGCTCCGTCCCACCAGTAGGAGTCATCGAGAACGCGGATGCGACGCCGAATAACCTCGCGAGAGGAAGGCTGATGGTGAATGAGCAGATCAGGTAGAAAAGGAAGAGTGAAAATTGGGTTGCGGCTCCGCTGGGATGTACTGACGCGAATGGAAAGGCGAAAGGGGCGTAAGCGATTATTCCGGGGAAGGCTCCTGCGAGAGCGTAGTAGATCAGGTAGAATGGGACGATCGTGACCGGGTACGTTTTGAACTGTTCGAGTGTTGCGCGTGATTGCATTTTCATGACGGAGGACTGGCGTCTCATGAGCTTCTCAAGCTGTTTTTCGTCTCCTTCCTTTCTCGCTTTTCGAACAGCCTGGCTCCAGGCACTGAACTCGCGTCTATAATTGGCCATCATCTTGTAGTCGACCAAGAATCGGTTTGCGCTCATTGAGACCAGCGAGAGGACCAAGGACATTCCAACAACGATGAGCGCTGATTCAGGAACATGGTTGAATTGTCTGAGAGGATCAGTAATCGGGTTGAGTATGAAGTCGAATAGACCGGCCACTATTGGGACCTCTTCTGGATTAGCTTTAGCAAGTCTTCTGCCGCTTCTCTCTGGTGACCGTCCTTGTTGTGCACTATTTGAATAGGGATTCCCGCCAGGACTGCGATGGCGCCGGCCATGTTTCTCGACCACTGTAGGTCTGCCTTGGCATCTTCAACATTCTTGCTCTCCCGTACGCGGGTAGTGTCGGATGCTCTTCTAACCGCGACCTCCTCGGGATCCGCTTCGATCAGAATGATCAGACTTGGATCCAGCTGCTCCAACACTTTCCTGGGTGTCCCGGGCCATATTCCGTCAGCGGTCTTTACGAACATGTGAGTATCAACCACAAGGGCCGAGTTGCCCGGCATCTTGGCGATCCTTCGGGCTGCTTCCTCCTGTATTTTCGACTGTAGCTCGATGTCTTCGCCTCTCATCCGGTCTCGGTGAATTTCTTTGCCCTGCTTCTTGAACAGTTCATTCATTACGTTGCCGAAATTGACGATTTTCAGTGGCACGTTTTTTTCCTGTGCGACTCTTTCCAGCTCTTGCAGGACGGTAGTTTTTCCTACCCCTGGTACGCCGGCAACGATTATTGATCGGGGCAAGTGCGGCTTCTCTCTTATCCTAGAAGAGCCTTTGTGCCCGGGTATATCTCAGTAATTCTTTCCTTTACCAGAATCTCGTAGTATTGCTGGATGATGCCTACCGTCAGCAGAATTCCCGTGCCGGTTCCGAATGCTCCGAGAAAGTCTGCACCAGAAGCGATCAGCCCTATTGTTATTCCTCCGATTACCGTGACCGCGGGTATGTATCGATCAAGGATCTGTTTGATGGTCGTGCCTGAGCGGCGGAACCCTTCGATCTGCATGCCAGAGTCTATGAGCTGTTTTGAAACTGTCTTCGAGTCCATTCCGCCTACTTCCACCCATGTAACAGCGAAGAAGACGCATGTTAGTACAAATATGCCCATGTAGACCATCGCTCTGAGTGGGTCGGCTATCACGACGCTGAGCGATCTCGGTGCGAACGTGTAGTATGCTAGGCCCTTTATCGGGATTTGTTGGCCGGTGTTTGCTTGTTGTTGGTAGCAGCCAGGTATCAGGCTCAGCCAGAAGTTGAGGCCTGTGTTGGAGCATGTGGGGTTGTAGCGGGAGAAGATCAATTGTCCGATGAAGAAGATATTTCCAAACAGTGCGGCGGCGAAGATTACGGGTATGTTTGACACGTAGAAGAACTTGATAGGGAATCTTCCGCGGAAGCCTCGATATCTCGCGTAGGAGACCGGTACCTCGACCCTGAGACCGCTCAGGTAGATTATGATAAGAAAGACGACAATGGTCGTGAGAAAGCCTAGCATGTCTGGTAGGTTGCCGCCTCTGTAGAGTGCGGACTGCCAGCTCAGGAAGCTTCCAGGGTTCTGTACGACCGGGCTGAGAGACTGGAAGAAAGCTAGTATCGCGCCCAAGTATTTGCCGTCGGCTACGGGCGATATTGGTCCGATGCTCTGCCAGACTATTTGCAGGCAGACTCCCGCCGCGATGAAGAGACTGATGCCGCTGCCGAAACCCCATTTTTTCTGGAGCATCTCGTCAAGCAGTATGATGACCACGCCTGCGAATACGAGTTGTACGAGTATCAGGAACTCGTTTTGTATACTCGGTGGACTGCTAATGTTCGTCGTCGGATTGACTGTGTTGTATGCTCCACCGATTAGGAAGGCGAGTCCTTCGAATATGGTCATGAATACGGATAGTACTTTGCTGGCGCCGGTGAAGAGTGATCTATCGTCTGGGTTGGTGAAGTCTACATTGATCATTTTTGATCCTGATAATACTTGGAGTATTAGTCCGGCGGTTACTATTGGTCCGATTCCGAGTTCTACAAGTGTTCCCCGGTTGGATGCGAAGATTACTCTGAGTGGTCCGAATGGGTCGTTGATGTTTGTGCTGTGGTGTATCCCGTAGATTGGTGTCTCGGACATTACGAGGTAGATGAGGAGTGTGAGTGCGGTCCAGAGGAGCTTCTCGGTGAATCCTACTTCACGGTCCGGGGGACGGACGCTGGGCAGTATCCGGGTTAGTGGTCTGAAGATTTCTATGAAGCGGACCGTCTAGAATCAGCCCTTTTCGGATTTTTCTGGCAGAACTACTTCGCCGCCGGCACGATTGATTTTCTCCGCGGCTCTTTCAGACCATTTTTCGACAATTACTCTCAGTGGTTGGGTGATCTTTCCGTCTCCGAGAAGCTTGTTGAAGCCTAATTGTACAAGGTCGATTTCTATTCTATTTCCGGCTTGTTTGGCGATGCCTGTTTCGACAAGCTTTTCGAGGTTTAGGCCGAGGTCTTTGACGTTTATGGCTACTTCGGGGGTGATGTTGATCGGAGTGAATCCCTTCTTCCCTATCACCCAGCCGTAGCGTATGACGCTGCTCCAGCGGTGGCGTTTCCAGCCCGCATTTCCATGGCCGCCCTGCATGCCGGAGTCGCGGTGTTGTCCAGATCGGCCCCAGCCATGCATGCGGCTTCCTCGAAGCCTGCGTGTTTTGCGTTTTCCGGTCGCCATGGTGGGATTTTCTCGTTTTTTGTGATCGGGATAACTCCAGTTTTTTCTGGGGAATTGGACGGGTGGTTGGTTGGCTGAATTAAACGTTTTTTCCGGGTTTCATTGGATTTCTTGCTTTGATTTGTAGCGAAAGCCAATATGGGCCCTTGTTGTGTTCCTTTTTTGTGCGGGGGCGGTCCTGGCTTAATGCGGGAGTCGGCACTTGTGCTGCCCGTGTTGCCAAGCCAGGTCAAAGAGACTCGTAGTGTCCGAGTCTTGGAAGCGCAGGCCTGAGGCGCCTGTCCCGTAGGGGTTCGTGGGTTCAAATCCCACCTCCCGCACCAAACCATCTCTGCCCAGGATCATCATAACGAGCTCCGGTTCAGGAAGACATAACACAATTCGCTCGGGGCTCGAACGCGGGACACGGGTATCCGTCGCCCGCCCGTAAATGAATTCTAATTTTGGACCCAAAGAATTCCACCGTTATTCTTCAGATAGTCTCATTACGTGACTACTCATCGTGAACGGCGGTTATAAGCCGGGACTGAGAATAGCCGTTCTTTGAGGATGAAATTGATGAAATGTATTAGGCGACCTCGAACGGACAATGTCGATACACAGATACTGGTCAACCTGTTCTCACAGCGAATGGCTCTCCGCTAGAAGGACTGCGAAAGAATGCGCGACGTGACCGTACCTCAGGGCGGTTCAATGAAGCTTGACAAGGTGGACGGCTACCTTGTCTTAGAAGACCGTGCTAAAGTAGAAGCGGAAGGATCAGAGCCGATCGTAGTAACTGCAGAAGTTGCCTGCAAGGGAGACGCAGAATTCAACGGTTCTCTGAAATGTGCCAGGTTCAACGCGGAAAATGGCCGCGTCCGAGTATCCGGCGACCTCCGGGTCACAACGGAGGTGGAAGTGAAAGATGGAGACTTGCGGGTTGACGGATCCCTCGAGGCGCGAGAGGTACAGGTTGATTCCCGTCTCAAAGTGGGAAAGACCGCAAAGGCGGACAAGTTTGAGGTTGGGGGAACAATGGAGATCGGTGAATCTGTCGCTGGGCGCACCATCGAAGTCGGCGGATCGTTTGAATGCCGAGGAACGGTACATGCTGACGAGGTTGACGTAGGAGGACGCGTAGAGGTTGAAGGCCCCGTCGAAATTGGAGAGCTGGAAGCTGGAGGCAGCGCCCGGGTTGGCGGAGGCACGATTTCCCGAGACATCGATGTTGGCGGAACATTCTCGTCAACCAAACCATTACAATTTGGCAGCATCGACGTAGGTGGCGTGGTAGTCTTGGCCCAGGGCGGCCAAGGGAGAACCATAGACGTTGGAGGAAAATTTGAGAGTCGTGGCAACCTCAGCTTCGAAACCATCGATGTAGGTGGCACCGTAGACATTTCTGGAAATGGTGATGGGGAGAGTATTGACATTGGAGGAATGTTGAACGTGTCAGGAAACCTGAGCCTGAAGAGGAACTTGGAAATCGGCGGCACAGCACGCATTCGGGGCGTGCTGGTGTTGAACTCCCTTGAAGTCGGAGGGACAGTGGAAGCCGACCAAATCATGGCAGAAGACACAGTCGAAGTCGGAGGCCGACTACGCACAAACAGGGGAACCAAGGCCAGGAGCATAGAACTAGGCGACAAGTCAGAAGTAACCGGAGTGTTAGTCGGAGACCGGATCAAGATAGGCGACCGAGCACGCGTCGACGACGTTTACGGGGACACGGTGGAATTGGGAGAAAGGACTAGGGCTGGAAACGTCTACATGAAGGGAGGACGGTTCGAATCCCGATGCCAGATCACGGGAGAGGTCATTTACACAGATCGTCTTGAGACCGAGGAAGATGTGGAATTTGCCAAGCAACCCGTCAAGGCAAACGAACTGCCGAAGCCTCCGCTGTGAGCTGGTCAGGTGTCCAAACGGTCCCGCGCAGACATTTACGCGGAAATCCTCGAGGCATTGAAACGCAAAGGCCCTACTAGAATCACTAGAATATCCTACGCTGTCGGGTTACCGGTGGACCGAACAAAGCGTTTCCTGACCGACTTGTCCTCCTTTGGTCTGACAGTGGTGAGGGAGGGAGAAGAGACGAGCTATGTGATAACACACAGAGGCCTTGAATTCCTAGATGCTTACTGGAAACTGGAGAGCTTCATGAAATTCATCACTCGGCAGGGAGAAGGGGAGAAGGATATTTTCTATGCCACGTAGTTCTTGTATTCCTTCTCGAACTCACGAACGATCTCGAACTTTGGTAGTCTACGAGAGCGTACCTCTGCATGATGCTGGAAAGTGATCTCGGGAAACATGACCGCCGGCCCATCCACTGCCAATCGAGTGGCAGGATGTTCTGGGCCAAGTACATGACCGCATATTTGTCGTGTCAATCGTCTGACTTCGCCCTCGTCGACGTAGCCAAGTGTGTGAAGATACTCATGTAGTAGCGTGTAGAAGACGTAAGCGTTCAGATATCTTCGCTCTTTCGCTAGGTGTGTAACCTGTTCTAGAAGACTCCTGTTCATGACGATGAAGTTGGACCCCATCTGATGGAACGCGCCAATGTATTCAGGGAGGTCGGCCAAGCCGAGCATTAGGCCCGTTCTCCTCTTGCCGAGACTGTTCTTGACAGATTTCTTGACTAACTGGAATACTTCGGAAAAGTTGAAGCTGCGATCTAAGCCTTCGGAGATGCCTAGTGAAGCTTCAGATGGTTCCAGATCAATGCACCAGTCTTTTTACGATTGCACTTTGAGAGTAATCTACTAGTGATTTTCACGGCCCGGACTATTTAAGGACTGGATTTTTCTCTAACTGGTTTTCTTCTGCGAGGCGTAACAGTATCTATGTTCACAGACATGCGTTGGCAGAGTGTCTCGCGCTCGCGGCTAGAATCCTAGCAACATCGTGGCAGTCGAGGAGAAATCCTGACGAAAGAAAACATTCCGTGGAAAGATGTCGTTCTCGCCATAGAGAACGCTCTACCCGTGTATGAATCAGTCAGCGAGATAATCTCCCTAGGACTAGCGGGGCCTCTAAGGCGTAGAGCGATCGCTCGAATCCGACCCGCCCGTGCGGGCTGGACACTTGATTCAGGTGCCGGTCCCGGCGTTGCAAGCAGAATGATGATCGACAACGGCTTTCGAAAAATCGCTGCTGTAGATCCCTCGCGAAAACTCCTCGAATATGCAAAGATTGCACTTGGAGAAGAAGAGATTCACCCTGTCATAGCCGTGGCTGAGAATCTGCCATTCCGAGAGGAAGTATTCGCTGGCGCAATTACATGTTTCTCATTGCGGGACGTCCGGAACACCGACCAGTCGCTACGTGAGTTCAGAAGGATTCTAAAACGAGGGAGCATGTTGGAAATCGTGGATGTCGGAAAACCCGACAGCCTATTTCTCCGAGCTGCGACTAGAGTCTACATCTCAATTGTAATGCCTCTCCTAACAAGGGCTTTGATCAGTGGCCGATTAAGAGGAAATCCTTTCGAGATGATCATTCCCACTTTTCGCCGGCTACAAACCAACAATACACTAGTTCACCTTGTCAAGGACGTTTTTCATTCTTCGACTCTACAGGAATTCCTCTTTGGAAGTTTGATAATTCTCGAAGCTAAACGTCTAGACTAGGAACCGCTGCAATCTTCCTTAGATAGCATTCATAATTAGCGGCCTCGTCGGGCGCAACAAGATGACTCTGGAATTAGTGGAGATCCTCTCCATTCTGCTGGCAATTCCCGTCCTCGCGTCATCTTACTACGCGACGATTCTTTTCACAAGCTCTCTCTTCTATCCTCGGAAACTGGAGCCGACGAGCCCGAACGGAGCCGGCTCGCCTCGAGTGTCCGTGGTCGTTGCTACGTACAACGAGAAATTTGTTGTCGGGAAAACCCTCGATGCCCTGAAAAGCCTCAGATATCCCAGAGGAAAGATCAAGCTCATCATCGCAGACGACTCCACAGACGAGACAAGAGAGACCATTGACGGAAAGTGTGTCGAGTTGCGAAATTTAGGATTCGAGACCGTAGTGTCGAGAAGAGAGTCTCGCGCCGGCTTCAAAAGCGGAGCACTGAACCAGGCGGTCCCACTTCTCGATGGAGAGTATGTTCTCCTTCTGGACGCTGACTCGGTTGTAACATCCGATGTCCTAGCAACAGGCCTCGCAGAATTCGCTAGTAGGCGAGATCTTGCTTTCGTATCTTACAGAGTAGGCCACTATAACCGAGAACAGAATCTCGTCACAAAACTCTTCGCATTAAGCTTGGATCTCGGTGACACGCAAACTAAGATGGGGGCGTATCGAATTAACACGCCCTTCTCTTTCCAAGGCGGATTCGTTCTCTTATCCAGGGCTATACTAGAAGAATTGGGATACTGGTCGGTCGGAACTATTACAGAGGATGCGGATCTCTCCTGCAAAATCTATGCGATGGGCCGAAGAGGGGTCTACTTGTCCAACGTCAGAATTTTCAGTGAGGACCCGCAAACGTTGGAAGTGTGGAAGCGACAGTCGGCCAGGGTGGCGCAGGGTTGGGCTAAATGCCTCAAGCAAAACTGGAAACGCATCGTTTGGACCAGTAAACTCTCTGTCCCAAAGCGAGTCGCACTACTCATGATGTTTCTCAACCCGTTCTCGAGTCTATGTTGGATAATTCTGACATTTCTCTCGGCGCTGGCGATTGCCCTCGGCATTAGTGTCGGTAGCAACTCTCTGTTCTCGAGCCTTTGGTACAACATTCTGATCACGGCGCCTGCTCTTTCCTTCTTCGGTGCTGCCGCCTACTCGCTGTTTCTCCAACGAATCGCGACGTTGAGAAACTTGGCTCTCCTTCCTTTGCTGTCGTATACTGGATTCGGTATGTTTGCAGCAATCGCTATTGGCTTCGTCAAGGGTATTCGGGGAGAGACGGGGATCTTCTTTCGAACGCCTAAAACTGGCGGGACTCACCAGAAAACCGCTGACTATTTTCAACGACTCGGCTGGGACAAAAGATCGGTTGCCGAAACCAGCCTTGCACTGACTGCTATCATATTGGCTATCCCTGTGATCCTTCAGGGCGTTTGGTTCCTTGCACTGTCTTTGATAGGATTCGGTCTCTTGACGCTGAAGTCAATCAACTTCTCACGGTTGAGACAGACAAAGCAGACGTGCTGAATCTGAGATTGATAGGAAGAACTGATTTCGCTGAACTTGGAAAAAGGAGGGGTGTACTAGGCTCCCTAACAAACGGGACTCCTAGTATCTACGATGCTTCTGGTAGCAGTCTCGACAATAAACTGGTCTTCCCTCTGTAGGCTGGAAGGGGACTTCCGTCTCCTTGCCACAGTCAGAACAGGTTACTTTGTGCATTGTCCGAGGACTGCCATACGAACTACGACTCATTCGGCCTAGTACACCTCCCTATTACTATACACAACTAGTGTAAGGCACTAGTTCTTAGACCTTAGCAACATCTCCGAGGCAACTTAGAGCAGAGCGAACTAGACCCTGCAATGAGTAGTTGACCAGTCGAAAATGTTAGACAGGACTCGCCTAGCTCTGGGGGACATAACCAGCCCCAGGGCCAGTAAGACACTAATATCTTGAACCGGGACCTTTGTGCTTACAATGAGCGCCTCAAGCGCCGAGAAACAATTGGACAAATCCAAGGAACTGGAGATCACGGTCACAGGCAGAAAATCTGGGAGACAAAGATCGACTCCAGTTTGGTTGGTGCGCGAAGGAAAAACGGTCCTCCTTCTACCCGTAACAGGTTCTGAGAGTCAGTGGTTCCAGAACGTGTCCGCGAACAAGAAGATCAAGCTTTCCAGCGGCAATACGAAGGTAGACGTTACGCCTAGACTAGTGACCGATGCGAAGAGAGTCGCTGGAATCGCTGACAAGTTCAGGAAGAAATATTCGCCTGGCGAAGTCAAAAAGTACTATTCCAGGTTTGACGCTGCACTCGAGCTAGAGCTACGTTAATACAACTACTGCGCCGGTTGGACTATTGGAAATGTTCTGCCTGCACCCTGCCTTTCAATCATCCAGTTCGGATACATCGCTCTCGGCTTAGTCGCGACGTCGAGACTCTCGAGATGTTCGCGTGTCAACTGAACATCGAGAGCTCCAAGGTTTTCCTTGAACTGTTCTATTGTTTTTGCGCCTAGTAGTACGATGTGATTCTTTGCAAGCAGCCACGCGAGTGCGACTTGTGCGGGTGTCGCACCGACATCCTCAGCAACCTGCCTCACCTTTTCCACGACTGTGAAGCCTGTTGTCTCGTCAAAGAAAGGGAAGAAGAGCCCCCTGTTTCCGGCTCTGGTTCCAGCCGCGGGTTTGGTATCTTTCGAGTATTTTCCTGAGAGCATTCCGCCATGTAAGGGGCTCCAAACTAGCAATGTCATTTTGCTAAATGCCATGAATGGGAGTACTTCATGTTCAATGTCCCTGTTCAACAGACTGTAGTTCATCTGGGCCACCTCGTATCTGGAGTATCCTCTTTCTTCGGCCCTCGCCTGTACCATAGCCATTTGCCACGCAGCAAAATTTGAGACTCCAGGATAGTTCACTAGGCCCTGTTCGACCAGGTCCTGCATAGCCTCGATAGATTCGTCCACTGGCACGTGCGCGTCCCAGGAATGAAACTGGTAAATGTCCACCCAACTTGTCTGGAGCCTTTCGAGACTCTTCCGAATCGAAATCTGAATATGGTGTCTCGAAAGACCAATCTCATTGACACCCGTGCCCGACCGTCCGCGAACTTTTGTCGCGATTAGCACCTGATCCCTGTAAGGTTTCAATGCTTTCCCGAGGGTCTTCTCGGACTCGCCTTCGTCGTACACATCCGCGGTGTCAAACAGGTTTATTCCAGCGTCAATTGCGAGGTGGACCATCTTGTCAACTGTGTCTTGGTTTAGGCCACCGAGCTTCCAACTATCTTTCTCTCCAAAAGTCATTGCTCCAAGGGCCAAGAGGGAAGCGTGAACGCCCGTTCGCCCAATCGGCACATACTTCATGGCCAGTTGTTACTTGAAGAAGTCGTTGCAGATAAAGACGAGTCCGGAACGCCATTCAGGACCCTACTGATGCATCCAAAAAAGTCGGAGAACGGCGAGATTCGGCACGCGCGAAACTATCATGAGGCGACCAAGCATTCCGAGATCAGCGTAAGAACATCAGCGCACTACCTCGACTGGGAAAACCGGCCAGCACCATTCAAAACATACGCAGATCTTCCGAAAACTCCTCTTCCAAGAAAATTTTCGCTTCCCGACACTGACGCACCAGCTTCCATCGGCGGAAACAATCCTGTACTGACAGCGACTAAATTCGGGATTGAAGAGTTAGCGGAACTCTTGTTTTTCACCGGGGGAATTACGAGGAAGCTACGAGTTGGCGGCGAGTTTCATTATATGCGTGCAGCGTCAGCGACAGGTGCACTGTATCCTATCGAGTTGTACGTTGTCACTGGCGACTTGCCTGGATTGGAGGCTGGAGTCTACCATTTTGATCCGCTTAACTTTTCCCTCTCCAAGATCAGATCAGGGGACTATCGGCAGACGCTTGCTAGTGTAAGCGACGAGAGTGTTCTTGCTGCTCCAGCCACTTTGGTCTTTACTTCTCTGGCATGGAAGAATGCGTGGAAATACCAGGCCCGATCCTACAGGCACTGGTATTGGGATGCGGGCGTAATGACTGCAAACTTCCTAGCAACATCCAATGCCATGAGTGTTCGCACGAAGCTCGTTACGGGGTTCATTGACGACGAAGTAAACCTGCTCATTGCGATGGAGAAGAATAAGGAAGCAACTGTGGCCCTGGCTCCAGTTGCAATCGGCAATCGCACGATCAGGGAAAACGCACCTACGACAATCCAGAGCCTCCACCCCAATGTTAGACCATTATCCCCAGGCGAAACGGAGTATCCGGAAATCTGGAGGATGCACCATGCATCGTCGCTCCAAAACCGTGATGAGCTGGTCTCCTGGATTAGAAACAAACCCAAGAAACCCCAGCCTATCAGAGTCGTTGGCCAGCTGTTCCCACTAGCTTCGAGCGATCAAACAGACGGTCGGACACTTTCCCAGGTCATATTGCAGCGGGGGTCTGCCCGTAGATTTGCGAGAGAGCCGGTCACGTTTTCGCAGTTGTCCTTGATACTGAAAACTTCGATGACTCCAATGCAAGTCGATTATTCTGATGGACGGGTCCTCGTCGATGCTTACTTCATCGCGAACCTTGTCGCTGGTATTCCCTCCGGGTCATACGTGTATCGAGCGGAACAAGACAGTGTCGAACAACTGCAGCCAACCAAGGAGGATTCGCGCCGTGCCTCAGCCTATTTGGCGCTCGAACAGCCATTGTTTGGTGATGCCAGCATTGTTTTCTTCCTCATGGCAGATTTGGAAGAGTTTCTATGGAAACTCGGCAACAGGGGTTATCGTGCCGCTCAACTGGAGGGAGGAATTATTGGTGGACGAATCTATCTATCATCGTATGCTCTGGGCCTAGGCGCGTCCGGGTCAACATTCTACGATGATGCGGTAACTGAATTCTTCTCGCCACATGCAAAGGGCAAGAGTACCATGATCGTAGTCGCAGTCGGAGTTCCAGCGTACAAAGCCAAGAGTGGTCGGATTCTTCCACAGTTTTCCTGAGACCGATCTATCTTAGGTTGCTTCGACGAGTTCGGCCGCTTCTGGCTCCGGAAGATAATCGATCTTCGTAGACTTACTCGCGAGATCCAGCTCGTTCAATTGATCCTGCGTCAGTTTAACGTTAACAGCCTTCGCGTTTTCCTCGGCCTGAGCAGGATCCTTCGCTCCAGGAATAGGTACAACGAGTGGATTTGAGCTGAGCCAGCTCAACGCGATCTGGGAAACGGTGGTGCCATGGCGTTTCGCGATTCTCGAAAGTATCATGACGAACTTCTCGATCCTTGCCATGTTCTGTGGTGCGAACAGTTTGTTACTTTCCCTGACGTCTCCCTTCGGAACTCTTCCAGCCCCATATTTGCCCGTCAGTGCTCCCTGAGCGAGGGGGCTCCAGGCGAGGATGGTGATATTCTCTCTTTTACAGTACGGTAATACCTCTTCTTCGATCTCTCTCTGTAGAAGGTTGTACCGGACCTGGTTGGAGACGATGTCTGTGCGGGACAGGTGTGACCTTGCCTCTTCCAGGTCTCTCACTGCAAAATTGCTGACGCCGATGGTCCTAATCTTTCCTTCAGAGTATAATTTTTCGAGTGCACTCATCGTATGTTTGAGCGATATCTGTTCCCACGGATCCGGCCAGTGGACCTGGTACAGGTCGACCTGTTTGATTCCAAGCCGTTTCAGGCTTGCGGCGCATGCTCTCTGAAGCTCGTCATAGCGCAGGTGCGCACCATGCACCTTCGTTGCTACAATGAATTCTTCTCTTCCAACAGTCTTCAAGGCTTCGCCGACTATGCGCTCGCTGTGTCCCCTGCCGTAGACTTCCGCAGTGTCGACCAAGTTTACGCCTAGGTCGTGGACCCTCGCTATTGCCTTGATTATTTGTTGGTCGTTTCCCTTCCATTCATCGCTTGCCTGCCAGACGCCCAATCCAATCTTGGAAACTTTGATACCTGACTTTCCTAGGGTTGTAAAGATCATTCCGTTCGACTACTTGAAAGGTGATACGGACGGACCGGTCTATTCTGTCTTTCTACCCCGAAAAACCGGCGTGCCCAAATATTGCTCAGTCTTAGAAGATGCTCAACTTCATGGACGTGTCGGGATACAATCGGCTTAAATCAAATTTCTCGAAGCAGTAGTCTGCGGAACCAGCCCAGTTGCCGTCGCGTAAACTTCCACGGGAGAGCATGACCGCATGATCTTGTCGCCTGCCTATCCGATACTTGTTGAGATCATCTTCTACTGTCTCTTTGCGGTCGCGGTATATGCGGCCAGTCTCCGTTTCGGCAGGCCAGTCACTGGTCTCTTGCTGGTCGGCTCGATGATCTATACAATTGTCATAGAGAATTTTATTGTCTTGAATGGGGGCTACGACTATTTTGTTTACGCAAAGCCGAATTTTCTAGGATACATGGTGTGGGCAGGTGTCGTCCCATTATGGATAATACTCGGCTGGTTCATCATGACGACGACATCGTACATCCTCGCTGACACGGTCTTCCCGGGCCGTAGTCCGTATGTTCGAGCACTGGTTGCGTCGCTCATAAGTCTCAACATTGATCTGCTATTAGATCCGGTTGCCGTGTCCACCGGACTGTGGCGTTGGACTCATCCATCCGTCTACATCCTCGGCGTCCCACTTACAAACCTGATTGGCTGGCCACTGATCGTCTACTTCTTCGTCCTTGCATTCGACACGTCATTAATGCGAAGAGTGTCTCTGAAGACGACTACTCTGTCCGACCAATGGTCTCAATGGTGGGGCCTCCTAAGATCGTTTCTCGCAAAGCTAGTGATGGTCGCACCTATCGTGATTGTTGGAACATTTGCAGTACTCGTACTATTGATCCCGTACAGCAACTTGCCCCCGCCTTTCAAGAACGTCTTCCCCGCACCGGGCGCTTGGTGGTCATGAATTTGGAAATGTCACGGGAAAAATCTGTAAAGTGGGCCTCGCTAACAATTCTGGGAATGCTTCTTGTTCTTCTAGGAATAATGTTGTTTACGGGAGGACTCACAGGACTGTCCGGCGTGGGGCCTAGCCTAGCATATTTTGGCATCGTAACGGTTCCAATACTGATTCTCATTGCTCTCGCGAACAAGAAGATTCGAAAGAGCTCTTCGAGAAATTAGCTGCAACTAATCAGAGGAAACTTCGGCAAGCAGAAAATAGTGCCTCTGTTACCAGTAATCTGCGTCAACAACCCCACCTTCATAGCGGTCTGCGGCATCACAAGAGTCAGGGTTGGAGGCGCTTGCTGAGACTATGCCGGCATTGTCCATTGTGTCCACGCCATACTTGGATGGGGATCGTCGTGTCTGGCCTGCAACTGATCTTCGCTTCTCTCGCAGGCTATCGGTGTAGAGTCATGCTTTGCGTGTAGTCTACACTTTCTCTGAAGAAAAAAGAAGGAGGTGATGGAGAGTATGCTGGTGTTGCACTACATTCTGCCTGACGATTCGAACAGTGCGAAAGTGTTCCCGTCTGGGTCCTTCAGCACTGCGAAGTGTCCAATTGTCGGTATCTCCTGCTTAGGAGTAACGACGCTTGCACCTGCACTCTTTGCCTTGGCTACCGACTCATCAATCGATTGTACCGAGAAATAGTTGAGGAATCCCTCGTTTGAATTGTTGCGTTTGAAGAGGCCGCCCATCGTATCGTTCTGGTCGGTTGCATCCTTGTGGGATATCAGCCAGTATTCCTGGTCTCCCCACTTTGCAAACTTCCAGCCGAACAATCGCTCGTAGAAACGGCTGTTCTTGACAGGGTCAGATGCGGGTATTTCGAAGTGTACTAGACTGTGTAGTCTTGGTCGGGCTTGTTGGGTGGTGGTTGTTGACATGTAAGTTCTTGGGTCAAGTCTGACAGCTTCTCTTAAACGTGACCCGGTGTCAAACGCGGTGGTCTCGTCTCGGATAGCCATGGTAACCCCTAGCAAGTTCGTTTTGAGGCCCGAATCTCTCATGCGGCTCCCTGTCACCGTTATGTGCTTCGACAGGTTATGCAAGGAATAAGGAGATTCTCTCCTTGTAAGATCGCGGTTTCCTGCCATGAAGAGAATCCTTGCGGCGGTCGACCTGACACAATATGCTCCCGGAGTGGTAAGCCAAGCTATCGAGCTGGCCACGTTGACAAAATCCGACCTTACCCTTCTAAGCGTCATCAATTCGAATCCTCTTTCAACAAGCACTATGAAGGGGGAGGAAGAAAGGTTGCGCACTCTCCATCGGGAGCTAATCGTCAAAAATTTTCCAGCGAAAACGTTGAAACCCGAATCCGGTCGATTTGGACCATCTTACGTGTATGGCCCTAATGCAGAGGTGAGAATCAATTCACGAATTGAGCATGGGGACGTGGTGGACAAGATCTGTGCTTGCGCAAACGAGATAGACGCTGATCTGATTATCCTAGGAACGAGAGGACTTGGAGAAATTGGAAGCCTGGTGGGAAGCGTTTCCGAGAAAGTTGTCCGCAAGGCTTCAAGCTCAGTAATGGTAGTAAAGCACGATCAGTCAGCTGGCGTCGATACCCACTCGCACAAGTCTCGACATGCACGAACAGGCTAAATCAACTAACCTCCTTACACTTCGTATGATTCCCCACTCTTACCGCAAACTAGCGTTCGACACTTTCTACGTCCCGACCGTTCAACGCCAATAGTCTATTTCCACCCGTAGAAAGATAAACCGGTAACAAACGCGACCTCAGTGATCGTCATGAAGTTAGACAAGACGCCGTTGAGGATGGACTTTCTCCGAAAGAAACTCAGGTTTGTTAGACAGACGATGGAGCAGCAGCAAATCGATATGTGGATTACCTTCAGTCGGGGAGGCAACGAAGATCCGATGGTTCATGACCTGAGATCTGCCGATCTTACTTGGCGGTCAGCGGCCATTATCGGGCAAGACGGGTCCAAGACGGCGATCGTTGGCAACCTTGACGTGGAGGCGGTCGAACAGTCACGGTTCTACGACGAAGTCTACGGCTACGGTAGCGAAGGAGCAGTGCCGAAACTGCGGCAGCACGTTCGTCGAAAGCGGCCGGGAAAGATAGCAGTCAACACGAGCTATGACGAAGGAGCTGCGGATGGACTGACCTCTGGTATGGCGCAGTACCTGAAGAAAGCCCTAGGAAGTTACTCGAAGCGCCTCGTTTCGGCCGAGGATCTTGCTATTGCCCTGCGTTCACGTCTCATCCCCGAAGAGGTTCGACTGATCAAGAAAGCGATCAGGGAATGCGAGAAAATCTATGACAAGGTTCAGGATTACATTAAGCCGGGAAGGAAGGACAAAGACGTTCATGACTACGCACACAAGCTTCTCAGGGAGAGAGCCTTGGAGACCGCGTGGGCTTTCGAGCGATGTCCTTCAGTAAATGTGGGCAACAACGTAGCGGGTCACATTGGATACCGTGGAACACGAATTAGGAACGGGGATTTTGTCAAACTTGACTTTGGGGTAAGATACGAGGGCTATTGTAGCGACAGTCCGAGGAGTCAGAGAAACATGCAGAATCCGATGGAAGACTGGACTAGGTCATAGGTGCAGAGGACTTGCTGGTAAGGTCAGTAAACGCGTTTTGCCCCAGAGCGGGTTTCTCGGTCTGGGAGTTCGTTTATAGAGGTGAGATGGTTGTTGTGGCATGAAATTCGATAAATTTACGATCGTACTTTTGGTTCTTCGTCCTGATGCTCCGAGGCTAGATGGATCGGAGGCCGCCGCTCTCCAGGATGCTCATCTTGCTCATTTGGCCAAACTCTACGACGCTGGCTACTTGCTCGCTGCAGGGCCTTTGCTTGGGCCTGAGGATCATGAGTTGAGAGGATTGAGTATTTTCCTGACCGACCCAGAAAAGACGCGGATGCTTAGCGAGCAGGACCCCGCGGTTCAGGCTGGACGTTTCTCGTTGAAGATCACTCCGTGGATGGTCCCGAGTGGTGCGATAGACTTCAAGCGGGCACATTTTCCGAGCTCCTCATCGGAAGCCGACAGAGACTGAATGGTCTAATCGAGGAAGAGTCGGGGAGACTGTGACCCAAACGGGTCTTTGAGTGTAGCGTTGGGCTCAAATCCATATTTCCCACCATACGGATTGGACTGTCGTCTTGGGACTCTTTTTGCTTCAATTCCCTGATCCATTTGCCTACCTCTCTGTCGCAGCTTTGTTCGGGATAGCAGCACAGTTCCAGGCGATGGATGGCTACTTTCTACTGCACAGAATAATTAGCATCTTTGAGAGAAGGATCGGAATCGTTTACGCTGTCGCGGCTGTTGCTACGTTGTTCTCGCCCTTCATAATGAACGATGTCGTGATACTTGTCCTAACACCAGTATTGATCAAGCACGCGAAACAGTATCGTGTCGACATAGCACCATTAATCGTGTCCGAAGTAACATTCACAAACATTGCAGGCTCGCTAACGCCGATAGGGAATCCCCAGAACATTCTCCTATGGATTTCTTCAGGAATAAGTTATACTGACTTCGTCCTCGGAACCTGGTTACCCCTTGCGTTTTCTGGAATCATAGCACTCGTCAGCCTAGCTATCTTCCGTCTAAGACCCACTGCAGACCTTCAGACGGAGGCGGCAACGGTTCGATCGCTTCATCCCGCAATCTATCTGGCAATTGTTACTCTGATGCTAATTCTTTCAGAGCTTGCGTCTGTCCCGTCGTATCTCGCTCTCGCCGCTGGCTTCATGTTTGGCTTTGCATTTACAGTTCGCTTCCTCAGGCTTGTCAGGAAAATGTTCGACTTCAAAGGTCTACTAATCCTCTACTTCTTCATAGGTTCTGTCACTTTATTCTCCGGGTTTCTCAAGCCACTGCTTGGCCAATACGCGGGTTCAGCCGCAAGTGGTGCGCAACCTTACTCTGCCATGTTCATGGCCCTTTCATCGAACCTCATCAGCAATGTTCCCGCAACTCAATTGTTACTCAGTGTCGCCTCGATCCCTCCCGTGATAGCACCACGGATCGCTGTTGAAGCGGGCTTGGCGGGGAACCTGGACCCGATATCATCGTTCGCATTATTGCTCGCACTCTTGATGGTGAGACGTGCCGGACTTCCAGTGAGAAGAGCGATCGGGCTTCAACTCATAATTGGGATTATTTCTTTTCTCCCCGCAGCACTCTGAAACCTGGATTCATCGATTCCTGACATGTCGAATTCTCAGTAACAGAGAGTTAGAGTGGCCGACTGCCAATCACGTTGCTTGACCATTTACTGGTTGTAGACTTGATTGTCGCATGAGGAGCTACATCTTCCTTGCGGGAATAGTTCTTGTGGCTCTCGGACCCTTGCTGGGGCTGATGGCTGCTTCATCATGTTTGAGAACACTACTGTCCGGCCACTTTTTTGGTTGTATTGGTGATTTCGTATTCGTCTTGTTCGGCGGGGTATTGTTTGTCATTGGAATTGTCCTAGCGATAATTGGTGTTGTAATACCTGACCCACAAAGAATGGTTCCTGGGCAACCAGCACCGCCGCTGGCTTTATCGACAACGGTTCAGAGGACATGCACGAGGTGTGGACGGATCTACGATGGCGCCCTTTTCTCTTGTCCGTCCTGTGGTCAGCGACCTGGCTGACACACCATAGTCACAGGACCCTGTCGCTAGCAACGTGCGTGAGAGCTAAAACGGGTGTCTCTTGTCTTCGCGTTTCTCAGCATTGTCCAAACTTATCGCGTAAGATATGGCAAGATATGGGTCGAATGTTGGATTCAGCATTTGTAATCCGTATGAGTCTCTGACTGACACCCATTTCTTATGGATCTGAGCAATGGGCCCCCCCGATAGATCCTGCATGTAATAGTCGTGTTCCAAGACCTTGCCGTTGATCTTGGCGATCTCATTACCCGAACTGTCTTCCATCCACCATGCTTCTCCCAATAGCTTCAGGATTTTCTTCTTCACTCTGGCCCGTAATTGTCCCTGGCCGTCGTAGATTTCGAATGTCGGCCTAATTGCGATGACCTTTCCATGAATTTCGCCCAAGTGTTGACCATCGGGGGTTTCGTACCAGAATTTAGGTCCAAAACTTACGAGTTGTTTCTTGACGTAGGCTAGGAGATTGCCGTTCTGATCTTTGATGCCGAACGTATCTCGAAGCGCGAGTATTTTCTGCTCGATAATGTAGCCGTTACCGTTGAAGATTGGGACTATTCTGGGAGCATAGTTTGGAGAACCGTAGACTGGGCCTGTGCTCACTTTCTCTACCAGGATTTTTGCTCATGGTGCAGGCTGATAATAATTTGGGAACCCGCGCCCCTATGCTGTGGTTTGGCTGGGACTCCAACTCGCGTCCTGGTCGGAGGATGCAGGTATTCTGTGAGTTTCGTCGCGTCCGACTCGGACCGCGACGCTTGCCGCAAGTAGCATTAGGAGGGCGGCAAGGAGGAATGGGGCTCCCGGAAGTTGTACTGGAGCTTGGTGTCCTATGAAGAAGGCGTAGATGAGTGTGAAGATTGCGGGTCCGAGCACGCCTGTGAGCCCGATGATGCTGGCATTAGCGCCTTGTAGTAACCCCTGTTCTTTTGGCCCGACTCGTTTCGTCATCAATGTCTGAACTGCGGGGCCAGCAAAACCGATAGGCGCATACAATACGACACCGCCTAGGAATAGTGTCCCGTTGGGGGCGAGACCGTGCATAATGAAACCTGCTGCGCCGAATACGAGCCCGACTAATAATGCACGGAGTTCGCCTATTCGAGCGATGACTGGCCGAACGAGAAGACCCTGGACTAAGATGTTCAATCCTCCGACTAGGGCGAGCGCCAAACCAACGGCAGCGGCATCCCATGCATAGCGGTAGCCTGCATATAATACGAAGACGCTAGGCAGAACTTGGAACGCCAGAAAGTTTAGGAAATTTACAGTCGCGAGGCCTGCGAGTTCCCGGACGGGATCGTAGTAGGCCCAGGGATCCGATGGGGTTGGCCCGGCGCCAGGAGAAACGACTTCGATTTTCTCTCCGCAAAGACTCGGGAAGGACTAGTAGGCCGTAGCCGGCGTTGGTTACGACATTGCGGCGGCCGCCCAGAATGGTATGCGTGGGCCTATGCTACCCATAACACCTCCGATAGCAGGTCCGATAATGAATCCTATCCCAAAGGCTACTCCGATCATCCCAAAGGCTCCAGCTCGTTTTTCGGGGGTGGTAACGTCGGCAACGTAGGCAGATGCAGTGGCGAAACCGCTGACGTGATCCCCGAAATGACCCTTCCCACGAGCAGCCAGGACAATGTCGGAGCCAAGGCCATTACGATATAGTCGAGGCCTAGCCCGAATGCTGAAAGGATCAGAATGGGGCGTCGGCCGAACCTGTCGGAAAGCGAACCGAGGACTGGCGAGAATATGAACTGCATCACAGCCCAGACAGTCGCAAAGATTCCCCATATCACCGCGCCCTGTGCTCTGTCGCCGACGAAGCTAGTGGCCAACGGAGGCAGAACCGGGATGATTATGCCGAACCCCATTACGTCGAAAAATACTGACGTGTAAATGAAAATCAAGGCTGCTTTGCTGGGGGATATTGCCCTGAGCTGCTCTGCTATGGTCAAGGTTCGGACGGAATCATAACTAGTTTGTAAACGAATCGCTCTCGATGGAAAGACACCGGGAATTTTTGATGGCTAGGTGGAAATCGTTTTGCGCATAAGCACTCCGCTGGTTCCTAAAGCCGCGACTTTCCTGAAGCCTTGTCTACGGAACATGCTTGGCGTTCCGAACCATCGCCATTCGGCTACCGCGGCCATCTTCTCTGAGACAACCGGGTAGGCTTCTACGACTCCTCCTCCCTGCTTCTTGATAGAATCTAATGCGGTTTTCAGGGCAAGTTTGGAGACACCCTTGCCTCGATGTTCTTTGTCGACGAAGAAACAGGTTATGCGCCACAGTTTCTCGTTCTCATCAAGAGGCTTGACTTTCCGATAATTTCGCCCGACATCGATCCGGGGCAGTTCCTCCCTGGTGCCATATTGGCACCAGCCAACTGGATTGTTTCCGTGGTAGACCAGAATCGCGTGTGAGCGTCCAAGACGAACCAAGGCTTTCTTGTCTTCCCGATTGATTCGTTTCCGTTCCGTGCGAGATAGTTTTCTTCCAATGGGTCTGGCTCGTTGATAGTACATGCACCAGCAACCACCCTGCTTCTCGGCGACCTTTTCAAAATCGGGATAGGTTTGGAGGTCTAGCTCACTAGTTGTGTAACGCAAATCCCGATCGGTTTCTTTCGCACCCAGAAAAAGTTAACGACGTTCTGGGGAGGAGAATTGAAGTCTATTCCTTGCAAAACATGGGTTCAACCTGATCATCGGAGCACCGCAATTCTTGCGAGAACTCGGAGAAATATCGGAAAGTGATGTGATTCGAGAGGCTAGTTCGAGATCTTCTCTGGTCGGCGGTAACGTCTAGCTCTGGAGATGTCTTGGTGTACTCCCTTTGCTCTCCAGTAGCTGCAGCATTTGCAGTGTTTACTGTCAGAATCTAGTTTGGTTCCTTGTTCTGATATGATGGAGTGAAGAACGGGGTCTAATATCGACAGATACGTACAGCACCCGCAATGTCCGTTTTCCCTCGCCAAAGCTCTCCTCACGATTGTTTCATCGTCTTCGTCGGGCATAAGGCGTGTTGTACCCTGGATTCCGATCTAGGGAAAATCGTGAGCGTTGTTAGCCAATCGGCTTTTGTAGGCGGCTGGTGCGGGGGGTGGGATTTGAACCCACGAACCCCTACGGGACGAGGTCCTGAGCTACGCGTCTAGCGTAGTTGCTAGTCTCGCGCCTTTGACCTGTCTTGGCAACCCCCGCTAAGGAGGCAGAATCAAAAACTAGTCTGTAAAGCCTTCTAACGTTACTAGCCTGACGAGAGCATCGCGGCTCGTGCTTTGAAACTCTGATTGTGATTGCTATTGTAGAGATGAGACGGGAATAGCGGGAGGAGTTGTCGCCTCGGCTTCTCGTCTTGGCCAGTTTGAGAGGAGATTGTCTACAGCGACTAAGTATTTCCGGTTGTCGTAGAACCACCCTGTTTCGTCGTTGTAGTCTCTGTAGCCGAAACTCGAAGTCATGAGCGTCATCGGGTCCAGTTGCAGGTAGGAATAGCTGGTGAGGATGTTGTCCTTGACGAGGAGCGATAGGAAAGTCATTAGGTTGTTCAGTTCGACTCGGGGGATGTAGACTCGTACGTTTGTAGAGTTTAGTCCCTTTAGGGGTGAAATGGTTAGGATGAAGGGAAGTTCTGAAAGGGCCTTTTGGCCGTTTCTCAGCGAGGTTTCGTCTTTGAAGTCAAGCCGTACCTCTGAAAGGTCTGATACGTCGTAGGCGAAGGGGAGCACGTTGATGACGTAATCCTTGATCGCTCCTTTCTTAAGGAGGCCTTCAAAGCGATACTTTGCTGCGGGTAGGCTGATCGCCAACATTTTGGCTAATGTTACTAGTGTGGTCCGTGCGTCCTTTGTCAATTCTTTGAGAATTACGAGGTCTCTCTTGTCGAAGTTTGAGTTGGTTGGTTTAGGTGTTCTTGCTGATACTTTGTCTCGGTGTTTGAAGAGTCCGAGCCATCGTTTCCAGTCAAAGCTCCACGTTTTCTTGACGAAATCGTAATAGGCAAAGTTTGGAATTGGGGATATGCTTTCACCGAGCCATGTGACACGGCTGTTTTTGATTAGACCACGGGCGACAAGCTGGTCCAAGTATTGTTCATAGTCCCGGGTGTTCGATGACGGGACTGCGACTAGGGCGTAATATCCATTGCATTCTCCTATGCACCTAGCTATTTTCAGCCAGTAGCCTGGGATCCTGATCGATTCTTTCGCGAGTAGTTCTCTTCCGGGGAAGGGTGTGACTAGGACCATGGCTTGCGAGAGTCCGATCCGTGAATAGTTAGGGTGAACGTAGGTGTTGAACAGGCCCGCGCTCTCAAGCTTGGTTACTCTACTGTAGACGGTAGTGTAGGGTATCTTGGAGGCTCGTGATATTTTCTGGAGATTTCTGGGGCCTTGTTCTTTCATAGTTCTAATGATCTTGATATTCTCCTCGTCGAGCAAGGAAGAGGTTCTGTGCAATCGGTCGAAATATTCGTCGGCACTAATAGTGCTCAAGAGATTCTAAAAAAAGATGGAGATTCCGTATGCTTTTCAACCTTGTGGCTTAACCCGGCGGGATTGGGAATGGGCCTCTCGGTTTTGGTGGTCCCAGATCACCATTATCGGCTTTTGCTCTCAATTTCTCACCCCGTACCCGAGGGTACAGGATTTAGATTATTGAGGTCTGGGGCTGGATGCAGATAAAAAGTGATACGTGAGCCTGCCAAAGGTTAAGATAGTGTTTTCGAGCAAGCTAAGGATATCCAGAGGTAACATTTCCGTGACATGAACCCACGAAAAGGTGGTGCGCGTAGGTTCAAACCCGGGTTTGGGCCTCCATCTCAAAGGTCAATATCCGGATATTCCCGCGTCTGGTCTTATCCTGGTAGGCGTCCGTGGACGCGTGTATATTCTTCGAGAACCTTCATCCTCTTCTCGTAGAGCCTAATTTGACAATCTTTCAGTACTTGGTTCAGTACCTGTGAAGTGTGAGTGTGCAGCTGGGTCCATTTTTCTCGGACGCTCAGATCGAGGCTCTCGTCCCGCAAAACCTTCTGGCATCTGGCAAGGTTTCTGCGTAGTTGTCTGACGATCCCTTCGCGTATCCGATCCTCCTTCCCTAGATCATCTTCCAAACCAGTCACACTAGTCCTCGACGAGGCCTGAACTCCTTGCAAGGCCTGGTTCCTTCCAGTCACTCGTCTTTCCATGGGCCAGGGTCATCTTCTCTTTCACCGTATTCTTCCATAGCCGGAGCAGACGTGCCCCGGTACTGCTCAACAGCCTCTTTTGCGCCGGGTCCAGTGTCCCGTTCTTCAGGCCCTCCTCAAGACTGTCCAAAAGCATAATGGCTAGTCTGCGAATATTGGCCAGCAATTCTTCATAGCTGCCGGGATCCTCGACCTTATTTTCCAAGCGTCCTCCACCGATTTCCATTGACACGGTTCCCAGGTGTACGCGTCCCGTCCCGTAGCCATATCCAATCCCGATAACAATTGACACCAGATTCTACGGTTTCGTCTTTCCTGGAATCTTTGCCAGGACATCTGACGTCGCTCGCTCCCTATAAGCGAGACCCCGAAAAATCTCACAAGAAAAAACAGTTTGAAACACGCGGAATCCAACGACTTTCAACTAGAAAACATACGGTTTGCCCAAAGCCACCCCGACAAAATTCTACGACAGACGTCTCAAAAAGCCAGAGAAAGTCTTGCTCTCCCCGCCGCGACGTCTTAGCAAGACAGAAAAATACGTATTCCAACACAAAACAAGAATTCTTTTCACTCCATGCCCAGACCCCTATATTCCCCCTCGAAGAAATTTTCCCCACTAACAGCGTCCGCGAAGTAGTCCCTGTCCCCACTCTTGCTCCTGCAGTTCGAAAACAAGAAATTATGGTAAAAAAAGGTGGTTTAGTGTCCCAGGCTCCGATAGACCATAATAGCTCTCACTTCGTCCGTTCAAGTATTATTTCTATCGTGGAGACGTTGCGGGCGTCCTGGCCTTCACCGACAATCTCCGTGCCCAAGTTCACATGCTTTGCCAAGCCTCCCTGGAAGAAGCGGTTGTTCACCACTTCAGCCACGTCAACGGCTGTGCTGATAGCTCGTCCACGAGCCTTTAGGGTCAGCTTCTTAGCACCAGTGTTATAATGCATCATGACCGCGGTTGCATAGGCCATAATCGGCTTCTTACCGATCAGTATAGTGTCCGGGGGAATGTCACTTCTGCGACCCTGGGTAGGAGCCCTCTCAATCGTCTTCTTTGGTTCTTCTGCCAATCCATATTCACCTCCGACAGCGCGTAGTCTGCACTGAACAGCGACCCGTATTATAACAACCCGGCCTTATCTATCTATCTGAACACGCTATGCTACCGCGCTCGCCGCTACCTTCTGCTTTGCCGTCTTCCCCGACTCTGAAAACTCCTGCGAGAACCTCTCGTACATACGCATCTCCTGGCTCGACATCGGCTTAATCCTCTCGAGCGCATCCTCGAAATGTCTCCGGGCAACCTTCAATCCCTTCGCCCGCTTCTTCGCATCCTCCGGGTTCTTCGCCGCGCTGATATGCTCACGCAACGCTAGCATGACCGCAGTATTCGCCACTGAGGCAATATCCGCCCCCGTATAGCCTTCAGTCCTCTTCGCGAAATCATCCAACATCACATCTTCGGCCAAGGGTGTCTTGGCTGTGTGGATCTTGAAGATCTGGCGGCGAGCCTCCAAGTCGGGCGGAGGCACAAAGAGCAGTCGGTCGAACCTTCCAGGCCGCAACAACGCCGGATCAACAATGTCCGGCCGGTTCGTCGCAGCAATAATCACAACATTCCGCAACTCCTCCAATCCATCCATCTCCGTGAGAAACTGGCTGATTACACGCTCGGTCACATGAGAGTCTCCGAACCCGCTACCGCGAACCGGCGCAACAGAATCAATCTCATCGAAGAATATGATACACGGAGATGCTTGCCTGGCTTTCCTGAAGATTTCGCGCACTGCTTTCTCGGACTCTCCGACAAACTTGTTCAGCAGTTCAGGGCCTTTCACACTGATGAAGTTCGACTCGCTCTCATGTGCCACTGCTTTCGCAAGCAACGTTTTCCCAGTCCCTGGCGGCCCGTAGAGCAACAAGCCCTTCGGCGGGTTCGCGTTCAATTGTGAAAATATCTCTGGATACTTCAGCGGCCATTCAATCGCTTCCCGCAGTTCCTCCTTCACGTTTTCCAGCCCACCGATCTGGTTCCAGTCAACATCTGGAATCTCGACTAGAACCTCACGCATAGCCGAGGGATCGATCTCTTTCAAAGCGTCCAAGAAATCGGCCATCTTCACAATGATCTTGTTCAGCACGTCAGCAGGTATGTTTTCCGCTTCGAGGTTGATCTCAGGGAGTATACGTCTGAGTGCTCTTATCGCAGCTTCCTTGGAGAGAGCCTCAAGGTCTGCCCCCACGAACCCATGCGTAACCGACGCCAGTTTCTTCAGGTCAACATCATCCGCCAAAGGCATCCCTCGAGTGTGAATCTCCAGTATCTCGAGCCGTCCCTCCTTGTCCGGCACCCCGATCTCGATCTCCCTGTCGAACCTTCCCGGTCTCCTCAACGCGGGGTCGAGCGCGTTAGGCCTGTTGGTAGCCCCGATAACGACAACCTTTCCACGAGACCGTATGCCGTCCATTAACGACAAGAGCTGTGATACGACACGTTTCTCCACTTCGCCGGTCACCTCTTCTCTCTTCGGCGCAATCGAATCCAGCTCATCGATGAAAATGATAGACGGAGCATTTTCCTGTGCCTCTTTGAACACTTCTCGCAAGCGTTCCTCGCTCTCTCCGTAGAACTTGCTCATGATCTCGGGTCCCCCGATGCTGAGAAAGTTCGCGTTAGTCTCACTCGCCACTGCCTTCGCGAGCAGCGTCTTGCCTGTCCCAGGCGGACCATGCAATAGCACGCCCTTCGGAGCTTCGACACCGAGTTTTTCGAAAAGTTCCGGGTGTCTCAGGGGCAGTTCGATCATTTCCCGAACCTTCTGGATAACAGGCCTCATGCCGCCTACGTCCTCGTAGCTGATCTTCGGAATGTTCCGAACCGGTTCCTTGACCTGTTCGCCAACTACGACTTCCGTATTCTCCGTGACAATCACGGCCTCGGCCGACGGGGTCGTATTCGTAACAACCAAGTCGACTTTCCGGCCCATAATGTTGATCGGGACATAGTCTCCCTTGGAGACGACTCTGCCCTCCAACAACTGGCTCAGGTATTCTTCGCCGCCTACGATTCGAAGAGGCTCTGTCGGCGCGAGCGTCAAACGTTCAGCGATCCTCGCATCGATTTTCCGCACCTGTACCTTGTCGTCAATTGAAACGCCTGCGTTGTTCCGCAGGTAGCCGTCTATCCTGACAATTCCCTTCCCATAGTCCTGTTCATACCCCGGCCAGCACAGGGCATTGGTCTTCCTCTTGCCAGTGATCTGGACAACGTCTCCCGATGTTAGTCCTAGGTCCTGCAGCACTTTAGGGTCGATGCGAGCAATTCCTCGTCCAACATCCCTTTGTGCCGCATCGGCAACTCGTAATGTAACCGTCTTTTCAGGCATACAAGTCCCTTTGCAGAATCAGCACCTGCGTACCTTTCTATGACACTAATAAGCCCAACAAGCACAACGCACTGCAGTTCTTGGTCGTTAGATAGTTCTCAGCCTGATACAGCGACTGTCAACGGTTCACTGAAAACTTGAACCATCTGCCTGCCAAAGTCTGCTAGGTCCTTCGGAGTGAGTGACGTGACCAAGTTGCGGTCCCTGACAACCGGGGCGTTCGCATAGTTGGCGCCCGCATTCATCATGTCGTCCCGGATTGACTCGACACACGTCATTCTACGTCCTATGAGAATGCCCGCGGACGCTAATACTTGTCCGGCATGACAGATAGCTGCAATTGGTTTTCCGCGACGATCGAATTCCCAGACGAATTCGAGGATGCTGCTGTTCAGTCGCAGTCTCTCCGGCGACTTTCTTCCCGGGACAACTAAGAAGTCGAACTCGTTCGCGCTCACTTGATCAATCGTCTTGTCCGGAGTGATCGAATATTCATGCTTCCCCTTCACTGGTTTCTCATTGAAACCCACAACGACAATCTGGATTCCCTCTTCTTGGAGTCGATACATCGGATAGAACAGTACTAAGTCTTCAAACTCGTCTGCAACAATAATCGCCGCCCTGCGGCCCCTGAGATCTCCCATCAAAAATCCACCCCAACAGTCTGTAGCTTACGGATAAAACCATTTTTGGGCTGTTCTTCGGGAAGATTTCATTTATAGACACCGAACGACCATATTGTAGGGAAGAGCTGAACCAGAATGGGTGAAGATGTCAAACGGATGGCCGACTTGTTGAAATCAGGCGCAACAATGCTGTCGGATGTATGCCCTGATTGTGGTAACCCTTTGTTCAGGGTGAAGGGGGATGTCTTCTGCGCCAAATGCAACAAGCCAGTCGTCTACGCCCGGGCAACAGGTCCCCAGGCAACAGTTTCTCCGAGCATGCTGATGGAATCGGTAGAGCAAACAATTGTCGTAAAGATCAACGAGACGAATCAACTCCTAAAGTTGGAGAAAGACCCTGAGAAACTCTCGACCTACAGCAACCTCGTGTTCGGATGGTTGTCAATGCTCGAAAAACTGCAGTCTCTGAAGAGGAGTTTTACTGAAGCTTGAGCTTGACACTGTCGAACGGCTGGCCATCATCGAGATAGGTCAGCTCGACGTGCCTGCTCCTTCTTCTGGCCACCACGATCGGTGCGCCAGCACGTTGCGCAATGCTGAGCAACTCCTCCTTCCGCGAGGGCCCAAGCCATGACCTTCCAGCCTTGCACTCCACGAGCACGGACTTGCCGTCCCTTATGCAGACGAGATCGATAGGTTTCGATTGAGCAGCTCGGATGACAAAATAGCCGTTTTTCCGGAAAAGATCTCTTATCCTGTACTCCAGTCTCCGCCCGTTCTGATAGTTCGTCAACGTAGTTCTCCAGACCCTATCATTGGGCTTAAGAAGTCTAACTCGGACGAAACTATTCCATCTCGACCTCTAATCAGGCTCACGCCGATAAGTTAGCAGGAACAGTATCGCGATAACCGCTGCCAAGACCAGCACGGCCGTAAAACCAATCTGGTCAATTGAGACATTAGCAAAGCCCCCGATGACAACGAGGGCAAGGGAAAGTCCGACAGCCCCAAGCGTTAGTTCAGATAGTGAAAGAAACTGTCTCCGCATCCACTCCTTAACTTGGGCTGACGCGTTCCTGGAAAAATGGTCATCCTTGGCTTTTGTCCGGGAATTAACCTTGTCGAATTTCACCACAGTGCTCGAAGCTTCGTAAAGGAACAGGATCATTACGAACTGAATCAAGAAAACCGCAGAGTCGGGCCCGGGCCGGCCAGAAATGTGGGAGTAGACCTCGCCGGATATCATTAACACCATCAGAATAGCAAAGGTCAGAGATACAACAGCACCCTTCTGAGATAGTATCCCCGCGGTTCCCATGACAACCATTAAGACGGTGAAAACGAGCGGTTGGAAGAGAACGAGTTGTGGAGGAATGCTGAAGACTATCCACGGAGCAATGAAGACCGGAGTCATAGTCACGGCTCTTCTTACGAGAAGAGCGGTCTGGTCTAACCTCGTGCTGAGCGTCCTCGTTTCACCCTACTTAGTCTCGCGGACAGAGGCACGTTCGTAGGCCACTGAACGACTGTTGCAGTCTTTTCCAAGGCCGAAAGGATGTTCGTCCGTTCAAGCATGATAATCCTGTAAGCAACCTCCTCGGTCTCACTTTCGAACTTTAGTGGCGGACTCGGAGTCGGCGATAGGACAAGGAGGCTATAGCCTGCGGCAGCTAGAGTCGTGACACCCTCCACGATCTCAGGGTCGAGGAGAGGAGAGATTATGACTATTTGTGACTGAGACGGGAGCATTCGTCTTGCGAGCAGGGTGACCACGTATATCGTGGGAATGCTCGCTTTTCCAGGCATTGCTCCGGCGAGGAGGAAAAGGGTTCGACGCTCGTGTCTCTTTCCGAATCCGGCGGGTATAGATCCTCGTTCAATTCCATGGAGAACGACACCTACACGGTTACCCTGTTTCAGTAAATGACTGACGATGGAGGCCGCGGCTGTGACTCGCCGTTCGAACTCTTCTGCTGAGGTTTCCCAGTAAGTAACATCAGTATCCAATACTACCATGATGTCGGTTACTTTTTCAGCTTCCGTCTCGTTTACAACAAGTTCGTTGTACCTAGCAGATGCTTTCCAATTGATTTTTTTCGGATCATCACCGGCCACGTAGCCGCGCATGCTGTAGAATTCTGTTCCTGTTCCCAGTGTTCGAGAAGGTATCACTCCGGGCCACGATCCCAGATGACGGGGCCGTAGCTCAGCGCTCTTGATTCGTTCGGGTCTCGGGATGACCGATAGGATGTCACTCTCGACACTGTATTCTGCCATGTAAAGCCCGAGCGGGTCTTTTGCTCTCATGATCATTGGACCGATCCGATAGTGTCCTCTTCGAGGAGAATGGAACTCCAAGCCCACTTCGATTCTTTCGCCTGCACCCAACGATAGAAGTGTCTCATTCGAGCCTTTTTCCGGCGTGATGGTGTCCGGTAGGACTTCGTGAACTTCGACATTCCGAAGAGGCTTGTCAGAACCATTTTCGATCGTCAGAGAATCAAGGATTTCCTCTTCGCCGAAGGTTTCGCTTGGAGTCACTAGCCGACTTGGTTTCAAGACGACCTTCTCCGGTAGCCCCCAAAGATTGGAGAAGAAGAACAATGACGCTATTGGCAGTACAAGGATGGCGAGTTGGAAATCGTTGGTGAAGAGCGCTATGATTAGGAGGGCTAGGGCTAACGAGAAGTAAAGAATGGCTTTCCTCGTAAACACTTGTTGGTCCTAGGCCTTCACTCTGGGCACGGGAACCGCCTTTAGAATGTCATCTATCACTTGGCCTGGACTCGTTCCCTTAACCCATGATTCCGCTTTCATAATCATCCTGTGGGCAAGTGCTGGACCAACTACTTCCTTGACATCATCTGGAATAACGTAATCTCTGCCGTGGAACACGGCTCTAGCGCGACTCAGCTTGAATATCGCAAGCGATCCCCGTGGGCTAGCACCGATCTCAACCTGACGTTGGACTCGAGTAGCGTGAACAATGTCAGCAACGTATCCGAGAACGTCATCGTCGACATGTATGTCCTCGACTGTCCTCTGAAGTTCCAGAACCATTTCCGGATCAGCAATCTTGTCGAGCGCAACATCTTCCTTACCCCGCCTCATCCTTCGTCGCATGATCTCCACTTCCTCTTCTTTGCTAGGGTAGCCGAGCTGGAGGCGTATCAGGAATCTGTCGAGCTGGGCCTCTGGTAACGGATAGACTCCTTCATATTCAATAGGATTCTGTGTGGCCATCACGATAAAGGGGTCGTCAAGCAGGTGGGTTTTACCATCAAGGGTTGTCTGTCGCTCTTGCATCGCTTCCAAGAGAGCGGCTTGCGTTTTCGGCGGTGCCCTGTTTATCTCGTCAGCCAAGAGCACGTTGGTGAATATTGGTCCCTTACGAAGTTCGAACTCTGTCGATTTCAAATTGTAAATGTAAGTTCCGGTAATGTCAGCGGGCAAGAGGTCCGGAGTGAACTGGATCCTCGAAAAAGCGCATCCCATGCTTGCCGCTAGACTCCTAGCGAGCAGTGTCTTAGCTAGCCCAGGATAATCTTCAAACAAGATATGGGAATTGGCCAGAACCGCTAGCATGGCCTTTTCTAGGACGGCATCTTTTCCAACTATTGCCTTCTTGACCTCTGATACTATTCTGCCGCAGAGTCCGCTAGCCCTGTCAACCTTCAAGGTTTCCAGGCCTCGATCAGCATGACAGCCTCGCGGACCATGCGAATCTTGTTCTTTCCTGTTCTTGGCAGACTATAAAGAAGACCGCTACCATAAAGAAGTGAATACAACCTTTGATCGCGAAGTAAGCCCGGCCCGGAGGCTTCGCTGGACAATAATCCGCGCACTCTTGCTTTGTCGATGCCTGTCTCAACGCTCACTTTGTCTACAAGAATTCCTCTGAGCCTTGCTCCGACTACGTCGTTGAAATATGATGCGCTCGCTTGCGCTGTGACTTCTATCTGGCGGCTGAGAAATCGTAATTGTTCACCCTTCTTTACACTTGCTAACCGCACAGAAGGCGCCTTGGATGCCTTGGAAGACCTGCTCGTTAGATCCCGGACTATTACTATTGCAATGATTACGAGAGGAATTGCCGCGAGCGAGACTCCGGGTGTAGAATCAGCCGCTAAGAATTCCTTGGCAACCAGCAGAATCGCGACGTAAACGACCGCTATCCAAATGAGAAATCTGAGCGTATTACGTTTCAATGTTCGACATTGACTTGAATATTCAGCTCATTGCCAACCTCCACGAGATACTCGTAGGCCTGGTTCGCGTCTTGCTCCGTGATAGGATGCTCACTGTACCTTGCCTCCTCGAAAAGCTTCGTCAATTCGCCTATTTCCATACCGCGCAGTGCAAACAATGACCGTATTCGCTTCTCAAGTTCTCTTGCGGTCATGTCCGGGGACATGTGTGCACCAAGTCTCGATGCGGTTAGGATTAGGTGTTGGAAGCAGGAAATGATTCTGGCTCTGGGATTCAGCTCTGCCTGTTTCAGCATCCCTAGAGCTTTCTCGACAGCTTGCGCACCCTCGACCCGATTGGACAACAACATTTCCTTGTCCATGTTCCCTGATTCCCGAAAAGCCACTCGAGCACTCTGGAGCATCACGATTCCGCTTAGAACCAGCAATCCTATAGTCGCGACAATGAACCAATTCATTTGAATGAGGCTAGTTAGCATTGGTACTGTCCCTTCAATGCCAAGGGTCGCCGTGTTGTTGTTAGTGCCGGCTCCTACAATTTGCTCTTTCAAATTCGTGGTTTGCGTTGTGGCAGCTCCGCGTCGGAAAAGAAGGAACCCCGCAGCCAGGCTCCAGAAGAACAATTGGACTGCCAGGAGCCGCCAGGACCGCGGTTTCCTCATCCGTCGCTTACGAGCAATGCCATGACCTAGTCCCTCGGATAGATCCCGCCAGTTCCATGCGATAATGACTATCAGCACTACGATGCCGGCAAGAGCAGCTACTGGAATGAGGTAAACCAGGTAGAGTAGCCAGTAAGAGCGGAATAGTAAGCTTCCACCGGGCTGGGTTCTAGACAATGATCCCAGCGCTATTGCCAGAATTACTAGGACAACTAGGTAGGGAAGAAGCCTGCGAGTTCCCATTGTCACTGGCTCTGCAGGTATGAGTTATGCTCGCGATAAATAGCTATCCGAGATTTTTCGTACTAGTCTTTGACTGCCTCAAGGATACTCGCGACATTCCAGAGCTTCACCCTTGTGTAAGGAGGCATGTTCGGGTCCTGGGAAATCTCGTCCAGGATTGCTATGGCGTTAGAAGCTCTCACGCCTATTGTGTGCGCCTGCGCTTGCAGCGCGTCCATCGCGTCCTTTGCGGATCTACGAATGTTGCGAGGAGTCGTGTTATCGTTTGAGATTTCGTTCAATACGCCGAGAGCTTGCTTGATACGTCCCTCATATTCCTCTTTTCGTTTTGCCTTTTGCAAGCCAACTCACTAAGTCTCTTGATGGGCCTTCTCGTCCCGGAACGCATTCGAGCCCGCGCAACGAGGAGCAATCTCGGATTCATTAAAAGATTTCCATGTGAGCTGGGGAAAAAGGCCAGGGTTACCCGTTCAATGAGGTGTCTTCTCAGACTCACGAGACGCGTGGACGCCCGCGCAGCAGTCTATACATTGTCCGCATTTCGCGCAAAAATGGTCTTCAGAGAATAATTCTCTCAGGCACGTGTGACACTTTCGCCACAGTTGTGTCGCGTCTTTTCGATGCATTGACAATATTCGACGTGCAAGGAAAATATGAAGGTTTCAGGTTTTGCGAAAATGCTAACTTGTCCTGTTTAAGGGCAGCTAAGTAGTGCTCGAGGCTTGGCGTCAGCTCCTGATGATTGGGAATCGTTAGGAGCGTTGGAGCAGTTTCCTACAGTACTGCATGCCAGAGGATCTTTCCTGTACGATATCCACACTGATTCTCTTCAAAAAATCGTCATCTCGGCAATGGCAGGCCTACAGAAGGATGGAAGACGGACAAAAATCACCGTTGCAGATAGGCCTGGTTACTTCGATGGGATCGTGAAGTTCAGACTAGGAATAGCCAACGGTGATGGATTCGACGTCCTAGATCCTAATGAAGAAGACCGGGTCTTGAAGCGCATAGAAAACATGGGCCCGTTCAACATTCTAGATCTAGCCTTCGATCTAGATTACAAGATCAACGACAGCATGTTGCACAAGGTTCACCGAGACCGTTACATCTTGAGGCTGGTCTTCCAGCCTGGAAGGTTCGAAATCCTAGTCCATCATCTGAAGGGCCTTAGGAGGGTAGAACCGGATGAATTGGTGCACCTATTCATTGATAAGATTAACTCGGTGCTCGCCCGCGGCAGACATAGTCAAGTGGAACTTGAGAGCCTGAACAGCACCTGACGCCGCTATCTGTTGAGACTCTTTTGGCGAAACCGCGTCTCAACAAGCTTTGACATTTGGAATTGGATTGCACTTGGCTCGCCTGTTCCATCAACGGTTCGCCATCCAAGCTTCTTCGCCAGTATTTTGTAAGACCGCCGCACTCTTTCTAGAAAAATTCTGTCTTTCTCGTGAACATCGCGCCCTGTGCGCTTTCTCCTGAAAGATCTTGAAACCGGGACATCAAGAACTATGACAAGGGACGGCACTGGAAGGCCCTTATCGAGGTCCCTCAGCCATTCAAATTCTAATCCTCGGGACACTCCGTACGCGAGGTTCGACGGAGAGTATCTGTCAGCGATCACGTAGTCATAGATCGTGAGGGCGTTGTTGATCGCTTCCAGATTTTCCCATCGGTTTAAGGAGTACATCATGTGAACCGCCTGGGCGGGGTAGTGTCTTCTCCCAGTAAGGAATTCCTTTAGCTGTTGGCCGGAACTACTAGAGTAGATTGGGAAGCTTAGGATTTTGACTTTGAATCCTTTCCTTCTGAGAGTTTTCGACAGTAGATGAGCCTGTGTTCTCTTGCCAGATTGATCGATGCCCTCGATCGCGATGAGACGTCCTTGCATCATAGATGGAGGTTGACGAGGTTGGATCGAATATATTTCTTCGAGTTGCGGAAATTGACGGGTATGGTGGACCGGGCGGGATTTGAACCCGCGACCTTCCGGTGTCTTGACTGGGCGTCCCTGTTTGCAAACCGGACGTTCTTTGGCCTGATGATGGTCAGCATACCAGGCTGAACTACCGGCCCACTGTCTCGAGGGTTTCGCGGAATTCTCGGTTAAAGTTTGTTTGATACGTTGTGGGGCCGCCGCCGGGATTTGAACCCGGCCTCCAGGCTCCATTGGCCAACGTTGCACGGACGTTTCAGGCCTGTACGCTACCAAGCTACGTTACGGCGGCCACGGACCGGCTTTGCGCTCCTTGGAGGATTATGTACGTTTCCGGATAGGAAACGCCAGTTTCTAGGGTTGGATTGTCCTGGTCTTCCCGGGTTCAGGTCGTTCTATTGTTACTGTATTCTAGCATTTCCTACTGAATAGAGTATTCGAATTTTCAACGAACATGGTACTGTACCCTCCGTGGAACCTAGATTACACGGGTTCTGCACGCTTGGTCCGTGCTCGGGCTACCTTGAAAAGCGCTATGAGCCGCCTGGCTTGCATACGACGTCTTGGACGTAAAATGGCGAGTGCAAGAAACGAGCTTATGATGCTCAAAATGTTCCGGCTGGTCCTTCCCACAGCGTTGCTCGTATCGTTCGTATGGATGTTTGAGTTCAGCGAAGGTGCTCGTCAGTCAGTGTTCAACGCGCTGGGAGCAAACGCGAACCATATGGTCTTCATCGTCGGGCTATTGCTGGTCGTCGGCCTTTACTGGTTCCTTGGCGTGTACGAGCGGAAGATTCTGTACGAGAACCGGCGTAGCAGTCGACCGCCAGCATTCTAGGCAAAACTCCGGCCTCTCGCTCACGATATCGACTGACCCCCACCCCCTACCCTTCATGTGACTCGCTTGAAATAAGGCTGGATTAAATGTTTGAGCCTGAAACCAGCCCGGTCGAGTCGGGGACCAGGTACATTTGGGTACAGTTTGACAGGTAAAATGCACCTTCCCCATAATGGCCAGGGGTCACTTTTGCACCCTGAACATATGTGAGAAAGCAGCGCATTAGGGAATGACCGATAGGAGGGTTGAGCTTGACTCAAACCCTTTTTCAGGTCGATTTCAGGATTGAACCCAGTTGGTGTGCGTATGGTGCGACTGTTTCGGGGCCGAACTCGAACGGTACACCTGCCGTCTTGAACAGTTCTGGCAATGGCCGTGATCCTCCTAGCTTTAAGGCTGACTTGTACTGCTCCAGGGCCTTCTTCGGGTTCTTGCGATAGTTCATCCATATACCCAGGGCTCCAAGCATCGCGATCCCGTATTCGATGTAGTAGAACGGGACCAGGTATAGGTGGAGTTGTCTCTGCCAGCGTGAACGGGCGCTCTCCTCGAACCCCGTATAGCTCTCTATTCCACCAAACCTTTCCCGGAGCTGGAGCCAGTGCTCCCTTCTCTCCTCCCGGGAGTGACCCGGGTGGGTGTAGATCCAGTGCTGGAACGCATCTATGGTAGCCACCCAGGGCAGAAGTTTCAAAGTGTCAATGGCGTGTTCGCGTTTAGTCCTGAGGTTCTCTTCACGGTTGTAGAAGACCCCTTCCAAGTGTTCGCCAGCGATGAATTCCATAGCCTGCGAAGCTACCTCGGCAAACTCGGTGGGAATATTTTCGCCCCTGTACAGAAAGTGCATGTCGCTCTTGCGCGTAGCGAATACGTGGAAAGCATGTCCGGCCTCGTGGAGCAGCGTGCGAAGATCGAGATCCCTGCCGACGCCGTTCATGAAAATGAATGGCAAACGTGCCTCCATCAACTCCGTATTGTATCCACCGGGCGCCTTCCCCTTCCGGCTCTCAAGGTCGAGAAGCGCCAGCTCCGACATCCGGCGAAAGTCTCTGGCAAAATCCACGTCTGTCTTTTCGAAAACTCTCTCACAGCCCTGGGCCAATTCAGCTCCAGTTTTGAAGGGACGCAGGGGCGATCGACCCTCCGGGTCCACGACAAGGTCCCAAGGACGCAGAGGATCGGTGTCTAGCTTGTCTCTTCGGTCCTCATCAATTTCTCTGACCAGTGGGACGATATGTTTCTCGATGGCCTCATGGTACTGGAAGCAGTCCTCCTTTGTATAGTCGAATCGGGCCATCTTTCGGAACATGTAATCGCGGTAATTGTCGAAGCCTGCATTCTTCGCGACACGAGCCCGCAGCTCGATAAGTCGGTCGTACAGCTCGTCAAGCTCGTCCCGGTTTTTCAGCCTGCGCTGTTCCGCAAGAGTCCATGTCTCCTCTCGCACCGAACGGTTAGTCTCCTCTAGGTAACGAGCGATCTGTTGCATGGTATTCTCCCTGCCATTGTAGCTTACAGTCATTGACCCAGTAGTCTTCTGGTACTCGTTGCCTAGCTTCGTCTCCTCTTTCTCTAGCTCAACATTGGCCTCGCGAAAGAGGGAAGCACTGTTCTCACGTCGACGATCAAGAACCGAATAATTTTCGGGCGGCAACTGCTTCCGAGCGGGAGACGCAAGATATTTCCTGTCCAACTCGAAGACGCGTTTCTTGACCTCTGGCTCTATCCGCTCTACAAAGTCAAGGTAGGCCTTTTCTCTCGCAGAATCATCAGTCTGACACGTCATGCGTATGTATCGTATGCTCTGCTCCTCCGATACTGCGCCTAGAAGCTCGGACTCGTCACTCAACCATTTCTCAAGATCTTCTTTGCCGCCAATAGGCCGTTTTTGCAGCTGGTCGAAAAACCCTTGGAGTCTACCAACATCGGAGAGATCCGTTTTTGCGGGCAGAAATCGGCGGGAATATTCTCGGGGAAGCGTCGAACCGTCGAAGGACAAGAAATTTAACACCGCCGCATGAGCGGGAGTTCGATTTACATAGGTTTTTCGTCAGTTAAACCATGATTTAGACCGAGAAACTCTCACTTTGGAACTTCGCCTTGGAGTATCTTAACAAATTTGTCTGAGTCAATGTTCCCGCCTGAAACCACGCACACAACCTTTCCCGTGCCAGCCTTACCAGAGAGAGCGGCAGCAACCGATGCTGCTCCGGCGCCTTCGGCGACGATCCGGTTACGTTCCGCTAGCAAACGTCCGGCTGACGCAATGTCCCTGAGCGGCATGACGATGCTGTCTTCGAGGAGGGACCTAACGAGCTTCCACATCTCGGGCAGGACGCTTTTCCCGCCGATCCCGTCCACGAAACTGGGGACACGCTTGATCTCCTGCAGGTAACCTTCCTTGAAGGACACGGCCAACGGTGCCGCCGTTTCAGGCTCGACTGCAAACGCTCGAATCACAGACTTCTTTCCGCGCACCGCTGTTGCAATTCCTGTCGCTAGTCCTCCTCCACCAAACGGTATCACTACAGAGTCGACATCGGGCAGGTCGTCGAGAATTTCCAGGCCAATGGTTCCGTTACCCATGATCATGTCAGCGTTCGCGAATGGATGAATGAACACCTTACTTCTCAGAGGCGGATACTCATGGGTTGTCACAATTTTCCAGACTTCGTCGAACGAGGCTTGGATGATTTCGGCGCCGAATCTTTTCACCGCTTGCAGCTTGGTTTCTGGAGCGTTGTCTGGGACGACGACTGTGCACTCAATGCCGTTCTTCCGAGATTCCCATGCTAGGGCCTGGGCCATGTTTCCGGCGCTACAGGTGTAGACACCGCGAGTCTTTGCTTCACTCTTGACATGTGCGAGCGCATTGCTTACGCCTCGTATCTTGAAAGAGCCAGTTGGTTGGAGGTTCTCGAGTTTCAGGTAAACATCCGCGGGTGCACTGTCAACGTTGAGTCGGACCAGAGGAGTACGAATGGCTGAGACCTTGACGTTCGACCGTGCTTCCTCGATGCCCTCAAGATTGATATGATCCGACGACAGTTTTGACGCGAGAATAGGCCGTCGCCTCGCTGATCGGAAATCCGGCTGAACTCTTAAACTATCTCAGCGCTCGAATTGGGGGGTTATGAGAAAGGAAGCCGTCGGTACCGGTCGAGCGCCTCTTTCGCTACCCTTTTCGCCTGGAATCCGGCTCGGAAATTTACTGTTTGTGTCCGGCCAGGGACCAGTTGATCAGCATGGAAATGTCCTGCCTGGAGACATCAAGGTGCACACTCGAACGACTCTTGAGAACTTCAGACGCATTGTCGAATCGTCTGGCACAACAATGGATAATGTGCTGCAGACGACCGTCTATCTTCGAGACCTTTCCGATTTCCAAGGAATGAACGAGATCTACTCCAGCTTTTTCAGAGAACCGCGTCCTTCAAGGACTACAGTGCAGGCAGGCCTACTTTTCGGTATGTTAGTCGAGATACAAGGAATAGTATACATTCCTGAGTGAACTCTACAGGATGGTAAAGATGGAAGAGACTGACGAAGCGAGCAGAACAGTTCCTGTACCTGACAACGAAAGGATGGAAGACGGGGACGCCGCACAGGATAGAGATCTGGTACGTACAACACAACGGAAGCTTCTATCTGGTATCCCAATACAGAGATAGGTCCGCTTGGGTACAGAATATCAAACACGACTCTGAAATCGACTTCCAAGTTGGCAACACGACCTTCCACGGAATCGGCCGCGTTATTGATACAGCCAAGGAACGAGTTCTCGCAAAACAGGTTTCGAAACTCATGGATCAAAAATACGACTGGAGCGACGGCCTCATCGTCGAGCTTAGACCCGAGCCAGGATCATCCTAGGGCTAGAACGGCAATTCATATTATCGTTTGAGCTGTGTCCCTACTCGCCTTTGACAGGTTCACCCTGTTTCAAAGGGCCAACGATCTCGACCACATATCCTTCAGGATCGTGAAAGCTGACCATACGAGTTCCCCAGGGCCTGTTGGCTGGGAGCTCGTCGAATTTTACACCTCTCCGCTGTAGAGCCGAATATACCTCGTCAACATCGTCAACACGAAAGTGTAGCTCAACAGTACTCCGGTCAATCGGATGAGCCTTCTTTAGACGATGAAGTGCAAGCTTGGAACCTTTCGTTTCAAACATTATGAAATTCTCATTCTTTTCCACTACTGGCAAGCCCAATATCTTCTCGTACAACTGTATCATCTCATCGAAACGGACCGCCCACAGAGTCAAGTATCCTAGTCTTGTAAGTCTCACAGAGTGTTCGGGCAAAAGGCTTGCTTAGGATATAGTTCTCACTTTCTACCTATACCGATAAGATACGGGAGTACTGTTAGTCCGTTGGAAGGGGAGGTCACTACGCTTACGAGGAGAGACCCTCAAGATATTTGTCTCCTGAGGGTTTTGACATCGTATCCGAAAGGTAGTAGGAGATTTGCAACGGATGAGACTAGTAGGTCCACGTATTTGTCTGCATCATAAACCGTGTTCTCATCAACCAGGTCCCAGGGCAATGCAAGGTTTTCTGGCACGTTTAAACTGTCACGTGTAAGGACGTAGTTGACTTGTTGTCCTGCATGTACGGATCCGCCTTCCCTTAGGAGTTGCCGGGCCGCGACTGCCTGAGCCACGTGATGAGTATACTCGCCTGGGTTCTTGCTCAGGTTCTTCGATATGACCAGTTCCTCAATTGGCACTCTGCCATCTCGAAGCATTGTGGCATATCCTTTGAGAACTCCTAGGGCCCCTGGAATAAGCGCTCTGAACTCTTCAGAATTGTCTGCTTTCGTGAGTATGTCCAGCATACTGCTCTGACACTTTCTCACTATTTCCGGTGTATCATGTCGTCTAAGGTCGATTCCTCGAATCTTTTGCGTTCCGTCCTGGAAGACCCCGTAGTATCGGTTCAGGACCGGGACACGTGGATCTATCTTCGAGTTTAGGAATACGATCCACTTGTACTGTCCTTCAAATCCGAGAGGAAGGTTCACTTTCTTGCTGATGAGCGCTGACAGTTTCTCATATTCGACTCTTGTAGCACCAGGTTTTGTCAGCCACATCGAGTCAACGATTGCATGTACGAGTTTGAAGCCGTGGTCTTCGGCGATTGCTATAGCTTGATTGAGGACGATTCTGGAGAAGGCGCATGTAGCTATGTGAGCGTCTATTTTTCCAAACCGGGCGTTTTTGAAGCCTAAGTAGCCAAAGGAGCAGACTAGTATCCATTTCAGGGCGGACTGTCGCGCGTCAAACTGTCTCTTCTTAGCCTCGTCCTTCGTCAGCTTCTTCAGTTCCTTGAACTTCATTCTCCTCGATAAGAGAATCTTTAGGGAAAGAGGGACTATGCCTTGTTTCTTGCAAATGTGATAGTCCAGCTCGGGAACTCGCAGGATAGAGTCGGGGCAACACTTACATTTGACAGTCTCGCCGCTCAGGTTCTTTTCCACCATCAGAGTCGGATAGAGACTTGTAAAATCGAGTTCTCCAACCTGGTCGTGTATTCCTTTTTCAGGCTCGTAGATGAATCCGCCACGGTCGGCTATGACAAGTTCATTTCCATCCTTCCATTCTTCAGGCTGGTTCTTGTTCCAGGGGATCAATACGTCTTTCTTGAGAGCATGGTAAAATTGTAGACTGGTCATGTTTGTGCCGATGGTCGCACGGCTGGCCCGCTGGAGAGGAATAATACAGGTCCGAGAAATCTCGAAGAGCCCTTCCAAGCCACAATCGGCGCTAATGAACGCGTTATGATCATCAATGTGCAGTCTACCAAGCAGCCGGGCCGCGGTTTCTCGATAGAGTATCTTTCCATAGGAAAAATACGAATGCCCCTGCACCTCGTAGACCTGTAAAGGCGAAGCTTCTCGGCCAAGGATCAGTCGATCGAGTATTCCATGAGCAAGGGCACGTCTGGCCAGGTACGGGAAGATGAAAGAGTCTCCACCCTTGGTCAGGACAATGTCCGGATCAATCTCGCGGAATGTCTCAACAAGACTGAGAATCTTGTCAGATTCCTTTCCAGAATCGATAAGGATGCTTTCTCCATTCTCAAGGATGAGACGAACAGAAGACAGTTCGTCCTGGAAAGTTTGAACTCGCTTGTTTTTCACAGTCTGAACTTGTAGTTCGAGCTTCTGGAGTCGTGGAATCTCAAAGTCTATTGTTTTACGCGAATCTTTTAGGAGCCACCGGACCTTTCCATCGTTTTCTTGTTCAGCCTCGACGCGGGCTAGCGGGAAGAGATCCTTCTGGTAAAGATAGACTTGTGGCGCGGGAATATCAACATCATAGAGACGATACTTGGAATAGCTTTCCTCACGCTGAATTTTTCGCGCGAGTATAGCCGCTTCCCTGTCACTTTCAACCTCTATCTCTAGAACTCGAGATTTTTCTAGATCGCCAGCTTTCTCGAACTTTCTTACAAACCGTGAATTGTCAGTGTGGAATTTACAGGCGAGCTCTGCTAGATCCCGGTAATTCCCTCCGACGTGTATCTTAGGCTTCCACTCATCTACGAGTCTGACACAACTGCCGTCACTTTTTTTCAGCCAGACTACCAATTGTCCAGGCTTGTGATAGATGTCTAGGATCCAGCCGAGATGTTTCACGGTGACCTTGCGTCAACCATTCGCGTTAGGCCTAATACCCCGGAGAGACACGTGAAATACTGTTACTCGTAGTTATCGCTAACTTTTCTTGTTTAGATGCTTTCAAAGGGGATCGGGTTTCTCTCTGGAGACTAATTTTCAAGGAGCTTCTTTTCAAGATCAAGGAGCATCTTGTAATGCACGAAGAGGACTGAGATTATCAGTGAAATTTCTCTTACAGGCAAGGCAAGCGCACTAGCCCCCGACGCGTACAATTTGCATTGATTGAGGAGATCTTGGAAGACCTCCCTGTCCTCGGCCCTGAGAGACTTCTGGAATGTCTTCAAACTTTCGATTTCTGCTTCCACCACCATTCGCCATGAATGGACTATACTCACATGTCAGAGATACTTCGCTAGTGTCTGATTGTCCAGTGTTACAGTTTCTTCTTTCTTCTCGGGAAGGAATGGGTGACGAGTGATCGTGAGCTGTGTGTAGGCTCCACAGTCCTTTAGTTTGGAAGAAACATGTGGAATACGAACGAGGGCATCTTCCATGGCCCTGTTCCGTGTTTTGATGTTGGTGACGATTACGATGATGTTTTTCTGCTCGGCTAGATCTCCGAGAAATCGTAGGCTCTTGTTTAGCATATCAATGGCCTCTTTCTTTTCTCTCACGTCAGGATCACAGAAGAGCACAGTGATATCTGACACGACAGCCAGTTTGGCCTTATACTCCTCTATTGCAGATGGTAATTTTTCAACGATCAAGCTGTAGAGCTGGTGATGAGTAAAGGCCCTGCTCAGATGAATTCGTTCATGAATCATCCGGGATTCTAACCCGAGACTGATCGCATGCCGGGAGACTGTGTAAGCGTCGAAAATGTTTCCGCCATCAATGAAGACGACGTCACTATGCAAGCCAGCTGGGGCCGGAAGAATTGACCGTACAACGAACAGTAGGGAAAGGCTGTGAGCAGAATCTCCTAGCAACGAAACAAACTGTCCACGTTTTAGAACCAGCACTCTGTCGACATGCTTTATTCCCAGTGTCAGATAAGCAGTCGAGTCTCCAGGAAGAATGCTTCCCCTTTCAGTCTTGGACTGGAAACGTTCGTCAGGTTCAGCGAGAATTTCCGGGTCTTTGCATTTCAGGCTTACGAGAAGCCGTGCTTTCCTAGGCAGGTTTGAAGCTCTGCATCCCAGAACTCTGTCAAGTTCGAAACCGCAGCCTGGACACTTCTGCTCGAAGACCAGTCGCACCTTGAGCGGGTCGATTGGCCGTTTGGACAGTACTAGGGCTTCATCGCAAAGGACGCAGTAGTACAGGTAACCCTCGTTACCGTTCTTGCCATCCGCTAACTGCCAGGTTTTCTGTTCTAGTGGCTCCTGATGCTGTGTCTGCATTCAAATCCATTTGCGCTGTCCTTAGTCGTCACGCTTGTTTTTTGGCACCGCATCCTCGACGCCTTTCTCAGTGATATGGAAGTAGGTTTCCGACTCTGGCAGGTACGGCGAGTCTATGATCTTGGCAACTCGTAATCCTTGACTTGCTTTCTTCAGCATGACTCGGTGGGTGGAAGCGTGTGCGAGAATGTTACCTCCAGCGGGACGTGTTGGGTCACCGAAGAATGCTTGCGGGTTTGCTTGGACTTGGTTCGTGATTACGACTGCGAGGTTGAGTGCTTGGGCGATCCGGAGGAGTTTGTGTAGGTGACTGTTGAGACGTTGCTGGCGTTCGCTTAATGATTCTCGACCGATATATTCGCCTCGGAAGTGAGATAGAATGGAGTCTACCACGAGGAGTTTGATGTTTTCTTCCTGGCAGATTTTGAAAGCATGATCAACTGTCAATATCTGATGGTCGCTATTGTAGACGCGACTGTAAATTATTCCGTCCAAGATTTTTTCCGCGTCTAAACCCATGGCTTTGGCCATTTGATGGACTCGTTGTGCAGCAAAGGTTCCCTCAGTATCTATGAAAAGGGCCTTGCCTTCTAGTCCACCGTCTTTTACAGGCAGTTGAGTGATGACGCTTAGCTTCATGCAGATCTGGGATTTACCTGCGCCGAATTCACCGACAAATTCTGTGATGGCCTGTGTCTCAAGACCGCCGCCTAGGAGCTTGTCAAGATTGCTTGACGCAAAACTTAGCCTCTGAAGGTTTTGTCTTCTCTCATAGAGCTGTTTTGCGGTTACAAAATCTGTCTGGATCGTTTCACGCGCGGCTCGTGAAATTTTCTGTGCTACACTACTTTCAAGGCCAGCCTTCTCCATAAGCTCCCTGACCGGTGCTATTGCTAGGGATGAGACAGAGTCGTAACCCGCTTCTCGAAGCTTGTTAGCAGTTACAGGTCCGACTCCGCTTAGATCCTGAATATCTACAATTGCTTCTGCTGTCATTCTATCTCATTTACGCGAGGGGCTTGAAAGCGGCTTATCTCTAAGAGTGAGCAGTAAAAGTATTCGACCTAGAATTATCACAATTTTGTCTATCCGGGGTAGTTGCACGGAAGCTGCGTCAGAGGTCTGAGTCGGTAAATTTGATGATTGCCAGAAAATTCGTATAACAGTTAGAGGCTACAAATGTTCAGATAAGGCATCGGTACTAGATAGAGTATGGCGCAGCAGGGACCGAAATCTTCGGGCCAACTCAAAGTTGCAACTCTTGCGGCCGGCTGTTTCTGGTGCACGGAGGCGGTCTTCGACCAATTGAGAGGTGTCGTTAAGGTCGAATCAGGCTATTCAGGCGGAGAAAAGCCCAACCCGAGCTACGAAGACGTTTGCACTGGGGACACTGGGCATGCAGAATCTATCCAGATCACTTTTGATCCAGGTCAGATATCGTACAAGGAATTGTTGCAGATTTTTTTCACGACCCACGACCCAACCACTCTCAACCGACAGGGAGCGGATGTGGGAACGCAGTATCGGTCGGCCATATTCTATCATGACCAGGAACAGGAGAACCTTGCGAAGGATGTTGTGCGAGAGTTTGAGAGTTCGAAAGTCTGGAAACGGCCTATTGTCACGGAAATTGTCCCGTTCAAATCCTTCTACAAGGCAGAAGGCTACCATCAGGAATACTACAAGGAAAATTCTTCACAACCCTACTGCCGAGTAGTGATAGAACCGAAAATCGCGAAACTTCGACAACACTATCGCGAAAGACTCAAGAAAATTCCTGCCTAAGACCTTCGCACTGTTGCGTTGTTTGAGTCCAACACTCTTAACTCCAAGGACCATCGTGGACCGCAGAGTCCTTCGAGCACTTTGTCTGAAACTCTTGAGCGACAAGAAAAGTCGCGGCAACACAAGGAGGAGGCCGACCAGCAAAGGATGGGCGGCGCATATCTTCAGGGCTTCATGGAAACCGCCGCTTCACTTGTAGACAATGATCCGCTCTTCAACAAGGGTTACTGGAAATGCGCAAATGGCTGCAAACCGTTCGGCACTGGAATGGCCCGAACCCCGAGAGAATGCCCGTCTTGCCACAAGCAACTCATACAGTGGGTACCAGGCTAGCTACAGCACCTTAAGTATCGCGTTTCTCAATCAGAATCCGCATTCATGCTGTCTACCCCACGCAGATCGGCCACGATGGAAAAGAGGCTCCTTGGAAGAAGCGACCTCAGGATAACCAAGGTGGGAGTAGGCACAGCTCCAATGGGCTCAAGTCCCGAATGGAGGGTCTACTGGGGACCTCAAGATGAGCAGGCCGCCATCCGAGCGATCCATACCGCGCTGGACGAAGGAGTCAACTGGATTGACACCGCTCCATTCTATGGCTGGGGAAGAGCCGAAGAGATCGTAGGCAAGGCGATCAAAGACCGTCGGAAGGAAGTCTATATTTTCACCAAGTGCGGGACCATGCCGGACGGTAAAGGAGGATCGTTCGAGAACTTGAAGCCGGAGAGTATTAAGCGTGAGGTAGATGCGAGCCTCAAGCGTTTACAGATAGACTACATCGACTTGTTGCAATTCCATGACGTGGATGCGACTACACCGATTGAAGAATCCTGGACTGCCCTCCAGGGACTCGTGAAGGAGGGAAAGCTTCGTTATGGTGGGTTGTCCAACCATCCAGTGCCCCTTATTGAGAGGGCCATGAAAATTGCTCCCGTAGTGGCGAACCAGGTCCAGTATAATCCTCTCAAGAGGCGAGCGGAAAAAGACATTATGCCCTTTTCGCTCAAACATCAGATCGGAGTCCTCGGATGGGGCTCACTAGCCGAAGGCTTTCTCGCTGATACTTTCGACATTGAAAAGCTCGATGCTAAAGACTTCCGCAGGAAACACTGGTACTCGGCACCCGAGAACTCCGCGAAGATGTTGAAGGTCAGAGAGACTTTTGCGAGGATCGCCCGGAGCCGCGGAAAGAAAATGGTGGACATTGTAATTGCCTGGGAACTGATGAACCCGGCCCTAACAGGGGCGATCGTGGGGATCAGGAACGAGAAAGAGGCGCGAGAACTCAGGGATGGCACGGAAATAGTGCTTACGAGAGAAGAGATGCAAGAAATCGACAAGGTCACCGCCGCCTAGGCTGGAGCGTTTGGCTGCTTTGTCGAGCTAGGTTACTATCAGGTTTTCTACCGCCCCGGGTCAATCTCGTCTGTACCGTAGTCTCTGGAGAAAGACACTTTGGCTTCGATAGCAGCAGCTTTCAGCTCAATCCTTCCGGCATTCTCTCTATTGCTCGGGCTGTTACTCGTAATGACGAGTCCATTTGATGGTTCGCTTCAATCAGTGGCTGCGGGATGGGGGCTCATAACTGTAGGATTGATCGTCGAGATCGTTCTGCCAGTAGCCAGACGGCTCAGGTAGGTCTCCAAAAGACATGAAAGAGTTCGTTGGAACGTTTGGTAAGGGCCAAGCATTGCTCCTAGCGCCTCAGCCGGTTCTGCTAGCTCTCTCCATCCTTGGATACCTGTCCCTCTACTATGCCGCCCCAGTCATCGTATGCCTAGCAGTTCTCTGGGGTTGGCTCGACATCTCGGGAAAGTCTCAGAGAAGGGTTGTCGTGGTCCTACGCCAGTTGAACAGTCTGGTCGACGATTTTGGCCGGTTGAACTTCCAACAAGGAAACGCCTCGGACGACCCTAGAATAGTGAAACTTCTGGACAAGGTCACTTTTGGCACTGGCACTTTTACGAGCCCGGAGATGGCATCAGCGATGGTTGACAGAGTGAAAGAGGTCTACTTTACTTTCGAGCTATGGTACTTCTCGATGAGACACAAGGTACAGGTACTACTCCGAAAGGCCAGCTCAATGATCGAGTATGATCTTGTCGAAGTAGCCAACGAGTTCATAGAGTTCTACAGCGACTTTGTCGAGAAGATTGCCGAGGCTACGCTAAGAGTGGTTTCAAAGGGCGAAATAGCCAGTCTCGAAAGTGAGAGAGGATCCTTCGCAACTTTCACCACTCGGCTCTCAGAGCTGCGAGGACGAGCGAACGCATTTCTGAAAGGGTTGCACGACGCAGGCCTTCCGATCTCAGGCGTCGAGGTCCGTGCGCTTGAACTGGACCCATGGGTGCTATCTGGAGAAGACCCAACCAGACCTGGACAATCCAGCTAGATCTTGGGTAGAGACTGTTCCTCGTAGAGTTTAACCATAGGCACCTAGGTTCAGTGAGACCGCTTGACACAGACCACTCTCTCCGTCGACATCCAGGAATTCGAACCCTCTCAGTACTGGAAGTTGGTTCAAGTGTACGACGCGATTTTTCCGGAACGCGCTCGGACTGTGGAGGAATGGAGGTTTTTCGACAGCAACCTTGACAGATCAAAGTATCATCTGAAACGCTATACTTGCATTGAAAGAACCACGGGCGAGATTCTCGGGTTCGGAGAGGTGGGTCATGCTCCATGGATGTTTCATCCGAGAAAGTTCTGGACAGAGATCTGGGTCCACCCGAGGCATCAAGGACACGGCATTGGAAGCGCCATCTATGCCAAGTTGCTCGATGACCTGAAAACACTTGACGCCATCGCCGCGTGGGCTGCGACCCGAGAAGACCTCACGCGACCAATCACCTTTCTTGAAAATAGGGGTTTCAAAGAAAGAATGCGCGGCTGGGAGTCAAAGATCAATCCTCACCATGTCGACGCCTCCAAGTTTGAGAAGTACTCGGTGGAAGCGTCGAACGCCGGAATCAGGATCACGACGCTGGCAGAAGAAGTAAAGGAAGATCCGGAATGTTACCCAAAGCTGTATGATCTTGTTCAGACAACATTCCGCGACGTGCCGATGCCTGATCCTCCAACGGACACCCCGTACGAGCAATGGCTTGCCTTTGAAATGAAAAATCCCAACCTCATGCCAGAAGGGTACATGATCGCGAAACATAGAGATCGCCTAGTCGGGGTCAGTGCAGTCTGGAAAGTCCAGAACGATCCGGACAGCCTCTACCAAGGACTGACCGGTGTAAGGAGAGAATTTCGTGGGAAGAGTATAGCAGTGGCTTTGAAGCTTAGAGTCTTGGACTTTGCCAAAAAGAATGGCTATAACGAGATCCGTACATTCAACGCTACAGTCAACGAGGCTATGCTTGGAATCAACATGAAACTCGGATTCAAGCAGAACACTGGCTGGATAACTTTCGAGAAGCCGTTAGAGGAGAACTCCTGACACGAGTAACAGTCTTCCAGTTCTAACACTGAAAGGCACACCCTCCCAGATGGGCTTCGACCATGGACGAGGGGGAGCGGACAAGATCCGCCACAATCTCGACTTGTACTTTAGACGGTTCAAGAACGAGACAGAACTCTCCAAGGAACAAGTGTTCGAGAGAGCCGAAAAATATCTCCGAGTGATCAGACGCGTCAATCGGGCGTACGCTGAGACGATGGAGGGCGTCGCCCTCGGTGCTAACCTGAAACTGCTGGAGATTGTGGCCTTGAACGTGCGGTACGAATTGATGTACAGCCAGTTTGCAAAGATCGGAGTGAGACCAATTCAACGAACATATGGCTGCACAGCATTCGCAGCGATGCCGGAGGTGGTACAGAATAGACACTTGCTTATGGGACAGAACTGGGACTGGATACCACAAGTAGAAGGATTATTCCTCAAAATACGAAACCAGACAGGACCCGACGTACTCTGCTTCACAGAGGCAGGAGTTGTTGGTGGAAAGATTGGATTCAATTCTTCCGGCATAGGGCTTCTTATCAACGGACTAATTTCGGACCATGATGACTGGCAAAGACTGCAAAAACCATTCCATGTTACCTGCTCAGAAATACTCGCGTCCAGTACACTTCCGGAAGTACTGTCGAAAATTACACGTGGAGAAAGATCATGCTCAGCCAACTTCTTGATAGGCCAACAGACTAAGCTTGGGACGGCAGAGGTCGTAGATGTAGAGTCCGCGCCTGGAGCAACGTGTCAGCTATCCCCCCGGAACGGTGTTCTAGGCCATACGAATCACTTCACGAAACCAGATGTTCTGGGTGTGAAACAGGTTTTGGACGAGGACCGACAATCGACTCTACACCGTTATGGCCGCATCAACCACTTGTTGAATGACAAAACCCGTGACAGCCAAAAGCTTAGCATGTCCAAGGCAGAGGAAATGCTGACGGATCACAATGGACGTCCCGAGTCAGTGTGCAGACATGAAAACAGTAATCTACCGCGGGACGAGAGGTACAGTACAGTCGTCTCGGTCGTAATTGACTTGTACAGCAAGCAGTTGAGAGCTAGCGCTGGCTCACCTTGCGAAAATGGGTACCAAACACTCAGGCTATGAAGCGCCTATCAAAACAGTCCTGCGAGTCTCGATGGGCCGTAAGTGCGCATACTCCGGACTGATTCGCCTAACTACAACTATGCCGAGCAAAACACCCAGCACAGCAGCTACAGTGTCGGTGGCGAGTCCTAACCCGTAAACAAACGTGGGAATCCTCAGCCCTAAGAATGTAAGAACTGAGAAAACAATCGCAGCCATCACGAAACTGCCCAAGGCCCCGGCAGCGAGCAAGTGTCTTCGCGAGTAGGGACCTGTCTCTCGGCCAAGTCGTAGGTAGAGATCGAAGATGAAGCCATTTACGATCACGGCGATCGTAATGTGTACCGGGAACGGGGCTGGAGTAAGCAGGAAGATTGGGCCTGTCACAATTGCGAACAAAGTAGTGCTCCACGGTTTCCGCGTTACGCATTTGAGAATAGTGAACAGTGCAGCCAAGAGAAAGAATATGTCAACTGATCTAGTTGCTATTCGGAAGCTGATACTCGAAGCGTACGCGTAGACCAGGAATAGAGCAGCCAGTCCTGCAATTAGTCCAATTTCACGGTTGCTGTACGAACCATTGCGCCAGTTTATCCCTTCCACGCGTCGCACCTAGTTGATCAATTCTGAGCATTTCTTCCTTTCTTGAAGCAACAATCTATACTCTAACACCGGACCGTGACTAAACCGCCTTCTTCCTGTCTGAAATTACCACTTGCCTAGGACTGCTTCCTTCGCGCAGTCGAAGCATCGGTAGGTCGTCTCCCTCTTCCACTTTCCTTCCTGGTCCAAGATCAGCTTATCTTGAGGGTTAAGCTGGCTGTAGTCGAGTCTTCTACCGCAGAGATCGCAAGCGTGCACCATTCAAAGTCTATTCTCAAAACCATCATCACTTATTGATAAACAGTGGCAACATGGACGTTTTCGGATACAATTCTGTTTGAAGCATTTCTTGCGCAGTAACAGTTCGCCCACAAACGGGTTTCTGACATTTTTCCAGGATCATCTCGTATCCCAAATTTCGAGAATATCGAAACTAGAAACTGTCAAGAGGCATGCGGACGTAAGGGTAAGAGGGAAAGTCACGAGAAAAAAGGGAGGAATTGGACTCGACTGGAACTGTCTAATCGTCGTTTTCCGAATCAATCCAGTGGTGCGTAACGAGTTGGCCTCTGATCTCGCCGCCGGGGTTGGCTAATGTGTGCACGTTAACGTATGTGTTCCCGGCCAGCAAAGCATTGATGAAGTCGGTCCAATTATTGATTCCATTTGCGGCGCTAGGTATGAGATCCGATGGGTGGAGCGTTCCACTAGAGAGTACATGGCAGCCGTGTGGCGAAGAGAAGAGCGGGTCGTGCATGTGATAGAGGAACAGAATCACAGGCCCATTCTTGCCGGATGCCCCGACATGGATGTGTGCCATGGTGACGTTGGCGATGTTGCAAACGGTTACTCTGAATTGCAGTGCGGTTCCATTTTCTATTAGCCTAACGTTCGCGCGTCCAAAGGCATGAGTAGTTACTGGAGGATTCTGTTCAGAACCGACCAAGCGGATGTGGAACGATACTCGCGTCTGCTCGTGGCCGTCTGCAACCTCGTGATCGTGCTCATGCTCTTGATGATCATTCGTCAGTTGGTTGTTCTCGTGGGCGAGCACGGGTATCGGTGATGCAATGACTAGTAGCAGTGCCGCTAAGAGAATGAATAGCGGTAGTTTTTGCAAGTCCTTTCATTCACTCGAAGCGTGTTGAATGTCAACCGAAATTTATGGGTTGCCCCACGCTGATATGTCTCTAACGTCTCAGCACTATCCACGCAATTCGCAATAACAAGCGGTCTTGTAGCGATCTTCGTTCATATGATGGATGTCGTCGTGGCTTAGCCTCCCAAGCGAGTCATACAGTGTAATACAACGTATAACGTGGGGCTGACTGTGTAAACAGCAAGAATATAGCTTAGGGATGCCCATGGTAGCTAGAGCATGAACGTGAAATTCATGCAGTCACTCGATAAGAACGTCCACGCCGAACTCAAGCGTATGGCCAAGGAAAGAGGAATCACAGTCCAAGAGTTCCTGAGGGCGGTCGTGGTGCCAGACTGGCTGCATGCGAACAATCGTCACATCGAGACAGTAACGCGGGCTAGCAAAAACTAGAACCGACCTACTTCGCTAGAAGTGGGGCTGTTCATCATGCGATAGCCACTGTGGTGTTCGACGTTTAATACCGGTCGAGATGTGACGTTCAACGAACATTGACTTCAGTTGCGCAAGCCCAACACAGAGAGTTCTCAGATGCTTCGAGACACACAGTGTTTCCTTTCGTCAAGTGGGCCGGCGGAAAAGGGGGAATGGTCAACGAACTGCTACGGCACATTCCCATTAACCTAACAAATTACATTGAGCCATTCCTCGGCGCTGGGGCATTGTTCTTCGGTGTGTCCAGAAACTATGATCGATTTCAAGCATTCCTATCTGACACCAACGAGGATCTCATCAATACCTACAAGATACTGAAAACCGACCCAGAACAACTTGTCGCGGCGCTTTGCGAGGTACAGGGACAGTATGACGAGACCTCCCATAAGAGTGAATTCTATTATGAAATAAGGAGGTCAAAACCAAGCAGCCCTTTGGAGAGATCTGTAAGATTCGTCTTTCTGAACAAGACGTGTTACAACGGTCTGTTCAGAGTGAACTCGAAAGGGAAATTCAATGTCCCCTTCGGCAGATATGCAGATCCTCGAATCTGCGATGCCCCGAATCTTAGAGCAGTCAGCAAAGTTCTCCAGACGACAGATGCTCGAGTAGAGGTGCTAGACTACGTTGAGGCTACCGAGAACTGTGTTGCGGGTGACTTTGTCTACTTTGATCCACCGTACGATCCGTCCAGTCCGACGTCTTCCTTCACAGACTATACTCCGCGAGGTTTCTCGGAGAAAGATCAGAGAAATCTTGCCGGGGTTTTCAAGACATTATCAGACAAGGGATGCAGACTCCTACTGAGTAGTTCGGACACTCAGCTGGTTCGTAGCCTGTACGATGGTTTCGATATGGAAACGGCTCAAGCTAACCGGTCGATCAATAGCGTTGGCACTCGTCGAACTGGATTCACAGAGCTTGTCATAACAAATGAATCAAGATGAGAACGGGATGTGTTAACCGATTTCGAACTAAGAGTAGTCCACGGGAATATCTACGATGCTAGTTCTCCGCGACTCTGTCGCCTGTTTTAGGAGCGAGGGCAATTCTGAGGAGTTCCTCGGCCGATACCCATCTACATTGAACGCTCTCGCCAGCTCGACATAATCCGGGTTTCCAAAATCGACACCAGTCGTCCGTCCGAAACGCGTAAGTTCCTTTCTCTTGATTGAGCCGAACGCGTTGTCGTGAAAGACAAGGGCAGTGATCTTGACGCCTAATCTGACTGCTGTCTCGAGCTCGTAGACGCTCATCATGAACCCGCCATCACCACATGCCGCAATCACCTTGCGCTGAGGATCGATCAGCTTGGCGGCAATTGCCCCAGGAAGCCCAACGCCCATACTTGCGTAACCATTCGATATGAGGACAGTGTTCGGCTCGAAAGTCGGAAAGAGCCGCGAGATCCAGAGCTTGTGCTCCCCGACATCGCTGACGAGAATGTCGTCTCTAGCGAGAACATTCCTGATTTCTTTCAGTATGCGGCGTGGCTTGATAGGAAAGGCGTCATCTCCAATCTTTGAAGTAGCCTCTGCGACAATTGCCTCGCGAATCGATTTGGCGTAGTTGTCTCGTCGCTCCTTCGTTTTACTCGTAAGGATCGTTAGTGTTTCACCAATGTGGCCTACTAGCTGGACGACTGGTTGATAGTTGACGTCGATCTCAGCGTTTGTGCTGTCGACATGGATGATTTTCTTGTCGTTGTGTGGGTTCCATGCCGACGGTGCGTATTCGACAAGGTCGTAACCAATCGCAAGAACGAGATCGGCTTGTTCGAACGCCCTGTTCACGTGTTCGTGAGATTGTACGCCGATCGCATAGAGACTTAGTGGATCATCGTCCGGTACGGCTCCTTTTCCCATGAAGGTATGGGCTACAGGGATCTTTACACGGATTAGGAAACGCCTCAACGCTTCTGAGGCGCGGGCGCGTATGATACCGTTCCCTGCCAGGATCAATGGAGTCTTCGATCCATTGATGAGATGAGTCGCGAGGTCTATCTGGGCAGCAGTTGGGCGCGGTTGTTCAGGCCCAGGAGTTTGTGAGATCGGTTTCCTCCTTGTCTCTTCGTCCGCAACGTCCTCAGGAACTTCAACATGGCAGGCTCCCGGCTTTTCGGATTGCGCAGTGTTGAACGCCTTCCGGATCGTTTCAGGAATAGTGTCTGCTCTGTAAAGGCGCGAATTCCACTTCCTGACAGGCCTCAGAATATTGACAACATCAACGTACTGATGCTATTCTTTGTGAAAGTATTCGAGAGCTGCTTGACCGGTAAGGGCCACTAGCGGGGCCCGGTCCACATTCGCGTCCGCAATGCCCGTGACCAGATTCGTTGCTCCTGGTCCGAGTGTGGCGAGACAAACCCCCGGTCGACCGGTCAAGCGGCCGTACATGCCGGCCATGAAACCGGCGGCTTGCTCATGACGGACGGTGATCAGTTTGATGCTTTTGGATTGCCCCAGAGAATCAGTGAGCGCTAGTGTCTCCTCACCGGGGAGGTGGAAGACATACTCGACCACTTCGTTCTCAAGACATCTGACAAGAAGATCAGACCCTTTCATCAAGCTTCTCCAATTTCCATGTTTATTGAGTTAAAGAGTCTACGTGGACGGCCCGTCATTCTCGTCATCTTTTTTTAATGGATTCAACCTTTGAGGTTGAGTTTCGTTGAGATTCATTCTGGCGAGCGGACTGAACCTCCACCATAACTGGGAACAGACGCGAGCAGCTGCTCAAGAAGCTGACAAACTTGGCTTCTGGGGACTGGTAATGCCAGACCATTACATGTGGGGAAGAAATTACGGACCCGCACAAGGTGGATATTCGACCCTCGAGACTTGGACGGCCTTGAGCTTTCTCGCCGCCGAGACAAGAAACTTGCACTTGGGAACACTTGTCACCCCCATTCCTTTTCGCCCGCCAGCGATGCTGGCTAAGACAGTGTCAACAGTTGACATATTGTCGAAAGGCCGCTCGATACTCGGCGTTGGAGCGGGATGGTCGCAAGTAGAATTCGATGGTTACAGCAAATGGGACCCGGCTAGTGTTAGAGTGGAAAAGACCGCGGAAGGCGTAAACTTGATCACGAGACTGTGGACTGAGCCGAAAGTCGACTTCAAAGGAAAATACTACGAGGCAAAAGGAGCCGTGCTTGAACCCAAGCCGGTCCAAAAGCCAGGACCACCACTACTTTTCGGAGGAGCTGGGCCCAAGATGTTTCAACTCGCCGGAAAGTACGCCGACATCGCCCTCATACCTGCGTGGCCAAACCTCGACAATTCGAAGGCTCGAAAAATCATCTTAGACGAGGCACGACGCAACGGGAGAGAAGCGAAACTGTCCCTCGCGGATATGGTGATGTTTCCTCCTCATGACTGGAAGTACGATCGGAACGTCTACAATAGAAAAATAGAACAGGCAGTCAGAGACGGGAGCAAATACTTCATCGTCCCATTTCCGGTAGCAGATTACATGAATTCATTGAGAGATTTTGCCAAGAACGTAATCCCCTCATTCCATGCCCAACATACTCTCAGTGCGTGAAAGACAGAGAATTGTTAACTGAAACCTCTAAGCGGGACCAAGCTGTTAGCTGGCTCCTAGAACAGGAGAATCCTGGCGTTCGATATTGGGCCTTCAGAGAACTGCTTCAAAGGCCTGAAGACGATCTTGAAACAACTGCTTCACAACATAGTCTTGCCTCTTGGAGTCCAGTACTGGACCTTCTGAAACAGCAGAATCCCAATGGCTACTGGGAAGAACCAGAAGATGTGTACTGGCCGAAATGGACGGCAACAGTGTGGCAACTAATACTCCTGGGCGAATTGGGATTTAGTCGTCGGCACCCGGCGATCAAGGCCGGGTGCGAACATTTTCTGAAAGTAATGGATTCACAGGACCGGTCGTGGCCTCCGCCAGATTACTCGGACAAGGATGCGGAGGGACAATGGCTGGGATGGCGAAGCGTTTGGGAACCTTGCGTCACTGGTAACATGGCTCGCACATTGACACTTTTCGGATACCAGGATGACTCACGTGTGCGAGAAATGTACGAGTGGCTTGTCAAGTATCAATTGCCTGATGGTGGATGGAATTGTGAACCAGGACCTTGGGGAAAAGAGGTGCACCACAGTTCGTTCATGTCCACGATTGAGCCCTTATGGGCATTCTCGGAACTTGACCCTCAGAATTGGCCCAAGGGAGCAAGAGAAGCGGTCGCGAGGGGAGCCGAATTTATGCTAATGCACAAGCTGTACAAGAGCGACAAGACAGGGAAAATCATCAACGAGGAATGGACGAAACTACACTTTCCCCTGTTCTACTTCTACGACATTTTACACGGACTCAGAATACTCTCAAAACTGGGATTTGCGAGTGATGAAAGAATCAACGATGCCGTCAAACTCTTGAAGTCAAAGCAACTTCCAGACGGCAGCTGGCCCCTCGAGTCGACCTTCCTTAACTCCCTTGGGAGAAATCTTGTGAAAGACTCCAAGACCGGCTGGACGATAGTGGAGGAAAGGGGAAAGGCCCGAATACCTGCAATCTACCAGGTGCTTGGCCGCGTTGGCGAACCGAATGCTTGGGTCACACTAAACGCGCTCAGGGCATTGAAAGGAGTCGGTTAAGAATGTCTAATTAGCCAGGAGTCTATCATAAGATGAGTGAGTCAAGTCCCGAATTGTTGGAATCGATAACCGTCGACCGAATCATGAATGCTCTACGAAACTGTTACGATCCCGAGATTCCCGTAAACATCGTCGACCTCGGCCTAATTTACAACATTGCAATAATTGAGGATACAGTCAAGGTTCGAATGACCCTAACCACGCAAGGTTGTCCGGCCCATGCCTACCTGATGCACCAAGTCGAGTCTGAGATCACAAAGATTCCGGGGGTGAAGAGTGCCGAAGTTGACATTGTCTGGGAACCGCCTTGGACACCGGAGCGTATGAGCGCAGAAGCAAAGCAACGCCTACAATCCGCGCAGGAACCAGTGACCATAGAATTCAATCGGACCACGTACAAACCAAAGAAGAGGGGACACATCGCCAAGAACCCTGACGGAAAGGTCGTGTTGATAAACGAGGCCAATAATCGTTATTTGGGAAACGATGACATTGCTGTTCTGTGGGAGAAGAGCGACGGTGAGAAGACAGTGGATGAGATCGTCGTGGAAATGGCGCGCGACAAGAATCTTTCCCCAGTGGAGGTACGGGATCAACTGCTGGAGATGGTTACCCAACTCATATCGATCGGATTGCTCCATCCGGAACAGTCGATGACCCTTCCTCTACACTCCTAGAGCACGCATAGCCGCAAGTTTACAGTCCGCCACCGCCCTTGAGATTCTACGATCGTTACGCCCAATACTACGACAGCATCTACAGCTTCAAGAACTACAGTAAAGAATCAAACAAACTAGACGAGTTCATTCATAAGTACAAGAGGAGCAGTGGCAAGGACCTACTAGACGTGGCATGCGGGACCGGCAACCACATCGCATTCTTGAAGAAACGATACCATGTTCAAGGACTAGACATCAGTCCTCAAATGCTGGAAATCGCCCGGGAGAAAAATCCAGAGATCACATTCCACCAAGGCGACATGACAAATTTCCAACTAGCGCGGCAGTTCGATGCTGTCACCTGTCTGTTCAGCGCAATCGGCCATGTAAGATCGCGAAAGAAACTCGAAGGTGCTATTCGAAGAATGGCAGCCCACCTGAAGCCGGGAGGACTCTTGCTAGTAGAGCCTTGGTTCAGTCCAAACCAGTGGCAGAGTGGACGGTTGGACGTGAACTTCGTGAACGACTCGGCCCTCAAACTCGCCAGGATAAACATCAGCGGCAGAAGGGGGAGATTATCCATTATGAATCTGCAATACTTGGTCGGTACTCCGCGAAAGATCGAACACTTCGTCGAGCGTGTTGAAATGATGTTGTTCACAGGACAAGAGTATCTGAACGCGTTTCGCCGTGTCGGATTGACGACCATCTTCGATAAGAGGGGTCTCATGGGGCGCGGATTGTACCTGGCAATCAGACCTCTGCGGTAAGGCTGTGCCTTTTTGGTAGAGCGTGAACTCTAAGCCTAGATTTGACAAAACGTCGTCGAATGGTCAAACCTGGGGGGTTCCACTCTGGTCCGGGGTTCAGGTGGACCATAACAGTACATGGCAGAGACACACCTAGACGTTGCAGTCGATGCGGAAAGAAAACTGTCGAGTCTAAGCATGGTATGTGTCCAGAGTGTCGAAAACATCTCGGACGATGGGCCTAGTACGACCTTACGCTCACAGCAAGAGTCCCATTTCAACCTCATCATGATACTTACCATCGGCCCCAAAGTAATTGTCCCGGCTTAGACCCTCCTTGCGAAAGCCCATCTTTTCGTAGAGGTTGATCGCCCGGTGATTATCGGCCACGACTCTAAGCGCTATTCGATGCCATCCTCTAGCCCTGGCTAGACCAATTCCTTCCTTCATGAGTGCAGCACCCATGCCCGCCTTCTGAAAGTCTTGGTGAAGATAGATGACCAAGTCCCCTATTCCTTTCAATCTCTCCGCTGCATAAGAAGTGATTTGTAGGTGACCTACAACTTTGTCCCCTGAAAACGCTAGAAGGATTATCCTATTCTCAAGATCAGTGGTCCATCTCTCGATTTTCTTACGGTCGTAAGGAGGAAGGCTCCAGCGCAGAGTTTCCTCCGATAGATCTGCATACATCGAGACAAGTCCTTCCTTGTCGGCAGGAGTGTAGGCTCGAATAACGACCTTCCTACCATCCTTAAGGCTCAACGACCTCATAGTGGAAGAGCTAAGCACTTGCGATTCAGCAGTGATATGCCCGCTCTGTCGATTCACCATTTTGTAATCGACCTACCAACAAACCTAGTGCGAAGTCCTGAGATTAGTCAGTTTCGGTGAAAAACAGGTACGACAGAGAGACCCTTTTCACAACCAAGAGATGGTGCCAAGTTTATCCAGCAGTAAATGGCGCTCACAATCTCGAGACGACCTACAGTGCGAGTATCCTTCAGGCTAAAAATGATCCTCGCATTCCTTTCCATCTACACAATCTGGGGTTCCACCTATCTCGGAATAAAGCTCGCAATCCAAACAATTCCACCATTCCTAATGGCCGGATCAAGATTCGTGATTGCAGGACTCATCCTCTACCTATGGACATGGACTCGTGGCGTACGCCGTCCAAGCGTTACCAACTGGAAGGCGGCATCGAACATTGGAGGCTCGCTCCTACTCGGGGGGAATGGCGGAGTAGTGTGGGCAGAGTACCACCAAGCACCCACTAGCCTGGTCGCCATACTCATAACGACAGTGCCATTATGGATGGCACTTTTAGAATGGTTTCGAAACGATCATGTCCGTCCCTCACTCCACGTCGCGCTCGGGCTGTTGATCGGATTCTCGGGCGTCATTGTCCTCGTGGGGCCTCAACAGCTGATCGGTTCTAGCATAGATAGATTTGCCGCTGTCGTAGTAGTCCTCGCGAGTCTCTCATGGGCTGCTGGTTCGCTGTACTCCCGGAGGGCCCCCTTGTCTCCTTTACCCCTACAGAGTACAGGAATGGAAATGGTGACGGGCGGAGTCTTCCTATCAGTGGCCGGACTGTTGACTGGAGAACTCGCAAGCTTTGACATTTATCGAATCTCTGTAAATTCAATACTAGCCTATCTCTACCTGATAACTTTCGGTTCAACTGTGGCCTTCACAGCCTACATCTGGCTGTTGACAAAGACGACTTCAGCGAAGGTCTCGACCTACGCCTATGTTAATCCGGTTGTAGCAGTATTGCTTGGCTGGGCGTTTGCAGGAGAACAGTTGACTTGGCAGATACTTCTGGCAGCGGGCATAATCATATCCGCCGTTGTACTCATAAACAGTACGCATCTCAGGCAGCAATGCACCTAGCAAAATAGTCAGAGTCGCAGTTGCCCAGAAACATAATTTAAGCAGGGGCCATCGTAGCTTGACTGAGGCTCGGTCTCTGACCAAGAGTTCGTCCAGTCGAAAATCGATGTTTCAAGCACCGAGCATGGATCGGGAAAGGGGAGTGCTTACTGCATATGATGAGCGGTTTCTCTTCATACCAATAAAACTCATTCACTCGATCGAGGATCGCTTGGCCCAAAGCTTTGGGCCTGTAACCGCGACAAGCATCCAGTACGAGATTGGGAAAGAGGGCGGGGGACGATACTTGGATCTTGCAGGTAAGGCCGGCTTCCAAGTCAAAAGCATCAAGGATATTCAGGGAATAGCTGAGAGCCTTGGCACCTTGAGCGGATGGGGGAAGCTGCAGGTAGTGGACTTTGACTTCGCGAAACGATTGGCCAGGATCAGATGGACAAATGGAGTTTCAGTGCGAAACAAGAAAGGGAAAACCCCCGTGTGCCATTTCGGTCGGGGAATTTTGACAGGTGCGGTCCAAGCGATATTGAAGACTCCATGTGAATCGATCGAATTAAAGTGTCAGGGAAGAGGGGACAAGTACTGTGAGGCAGTTATCGGGGATCCGAGAGAGATAGAACGAATAGTAGACGAACCGGTTCGATAAGATAGTCGCTACCCGTTTGACATTATGTGAGAAGAACGGACGAGACTCTCTATTCCACGGAACCCCTGTTCCCTATACTTCGCACCCTGCTCCGTGATCTTGTACACTTTCTTGCTCCGTCTAATCTGAGAACTCCATTCGCCGGCAACAAACTTGCGTTCTTCCAATTCATAGAGAAGAGGGTATAGTGTCCCGGCCCCGATGTGTGTCCCCGTTTTCGATTTGAGCTCGCGCATGATTTCATAGCCGTGCATTGCGCCTCCGTTCAAGAGATCCAGAACGAACAGGTCTAGGAAACTCTTGACCATTCGATCGGAGACCCCCTTCGCCATTGTCAATCAGGACTCGTTATATCGAAATATGAGAATATCGCATTTCGATATATACTCATCTCTCCAGCACTTCCAACTTCTAGACTCCAACTTCGACGCTGTTTAAGGTCCACGCCCTCTCTATCTAATCGAGATATTGAGCGCAAGAACCGGAGTCAAACTACATATTTTGAGGCGTGGGCCGACCTATCCGGGCCAGTGGTTCGGTAGATGCGAAGTGACCAAGAAACTGGGAAGCTTTTGTCGACAAGGCTTGACACACCGCTGGGTGTAATGACCGCTGTGGTAGACGACGATTCGGTTCGCTTGCTCGAGTTCGCTGATCGTAGAGTTCTTCCCGGTGAGATTACGAGGCTCGAACCGACTTCAGGTGGGAGAAACAAGATCTCTGAGGCATTGGCAGAGGAACTAAACAGGTATTTTTCTGGTGCGTCCACCACTTTCAACGTGAAGATTGTTCAACATGGGACGGAGTTTGAAGAAAGTGTCTGGGCTGTTTTGCAACAGATATCATTCGGTGAGACTCGGAGTTATGGTGACATTGCTCGTTCTATTGGATGACCAGAAATGGCTCGTGAGGTTGGACAGGCAAACGGCGCCAACCAGATCTCGATCATTGTCCCTTGTCATCGTGTGATTGGTGCAGACGGTTCATTGGTTGGCTATGGCGGAGGAATTTGGCGTAAAAAGTGGCTACTCGAACATGAACGGAAACTCGCTAACAAGGGCCTTGAAACCGAGTCAAGCCTACCCTCAACCCTCGAGAACTGGATCACACACCAATAACTAGGCCCCTCTGAGTCGGTCCAAGCTCTCAACACGAACTGTTTGGTTTACGATTGCCCCATGAATCATGCTGTTGGACGCGTTGAGAGTTGCGGACGACGAGCCTATGCTATCGAAGAAAGCCGACTTGAAAGGCTCTTGATTTTGTCGGTATGCTGCGCGAGTTTGGACTTGTCAGTTCTTGCAAGGTCTTCGAGATAGGATACGTATCCGCCAATCTCGTTCAGCATATCCTCGATACTCTGGGTATGTCGTGGTCCCATTCCGAAAGGCCATTGGATCTGTTCTCTGCTCTGCTCCGTCAGCTCATATCTTCCGTCTTCGCGCTTTCGAATGAGTCCTTCCTGGACTAGTTCATCGAGCAGGGGATATACTGAGCCTGGTGATGGTCGCCACCATCCTTGTGTCATTCCCTCGATCTCTTGCATTATTTCTGCACCATTCTTTGGTGCTCGGCCGAGCATTGTTATGACCCACATTCGTAGGCCTCCGCGTTTGTGCCGTCCCCATCCGAACCACATGTTACCTGTATCGCCTATCCGATATCGGATAATCGATATGTTATATAAAAGGATTATTTCTCGAGAAATGCCAAACTTCAACATTAATCAAGCAAAACTACCTTTGATCTTCCGTGACAATACAGGTTGACGACGCGGGAGTCGGAGACCTCCTTTTCGGCGTCGTGGTAGGAGTACATCGCAAGGAAACTGGAGAATTCCACTACGACATGATCCCCGTGTCCAACTTCGAGCTACCAAGTTTCCGGGAAAAGACGTACTTGGAAAAAGCGACCGAACTTACTTTTCGGCTACTCGATGAAATGAAACTCGGCCAGGAAGAAGCGATCGAGATTTGTAGCAGCTTTCTGTTCGACGAGACCCGAAAAGAATTGTCAGAGAGATATGGAAAAGAGAGAGTGAAAGTCTCGGTGATATCCGGAGACGCTCAACAAAACGTCGAAGCTGCTTATCTCGATGAGATAAGGAACTTAGGCTATGAGCCGATAGCTGAAAGAGACGAGAAGAGGGCCCGCAGCTTCTACCATATGCTTCGATGGGTGAAGAAGGATCCTGAAAGGATGAAGTACGCCAAAACAGGATGGCCAAAACTGCGACGGTATATGCGAGTGCCATGACGGATGGCATTATCTTCTTGCTCCCACGAATTGAACAGCAGGAAATCTTGCTGGCGATTGGACTAGATGGGCTTTCTTGAAATCATCACTGGCGAAATGCTTCTAGTTCCTGGAGTCGAGGTGCACGAACAAGGGAACGACGACGTAGAGCTACGCGTTGGTGGGAAACCGTTTGCCCACATACACAGCTCGGAGAGGATAGATCTGAGTCTGCCTTCAGACTTGAAGGAAAACGTTCTGCTAAGAGGAGTCGCGTTCCGCTCTCCGGATCATGGGAGGGAGGGATGGGTGGCTCTGAAACTCGGCCCCAACCTGGACCTTCCTGCGCTGATGAGACTTCTTCACCAATCTTATAGGTTCACGTCTGCTCTATTGTAGTCGGGATCATTCATTATGCATTGGTAGGCCCTTTAGAGAAAGACGGCGCCTGCTAGCACGACCGCAACTGGGCTTTCTACTGTTACGGGCTAGTTTTCTACTCTTGTTCTTTATTCTCTGGCGGCGTTTGAATCGGTTCTTGGAATGCGGCAATGTAACGAGCCTTGGGCCGACAATAATCCCCCCGATATTTCTATCTTTGAACGGTTCAGCCGCTGAGAAAGACTGGGACTACGCGGCCGGGACGCGGGCTTCCGGTTCTTTCATCGGCTCGTTCTTGTGCCCGACGTGCTCTTTCCAAGTTGACCCGCAAATGTGGCAGTTGTGGAACCTGAATTGGCCTGTCTGGTCGAGCGCAGCGTAAATGCAAGGACCAGTATGTCCACAGACCGGACAAGTGTGAGTTTCCACTGGAGTAGTCCGCATCAGGGATTCTACTATGGCGCCTGGCCTATTTTAAGGACAGGGTTCTCGAAAACCTTCGTTGATCTGGACGATGGTGACTCGGACATCGTAAGTAACCTTCATAGCTTGAACCATCTCGGTCATAGGACGATCCTGACAATGCAGCGACCCCGCGAAGATGAGGAGGAAGAGATCGATGTGATCTGGGATGAGAACGGAACTGCGAGGTACCGTATTCTCAAGGATATGAGGATAGTCGACTTTGATGGTCACAATCTAGGATGGCTAGACGAAAAGGGCAATGTGATCGACTATAATGGTCACCAGAGGGGTTTCTATGAGAGCGGGGTTCTCCGCGACCCCGAAGGAGCAGCTATTGGACTTGGACACGAGCCTGGGGGCCCACATCCAGTGCTTGAGGAGAAAGCCCTGATACCGGGGGCTACGAAGCCAGAAGCCGAGCCGCAGAGGAAGAAACCGAGCAAGACCACCAAGCCTCGAGCCTCACTTCTATGGTCTCAGAAAGTCCTCGAACAACTGTGACAAATCCTTGCTAGTCGGGCAGAAAAATGCCTTGGAAGAGCGCAGACCTTCAGGAACTAGATTGACCCGGTCTTCCTTAGGGGAGTAAATTTACCGGCGAAATGTTTGCAGAACGGTCCCCCGGTCATTAACTTCCTTGTGACATCCGCAAAGCACTCCAAAGCGTACTTTTTTCAATCAAAAAGATGAATTCTGGTCCCGAGGCGTCAGCCCATTCCTAAGACAAGCGGTAAGGCGATGTAGACCTTAGGGAGCAAATGAGCTCCCCCCATGTACATTTACCTCGATAATTCACGCATGCAATGACCCTCTAATTTGACATGCTCAGTCTCGATGATGGGTCCTGTTAAATACCCATCAACCCAGGTCCACGTTTGGAAACACGTGGGAGATAGAAACATAGAATGAACATTCCCCATAGGCGCTGGCTCGCGGTCGCTGCAGTGATCATTGCTTCGATCGGAGTATTCGTAGCCCCGTACCTAATGCGCGGTTCGCCAGCGCAGTCGAACTCCAGCCATGGAACAACCACTACAACTCCCGCCAACAACGGCAACCCGAACGGCCAGAGCTCGACAACCCATGGAACCGGTTCTACGACCACGAGTGGCACTGCAGGGACCTCCGGAACGCAGAATGGGTCATCGGACGACGACCAAGACAAGGGCAGCAACGGAGCCTGCGGCGAATCTGACGATGACACCAAGAGCCAATCCACAAGCCAAGCCAACTGCGCACACGAGGACGAAAACGAGACAGCCAACAACCATCATTACAATCCAGGGACCGACGTGAACGACGATGACCTCTCAACCTCAGCAGACTCTACAACTGCGGAACACATCAACCATGGTACCGGACACGATCTTGACTCTGAGAGCTCTTCACTGACCATCGGCACCGACTCCGATAGCAGCGAAGAAGACTGAGAACCGGTAAACCAGACTCTTCTCTTCTCCCCCACAACTTTTTTCTCTTCCATAATCCAGCCTTTCCCTGTGCCGAGCAGACGATGGGAAACAAAGCTTCTAGACAACTTGTAAAGTTTAGAAATACCCTCCGAGTCCTCGAAGGCTCCAAGGAGATTTTAGAACTTGGTTACTCAGGGCGAAAAGGCGCCAGTCTTCACGTTACCTGACACCGAGAGAAAACAGCGCACCCTCCAAGAAATTCTCAAGCCTAAGGGCGCAACATTGCTCGCATTCTTCCCGGGAGCATTCACAAGCGTATGCACTCGTGAGATGTGCACGCTCCGAGACAGCATGTCCCAGTTTGGAAACATGAATGCACAAGTCTACGCCATATCGGTCAACGACCCTTGGACCAACAAGGCATTTGCCGACATGAACAAGCTGAACTTTCCAATACTGAGCGACTATCTCCGAGACGTTGTCAAGACATACAACGTTTACCACCAGGACTTTGGAAACCTGAAAGGCTACATTGCCGCAAAGAGATCCGTCTTCGTCCTCGACCCCAACGGCGTCGTGACGTACAAGTGGGTCACAGAGGATCCGAGCAAAGAGCCTAACTACGAAGATCTCAGGAAAGCAGCCGCCAAGACATCATAAACTAACTGGCATCCTCTAAATTTTTTCTTGCAGTTCCAACGCCCGCCTTGCGTTTTCCCCACTCTCATCGTGACGTAGGTAGATGTACGACTCGTCAACTCCGACGTTCAATTCTCGTATCTTCTTTATCCAATTGTCAATCGCCTTCTTATCGTAGGAGTCTCTCCGCAATCTAACATAACTGAATCTTCCAGTCACTTTCAGTACTGGCTCCATATCCTCGGTTTCTGAGACACAGAACCCCGCCCCATACTTCGACAGAAGCTCGTAAGTGGGATCCGACAGCCATGACTGATGCCTAAACTCGAAAACTCCATTTTTGATAGAACCAGTCTTTTCCAAAAACGACTCCAACAACTTCAAGTCTTGCCTCAGGAATGGAGGCAGCTGAAACAGTATTGGTCCTCGTTTTGTGCCAAGCAATTCCAGGTTTTCCTCCAGCCTCAGGGCCGCTTCGGCAGAACCGCTTCCCAGTTTTAGCACATGAGTAATCTGTCTAGGGGCTTTAACCGAAAAACGAAACGCATCACCAGTTCTACCGTGCCAAGATCTTATCATGGCCGCGTTAGGGGTCGCGTAAAAAGAGCTGTTGATCTCTACACTAGTCAGTTTCTTCGAGTAGTACTCCAAGAATTGTTCGCTCTTCAAATCAATTGGATAGAAGTTTCCTTTCCAAGATGGATAGCTGAACCCTGATACGCCCACGAATGTTTCAACCTTTGATTTGGAAACCATGACGTGCAGACAACTCACACTTCACGGAAAGGTTTCTAAGGCCTTCTCTGGATGAAGAAAACGATGTCATCCTCCCCAATTACCGTGGGTTCGATAGGACTACCAATCGGAAGCGACGCCATTGACTTCAAACTGAAAGGCGTCGACGGGAAATCCTACGACCTAAACAGTTTCGCCGGCAAGAAAGCCCTCGTCGTCGTGTTCAGCTGTAACCATTGTCCATACGCGCAGGCGTACGAGCAACGGATCGTCCAATTACAAAGTGATTATCATCGAAAGGGTGCAGTCTTCGTGGCGATAAACAGCAACGACGATACTGACTATCCCGAAGACAGTTTCGAAAACATGATCAAACGGTCAAAGGAGCGAGGCTTCAACTTCCCATATGTCCGCGACGAGTCCCAGGACGTTGCAAGGAAATACGGTGCGATCTGTACACCACACGTGTTCGCGTTTGACAACCATAGAGTCTTGCGGTACAAAGGTCGAATAGATGATAACTGGAGGAACCCATCCGAAGTCAAAACAAAAGATCTCAGAAACGCGCTAGACGCAATCTTGGAAGACAAGAGACCCCAGGTCCAAGAGACACGACCCTTCGGTTGCTCAATAAAGTGGAAACACTAGCAACCAATCGCGATAAAGTCTGCGACGAACTAAAAGTAGCTTGGACCTTTAATAGGACCTAGCCCTCTAGCAGGGTAGGAATATGGGTAAACGTAAGGTCCTGAGCGAAGCAAACCTGAGCGAAATGCTCACGCCCGGTCCGGGACAACTGTATGGAACAGTCAAGAACCTTCTCGGCTACGACAGGGTCTTGGTAGAGTGCGCCGACGGGGTAACTAGGGTCTGCCGTATCAGGGGTAAAATGAAGCGGCGAGTCTGGATCAAGATGGGCGATACAGTGCTCGTGGCACCTTGGGATTTCCAGACAGAAAGAGGGGACATAATGTTCCGATACACTGCTGGCCAAGTAGAGTCGCTCCGGCGAACTGGGCAGCTCAAAACATAATCTCTCCTCTGAACTAGAAAAAGGCCCACCCGGAGGATTCTCTTTGGCCGACTTGCGACCAACTATTCCTTTAGCGATTTTATGACACTAGGATGTTACAAGAAGTCGGACCGGAGAAGACATTGCCGTTAGAGGCGAAGATAGATCTTCTCAGCTCCACTAGGGTTGGCTTGAAGGTTTCATCGAATGCTTATCCCTTGAATGTTGGTCTAAGGCCCCCTGGCTCGCAAATGTGGCTCCGCACTTGTCGCAGGTTAACTGACCCTTGGCCACTGCAGTTGATGACCTCATCAGGGCACCGCCGACAGCAACGAGTAAACCGACTATTCCCAACCCCAAGGTGCCATAGGTTCGCAGGTGCATTGCTTGTTCAACGGATATGAAATAGCCTGCAGCTGCGAAGCCAACTACCAGGAGCACGACTCCTATGATGACGATCTGTTTTTTCAAATCCAACTGATCGGTGAAATCCGATACCTCTTAAGTTCTACGAAAAACCATAACACCTCTACTAACAAGTCAGTTCACGGAGGATGGTCGAGTTGCCCCAAGAGAAGAGACAAATCAGGAAGTTGGACCTTTCCAAATATGATTCGACCCCGCTATACTTCTACACTGAAAAGGATAGCCTGAACCGGATAACTGTTCTGAAAGAACAGACAAGGGAAACGTATCTTGTCGCCGGACGATACTCCGGAGTCGACAAGGACTCTCGACTTTATGCACCACTGACTGAAGATGAGAAGAAAGAAGTGGAGAAGCTGTTGCGAATGGGACGAAAGGACGCTCTGATAAGCTTCCTCTGAAAGAACAATGCCAACACATTTGTAGCCGGAGATTCGAGATTCGAACCGAATTGACTCCACTAGAAGAGCTCACAAAACTACTTTCGGAGAAAGGCCGTAAGATACTCGTTGCCGAAAGACCAGTCAACCTTCAAAAATTACACGAGCCCAATTCGGTGTATGTTCTCCAACTACCAGAAGGATCTAGTGCCGCCGGCGGCAGAGCAGGCGGGTTCGGTGAAAGACGAGTGGAAAAACTCCTTGCTTTCCATTACGAGAATGGGGCTTGTCACAAATTGTACGAGATAGACAGCGCTGACAAGCTGGAACGTTTCGAGCTTCCGTATCACGCAGCAGGGACGCCCGTAATACTTCCAGATGGTTCGGAGAGAGTAATGTCTGGAGTCATTGACCCTGACTTTGTAGAATCCTACAAGCAAGTCATCTAAGGATCTTATTCCAGGTCGAATATGACTCTACGCTGGCCTACTGGCTGGTAGGGTCTCTAGGACGTTTTTGTTCGGGGCGTGGTCTGTGGATAATTTCGATGGCCCCAGGGGAGGTCGTGCGGTTTGTATGATAATGTATTTTCTCGTCTTTGTCGGACGTTATCCGTCTTGGGTTGTACGTTGGCCGGACGGACCGTGACGTTTTCGTACGTTGATGTGGAGGATTCGGGAAATAATTTGTGCTTGTCGTGATGATTTTATCACGTTGTCTCTGGGGCGAGTATGAACAGGATTTTTCGATGTAGTACGACATCATTTGAGTTGAGGCGGAGCGTCGTGTCCTGTCAGCAGTGCCTCGCTTTGAGTAGATAACCGGTGTGTCTTAGAGATCCGTGTTTCTCCAGACATTCTCGTTGTGTCTACGCGACGTGACGCTTCACAACAAAATCGGAACAGGAGGATCAGGATAGGATTGGCAAGGACTGGCAGAAGAACCAACTTGGAAATCTACAGAGACGAGATAGTAGACCAGCTCAGAGAATCACTGGTTCTCTCCAAGGAAAACATGTTCAACGAACAGCTCACACTGACAGAGCGTCAGCGCTGGACCCAGATCCATACCAACACAGCCCAGGTACTGAACACGATACTGCGAGACCTACAGCTCAAAGAATGGGAGAAACGACTGACCCAACTGGAAAAACACGGCCTGATCGACAGTATCAACGCGGCTAGTATGACACCGTGAACGACCGTTCACGGAGCCTCTACGTGCAAGCCTGTCGAGTGTGCACCAAGGGTTTCTACCAAGCTCTCTAGAGAGACCGTAGCCCCACCTCAAATCTAGCGACTCCAACATCTAGTTGAAGAAAAAAGCGCAGGAAGCTCGGAAAACGACGCAGCTTAGAATGTTGAAAGGAAAAATTCACAGAGCAAGAATTACAGGAGCGGATCTGAACTATGAAGGCAGCATCGAAATAGACTCCTCCCTGATGCAGGCTGCGGGCATCATCCCATTCGAACAAGTTGACATCTGGAGCATAACCAATGGCGAACGATTCTCAACATATGCACTCCCTGCGCGAAAGGGAAGCGGCAGGATCGCAGTCAACGGCGCAGCCGCTAGAAAGGTCCAAGTGGATGATGAAGTAATCATCACCGCATTTGTTTCGATGAGCGAGAAAGAAGCACTGCACTGGAAGCCACACGTAGTGTTGGTAGACCGTGAAAACAGGTTGAAACCAAGCGGAAGTCTCCCGCCAACGCTTGCGCCAGAAAAGTCCATGCGTTAGTTGTCTGCAGACTTCTTTATGCACCGCTAGGGCACACGTGGAAAGATTCGATTCGTACTAGGCTATACTAGGTAACTATTGTCTGTTCGACTGGCTTTGCTAGAGACAAGGCCTGTTCCCTGTCAATGTCCATGTCGTGGGCGGTTTTCCCGTGAAGCTGGACATGTTGTACAAGCTCATCGTCGGACTCGCTGCGTATCATGAAGCCACAGTCACAGTTTACCTGTTTAGCCATCTGGCCTCACAAATAGCAAAAAGCGTCGATTGTTACTAATAAGATGGGTCCCCGCCCGAGAGTACTCGTCGGTCTTCTGACCCTTTGCAAGGAACATTGGAATCTTGATCTCTTCTGATTCTAGATCTGACGTACAGCAGGATCCAAGTAACCCAACGGTTACCTCCTTCAACGTCGCCGCGGTGAACATTTCTTTCACATGATCCATCTTGAATCCAAGCCAGAGATCAGCATGTTCAGCTCGCAAAGACTCGTGCTCATGCTCGGTAAGATCGGACAAAACAAGTCTGCCGGAGGGTTTGAGAACTCTAACCATTTCCTTGATCGCAATCGCAGGATTTGGGCAGTGATGTAGGATCATGTTGCCAATGATCACTTCCACTGATGAGTCTTCCAGTGGAATTTTTTCTACATCTCCAATCTTGAATTCTACGTTTTCCCCATTTGTCTTGGAGAGGGCTTCGTTGGTCATTGCCCGGGAAAAGTCGAGAGCAATTACCTTGCGAGCAATTTTTGCAGCTTCCGTCGTGAGGAATCCAGTTCCGGCACCGACATCCAACACAGTGTCTTCACGATCTATTCTCGCCGCTTGCAAAACCGCGTTCCGAACCTCTTCTCCATAGAAGTTCTGGCGTAGCGCGTCCCATCTTGCGGAAACCTCATCGAAGTACTTTCTAACTTCGCGAGACATTACGAATTCATGTCTATCCACATATGTTGTTAAAGATGGCCCTGTCGCTCGCCGAGCAAGGAACAAACAAGTAGAAAGCGGGCACGAGATCGAAATGATCATATTACGACTATTCAAACGAGAGCTGATCGACTTGGCCCTAAAAGTGGATAATTACCGTGTCACCGCTAGATTCGGACGGTTGTTTCCAGATCCCGCGGTATTTGAAGCCCCCGAGCACATGGTGAGGAACTACCTCATCGCAGCTGGTTTGTCCAAAGACAAAGCGCTACTGATCCACCAGTCCAATGATGATCCGGAGCCAATTGACGACCTCGGAAAACCCGCCATGGCCTCCGGTACCTCGAGGTTTCGCTTCGCGGGTCGGACGATACTCGCTGAGTACATGGCAAATGCAAGCCTCCAACTGGACTATGTCGACTTTGGAACAGGACTAACAGCCGCGGATCATTCGAATCTATGGAAGAAGCAGAAATGGGGAGAATCGAGTTTCGAGCTGAGAAATTTTCTACACTCGAGCCAAACGGTGAACATTCCGGACGTCAGTGAGCTGTACCGGATTCTGAAAAACCAGGCTACTCCAACAGCACTGTCGACAATCGAACTCCCTGGAGTCTCTGAAAACATGTTTACTGCGGTCTCATCCTATATGGATGGACAGTTGGGAGAACACGCTGCTAAAGACGGTCTTGAGGTCGAAGTATATTCGGCACGCACTCTTACTGCAAGTGAAAAGGCTGCGCTAGAAAAAAGGTTAACGAGGGAATCGACTAAGAACACGATCTACGTGATACTCTCAAAGCCGGCAATGCAACAGAGTGCGGAACAATCTGGGTGAAGAAATCTCGCTTAACAAGCGACTAGAGTTACCCGCAGCCGCTCGTGTTCCCACAGTTCAGACACTTGTAGCATGAACCATTACGCACCATTATCATGCCACAATTATCGCATGCTGGCGCGTCCGACTGCAGATCAAACGTAAGCAGATCCCTATCCTCCGTACCAGACGCCACTTCTGTCCTCACTGGCGCGGTCTGATGCTGGACACTGGATGCCTGCTGTACGGTCTGCGGGTGAGACTCACCGAGTTTTGCTTGTGCATCAGGGTTTTCAGCCTGCGTCCGCGTAAGTCCTATCGCGTCCTGGTCGGCCTTCGACAGGAATCTGAGACCCATCCACCGGAAGATATAGTCGATCACGGACTTGGCAAACCTGATCTCAGGATTATTCGTCATCCCGGCCGGTTCGAATCTTGTGTGGATGAACTTGTTCACTAACACTCTCAACGGTACACCGTATTGCAAGGCGAGTGATATCGAGGTGGCGAACGCGTCCATAAGGCCAGATATCGTGCTTCCTTCCTTCGACATTACTACGAACATTTCTCCAGGACTCCCATCCTTGTACAATCCAACTGTCAGGTATCCTTCGTTACCGTTTATCGTGAATTTGTGGATTACAGCTTCCCGCTCATCGGGCAGACGTCTCCGAGCAGGTTTGTAGACGACCTTCTCAACCGGTGCAGGCTCCTCCTTCTGCCGAGCAGTTGTGAGTGGCTGAGTCCTCTTCGAGCCGTCCCGGTAAATCGCGATCGCTTTCAAACCAGTCTTCCAGGCAGTCGTGTAGGTTTGAACAATCTCGTCAACTGTCACATTGTTCGGCATGTTAACAGTCTTGGATATTGCTCCAGAGATGAACGGCTGAACCGCAGCCATCATTTTCACGTGTCCCATGTAGTGGATGCTACGCGATCCCTTTGCAGGTTTGAAGGCGCAATCGAAGACGGGGAGATGTTCCCCCTTCAAATGCGGAGCCCCTTCTATCGTATCATTTGCTTCGAGATATTGCAGAATGTCCTGAGTCTCGCTCTGCGAGTATCCTAAGTGCTTGAGTCCCTCTGGAATAGTGTTGTTGACGATCTTGATCATTCCACCACCTACGAGCCACTTGTACTTCACCAGGGCAATGTCCGGCTCGATTCCGGTCGTGTCACAGTCCATCATGAACGCTATCGTTCCAGTTGGCGCAATTACCGAAATCTGTGCGTTCCTGAAACCGTAACGCTCGCCCATCGAATGTGCAACGTCCCAAGATTTTGCAGCGGCATCGAGGAGAGGTCTTGGAACTCCTTCATGTGGAATCTTGTTGGAGTGGGCCCGGTGCATTCCGATAACGTTGAGGAATGGTTTCTCATTGCTCGGATAGCCGCGGAAGGATCCCAGCCGCTTTGCGATGACTGACGAGATGGAGTACGTATGCCCCGACATTAAGGCGGAAATTGCAGCGGCAAAGTTTCGTCCTTCCTCACTGTCGTATGGTAGGCCCCGGGCCATGAGTAGTGCCCCGAGGTTGGCGTATCCCATTCCCAATGGTCGATAGTCGTGACTGTTTTTCTCGATTGACGGGGTTGGATAGCTTGCATTGTCCACGAGTATCTCTTGCGCGGTTATGACTATCTCGACCGCGTGCATGAACGATTCGATATCAAAGTCCCCGTTTTGCGTTCTGAACTTCATCAGGTTAAGCGACGCGAGGTTACATGCGGAATCGTCGAGGAACATGTACTCGGAGCATGGGTTGGATGCGTTGATGCGTCCAGTGTTCGAGCATGGGTTCCATTCGTTGATCGTCGAATCGAACTGTATTCCCGGGTCGCCGCAAATGTGCGCGGCCTCGCCCATCGCCTTCATTAGTTCCCGGGCCTTGTACGTCTGTGCTACCTTGCCGGTGGTTATGAAGTGGGTTTTCCATTCTTTGTCGTCGGTAACCGCGTGCATGAAGTCGTCAGTCACTCGCACGCTGTGGTTAGCGTTCTGGAAATAGACTGAGCCATAGGCTTCCCCGTCAACGGCCGGATCGTATCCGGCGTCGATAAGCGCCCAGGCCTTCTTCTCCTCCTTAGCTTTCGACCAGATGAACTCTAGAATGTCGGGATGGTCCACGTTTAGTATGACCATCTTCGCTGCTCGACGTGTCCTACCGCCGGATTTTATGACGCCAGCGAATGCGTCGAAACCCTTCATGAAGGATACTGGACCACTGGCTTTTCCACCTGTCGACAAATGTTCTTGGGAAGAACGTAGCTTGGAAAGGTTGGACCCAGTTCCAGAGCCGTACTTGAAGAGCATGCCCTCGGTCGTGGCCAACTGCATTATCGAACGCATGTCATCCTGCACGGAATTGATGAAGCAGGCAGAGCATTGGGGCTTCGCCTCAACGCCCACGTTGAACCAGACGGGGCTGTTGAATGCAGCCATCTGGTGAACGAGAATGTGGGTTAGTTCGGCCTCGAAAGCGTTCGACTCCTGTTCGTCTAGGAAGTAGTTTCCCTTTCGTCCCCAGACGGTGATCGTTTTAGCGACGCGGTCTATGAGCTGGCGAACACTTGACTCCCTCTCAGGGGTGCCGAGCCGGCCGCGGAAGTATTTGGACGCGACAATGTTAGTCGCAGTCTGGGACCAGAATGTGGGGACTTCGACATTCTTCTGTTCGAAGATTACCTGGCCCTTACTGTCGGTTATGACAGCGTCCCTGTTTTCCCACTTGAAACTCTCGTAGGGATGAGTCTCAGGCTTAGTATAGCGTCTGTTGTATCTGAATCCCTCTCGGGAATCCTTCGGTACCTGTTCTATTTCCATTCTTGTGATTTACCTTCCCGCTTCGCATTCCAGGACGGAACTAGAGGTCGCGGAAGAGACCCAAAATCGTAGGTAGGGACCATAAAGGATTTTGTACAAATCCGTCTAAGTACTTAGTGTTCGGTCGTTATAGAAATAATCATCGTTTATCACGCTAAGCAAGACGGGTTCCACAGATTGTCTGAGAAGCGAGATAGAAGGGCGCGGACGATGGCAGAAATATCTTGGTTGTAGTCAGTCTCGCTCATGCGTTAGGCCGAATTTGTCAGATCGGTGTATGCGCGAATCAAGTCTTCTACTTCTCTTTCAAGCTGACAAGAACGCCGTCTCGCAACGGGACGATTACTGTAGACATTCCCGGATATTCGTAGACTTGCTTGTTGAACTTGAGCATCTGCTGAGTCTCCGCGGATTTGCCTCCTTTTGCGACGTCTCCGCCCCAGAGGGCGTTGTCGGCGATGTACAATCCTCCCTTGCGCAATAGTTTGATGGATAGCTCGAAGGCTGCACTGTACACGTTCTTGTCGGAGTCGAGGAAGATCATGTCGTATTCGTCTTTGAGGCCACGGATTACTTTGAGCGCGTCTCCCTCTACGACTTTGATTGTTTTGTCGAGACTCGCCTCAGCAATGTTTTTCTCAGCAATTTCTACTCGCTCAGGGTCTCGCTCGATCGTTGTGACATGACCCTTTTCGAGGGCCGCGGCTCGGCCGAGCCATATTCCGGAGTAGCCTATTGCGGCGCCGATCTCGAGTATGTTCCGGCTCTTGGTGGCTCTTGCTAGATTGTAGAGGAATCTGCCGACGAGGGGTCCGATTATTGGGACATTGTTGGTGTCTGCGTATTCTTCCATTTTTTCTAGGAGTCGGTCTCGAGGCGCGGCGATGCGGTAGAGGTAGTCGTCTATGTGGTCGTATGTGATTGACATTGTGTTTCGCGGGATTATACTGTGTCTTTAATCTTTGACTAGATTACGATTTGTGTGATGTTGAAGGATCGTGTTGTTGAGTGGTCTAGTGAATAGCCGAGCAGGAAGATGTTGTTGAGTTGGTAGTTGATTGTGAATCGTAGTTGGTGGGTGGCGGAGGTTTGGAGGTTGATCTGGCTTGTGACTTGGGCGGCGTCTGTGAGTCCGCCTGTTCCGGATGTGGTTGAGGAGGCGTTGTAGTTGTCCTGGATTGTCATGGTGGTTATCCGGATTCCGATTCCTTTGAGGAGGGTGTTGGTTAGGGTTTGGTTGTAGTTGCTTATGATGAATGAGTAACCGGTGGGTAGGGTTGTGCGGGGATAGGTTGTGTTAGCTATGGAGAAGGCGAGGTTGATGGTTCCGTAGCTTGTTTTCTCGTTTATTATCCAGCTGCCGCGTGTCGAGTATTGTCCTGAGCCGGCGTATTTGGGGCCGACTGGGGGTGTGATCTGGGCGCGGTGGATTGCCAGACGGCGAGTCCGGCTATGGCGAGTAGGACTATCACTAGCGTGAGTTTGGCTTTGGCTCCCATTGACGGTTGACTGACGCTTCCGTACTGGTTTCGGGTGTGTGTTACCGTCTGATTTTTTACTTAGTTACATCAGGAATAGTAAGAAACCAAGAGATAGGTCCGAAATGGTGTCTTCTTGCCGAGTGGACCACGTCCAATGCTGCTTTGGTACGTCTGGATACGCCTGGTGGACGGTGCCTGGCACAAGATCGATGATATTGCAAAGCAGCTGCGTATTCCACGGAACGCGATTCAATGGGCCGCGAAGCTTCTCTGTGACAAGGGCATGGCAGAGCTGGGGATTGAAGAGGACGAGATCCGGTTGCATACTCCGCATTCCAGGTTCGAGGATATTGTGAAGACTTTGTCAAGCCAGCCGGGCCTAGGCCATCCATAGGCTCGCTCACGATTAGCATACACCCTACCCCCGGTCTGGCCTTGTCTCGCTTGTTCTAGGCGAGTCTTGCGGATCCAAGCTTGGATCAGGCGATGCTGGGGGCCGTAACAGGTACAGAAAGGTACGATAAAGCGGGATATTCAGCTTTTCTTTAAATGCGAAGGAGGTCGGTTTTTGCCCCTATGATTTCTCTCGCTCACGACACTAGATGATTTTTCCAGAACTTTTTTTGGAGAGGTCTCGCCAGACGGGCTGATTATCAACGACGATTTCGATTCTAGCTGTGAAGTCTGCTTTAGTTGTGAAAACTGACTGCGCGTTTTACTGTAATTATCCTTGTGAAATAGATGCACCAGAAAACGCGTGCCGGGTTCTTAGATCAGGGCTTGTACTCGGTAAGTCCAGTGGATTCTCGCAGAATCTCGCGTTGTACTTGTAAGAGCGTTAGTTTCTGCGTAACTGTCTTGATTATCGTGTCAGTAATCTGGGCCTCATAATGGACGCTCTCGTTTTTTCGGATGTCCATAGGACTTATACTAGGTTCCGCTGCTAGCCGACCGATCGTCTTGCATTATCGGAAAATAGGCCGGACTACCGAGGAGATTCCCATTGTGGGAATCGGAACGTGGGCCATGGGCGGCTCGCCAGCTCGGGACCGACAAGCCGTCAAGGCCCTCAAACTAGGACTGGATCTCGGAATGACGTTCATCGACACTGCGGAAATGTATGGTTCGGGACACAGCGAAGAACTCGTGGCAGAGTCGTTGAAGGGCCGCAAGGAAAAAGTGTTCGTCGCTTCTAAAGTGTCGCCGCAACACTTTGCGTATGATGATGTTCTACGATCTGCACGGTTGAGCTTGAAGAGGCTGCAGTTGAAACAGATGGACCTGTACCAGCTGCACTGGCCAAACCCCAGTATCCCGATAAGTGAGACGATGCGAGCTATGGAGACGCTCGTTCGGGAGGGCTCTGTTCGCCATATTGGTATCAGTAATTATTCCGTGTCTCAGACGAAAGAAGCTGAGGCTGCATTGTCGAGAGACAAGATTGTTTCGAACCAGGTCGAGTACAGCCTTGTAGACAGGAGTATTGAACAGGATATTCTACCATACTGTCAGAAAGAGGGCTTGACTGTTATCGCGTACAGTCCTCTGGGACAAGGAAAAATTCCGAGAGGACGTGGAGACCCCTTCAAAACATTGGATGCCATTGCAGAACGGCTAGGGAGATCACGCGAACAAGTAGCACTCAACTGGGTGTTACAACATGAATCTGTAGTTGTCATACCAAAAGCAAGCGACGAAGATCACGTTAGACAAAATGCAGAGGTGATTGATTGGAATATTAGCCGTGACGATTTCGAGAAGCTAAACGAAGCGTTCCAGAGCTAGTGTTAGCAGGAGAAGTTGAGCTGTCGTCTATTCTAGTGGTTCCGGAACTGTCTTCATAGAACGTACCGGCGAGAAGAGAACCCATAGAAAAGCGAGGGCCCCGCCGATCACGGTTATCCCAATCGCGGGACGCAACCCTAAGACCGTCCCCAATAATCCTCCAGCTAGGGCACCTGCAGGTATCGTCCCCCAGACCAGAAATCTAATGCTGGCATTCATTCTGCCCTGTAAACGGATCGGCACAATCGCCTGTCTCAGACTCACCTGATTAATGTTGTACACGACGACTCCGATGAACGTGACAAAGTTGCCTGCTATCATGAGCAATATACTTGGCGTAACAGCAAAGCCTAGGACTGTAAAGTACGGGTTCACAGTTGCGGGCCCTGCAAAGTAGAATGCGAAACCTCCAACTCCTCCCAAGATCATACCCAAGGTTATAGCGGAACCCAATCCTAACCGCCTCGACAACGGACCTGCCAAAGCAACTCCAGCCAGCGCACCGACACTAGCGACGCTGAAGATTATTCCAGCTACAATGCCGACTTGAAGTCTCGGCACACCAAGGCCGCCAGGAGGAGGAGTTGCAAAATAAAGCAGAAGAATGGTTCCCCAAGCAGTGCCGAAAAAATTCGCTGTGCCCGTCGAGCCCGCTATTGATCTCAGCCTCTTGTCGTTGAAAATGACGGCTAATCCTTCTCGTATATCATGCATTACTGAGGGATGCGTTAATGGTGTGGGGAGTGATTCTCGAATGCGTATTCGTGCCAACACGGATGCCGAGGTCAAGAATGAACCAGCGTCAATCGCAATGGCTATTGGTGCCGTAATTATAGCGATAACTAGACCCGCTGAAAAGGGACCAACAACTTGGGCACTTGACCTACTTGCCTCGAGCTTACTGTTTCCTTCGACGAGCTGCTCTCTTGCAACCAGAGACGGCAAATAGGCCTGGTATGAAACGTCGAAGAAAACTTGCAACACGCCGACGGCGAAACTGACGAGATATAGCAGAACAATACCTAGGAAGTTTAGAAGACCTAGCACCGCTACAACCGGGATTGAAGCGAGAAAGATCCCTCGAAAGATGTTCGCTACAACCATTATCCGTTGTCTATGATGTCTGTCAACATAGACGCCCACAAATAGTCCGAAGAGGGGCCAGCCAACGAACCCTGTAAACCCCAGGTAGCCCAGCTGGGCCGCGTTGGCGTTGAGGTAGAATATGGCCGTCAGAGGTATTGCAAAGCCTGAGAACTGACCGCCGAATTGCGAAATTGTCTCTGATAGCCAGAGTTTTAGAAAGTCGGGATGATGCCGGAGAGACACTTTCTCAGTTTCTACAACTGTAGCCATAACTCGGGATCGACAAAGCCCAGCCCGCTCTTAAGCCTCGCGCACAATCGATGTTCACACCAGGCGACTACGGCCCCACGAATATCTCCTTGAGAGTTTCTTCCGCGGCCTTTCTCGCTACAAGCTCCTTTTGGACAAGAGTCAAGAACCGTGTGCCACTATCCAAATCGAGAATGGTTCACTCGATCCAATTACTAATTCATAGATGACTACGTATAGTAGACCTCAAGATAGCCGTCAAGTAAACACGTGGATATCATTCATGCCCATTGCTCCGGAAATCTTGGACAGGCTCCTTGCGAATACAGCAACCACTCAGGAAAGACTCCTCATTCTACTCGTCAGTGATCTGCAGGGCCACCAAGTGGAGTTTAGCACTCTTAACGTGTCTGACATAGACCGGCCACAGGGAATTCTCAGGATACAGCAGGGCGACTCCAGGGAGCAAGTCCGACTCACCAAAGAAACCATGCGCTATTTCCAGCGCTACATCTCTGAACGCCAAAGCCGAGAGCCTGCACTTTTCGTCAAAGACGATGATGGCAGACTCAGCAGGGAAGAGCTCAGAAACGTTCTTGAGAAAATTGGCGAGCGCTCCGGAGTCAAGTTTGACAATGAATCCTTCTCGTTCAAAGACCCCGAGAAGGACCAGCCGGGTCGAATAGTCTCTAAGACAGCTTCAAAGGACCTATTCTATCTCTACGGAATTGTATCGCATCCTCTGAGGAGACAAATCATTGATCTCCTTGGTGAAGAAGGACCATCTAGCTTTACGAAGATCAAGAGCAGGATCAAAGTACGCGTTGGAACATTATACTACCACTTTGACACCTTGAAGGGCCTCGTTGCACAGGACAAGCAGAAAAGATATTTTCTGACCGAGGCAGGGAAGAACGCGTACAGCAAACTGCACTCGCCAGAGTATGTGGAAAGCAGCAACATAGTTGCCCAACACATTCCTACAAAGAGACAGCCGCTAGATCGAGTCGTTCAAGTCTTCGCGTTCAACTGGTTGTGGCCTCGACTACAATCCTACCCCTTACAAGGCTCGATTGGAGGAATACTAGTCCTCGGACTTGGAGCATTACTGGTGTATCAGGCCGGTCTTGAAACCGTGCTCCTGTTCTTGAATCCCGCAGCATCCAGGACCATCCTATTACCAGTCGAGTTAGTCGTTGCCTGGCTTGCCCTTTACGGAATCGCCGACACAATCGGGACCTATGGCTATGGTAGGAAGGGAGAACATGTGAATCTCCTGCTCGGCATGGCATTTGCTCTCCTTCCCTTGATCATCTTCGCAATATGGTGGAACCTAGTTATCCAACTCCAAATACGGACGCCCCTAGTATCCACGCTCGTCTTCTCAAGGGTCCTACTCATCATATTGCAAGCCTGGTCGCTAGGACTAATTGCACAAATGGTCAGTGTTTCCAAGGGGCTGAGGCTTGGCCGAGCTGCAACGATCAGCCTCACAATAGCCTACGTGAACATTGTCATCGCCTATCTGAGAGGAGTGTAAGCAATGAACCCACTACAAATCCCGAGTTCGGCCTTTCTCGAACACACCGGTTATGAGCGCGGCGAGACATATCATGGCGTTCGAGGTGTTAGAAGACTGAAAAAAATCAAGTCCCTGCTACTGCTCGCAATCATGGCCGTAACCATAGGTGCACTAGTGTCTGTCCATGCGGTGACTACCCCTAAGACGACACCGGTCGGTCAACACTCAGACAAGGACGATATGCAAACCGATGACAAGGATGACAGTACTACTGTCGGAGAACAAGGCGCCGCAGAGTTACAAGAGGGACCTAACGGCAACGTGGAAACTGGCACAAGCGGCAATGTTGACATCAGCGAGACTACAGACGTGCAAGTAGGAAGCACACTATAGGCGAGCTAACTGAAGCGAATAATCCTCCCGGTAGTGCTACTGGCACTCCTGGGAACCACTTTTTTCTCAATGACTCTATTCTCAATACCCGTCCGCGCTCTGGACCAGCGACACAATGATGGGTCCAACGATGATAATCAGTCTAGGGAGGTTGATGTGTCCCAGTCGAACGGGACAGTCTTCGTACGTTCAGCACTTGAAAGTGGCGCGCTTAACAATAGGTTCGGCGTCTCACTAGACACGACCCATGGTCCAACCTTACGACTAGAATCCTCGAATGTCAACGATGTTAAACAGTCTCCAAACCCAGCGAATCCCAGCCTCTCAATCGTTTACAAGAGCCTAGTAGAGTTCAACGAATCGGGCATCGACGCGGTCGTAAAATCAATCGACCTGCAAACACTCAACTATTCGAAACCGGAACTGTCACGCATAGTCTCCCAAGATGGTAAACAGGGCTGGGAGTTGAAGACTCACTCTGTAAACAATCTTTTCACTGTGTCTACCAAGACGTTCCCTGAGACTAGCATAGTCGACGATACATCGATTGGTCCCACGGTCTCGGAGATAACAGTGACAATCAGTCAATTCCCGTTCCATGATCCTACTGACAGACTCGCTCTCCAAACTTTGGTGACTTCCAGAACGCCTATTGTGAATGAGTCAGTCTCAGGAAGATCCGGCGTGGGGCTCACCTCTGGAACGACCCAGGAAGTTCTTTCCTGGAATCCAACTGGCTTTGTAGACACAACTCTTAGACCTGTTGGTGTTGTCGCGACAAATCAAGGATCAACGGGCAAGGTTTTGATTACCTTTGATTATCCGAGTGGCGCCGTGATTCGTCAGGAGTTGTTTTTCGGAGTATCCTTTGGCACAACTCCATTGCTGAATACCAGCTTCTTGATTGACTATGCAGTTGTTGCAGCTCTCGTGTTTGGATTACTGGTAATTGTAGGTAGGCGTCGGATCTTGAATGCTCGCTTAGGACACGACTTTACAATCAAAGCACAAAACTAAGAGACGCACTTTCTCAGTCTCTACAACTGTGGCCGTTACTGCGGATCGACTGTGGGCACGTATCCAGCGTTTTACCTTAAGAGACAGCTGCAACTCTATCGTTTGATGGGAACTGTCTTCAGATGAACGCCTGAAGTTCAGCGAAGACTTGCCCAGACTCGAAGAGCGAATCAGCAGACAGGAAAAACGACACGTCTGTTGGTGGCGATACTGACGCTTGCCTTCGTGCCGGTGTTCTTGTGGATAATCCTCCATCTTTAGTCAGCTCAGGCTGAGAAGTTCCCGTGATGTGCCAGCTAACGAAAAAATCAGCGGGCGTTGTAGACGAGAATAACGGGTTTTCCGTCGAACTTATACGCGGTGTCGACCCAAGCCTTGTGTCGCCCATATCGTTTCAATGTTGAAGCCGTGTGTGTCTTGTCTCCGTCTAATCTGTAACCCGTCCACGTGCCATCCTGTTGCGAATATTCGGGAGGAAGGTCTGCGCAGTTGTGAACAATGAACGAAAGGAGGTATGTGTTTGAAGGAGTCTCCATGTTGCACACTTTCCCAGAGAACTTTTCTTTTCGAACGCTCTTTATCTTGACCCAGAATCCGTCTCTTACCTTCGCAACGTGGCTCATCTTATTCGAGTACTTGCTGCCGTTTTGGTGAAATCGAATCTCATAAGATGGTTTAGCGTTAACCGTTCGCCCTTCAATGATTCCTCTCTCCTCTCTGTTATCGACATATACCGCCGGCAATACGCCCAGCCGCGAGCCAACGAGGAGTGCCTGATAGGCTGCTGTCTTAGACGAGGTTGAAAGTCTCCAAGTATTTCCTCGTTTGAACCCATCGCCCTGTATCCATCCTTCTAGGAAGGGTCTTGGATCTCGCTGTTCCATAATCCACGACGGAATTCTCTTGTTGAAGGCTCGACTGCCAAACTGTTTCCTCATGAACTCTGCTAACGAGGGTTTCGAGAATCGAACTAGGAGTCCAGTTTTGTGCTGGTTTATTGTGCCGCGCACGGTCCAATATTTTGCTGCTAGTTGGAGAATGTGATCAGCAAGCTTTCTTTCATCATATCCTAATGCAAAATAGACTTGGTTACCTGTCGGATACCCTTCAGCCATGTACAGTCCATACAGATACAAAAGCCCCGGCTCAGCGACCCTTTTCCCATTGAAGCGTGGAAAGAAGACCCAGTCCTTTTCCGTTAGTTCTCCTGCAGGCTTCCAAGATTTCCTTAGAGATGGTCTTATCTGTCGATCGTACCACTTCGATTTCTGAGATATCGACTCGCAGGTTAGGACTGGATGCTCAGGAGTAAGTCTCGTCTCAGGAAGGATGAACGGTTTTATGACAACAAGGTCTCCCGCATAGTCTCTTTCAGAATATCGGGTCGGAACCTCGTAATTTCCACTAGCGGATACTGTAGAGTCAAGCTGAGCTCCCATTGTTTCTAGTCCTGGATTCGCAAACACGGGATCTCCCTTCGGCACGCACCAGAATGTGTAGCCTTTGTCTTTGTATTTTTCGTAGATTTCCTTGTAGCTTCCGTAGTCGGGTGTGTGTATCCAGCGGTAGTAGTGGTACTTGTACCGGACATGTATCCGGTATTTGCCAGTGTTATTCTGTAGTCTCTTTGAGCGTTTTTTTCTTTTCCTTCTTGATTCCAATTGGGTTGCTTGGCTCGTGTGTCCTCACCAGCTGTTTTTCCCACTCATGAGCGAGACGAATGAACACGTCCTTGGAGGCGCACTTCAACCGTTTGCTGTGGTATTCGATGAAGCGTAGGAAGCTCGTGATGTCGATGTCATCCTCGAAGTCAACGGTCAGAATGTACCTCATGCGATTCCCTCGGGCGTCTCGCTGGACTATCGTAGGCTCAATAATGCGTTAAGCGAATCGCAACCCTGCTGGCAAGTCCATAGTACTATCGCGTTACCGGACGACTGAGAAAACCATTGTCTCAGGAATCGCTCAACGATTCCAATCATCCATAGTCGTTACCTGTTTAGAGAAACAGGCAACGGCTAGACTAGATATGGGATGACTCGCTTTGTGCGGCTTATGTAATCCTTGTATTCTTGGCCAAGCTTGGAAACAAGAGTCTTCTCCTTCGACCTGCATGCGGTAACCGTACGCGACAGCAAAAACGAGTATCAACACGATTACAGCTGGCCAGGACTGGACTGCTAGCCCTAGGCCGTTGAAGGTTAGCAGGACTCCGTGTGCGACGGGTGACAGACCAACCGATACAGTCCCTTGCCTACTACTCTATGATCTTCAGCCGCTCTTACTGGTAGGGAGAAGAATCGGCCGAGCACAGCAATGGCCCATTGCCGGACCACTACTCCAAGAGTCATCATGAATATTCCTGGATAGAATACCCAATCATGTAATGGTCCAAGTCCTGCGCGACCAAAATTGAAGGCTACAGTGATAGACGCGAATACGCTGATGATGATGAGTACAGCAGATCCTCGGTCTCGTTTGACCGCGAGGTTTCCACTTCTTCTGAACCTAGGAATGAGATATGCGCCGACAAATTCGCTAACGAACCAGAGAAGGTACGTGGAAAAGAACAATGCGGAGGTAGGTGCGGAATCAAACGCCAACATGGTTTTACGGTCGTCTCATCCTGAAGGCCTTTCAAAGCCTGATTGCAGTAAGGATTGATACTCATTTTGCCCAGATCTCAAATGGCTTTTCAACCGGCCAACCATATCGTCTTTATGCAAGATGAAACTGGTACGCCCCCGAGTCATACTTGGCAGGCGTAACGGGCTTCCCTCAACCGTCGGGTCCGTGCATCGAAGTAAATGATGTCTCGAAGTCATACGGAAATACAGTTGCTCTAGAAAGAATTTCCTTCTCAATCCCGTGCGGGGAGAGGTATGCCCTTCTCGGCCCCAACGGGGCAGGGAAATCCACCACTCTCAGACTATTGGTTGGACTCTTGAAGCCTGACGGGGGACAGATCAAGATAACGGGCTATGACCCGTCGACTCCGCAGGCAAAGAAGGCGATAGGTTACCTCCCAGAAGACGCATCCCCTTACCGGACATTATCAGTTAGAGAGAACCTGGAATACATTGCTGCACTAAGAGGAGTAAAAGACGTTAAGGCCGCTACGGACAAGTTCCAGAACGAACTCGCACTAGTCGAGTACGAAAGGGCCAAAGTCGGCAAACTGTCCCGTGGAAATATGCAGAAGCTCGCTCTCGCCCTCGCCCTAATCCATCAACCGAAGATAGTCTTGCTGGACGAGCCCCTGAACTATCTGGACATTCCAACGCAAGAGAAAGTCTTCAAGATGCTAAAGTCACTAGATTCGACACAGATTGTCTCGACCCACATCATGTCCATTGCAACCCGTCTAACCGAGAAAGTGATCATAATCTCGAGAGGCCGAGTCATCTGGAACGGATCAATAGAACAACTCAGAGGGCTCGAACGGGAAGATGAGCCGATAGAGGGAGTTGTTGCGAGGCTAATGACCGGTGCTGGCTAAGCTACTAAAGTTCGTCCTGATCACTCGATTCTCGAAGCCACTACTCGCACTAATCGCTATCATCTTCGCATACAATCTCGTGACCGGAATCCTTTCACCACGGAGAAGTCCAACGTTTCCTGTTGGGTTCCAATACTACGCGGTGGTCTCCTCCGCGTTCTTTGTATCCCTCAGCTTGCTCTTTGGCGGCCTGTTCGTCCTGAAATCTGACAGAGATTATTTGCTGACTCTTCCACTCAGCAAGAAGGAACTGAGCATTTCGCTCTTCATGGCTCAGTTTCTCGGGTCAGGAATGAGCCTCCTATTCTTCTATGGTTTTCTTGTCGCCTCGATAGGAAACCTTGACGCCCTCATCTTGCTCGCGGTTGACCTTGCCGTCTTTGCAGCCATAACAACATCACTGGGAGTAATTTCTAATATTCTTCGCAACCGCACGAAGGCAATCCTTGCAGGCATTCTAGGCGTATGGTGCTTGTCCGCATTATCAGGCTTCCAGTTTACACCGGTATCAATGTTCACCGGCAACCTGATCCAAGGAAGCATTGTGATCTCGCTACTAGGGATAGTTACTATTCCGCTAGCGTTCAAAGAACTGTCTGAAGTAGAGCTCGGGTCAATGCGCAGTCTCCTCCGATCAACGAGTACAGAGTACAAGAAGAACCTCAGCTTTCAGGGCCGTACAAGCCTGGGCGCGATCTATGCCTACCATCTATCCTTCCTAGAGTTAGCTGGCAGAATCAACATTGGAGGCACGACAAGCTACAAGACGGCACGAGTCAAGACCCGGACAATACTGATCGCCAGCACTGCCCTAGCAGTCGCCTACTTCCTGTTCGTAACCTTCGCGTCAACTACGATCAGGCTTCTCCCGGTGGCCGTTCTACCCATAGCACTAGGCCTTTTCGTTGTAATGCTGACCTCGCAGGCAGCATTCTCCAACGAGAGGGGCTGGCTAGCCTTTACCGCAATGGACCCAGCAACTTACCTGCGGCATCTACTCATTTCCAAGATATTATCGACCCTCGCGATCACTGGACCCTTTGCCGTCGTTAACGCCGTGCTCTTTTTCGACAACGTACGATTGGCTGCAAACTCGCTGATTCTATTACTCGTTACCGTTCCGACCTCGTCCATCATCGCCACCTATTTTGTCGCGAGACTGGGGGCCGTACAACAGATCCGGGAGGAAGGCATGATGCCAGGCCAGTTCAACCTGAGACAGTTGGTGGTGGCCTTGACAGCATACGTGTTGATTGGCCTGATGGCAGCTTCGGCATTCTCATTCATGGCAGCTGCAATAATCGCAGTTGTCCTATCAGCATTGGCGGGAATTCTCATGGCGATTCCTGGAGTCTGGAGAGGGATAGTCTACAGGCTCACAGAGAAGGGATTCGTCTAGTGCCCTAGTCCGAAAATATCGATGATGAAACTCTCAGAGTGACCAAGCAGCAATTTGATGCAGCAGGAATCCAAAAGATTCCTGACTGTCGGATGGTTTTGACAGTTCAACCAATCGAACCTCAATAGAAACCGCTATCTCAGCTCGGCCGCGAATCTCTGGCATTCTTTTCCAATTGCCCATGAAGCCAGTCGATCTCGAACTGGTCGTCTGGAGCGGCTTCGATCTTGGCTTCCCTGAGTATAGATTGAGCACGCTGCAATTGAGTGCGGGACCCGTCCCTGTTCCCCCGAGCGAGTGCGATGAGAGCTTTGTTGAGATGAGTCATCGCATTGCTGTAGGGATCATTTGCCGATCCAAGTCTTTCAGATTCAGCGATGAAGCGTTCTGCTGCGTCGATATTTCCTCGATGGATCTCGACGAGGCCTAGATTTTGTAGTTCTGCCGCAACCATTCCTCGGTCGCCGATGTTGCGATTAAGGTCGAGGCTCTGCTCGAACAAAGCCGCTGTCTGATCATAGTCACCGGTGAGCCGGGTCGCGTTAGCATGAAGGAATAAGGGCGCTTGTCCCATCGCCGGATCCAGATTACGGGCGAATTCTCTAGCTTTGACAGCCAGGGTGAGGGCTTGGGCATAGTCGCCATCGGCGAATGCTACTCGGCTGAGCGCTAGGTATGCGAGTGTCAACGCTTCGGAGTCATTTACCACAAGTGCCGCGTCTAGCGCGGCCCGGCTTCTCTGCCGTGATTCCTGAATGTTCCCCTGCCTGAAAGCAAGGAGAGCGTCACCATATAGTGCAAGGGATCTGGCTCGCGAAGGCTTCTTCTCGCCCTTGTCTAACACTGCTGCTAGAAACGCTCGTCCACCGTCGAGGTCTCGCGCCACTACCCAGAGCCGCCACGCATTGGAACCGATCTCAACCGCGCCTTCCTCGTCTCCCTTGTCTAATAGAACACGTGCTGCGTTTACATAGGATTCTCGCTCCCGGACAGCCTGCTCAACAGCTGGCTCGTGGCGTGTCCTTTGATGATCGGGGTGCCTTGGGAAGAAGGGAACGCCCAGTGTAGTTCGCGGGAAAGTTCGAGGAGGTGTCTTGCTTTTTCGTCAGTCATTTCTAGAAGCATGTTCACAACTCCTATGGCGCGTCAAGGACAGTTTGGCTGTTTGTATGTCAAACCAATCACTGAGATTTCTTCTTGCTCTCTTCCAAAATTTCCTTCACCCTATATCTAACAATTCTTTTCAGCAGATCCAACGGGATCGGTTTGTGGATCGGGAATTTCAGATTACCCTTAGGACCTTCGTATGAAGATACCTCCTTCTTGAATTCTTTGGGAGCCGGCGGGTAAAGCCCGATATGTTTCCTAAATGCGGCAAAATGCACTAGGTAGCTACCCTTCAATTTGAAAGTAGGTATCTGATAACTGATCGTTTCTTCGGCCTGGGGTACCGCTCTCTTGATTGTCTGCCTCATTTTCTCCAGAACACGTTGCACATCCTCCGGAAACGTCTTGATGTATTCATCTATCGTTTTGAACTGTTTCTTGGGTCCCATCACTACTCTCAACAAGAAAACCTGAAATCCGGAACAATTAATTAGGATTAATCGAGCTGCGCCAAGATGCCGACTTGGGAAACGACTATGGACGTTTGTCCAGCAAATCGGCAAGATACCTTAAATCGCATGTTTTTCTAGCTCTAAGATTGACGATTCGTACAGCTAGTTGGGACACAAATGCAGGGAAAGGGCTACGAGCGCTTCAGGATCGAATCAAAGCCCGCCCCGCACGCATACCCGATTCCCAACAAGTTCGATGTTAGCGCCAAAAAACTCCGTCTCGCAGCAATGCTCGTGCACGAAGCGTTCGAGTACAAGCTGAACAAGGAAGTCGTCATGTCCCGCCCCTGCATCTACGGCGTATTTGGTGGCCGTTTCGGCGGTTTCAAACCGATCAGACACAAGTGCGTAGGCTGCATGCGATGCGTCCAAGAATATCCGCACATCATGACCGTCAAACAGTCGAAATCCTACCAGCGGCTCGGGGACTCCTTCTGGACGCCGGATAATGTCTTCACGATCTGGAACGAAGCGTCAACTGGCAAGATTCCTGTCAAGGGAATGGGTTACAAGGGTGGCTTTGCCGGTGAAGGCTTCGACGGAATGTGGACGGACATGTCCGAGATCGTTCGTCCCACACGAGACGGCGTCTACGGCCGCGAGTACATCTCAACCGTCGTAGACATTGGCCGAAAACAGACGAGCATAGACTTTGACAATGTTACTCAGAATTTTCCGAATGTCGAGATTCCAGTCCCTGTAATCTTTGACGAGTTACCCGCCGGTACGTACAGTGACGACTTGCAAGCGATTGTTCGATCAGCCGCCGAGAAGCTTGGCACATTCCACGTCTCGAGTGAGACAAATGGTGACGAGTTCCAGCAGAAGGCTCTCATCCCGATCATTGCAGAAGAGGATATCGCCGCATACCGGCACTATCAGCCCTCAATTGTAGAATATGACTTTGACAAGTCGGACCTCCTCTCGAAGCTGACCCCAAAGTTCCCATCATCTGTCGTCGTAGCTCGCTTACCTCTACGAGAGGATACTGCTGAGGCTGCAAGCAGGCTGGTCCGTAACGGTGCTCATGGAATACACTTGTATGCTGACTATCATGGAATGGACTACTCGAAAGATCCACGGCACATCTCGACAGCACTGAAGGATGTTCATCAGAAACTAGTCAAGGAGGGAGTGCGGGACCAAGCGACAATTATCGCGAGCGGTGGAATAGCACTGGCAGAGCATGTTCCGAAAGCCATCATCTGCGGCGCTGACCTAGTAGGTATCGATACGACGGTTCTAGTGGCCTTACAAGCCCAGTTTCAGGGTAATACACGGGACAGGGCGAATTGTCAGCTGATGCCACGGAAGATCAGTCCGACGTGGGGAGCGCAACGTCTTGTCAACCTGATGGGTGTATGGCATGACCAGTTGATCGAGATTCTCAGCGCGATGGGCATGCGTGACGTGCGAAGACTACGAGGAGATATTGGCCGGTCAATGCTGGACTCGGAGCTACGAGAACAATCTTTCAAGGGGATTCCATGGGCAGCAACCTAGAACTAATCCTCGAAAAACACAGTGAAAGAATACATCACGGCCTGGAGGTGTTGCCGACATTACGATACGGTGTCCCAGCCGGGCTCGGGAACAAACGCTGGACCGGCGACTTGATCCTTGCAACTTACGAACAGGCCCTGACCGGCGACCTGCCAGCCAATGGACTAGAATACAAGACCGGCGATTCTGGTGGCGGCTTTGACGTGCTGGGATGGAAGAATAATGGTCCCGCCAAGATCAGCGAGGACGAGATTGATCTTTCTATACAATTGAACAAGAGGAGAACCGGAGAGAAGATAGAGATTCCACTGCCGATCTATGGAGGCGGAATGTCGTTTGGATCTATCAGTCTGAATTTCATGATTGCGCGAGCCCGAGCTGCAAAGAAGCTGAGAACGTATACATCAACTGGTGAGGGAGGTTATCCGGACCAGATTGTCCCCTACCGGGACCATGTGATTACCCAAGTGGCTACTGGAATGTTCGGAGTGCGAGAAGAAACGATCCAGTATGCACCAATTGTCGAGTTCAAGTATGCACAGGGAGCGAAGCCCGGGCTCGGCGGTCACCTGCTCGCCGACAAGGTCACCTCAGAAGTGGCTAAGATGAGAGAATCGAGCATGTTCACAAGTCTCTACTCGCCCTTCCCATTTCACAGCGTCTATTCGGTTGAGGATCACAAGAAGCATGTTGACTGGATTAAGACTGTAAACCCTGATGCGTTACTCTCGGTGAAAGTGTCGACGCCGACCGACGTGGACATGGTGGCTATTGGAAGCTACTATGCTGGCACGAACATCATCCACATCGACGGAGGATATGGCGGGACGGGAGCCGCGCCAGAGATTGCGAAGAAGAACATTGCAATGCCAGTGGAATACGCGATCCCGAAAGTCCACGATTATCTGACCTCAGAAGGAGTCCGGGACGAAGTGGTGCTCATGGCCAGCGGAGGCATCAGGACCGCTGACGACATTGCAAAAGCCATTGCGCTAGGAGCAGATGGATGTGTGGTCGCGACCGCTGAAGCTGTTGCCGTCGGTTGCACCCATTGTGGAAACTGTGAACGCGGACGCGGCTGCCAAGTGGGAATCACAACAACTGACCCTGAATTGTCTGAGCTCATTGATCCAGCATGGGGAGAAATGAGAATAGTGAACTTGTTCAACGCCTGGTCGAAGAGATTGAGGATAATACTAGCAAATTTCGGGCTTGAAAGTATCAAGGACCTACGTGGAAGAAAGGACCTATTGGTGCGATACAAGTGAGACATGCAATCCTCGATTCTCGCAGAGCACTTCCAATACCCGCTGCGCTTTCGAAGCACGAGGAGGCCGAGGGGGGATGCGGAGTTGTTGGATTAGCATGCAATACTCCGTTGGAAGGAAAATATCTGCTACAATCACTAGTCCAGATGCGAAATCGTGGGAATGGAAAAGGTGGGGGAATCGCTGCTCTCGGACTCGTCCCAGAACAACTTGGAGTCTCGAAAGAAATTCTGGAAGGAGACTACATTCTACAAGTAGCCTATCTCGATAGAACAGCCAGGAGACAGGTTGAGGACGAACATATTGGACCATTCTTCGCGATCGACTTCGAGTCGAAAGTTCAGGCTGTACCGGATTATCATTCGATAAACGGTCTAGAAGTGGAACCCCCCGAGGTTTTCAGGTACTTTGTAAGGGTCAAGCCAGAAGTTTTGGACACTTTTGTCAGGAAGAATCATCTTGATCAGATGAAGAGAGACGAGGCAGAAGACGAGTTTGTCTATCAGAACAGCTACCGCTTGAACCTAGCTTACTACTCGTCACTGGGAGAGAAGAAAGCGTTCGTTGTCTCCCATGGAAAAAACATGATCGTTCTCAAACTGGTCGGCTATGGAGACGACGTTGTAAGTTATTACAAGTTACAAGATTTCAGAGCCCACATCTGGATTGGACATCACCGATATCCGACGAAAGGGCGAGTATGGCATCCCGGCGGAGCACATCCCTTTGTCGGTTTGAACGAAGCACTTGTGCACAACGGGGATTTTGCGAATTACCATTCGATAATGGAGTATCTGGCTCAACGGAATATTCATCCATTATTCCTCACTGATACTGAAGTCTCTGTCCTTCTATTCGACCTGTTGAGTCGGGTCTACAAGTATCCCTTGGAATATCTCATCGAAGCCCTCGCCCCGACAACCGAACGAGATTTTGAAATGTTGCCGGAGGAGAAGAAAAAGATCTATCGATTAATTCAGTCTTCACATATTCACGGATCGCCAGATGGGCCTTGGTTCTTCATTGTCGCAAGGAATGACGTCGAGAAAAAGGCGTGGCAGTTGCTGGGTATTACGGATACATCGATGCTGCGGCCGCAGGTCTTTGCGATTCAAGAAGGCCCGTTGAAGATCGGGATCATCGCTTCTGAAAGACAAGCAATCAACGCTGTCCTGGATCGGTTACAGCAAGATCGTAGAATTCCGAGCAGGTTTGCTGATCTCTACTGGAATGCACGTGGCGGAAGTCACACTGATGGCGGGGCGTTTCTGTTTACTGTCAAGAATGGAATTGCTGGGAAAGAGCTGGAGTGCGCCGACAAGTTTGGACGCGTCACGACACTACCTGAGCAGGAGTGGTTGCCGGAATCAGCTTCCGGTATTGCTCTTCACACGACGCTTGTCCAGTTGCAAAACGGCTCGCGAACACGGGAGCCGCCTGGTTTCTTTGAATATGTTCGTCCTGCGTTGAGAGATGCTGGCTTCCAGTATGTGACCGAGATTCTTGAAGAGCTAAAGCGGATGTCACTGCAAGGCCAAGAGTCTAGAAAATTTGCGATCGAGTCTCTCTCGCTCATGTTCGACAGAGTCTTTGATACTGGGAAGAAGAGGCATAGTTCGCTGTTGCAACTGTATCATGAAGCTTTGAACGATGTTTTCGATTCCGTCTCCTTGTCAAACTATGACTTGTACACGAGGATAGACTGGGAGAACAGATCGAGAATGGTCCATCCCCTGTTTGATTCTCAAGTGTTGGTGGTCGACGCGTTAGGGTTTCCACGTGAAGGAAATGATAGCGCTGCCCGGATCATCGTTGATGCGTATCATCACGGCTGGAGCAATCTCCTACTGTACAATCTTCGAGGACACAGGTTCATCGGGAACGGGCTTGGCCCGAGAACGAACAGCCTCAAAATTGACTGTTACGGTGACGTCGGGGATTACGTGGCTTCCGGAATTGATGGTTGCCAGATAACGATTCACGGAGCCGCTCAGGACCAGGCTGCGCAGATCATGAAATACGGGAAGCTTGTAGTTCACGGTGACGTGGGCCAAGCGTTCATGTACGCAGCGAAAGGCGGGGAAGTATACGTCCAGGGCAATGCTGCAGGACGGCCATTGATCAATGCTGTCGGCAAACCAAGAGTCGTGATCAATGGAACATGTCTGGACTATCTGGCGGAATCACTAATGGCCGGGGACCCACAGAATGGCGGCGGGTTCATTGTGGTGAATGGGTTGAAACCGTCCTGGGACGGGCGTTTTGTGGAACAAGAGTATCCGTATCCGGGCAGTAATCTGTTCTCGTTGGCCTCTGGCGGTGCGATATTCATACGTGATCCGTATCGGAAAGTGTCGAGTGACCAGTTAAACGGTGGACGATTAGTGGATCTTACCGAGAAGGACTGGAAGCTTGTGCTGCCCTATTTGCAGGAGAATGAGCGACTGTTCGGAGTATCAGTTGAAAAGGACATATTGAGGGTACAGGACAGGAACTTGTACCCTACCGAGGTCTACAGGAAGATCGAGCCCGTCACTCTGGAAGAACTTCACTAGTTCAAGGGTGCTGGTAACCCACCGGGGCTTTTGCGCGTCTCATCCTAAGCGCGATCACTAATCCTATTCCATTCAGGATCGCGGAGGCGAGGAATGCGTACTGAAACCCTGTCACAATTCCGGTCAATGATCCGGGACCCGCGACAACAGCTGGCGGGGGATCCGTGGCACTGACAACGGTCAACAATATGGCCAAGCCCAGCGGAGCACCGACACGCTGAGAAGTGTTCAGGAGTCCAGAGGCAAGACCTTCTTCTCCCGGTCTTGTCCCTGCTAGACCGGCAATGTTGAGCGCCGTAAAACTCAAGCTTGCCCCCAAGACCCAGAGAATCATTCCTGGAAAGATGCCGAAGTAGCCGCCCGCAACCGAAATCTGAGTCAGTTGGGCAGAGCCTATGGTCATGAGAGCTGTTGAGCTTACCAATGTGGCTTTCATTCCGATGCGGTTCACCAGCCATGTCGACCCCCATCCTCCACCGACAAAAAATATCATAGTAAGCGGGAGAAATGCGAGTCCCGCGTTCAGGGCAGAGTAGCCTAGTACTTGTTGGAGGTAGATGGTCAGTATGAACAAGACCCCTCCGGCGCCTGCGGTGAATATGAGACCGAGGACGTTGGCCATTAGCACGGTGCCTCGTCGTAAGAAACCCAACGGCATTAGGGGTGACTTGGACCGATGCTCGATCGCGACGAAAGCAGCAAGGATTACAGCAGAGAGGCTGAGCGGGAGAATGGTCTGAACTGAGGAGAAGCCCTCATTTGCGGCATTTGTCAGTGCGTAGACAAGCAGCACAAGTCCGCTTGTCACGGAAAGTGCGCCTGGCAGATCCAGATGTCTATCCAACGCGCGTCCACCTGTAGCTGGTAGGAACCTCTGCGACAGAACCGCGGCTACAATTCCTATAGGCACGTTAACGAACATTACGGATCTCCATCCGAAGCCCGCGGTGAGAACGCCTCCCGCGATAGCCCCTGCGGCGAAGCCCGCTGATAGAATCGCAACGAACGTTCCTAGTGCCCGGTTTCTCTCTTTTCCTTCAGGAAAAGTAGTGACGAGGATGGATAGTGCCGTTGCCGACGTCATTGCGGCGCCGATCCCTTGAACGGCTCTAGACGCGACCAGAATTAGAAGGGACGGGGCGAAACCAGCAGTGAGTGATGACACTGTGAATACGATGATCCCGATTATGAACAGTCTCTTCTGACCGTAGATGTCGCCGGCTCTTCCACTGAGCATCAGGAAGCCTGCCATCGTAAGTCCGTAGGCTCCTATGATCCACTGGCTCTCGGCTAGGCTGACAAGGAAATTCGTCCTTATCGCGGGCAATGCCACATTAACAATCGAGAAGTCGACGACGTCGAGAAAACCAGCAATGATCACAAGGGCCAAGATCAGTCGACTACGAGTCCTGACGCTTACAAGTGTCTGAGAGGCAGACTGCTCGTTCTGGACCGTTACCTGCTCCATCAATTTCACCAATCGAGTCTTGAGGTTTCTAGAAACTCAGCTGAATCCTGCAGTCTCGGGATGCCGTTCTGCTTCTTGAGAATAGATTTTTTTCGGGTTCGACTTCTTTTCTATCTGATGCTTCTTTTCGCGATGAAGGATTGATCGATAATTCTTCGCTGACTCTCGCAAGACCACTTCGTATATTGACCGTTGGGGCCCTGAATTTTGCGACATATCTGGACTAGCGCGGTTCGTAGTTATATAAACGCATTGATGAACATCTATGAGTACTTTCAGCGAGCTCTTGGAGCAACCTGAAGCGTGCTCAAACCCAGCCGTCGCTGCAGCTCCGCCACGTACGCGGAGAGAACTTCGGACTTCACATGGTAGAAACAGTACTGGCCCTGCTTATCCTTCTGAACGATACCTGCAAAGAGGAGCTCCTTCAAATGATGCGATACGGTAGGCTGTGAGATGTCGAAGAGCGCATGAATATCGGAGCAGTTCAGCTGGGACGTCATAACCAGCTTCTGAAGTATTTCTCGACGTTGGGGGTCGGCTAAGGCCCTGCTGATCCTATCGAACTCTTCGGTAGCCAGTTTCATTATTATTGACTAGGGCCCTAGGCATCTTTTAACCTATTCGATGTTTGTGCATATAGACATTCATCAATGAGTTTATATGCAATCAGACCCACTCTTCCTGCTATGATGAGCAAAGAGAAGAGCAACGGCAAAGTCCTCCAGGTCAACGACGGACAGTTCGACTCGGAGGTTTTGAGATCTAGCGTCCCGGTCTTTGTCGACTTTTACGCTGACTGGTGCGGACCATGTCAGACTATCGCCCCCACCCTCGAAGCACTCTCCGAAGAGTATGCTGACAAGGTCAAATTCGTCAAGGTCAACGTGGACGACAATCAAGAAGTGGCCATGAAGTACGAGATAATGGGGATACCGACAGCGATGATCTTTCAGAATGGGACAGCTAAGGACACCCTCGTGGGAGCGTTTCCGGCCGCTACATACAGAAAGACTATCGAACGAGTACTCAACGCGTAGGCTCCGTTCAAGCAAAACCCCCACTAGCGAGCCACCGTACGATCTGGGCCACTTTATCGTAAGATACTTTAGACCCGCGTTGCTGACAAAGCCACCGGGAGATTGACGTGAGAAAACTGGTTGTTTCAGAATTTGTAACCGTAGACGGAGTCATGGAAGACCCCGGAGGCGCCGAAAAGTTCCGACATGGCGGCTGGACCAGGCCCTATTGGAATGAAGAAATCGGGAAGTACAAATTCGATGAGCTATTTGCAAGCGACGCTCTCCTGATAGGACGAGTAACCTACCAGGGTTTCGCAGCCGCCTGGCCATCAATGACTGATGAAGCGGGTTTTGCTGACAGAATGAACAACCTCCCCAAGTACGTAGTTTCAAAGACATTGAATGAAGTCAATTGGAAAAACTCTAAGCTCATCAAAGACAACATCGCAGAAGAAGTGTCCAAACTAAAGCAGCAACCGGGCCGCGATATCCTAATCTTCGGCAGCGCTGCTCTCGTACAATCGCTGATGCGGCATGATCTAATCGATGAGTATCAGCTCTTGGTCTATCCCGTAACGCTCGGAAGCGGAAAGCGTCTCTTCCGAGACCGCAGCAACCTGAAACTTGTAGGAACAAAGACATTCAGTTCAGGAGTCGTTGCACTACATTACCGGCCAGAACGGACTCCCCCTCACAAGAGTAGATAAATGAAAAGTTAGCGTGTAGCTCGTATACTACCGTTTCACCCCTCGACAGAGATAAAACTCGTTCCGGCCATCTGGTGATTAGAGGCCTAACTGAATGTGCAGGAATATCAAGACCCTATTCAACTTCGACCCTCCCGTCACCGACGAAGAAATCCGAGATGCGTCGCTCCAGTTCGTGAGAAAAATCAGCGGTTTCAATAAACCATCAAAGACAAACGAGCGCTCGTTTATGGCCGCGGTCGACGAAATAAAGGATGCATCGACTCGTCTTATTCGTTCTCTCGAAACCAATGCGCTACCAAGGAATAGAGAAGAAGAGAAGGCAAAAATGATGGCTCGAGCCGTCCAGAGATTTGGTCGGATAAGTGACAGTCTGGTCTAGCTATACTGGAAAGTGTGAGAGGCAGATTCTTGCGAGGCCTTGATCATCTTAGCGTGATCTAGTTGGGTTCAGTGAGGATGTGAACTTTGACCTAGCGAGTTGTATCCAATGATGAAAGTCACGCTCTTCTGGGCCTCGTACCGACCGTTCATCTCCAACCTTCCGCAGCAGAGTTTCGGTAATGACATGTTGTAGTATTCTCGAGCTTGCCCCGAAAAGTTTCTTCAGAACATCCATGAAAGGTTCAGGGTTCCTAGATATTTGTTTTGGGTCGAAATAGAAGTTGATAGCTTTCCAAACAGTTTCTCCGAGCGTTTTCGCAACCGCGTCATGGGCGGAGTCTTCGACAAGCTTTTCGAATGACAATGGTTCAGCTATGGTGCTCATGATCAAAACTCGCTTAGGGTTCCTGCCTAAACGGAGACGTGCTCGTGGAAGGTGCCACTGTCGGAGTACTTGGTTGTCCGGGCTTATGCTTCACAAAGTTGTACGAACGAATACCTACGAAGAGAGCAAAGGCCATCATTGAAGCTACATGAAACTCAGTTCCCAACATTTGATAACTGGAAATGTCGATGTACCCTAGCGCGCTGAGGCTGTAAGGAATCTCTGCGATAACCCAGAGAATAATGAATGCAGATAGCTGGAATCGGAAGGCACCGATCGAACCTGCTTTCAACGCTAGCCTGGCGAAAATTATGAAGGCAACAAGCACCCCGATGAGGGTGAAGTTTTGCGCGAATGAGACAACCGGGTCTACCAAAGTCTAAGGTATCCCCTTTTTGGAATAGTATAATCCGAAACTGACTAAGAACACGATCGAAATTGGTTGCAAGAACACGACCCCGATGTAATAATAGTCGAGTGCGAGACTTAGATGATAAAATCCGTGGACCACAGCAAACAAGCCTAGTAACAGACTAAGTATTCGCAGCGATCGCGTCTTGACGCGAACAGACATCACTAGGGGTATTATGCCCACGGTCACAAGAGCCGCGAAAACGAGCAGGCCTAACAGTGGAACGTCCAATTTTCGCCAGCTTTGAGACGCCGTGTAATACTCGGATAAGTCTCACGTTACTGCAAACCCGGAACCGCAGGTCATGCTAAGGTCATGCTTATGGGGTCAAACGCGCTCTCTGGACGGCAGAGCAAGTAGTCGATATCTCCCTCGGTCATGGTCTAGGGAAACTGCTCTGTGCTTACGAAACTCCCTGGTTTTCTTCTACTTGCGTAGCCCGTATAGTTTCGACGCTGTCGCCAATGACCATACCCCGTAGAGAATGAGAGTTGCAACGACTGGATAAGCTGACAGGCTCAGGTTGACAAAGCCCCACCAAGGTGGCACAAGCAATGCGAAGAGCCCTGAGACTATTCCGAGAGTACCGGGGCCTTTTCCGAAGACGGTGTTTTTGAGCATTGCGAGTCCGAGGACTATCAAGCCGACCGCGATCAGCATGTTCCCGATGAAGAAGTCTATCTGTACGCTATTGGTGGAAGTTGCTGCTGCTTGGTTGATCTGCTGACAGTTCGTCATGCACTGGGACGTGTAGCCGAGTGCGATGTTGATCAGCCAAAAATAGTTGCCAGCGTTGGCGAGTAGGACAAATATTCCGGCAACGAAGAACGCGCTACCAACTACGGCGCGGCCGATACTTGTATCCCTAAGCACGTGATAGAGCGCGAACACGGATGGAATGACTAGGACGAATGCGAAGATCAGGATCGCGAATGCTACTCCTACGAGTAGGTAGTTGGCTGATAGGAAGTTTAGAAACTGGGGGGTTGCGGTAGGTGCTGGTCCCAACCAGAGTGCGATTGCGGAGTATACAAGAAGGAGTATTCCACTCGCGAACAGGGCAAGGCTCGCCGCCTTGTATAGACCCTTGTAATCTGTGGTTGTTCTCAACTAGTAAGGCTTCTTTCCCAGACGAGCCCGAACACTATAAGGTGCTTTCCATTAGGGCCCGTCTTCGAAATAGGGCGCGGCGGCGTGACCGTCCAATCGACCAATAGTCATAAACCCTAACGGCGGCCACGCGTAGAGGGATTCTAATGCCATACGTTAACGTCGGTAAGGAAAACTCCGGAAATATTGACCTGTATTACGAAGACCATGGTGTAGGTAAGCCAGTCGTGCTCATCCATGGATACCCGCTGAGCGGTGCATCCTGGGAGAAACAAGTTCCAGTCCTGCTAGAAGCAGGCTACCGCGTCATCACGTACGACCGAAGAGGTTTCGGCCAGTCCAGCAAACCAGCAATAGGCTACAATTACGACACTTTCGCTGAGGACTTACGCATGTTGTTGAATCATCTTGGCCTTCACGACTTCGCGCTGGTAGGTTTCTCGATGGGTGGTGGCGAAGTAGCGCGTTATATTGGCAGACACGGATCGAAGGGAGTAACTAAGGCCGTATTCATCTCGTCGATTCCGCCATATCTTTTGAAAGCACCCGACAATCCGGAAGGCGTCGACGGCAGTGCCTTCGACGGAATACAGAAAGCCATCATCGCAGACCGTTACGCGTTCTTCACCGAATTCTTCAAGAACTTCTACAACACCGACCAACTGCAAGGAACGCGCATCAGCGAACAAGCCGCCCGGAACAGCTGGAACATCGCGGCTGGCGCATCCGCAACAGCCAGCCTCGCCTGCGTGTCAACATGGCTGGAAGACTTCCGCAAGGACCTATCACGCATCAACGTCCCTACACTAGTCATTCATGGCGACGCAGACAGGATTGTTCCATTGCCAGCCTCGGGACAGCGAACCGCCAAACTCGTGCAAGGAGCTCGCTTAGTCGTGGTAAAGAATGGGCCTCACTTTATCTCTTGGACACATGCCGACGAAGTCAACCCTACGCTGGTTAACTTCCTCAAAGAAGAGAAGAAGCTCGAAGTAGCCACGCCCGCCTAGGATCCTGAATGTCCGGCAGACTGGACGGATAATCCCACAAAGGACCCTACTCCAAATACCCATTTAGTGGCTAGAGCGTAGCAAGGGACCTCGGCCTTATCTCAACAAAAAAAATTGAGAAGATCTACGTGGATCCCAAGAAACTGGTGAAAGCTGGATACAATGAAATTGCCTCGAGGTACTTGGCAGGGAGACCTCGAAAGTCTGAAGACGTTGACCTGCTAAAAGAACTAGTACGCAGCTTATCTAAAGGATCCAAAGTATTGGACGCCGGTTGTGGTCCTGGCGTCCCCGTAACACGGTATCTAGCCAGATTTTTTCAGGTTACAGGCGTCGATATTTCGAACGACAAATCAAGCTGGCCCGTAGACTAGTTCCGAAAGCAAGATTCATCTGCGATGACATAGAGACTCTCACGTTTCCCAACGAAAGCTTTGACGCGATATGCTCATACTATGCAATATTCCATGTTCCCCGGTTCAAACACAAGAAGATTCTCAAGAACTTTCATCGAATGTTGAAGCCAGCCGGCCTAGCACTCTTGTGCATGGGAGCCGGCGACCTTCCCGGCAGTGTCGAAGAATATCATGGGACTAAAATGTATTGGAGCCACTATGGAAGTGAGAAGAATCTGAGACTTCTAAAAGAGTATAAGTATGATGTCATCTGGTCCAAGACATTGAAGGATGCAAATCCTTCGCCCCTCCATCCCGAATCTGCTCACCTCTTTGTCCTTGCCAAAAAGCTATCATCTTGAGACAGGGAAAACTCAAACACTCGTTGCACAATCGTCCACGCCTTGCAATCCAGCAAGGCCAATAACCGGGGACACAGAAGGCGAACTTAGCGCTATTCCTTCCGACCATCAAACCGTTTGACCCTTAGGGTTGCTATTAACTTAAGAACCGGTCGCACGAGAGTTGGCGTCCGACACAAGCATGTCCAAGCTGACTCAACCGAGGCAGAGCCGGAACCTCGGAGAGCGCTATGAGATGTTGAGGAAGACGCTAGCTCACTATCTTCTCCTCCAAGTGGGCACGTTCGTTAAAGCGGCCGGCTTTGACGCTATCAAGCCCGCCATGGACATACTGACGGAAATGAAGGCGGAGCTGAAAGTTCAGGAAATCAAGGGGAAAGCCGAGGAGAGTAGTGTGGAGGCTCTTTCCCAGAACTTAGCTGAGAGCATGGGCGAGACCTTTGACAGCGACTATCATATTGAAACCGGAAATGGATTCCGGACGGTGAGGCTGGACCGATGTGGATGCATAGAATCCGTAGTAGCACAGGCAGACGCGTACGGGCTGACCAAGCCCCAGGCTAGGTCAATCTTCTGCGGAACCTGCATGAGCAGCTACAAGAAGGCCGCGGAAAAGCTGGAGGTAGGTTTCAAGGGAAAGCTTAGCGGGGAACACGGCTGTTCGATGAGTTTCTCCGCAAAGTGACCGCACAGCGACCGCTGATCGACAACACTGTCTAGCCACGATCACGAAAGCCAATCCCTCGAAGAGTTTGGCCCCAAACAGCTGTCTGTTCGATGGAAATAGCGTCATCGACATAGTTTCCCATAAGGAATTTATCGGCGACTCACAGAACAAGTCGCGACCGTTCTTGTCCCAAGGAAAACGGAGGCTCGCAGCAATCATGTTCACAGACATGGCAGGCTACACCGCTTTGGGTCAAAGAAACGAGGCACTCTCTCTAGCATTGGCTGAGAAACAGAGGAAGCTGTTGAGACCCGTTTTCAGCAGACACAACGGGAGAGAAATCAAGACCATGGGCGATGCCTTCCTAGTCGAGTTTAGTAACGCGCTGGACGCTGTCAGAAGCGCCTACGATGTCCAGCGGGCTTCGAGAGAGTTCAACGTCTCCCGACCGGGCGACCAGAGAATCATACTGCGGATAGGGCTTCACCTGGGGGACGTGGTCGAAACCAAGGGAGACATCTCGGGAGATGCTGTCAATATCGCGTCGAGGATACAGTCCCTAGCCGAGAATGGAGGCATATGCATCACACGGCAGGTGTATGACCAAGTGCAGAACAAGTTCGAGCTTCCATTCAAGAGCCTTGGGACCCAATCCCTGAAAAATGTTAGTGCACCACTTGAGGTGTACAAGATGATACTGCCGTGGGACAAGCAGCAATCCAGCGAAACTGTGCAATTGGACACAAGAAGGGTTGCCGTGCTACCGTTTGCAAACATGAGCCCGGATCCTTCTGACTCTTACTTTGCTGACGGAGTGACCGAGGAGATAATCTCGACCCTTTCAGGCGTAAGCGGACTAAGCGTCATCTCTCGCACCTCTATTATGGGATACAAGGGGACGACTAAGAAGGTCAAAGACATTGGGAGCGAACTGGAAGCGGGTTCAGTCCTCGAGGGGAGCTTCAGGAAGGCGGGTAATAAGATACGGGTCACCGCCCAGCTGGTTAATGTTAAGGACGACCGGCATGTATGGACCAATAGCTACGACAGGAATCTTGACGATGTCTTCGGAGTCCAGACGGACATTGCCAAGCAGGTCTCAGATGCGCTGCGGGTCAAGATCTTGGCTCCTGAGATCGACCGGATTGACAGAAAGCCAACAGAGAACACAAACGCGTACAACCTGTACTTGAGGGGCAGGTACCATCTAAACAGGAGAGGCATAGAGGACATCAACAAGGCTGCAGAATACTTTGTTCAGGCGATCAAAGAGGATGCAAAATTTGCCCTCGGACACGCCGGTCTCGCAGATTGCCATGAGCTGCTCGCTGCCAACTGGGGTATCGATACCAAGGCGAATCATGAAAGGGCGAAGAGGGAAGTGGCTGCTGCCTTGAAGTTGGACGGCGACCTCGCAGAAGCGCACACTACACGTGGACTACTTCTCCATCACGAATATGATTTCAAAAGTGCCGAACATGAGTTCAAGAAGGCGATCGAACTCAAGCCCAGCTATGCAACTGCACACCAATGGTACTTCCATGTTCTCGGACTAGAGTCGCGATGGGATGAAGCCCTCAAACAGATCGAAAAAGCGGTAGAGCTAGACCCATTCTCTCAGGTCATCAACATGAATCACGCTCATTATTACTTCTTAACGAAAGACTATGACAAAGCGCTTGATTTGCTCAAGAGAGCAGTTGAACTAGATCCCAACTCCGTCACTGCACGCTTAGAGCTCATGACGATCTATGCCAAGGTGAAGAGATTCGACGATGCGAAGCGGGAGCGCAACATTGGCGTCGAGCTCCTCAAAGGAGCATATCCGCAAGTAGCCAAGAGGACAGACGCCTTTCTCGCCTACGTCGAAGATAACAAGGAAGCAATTCGGAGGCTCCTACCGGAGCTGGAAGCTAATCTCGGAGAACCATTGGCCACCAGCGCCGCGGAAATCGCAGGATACCATTTCTACCTAGGTGAGATTGACCCCGCGTTCGAATGGCTCGAGAAATCGTACTCAAGAAAGGAGGTCGAACTCTTAGGCATCCTCTTCGACGAACAATATGACAACGTTCGCAACGACCCGAGGTACCAGAGCGTCCTGAAGAGACTGGGACTCGAGCAGCCTTCCCATGCTCTTTCGTCCACATAACTGAACTGTCCCATTCAGTTCACTCTCCCTGTCTTCGACTGGGTCCCCCCACAACCGGTTCGAACGCGACCGACCTAGCATGAATGTTACAAATGATTTTAGCTTGAAATGATCCAGGCAGGGAGGATTCAGTTGTCGCAGGGCGAGCGTAGACTCGCTGCAATAATGTTCACTGACATGGTGGACTATACGGCCATGTCAGAAAAAAATGAGGCAGCAGCGCTCACTCTACTCGACGAACAAAGACAGCTTCTGCGCCCAGTCTTTGCGAGACATGGAGGTCGCGAAGTCAAGACCATCGGCGACGGCTTCCTCGTTGAATTTCCAAGTGCTCTTGAAGCAGTAAGATGCGCCCTAGAGATCCAGCAGCTCATGTACAAGCGGAACCAGAACGTTCCTTCCGAGAGGAAGATACTGCTGAGAGCTGCCGTTCACCTCGGAGACGTTGAACACCGCGACGGAGATGTCTACGGAGATGTAGTCAACATCGCATCAAGAATCCACTCCCTTGCAGACCCCGGAGGAATCTGCATAACTCAACAGGTCTTTGATCACGTACGGAACAGTGAAGAATTCCACATAATATCACTTGGAGAAAACCAGTTGAAGAATATGAAGACTCCAACACAGGTTTACAGAGTTCTGCCACCAATTGAGTCGACTAAGCTCACCAAGACTGATGCTCTTGAGCCCCGAAAAGTCGCAGCACTACCGCTAACTATGCTCAGTTCGGACCAGAAGGACGAGTACTTTGCGGACGGCCTTACCGAGGAGATCATCAACACCCTCTCCTCAATTCCTGGACTCAGAGTCATCGCAAGAACATCCGTGATGAAGTACAAGCAAGCAACCCGGAGCGTCGGCGAGATCGGGAGAGAACTCAAGGTCGGAACGATCCTTGAGGGAAGCGTGAGAAAAGCAGGGGGCAGAGTACGAATCAGCATTCAGTTGATCGACGTCGGAACCGAAGCACCGATCTGGGCACAGAAATACGACAGAGACCTGGAGGACGTCTTCAAAATACAGACTGATATCGCGGAGCGAGTCGCCGAGGCCTTGAAAGTTGAGGTGCTCAAGGAGAACAGAACACTCATCGAGCAGAAAGCCCCCGAGGACATTGGAGCCTACGTCCTCTACCTAAGAGGAAGATACTACTGGAGCAAGAGGACGAGAGAAGACCTCGAGCGGGCAATAACATATTTTGGCGAAGCTATACAGAAAGATCCTAATTACGCCCTTGCTCACGCAGGAATGGCCGATTGTTATACTCTCATGGGGCGCCATCTCTACCTGCCGGCCAAAGACGCCTTCTCGAAAGCGCGAGACTATGCGAACAGGGCACTAGAACTCAACGATAATCTTGCAGAAGCACATATCGCACTCGCCGCTGTTTTGATCATTTACGACTGGGACTGGAACGCAGCAGAAGATCAGTTCAAACGTGCGATCCAGTTGAACCCAAACTACGCAACCGCACACTACTGGCACTCCGTACTTCTACAAACCACAGGGAGGCTACAAGAATCGGTCGTAGCAGCGGAGAGAGCGCAGGGACTGGATCCTCTTTCTCCAGTGATCGGGATGGGGGTCGTTCAGGCCTTTTTCTTATCGGAACAATATGACAAAGCCGTTGATGAATGTCACAAGTATCTCGAAATGAACCCTGACTTCGTCGTTGCCTATGATTATCTAGTCCACCTGCACGTCCAAAAAGGACTCTTCGAAAAAGCCGCGGAGGAGGCGAAGAAGCTAGTTGACATTAGTGAGAGAAAAGCGGAAGCCATTGCGCACCTGGCGTACGTACTCGCTGCGTCGGGAAAGACCAAGGAAGCAAAGAAGCTATTCGAAGAATCAATAGTAGACGCAAAGATTGGCTATTCAAACCCGACCATTTTCATCACTGTGTACTCGATTCTTGGTGACCATGACAACGCGTTTCATTGGGCAGAAAAGGCTCTCGAATCAGGCAAGATGGCATTTCCCTCACTCCGGTTTAGTCCGGACCTGAAAAGATTCAGAATGGACCCTAGGTACAATTCGCTGCTAGCTAAGGCCCGTCTCCAATAGAAGCCGGGCATCAACACGGAACTCAAGGTAGAACGATCCTAAACTGTTATCATTTGATGATCCTTTGCCACCATAATTTGGCCGTCAAAGACTGACGACGCCTCAGCCAGATACTGTTTTTCAGCACCTTCGTTCCCGGGAGAAAAATGAGTAAGAACTAACCTTCTCGCCCCAGCCAGCTTCGCCGTATTTCCCGCGTCTCTCGCAGTAGAGTGGCGAGTCAAAGCCGCCAGCGACTCCTGCCCATCGAGAAAAGTAGCCTCGTGAATCAGCAAATCGCATCCTTTCGCGAATTCTGAAATCCCTTCAGACCAGGCGGTATCTCCAACATAGACAATATCGCCCCGGTCTGTAGAAAATCGATAAGCGAGATTTTCAGGGTCGTGGATCGTTGTAACATACTTAACGCCCGCATCTTCCGGTCGCATGAACGCAATGTCGAATTTCACAAAGGCATACGAAGTCGAATGAAGATCGAGAATTCGCTCCAGTGTGGCTGCTGCAGTGGAGGAGCTGACCACTCGGAGGGGTTTGATTCTGCCGTCATTTGCCATTGCCCAGATTAGTCCTGTGAAATCTCCAATGTGATCAGCATGGGTATGTGAAACATAGACGTCGTTAATTCCATTGAGCCTTGTCCCGGACCTCACCAAGTTAACAAGGACACCGAATCCAACGTCGATCAACTTGTCCCGGAACAGAACCCCCGAACACATTCTCTCCTTGGTTACAACTGAAGCACTCGTACCAAGAAAGGTGATCGTCGTCATGGGTCAGGTCATCTGAGAACGGGTATTTGGATTTGTGGTGAATCGACTTCTCCCGATATCATCGAGAATATGATGAAAGGAGTCGATGGAATCACACTTTGGAGAATCAAGGGGCTAACCCTTTAAGTAAGAAGCCAAAACCGGTCTTCCTCCAGATGGGATAATCACTGAGCAAGAAAAATAATTCGCAGTTCGCCAAAATGTTAGCAGACGTTCCCCTTTTTGCCGGGTTAAAGGGAAAACAGATCAAATCAGTCGCAAGTGCATTCGCGCCGGAACGCTCTTACGACAAGGGAGAGGTCATAGAGAAAGAAGGCGGATTTGCGGTTGCCTTCTATCTCATAACAAACGGATCGGTTGAAGTGCGAAAGGCAGAGAAGCTAGTCTCTAAGCTCGGTCCTCGCCAGTTTTTCGGAGAGATGGCTCTCATCGATAAGCAACCGAGGTCCGCTACGGTCGTGTCGGCGGAACCAGGCACGAAATGTCTAGTGATGCCTGTTTGGAGCTTCAGGGCGGTGATTGAAAACGATCCCAAAGTGGCAATGGGCGTCATGAAAGAACTCGCAAGACGCCTGCGAGAAACGACAAACGCGCTCAGCGAATAAGTTCACTCGCTAGGAAAGAGAGTGTCCCGGAATTCCGCAGAGGCTGTATTCACAGAACCAAAAACCGTAGTTAAGCCCGCGAAGATTAATCAGATCCGATTTTAAGGGCATTCTTCTAATTGCAATACGATTTAAACGGCCTGAGTTGTGGCTAAGTGGTTCCCGATTTCTTCGTCGAGCCAGCCCCTTACCACACTATTGTTTCTCATCGTGTCCATCGTAACCTTCTCAACCCCATCAAGACCTTTGAGCCAATCATGGATATTTTCAGCCTCAGAAATGTTCAGGCAGAGAATCGCATAGATCGAAAATCCCTTGGCGTCAATAAACGAAAATATGATCCTGTCCGTCTTAGCACGAACCAGCTTGTCAAGCTGATATTTCTTCTGCAAGTCTGGACAGAATACTAGGAAGTCAACGGCCACGCCTGGATACTTGCGATAGTCAAGCATCGGCAGTAGGTAGAAGGCCAAGCCCCTCGTCAGGCCCGTAATTCGCCGCTTTACAGTCCGAGTCGAGACTCCGACCTCGTCTGCGATTTCTGAAGGACTTCGTCTAGGATCCTTCCTCAAAGCCAAGATAATCTCCCAGTCAGTCCTTTTCAGTTTCACACTAGACGATGGAAAACCGCCTCTCCAAACAATTGGTTGCTCGCTCTGACAGATCGAGCTAAACCCCTGAATCTTGTCAGCAAGATCCTTATCGCCCTTGTGATAGAAGATTACACGCAGACTTTTCCCGTGAAAGTTGATCATAATCACGACCCCGTCCGACTTTTCGATGTCGGAAATCACCGAGCCCTTCCTGTTCTCATCGTCCACTGTCAGCTGCGCACCAGCAGACTCACGCCCTATCACGTGAGGGTTCAGAACGACCTGCCACCCTTTCAAGAAACCGGATTCACGGGCCCGGTTGACCCTCCTCCTAACAGTCTCCTCGTCGACCCCGATCTTCGCAGCAATGCTACCATAGGATTCTCTAATGTCCCAACGGAAAGAACTAGGACTAGTCAACTCTTTCATTATGCGAATGTCTAAGTCGGCTGGTCGCTGCATTCTCAGCAGGACCGGGTCTAAAATCGGGCCTAAAAAAATGTCCGAAAACCGGCCGCCGTTTAGGCGTTCAGCTATGAACCGCTCAAGCCTCGTACTGTCCCAAGAAAGGGAACCAGAAAGATGTCTTCGAACGTTCAGGAACCATCGAAAGCTTCGTCCCATCGCCGCAAGAAGCTCTGGATAATTATCGGAATAGTCGCCGTCGTAATAGTCGTGGTAGCTGGAATCGCCTACGCAGCAAACCGGGCCGGCACCCCTCCTCCACCACCAATGGGTCCCAATGTAACCGTATGGGACACTGGCTTCTGTTCGAACGGTGGAAACTGTGCTTATAGCCCGACAACCAAGAATGTGACGACCGGTACTAGCTTAACCTGGACCAACACTGGTAGCCAGCCTCATACGGTTACGGAATGTGTTAGCACTGACTCCAGCGATGCATGCCCCAATGGATCCGGCGCAAACACTTCTTCTTCACGCGCATTCGACTCGAACAGTCAATCACCCTCTGGATTCCGGAAAAACGCGCGGTACCAGTTTAATTTCATTCTGAGTCCAGGCACCTACTACTATTACTGCACGCTCCATCCTTGGATGCATGGGACCATAATGATCCCGTAGCCGACCTGGCACTCGAAGAATGATCGTTGAGGCTAGCCAGAAGTAATGTCGAATCCGACTTTGGATCAGTGTCCAGTCATTATGCGATCCCTCAAACTAGCAATAATCGTTATTCTTGAGATAGTAGTGGGCGGGATCGTTTTTCTCGGTGGAACAGCTCTAACCGTTTTCGCGATGAACAAGGTGCTAGGGATCATTCATGCCGGGCTGGGACTCTTCGCATTTCCGGTCGCCTATGGCATCTGGAAGCGGGACGCTTGGGCATGGAACGCGGCCCTCGGTCTGAATCTCCTAAGCATCGCCTATAGCATTGTCTCTGAGACAATCGTGATTAGCGGAGTGCTCCTTCCGCCTGCTGACCTCCAAGATTCCAGCATTGGAACCATAGTGGCTGTCATGATTAGCATCGCAATAGTCATCCTCCTAGTAATCTTTGGAAAGAGACGATTGTTCCGCTGAAAATCACGCGACGAGCGTTATGCCCTGCGCCCTTCACGACAAGGCCAAGGTGTGGCGTAGAATGATTAACAAGAACGCTTCGTCTTTCAGATCGCGCCAGCTAAGACTAGTTCTGGCTGTGCTTGCTGTTGGGGGTTCCCTCTAAGTTGTGCACGAAACTCATTGCGACCTTGACGGTGGGAATAAGTGCCATCAGCAGGAAGCCAAGCGGGATGACCCATGGAGCACTGAGCATGTAGGAGCTGACGAGGCCGTTGGTCACGGAGTACAATATTATGACAGCTATGATCTGGAACACGTAGCCAACCAGTGGAGTCCATGACTTGTACGACTTGTACGCGTCAGTGAGTGCCGTGGTGAGTTGGTCCCCGAATTTGAGGAGGATCAAGAAGACGAAGAGGCCGATTAGGAATACTGCTATGTTGGCTATGGAGATGCTGGAGCCTGAGATAGGCTGGTTTATACCCGGAAATCCGAGTACGACAGCCTCAACGGCAACGAGCACTATCACGCTGACTATCAGCCGGATGAACGCCGGCATCGCTGGGGTAAATGCACCCCAAGTCTTGGACGCTGAACTTGAATCTGTCATTTCTCTATCCACACTCGACTAGAGTCAATTGCAATGAGGCATCTGATATTGCATTGTCGAAACCAGAGCAGTGGATCCGGGGTAACTAGCCATACGACTAAAGAGGGTCTTTGGGTCTAGGTGTGTTCTCTGTTACGCTCTGACTACTTCTTGCAGCAACCAGAACTACTGCGAGTATTATCAGCGCTCCGCCAAGATATTGTGTCGGGGTCAAGACCACTCCGAGAAATAGGTAGGCCGCGGCCGCGGACATGATAGGCTCCGAAGAGGACGCGATTCCAGTCTCCGTCGCTGAGAGATGTTCTAGTCCTGAAATGTACAGACTAAACGCGAGGATTGTGCCAAAAACCGTCACGAACCCGACCAAGAAGAAAACTTCCACAGTAGCTCCAACGCTTGACGGGAGCAAATAGTCGCGCAGGAAGAATAGCCCAACTGGCAGGGTGACCAGCCCTCCGATCGCAAAGCCCCAGCTGGTTGTCCACCAAGCTCCGTGCGAGCGAACATAGCTTCGCGATCCTAGATTGTAATATGCCCCTGAGACAGCGGCCAACAATCCAAACGCTAGTCCGAGCGGAGTGACCAATACCTGGAGCCCAGTTCCGACAATCAACAACAGCGTTCCCGCCACCGCGAGAATCAGGGTAAGAGTCCAGCGACGGGTCCAGTGAAGATACCCTGTCAAGGCCTCATAGCCTGCAACCATTGGCAAGAACAGAAACTGCAACAGGGTCGCAGTGGCTGCGTTGGAAAACTGGATCGCTGCGAGGTAGCCGAATGAAGAACCAGCATAGCCAAACACACCTAGCAATACCATTCGAAGAAATGGTCTCTGTGGAAGACGCGGACGAATGATCACTATGAGAGCAACGGCTGATAACAGCATGCGTATTGTGACGAGGCTCAACACGGGAAACTTGTAGATCTGAAACAGTGCCTGGGCAGCAGTACCGGAGAGACCCCAGAAGCTCGCCCCAAGAAGCGTCTGCACCAGCGAGCGATGGGTTAGACGCACGAGACCTGGCCGTGTCGCCATTCTATAAGCGTAGCAAGCGATCGATTGTTAAAGTGAGCCGATCCACGAACCGCATAGTTGTAGGCAAGTCGAGGCTGAGATATCTCATCTTAACCGTTCGCGGCTACGTTGCTAATTGTTCGGCTGCGTGTCTCGTTTCTCTCTCTTTAGAGCATCATCTTGCGGGGCAGCGTGCAATAGAAAATACCATCGGGCTCGAATGTACGCCTGTAGCGAGCCCGGAACTAGACCGCCTAGCGAAGAGGCCAGGATCCAGAGTCCCAACGGGAAGAGTAGGAAGCTCAGGTAAACAAGCAGTGGAACACCAAACCCATTGAAAAATAAAGCTACTATTCCAAAGACTAAGACCCCCGCGCCAACTCCTAGACCGGCTAGGGTTCTAACCAGTACCCTCCTAAGCTGTATCGTTGCCTCCTCCCGATCTTCTGCTCGCCGAGCAGCTTGATCCGCTAGCTCGACTGATTCCAGACTTTCATGAATTGGTTCTACATCTCTCAGACTTCTCGCGCAGATTCCGCAGGTGCTTTCTTCGTCTGGAGAGAAGGAACCGCAAACTGCACACTTTTTCAAAGCGAGGACTGAATCCTAAGGTGCTAATTTGGTCGTGCCTTCTCTTATCTTTGCCGAGTGAGCGGTGGGTTAGACGCACAGCACCCCGGGCTTGCGGGCACTCTATAAGCGTAGCAATAATCGACCGGCTGTCAGGGTCGGTCCGAGAAAGTGTGGACCGGAAATCTGTTACTGTGCCTAGCCTGGGATCGATATCCTAACCGGTTACACTTTGTTTGTGTTGCTCGATGAGATCTAAAATATTCGGCCGTTTTGTAACCTCAGCACGATGATTCCTCAATGTCGAGCCTGGATACCATTTCGTCACGAAAGATGTGTAGCCTTCGAAAATAGGTAGCGTGTCTCTCCCTTTATCAGTAAGCTCCCAATGGACCAGTCTCGGCCTCTCTCGAATTACGACCGGTCTGATCAAATTACGTTGCTCAAGCTCGTTCAGTCTCATGATCAACACGCGAGGAGTCAACCCGGGTAGTGAGCGGAGCATCTGGTTGAACCGGTCCACCTGATGGACGCCAATGTTTCTCAGAATGTGAAAAGTCCACCTTTTTCCCAACGCTGCCAGATCCATTCCGACCTGGCATTGTTTAGACGATTTGACCGAAACGTCCTCTTCCTGCCTTGAACTCTGGATAGCCAACCTTTCTCGCACCTGTGGTATACTCCTGGTATCTTTCCCGTTCATATATTGACTAGGGGACATTATCCAGTCATGAGCAGTAGAGTCGTGATCAAATCAACCGAGAACGGTCCCAACCTCGTCATAGCCGACGGGAAGGTCATCCAAGCATGGTGCCGGTGCGGTGGATCAAGCATGATGCCATTCTGTGATGGCACACACTCCAAGAAGGGTTTTACAGCTCCACCCTACGAGGTCAAAGTATCCTATAAACTGGACTATTCCGAGTCCCTAGTCCGGATCTAGCTCGGTCCTTTGACAGGGCCCTAATCGCAATTGCGGTGAGGACGGTCAGGCTTTGGTGCCGGTTCCAACTATTGCTTCTCCTCCAAGCTTAACCGGACCTGATGGAAACTTTTCGCGTAGAGTTTGTATCAATTCTTCTCGTACCGCTTTCCTCTTGTCGGAAGCCATGTTCGAAAGCAGTAGAACTATAGGCCCTGCTGTCTCGGTCACGGCTTCCCAGTATTCTTCCGGACTGTTCGCGTCAAACACCATCACATCAACTGTCTGAGAGTTGAAGTTTGAAAAACCAGCCTTTGTGAAGATTCCTCCAAGCATTTCCTGGCTCGGAATACCGAAGGGCCCTCCGGGCGTACCCGGGGGAACGGGCTTGAGGTCTGGAAGATGTTTCGACACTGCCATCATGGGGACAGTGAAGAAGGGAGCTTTCTCAGGAGGACCCCAAACTACGACAGATGCTTTCCCGCCAGGTTTGAGAACCCTGCGTATGGCCCTTAGCATGCGAACTGGGTCAGGCATGAACATCAGGCCCAGTCTACATACAGCAGCATCGAAACTGTGATCCTGTAATGCTGGCAAGTCGTCGTGTTCGTTAATCTGGAAACTTACATTCTTGAGACCCTGGGAAGCCGTTCGCTCCCTGGCAACGGCCAACATACCCGGAGCCAAGTCTACTCCGACAACTCTTCCACTTGGCCCAACTATCTTCGCAATCGTCAAAGCGGGTTCGCCCGTTCCACATGCTAGGTCCAGAACCGAGTTGCCAGTCTTGATGCCCGCCTTAGTTACCAGCATGTCGGTTAGAGGCTGAAGATTATGGATGAAGTGTTTCTCCCATTTCTTCCAGCCAGGTGCCGATGCATCCCACTGTATACGTTGACGCTGCTTAATCTCGTCTAACTGTAAAGTCGACATTTGTGTCCACTCGGAGCCCTGTGAGAGGCGTCTTAAGCCTTTGAGCGAACGACCCGCAGAATCGGGCTCAGTATACTAACGAACTATCGGGGCACCCACACTCAGGCTGACTTTTGCATGAGCCTCGCGAAGGAAGCGATGGCAACTGTACCGCCCGTATAGAGGCCCATTTGATCGTTAAGTGAGAGGGCCAATAGTGTGATCACAGCCCCTGCTACAAAGTCTCGGAAGAGACTCTTCCTCTTATGATTGAAATCGAGGACGTCAACGGCGAGAACGAGTAAAAGTATCAGCAAGTAAACCGGTTCTTGGTTAATGATGTTAGCGACCACATACATGGCTGACATGGCCATGGATTGGGCAGAGGGAAGCAGGACCGGGCGGACCATAGCCAGTCTATATGAGAGGTCGCTCATGACCAATGTTCTTAGTGAAAGGTAGAAAAGGCGACCCGACTCTTCCTGCAAAGTCTCAGTTCTAATTTTTCCTACCGAGATTCAGTCAGTGACAAGGACCTGTCAAACCCGTTTGAACATCCGGGTGCAGTTCAAACATACATCGCACATATGCATGGACGAAGCTTGACATCCTGTACCCTGTTTTCACTAATCACTCTCGAACCTAGTCTCTAAGAACTACTACTAACCGAGCATGCTACATGGCACTAGAAAGAGTCAGAATACTCGGCATCTCGGGTGGCGGCCGGAAAAAATCCTACAATACCGCTCTGCTGCAAACAGCCACCGGTCTTATCGGCGATGATGCGTCTGTGGAAATATTCGACGTGTCAAAATTCCCATTATACAATCAGGACTTGGAGCATGATCCCCCTGAGAATGTCAAGGAATTCAAAAAGAAAATACGAGGTTCCGATGCGATTCTTTTCTCGACTCCTGAGTTCAACTATTCCATCCCGGCTATCCTGAAGAACGCTATCGAATGGGGGAACCGGCCACCGAACGACAGATCATGGGATGGGAAGCCCGCCGCAATCATGAGCGCATCAACAGGTCTCCGAGGAGGAGCAAGAGCCCAAACCCACCTGAGAACGATTATGGTCGACCTGAACATGCACCCGGTAAACAGACCCCTGCTACTGGTCGCGAATGCCCAGGAAAAATTCGACGCCAACCTCCAATTGGTCGATAAGGAAACGAGGGAAACCGTTCGTAGTTTACTGGCTAGTCTCGTGGAATGGACTCGGCAACTACAAAAATAGAAACCTTCGGCGTCTGATGAGAGCACCACTCTAACTCTAGAAGGGCATCTCGACTTCAGTATACTTCTAGTATCTTCCCCATTCATATGACGGCCTGGATTAATCCCTAGCCATGAGCAATAATACTGCCGCCAAGTGGCCAGTGATTGCAGGCTCATACCAAGTAGGAAATCCAGACGCACCCGTGGCCGTCTGCGCACTTACCTCGGAGCGTTTGATGGGCTCGCTCACAAGTCTTCCTGGCGTAGCAATTGGTGGAATGGTATACACAGCAAACCTTGGTATAACACGTATCATAGTCAACATCACCGCCAACCCGGCAATCCGCTCTCTACTCATTTGCGGACGAGACTCGCAACTATTCAGGCCTGGACAATCTCTGGTAGCACTCGCAGATCACGGGATCGATAATCAACAACGTATCCTCGGCGCGACCGGCTACGACCCGGTGCTACCCACCCTTGCTCCAGACCAGATTAGACAGTTCCGCGACCAAGTGGAGGTGGTTGACTGGACAGGCGAGGAAGATTTGGAAGCACTAAGGCAAAGAATTAGCGAACTGTCCGCCCGCAACCCTGGCCTCTTCACTAACGAAAAAGGAACAAAGGCCAAGTCGATAACTCTCGAAGAGTTCGTGTCTATCCGTCCTGGAGGACAGCGTGAGCCTGTAATCTACGATCCCAAAGGGTACTTTGTCATCGGTGTCGAGCCAGAGGGGGAGGAAATCGTCCTACGCCACTATCTGCCGGATCACACACCGGCGCACGAGATGCGGGGGCGGGGAACCAACGTCAATGCTTCTTGGCTTGCTGCGTGAGGGCCTGGTCACACAGCTCAGCCATGCTGGCTACCTAGGCGAGGAGCTGTCCAAGGCACAAACGGCATTGCAGTTCAAGTTACGGTATGACCAAGATCGTCCGCTCCGACCCCGAGAACCCCCTGCCAAATCCATCACTGAGGGATCAGCCAACAAGCAGATCAACAGTCTACTCCAACCTCGCAAAAAAAGACAAGCAACTCCCAGCATGCCGCGGATCACTGTACCAATGACGTGGAAGCAGATGCAGACAACAGTCCCAGACTCAGTTGTAGACGTCGTCATAGCGGTTACCGACATACCACAACCGGCGATTCTCGGTGGAACATTCCTGGAAGCGGATGAGGCTGAACCTTTCACGGCGTTTCGGAGAACATCCGAACAGATCGAATTTCATTGGACCCGCACGACTCGATTTGCTATGGGAGATGGAAATGATCTAGTTGCAGGAGCCCTCGCGCGTGTGCGTGGAAAGCTGAAGAAGGAACGAGTTGTCCAGGCCGACCAGCTCGTCATCTTGACACGCGCAACCAGAATCCTGTCACAGACTGTACCATGAACTAGGTTAGGAGTTTCTCCATCCGGATCCATCCTACTTGGCGCTTGAACCCGAGCTTCGTGTTCACTGCCAGCATCGCAGCATTGGTCGAATCATTCCATGTCTTCACGCTCTTGTATCCGTTCTTTTGTGCAAACTCGATAACCTTAAGCTTCAGGGCAGTTGCAATTCCTCTACCGCGATATTCGCGTCGAACTCCCGTGTCTCCTTGAGTAAGATTTTGCGGGTCTTTCTCATTCCGATAGACGACGCTAAGTCCTACAAAATCCGGGCCATTCTTAGCAATCACATAGCCTTCAGGGAGAAGTCTTGGACTCTTGAATTCGAGAGATTCCCACTGCTCATAGGACAAGGGGGTGAAAGCTACTTCTCGAGGCATATCCGCAGCAATCAATTGCACAAGTTCATGCAGTTTTCTCAATGAGCCTGCACCATGACGACGTTCTTCAGCCAGTGTCGTAAACGTGATTCCTTCTCTCAACATTTTCTCAAAGTAACCCTGAAATTTCGAGAGGTCGACCGTCGAGAGGTCTAGCCGCGACTCCCAGTCTCTCATTTTCTCTTGGAATCCCCTCTTAAGAAAGAACTCTCTGTGTCTCGGCAAATCCTCTCTGTTCATCGTCCAGACGACCATCGCGCCTAGATCCTCCAACTCCTTCGCTAGACCATCGTAGATTGCGCTACCAACTCCTTTTCCCTGTTCCACAGGATCAACCCACATGCTAATCATGAACTTTCTAGGGTCAAACATATCCATCACATGTCGTACTTCCCCAAACCCGACAATCGCTCCACTTCGGCTATCCAACCACGTCCGTCGCTTCAGCAAATATTTCGACCTGTTCAAAACTGTCGTCCCGTGAACGCAGCTCAGCGACGCTTACAGCGTAGTCTGGATAATTCGCATTATAGATCTCGACCAGTCTTTCATAGTCTCCTGGACGAAACTCTCTAGAATCGAGAGATAGCATCCTCTGAGTGCTCATGCCGTGCTTCGGCTGAATCAGCTATGTTAGTCTTCACAAGCAGTCGACTGTCAAAAATCCTGATCGTTGTAACGCTTAACTGTTCAATCTCGATCACCCTCTTGGTTTGTCATCACTCAAGGCACCAGTTAGGCCCAGAGCTAGGCGGAGCCGGAGGAGAGATAGCGTGTCAAATCTGGCCTTCCGTGTCAAATACCTGCGTCGCAGTCGCGAAATTTGGCGCCGATATCTCGCATCAAAACCATGGCTGGACCAGCTCTACCTCATCTTTCTAGACATTAGACCCGGCCAGAAGATCGTTGATGTTGGCTGCGGACCCGGTGATTTTACCAGGTATCTTGCCAAGCTTTCCAAGGGCAGATCGAAGATCATCGGCATAGATTCGAATCCCAAATCGATCAAGGCAGCGATAGCGGATACCAAGAAAGCCAGACTATCCCACGTAACCTCTTACAAGATAGGTGACGTGTACAAGATCCCTATTGACGAGAACTATGCAGACCTCACATGTTGTCGCACATTGTTAATGCATCTCACTGATCCCCTGAAAGCCGTCCAAGAACTGAGCCGGATCACGAAACCCGGAGGATCTGTAGTGGCCGTAGAGCTAGGAAAAATGTCATCCTTCCACGATCCAAATGATGAGAAATTCACTCGTCTAGTAGATGAAGTGTGGGAAGCCTGGGTTAGAGGTGGACGAAAGCTAGAAGGAAAAGATTTCAGAATTGGTGAGAAACTGCCAGGCATTTTCCAAAGGGCAGGACTCACTAGTATCAAGGCGGAAGCTCAATCTGATGCATACATCACTTCCGACCCGAGACGGGAAATGAACGATGTCAAAGCAGAGCTTCGCTTCAGTCTCTTAGTTTTCAGGGAGCAAATGAAAATCGATAGGAAATATGTTGTTGCTGGTGGGCTCTCGAATGCTAAGATCAATGCCTACAACAAGCGTTTCATTTCAAAAACGGAGACTCTCCTATCCGATGAACAAAAACTACGCACCGACCCAACCATTAGTACGTCCAGTCTCTTCATAGTATCCGGGATGAAGAAAGACCTAGCCTGAAATAATGTCCAACCTAGTAGGCCAGATGTCCAAAACGAATGCCCGAGATTGACCGGTTGGGGCCCCCAGTCACTATCGGTTTCTGAAGCCCCGATACTTGCACTGTATGGCCGCGCGTCTAACTTGGATATCCAGTCATACCCGGGACTGGCATTCTCCTAAGGGAGGACGAGCTCGCTTTTGTTACCGGATTCTCGGGTGTGGAGTTAGACATTGGCTATCAAAGCCGCGAATCCTACCAACATAACCATGAAATCGAAGACGCGTCAAAAGGCACGTACACCTCCTCGTCGTAAGAAGACCAAAGACAAACCGCGAACCGTCAGGAAATCAGAATCGAAACATGGGGTTCCGGCTCGAAAAGTCAGCATCACTCCCAGACCAGATTTCAAAGTGTGCCAGGAGGTTGAGGTTGGCGACATCGGTGGTTTCGGAGACACCGCAGAGCTAGAGCAACATGAAAAGAAGTGTGGGGACAGAGCTACCGAGTACTGTATGACCTGTGGCAAGAATCTCTGCCAGATCCATTACATACTGATGCACGGAGACCACGATTCGACCGGTAGAACAGGTCAGAGTCTAGCACAGTAGACTCCGACAAATCTAGCTTGCCCCTCGCGTAGGCGTCGCGTTGTCCCCCTTCTTCCTAGGGAAGTCTTAGAACATAGTTTGGGCCGCGCAGGTCTGCCTTCAAATGGATCACTGTGAATCATGTCGGGGCCTCTCAAACTGTCCAGTATGCGGAGCCGCATCAGCGACTTTCGACCATGTCGGGGTCAGAGGCGTTCGCAAAATTCTAAAGATTCCCGTGGTTGAGCTGAAAGTAGTCCATGACCACCAGGCCTCGGGAATATGGCATTATTCTCAGCCCTGTGGCCACAGGATCTATCCAGTAGCACAGTCTGTCGGAATCAAGTACAATGGTGGACCACTGTGGAAGAATGGTTACACCTGGCAGAACATATACTGGGGAACATATTATTCCAAGCCGTCTACGTCTCAATGGATCAACCGGCTTGAGCAAGCAAGCCGCCACCTAGAATCTGACAGCAAGTACTCTGGAGGGCTAGCCCAGTACAATGTTGGCATCGGCAAGTTCGTAAATCCCGTCACGATCCAACAGGATCCTTCTCCTAGAATCTCAAACCAACAGATCCAGAAGATTCTTCTAGAATGGATCAAGGCTGGCACGTTGCTGGATGTCGGAACTGAAGGCGCGTACAACATCTTTCTCCCGCCGGGACCGACGGTGTCATTGTCGAGTGATCTTTCGTGCAGTACATTCTGTGACTTTCACGACAGCGTTAACGGTGCCAATGGACCATTCTATACCGTGGAGCCCTATCCATGTGCGACCGGGTGCAACCAGTGTACCAGTGATTCCTTTGACACGTTGACACAGGGTCTGTCGGAAGAGATGGTTGAGCTGAAAACGGACATGGACCCTGGATCTGGATGGGTCATCGGCAACGAGGAAATCTGTGATTATTGCGACACGAACTTTGTATGCAATCGAATACGGACAGGCGACTACGTCAACGCTTGGTACGACAAGAACAAGAACGCGTGTTGGAAAGGAATATAGTTTTACGACCGTGTTCAGGATTTTCGATGAATTACCGCGCTATCATAACAGAGGAAGCGCGGCGGAATGGGATTCGAGTTGAGTGTCATGACCGTGGTGCTCCAGTGGGGACGCTACGACCTGGGAGGAAAGCGGATCTTCATCCCTTCACCGCTCACCTTCACCAGCTTCTACACGGGACTGCATGAGATTGGCCACATAATGAGCGAGCATCATGCCTGGGACGGAAAGCCAGAGTATCTCTGGGAGTATGAGGCATTCAGTTGGGCTGTAAGATTTTGCCGAGAGAAGAAAATCAAATTCCCTGTTAAAACGGCAAGTTATGAGCGATCGATTATTGCTGAAAAGGTCCGTGAACACATCAAACGTGGCGGTAAGAAGATCGATAAAACAGTGATCGCTTTCACAAAAGAAGGCGGGGATGACGACCCTGACGTGGTGTATGTGAAAAAGAATATTTCTGATGATGGGATACCGTTGCAGGTTTCTGGCTAGACTGTTACCATTTTGCTGGCGTGTCTGGTTTTTCCATGCTCTTCCAGAGGTATAGTGTTGCGATCGAAGAGTATGGGTGCCATTGCTTTGCGAGCTGGTCGAACTTTTCTTTTTTCGGAGGCTTGCGAAGTTTGTAGACTCTTTGTGCGGCCTTGCGAACGCCCAGATCGTCTACTGGCAGTACGTCTGTTCTACCAAGCATGAAGAGCAAAAACATTTCTGCGGTCCAGCGACCGATTCCTCGCACTTCATCGAGCTCTCTGATCGCTTCTTCGTCTGGCAAGCCAGATAGCTTCTCTAGGTCTAGCGTCTTATTCCGTAGTCGCTTGCATAGGTCCCGTATGTACGAGATTTTCTGGGGAGAAAGGCCGCTGCAGCGAAGCTTCGCGGTCCTAGTGGCGAGGTACTCTTCCGGCGTAGGAATCCTTCCGCCGTAGATTGCTTTGAATCGGTTCAAGATTGCTCTGGCCGCGTTCCCGGCTAACTGTTGATAGATGATGGAGCCGACGAGTGCTTCATAATGATCCTCATCAGGTTGAAACTTGATCGGGCCGGCTCGGTCAATTAGCCGAGCAAGAATCCTATCGTTTTTCTTGAGATGAGCAATACCACTTCGCCATGTTCTGGCGTCGGTTAGGCCAGACGGGACCTCCGCATTCGTCACGGTCTCATGTATTTGTAACGCCTGCTTGGTCGGTGATTGACGATTTCGTGTCAATGCCCGCGGCTTTTCGCGCATCTTTATTGAACCAGTGTCAGCTAATGATGTCACCTAATGGCCCTCTCTGACAACGAAATCGTCCGCGCGATAAAAACCAGACAGCTCAGAATCCTTCCACGCGTTGCAAAGCTGAATCCCGGCGGACTTGATCTGCGAATCGATCAGAATCTTTCTCTTAGACCGGGCCAACAATCACTTGTTGCAAGCATTGAAAGAATAGAATTATCGGAAACAATTCTCGGACTACTGCACATACGCTCTTCTCTCGCTCGTGAGGGAATCATAGCAAGCCTTGCTCTAGTAGACCCAGGCTTCCGCGGGCAACTCACTGTCAACTTGTATAATGCTGGAGATAGACACGTAAGCCTCCCTAAGGGTGAGAGGTTCATTCAACTCTCTCTGATAAAACTCGGAGAGCCTTCTAGCCAAGTGTACAATGGAAAATATCAAGAGAGTCACGGAGTTGTTGCGAGTCGACGCAGAAAAATTTTGAGGCAACGAAGAAAAACTGTGAAAGCATAGTCGACAGAAAGTATTATACGGGCTACCCACGGTAAATCGCGGTTACCATTGAAGGAGACTTCCCGCATCCTCGACCTGAAGTACAAACTGATGACAATCGAGTTGCTTAACCTGGCAAAGAAAACTTACACTTACAGAGAGTTATCCGCCATAATCCATCTTCCCGAAACAGTACTGAGCCGCTACGTGAAGGGCCACGTTCTTCCAACAGCTGACCGGGCCGAAGAAATCAACAAGACACTGCAAAAATACATGAGCCTCGAAAAAGAAGTTCAAGGCCGCATACAATTCGACGATCAAGGATACTTCGACAACACCCGCATAATCAGCGACACGATGCTACTAGAACGCGCCGTGCAGTTCGCCGTCGGAAAATTTGCCGGGAAGAGAATAACCAAGGTCATGACAGCCGCGGTAGACGGAATTCCACTCGCAACACTTCTCGCCCATCGCTTGGGCGTCCACTTGATCGTAGCAAAGAAAGGACGCGAAGCAGGAGTACGCGAGTTTTTCGAGGAGGTATTCACTCCAGTTCCCAACTCGGGGGCACTTGTAAGCCTCTTCGTCCCGCGCGACGCGCTGAAGAGGGGCGACTGCATACTGATAGCTGACGATATCATCGACAGCGGCGAAACCCAGCGCGCAATGATGAAGATAGCCTTGAAGGCCAAAGCCGAGGTTACTGGGATCTATGCGCTTGTCGGGATAGGGAACGGTTGGAGGCCTCGAATTGAATCGGTTGCCAATGTCCCCGTAGAGATAGTTACAGGACTGATGAAGAAGGAAGCCCCGCCGGTTCCGGCCTAGAATACATTCGAACAATCATCCAGAACCATTGACCCCTGCAGCCTTGAGGTTTTCCTCGAAAGGCTCTCTAACTACCCCTCGGTCAGTCACGATCCCAGTTACCAGTTCTGGAGGAGTAGTGTCGAACGCTGGATTCAGTGCCTGAACGTTTCGCGGCGCAATACGTTTCCGACCAATGAATAATACTTCTCGGATGTCACGCTCCTCGATGACGACGCGCGATGGGTCCGTAGCCAAGTCGACCGTGGAAACCGGAGCCGCCACGTAGAAGGGAATGCCATAGAATTTGGCGGAGAGTGCAATAGGCAATGTTCCAATCTTGTTCGTAACATGGCCCGTCCTCAGGATCCTGTCTGCTCCGACGACCACCTTGTCGATGATGCCCTGAGACATTACTTGGGCGGCTGCACTGTCGCAGATGAGCTTGACCGGGATATTGTCATGCGCTAGTTCGAACGTTGTCAGCCTCGCGCCCTGGAGCAGTGGCCGCGTTTCGGTAGCGATTACGCTGATCCTTTTGCCCTGCTCCACCGCGGCCCTCACTACCGCGAGAGCTGTCCCGTAACCAGCGGTGGCTAGTGTTCCAGCGTTGCAGTGAGTTAGCACGACGTCAGCATCTTGAAGCAAGGGCGCACCATACTTTCCAATTTTGTGCGCCGCTTCAAGTTCTGACTGGAAGATTGCATCTGCTTCTCTCTCAAGTTCCTTTGAGAGCACGGCCGTTGACCTTGCACGGGATGAGGCTTCGTAGACTTTTTCCACAGCCCAGCGGAGGTTAACTCCTGTTGGCCGAGTGCTGATCAGAGTGTCAGCGTATTTTCGAAGTTCGCGTTTTGCATCTTCAATGCTGTCCGACCTGATTTTTTTCGATGCGAGCACTAGCCCGTAGGCTCCTACAACCCCGATCAAAGGCGCACCTCGTACTTTCATCGTTCTTATTCCTGAACAGACCTGTTCTAGCGTCCTCATTTTCACATATGACAACCTGGCAGGAAGCAAAGTGGAGTCGACTGCTTCAAGCATGCCATCTTTCCATCTAACCGGTTCCAGACTCTTGCCCGCTCTCATTGGCCGATCTTTCTCGTGACGTTGGGTATTTCGAATGGATTTATACCCGCCTTCGACTCGGACGGCCTCCCCGTGGAGAATCCCTTGGAGAGCAAGCAGCAGGCACCAGTAGTAACCTTCGAAGTTCTTGAAGCAAAACTCTCCAGAGGCCGAGTCGTCCTCCCTGAGTCTGAGAAGCTCGCCGACCTCCGTGACAAGGCCTTTGGAACACTCGCCGACGGTAGGGTTACACTCAACCCGTATGAAACGTTCTACCTTGTCGAAAAGAAACGAGTCCGAGTAGTCGACGAAAAGACTGGCAAATCAAAGACGCTACACGAACTGGTAACTCGAATGTCGATTGGAAAGCCCGCGATATGGACCAAGTACCTGGTCTACCGAGACCTCCGCGACCGTGGATACTTGGTACGCGAAGGCGAATCAGACTACGACTTTGAAACGTTCGGCAAAGGTGCGATGCGACGACTAGTAGCAATCGTGTTCGAAGGCGGAGAATCCACGCTTGAAAGACTGGCGAGATTATCTGCGAAGGCCAACAGTGACTCGAAGGACCTCGTCCTGGCGGTTATCGATCGACGGACCGACATTGTATACTATACGCTGAACACGGAGAACTTCCAAGGGCACTAAGGTAGTGATAGGCACACTGTCAGAGTCACAGTTTACACTCCCACGCGGTATGAAGGATATCGAACCAGAGGAGATGGCTCGCCGCATATGGCTCTCAGAGAAAGTACGCCAGGTTCTCGCAGCCTACAGCTTCCAGTTACTGGAACCAAGCCCAATCGAAAACCTCGAGACCCTGGAGGCAAAGTCAGGCCCCACAGTTCGGGAAGAAATCTACTGGTTCAAGGACAAGGCAGGTAGAAACCTAGGCCTCCGCTTCGACCTTACAGTAGGCATGACGAGAATGATCGCAAACAGATTCGATCTCCCAGAACCGATCAAGATCGCAAGCATCGGAGGAATCTGGAGGTACGATGAGCCACAATATGGAAGATACAGATATCCCTCCCAGTGGGACGCGGAAATCTATGGCGTCGCTGAGTCTACAGCCGACGCTGAAATAATCGCACTCGGCTCAGACATCCTCGAGAAAGTTGGACTGCACGACCACGAGATAAGGATAAGCAACCGCAAACTCGCAGAAGGCTTCCTACGAGTCATCGACGTCCAGAACCAACCCGACATCGAACGTGTCCTCCGCATCATCGATGGCCTCGGAAAGAGTGGTCCAGAAGAAGCGGAACGTGAACTGATACGCGGAGGCTTCCCGAAGGACAAGGTGAAACGCATCCTTGGATTCGCGGATATGGCAGGCGAGCCTGACAAGATTCTCCCGGAACTTGAGAAGAAGCTGCCGCGAGCCGACGCTATCAAGAAAGGCTTCGAAGAACTATCCAAAACCATCGAAATGGTTGAGGCGCTCGGCAAACTATCCAAGTGCAAGGTAGACCTAAGGATCGTGCGAGGCATCGGCTACTATGACGGCACAGTCTTCGAAGCCTACGACCGAGCAAGCGAAGACATAGGCTCAATATTCGGCGGCGGACGCTTCGACAAACTCAGCAGAATCTACGGCAAACGCGACATGCCTGCCACAGGCGTCGCGGGAGGCATAGAACGCCTGATACTCTCTCTAGAAAAGAAAGACCTGTTTCCAGACCTAGACCAGGCACCACAAGTCTTCGTCGCAACCGTCAACGACCAAGTTATCGGCCGAGCCCTCAAAATAGTACGTGAACTTCGCCAAAAAGGAATTAGGACAGACTATGACCTCAAGAAACGACCGTTCAAGAAACAGTTGGAATATGCAAACTCTGTCAACGCACGTTTCGGACTCATCGTCGGACCAAGAGAACTCGCAGAAAACACGGTCCGGTTGAAAGACATGAGAACTGGAGACGAAGAGATCATAGAAATCACAGGAATCGTTGACACTATCAAACGTAGTCTGGGCCAAAACCTCGGAAAGCAAATGCAATAGGCTTATTTTCAGGATTAGCTCTGTGTGGCAACGTGCCGTCCCGTCTAAGACCGGGATGGACTGAAGGCTTCAAAGAGTGTCCCGTCAAAACGAGAATATCAATCTAGAATCTAGGACAAGAGCGTTGAAGAGGAGACGTATGAGACGAGAGTTCAGGACTCGTCTGATAACTGTCAGAGCCGCTGCAGGATAACCTGGAAAAATAGTGACTACGACAGTTCCTCTAATAGCGTCATCACTGTCAGCTACTCCTTGTAAGTTAGATCATAGATCTCCGGCGGATTCTTTGGTATTACAAACCGGATGAAGCCGTAGCCATATTTTTCGTGCAAAGTGTTACTTGAGTCAATTCCCTTTTGAAACACATCCCTAAACGCACCCCAATCCTTGCCTTCAATAGCCTGACCTATCGGGTTCAGCTCGTCGTCCACGAATCTTGCAATGTCATGCGAGTATTTGGGCCGCAACGTCCCAGCTACCTTCAACAGGCTGACAATCTGTTTCAGCTCATGAAGAGCTAGCTTCCAGTTGCCACCCTTAGCAGCAAAATAGAGTATTCCGTATCTCTCTCCGACTTCCTTCATCAGTCGAGCCATTCCCGGCTGAACCTCAGCCAATTGGTCCAGCGTAAGCTCACCATGTTTCGTTTTGATGACAATTTTATCCGTCAAGAATCCTTCACGATCTCATTTGAGCAGATTTGACACGCGACGCAATATATGCAGATCCTATCATTCTTTGGAATCGAGGGCCTTGCTTGCTTCACGAGTTTCAGGATTGCTTGTTCGTCCATGTAGTCGAGATTATGAAATTTGATGTGTCTCATAGCCTTGCCGGATCCTTCCAACATTTTCTTTGGATCTTCGAGGTCAACCCCTCTAAAGAATCCGAGGTCGATCCAGGCCCGTGTAACCATGATGTTGCAAACATCGTTTGTGCCAGAGTAGCATGGAAATCCCCACTTCATCTTCTCATCAAGTTTCGGAGCTGCTTTCTTGATGATCGACCGTAAACGTTCCGCGTTCGTACGTAATTCTGGATCCTGACTTTTCAAGTAATCATCCACGGTCTCTCCGCCGCGAGGAGGGGGCTTCATCACGCGTCAACAATGCCTAGAAAGTGTGCGTTGTTAAAGCCTATTGACCGTATGAAATGATTAACTACGTTTTGAATCAACCAGACTCGTGGGCCCGTAGCTCAGCTGGATAGAGCGGCAGCCACATGTTGGCCGATCCCCCTATGCACGTGAGCGGGACGAGCTGTAGGTCCGGGGTTCAAATCCCCGCGGGCCCGCTCATGTTGATCAAACAGTCTGTCCTTTCTAGGAACAGCCGTAAATACGCGATGATAAAACGAAAAGAAAGAGGCGTGGCGAAATAATGTCGAGCCCTTCGATTGAAGCGGTGAACCTAACAAAAAGTTACGGATCGTTCACTGCCCTTTCCAACCTTAGCCTGAAAATTGAGGGTTCGAAATGTGTAGGTTTCCTTGGGCCAAACGGTGCCGGAAAAACTACAACGCTCAAGATTTTCACTGATATGATAAGGGCCTCTCAAGGCAAGGCTCTCATAAACGGCATCGACGTTCATACTAACAAGAAGAAGGCGCTCGCGTCGTGCGGTGCACTGATCGAGAGTCCGGAAATCTATCCGTCTCTTACTCCTAGAGAGGCACTCTCCATGGTGTCAGATCTCAGAGGACTACCGAAGCACGAAAGAGCCTCCAGGATCAAAGAGGTTGTGGCTGAAGTCAAAATGGACGAGTGGCTCGACAAGAAGGTAGGCAAGTTTTCGAAGGGTATGAAGCAAAGAATCAATGTCGCGGCTGCTTTACTCTCCGACCCACAAATTGTAATGCTTGACGAGCCGACTACTGGTCTAGACCCTCGTGGACAATCAGAGGTCAGAGACATTGTCAAGTCTCTAAAACTGAAAAACCGGCTAGTCTTCATGAGTTCCCACTTGCTGAACGAGGTTTCAGAAATCTGCGATGAAGTCGCTATAATCGACCATGGTAAACTCGTAGTTTATGACACGCTTGCAAATGTGACAAGAAGATTCTCTGGCGACGGATCAACAAGTGATATTCAAATTGAAACGTCACGGGATATCGCTCATGAGGTTTTCAACAATACGATACAGAAGCTCTCTGGCGTAGCTTCCGTTGAAAGGACCGGCCCCAGAAGCGCCCGGATTAGATCCGCAGGAACGGATACGGACAAAGAAAGATTGTTATCAGATCTCGTTGCGTTGAGGATTGGACTGATCAGTTTCCGTCCAACTGCTTCTGCACTTGAAGACACCTACCTTAGACTCGTTAAGGACACTTTGTGAGGATGATGAAAACGACAGCTACACCTTCGGCTCCAAGTCTTCCCGTAACCGCGGGACCGACTGTTCCCAGCAGTCTCTCACAAGTCGGGACAGTAACAAGGTATGAGATGCTGAACTATTTTAGGTCTCGACGGTTCTTTGTACTGCTCATAATCGACTTGCTCATCGCTGGACTCATCACCGGCCTCGTGGCCTACTTCGGCGTCAGTTCTATCGCGGTTACGACAGCATTGCAGTTTTACTCATTTATGTGGGGCGGATTCATCACGTTGGTAACGATACTTGCTGGTATTTTCTTCGGTGGCGATTCGATCTCAGGGGAATTCCAGAACAAGACAGGATACTTTCTCGTGGCCAACCCGTTACGCCGATCCTCCATATACATCGGAAAATGGCTGGGCGCGTTCATTGCATCAATGATAGTGTTCGCCATATTTGCTGGAATAACGGTCGCTAACGCCACGTACTATTTTGGCCTGACCATTCCATACCAGTTTGTAGAGTCGTTGCTCTTCTCCATACTGTATCTGATGGCGGTGTTGGGATTGACGTTTTTGTTCAGTGCATTGTTCAAGAGTAGTGCGATGGCGATTACGGTTACAGCAATCCTCTTCCTTTTCGCCTTCAGCCTTCTTGAAAGAGTCCTGAACGACCTCCTGGGCATCGAGCCTTGGTTTATAATCACGTACGGAGCAGGGATAATCAGCAACGTCCTAATGGACAACTATCCCGTTACGCAGGCCGTACGTGGATTTGGCGGACGCGAGAGAACACTCTTCGCGGTCTCAATCCCTGCTGGACTCGCCATCTTACTCGGTTATTTCGTGGTAACCGCTGTGCTCGGGCTAATCGTCTTTGAGAGGAGAGAGTTCACGTGACAACGAAGAAAAGTTCGGTGTTATTTACAAAGGGAGAGGTCGCTTTTCTTGAACAGAACGAACTCTGTCGCTTCGCCACGGCTTCGGCGAAAGGAGAACCGCACGTTGTCCCAGTCTCATATGTTTGGGAAGCTGGCAAAGCAGTCATTGTCACTGACTACGGAACAAAAAAACTGAAGAATCTTAGGGAAAACCCTCAAGCCGCTGTTCTCGTTGACACCAATGACACTAACAAGCTCTTGTTGCTCAGTGGCCCAGTCGAAATAATCGAGAAAGGCGAAGAATACCGGCGACTGTACAAGATCTTCTATTCCAAGCTTTCATGGGTTCGACGAGATCCGTGGAAGGAGGGAGAAGCTCCATTCATCAAGGTGACTCCCCTCTTCAAGACGGGCTGGGGCACCGGCTCCAAGTAGAATTCAAGGAAAAACACTTTCAGCATCTTCACTTGTTTAAGGACATTAAAAGTGGGCTAGTCAAATCATGGCGCGTGCACTCAATATTTCATGCCCTAAGTGTAATAATACGACCTTGGACGTTCAACCCAAGGATTCGCATAGTACGCGAGTATTGTTTCACTGCAACAATCCCGATTGTTCGTACCAAGGATTGTTGGTTACGGAATCTTGTTGTGAATAATATTCCCGAGTACCGTGCTACGTCAATTCGAGTTACAAGATTTACTAATAACATCCGGTAGGCCAGGCACTGGTTAGGAGATAGACGAGTAAAATGGCAGATTTCTGTTCGAGATGCGGTAAAACCCTGAGCATCATCGACCCGCTGTTGGAAGTTAAAGGGTCAAGATTCTGCGAAGACTGCTATCCAGACGCCAAGCGTGAACATGCTGCAACCAGCATGTCCGACAGGGCCGATAGGAAACAGCGCACTGCTTTCGCCGATGATGACACGGACGAGAACCTTAGAGGCTCAATCATTAAGGGAAAGCAAGCCTTGGCCGCCAAGGAGGCAGACTTCAAGTGGGAGAATCCGTCACTTTCATTGATCTCGAGCGCTCTACGAATACTGATTGAACAGAACAAGATCATCATGAAGCAAAACGAGCTCATCCTCCGAGAACTTGAGACTCGGGTACAGTCAGTCAAGTCGAAATAATCGGTAGTAGCTCTCTGGCAAGAGGATTGGTCCCGGGGGCCGGAGTTTCATAGAGGATTCAGCATCCTCTATTTTGAACTCGCCGAACCGTTTATTCGACGATTCTCCGGCGACATTCCAGGGAAGCATATTCGCGTTTCCTCTCCGGTTTCTATTGTTAGCCTGGTAAGGCTGACTTGGATGCGCCTCACATATTACGGCGCACACCTACAGCGTCTCCGTCGCTCATCCAGATTAGATTGAGCGGCTCGGAAGCTCTTCCAGGCTGAGCTACCCCGGGACCAAAAACATCCGGGACTATAATGTCTAGTTAAGACTTCTCGGGTATCGTCTGCTGATTTTCCCTAATCCAGCGCGCGAGATCACGCAGTGCAACGTTGGAAGAAACGTCGATGACCGGAACCTCCATTGTTCCAACGCGGATCGACGTATTGTACTTGGCCATTGGTGCATGAGAAACGTTGGAAGCATAGATCTTGCCCTTCACATACTCGTCAGGCAACGCCTCAGGCTCGACAAAGTCTGCTAGAAACACCACACCCTCCGCCCAGTAGAGAGCCATGGGCTGGCCAGACACGTTCATGACGAAGGCGATCATCGACGCAAGATTCTGCTGGGAAATGAACCCTGTTATTCCCGTCACGACGATTTCTTGGGGCGGGGAGTGGACGATTGAAACCATGCTAGAGCAACCGACGAGAGGGAACGATCATTCCCAGATGTTAAGGCTTAGCCGATGATCACGCTCATGGAATGGCGCCCAGGGCGGGATTCGAACCCGCGATACGCTCGAAGCTGTAGTCTCCGAGTGTCGTACGGGTGACAGCCGTACATACTCTCGGCCGGCTCCCGCAGGCCGCGGACCGGACTATACTACCTGTACGCATCCATCAACATGGTTGGGCGCGAGCCCGGTCTCTTACTCTTTCCTGGGCAAAGACGTTACAGAAAATCTCGCAAGCTTAAACCTTCCCCAACAAACTACAAATCAACTAACACCAAAAGAGTTCGGTAACTCCTAAATTAGCAACTCTCACATCTTGCTCGATAGATAATAATTGGATTTCACGGCAACGCCACTACTCGCGATTCCCCTCGGAGCTGCGCTGATCGGTTTCCTAGTGCTTCTCATAGTCTATCTGCTTGTCATGGGCTTCGTACTCTGGCTGGCAGGCGAGATTGTAGTAGGAAGACGCGTAACCTTCGGCGAAGCATTGGCCATCGCAGCAATAGGCACCTTCCTAGTTGCCTCGTCGATAGCGGTACTTGCACCTTTCATCGGAATATTTGCCTATCTTGTCGGACTGTTACTGTTTCTCGGACTGGTCAAACACTACTTCAGAACCGGATGGATCGGTGCCATCGCCGTAGGAATCGTCGCAATAATCGTGTTCATAGTACTGATCTTCATCCTCGGCATCCTTGCCCTCGCAGCCTTCTTCGCACTGCCCAGAATTCCATTCTAGCTAATCTAGGGCTTTCGCCCATGGAAATAATAGAAACAGAAAGGGATTTTTGGGAAGCGTCAGCGCCCCAGCAGGCCTAGGGCTAAGCTCCCTCTTCGTCTCCTTTAGTATCTTCCTGCTCAGACGAACAGCCACAAGTGCTGCACATGACTGATTCTATCCGTGAGAAGGGATGGATTGTTTATTTTAAGGTTACACCGCTCCACCGTGCAGAACGTTTGTTCTCTTCTAAGAATGATCAAGAAGCCAGTCCTTGAGAACTGTAAAGGGTTCTTTCAGCGGATCGTACTCGGGTCGGCTGGCAACATGGCGTTTGAAACTATGGTCTCCATCTTCAATCCAGTGAATGCTCGCATTAGGCCCAATCTTTGAAACAACCTGCTCCAACAAGTCTTTCCTCGCAAAATTGTCTCGGGTACCTGACACGAACAGCATCGGCTCCGTGATTTTGTACAGGTGCTGATCTCTCAGCTTTTCCATCCTGCCAGGTGGGTGTAATGGATAAGCTAGGAAGAAAAGTCCGTTGACTTCGACCCCGTTCGCAACAACTTGGGACGCGATCCGGCCACCCATCGATTTGCCTCCAATGAAAATGGCCATGGGCTTGTATCGGCTCGATCTTACTTCTTCGACAACCGTTCTGTATGTCTCTTCCAGGACGTTTGTTCGATCAGGAATTCTGCGACGTGCTTCCATGTATGGAAAATTGAATTTGACAGTGAGAAACCCGTATTCAGCGAGTCCCATGTGGAAGTATCGTATGAACGGCGTATGCATTGGGCCGCCTGCGCCATGAGCTATGACGACGCAAACAGTTCTACTCTCGCCAGTTCTGGGCTCACAGTAGGCTAGGCTCGTCTCAGCGCCTGATGGTAGTTTGATCCTTACGTTCTCAGCATGTAATGAATCTCTGCCTGTTTCTAGATTGCTCTGTGTAGCCCGCAACCAGATCCTGTCTACAAGTCAGGGTTTCCCACAAATATGGCCAAGTATCGTATTGGCTCAAGGCCTTCTCTTGTCGAGCCGTGAACCGTGCCTGGTGGTATGACGAGCATCGTGCCTGGCCTGATCTTGACCTCGCGCTCGCCGACCCGGGCCATGCCTTTCCCTTCAACATAGAACAAGGTTTCTTCGGCAGTGTGGGCACGCGGTGGAACCATTCCGGTCAGCTCGACATATCTTATGGCAAGCTCGTGTCCTGGTTCAGCCTTTGAAAGGTACCATCGCTGAAGTCTCCCGCGTTCTCGGGCATCAGATCAGAAACGCGTTTTACAATCATCGTCAATGTTCCCCGCGAGTTACATAGGTTTAAGCTTGGTTGGCGGGCCCGGCGGGATTTGAACCCGTCTAGAGAGGCTCATGCTGACTCCCGGGTCGCTCCTCCAGAGGCTAAAAGCCTCACCAGAGCTTTCGACGGCTCTACCGGTGCTCTACCTCTTCAGGGTCTTACGCGAAGACCTGGCTGAGCTACGGGCCCTAAGAACGCACAACGTCAAGGTCTAGCTTGAAAAACAATTCGGATAGGTAAGAAGTCCCCTCCAACTCATACGAGCGTATCATTCTAGAGATGCGCGACAATCGGCGACACGATTTTCTCTGTTCGAGCTTCAACACTGTTTTGCAGGACCCCCAAGTTCTCGATCTTCGACTCTATCATGTCTCCAGGCTTGAGTAGGAATGGCGTCTTGTCCGGCTTGCGGTACATTGCGACACCCGATGGGGTCCCTGACGTGATGACGTCTCCCGGCTCGAGGATCATTGAAGAAAAGAATTCGACGAGTTCTCTCAGTTTGAACACCATGTTCTTGGTATTCGATAATTGCCTTGTCCTACCGTTCACTCTCAGTTCCATTGACAGATTGTCTGGGTTGCCGGCTTGGTCGGGGGTGACAAGATATGGGCCCATTGGTGCAAACGTTGCAAAGTTCTTTCCAATGTTGCAAAAGCCTCGTTTCATCTCGGAAAATTGGAAGTCCCTGGCGCTGATATCGTTGAAAACGGAGTAGCCAGCCACGTAATGAAGCGCATTTTTCCGGGAAACATTGTGACACTCTCTTCCGATGACCGCTGCTAGTTCGACTTCGTAGTCGAGAAGCTTCACCTTACTCGGGTAGACAACCGGCGCCTTGTGACCGATCAGAGCAGTTGGTGATTTGAGGAACGAAATTGGAAACGGAGGCAGACTGGTCGATCCTTCTTGTAAATGGTCGGAAAAGTTTCCTCCCATGCAGATTATCTTTGACGGATGTGCGATTGGAGGCAATATTGTCACTTGGTCTGAACGGAAGATGTCTTCGCTATTCTTGTCCAGTCTGTTTTTCCCGATCTCCTTCGTAGCGACCTCGACGGCACGTTCAGCGACGCGGCCATATCTGGGCGTTGCTGAGAAAGCCTAGGAGTGGTTCACGACTATTCTCGTCTATCGGCAGGGTGGCAAGATAATCGGCCTCAGCTTGTGCTCCTATACGGAGGACGCCCTTCGCGTCTCGGAACCTTGCGAGCCTCATAGCAAAAGATTCTGAAACACGGTTTCAATGTAAACTATTCTGCTCCATTGATCTCTTGTATGTAGACTACTTTCGGCTGGCCCGCAAGCGTCTTCTTTGGTCCTCTCTTATCTCGCTAACGAGTGCGACAACGTCTAGGACCTGTTGTCGCAATTCCTTGCTATTCCGCTGGAGCTTGCTGATCGAAATCATATCAGCGTCTGTAAAAGGTAGGTGTCTTAGACCGTAGAGAGGAACGAAACTAAACTCGGAACGTGTTTATTGGCCCGACTTGTCGGGGCCCTAGATAGACAGTCTTTTTATCAACCATTTCCCGCGGGCTCAATAGATGTCACGCTAATGGTTACTGTCGAAGACTACAGAGTCGAAAAGGACTCTATGGGCGAAGTTAAGGTTCCTAGCTCCGTCTACTATGGAGCAGAGACTCAGCGAGCTGTTGACAATTTTCCAATCTCCGGATTACGCTTCCCACGGGAATTTATCCGTGCTCTAGCTGTCATCAAGTTCTCAGCTGCTAAGGCCAACATGCAACTTGGCATCCTAGACCGGAAGAAGGGGGAGGCAATCGTTTCGGCAGCGAAAGAGATCATGGAAGGCGCCCTCTACGACCAGTTTGCCGTAGACGTTTTCCAGACGGGCAGTGGAACCTCGACAAACATGAACATGAACGAGGTGATCGCGAACCGTGCAGACGAGCTCCTGGGAGGACGACGCGGAGATAGGTCTCTAGTACATCCGAACGACCATGTTAACATGTGCCAGTCGACCAACGATGTATTTCCCTCAGCAATTCACGTCTCCTCGGTAGAGGCGATCGGTCGGAGGCTACTCCCCGGTCTCAGAACATTGGCAACGGCTTTGGAGCAGAAGGTCAAAGAATTCGAGGACACTGTCAAAGCAGGAAGAACCCATCTACAGGATGCTGTCCCAATCATGGTCGGACAAGAATTCAGCGGATACCTGAGCATGATAAGGCACGGGATCATTCGTGCAGAACATGCTAGGGACACATTGCTTGAGCTGCCGCTTGGCGGGACCGCTGTAGGTACCGGGTTGAACGCTCATCCGAAATATGCAGAGCTGGCAATCGCCGAAATCAATCGTCTCACCGGCTTCGCCTTCCGGAAGGCGGACAACACGTTCGAAGCAATGCAAGGCAAGGACGGCTGTGTCGAAGCAAGTGGCTTGCTGAAAACTATCGCCACCAGCCTGATGAAGATTTCCAACGATCTTAGACTATTGAATTCTGGACCTCGGACCGCGATCGGTGAGATCGACTTGCCGGCGATGGAGCCGGGCTCAAGCATAATGCCTGGGAAAGTGAATCCAGTAATCCCTGAAGCGTTAGGGCTGATCGCCGCCAAAGTATATGGGAACGATACATCAATCGGGATATGTGGCTCTCTCGGTCAGCTTGAACTAAACACGATGATGCCGGTCATTGCTTATGACCTCTTGCAATCCATCGAGATTCTCGCCAACGGTTCCAGAATCCTAGGCGAAAAGTGCGTTGCGGGGATAGCCGTCGATAAGAAACGCTGTCTCGAGTATGCTGAACGAACATTGATGATGGTTACGAGACTGACGCCGATAATTGGGTATGATAATGCTACAAAGATTGCGAAGAAAGCAATGGCTGAGAACAAGTCCCTTCGACAGGTCGTCCTCGAACAAGGCATCCTTCCAAAGGAGAAGTTGGACGAGGTTCTAGATTTGAAGAAGATGACGAAAGGCGGACGGGCCTAGAAGAGTTCGAATAGGACCCACTCCCAGTACATGCTCGCCCGTTCCAAGACGTGAGTAGGAATGAACCCAGTAGAGGCCGACTCTCTTACAAAATCCTTCACCGTCAAAGAAGGTCCTCTACTACGGAAAACTGCGAAAACCGTTCAAGCACTGGAGGGACTATGCTTCAACGTGAAGAAGGGAGAAGTGTTCGGCCTCCTCGGCCCGAACGGTGCAGGCAAGACTACCACCATCAAGATCCTCTGTACGCTCCTCCAGCCAACATCCGGGGACGCTATCGTGAACGGATTCAGCATAACTCGAGAACCACAAAAGGCAAGACAGAGCCTTGGAGTAATGCTGACAGGTGACCGAACGCTTTACTGGAAACTGACAGGCCGAGAAAACCTCGAGTATTTCGCCGCCTTATACCATATGGATAAGGCGCAGGCTCGGGAAAGAATCCGGTACCTTCTCAAGCTTGTCGGGCTAGAAGAACGACAAGGAACACTTGTTGAAAACTACTCCACTGGAATGAGGATCAGACTGTCCTTTGCCAAAGCGATCCTACACGAAGCACCGGTGTTATTGATGGATGAACCTACCATGAGCCTGGACCCGCAGTCCGCCCGTCTAATACGCGAAATAATTCACGATCTTCGAAACGCAGGACACTCGATCCTGTTGACGACCCATTACATGGACGAGGCAGATCAACTAAGTGACAGAGTCGCCGTGATTGACCATGGAAAGATAATTGCGCTGGCCTCTCCAAGCGAACTCAAGAAAACCGTGATGAAGACCCAAGTTATCGACGTTGAGGCTCAAAACATAGATCCAAGAATTGTCGAAAAGATTCGCGGAATCGGAACCGTCACAGAGGTTGCGTCGACCATTGAAGATGGATCCTCGATGAGAGGCGTCATCAAGGTGCACTCTTCGAACGCTAGGAACGTGATTCCTGAAATGTTGGGGGAACTCGTGAAGGGTGGAGTTGAGATTTCCAATGTCAAAATCGCAGAACCCACACTCGAAGACGTTTTCATCAGCCTGACAGGACGGGCATTACGTGACTAGATTCCGCGAAATATTCGGACCACTGGCCGCAATCTTCCGAAAACAAGTCCGCCACCTTACAAGATATCCAGGCGAGTTTGCCTTCGTATTCATAATCCCGTACTTCCTGACTGGAATGGTAGTCGCAATGGGCTACTCTGTCGGCGGCTCAAATGCGAATAGTAATTTTGCTGCCCAGACTGGTTCTACTCTGAATCCATTTGTCTGGCTGATAATCGGCACCGGGGTTTGGATGGTGTCTTGGATCGTGCTGGAAGGAATAGGAACGAGCCTACGAGATGAACAGATCAAGGGAACGCTCGAACAAAACTTTCTCGCGCCAATAAACAGATTCCTTCTCCTCGTCGGTACCGCACTGGCTCAAATCATCATTACAACACTCTTGTTCTTAGGAGTCATAGTCGTGACCGTCCTCCTCCTGGCTCCCTCCGGAACCCTTGGCCTCTTGGGTGCGTTCCTGGTCTTGATGATCGGATTGATCCCATTGTTCGGCATCGGATTCGCATTCGCAGCCCTCGTCATCAGGTTCAAAGAACCATACGCGTTCACCCAAGCTGTCAATGTTCTATTCGCCGTCGTAACGGGCACGCTATACAACGTGACTGTGCTTCCTCTCTGGGTCCAAGTAGTAGCCCAAGGGATTCCACAGACAATTGTAGTTCATGACATGCGACTGTCCGTCCAATCTCTAGACCTGTTGATTGGCGCTTACGGGACGATTGTAGTTCTTTTGGCGATGGCGATAATCTACCCTGTATTAGGATACTCATTCTTCAAACAGTTTGAGAGAAGGGCAAAAGTCTCTGGCGACCTTTCCAAGTACTAACCGAATCCTCGATCTCCTGCGGGAGGTAAGGGCCGTTTTCATCAAGGATGTCAGGGTCTACCTTAGATATCCTTCTTGGATCGTCAGTGAGTTCATAACACTGCCCGCCTGGTTCGTACTCTTCGCGGTCGGAGTGGCCGCTAACTTTGTACAGAAAGGAACAGTTACGTCAACCCTAGGTTCGGCTAGCACTTTCTCATTCTATTATTGGGGATTCGTGTTCCTCATAGTGTTCAGCACCAGCATATGGGGGATCGGGCAATACATTCGCACGGAACAGTTGCAGGGAACGTTGGAGCAGTTATTCCTGGCACCCATCAGTCGTGTGAACATTATCCTTGGCCGATTCGCAAGAACTTTCTTCACTGACATAGCGATAATAGGTTACACCGTGTTGCTGGTCGGCGTTCTCAGCCATGAGCCAATATTCATTCTGAACCCCTTGTTGTTCGCGTTGATCTTTGCGTTTCTCGAACTCGCAGTGTTGGGATTCGGCCTAGTATTCGCCGCTGTTACTTTCAGAGTAAAGTCGTTCAACATCCTTGCCAATCTTACTCAGTTTCTAGTCATAGGACTGTGTGGAGTCTTCTTCCCCCTCAGCATCCTACCGGGAGAAGTTCGAGCAGTTTCCCTCGCGATTCCGTTCACGTATTTTGCTGACCTCTTGCGATATGCGGCATACGGGACTGCGGTGGACAAGTTCACAATTCTGGACCCCTCATTGGAGCTGCCGCTAGCGATGGCTCTATCAGTCGGGACTTTTGTTATCGGATTCTTATTTTTCAGGAGGACAGAACGGTTTGCACAGCGGCGTGGACTGATTGGGACGCACTAGCGTCCCGGCCTATTTCTTTAGAATGTTAAGATGGTAGAGGGTATAGGTGACCGCTCCACCTGCAATGTCCATGAGCATGGTCCCTACGATTAGTATCAAGTCGCCGACGGTCCCATTTTGCTGGTAGGCTATCCACTGCTGCGCAGTACTCCATGCGGAACCTAACGCCACAACCGCTCCGATTGCCAGCAAGGCCTTCTTTTCGGGGCTCATATTGATCTTCAGGTTGAGGAGCCAAGCGGAGATGCTGATTGCCCATACTAGGTGTAGGAAGAGTGTAAGCGGTGTGAAAGAGAACTGGAGTACTGGTGTGAAGAAGAACGCGGTTCCAGTTGCGACTACTGCAGCGGCCGATGTGAAAAGTGTTAGGCTCAACCACCTAGGGGTCGTGTCGAGTAGGCGGCTTGAGACAGCGGCCATTCGTCTATTCCTCCTTGGTCCTCATGGCGGCGGAAGAACGATGCATGTGAAATGGGAAACTGATATTATAACGACTTAGAAATCGGGTCATCCGCGGCCATTGCTGCAATGACACTACGCTACCGATTATTCCTCCGGACAGCGACATTATGGCACTTGTCGCCGTGACTATCCCGACGGCGGTCGTAAATGCCACCGATAACAGTGGACCGGGCATACTGATCAGATTAGTCGCAACCCATAAGCCAACACTTGCAAGCCCGCCTAGCGAACCTGCGAGGAACCCAGCGATCGCCCCCTTTGACGGACCGGCCTTGACAATGACCCCAGAGACTAGTCCCGCGACGAATGCGCCTATCTCTGGAATGGCCACGCCTAGCATGAGGTTTATGAGAAATCCTACCCCGATCGCAAGAAATAGATCTGCGGGCCCATCCTTGCCCGATTTTGCACTGCCTGTCAACCGTGCTTTTAGGCTCATTTCCGATGAAAAACGTCCCGTTTCCGTGTTATGCCGTCCGTAACCGTGTAGAAACCCATATGGTTACAGGAGCGTAAGCCATAGCCAGGAAATCATTCCCATGAAGGCGGCCATCTTTGACTGGGACGGAACTCTAGCACAGATCGATAAACGAGAGCTCTACTGTATCAATAAGGCCCTTCAGGAGCACGGTTTTCAGCCTGTTGATCATGACTTCTATCTCAAGAACTACTACATGCGGGCCTACGAATTGGGGACAGGCCCCCGGATGGTAATCGAAGCCGCTATGACTGAAAGAAAGGAAACCAATGTTGAACCAGTCTATGAATCCTATCGAGAAGCTTTCCAAAAAACCGTTGAGAAGGCAGAGCTATTGACAGGCGCGCTGGAGTTGTTACGTGATCTGAAACAACACGGTTTTTCCCCAGCCATTGCGACCATGCGTTATACACACTGGGTCGTCGAGGCCGAGCTAAAACACTTGCACGTTGCACTACTGGTCAAAGTCCTTTTCACACGAGAAGATCTCGGTCCCAGTCGCGCACTAGAATCGCTCAAAGAAACCGTTGACAAGAGAGCACGGCTCGTGACCAAAGCGCTCAACCGGTTGAAAGCGTCGCCGAAGGAAGCATTTCTCGTCGGCGACTCATGGTGGGACATAAGGGCAGGCAGACAACTCGGAATACCAACCGTCCTCGTAAAGACCGGATTCTCCCAATACAATGATTTCTCGCAAGAGAAACCTGATTATATGGTTTCATCACTTACAGATCTGCAACAGGTATTGGAGCAGAATAATTGGAAACTGCAAGCCACTGCATAGCCTTGAACTGTTACTGACGCGTGCCCAGGTTGGAAAATAATTCCCGACGCCAATGAAACAAACCAAGAAGAGTCTTCTGAGCACACACGACAACAAGCGCCAAGTAGCGCATGGACTTGAGGACGACTGTTGGATCTGTCAAAGACTGAGTGAACCTAGACACCTGGTCGTCTGCGAGACTCGCACATCTGTCACGAAACTCAATCCAGACCAATTTTTCCAGGGGTACACCTTTGTCACTCTGAAATGGCACGCGGAGGAATTGTTTGAGCTCGAAGACAGGGACCGGAAACACTTCCTCGAAGATATGTCAAAAGTTTCAGCAGCGATCGCGAGGGCGTTAAAGTCTGACAAGATGAACTATGAATTGCTAGGCAATGGAATGCCACACCTGCACTGGCACCTAGTGCCACGATACCGGTCGGATCCGTTCTGGGGCCGACCAATATGGTCCGGAGCTCGCAAGCGGAAGAGGCTGGCCAGAGATGAGTACACTAGCATTATCGAACAGATCCGATCAGAACTCCCTAGAAAATAAGAAACCAGGATACTCCTTTCTGTTCGGCGTACCGGTAGTTGATCTCTAACAGTTACGCCAGCTTGAAACTGCTCCACTCGTTAACGTGAATCCATAGCTATCTGCGGAGCGTTGCGCCCAAACGTACACGGAAGCATACCTAGACGTGACGGCTTTAGTTCTGCCTCTCGTTGGTCTCTGGCGCTTATTGCGCAAAGATGGCTCCATGTTTGGAATCAGAACCGGCAATCTCGCCCGCGTAAACATCTACTTCATCATAGCGGTACTCTTCGACATCGTTCGCGTTCTAGGCTACAACTTAGCGGCGTATGCCATCACAATATGCATTTACCTCATCTTCGCGAACATAGGAGTTCATTCATCAATCATGTACTTCTACCCAGAATGCCGAAGCTTCAAGGAATCGATCACGAAGCTTCGGACTAGGATGTCGTTTCTCACTTACGAATTCATTGTTCTAGGCTGGATCATACTCTACATAGCCGTCCCAGTCGTTCTGGTCCCATCGACTTTGGTGACGCTCGCCACTGTGATAGTGTATCCGACAAGCCTCTTCGTGTATGCAAAGAAGAGAGCGAAACCAGTCCACATCAAAAACGTCATGAGTATTCTCTCCGTATCCTGGTTTTCCTTTGTCACAGTCGCCACGTTCCTCTTCGCCCTGGGTACACAACCTCCGATCCTCGGTTTCTCGGTGCCATATGCATGGGAGTTTGCGCTGATTACTGGCTCGGGAATGGTTTTCCTGATGTCGATAGCCATAGCGGACCCGATTGGCTCCTCAAGACTTTGGACAGGCCAGATGATGCCTCAGACAATCGTCAAAAGCGGCCATCGGTACCTAATACTTCACGATGCAGGTCGACGAATCACGTCATTCCTCTCGTCTACTCTTAGAAGCCTCATTGAATCGGGCGCTCGAATCACAATCAAGACAACAGAAGCCGGCTCACTTGGCCGAGTACTGTACAACATTGAACCACAGCTAGGTGAATGGACCAAGAGTGGAAAAGTTGTATTCGAGAACTCGCCTGAAGACTTAGGCACAGCGAGAGAAGGACTCGGTGAAAGACTGAGCCTCGCACCCACTCTGCACGTACGAATAAGCGAACTCAGGCGAAATGATCTGCAAGAGACAATGACGCCCCGCGAGATTGAGAACCGAGAAGGGAAACCGTCAACAGCAGAACTGTACCTGCTCGAGAACACAAACGCCCCCCGACCACAGCTCAACGATTTTCTTCACCGGAACAGCGACATAGAATTCGTGAACCTATCAGAGTCTAATGACGCATTTTCTGCAAGCATCAACATGAGCCATGAGAAGACCCGGGGCTCTTCGATGCTACTAGAATACGATACCAACACTGACTATGAGGGCGTAGTGGACAGGTTCCTCTCGGAAGGGATCATCAACGCCGAACTCTGCGTGCTATTCACCACAAAGTCAAGCAAGCTATACAGAACCATCAAAGGCAAGAAAACAATCAAACTCGTTGCTGCCTCTTCCCTCGTCAGCGCACCGGACGAACTGCCGGACGGTGAAGTGCAGATACCCGACAAGGAGCTAGGTCTCGTAACCTCAATAGTTTCAGACTATGTAGAGAACAGCAAAGAAATCGGAGCCAACTTCGTCTTCGACAGCATCACCGAACTCATCCGGGGAGAACGATGGGAACAGATCTATGCCGGAATAAAGCAACTGAACGAACTGCTCAACATGCCCAACGTCACAGCGCTCTTCCTCGCAAACCGCAATACTACAGAACCCAGATTCCTCGGTGCCCTACACGGAGAGTTCTCTCTCTTATTGAGACTAGACGACAATGGCCTGCAGAGAATCAAGCCCGTCACCCGCTGAATAAGTAATTTCGAATCTGCACCGATAATTTCGGACATTCTTTTTCATCATTTTTTCTAATGAGATTATTTAAATCACGGCCCAGTCGGGTAGCCGAACCGTTCAAGCGGGAATTTGAGCGCGTTTGGAGCATCTGAGCCATGACGTTGTAATTGTCGGTGGAGGTGCTGCGGGTCTCAGAGCAGCAATTGCCGCGGTCGAGCTTGAACCCAAGATCGACGTAGCAGTCATCTCTAAAGTCTACCCGATGCGCAGCCACACCGTCTCCGCTGAGGGGGGCATGGCAGCTGTTACTCGCGAGTATGACAGCCTTGACGCTCACGCCTACGACACGATCAAGGGAAGCGACTTTCTCGCCGACCAAGACGCAGTAGAGTTTTTCGTAAAACACGCCCCACGAGAATCATTCCAGCTAGAGCACTGGGGATGCCCGTTCAGCAGAGATCCGGACGGGCGAATAAGCGTCAGGGCTTTCGGTGGTATGAGCGTGAGGAGGACACTCTTTGCCACGGACAAGATAGGATTCCATCTGCTCCACTCCCTCTTTCAGACCAGTCTGAAATACGAGAACATTCGCAGATACGATGAATGGTTCGTAACGTCGCTCCTCGTTGAGAAAGGGCGAGTAGACGGCGTCACCGCAATTGAACTGCGAACAGGCAAACTCGTCACCGTACTCGCAAAGGCAGTGATCATTACGACCGGCGGATGCGGAAGGATCTTCCAGTTCACGACAAACGGCTGGATAAAAACCGGTGACGGCATGGCCCTCGCGTATCGGGCGGGAGTACCATTGAAGGATATGGAGATGGTACAGTACCATCCCACGCTGCTCCCAAACACGGGAATCCTGATCACCGAAGCAGCAAGAGGAGAAGGAGGCATTCTCCTAAACAAGAATGGGGAACGCTTTCTGAAAAATTATGTTCCGGGAAAAATGGAACTGGGTCCTCGTGATATATTGTCTCGCGCAGAGATGAGCGAGATAAACGCGGGACGCGGATTCGACGGACCTTACGGGAGCTACGTACACCTTGACCTGACACATTTAGGGAAAGAAGTGATCGAGAAGAAACTGCCCTTCGTCAAGGAACTAGCCGAAAGATACGTCGGGATAGATCCTGCTCACGAACCGATACCAGTACGGCCTGGACAACACTACATGATGGGGGGAGTACACACGGACATGTACGGTTACACGGGACTACCAGGACTCTACTCGGCGGGAGAAGCAGCCTGCGTCAGCATGAACGGAGCAAACCGGCTAGGAAGCAACTCGTTAACAGAATGCCTTGTCTTCGGCGCAGAAGCCGGAAAGGCCGCAGCAAGCTATGCCCTAAGTCAGACCCCTCCAAGTTATGGCAACCCTGTACAAGGACTCGCAATCAGTGAGGAGAGACGTATCTTTGACCAAGTCCTGAAACATGAAACTGGGGAAAAAATTTCAACCATCAGGACTGAAATGCAGGTCGGCATGGAAAAGCATGTTGGAATATTCCGGGACGAGAAGAGTCTACAGGAAGGCATGAGGATCATTGGAGAATTGAAAGCACGTTTTCGTAACGTTGTCGTCGAAGACAAAGACGATGTCTACAATACCGACCTCGTTTCGGCGCTGGAATTGGAGTTCATGCTCGATGTTGCAGAGACGATTCCCTATACCGCGCTTCTCCGCGAAGAGTCAAGAGGCGCACATTATCGAACTGATTTTGAGAAACGTGACGACGAACACTTCCTCAAACACTCAATGGCCTACCAGGACGGAAACAGGCCTCGAATAGAATACAACCCCGTGACCATAACACGTTGGAAACCGGAAAAGCGGGTCTACTAGAAAAATGAGTAAAGAAGTAGCAACCATTCGTGTGACAAGATATCGTCCTGAGAAAAGTCAAGAGCCCTGCTTCCAGGAATATCAAGTCCCCTACACGAAAGACATGGTCGTACTTGACGCTCTCAACTACATCAAGTCCCACATAGACGGCACCCTGACCTATCGCTGGTCCTGCCGCATGGGAGTCTGCGGAAGCTGCGGCGCCAACATAGACGGAACTCCAAAACTAACCTGCGCAAGCTTCCTACACGAATTCAAAGGAAGAACCCTCAAAGTTGAACCATTATCGTTCTTTCCGGTAATCAAAGACCTCGTAGTGAACATGGACGATTTCATGAAAAAGCTCGTAGAAATCAAGCCATGGATCATCCGTGAAAATGGGACTCCCCCAGAACAGAGCGAGTACAAGCAAACTCCCGAAGAGCTAGAGCGTTATCAACAATTCTCATCTTGCATCAACTGCATGCTCTGCTACGCAGCATGCCCCATCTACGGTCTGAACGAAAAATTCCTCGGACCCGCGGCAACGGCTCTCGCATACCGGTACATCGAAGATTCCCGGGACCAGGGAGCCAAGGCCAGATTCCCAATCGTTCACGACCTCGAAGGAGTCTGGGAGTGTACACTGGTAGGTGAGTGCAGCGTCGTATGTCCTAAAGGTGTAGACCCAATGCTCGCAATCCAGAAGACAAAGATCCTTGGCTCAACCAACGCGCTGAAATCGATTCTAATGCCCAGGAGCGGAAGCTAGATTGGAAAAGAAAGAGTGCCGAGAGCTACCACGCAGGTTCGGTCCGTCAGTCTGGTTTTCCAACCGCCACTTTGCAGCCTACATGCTCCGCGAATGGACCAGCTTCTTCGTCTCAATATTCTGCCTGATCTACATCTACGAACTATATCTCATGGCAACCTCTGCAAGAGCCTATTTCGACGTCGTTCACAACCCGCTCATTGTCTTCTTCAACATCATCGCATTTGTCTTCACAATGTACCACGCGATAACATGGTTCTACCTCACGGGGAAGGTCGAACCGATCAAGATAGGGAAAACCACGACTAAGCCTTGGCAAGCATTACTGGTGAACATACTACTTTTGCTAGTGTTCTTTTACGTCGTCATCGTTCTGTTCGGACTGAGGTAAGCGACAAACCCTTGCCTCATGTTGCTCGTCTGCACGCAGTTCTCTGGGGAATATTCTCCCTTGGTGGAATCATCGCCGCCTTCCTATTGCCCATCCTGATTTACCTAGCAGGAATCGCCTACCCACTTGGGTTGTGGCCGGTTGCGAATGATCCGACGGGGGTTCTAGTTACCCGTCGGCTGGGGATACTATTCATCTTCGCCGCCATTGCGGGGTCACTATTTCATGGTCTATTTCGATTCCAGGCAACACTAGTAGAGTTGGGTCTAAAGAGGTACTCCCGGGCACTCGCAGGAATCGCCTACACGATTTTTGCGATCAGCGCGATAATCTTGGTGTACTACTTGCTCGTGCTTCACCCGAACTTTTTCAAGCTCTCAATTATCACTAACCCGTTCTTCTAAGCATCTTCTAATAGACCACTGCAAACTCTCACCAGAAGTGAATCCGGCCGATGGTTCATGAACAAGGACTGAAAGAATTCAGAGAGTACCGGGAACGTCTGAACGAGAAGATCCTCGCGAGGGGAGGACTTGGCATCAGACGATTCTTCAACTTGGATGCTCAGGCCTATATTGACGGAGCACTTCCCCAGAAGACCAAGGAACTAATTGGGCTAGTAGCCTCGCTGGTCCTACGTTGCGACGACTGTGTTACATACCACATCGTCCAGTGCGTCGACAATAACGTGTCAGACGCAGAGTTTTTCGAGGCATTCAACATCGGCCTGGTCGTAGGAGGCTCGATCACTATTCCACACTTGAGACACGCGGTTGAAATGCTAGAAGAGTCTAGAAGAAAGGAACAGTAAACCACTCCAGGTTATGAATTCGTACAGCTGCCGGCAACACATCGCGGCTTAAGATGAGAAGCATGCGAGTCTCGATTGAGAAAGCGAAGCTCAAGCACGCAAGCTCGATCTTCCGGATAGACCGGCGTCAAATCGGAAGCTTCAGGAGAAGAATATTCATCGAACGAGCGATTCGACGAGGACAATGTTTTCTCGCAAGGACCAGCGACCGCATCGTAGGATTCGCAGTTGTTGATCAAACATTTTACGAACAGAGCCTCATCTGTTTGCTCATAGTTGACCCTGACTATCGTAGACTTGGCGTCGCCAGCAAACTTGTCCGCCATATCAAAATAGTAGTTCCAACAAGGAAATTGTTCACTTCTACGAACAGATCCAATGTTGCCATGCAGCGGTTGATGAAGAAGCTTAATTTCGCGAAGAGCGGACGCATCGAGAACTTAGGCGAAGGCGACCCTGAGATAGTGTACTTCAAGCCGATCAGAAAGCAAGGCTGATGCTTGATTCTCTGGAAGTCCCAAATGGATTGGTGGGCCGGGAGAGATTTGAACTCTCGACCATGCGGCCCGCGTCCCTGAGCGGGTTTCCGCGTGTAAGGCGGACGTTCTATCTGGCATAGGTAACCAGGCTGAACTACCGGCCCGTTCCGAGTAGGCGTGTTTTTTGCAGGAGTAGATTATTGTTTAGGTACAGGGATTACCAGGGCGTTGGGTTGTGGAGGAGCTTGTCCTTTTATAGGACAGGCGGCACGTTTCTTTTTTGGACATTATGGCGACCGGGAAAGAACCAGTCGTCTACATTGACGGAGAATACCATTCCAAGAGCAGCGCATCAGTATCCGTCTACGACCATGGATTATTGTACGGGGACGGAGTCTTCGAAGGAATCAGAGCATACAATGGGATCGTCTTCCATCTAAGAGACCACATCGAGAGACTCTTCGAAGGACTTAGAATAACTAGGATCAATCTTCAGCTCTCCAAGGAGGAGGTTATGACCGCAGTTGTCGAGACACTCAAGAAGAACAATCTGACAGATGCCTATATTCGCTTGATCGTTACCCGGGGAAGAGGGAATCTCGGACTAGACCCGAGGAGCTGTCCGAAGCCGACGTTCATCGTAATGAGTGAGCCTGTAGGCCCTTCTCATGGACGAGAGGCGCGTGAGAAAGGGGTGACCGCGATAATCTCCAGTTTTCGGCGGGACATGGTTGACGGGACTAGCCACGAGCTAAAGTCTCTAAACTATATCCAAAGCGTATTGGCAAAGTTCCAGGCGATCGACGCCGACGCGGGCGAGGTCGTCATGCTTGACCATCGCGGAATGGTCAGTGAATTCCACGGAGCAAACCTCTTCCTGATGAAGCATGGCATCGTCAGGACGCCAACGTCTGCGGCGGGAATACTCCACGGCGTTACGAGGATGCGGGTGCTCAAGCTTGCGGAAGAGCTTGGATACGAGGTCCATGAAGGAGACGTTACACCATACGAGCTATTATCCGCTGACGAGGTATTCCTTACCGGTACCATGGCCGAGATCGTGCCAGTCGTCAAGATACAAGGCATCTCCATCGGCGACGGACGACCAGGACCAATAACCAAGGAAATTATCAGAGCCTTTCAGAGACTGACCAGCGACCCGAAAGAGGGGACGCTGATCAGGGAACAAGTCCCGGTACAAGCCCGGGCCAGAGCCAGCTAAGATAACGCCTGCTACTCTTCCCGCTTCTTATTTTGGTCGAGTATGAACCCACGCGGGCTCAGGGAGAAAATCATGGTTTTTCAAGCGTTTTTCGTGCGGGCTCACGCGCGCGACTCGGCTACCCCCCGGGCCTAGACAAACAAAGGAATGCTTAGGAGAGTAGTTCTTGTCGTGAAAAAATGTGAGAAGGTGACGTTAGCGCCTCAATCTAGGCAGGGATTGACGGCTTCACGCCCATCTGCCTCAGTATCCTAGAGGCCATGGGCATAGTGGCGTCACGGGTCCTGCTCGCGAACGGGTTCCCCGGCACTCTCGCGTACATCATCATGAACGGCGCCATAGCATGAACAATCTTGCTCTCAGCCTTCCGAATGTGCTCCTCATACGTCGTCCGCGGCTGTTTATGCACCCGTGCAAGATCCTCTGTTGTCACTCGTTTCGGAATCTCATAGTATCCCCCTTCAACAGCTGTCACTAAGGCATTCAACTGCTTCTGCGTCAACTGGCCAAACAGGCTGCTCAGAGAAATGACAAACGCATCATCTGTGACTCCTTCAGGAATCGTCCTCTTCTGCAAGACCTCGATCTTGCCTAGTTTATCCAGTTCACGCAGTAACCCCTTCAGATCACTCTCTTCAAAACCGAGGAGTCGATAGTGTTCCCAGCCGCCTAGCAAGACGGTTGGAGGAATCTCCATGAAATTGTTCCGCTCGATAATCGGGTTCGTGGACGCGTCTATCTTATTGCAGACACAGGTCTTGGCGACTAGTTGTAGTCGGCCTTGATGGATGGTCTTGGAAAGAATTTTCGCGCCCTTGTCCTTACCCGTCAACACAAGATCCTTCTGCAAGCCCTCGAAAGATTCCAGACTGTCCGCTTCTACCTCCAAAACATCAGCGGCTGAGTTGCACCATTGCGAGATACGCGTCTCTGGATATTTTCGGCTCAAATCGTTGAAGGGACAGTCATGCTGAACCCGAAGGAATAGCTCAAACAAACCCGTTCGCTAGGGATTAGCTCTCTTGTTGAGTATAAGCACTGTGCCGTCATACGCCTGGTACCAGAACCCATTGGAGAACTGGTCAATAGGTGCCGGCATACACCGGGACCAACATAATCTGATCGACCGCCAGTCTCTCAGTTAGGAGTGATGTAAGAGATGAATGTCAGAGGAATATCGACACTCGCCGTATCAGTAACGAGACTCATAGCAGCGATCCGGTTTCGAACTAGCACGACGACAAACATGGATGCTCGAATGGCTATTGCTCGCCAGGTTAAGCCGTACAACAGGGTCTACCAAGACTTCCCGTCTCCAGTGCAGGCTCACAACTGGGACCTCGTGTGGGTCCAAGCCCGCCATGACTCGATAAGATGAGCCAGACGCTACGGAGACGGAGAAATACCGTTTTCTTTTTAAGACGATGATAATCACCAGTTGGCGAGGTCTGAGATCTTCGATTCAGCAATGCGCGGCGGCGACGGGGAAAATTGACCGCCGTGATCGGGAAGGTCGAGAAGCAATACCAGCCTTCCAAGTCTGAAAATAAAATTCTCCATTTCTGGAAAACCCACAGGGCTTACGAGAAAACAAAGAAACGATTGGCCAATCGGCCCAAATTCTACTTCCTAGACGGCCCTCCATACGTAACAAATCCGCCGCACGTTGGTACAGCTTGGAACAAGACCCTGAAAGATGTCGTGATACGATACTGGCGAATGAAAAGCTTCAACGTCCGAGACCAGCCAGGATATGATTGTCACGGTCTCCCGATAGAGCTGATGGTCGAGAAAAGTCTCAATATAGCATCAAAGAAAGACATCGAAAACGTTCTTGGGATCGATCGTTTTATCGCAGAGTGCAAAAAATACGCCGAGAAGAACATCAAAGCCCAGACTAGCGTCTTCAAGGATGTCGGAGTCTGGATGGACTGGGACCATCCCTACATCACGTACGATGAGAACTACATGCAGTCTGTTTGGTGGACAATAAAGAAGGCCCACGAGAAAAATGCCCTCTACAAAGGAGTCAAAGTCGTACACTGGTGCCCACGCGACGAAACAGCACTCGCAGGCTACGAAGTAACAGACGAGTACCGGATGATCAAAGACTTCTCGACCTACGTCAAGCTACCGATAAGAAACCGTCCCCGAGAATACATCCTAATCTGGACAACCACCCCCTGGACGCTGCCTGCAAACGAGGGAGCGATGGTGCATCCTGGCAAGACCTACGTGAAGGTCGAGGTCGACGGGGAAAAACTGATACTCGCAAATGAAAGGCTTGAACCAGTTCTCGGAAAGAGAGACTACAGGATCATAGAGGATTTCCAAGGCTCTAAGCTTGAAGGCCTATCGTACGTGCCGCCTTTGCTGGAAGAGACCCAGGCCAAAACAGGAGGAAACCTCCATCGTGTACTCCTCAGTGCAGAACATGTCACAATGACCGAGGGGACCGGGATTGTCCACATGGCACCAGGACACGGTGAGGAAGATTATGAGGTCGGAATGCGATATGGTCTTCCAGTACTCTCTCCCGTGGATGCTTCAGGACGTTTCACTGCCGAGGCGGGAAAATACGCCGGACTCTACGTTAGAGAAGCCAATCCTGTGATCATCCAGGACCTGAAGACGAAAAACCTGCTCTTCAAAGAAGAAATAATCGAACACTCCTACCCGCACTGCTGGCGATGCAAAACCCCGCTGATACTACGGGCGACCGACCAGTGGTTCCTCAAGATCACAGCGTTCAAAGAAAAAATGATGGCAGAGAATGAAAAAGTCAAATGGGTTCCGGACTGGGCCGGTTCCAAACGTTTCAACGACTGGCTAAAAGGCGCCAGAGACTGGGTAATCTCGCGTCAACGATACTGGGGCGTCCCAATTCCCGTATGGACCTGCGAAAAGTGTAGCGAACGAACTGTAGTAGGCTCGCGGAAAGAACTCGACAAAATCGCGATAAATCCACCCAAAAAGTATGACCTCCACAGGAATGGAGTAGATCGGATCAAGGTACGCTGCAAATGCGGCGGAACCGCCTTGCGAGAACCGGACATTCTCGACGTCTGGTTGGACGCTGGAGTCGCATCGTGGGCGGATTTAGGATATCCACGGAACGTTCGAGAATTCAAGTCGTGGTGGCCAGCCGACGTGATAGTTGAGGCCCACGACCAGACGCGCGGCTGGTTCTACAGCCAACTAGGCCCGAGCATCCTACTATTCAACAAGGCACCCTACAAATCGGTATTGATGCATGGACACACATTCGACGAGCAGGGCGAAAGGATGAGCAAGTCAAGAGGCAACATCATAAGCCCTCGAGAAGTCATCCAAAAACATGGACGAGACGCGTTACGCTACTATACCTTACAGTCGACCGTATGGGAAGACTTCAGCTTCTCATGGACAGCCACAGAAGCTGCCGCGAGAAGCCTCCAGATCATTTGGAACGTCTTCTCATTCGCTACCCTCTACATGAATCTCGACAAGTTCAACCCGCAGAGATGGACTATACTAAAGCTGTCCAGGTCACTTCTGCCAGAAGACAAATGGTTACTCTCCAAGACCGCAAGCCTCGTCAAACAAGTGACGGAGAGCATGGAAAGCCTACAGTTCCACCTCGCCGTCCGTGCCCTAGGAGAGTTCTGCATAGAGGATCTTAGCCACTGGTACATCCGACTCGTAAGGAGACGCTTCTGGCTAGAAAGAGAGAGCCGAGACAAACTCGCCGCATACGCCGTCTTGTATAGTGCATTGAAGACGTGGATAACTCTAGCAGCGCCAATTATGCCGTTCCTCACAGAGACGCTCTACCAAGACGCCTTCCGAAAATCTGAGCGAGAACCACTTGAAACCGTACACATGTCTCTATGGCCCAAGACTCAGAGGATATTCGTCAACACGAAACTTGAGGAAGAGATGAGAATCGTGCAGCATATTGCGGGGGCCGTTTCCTCAGCGCGCCAGTCTAAGAAAGTCAAACTCCGACAACCCGTGTCCAAGATCTTGCTCGTTAGCGACAAGCCTATTGTCGAACGTGCAGCCAAGAACTTACGGACACTGCTTCTTCGACAGGCCAACGCGAAGGAAGTAGAAATTGTCAGCCTCGATGAAGAGGAACGGTTGAAGAAGTTGACTGTGGAACCCAACTTCAAGAAGATAGGTCCTGTGTTCAAACAACAAGCCAACCAATTGGCCGCCAAGCTTCGAGAACTGGAAGGCCGAGAACTATTCCAGACACTGAACCAAGAACATGAATACGTTTTGGAAATAGGAGAAAACACGTACAAGATCACTTACGACATGGTTTCCTTCAGAGAGGAAATCCCGGAGAATCATGCCGTCGGAACGTTCGAGGAAGGACGCGTCTACGTCGACCTTACGATACCCAAGGAGCTTGAACAGGAAGGCTTCGTCCGTGACGTCATAAGGCGATTGCAAGAAATGAGGAAACGACTGGACCTACCTGTGGACGCATTCGTGAACGTGTTCGTGTCCACAGCCGATCCGGAAAGGCGGGAGTGGCTAGAAGATGAGCAGGAATTCCTGATCAATGAAGTGCGAGCGAAGACGTTGCTGGTGCTCGGTCCCGGAGAGCCTAGACCGAAGGCTCGTCTAGAGGAGGACTGGAGGATAGAAGGACACGACTTCCGAATGGGAATCTACCAGAAATAGACAAGAAACGAGATTCGAGGTTGTTCTAGGCAGAAACCAATTTTTCAATGCCTCCAAACTTGTGGTACAAGTATTTGGACGCCGTGATTCCGGGACGCGTTTCAACTTCTGAGTAGTGTAATCCTTGCCGCTTGGACTCTAGCAAGGTCGTATAGAGGAGGATGGAGCCGACTCCCTTTCGTCTTTGGTCCGTCGCTACTACTACACCCGTATACATTCGAGCGATTCCTGATTTTTTCTCAGGTATGATCCCAGAAATCCCGATTATTGCATCGTCCTCCTCGGCGACAAGGACCTTTGCTTCGAATCTATTCTTGTAGTCGAGGAACCATTTCGCAGCCTTGACCGGAGTCCATCTTGCCAAGTAGTCGCTCCAAGCATTTCCTTCTTCACTTGCTAGACCCTTGTACCACACCTCAGCGACGGTGCCATATTCACCATCCGCCGCATCCTTTACCCGAATACTACCGGACGACTGTGATTTTGAAGCATCGATCTGAGAAAGGTCCCACCTGAAAACACAGAAGAATGGTCCGAAAGGAGACAAGGCTAGCCGATCCTCCGACGAACTACTCTCCTCATCGCTGTATCCCTGATTCTTATCGAGGGTTGAACTTTCTCAGCCTCGCGACCGCCTTTCGGATCGTTGCCGGTTTCTTTGAGAATGAAAATCGCAGCTTCGTCCTGCCCAGAGAGCCACGGTGGTAGAAACTGGAGCCTGGAACACTCCCGACTCCTATCTTGGAGACCAAGTGCTCAGCTAGCTTACGGTCATCTTTGAACCCCGTGTTGCGGATATCCGTCCAGATGTAGTAAGATCCCTCCGGTCTAGTGCATGAGAACGACGCGTCTTCTAACGCGTCAAACAAGAGGTTCCGACTCTGATCATAGGTCTTTCTCAGATTATCGTAGAAGGATTCTGGAAGCTTCAGCGCTGTCACGCACGCCTCCTGTATCGGTGTTGGAGCACAGACTGTCAGGAAATCATGGACTTTCCGGATTGCTGAGGTAATGTTTTTCGGTGCTACTACGTAACCGACGCGCCAGCCGGTTGCACTGTAAGTCTTCGAGAAACCTGACATCGTGATCGTGCGATCGTGCATTCCATCAAGCGTAGCGATACTCAGGTGTTTCCGACCGTCGTAGATTATTTCTTCGTAGATCTCGTCTGTGACAGCATACGAGTCATAGTCGACACAAAGATCTCGTATCAGACCTAGCTCCTTCTTAGTGAAGACACGGCCAGTAGGATTGTGGGGCGTATTGATTATGACAGCCTTCGTATTTTTAGTGAAAGCTTTCTTGACCGCTTCCTCCTCAATTGCAAAATCTGGCGATTCGAGGTTTACATATGTAGAATGCGCGCCGGAGAGGATAGTGTCCGGTCCATAGTTCTCGTAAAACGGCTCGAAAATAACGACCTCGTCGCGAGGATCGAGCAATGCAAGCAGTGAGGCCATCATTCCCTCTGTTGTGCCACACGTCACAGTGACATTTTCATCCGCGTCGCAGGGAATACGGTTGAACGCCCGCATTTTCCGAGCAATGCCCTGGCGCAGTTTTAGGAGTCCGTGGCTAGTCGAGTACTGGTTGTATCCATGATAGATCGCGGAGGCGGCTGCCCGTTTCACCGCCATCGGAGGATCAAAATCTGGGAATCCCTGGGCGAGGTTGACGGCACCATACTTTTGGCTGAGGGTTGTCATCTCGCGTATTACCGAAACTGTGAATCCAGAAACCCTCCTCGAGGGTCCCTTACGGGATTTGACAAGCTGTTGTACGGCCATGGCGTTTTCACTGCTTCAGGCCAGACTTGGTGGGGTCTAAATAAAAGCGGCCAGAGACGGTTGAGATAGGCGCTGTGCTGGCGATGCCGTACTGTTCCGTCTTCTTCTACCGAGTCCCGAAACGGAAGACCGAAGCTTTCGTCCAAGCGCTCAGGCCGATCATGCGCCTATTCGAAGAGGCAGGGGCATTATCCGACGAACTACTCCGTCCCAAGGAGATGACTGCAAAGTTCGGGGGATCAAGCCTACCCTCAGCGATTAGCCTCGGCGCGGACGAGGAACTGTGGATAGAAATTGCCAAGTTCAAGAATGCGGCACACATGGAAGATGTCCATGCGCTCGTGTCAAAGAATCCCGGTCTCGACAGACTACATTCGAGATTCGACCTTTTGATTTCGGGAAAACAGGTCTATCATGCAGAATTCGAGTCAGTGCCAGACAAGCCACACCATGCTTAGCCAGACGATTCATCGTCGGTTCTCACTTCGCCTAGAACCTGATAGAGGCAGTCTGTGCAGAGCCAAATTTTCAGGCTCGACGACCACCATACTGTCCCGTTTCTCGAGCATCTATGGCAGAGACCTTTCTTGCGAGTAAGGTTTTCACGAGACAAGGACAAGACTGGGCCCGACCATACTCGTGCGACTACAGGATATATCCTACGCTCTTGGTGCCTAATTGATCTTGTTCCCAAGCTGAACCTTGTTCAGGATCAACCAATCTTTCCCGTATACCCTCAGGTGCTGGTAACGCTAGCCTGAAAAATTCTTGCGAGCATATGATACCGATATACTTGCCAAGTATTCGGAAGAAGACGAGAAGCAAAACCACTACGCACAAGACCATTCGGACTTCGAAGAAAACGAAAACTGTGAGACCAAGAGTATCAAAGAAGATCGCTCAGAATCATCAACCGGGTAGGAACACCTCTGTAACGCACCGCAAGAACACCCTGGGTGAAACGTATGTTTTCGAATGCACTCGGCCAGGCTGCGGGTATAGGATCTGGCATGATGAGAAACATGAGCCCGGCCAGGTTCGGTTCGACATGAAGTGCCCCAAGTGCCACAATCACCAGTTCAAATGCCTCGGAAAGGGGGAGATACCCGGAACGTTCGAGCTGCCAGTTCCAATGGAAGTCCTCGACCTTAACAACATCAGTCCAACTGAACTGGGTTCAAGGGGATCCTGATCCCGGACTATCGCAGATAATTTCTCAATTGTCTCCGATACTTCCCTTGGTTTCCATGAGAAGGGAACAGTATGGGCCCTCGATTAACTATTCTGCTGGCAAAGCCAGCCGCCGCGAGAGCCGCCTTGACCTTGTAATAGATTGACACCTTTACAACCAGTATTCGGCTAGGTCCCAGCCGCTTAACCTGTTCGAGAAGAGGCTCTAAACCCTGCTCGACCCGCTTAGACCGCAATTTTGCAGGAAGCTTGTCGACCGGTGTACCGCACACATCAATCAAGTAAAATCCACGAGACCTGAACTTTCCAAGTAGACCAGTCTTGTCCATGTTCTTCCTCATCGGCACTCCAATCTTCCAAAACCCAAGGGCTCTCATGGTTTCACGAAACAAGTTGTCTCTACCATTGGTTCTTCTGAAATAGAAGAAGCTGCCAGAATTCGGTGGACTCTCGGCAACAAACAAGACCCGGACTTTGACAGGCATGTATTTCTCTCTCGCGAACTGATAATTATTTTCGAATAGCACAGTCTTCAACGTCGCGTCGTAATGCTTGCTCGGGGAGGCTTTTTATCAAGTGCGCCTCGACTGACCGAGAGACTTGCCGCTCCCCACTACTCTCACAGTAATTATTGTTGGAGTATTCTTTGGAGTCTACGGCCTAATACTGTCAGACAAGTTCCATAAGCCATCCGCTGCAGTGCTCGGCGCAACGCTCATCGTCGGTACAGGAGTGCTGAGTGGATCAGAGCTTGTCGCGGCGATAAACTGGACCGCTCTAGGAGTCCTGCTAGGCATGTTCATCATCGCCTCATCGCTTCGAGAAGCAGGATTCTTCGAATGGACCAGCCTACACTTAGCCAATGCAGTCGACGCTCATCCGGTCATGATGTACATTCTCTTGCCACTCCTGACCGCGGCACTCGCATCACTCCTCGACATTGTTACGGTAGCGATCTTCATAGTTCCTTTGACCGTAACCGTTTTCGACGGTCTAGGCATAGATCCCGTACCGTTTGTTATCGCAGAAGTGCTTGCCGCCAACGTGGGTGGAATCGCCACTATGGTAGGTGATCCTACGAACGTTATCATCGGATCATCTCTCAACCTGACCTTCAATCAATTCCTCGCGAATACTGCCCCAGTGGCAGTGGCAATAGTCGGTTTGAACGGTTTCATTCTCTACTTGAGAAACCGTACATTCCTGCATCGCGAGGCAATGCAGAGGCACAAGCAAAGACGAGAACTTGAGATTCGTAGCCCCTCGGAAGCTATCAAAGACAGAGGACTCTTACGGGTAAGCCTGGTCGCACTTGGACTAGCAGTCATCTTTCTGACTGTCCACACTATTCTCGGAGTTTCAGCTGCCCTAGCGACCCTCATGCCCGCCTTCCTGATCCTAGTCTACGAATCTTCTCGCTCAACCGAATTGCAGCATGTCCTCGGACGTATCGACTGGCAAGTATTCTTCTTCTTCGGAGGAATCTTCATCCTGGTCGCAGGCTTTGCTAAGACAGGATTACTCGACTCGTTGGGCGGCCAGCTCATTCAATGGTCCGGTGGAAACCTAGCACTATCCGTCACGCTGGTACTATGGATTACAGCACTGATCTCCCAAGTCCTCGACAACGTCCCACTGGTAACCGTGTTTATTCCGGTTGTAGTTGCGATGAGCAAACTATCCGGCTCGTCTATAGCACCCTTGGCCTGGGCGCTTGCTGTGGGGACGGGTATTGGCGGAATGGCCACACCGATCGGGACCGCTTCCAACCTCGTTGCGTTGAATATCTTGAACAAGGACAGGAAGAGGATGACATTTGCAAGCTTCGCGAAGAAGTCCGTCCCATTGACGATCCTGGATCTAGTAATTGCAAACCTCATACTAGTAATAAGACTCTGACCGTTGTTTAGATTAGAATAGTTGGTCTGTTCGGAATGGGATCTGGATTAACGCAAGTAATTACGCGTCCTGACCGGATCACGATAGTTGCCGATTTTCCCGGCGTCAAGCCTCCCCAGTTGTTCGAGTACTGGACGAGTCCGGAGCTTCTCAGAAAATGGTGGGCTCCAATGGCAGAGCTAGAGGCCCAGAATGGCGGAAAGTATCATTTTTCCTGGCCTAAACAAGACTGGCATTTACGGGGAAGGTACACCCTTTTCGAGGAGGGGAAGAAACTGGGTTTCACCTGGAAATGGGACCATGAACGAGTCGACGAGACAAGAGTCACGGTCATGCTTGAACCACTAGAGAAGAATGGAACCAAGCTCACACACTATCATGAAGGCTATTCGAGAAACGCGGAAGGCAAGAAGATACGGGACGAACACGTGGAGGGCTGGACGTTTTTCTTGGAAAACTCCAAGAAACAGCCTTCAATACATCCTGAATCTCACGTTTAGAAGGGAACAGCACTCTTTTCTACGCGCTGACCCAACCCAGATGAACACGAGTCGACACCGAGACAATCTTACGGGAGAATTAGTATCAGTTGAACCAGTTCATCTCGAAGGTGAAGGGCTTCTTCATCCCGGGGGAGAAGGAGGCCTTTCTCCGAGTTCAGGAACTGGCTGGTCTCGCAGAAGAATCGCTGGAACTACTCGCCAAACTTCTCGCGGGCTCCACTAATGGACTCTCCGATATAGACAAGTGGGTTGAAAGGATCAACGTTCTCGAAAAGTCCGGGGACAAGATCACCCAGTCTTTCGAGGAAATGGTTGGCAGAGGAGCCATCTCGGCTATTCTCTCGAACGAGTTTCTCAGACTTGTCGACAATGTTGACAGCATCATCGACCGAGCCCATGCGATGTCTCGTCAACTTCGACGGGTTAGGAGGAGACCGCTAAGGGAAGCCAAAGAATTCGACTCGCTAATACGAAGGGATCAAGTCAAGCTGATCCAAACAGGCCTAGTACAACTAAGGGTTTTCAGAAAATTGTTGGAAATCGCTGGTACTGACCGGACCAGGGCGTTCGGCCTAGCCAGCGAAATCGAACAGTTAGAAGAGGAAGGGGACGATGTCAAGGATGCAATGCTCGACGAGATCTATGGGTCCTGGGAAAAACTGGATTATGCACAGTTTCACAACTATCTAGAAACGACGATAGAGGCGGATGACATTCTCGACCTTTGCGAGGATGCGTCGGATGTTGTAATGGCCCTAATGAAAGCGTTAGGGGCCTAGCGCTGAACAAATGATCTCCACCCTGGACATTGTCTCGCTTGTCCTAGCTGGCCTACTCGGAATGGTTGTGGGTGGAAACAATCTCTCAGCATGCTCCGGCACTATAATCGGCAGCGGCATGGTGCGCAGGAGGACGGGCATCCTCATCGCAGTTGCTGGATACTTAGCTGGACTAGTGCTCGAGGGGCCGAAACTATTCCGTGTCAGAGAGGTATTCCTACCCGTCGAAACCTCAACCCAAGTGCTGTCAGTGCTTCTGGCGACACTGCTCGTTTTCATGGGAGGAGAACTCTTCAAAATCCCGCTCTCACTCTCCAAAGCGTTAACTGGTGGAATCTTCGGAGTCAGCCTCGCAACCGGCCTACTCACCCAAACGAGCTTCCTCATACTGATTCTCGCAATCTGGGCGCTGGCCCCGATCGGGGCAACATCGTTCGGAGTCCTAATGGTGGCTCTCGACAAACGGCTCAGCCCGAAAAACCTCTGGCTGAAACTAACATTACTGAAGACAGGACTCTTCATCGTATCATTCCTGTCCGCGTACGTGATAGGAAGCAATACTCTCGGACTCATCGCCGGTGTACCCTACAACCAGTCACTCTATGCCTCTATGTCGGTAGGCCTCGGAAGCGTCCTCGGTGCATTCCTATTGGGACGCGGTACCTTACGCAGATTATCGGAAGGAATATTCAGCCTACGCTACCCGGATGCGTTCTTCTCCCAACTAGTAGGATCCGCGACAGTAGAGATAGCGAGCCAGATCAGTGTACCCTTGTCGATCACAGAGACAGTGTCCTCGGGAATTATAGGCTCAGGTCTAGGCGCGAAGATGAGAGTCCTGAATACTCGAAACGTGTTCTTACTAATATCAAGCTGGATCATCTCCCCGGTCGTAGGGTTCGGAGTAGGATACGTACTAGCCGTTGCGCTACATTGAAGACGTGAATCAGAAACTAGAACTGCTTGCTCATCCAGCGTTTTTCAAAGTTGACCTTTGCATTGTGCCATTGCCGTCTGGGCGGATGAAACTCCAGCCTCGGTGGATTCGAGAGGAACGTCCCCCGCAGAAATGCGCTCTCGGACTTGTTAACGTCCATGTAGCATTCGCCCGCACCGTCCCACTGCTTCCGTTCACCCTTCCCGGTAACTTCAACCGCAATATTGTTGGCTAAGACATCTGCTTGGCCCCTTGCAAAGACTCCTGCTTTCGGAAGAAACGGGGCATGTCCGTGCGGGGTTTCGATCGAGGTGACGTCTCCAAGCGCAAACACGTTCTCATGCTTCGTCGCTAGGGTGTACGGGTTTACAGGAATCCAACCAGAGGAATCCGTCAGACCCGCATCTCGAACAATTCTTGGAGCCTGGTGCGGTGGCACGGTGATCAAGATGTCGAATTGAAAACTAGTCTTATCATCAAAGACAGCATTGTTCTCTTCTACCTTTGTAAGTTTCGTCTTGGGGTGATATTTGATTCCGCGATCGGCGAGGATTCTCTCGACTTGTCTTCCAATCACGGCCCCGGCCGAGGGAAGAGGATGAGGCTCTGGAGTAAAGAAATCAATCTCCGCCTTCTTCTTTGCTCTTTGAAAATGATCTTCTAACAATAATGCTAGCTCGTAGGGGGCGGGAGGACACTTGATCGGCAAAGAACAGATCGCAATGCCAACTCTACCGCCCTCGAAATTCTTGACCTTTTCACGGAGTTTGAGAGCCTCGTCAAAGTCATAGGCAACGTGCGAATACTTGTCAACGCCCGGAACAGTTCCTGGTACAAGCTCTGCCCCAAGGGCGATGACAAGCTTGTCATAGAATAATTCTTCCGATGCCGTCTTCACCAGATGTTTTTGCAAATCAATTTTCTGTGCTTCTCCATTGACAAATTTCACGTTCTTCCGCTTGCCGATGGCAGACGTTCGTCGTATCTCACTTGGTTCTCGCCACCCAAAGACGAGCCAGTTATACGCAGGAGGAAACGAAAAGGTGGATCGCTTCTCTACAACAGTGACCGTTCCCTTGTTTCCGACCTGTTTTGACAGCTTATTCGCTAACGTCTCTCCGCCCATTCCAGCTCCTAGAATGACGATATGCTGTTGTTGCACCGAAGACCTACTCTAATCACTGGATTATCAAGTGCAATAACCCTTTGTAAACGCATCCCTTGTTCTAAACGAGGATGTCTGATTTTGACCAGTCCGATTAGGGTTTTAGGGTCAGTATCTTACTGGGTTATCGAAGATCCTGTCGAAATCCGCCGATTTATCAACACGAACGTTCGTAGAGAGTGGGAATCTGACACTCTGGATTCAGACAAAGAGGCTGGGCTGGACCTGTGGCTTCAGAGGCTTTCTGACAAGCGATGGCAGTTGCAGATTATAGAATTAGATAGAATCCGTCTCAATCCAAGGATTATGAATTACAAGAATGAAAGCGGATACAACTTCAGAGACCGTATCAAACAGCGTAGTGGGAAGCTTCACCGTGATATCAGAGACTACGGTGCGGTCATCTGGCCCCTGGTTGTCGACAAAGAAATGATTCTCCGAGATGGCTATTGTAGATACCATGCCTTGAGGGAACTAGGCGTCTCGATTGCTTACGCGTACGTGACCTTAGTATGAAGTATTACTCGAGTTCTCAATCTCGCTTGGAACGGTGACAATACGACCTTATCGAGAACACGCGGGAGCATGGCCTTATGGGATTCCTCCACCGAGTGGAAAGGGGTGTCGAGGCACTGATGAGTCTCGCCACTCTAGTCGGTTTCTGCAGTACGCTATACTTGGTCTGGATATTCATCTCTGCGCCGCCCGTCATATCCACCTCATCCTCGGGGGTTGGAGTGGGTGGCTTCTCAGTATGGAAAACCAACACCGTTACTATTCAAGGCATACCATTCTTTTGGGTATTTACAAGTCTCATATCACTCTCAGCTGGTCACACGTACCGATCAGCGAAACATCTCTTCCTTCACTTGGCGGGGAAGAATCCGATCTCAGTCCCCCAGCTATCGCACTTTGCCCCTACTACGCAGGTAGGCGGAAAACTTCCGACAACAGCACCGATTATCCGACAACAAACCCAGAACGATTAAGAGAATCGACTAGCGGCTCGTAAACTCTTTTGCGAGAAGCGCGAGCGACGCACTGCCGTATATCAGGACATCTTCGTCAACCTTGAACTTTGAACTATGGTTCGGGTAAACACAGCCTTTGGCTGAATTGTTTGTTCCCAGAAAGTAGAACGTGCCCGGAGCCTCGTGTAAGAAGCGGGAAAAATCCTCTCCTCCCAGCAATGGCTCCATTATCTTCGTCCTAGTTCCAGGAATCTTCTTGAGAATCTCCATCGCCTCCTCCGTTACCTTCTCATCGTTCACTGTCACTGGGTACGCGTCCTTCTCAAATTCGACTATTGCTTTTGCGCCGAATGCTTTGGCCACACCCTTAGCCACTGCCGCCACTTTCGCCTTTGCCCTCCTCCTTGTCGCCTCATCCAACGTTCTTATCGTGCCCTCCATGAACGCCTCGTCCGGTATGATGTTCTCTTTCGTCCCGGAATGAACTGCCCCTACGGTGATAACGAACGGTTGAACAGGATCAATCATCCTGCTGGAAACTCCCTGTACCGCAATTATCACCTGAGCAGCAACGTAGGTGGGATCAGTGGTCTGATGAGGTGCGGACCCGTGTCCACCTTTCCCAATTATTCTGACAGTGAACCTATCAGGAGAGGCAGCGATCGGTCCCCCTCTGGACGCGAATACTCCTGACTTTTGATCTCCATCTATGTGGAGACCGAAGACATAGTCGACCTTAGGATTTTCCATGACCCCGTCTTCGATCATTGGTTTGGCCCCACCACGTCCCCCGTGCTCTTCTGCAGGCTGGAAAAGGAACTTGACAGTCCCTTCCAACTCATCCGTGTGCTGTGCTAGGATTTTGGCTGCTCCTAGCAGCATTGCCACGTGCGTATCATGACCACACGCATGCATGACACCTTTGACTCTTGACTTGTATTCGACATCGGCCATTTCTTCTAGCGGAAGAGCGTCCATGTCGGCCCTGAGGGCAACAACCTTGCCAGATTTCGCGCCCCTGAGAATTCCAAGTACTCCCGTTCCCCCAACTTTTTTCTTGACCTCAATTCCTAATTCTTCGAGCCGCTCAGCAACAAGTCTGGACGTAGCCTCTTCATGGTATGGCTAGTTCCGGCTGCTCGTGAATTGTCCGTCTCGTCTTGACTATTTCTGGCTCGATTGCACGAGCTTCTTTCAAGAAGTTAATCGTAGAATTCGCTCCCATGACTGTCGCTTCACTTCGGTAGCGGTTAGGTTAGCCCTGTATTTTTTCTATTCCCTTCAAGCCGCAGCTTCCACCGGGTATTCTCCCCGGTTTCTGACAATTCTCAAGAGGCGGACCTGTTTCCGAGCCTCTTCATAGCAAAAGTTGCAGAGGCGGACAGACCTCTCACCAGCCTCAGGCATGAACCACGTAGTCTCGGATACCGGCTTCGAGTCCTTACACCAAGCGCACTCAACGTTCGCTTTACGGACTAGAGAAGTCTCACTCATAACCAACCCGGAATGGTCGACTCCAAGAAGATAAGCCTAGCGTACACCTTTAGATGACGGGCTCACCGCCGAGCAGAGTCGACACTTGACCAAGCCAGCAAAGAAGGCGAGTAGTGATGAGCGGAAGCTTGCCGCATCACTGTTCAACCACGTCTGGGATCTCATAGAGAAGAGGAGCAGAACAATTTCGGAAAATGATGAGATGATCCATGCAGCTCACGCATCCCGGTATCACTGGGGCAATGTCGGTAAACCAGTTAACTTGGCACGCGGCGAATGGCAAGTCTCACGAGTCTACGCGATCCAAGGCCGATCAGAACCAGCCCTCTACCATGCCCGGAGGTCTTTGCAAATATGCAAGGACAACGGAATAGGAGACTTCGACCTGGCATTTGCCTACGAAGCACTCGCCAGAGCCTCAGCCGTCGCGGGCAACCGAACAGACCGGGCCAAATACCACAAGAAAGCAGTGGATGCCGCAGACGGTATCATGGATAAGGACGACCGCGCACTACTCTCGAAAGACCTCAAGACAATCTAGCGCTTGAATGCCGAGGCTCGCGACTCAAAAGTTGGACTCGTAAGGAGATCTCTGTTCAATCTTGTCCCAACGAACCGGGGTCGTCTCGACCGCGATCGCTGGAATTCTCTTCGGCACAAGTGTTCCATTGATCAAACTGGGCCTAGCATACATCCCGCCGGACGTATTCGTCGCCCTTCGTTTCAGCATCGCGGCTAGTATCGTGCTTGCTCTCCCAGCACGTGGGGAGTGGATACGACGCGACCTCCTAGGGTCCAGACAACTCTGGATAGTCATAATCATCAACGCGGCTGGATACGTTCTACAGTTCCAAGGCCAACGACTCACTACGTCCTCGAATGCAGCACTGATCATCAGCACTGCAGCACTCATGGTCCCGGTACTCGCTCTAATCTACGGCTCCGAGAAGCTCGGCTTGAGAAAGGTAGTTGGTGTCGTGGCTGGGTTTCTTGGCACGGGCTTTGTGATAACCCGTGGCGCTAGCCTGACCGTTGCCGCATCTGAGCTGGTAGGAGACTTCATGATCCTCGGCACTGCGGTGACCATAGCATTGATCTTCGTCCTTTCAAAACCAATCATAGAAACCAATGGTCCGCGGCCTGTCGCAGGTGGAATCATCCTGTTGACCACACTCCTGCTTCTACTTGCATCGCTCCTAGATATCGGGCTTCCGTTCAATCCCACGCCGTTAGCCTGGTTCTACATCGTATTTCTTGCAGTCTTTGCGACAGTGGGAGCATACTACTTCTTCACAAAAGGACTGGAAACAGTTTCCCCGATAGTATCGTCGATTATTCTTCCGATAGAAGTTATCGTAGCCGTGGGATTGTCAGTCCTGATTTTTGGGGATCCGTTCAATATTGTCTCTGGTACCGGAGCCGTCCTGATAGTGGCAGGAGTGATCTTAGTCTCGACCTCCACTAGAGATACCTAGTGCAAAGATGGTTTTGAACAAGGCCGGAGGCAGAAGCGAAGGTTATGGATTACTACTATTGACCGGTACAATCCTTCTCCTACTCGTCAGACTCTTTTTCGGAATCATCCTCCTTGTCATAACCGTAATCTATATTCTAGCCCATGGAGATGGTCATAACGCAAAAGTTCTCATAAGATTTCTCGGCAAATCAAAAATCGGAAATCTCGTCTCAATCACCTTAGTCCCATTGGGCGTAGTGCTCGCAGTTCTGGGCTACATCGACATGTTCTCTTTCAGGACATGCGTCCCTGACTTGTCTAACATCTGTTACCGTGTCGCCACCCTAGATACGGTCGCTATTCTCGGCGGTGAGATAGCTGTACTAACCGGTGTTATCGGGATATCTTACAGATTCTTAGACTCTAGGGCCTGAATTTCGCGGCCGACAGGAAAAACTGATCACTTTTTCTTATTGGTGGGCGCCGCAGTTGGGACAATTGTTCGAGTTCTGATTCATTAGGCTCTGACAGTACTTGCAATGGACCTGAGGGCCCTGTTGCGAAGGGGCCTGTTGTGGCATTGAACCATAGCCTTGCATTGGCTGACCATAACCTGGACCAGGAGGTACACCATAGGCCGGGTTCGGGTTGTAACCCGGGTATCCGGGCTGTGGCCCGTATCCTTGCGGAGCATAACCCTGTGGGACTCCGTACCCTTGGGGCATGTAGCCTGGCGGTTGTTGGAGCATAGATCCGGCGGGAGCAAATGCGACCTGTGTCTGACCCGTTAGATGAGGTCGTCCGTTGATTTGCAACACGGCTTTGAGACTGTTTTCTACAGCGGCCCCACCTCTAGTAGGGCGGCATACTGGCATTCCAACGCTGAAAGGAAAAGTCTGAGACGGACCCTTACCGAAATCTTGGGGGCCAGTGACTTGGATGTCTCGAGAAAATAGAACGTTCTGTCTACGCTCAGGCTGTTGGAACCTCTGGTTATTCAGAGTGACCCAAACCATCTCTTCCCAGGTCTCGAAGACCCTCGCTTCGACGATGATCCCTTTCCCCTGAATGTACTCGTGGGCTTCAACGTTCACCTTACCGACAACAGGCTCACCTTCTACGAAGGTAGGCTTGTCGAAATTGATCCAGACTTTGCCCTTTGGTGGTATTAGATGACCGAACAGACCCAAGGATTCAGATTACTCCGGAATCCATAGACTGGAAATTGTAGGCTATGAATGGAGCGTAACCCAGACCAAGGTGTAACGGGAAAGACATGACGTAATTGGGCTTCTGTGTCAGAAGGTTTAATTTTTCCCGGTCGAAAACTAGTTGTGAGAACGAAAACTAGTGGCGTACAGACAAGTACCGGAGAGGGGAATGGAGTGAGCAATATCTTGGAAGAAAAGAAGAACAGGCTTCGGACGGACGCTGTATCAGAGCAGCCATCCAAGACTGATAGCACTGACAAGAACGAGCTTGAGGAACCAAAACTCGTCGCTGACACTCCTCAATTAGAAAAGTCCCTTGGAATAGAACGTGAAAAATCTGAAGACTATCTACGCCGTTTACAGTACTTGCAGGCTGACTTTGAGAACTATCGCAAGCGGATGGAGCGTGAGGTCAGCGAGGTCCGGAAGTACGGTAATGAACGATTGCTAGCTGATCTCCTAGTCGTCAAAGATGAGCTTGAACTCGCGTACACAAAGGCGCGAGAGAACAAGCAGAATCCGGTACTGCTGGAAGGAGTCGGAATGGTATTGAAACGATTACAAGGATTATTGTCGAAAGAGGGCGTTGAGAAGATCCCTGGCTCCGGGACCATGTTCAATCCCGAAGTGCACGAAGCAGCTCTTCGGGTCTTCTCGGACGAAGAGGACGGAACAATAGTAGAAGAGATACGCCCTGGGTACCTGCTGAAGGGCAAGGTCCTGCGCCCCAGTATAGTTAAAGTGGCAGAGAAACAGTCCTCGAAGGAAACCGAGTCAATAGAAGCAGGGGAAGAAGAGTAGAGATGGAATGAGCAAGCCAGAAGCCGAGAAAATCCTTGGAATAGACCTAGGCACTACGAATTCTGCAGCGGCGATTATGGAAGCCGGGCGGCCTTTGGTTATTCCTAGTGCTGAAGGACAGACAGCTGCGGGCAAAATGTTCCCATCAGTCGTGGCATTTACCAAAGATGGTCAGATGATTGTTGGCGAATCTGCCAAGCGCCAGGCCGCGACGAACGCTGAAGGAACAATCCAAGAAATCAAGAGGAAAATGGGCACCAACTACAAGGTGCACGTCCAAGGAAAGGACTACACGCCCCAACAGATTTCTTCGTTCATCCTCCAGAAGATCAAGAGGGATGCTGAAACATTTCTCGGACGAACCGTCAAGAAGACAGTCATCACTGTACCGGCGCACTTTAACGATAACCAGCGACAGGCGACCAAGGACGCCGGAGAAATCGCAGGGTTCGAAGTATCACGAATAATCAACGAGCCGACCGCGGCATGTCTCGCCTATGGACTGGACAAGGCGGACAAGGAGATGAAGATCATGGTCTTCAGCTTCGGCGGCGGAACACACGATGTTACGCTGATGGAGTTTGGTGGCGGAGTATTCCAAGTACTCGCCACCAGTGGCGATACGCAGACCGGTGGCACAGATATAGACAATGCAATTGTCGAGCATTTGCTAACAGAGTTTCAGCGACAGACCGGAATCAATCTGAGAAATGACCAGAGCGGCATGACCCGACTCAAAGAGGCTGCTGAAAAGGCAAAGATCGAACTGTCAACATTACTGACAACCGACATAGACTTGCCTTTTATCGGTTCTGATAATAGTGGTCCAAAACATCTGCACCTTACCCTGACTAGGGCTAAACTGGAAGAACTTGCTTATCCGATTGTTCGAAAGGTCGAGACTCCGATAAAGAGAACTCTGCAAGACGCTAAGCTAGAGCCGAAAAATGTCGATAGAATAATCCTGATCGGGGGCCAAACACGCATGCCCTTGGTTCGAAAGTTTGTCGAAGACCTTGTCGGCAAACAGGCGGAGCGCGGTGTTGACCCAATGGAATGTGTCGCTGTTGGCGCCGCGATACAAGGCGCAGTATTAGCTGGCGAAGTCAAAGACATTCTACTTCTCGATGTCACTCCACTATCCCTAGGAGTTGAGACCCTTGGAGGAGTTGCAACAAAGATCATGGAACGAAACACCACGATCCCAACAAAACGCAGTCAAGTATTCTCCACGGCGGCCGATAATCAGACGACAGTGACGATCAATGTCCTGCAAGGGGAAAGAGCAATGGCCTCTGACAACCTCTCCCTCGGCAACTTCAACTTGACGAGCATCCCGCCGGCGCCTAGAGGTGTTCCCCAGATCGAGGTAACATTCGACATCGACGCAAATGGAATTCTGAATGTTAAGGCCAAAGATCTCGCGACTAGTAAAGAGAACAAGATCACAATTACAGCCTCTACAAAGCTCTCCAAGGATCAGAAAGACAAGATGGTCCGTGAGGCAGAACAGTTTGCTGAAGAGGACAAGAAACGCAAGGAAGAGGTTGAACTGAGGAATACCGCTGAAACCATGTTGTACACTGCAGACAAGACGAAGGATAACTTGAAAGACAAGATCACCCCGGATCAGGTTCAGACGATTGACAAGGCGGCGGGGGCTTTGCGGGCTGCATTGTCAAGTAACGAGGCTGACAAGATCAAGAGCGCAAGCGACGAACTGAGCAAGATACTCCAGAAGATTGGTGCAGAGATCTACCAGAGGGTCACAGCGGCTAAGCCAGACGAGGCGAGAGCCCAGGAGGCGCCGCCTCCGAGCCCTAGCGCTAGCGGGGGAGATGATAACGTCGTTGATGCTGAGTACCGGGAAGTTAAGGACGAAGGCTCTCGGTAGACTACGAGAATGACAGGGCAATGGCGGACAAGCGAGACTATTATGACGTCCTCGGGGTTCCCAAGGCCGCCGACAAAGACGAGATAAAAGGCGCATACCGAAAACTCGCGCTGCAATACCATCCCGACAGGAACAAGGCTCCCGAGGCGACTGAGAAGTTCAAGGAAATCTCGGAAGCATACGCGGTATTATCTGACGACCAGAAGAGAAGCCAGTACGATCAGTTCGGAAGAGCCGGAATATACGAGCGCTATAACACAGAGGACATTTTCCGTGGCGCAGACTTTGACTCGATCTTCCGGGACATGGGGTTCGGGTTTGGAGGCATCTTCGAGAATCTACTGAGAAGCTTCGGCGGCGGCTTCCAAGGATTCCAGACGGTAGAGCGGCCAAGCCGCGGAGACGACCTGATGTCCACTATCGACATCAGCTTCGAAGAAGCAGCACACGGCGCTAGCCGAGAGATCGAAGTTTCGCGACTAGCAGAATGCGAAACCTGCAACGGCAGCGGCGCACAGCCAGGTAGCCAGAGAAGGACCTGTAAGACGTGCAATGGGAGGGGCCAGGTACAGCAGGTCAGGCGATCAGGTTTTGCACAGCTCATCCAGATTACCACGTGCCCCAGATGCCAGGGTCGAGGAACTACAGTCGATAAACCGTGCAAGACTTGCGCGGGCTCCGGGCTGAACAGAACCAGGACGAAGCTACAGGTCAAAGTACCGGCCGGCGTCGATGACGGTCAGTCTATACGTCTTCGGGGCGAGGGGAATGCGGTTCAGGGAGGACGAGCTGGCGACCTGTACATTCGCGTCCGGTTAAAGCCTCACCCATTGTTCAAGCGTGATGGAGAGAATGTTCTCTACGAGACTAAGATCAGTTATCCAAAGGCGGCACTAGGCGGAGAACTGGAAGTACCAGTAATCGATGGAAAGGCGAGCCTAAAAATTCCACCTGGCACAAAGGCGGGAACAACATTCCGACTGGAGGGGAAAGGATTTCCCGAAGTCGATGGTCATGGACGCGGCGACGAGCTAGTAAGAGTCGACGTAGATATCCCGCGTGATTTGAGCAAGAGAGAACGTGAATTGTTGCAGGAGCTTGCTCGTCACCGCGGAGAGAATCTCTAGCTCGACTGACCAGCAGAAGATTCCTTGCGCTCCACTGGCAGAACCGGCATAGCACTGACAGGTTTCGGTTCTGGCACTGGCACAATCGAGGTTACTACAGAAGGAGGAATAATCGATGTTTCTTTCAGGCCGATGCTTGGAGCCTGTTGCTCTAGGGTGGGTATGCTCGCCAGGATCTTCTCGACAGTCGGCTTGATCTTGGAACTTGCTAGCGTTTCAAGTCGGCTTTTCGCATGCTTGAGGTTGTGGTAGAGGGTTGCTGCTATCGCAGACCCGGCCAAGCCGATCCCCAAGCCAAGCGCGGCGGTGTAGGTGGTTATGTGTGCGAGTAACATCGAGTCAACGTACATCTTGAAGTAGACATTGTACACGTATTCACTGGAAATCCAATATGTGAAAAAAGCGATGAGCCCCGACTCGATAATCATGAAGATTTTGACAGACTCCGGTGTGACCGGTTTCTGCTGGTTCCTGCCTGGGCTCAACGATTGAACGGCCCTGAAAGTTACGAATAGTTGTTCGGCCACGCCAAATTTGGGAAGATTGTATCCCTGAGTCGAGTTGGACAAGGACGAATTGCGTGCACTCTTATCTTGTCTCGCGTGGAAACTACATTGTAGCAAACATCCCTGATGCTCAATGAAGGGTTACACTAGCCTAATTCAGAAATTCTGCAGCTAGCCTCGCCGTCCCCCTTGGTCTCGTCCCAAGCCCTTCCTGACAGTTTCTATTCGGGGAGAGCAAGAGCCAGGCGATTCCTCGGAGTCGTTCTGCTGATCGTTGTTGGCTCCTCAGCAGTTCTCAGCGCAACCGGGAGAATAGACCTCGTTGCCCTGGTCGGGCCCCATGTCGACAGGTCCGAATGGGCATTCACAATGACAGGTGTCCGCCAACTAAATTCTATCGGGCTAACAGGCGCAGGAATAACATTGTGCGTCGTCGATAGTGGAATCGACATTCTCCACCCGGACTTTTCACATCTACACTTGGCCGCATGGAAAGACCTGGTGAATTTACGACCGGATCCCTATGATGATCGGGGACACGGTACTGCGATGATAGGTCTGATCGTTGCGGATGGATCGATACGCGGCGTTGCTCCAGGAGCAAACATAATCGCGGTTAAAGCCCTTAACCAAATCGGGATTGGAAGCCCCCAGAACGTAGCAGACGGCATTAGATTCTGCGTCGATCCGTTAGGCACTGGAAGAGGCGGGGCAGACATTATTTCGCTCTCATTGGGAAGTGAGTCAATCAACTTTTTCGACCAAACCGTGTACGACGCGGTGGCATGGGCCACTGCCAGAGGTGTCTTTGTGATTGTTGCTGCCGGAAACAACGGACTCATGCCCGACAATTCAGATGTCTCGACTGCGGGACAAGTCCCACTCGCAATTTCTGTAGGAGCAGTGGACGCCTATGGTGTTCGGGCTCCCTTCTCCTCGATAGGGTCCAGTGTGAATAGGACCAATCCGAATTTGAAGCCTGAGATATCAGCACCAGGAGTACAGCTCGTGTCCACCGCTCCGGGCGCTCACTATCTTACAGTTACCGGAACAAGCCCTGCAACAGCAATTGTCGCTGGAATAATTGCTCTGATCCTACAGGCAAAGCCGTCGCTTCGCCCGGGCGCAACAACTGGTAACGTGATGATCGTGAAGACTGCGATAATGATGGGAGCAGTAAAATCATCTGGCCAACTATCACCGCACGATCCTTGGTACGGATACGGCGTAATTAACGGGCCAGGCACAATCGCTAGGCTGTAACTCCCGACTTGTGTCCTTCGAAGTCTTCAGGCAAACTCGACACCTCACCCTCTTTCAGCGGGATCCTCGATGACCTGGTCGGGAGCCCCCAGTCTTTGCTGTCCAGATCTTTTACGATATTGATACGTTCTTCGATCGGAAGCTCGTGACGGGCTAGATTTTCAATCATTCTCAAACGTCGTAAGAGTCCTGCGGCGTTCGCATTTTGGATTTCAAGTCCTGGACGTCGGTTGACCTCCATAACGACTGGTCCTTTATTGGCGTCGAGTGCAATGTCGACCCCTGCGTAGCCGATGCCTGCCAATCTTTGTGCCTCTGCCGCTATTTCAAGAACCTCGTCCCAGAGTGGAATCTTGTGTCCTAACAATGGTACTCCAGTGTCTGGATGCTCGGAAGCCCGCATGCCCGTCCATACCGAATGAATGATTGTTCCAGACGAGATTCTGATTCCAGCAGCTACTGCTCCCATGTGAATGTTGGCCTTTCCCCCAGACATTTGAGTTGGAATTCTCATCATGGCCATAACAGGGTATCCGAGAAACGATATCACTCGAATATCAGCCAGTCCCAACGGGACAATGTTGCGCATAGATTCATGTTGAACGAGAAGTTCCTCTACCACTGCACTGTCATTCTGGCCTCCGCGAAACTGTCCTTCGATGATTGAGAAAGCGTGCGTTTCAATCTGTGATGCTGTCATCAGGCCGAAATTTGTCTGGCATAGTTCTCCCTGCTTACCATGCACGAGCATTATCCCCTCTCCTCCGTAGGAAGATGATGGTTTCAAAGCGAACGTATCGTGTTGCGCGAGCCACTGCTTGAAGCTTCCAAGGTCGGCTCGCTCGTGCAAAACCATGTACGTAGAAGCCATTGGAATACCCAACGGCAAGAGCAACGCTTTCACTCCGTCCTTTGTCAAAAGCGACATTACCCCAGGTGGATTGTATTTTCCAACGAACTCCCGGTTTCTAACAGTCATTGTCAAGACATCGTTGGCGAAGTCTCCTTTTACCGGATCATCGCCCAAAGAGTAGCGTCGAACTCCTCCGAATCGGAATCTTTCGCTGAACCTGAATCGGACCCTCGTACCGAGCAACCAGTTGAGAAGAACTACTAAGAACCAGAATACTGGGTTGAACATTATCAGATTGATTAGAGAATCTTGGGTTATGATGAAGAAGGAGACTATTATTGCACCGATGGTCCAGCCAAGCTCCTTGGTTGGATCTTCCCAGCCAACACGGTCGACGCGTTCGACATAACGCTCACCTATCCAGCCAATGATTAGCACCGGAAAGAGAACTGCGAAGAATAGTATGTGCTGTTGGAATTGTAAGCCCAACACTGCAATCGAAGCGATCGTTATGCTTACGATGGTAACGAGTATTGCCACCCGATGCGCTTCCTGTACTTTTTCTCGAATTAACGACGTACGTGTTAGGAGGACTGCACCGAGTGATACGGCTAATAATGCCAGACCGAGTACTAGGCCAGTGGCTAGGAACGCCAGTGCAACTATTGCTGGAGCGAATAATCCTAGAGTTCTCACTCCGAGCACATTTTTCATGGCCGCTATTACGAGAGCGGCGACAGCGACTTGGAAAAAGATCCGTGTCAGAAACAGCCTTTGCAGAGCGCTGGCCATCTCGAATTGTAAGAATAGACAGTAGACTCCGAAACCTGCCATGAAAGCAATGAAGGGAAAGTGCCTGCGGAGAATTTGGCCTGGTTTTCCCGCACTGGACCTGCTAGGGTTTTGCATCCGGTGTCTCCGACTGGCTCGGCAAGCCCTTGAAACGAGCCATGTCACGGGGACGAAGGCCCCAGAACAACAATAGGACAGCAAGTCCTAGCAATATTGCTCCGGAGAAGAGTTCGAACCTTCCCAGCGCAATGTACGTCCGTTGAAAACCAACTGTTTCCGTCGTGTTCAAGTATCTCGATCCATGAAGGAAAAGCAGAAAGTAGCTGTCCGCAGATGGGAAAGTGTAGGAGATTCTTGCCGATGCAGTGTTCAGCACACTGTACAAACTAGCATTGCCTTGTCGAGTCTGATATTGAGCATACTGGAGACTGTTCATTATCAAGAATGAGACAGCCCTCCCGCCAGTCTCCGTGAATTGACCGGTTATCGTTGCGGTGTCTTTGAGATTGTCCGTGATTTTGAAATACTTCAAGGCGAGAATATTGAAAGTAGAATTATACGTGCTGAACGATTTCGCGTCGTACTCTGTGTAGGCCCCTAGCGCAAGCAGTATTAGGCCGACTGCCACAAGGTTACGCTTGTACGCTCTCTTTTTCGCGCCGACAGGAACCAGGGTTGACATTGATCGAGCGACCGTAATCGTCTCACCAGTCGACTCCAGGTATAATACCGGTTTGAAACCGGAATCAGTCTGCAACGGGACGACCGTCGGCGTTTGGCCGCATCAGCTCGCTGGATCGATCGGAAAGTCTCCTCCGTCTCGCGTAAACCAGGATCAGTAGACCGAAACCTACGACTATGAAGGGAAGAGCTAGAAGACTGTCAGATGGTATGAACAGTAGAAATGTGAAGAAAGCGGCAAAGTAGACTCCAACTAGAGTTGCTCGTTCTCGAAGGCTCAATCGAACGACATCCCGAAACACTACAGCGCGATAGCGCACGAGCAGAGTCATGATGATGATCAATGACATCGCTCCGATGAAGAACTCGTAGGTCAATTCTGACTGATAGTCACCAAGTGTCAGCAAGAGGCCTACCTCGTCACCCACGAAGCCAGCACCTAGACCATAGAGGATAGCACAGGGTCGATAGATCCGCTCGTTGCGCCAAGCGATCGCGAACCACCCGGCCAAGCTGAGGAGTCCTATTCCGTACCAGAAGTGATGAATGTGGATCTCACCGGTCATGACTACAGTGGAAGGATAGAGTATTGCAAATAGACGAGAACCGAAGAAGCTGGCTACGAAGGCGAGCGTTGCAATGAATGTCAGTCCGTGCCTGAACGGGCCCATCAGTAGCTGCTTCGACACACTCAACGCAATCGTCTTTCCAAACGGAGTTTGCGCTGGAATAAGCTACTGTAGTGGCACAGCTTGACGCTTGGTAACGGGATTGCTGGCTAAACTTGTTGAGTCCGGGTTTCTCTACGGTGTTTCTTAAAAAGTCCCAATTGTTAATGTTACGCGTAGCGGGGGTTCCCGAGACCAGGCCATGTAGCATGGCGGGACTCAGGCCAAAGGGGCAGGACTGCTTACGATAGCGGTGCTTGACTTAAGATCCGGCTCACGGGATGCGGGATACGACATCCTGTGGCGTAGGCCTTCGTGGGTTCGAATCCCACCCCCCGCACCATCTACAAACACCCGACCTCTATGGTTAGAATACGCGCAAATGGCGGAAGAAGGAAGACTACAGAGAGGCCACAAAACTACGATAGGCCAAAATGGTTCGGACACTTCGAAGGTCCGTAGGTCTCCGCGACGCTGAACCCGTAACATGGGCGATTGCTAACGGTATTAACTGTAACGGGTAGAATGAACTAGATGGAATTTAGCTGGTTGTCGTTCAGACAAGGTGGCGCCGGTTCGTCACAGAGGAGATATCTCGCGGACGCGCTAACTCAACATTAGATGTTGGTTATCTAATGAGATGGGGGATTTATCCGCTTACTAAATCATTTTTAGACTTAGCTATCTCGTGTTGACTTCGCCATCCACGTCGTTGCGGAGGCGAAGACTGCGAACAAGAAGGGCGAGCTTTTCACAAAGATTGACACGGTTATCCTTAGGGTTAGAGACCTTGAAAAGTCAAGAGCATGGTATGAAGAAAAACCTGGACTGAGGCCGGGGTTTTGTAGGGAAGAAAGAGAAACTAGTTGTCTACAAAGTGGGAGAGGGCGATGCGACCCTTACAATCTATGAGCTGAAGCCTGGAGAGAGATCCACCCCTAAGGGTGCGCCACAGAACCATCCAATCTTCTACTCACGCGACATTAGGATGGATCATGATATTCTCGAGGGCCGAGGAATTAGTTTGGATCCGATCCATGAGGACGAGGGAGGCGCTTGGTTTCGTTTCTTTGACTCAGACGGCAACCTTCTTGAGGCGTGCCATTACTAGGCCGAAATATAAATCACGAGAAAGAACTCGCATGGCCTCAGTTGTAGACACTATCAAAACGATCTTGGATCTGTCCGAAGAACCCAAGGCGCGAACTACATAGACTGATTCCTGACACTGTCATTCTAGTTTATGGTTCAGTATCTCGAACTGTACCTTAGCTCAGTGAACATTGTTCACTGACACTTGTTAGCTGAACAGAGTTTCGGGCTTCCATTAATCGGCGGGCCGTGGGTTTGGGAGATGAAAATTTCTATGCAAAGAAGATTGAATGCGAAAAAGGTATCGCAAACCGTAACTGCTTTCGTAGCTCTGTTGATGCTGCTAGCTGTATCAGTTAGCACGCACTCGGTCGCCGCGGCAACCACTCTCTCGCCAACTGGCCAGATTAGCGCCTTTGGGGGATCGGAGGCACTGCAGTTTGCAACGCTCGTCGCCAGCCTTGCCGGTGTAACGCCCTCGAACAGAGTGGCTGTATTTTCAAACATGGATGCCACTTTGCAGGCTCAGGCGATCGATGCTGTCCACCGCGGAGCTGTCGTCGTGATGATCGGCCCCACTTTCCTGCCTACTCCAACTCTGACTATGCAACCCCGGACCACGACCCTCCAGGTTGATACAAACACGGGAGCGGTGATCAGTGCAACGACGAAAATCGAGACCCCGCAGACCATCTCGCCCGACAGGCTAATCTCCATCGTGCAAGTGCAGGGTAACACTCCCCAAATCTCTTTCTACGCCCTATCAGTCTATTCTCCCCAGCAATACCAGTCTCTAGTTCAAAGTGCCGCCCAAGAGGTAGCAGTGAGGTCCCTCCAACCCGTCGTCTCCACACCAGCGCCCGCTCCAGCCGTTAGGGCAAGCCTCTCAACTGCTGCAAGTTCTGCACCTTTATTCCCAGTGCCTGACAATAACTGGTCGAAGAAACTCGAACTGTCCTACACTTATGTGCCTCCTGCCGGCCACCAGCTAATTGCAAGATACGAATTTTACGAACTCAACTATTGGGACGCTATCGTGTACAAGGAATACTATAGAACAGATGCGTACATAGATCATCTCATCAGCGGCTACTCCTGCGGCTACTGGCACTGCGGCCCCTACGTGAATCAGAGGCAGATAACCATCAACGCGCAGTCCGGCGAGCTGTACCAGTACGGACCTCCCACGACAAATTCAGACGCAACGGTCTCTGTTGGAGTCAGCTTCAACGTGAGTGCCAAGGATATCGGACTTACCGTCTCATACCAATACCAGTGGACCAACCCAGGAGTCGCTTATCAGACAACGGCCGACTATGTAAATTCGAAGATCAATTGGGCAGAAAACTTCAGAACAGCCTCGTGGGATGCGTGGGTGGGTGGCTTCCACGCACCGACTGACGGCTCACACTTTTCCTATGCAGCACAGCCTAGCGCCGTCTTCCGCCAACCGGTAGGAAACGGGTTCAACCTAAACAAGGTCAACTCAACATGGCTCGTGGAGACCGACGATGCTTCCTGCGGTTTCTTGTGCATAGTGATCAACTTGACATTTCAATACCAATCGTTCTGGGTGTATTGGAGTCCTATTACACTAACCTCTCTCTTCACTCCGCCATACCCACCGTGGACCCCCAGCGGCCCAACCTACGGATTCCCTGGATTCACCTACACCTACAGTACGACGACGACATCTCCCTCCTACGGAGAGAACGCAATCTGGTATCAGTTCAGCTGGGGTGACGGGACATATTCGACCCTTGGTCCCTATGCCCCCGGAGTCTCCGCAAGCGCCTCACACGCATGGGGAAGTCCCAGCGTTTACGGCGTCAGCGTAAGAGCCTTCAACGCTGCAAACCTATGGAGCGGTCCTTCTGGGACTCTTTGGGTGAGCATTGTAGACTTCAACCTCTACGGATGCTCAACCTCGATGGTCCCTGGAAGCATTGGGACGTGCTACAATTACATCAGCAGCCTCGCCGGCTTCTCCGGAACGGTGGCACTATCAATCACACCTAGCTCAGCCTACGGGATCACCTTCTCGCCGGCCCAGACAAGCGTATACGTCCCACCAGGATCCTGGATCTCCGTCCCAGTCACAGTCACGGTGTCTAGTGCAACAACTCCCGGATACTACTGGTTCACACTGACCGGAACTAGCGGCCCTCTGAGGCACCAGGCTTCGATACTTGTGTACGTCTACATACCATGCGCCTGCGGCGGAGGCGGCAGTGTAGCACGGGGAACACTGATCACAATGTTGAACGGAAATCAAATTCCAGCAGAGAACCTGAAGACAGGCGACCAGATGCTTGGCTACGACACAATCACCGGCACCTTCACCACATCAAATGTGCTGAAAGTGTGGACTGTAACAGTCAACAACATGCTGATAATACAGACCGCGACCGGAGAACCCTTCAAGACTGATGCGAACCCCCACCAGACACTCTGGACAAATACAGCTGATCGAGGTACCCTGTGGCTTCCAGTGACCCTGATCAAGGTAGGCGACAGTCTCTTCACACCCGACGGCTGGGTCAAAGTAACAGGAATAGGCTCCATCACAAACCACACCTTCGTCATGTACGACATAGTCGCCACATTCCCGTACTTCGCCAACGAATATCTGGACCCAATCGTTAAGGTGTAGCAGCCACGATGCCGGCCACTCGAACCCCCATTTCTTTTGTCCGATTATTTACTCCTTGTTGAGAATGATGATAATGGAGTTCATGAGGAATAACAGAACTCGAAACGATCGACCGTTCTCACCAGCACAAGGACTCGTGTCAGATCTGAGGTGCCTCCGTCGACGACCGCGTGACGTTATTCGCCACATCCCGCGAATCGGGCCAATGTGCAACATCAATTAATATCCGTCACAATCAGGGGATTGCAAGTTCTTCATTGGCCTCCATAGAAACCGAGAAGTTGACAAAGGTATACCGGGGGAAGAAGACCCCTGCACTCCAAGAGCTAGACCTCAAGGTTGACGGGGGAGAGCTCTTCGGCTTCCTCGGCCCCAACGGAGCAGGCAAAACTACCACCATCCGAATCCTGGTGACCCTCCTCCGACCTACAAAAGGAAGGGCAAGCGTTGCGGGACATGACGTCTCCCAAGAGCCTGCGGAGGCAATGCAGAGTGTGGGATTCATGCCAGAGAATCCAGGCTTCTACTCAACTCTGAGCGGAAGACAACACCTTGACTATTGGGCGAAACTCTATGGCCTCAACCGCGAATCCCTAAAAGACAAGATCAACATGTTGCTCAAGAGAGTTGGGCTGTCGGACGCCGCGGACAGGAAGGCGAAGACCTACAGCCTCGGGATGAAGCGACGATTGGCGTTGGCTGGGTCTCTGATTTCAGATCCAGAACTCCTAATCTTGGACGAGCCGTCGCTGGGACTGGACCCGGAGGGAATGGTATTCGTCCGTTCCCTCTTGAAAGAACTCCAAGAAGAGGGACGGACGATCTTCCTCTCCTCTCACTTGCTGAGCGAAGTGGAGAAGCTTTGCACCAGAGTAGGAATTATCAGCCATGGCAGACTGCTGAGGGTTGACACACCTCGAGCTCTGACGCAAATACTGGGAGGCACCGGGAGAGTACTTGAAGTTGAGACAAGAGGGGTGGATTCCGCGATCTTGGAGAAGTTGAAGAGTATTGAAGGAATATCTAGGCTGGAGATGCAGGGAAACCTCCTGAGGGTTTACGGACAGCTGGGCGATGAAACTGTCGCGGAGGTAAACAAACAACTAGCAACTGCCGGCGTTGCCATCCTGAGTTCCCGAAGACTGGAGCCGAACTTGGAAGATGCATTTCTCGACTTGACCAGGGAAAAGACGTGAAGGGTCCAACCTGGTTTCGGGGATTCTTCCCCGTAGCTTCGAAAGAGTTGAAGACAACTCTCCTAAGCATTCGCCTCATAATCATGACGACAATTCTGGCCCTGGCGTTCCTAGCGGGAACATATGCAGTCCTCCCTGGGTCCACGGGGCCGGCCGGCACAGATAGACAGATCGTCTACTCATTCGCTTACTATCCAGACCTAAACAGCAGTAATCCAGCGTTGGCCGCAGTCGTGACCTCGCCTACTGGGATGCATCTCTCTGGCATCAAAGTTCAACTTGTGAATTCAACATTCTACACCAGCCGGGGCCCAGTCCAAGTCCTGGAGACGAAGAACACTGACTCATCTGGGTTAGCACGCTTCGAGCAGCTGTGGCCCAAGTATGCCAGATCCCAGCTTGGTCTATGGCTCCCCGACTCTTCTCAAGGGTCCCCATACATTATTGGCCCCAAGGTAGGGACGGGGATTCGTTTGAACAACACCGGCATGGTGGAGATGCAGCCTATCCAGTTGGCGAACAACCTGAATCTACAGACAATCTCCCTCGTTTTTGCCGGAAGAAACGGCACACTTCTAGCAAGTGGCGATGTTTTTCTCTGGAACATCACTGCCACTCTGCCACCGCCCGGTCCACCCTGGACTTGGACTCCGCCGGGGGGGGGGTGGCCAAATTACAAGATAGGCTCCACAGACGCAACAGGATACTATATCGCTCCGAAACCCATAGGGCCGGGAAATTATGTAATCCGGGCCCAGAAGGGAAATCTCAACGGTACCAGCACATACGATTTCGGTGGCGCTGTGTCCACTCCTCCCTCCGGGCCGGAGACTCCCCTGGCACTAGCCGGAGCACTGTTCATGCCCATAATCCTCCCGCTAATGGCCCTGGCCCTAGGCTACGATGCAATCGCCAGAGAGCGAAGTGAGGGATCCCTCGACCTACTGATGTCGAAGCCAATAAGCCGATTGGGAGTGGCCGCTGGCAAGGTCCTAGGCACATTCACGTCAGCGCTCGTGCCCGTAGTTGGAGTTATCCTAGCGGCCGCCGGTCTAGTCTACGCCGTCACCGGCCGCGCTTCCTCAGGCTCTTTTCTGGCCGGACTTCTCGGAGCTTCCTTCTTCCTAGTCCTCTCCTACGTGTTGATATTCCTAACAGTCTCTGCGCTGGCCAGGAGCCTGGGCACAGCGGTCCTCTTCTCAGTGATACTGTTCCTCCTCTTCGACATCTTCTGGAACCTAATCGGCTTCCTCATAGCAGGCAACGTGGGAACACCTGGTTCTGTCTCATGGTACCAAGCGATGCAGACAGTGGGCCTATTCTCGCCGACTGGGGCTTATCTGCAATTGCTCAGCACATCGCTCTCTGGAATTGGAGTATCAGCCTTCCTGGCCTCAAGCGTCGCGCAACCTCTACCTTTGGTCTGGGTACTCCTGTCGGTTGGAGGCTGGACTGTGGCGCCGTTGCTGCTATTTGCATGGGCGATGAAGTACAGAGTGACGGAAGGTTAACTCGCCAGATCGCAGTGTGAGTTTCGGCTTCGGGTTCGTTTTCTTCCTATACTTTTTCTGCGATGAAAAGTCCATACTTATTATATTCTGACATGGTAAATCGAATGCACGGCAGACATTTTGTTGAGGAAACGGAGAGATACCACGAGAATCATCTTTGAAATCTTGTCGTTAGCAAGAAACGGAACCTCGAAGACTCGGATCGTGAACCGTGCGAACCTTAACTTTCGGTTAGCAGGAAAATACGTCAGCTTCTTGGTTGCAAAGGAAATGCTGAGAGAGATTCGCGACGGGAGGGGTCGAACCCAATATCAGCTGACAAGCACAGGTGAAAGACTGCTTCACTTCCTATCTGAAGTCGAGAAAGACCTGACCGCGCTGTATGCTATTCCTCTAGCAAGGTCCGCAGCTGGGCGTCAATTCCAGCCGACCTGTCCAACCCTTGATATGAGACGAGGCGCATCTCCGCCAAGACCTCTAAAGCAGCCTTAGTTCTCGTTTCCGACCAGCCGACCCCACTGGCAAGCTCCTCCACCTGATGCCAGCCGCCGTCGATCAGCATCCTGAGCAGCCTCTCTACCCCGTCCATCTCGGGCCCAACCAACCTACCCTGGGCTGGGGGTATTGATAACTTCGACTGACCAAATGAAGTAAGATAAGTTCAGTTGCATAGAGGCCCTCATTCTTCTCCAAGGCACTGACAACCCTCTCAATTCCGAAGAATACCATAGGCACTTGTACAACAGTCGAGTCTGATAGAATCAGAAGTGTTCGAAACTAGATCCCCGGTTAGTGGAGTTACGCTCAATTTCGTAGACGTCGGAGAACGTCACTCAACCCCAATAATATTGATCCACGGCTTTCCACTCAGGCATGAGATGTGGAAAGACTCGCCATGCTACGTCTACTGGATTCCAATTCTCGAAACGATGATTGCTTTCTGGATGATATAGGCGTTCTTCGCCTTCTAGTATTTCTCAGTAGATTGGCTCTCTGTCGAAAATCGAAATGTGTTTCACGTCGGGGCCACCGTATCCATGGGATTCTACTTTCTTTACATCTGCGTCGGCACATGAACGCAAGTGAGGACAATTGTCTAACGAAAAGAAAATGTGTCTCCGAAGGAGACAACGTTCGTGGGTTCAAATCCCACCCGCCGCACCAAGAAAAACTATCCCCGTAGCGGTTGATCGGTTGGAAGACTATTTCGGATACGCCGTCGAAGAAGCCATCGCTACTCACGATTTTAGCGGACAGCTGTGCCGATCTGTCTCTGCCTTACTTCAACCCGTAATTCCGAACACATTCTTTAGCAACCCCTCGCACGTAGAGAGATTGGCTTACTTGACAGCTAATGAATGGACCGAGCAAACGAGGCTTGTAGAATTGTTTGCCGCGTTTGACAAATCATGGTTGAACTATTGGGCTGCTTATGTTGAGTTGCAAAATCAGCTTTACAATAGCCTGCGAGCAGGCCGAGAAATATCATGGCTCGCAGCTACTAATCCTGAAAAGATCAATGAGATCAACGTAGCGCAACGCGAGCTTTTCGCGACTATGCCCCGTAGAATAGACTACATGCCTCTTGGGCAGATCAACCGTAGTCTGGACAGCGCGCAGACCAAGCTCGACGAATTAGAAAGCACCCTCTCCAAGGAAGAGGAATCATGCAGACGACTAATGGACGCGATACAAATCCTTAGACAACAGATAACCAAGACTAGACAAGGAATACAGGCTAGACCCTAGAAACAACCATTCTACGGAGGCATATAGGCGAAACCATATGCCCAAACCTATGCTTCCGGGTCTATAATAGACCAGCTACTCTCTTCAAGAGGCATTAGAAAAGGAAGCGCTTAATACGCTCCCATTGAAGGCTATTGGTGCAAGTCTATGTCTGAAAAATGGGAGCCAAAGTACGAGCCAGTCTCACTCTCCGAACTGGAGAAGCTAAAGGTAACCAGACCAAGTAAGTACCGAAGCTTCCTAGAAGACTTCAAGCAAAGAGAGAATGTTCTCGCCATCAAGCTCTACAATCTCACCTCAAGCGAGATATCCCAGTTGAACCAGCATCGAAAAGACGTATTCGGAATGGGAAACACGAAGATGATAACTCAGGATACGAAGGGGGAGGGCACTAACTGGAAAGCTACCGTGGTATTAGTAAAAAGAACTGCAAAGACACAACATCTGTATCCGAGGAAAAGCAAATAATTTTCGCATTAGGCCCGACGTTCTAGAATAGCAGTAAGACACCTATTCGCAATAGCTGGGTAGCCCGCTTCACGTAGCGGAATCCAGCGCAAACCCAAGCTTTGTCTCGCCGAGAGATCTGAGTTGACAAGGCTAAGGCTGAGTCGTTCACTCCACAGCTGTTGTTTCTTCCAATTTTGCAGGTCTGTTTTTCTCGCCGTGCCGGGTATTGCTTGAGGTGGCACGGTTGCCTTGACATGTTCCGGGACCCTGGGTTTTGCTTTCGGGTTGGGTATGAGGAGCGAGCTCAAGGCTCCGAGGGATACAAAGACCCCGGCTGTAAACGCGGCCCAGCGGGTTCCCTCAGTGATCGCGTGGTCGAAGATGCTCTTGACAGTTGGATCGCTTGCGAAGATGGCGGTGAGAGTTGGTGAGAATCCTCCTGAAAGGCCGAATCGAGTATGTTAGTTAGCATATCCTTCACTGTGCTCGACAAAGGCGCGTTTGCAAGGTCGACTTGTCCCACAGCAGATATCTGTGCTACAAGAACTGCTCGATGAAGCGATTCCGAACGCTGATCCTACCTGTCTAACAGTATTGTTGGCACCTGATCCTATGCCAGCCTTCTGCCATGGAATGCTCATCAACACTGTGCTAGTCAGCTGGCCTATCGCCAGTCCGACACCTGCACCGTAGACGACGAGTATCGGATAGAAGTTCCAGATCGGGTTCGAGACGCTAGTGACCTGGAAGATTGTGAAAAGGGCTATTCCTTCTAGGACCATGCCGGTTGTTACTATCCATTTGGGACCGAACCTGTTCGCGAGAAGACCCGCAATAGGGGCTGAGATGAAGACGGAAATCGCCATCGGTAGGAAAGTGATACCCGTGTCAATGGCTGAAAGTCCGCGTACTGTCTGGAAGTAGATTGAGAAGATGAAGATGGCACCAAACTCGCCCATTGCGACTATGAACACTGTGAAGAGCCCGTATCTGAAGCCGGGGAACCTCAAGAGACTAAAGTCGAACAATGGAACTCTTCCTCTTCGAGATCGACGGATCTCGTACATGCTGAAAATTGCTAGGAGGATTGTGCCGCTAATTATCGAGACGGCAGGGACTGAAAAATTCGTGAAAGGCCAGGTAAAGCCATCAACGGAAAAGCTGTCCTTAGCCGCAAGCCACCCGTATGTTTGTCCTTCGATAAATCCGAACAGGAGAGCTGAGAGACCAAGGGTGATAATGGTCACGCCTAGATAGTCGGTCGTGTATTTTGGATCCCTGAATCGTGTTTCCTTAATCACGAGCACTGCACCTACTAGTGCTACGATTCCGATGGGGACGTTGATGAAGAAGGACCATCGCCAAGTAATGTAGGTCGTAAAGTAGCCTCCCAGCAATGGCCCTAGAACCGCTGCCGCTCCTGCTGTAGCACCCCAGATTCCAAATGCCACACTACGGGCCTTACCGGTGAAGGTGGTTGTCAGGATCGAGAGGGTGGCAGGAGAGGCCATGGCAGCACCGAATCCTTGTATGACTCTACCGATCAACATCTGGTCGAGGTTGCCAGATATTCCGTCTATGACTGATCCGAGCACGAACAAGGTGATGCCTCCAATGAAGATCCGTTTTCGACCGTATTCGTCGCTAAGTTTTCCCCAGGTCAAGATGAACGAGCCGAAGATGAGAGCGTAGAGGGACGTAATCCACTCCAGACCTTTGAGGTCGACCCGAAAGTCTGCCTGGATCTTCGGCAGAACGATAATCACGATCGTTGAGTCGAGCACTATGATCGCAAGTGAGAGACTGAGAACGGCCAAAATGACAAGCCGTTTCCCGCTTATCCCGGTTGACCCTGGTTGAGTTTGAGGCTGTCCTTCCCAGGCTGGGCTCTGAGGACCTTCAGCCGTTGTCCGGGGAGGCAGAATTCTTCGCGGAAGCTCGACTCTCGTTAGGCATAGTCCAACTGGGTTGCTCGGAATAACCCTGCTTATAATGCCCAATCTCCACAGGTCAAGAATCGTTCAGTCAGGTGAAAGTGAACTTGGACAACACTCAGACTGTTGCTGAACTGAAGAGGCTTGTTCGGGAGTTTAGAGACGCGAGAAACTGGTCAAAACTCGACACACCAAGAAGCCTCGCTATTTCTATCGCATTAGAAGCGGCAGAGTTGCTGGAACATTACAAGTGGGACAAACAACCCGACACAAAAGACAAGGTCGCCGATGAACTTGCGGATGTCATAATCTATTGCCTCGTATTTTCAGAGGCGCTACAAATCGACGTCTCCCAAGCTCTTACAAGAAAACTTCAGAAAAACAAAACAAAGTATCCGGTGACTTGACGCTTCGCGTTATGTAGCGAGGCCATCAGTACTACGAGGCCACGAGTCGGAAGATGGCTGGCTCAGGATGCATCTCGCATTCATCTTTGCGAAACTGTCCCTGCAAGGGATACTAAGCCGGAGCCTTCCATAATCAATGCTAAATGGTAAAGGAAACCACCCGGAAACTAGACCAGCCAACGCTGAATTTGTCGAGATTCGAATGAGAAGAGCTGATACGAACTATCACGGGATCATGATCCGGGAGAGTGTCAAAGACCAAACATTATTCGAGAAAATGAAAATCTTGGGAAAGAAAAAGGGAAAACATTGGACGCTGATGAGAATCGAAGTTAGACCTGACGCAATTGATCGACTGATCAAAAGTGTTCGATCAAATCTCCTATACGAGAAGGGCGTGCCGTATTACGCCCACTTCTACAGAGATGATGAGCTGATAATAGTCTTCCCAGAGCGAGTTTTTCGAGTATCATCTCCCGACAAGAAGAGCTGGCGAGAAGTGGTTTCTCATGGCAAACTTCTGGGGATCCCCGAGGGTGAGCTGGACTTTACGCCATGCAGATTTGAGGACGAGAAGTACTAGGTCTTGGATCGACCGGCCGAGCAATACTCTGAGATTCTAAGAACCTATCTTGTCTCTCATAATCTCTGGCACCGTTTCATCGAGTTTGACGAGCCTGTCAAGACAGTAGAACAGGCAACGAAGAAAGTAGATGCAGACCAGATAGCCAAGTCTATCGTCCTTGTCGACTCGAACGACCAACCCCTGATGGCAGTACTTCTTGCGAAAAATAGAATCAGTTATCGGAAGCTCAAAACGCTACTGGGTGTGAAGGATGTGAGATTGGCGAATGAGCAAGAGGTGCTGGAGTATTCAGGCTATCCAGTCGGCGGTGTGCCACCGTTTAACCGGATAAGACGAGTCCTCCTCGATCCCGGCGTCCTCCAGAAGACCAATGTCATCGCAGGGGGTGGAGACATAAACAAACTCGTGGAACTACACACCAAGGACGTAGTTGACCTCCTCAAACCCGTCGTCGCAGAATTGACGCGCTCGGCCAATGAATGATCTTTGGGTGAAGAACTCGATGTACGCGGGCGCAGATTATCTGGATAAGTTTTGAGAGCAAGATTTGGAGTCAAAGTACTTATTTTGTTTCGGAGAGCATCACTCCATGCTAACAGTGCTAGAGCCAAAGACCGCGGAACCGCCAGCCCAGCAAGATCGAAAACTGCTTCTCACAGATGATGAAAAATGGAGAGCCGTCCTAGACCGAGACTCTCGATTCGACGGAGCCTTTGTTACAGGAGTGCGCTCAACTGGAATCTACTGCAAACCCTCCTGCGCAACCAAGCATCCTAAGAGAGAGCACGTAGTTTTTCTCTCAGGTCCAGACGAGGCAAAACTCGCCGGCTTCCGAGCATGCCTGCGCTGCCGGCCTTCTGACAAAGGATCATCTCCCAGAACAGAACTGATCGGTCGAGTCTGCAAATACATCGAAACACACCTCGACCAGAAACTATCACTCTCCACCCTCAGCACAGACGCGAGGATCAGCCCCTACCACTTACAGCGAACCTTCAAACGAGTCCTAGGAATCTCGCCACGAGAGTACATTGAAGCCCGCCGACTAGAGAAGGTCAAAGTCTCCCTTCGCAAGGGCCAGACGGTAACGAACGCATTGTACAATGCCGGGTTCACTTCGAAAGCCCGACTCTACGAGAAACGCTCGAACCATTTCGGAATGAACCCTGGCACTTTCCGGAGGGGAGGCGACGGTGAACAGATCCACTACAGCACCTTCAACTCTCCAGTGGGCCGAATACTCATCGGATTCACGCCTCGTGGCTTGTGCGCTCTATACATGGGAAATTCTGACAGGGAAGTCGAGAAACTTCTCATTGACGATTTTCCAATGGCCAACTGCTACCGCAACGACGGTGCGATTCAACCATGGACAGAGGAATTCATGAGATACTTTTCCGGAGAACCATCCTCCCTAGACCTGCCGCTGGATATACAGGCAACTGCCTTCCAGCGCAGGGTCTGGGAGAGGATCCGGTCCATCCCGTACGGTGAAACTAAGAGCTACAGTAACATAGCTGTGGAAATTGGCCAGCCCACCGCGACCCGTGCCGTTGCAAGAGCATGCGCAACAAACCCTGTAGCTCTCGTAATTCCTTGTCACCGGGTAATCGGCAAAGACGGCAGTCTAACCGGTTACGGATGGGGCATGAAAAGAAAACAGGCACTACTTGCACTTGAACAAAGACGCAACAATATGCAACTGGGCACCGAATGATGCCCTAGACCTGTGCAGCTCTTTCGGAATCACGAACTCCAGACGTCTTGGAGTTGTTCAACGAGTTCGTGCTTCCGTCTCTCCAACTCCTCGACCCTAGTCTCTAAATCATCAACGGGTTTCCCGCGTTCCATCCTCTCCCTCTTCTCGGTCATCAGCGTCTCGATCTCTTTTTCGAGCTCTGCAATCCTCATCCGACGTTGTTCTAGCAAGGCTACCAGAGGTTATACGTGCGATAGATACAAAAAAGCGTTGCTAATGACCTGCGGGACAGTGGAGGAAGATCCCTCGAGTGGTGTCTTTCAATCCTCCTCATCTTGTGGTACTACTGTCTTGCGAAAACTTCTGTAGAGAGCAAGGTCATAGACGATCTTCAGGAGGCCGGCAATTACAAAGGGTGAGCCGATCCATAGACGTGCAATCCCATAGCCTGCGAGTGAGGGACTCGCCGAATTTGCAACCGCGCGTGACACGTTTGTGAAACCGGCAGCAGGCGTCCGATCATGCTCTGGGACAATGCTCATTATGAAAGACTGACGAGTAGGCACGTCCATCTGCGATAGAGACTGGCGACCCAGTAAGAGAAGAACCGCTGTTGCAGCACTTGGAGCGAACGCGATAACTGCGAGGAGAATGTTGGAGGGAATATGGGTAAACACCATCGTCTTGAGCAACCCTATCTTGTGCGCAATGCGTGCTGCGACGAGAAACGACAGCGCGGTAATGACCTGTGTACCGAAGAATAACAGTCCCAAGGAAGCTAGACTCAGAGAGTATCTCTGGTAGAAGTAGACTGACAATATGACCGTCCCAACGAATCCCCCAGCGAAAGCGTCCACTGCAAAAAGCGCGGAGAGCTTCTTCACTATCGGTTTCGACGCGTCGGACAATACGCGCCGAGTCGGGAGTACGTTTCCAGACAGTTCAACACTCTTGGATAGTGTAGAGTAGATGGCGGCGCCTAGAAAGCCGGACACGAGGTAGGCCAAGAACAGGGGACGATAGCCTGCGAGGCCTATGCCTAGATAATCTGGGACGCCTGCAAGAAGCGCGCCTCCGGATGAGGCTGCGTATCCCGTGAGATTGTACAGGCTGAAAGCGTACGTTCTCCTGTTCGGGTCTGAGGCACTTGGAAGAATGGCCTGTTCCAGGGTGAGGTAGGGACCTACTTCGCCTGATCCCACGGACATGTTTCCGACAATGCCAGCCGCGACTGGCGCCCACCAAGAGGTTGAAATCAGTAACAGTACACCTGCCAGTGCATCTGTCAAGGCGAAGAAGATGAGCGTCTTTTTACGCCCGATCCTGTCCGCGACAAGGCTTGCGATGAAAGTGTAGAGCGTGCTCGTTGCAGTTGTCAGCGTGACAACGATCCCGATCTGGAGGATGCTGAACTCAAGCTGGGCCAAGTAGACTCCGAACAGAACTCCTAAGAAACCGTAGGGAACCGTCCGCACCGCCTTCTCGAGAAGAAGAAGCTTCCCGTTTCTTGACAGCCAGATGAGCGGCAACGTCGGTCTCTCGACTCTTCAAGAGCGGCTAATTTACCATGGCCGTATGAGGTCAGTTCTCACAGTAAAGCGTAAAGATTTAAGGTCAGAACAATCCAGTCCCGTTAAGGAACAACGAAATGCTAGGTGACCCGTTTCAAATATTGTTGATCTTGGGCGTAATCGCGGTGATTCTGATCTGGGGCCCCCAAAAGATTCCAGACCTCGCCAGATCCATAGGCAGGGCCCGGAGAGAATTCGACGACGCGTCGAAAGGACTAGTTCAGCCATCAAACTCCGACACGTCACCCACCGACTCTCTCATCAGCACGGCACAAAGACTAGGAATTACGACAGAAGGAAAAACGCGACAACAAATATCCGACGATATTGTCAAAGCAGCGCAGAACAAGTAGAAGCTCAAGAAAAGCCCCGGAAAGGAAGTCCGTTTGGTCTGCTACTGATAGTTCTAGCTCAGCTTCACCCAAATTATTGGCCTAACAATCCTCAAAGCTCAGAAAGCTAGTGATGGTGGAATCTTGTCTGACAGGGTTGACAGTGACAAGCCTATTCCATTGTGGGATCATATCACAGAGCTTTCGGCTCGAATCAAGATCTGGATATACTCATTCCTAATTTCGACGCTTGTTTTCCTCGTAGCTCCAACTGATCTATCTTTCATCCAAAATCCATTCCAAATCTATCCTCCGCTAATAACCAAAATTCTACTCACCATCCGAAATAGACTACTTCCTCCACAATACATCCTCATAGGAGGCACAGTCACCACACCACTAGAATTACTCGTGGTGGGCGCAGCCGTCTTTGGATTCGCAGTAAGTATTCCAGTACTTGCCTATGAAATCTACAAATTCATCGATCCCGCTCTCAAGCCAGAGGAACGTCAACCGATCTACGGCTTCGTCACCGCGTTCTCACTGTTATTCCTCACAGGAGCCTTATTCGCGTTTTTTGTTCTTCTGCCCTTCATTTTCCTGTTCTCGATTCCATTTTTTCAAGCAGTCGGAGTATCAACTCTCATTTACGCTGACGAGTTTTACAATCTCGTTTTCTTCGTGATTCTCGTTTCTGGTCTCGCGTTCACGATTCCAGTCTTCTTCGTACTACTGGTCAAACTACACGTCATAGGTACCCAGAATCTCAGAAAGAATCGAAAATACGTATGGGCCTTCACGCTCATACTCACAGCCGTTGCCTCACCGGACGGCGGACCACTAGCCGACATCGCACTGTTCATTCCAATGATCATCCTCATCGAAGGAGCCATCTGGTACGCCAAGAGATACGAGAAGGGAATCTCGACTACTAGCCGATTCCAAATAACGTCTGCTAGATGCGAGTATTGCGGAGCTATGATGGATCCTGAAACCGTCTTCTGTGATCAATGCGGAAAATCCAGAATCTGAACAGGGGATCTAATCTCCACTATCTTGGCTTGACAGTTATCTGTCCAGCAAGCCATTGATGCCATGCACACGTGTACTTGTAAATCCCTGAGATTGTTAGAGTCGCCGTGAATGTTGATCCCGGATGGATCAAACCAGAGTTGAACATTTGGGCCCCGCTAGGCGCGGCGAACGCGGTGACTGTATGATCGACCGTGTCGTTGTTTATCCATTCTACGGTGTTATTCAGCCCAATCGTTACTGTGAAGTTGAAGGGGTAAGTATAGGAACCCGCCAGGAAGCTTTGTGAGCTGAAACCTATCGGCTCAATCGAGGAGCCTTTTGGTATACTAACCACTGTAACCAGAGTCGAACTGTTACTCCTGTTAAGGTATGTGTAAGTGGTTAGAGCGGTAGTAACTGTAGCAAGAATAGCAATAGCTAGGATGACGGAAATCAGAGCGCTGCGCTGCTGCACGGTCTAGCTTGGTCACGGTCGAAATTAAGCATTTAGAGTGTGATTCTCATTGCGTAAAATGACTCATGATGAAGCAAAGAAATGAGTAACAATCTGGGTCAAGCAAAAATTACAGTTAACCGGTGACGGTTACTGATCCGAACATCCAGGAGTGGTAGGCACAAATATAGAGGTAAGTGCCGCTTACTGTGAACGTGTAAGTAAAGGTACTACCCTGCACCATGTTCTTAGAGTCAAAGCTCTGCGCACCACTTGGAACGCTTGTCGAAGTTACCGTATGAGGAGTAGGATCATTATTCGTCCACTTGACCGTTCCCCCCTTGGCTAAAGTCACGTTTACAGGTACAAAGTTGAGAGCCTGATTAGTCCCAACGCCATTAGGCATCGATACGGCCACGACCTGACCCGTGCTAGTGGTTCCTGAGGGAAGTGCGAGGACGTTGGAGCCCGTGACGGCCTGGTAGATACCTAGGCCGGCGAGGCCGATACCAGCGCCAATAGCGAGCACTATTAGGACTGGGACCACGAGAATCTTAAGGTAGTCTTTCTTCTTAGCCGGAGCGGTTTCCAAACCAACACCAGGGAATGGATGATTATCAGTGAGAAAATAAGCTTTCAAAGAAGAAATTCGCTGTGTATTTTTGGGCCCGTTTAAGCTAAAATAGATCTAAGCTAGCTCAAATCTGAGCCCGAATGGCAGATCAGACTAGACGGGAATTTCTCAAGCTCGGCATGGCAGCCGCCGGAAGCGCCATAGTCGCATCCGCAATCGAAATCCCACTTTTCTCGAACCAAACCAATTCCCTAAAGACCCAACTGAGCACCGCGAACACCCAGATCACGGGTCTTCAGACTCTCGTCAATACAACGACTGGTTTCATCAGCCTGAGCGTTACTGAGCAGTCCCTCTTGGAGGCGATCGTAGAGACGATCATTCCCTCTGATAGTAGCGGCCCCGGAGCGAAAGAGGCGGGCGTGATCCATTTCATTGACCGTCAGTTGGCAGCCGACTATGGGCAGAGTGCCAACATGTTCATGGACGCTCCATTTGTACAACCAGGCCAGACTGGGACCATCGTCGTAAATGGCATTACTTACACAGGTGGTACTCCTAATCCCAGAATTGGCGCGGGCACCCACTACCAGTATCCATTGAATATGAGAGAATTCTGGAGAATCTGCCTAACCGCGACACAAACCTATGCCAAGACTGCCTACGGTGGAAACTTCGAAACCCTCACGGCTACGAACCAGTTGCAAGTCCTGAATGACCTCTGGGCCAACAAACCGACTACCGCCAGCTTTAGCAATATCATACCGAAAGATTTCGCCTATGAGTTGACATTCATGACATGGGCAGGATTCTTGATGGACCCGATCCATGGAGGAAACCGAAACATGGTTGGATGGACGTACACAGGATTCAACGGAGTCAACTTCGGCAATTTCTACGGCGAAGGACTGGACCAGAGAAATCTCATGGTTGCAACTACTCCTACAAGGCTCAAGCCGGCCAGCCTCGCGCAATTCCAGCAACAAACCTCTGGGGGTCCCTAGATATGCCCACTATTGTCACAGAACCAGCGGCGGACGTCGTAATACTCGGAGTAGGGTACATGAGCGGCGTAATCGCAGCCGAACTCACAAAGAGCCCACTGAATTACAAGGTAGTCGCTATAACCAAAGGTCCCTACTGGGACTATGTCAACGATTTTTCGACAACGAAATACGACGAATGGAGCGTAGGATTGGGACGAAAATATGACAGCCCACTCCCTCTCCAGTCCACTACAATCAGGAACAATCCGAACCAGTTCGCTCTTCCCGTCCGACGATACACCATGCCAATCCAATACCATGCACTAGGACATGGAGTAGGTGGAGCGGCCCAGCACTACGGTGGAACCATGGGACGACAAGGCCCATGGGGGTACACAATGTACTCCTCTACCGTGAACAAGTATGGATTATCCTTTCTAAATGCCGCGAACCCACATAACGACCTTGAAGACTGGCCCCTGACCTACGCCCAGTACGAACCCTACTATGTACAATGGGAGCAGGCTCACGGACTCTGTGGAACCAACAATGGAAGCCCCACAGATGCGAGTACTGACATGAACTTTCCGTGGATGAGCCAAAAATATCCACTTCCTCCACATCCACTCACACCCGTCGGGCAGTCATTCCAGAGCGCTACACAGGCGCTGGGATATCATCCATTCCCCCACGTTAGTGCTCTAGCCTCACAGGCGTATACGAATCAATACGGCGTACCTGTCAATCCTTGCGTGTATGACGGATATTGTGGAGGACCTTGCGACTATGCATGCGAGACAGGGGCCAAGGCGAACGCTGCCTACAGGACAATTCCTGCAGCCATGAAGTCGGGGAATTTCACTTTAGTAGTGAACAGCTTCATCTTCCGTCTCGATCAGGCTGGCGGACTTGTAACCGCGGCCCGATACTATGACGCGCAGGGAAATATCCACATCCAGCCCGGAAAAGTCTTCTTCAACGGACTCTGGGGCTATAACATGATCAGAATCATGCTCCTCTCCGGTGTAGGAAACCCCTACGTATGGAACTCGAATCCGGCTAACGTCACAGGATCCGTCGGAAGGGGCCTCACAAACGGCTACACGCCATACCAAGGAACTAGCGTTAGTGCAAGCCTTCCCAATATTGGCGGCAACAGCTATCCTGCCGGGAACGGTAGCGGCGGTAGCGTCGACATTTACGACTTAATGGACGACAACTTCGACCACACCGGCTTGAACTTCATAGGCGGAACCCAAGTCGCCGCGGGCGGCTATCCAGGCAGTGGGCCGGGGAATATTACATTCGCAGGTAGCGTCAGTTCCGCAAGCATGGGAAGCACCTTCAAAGCAACCCAGAAAGACAAGTATCTGCCTACCAAGACGAACCTAGGAGCAATACCGTTTGCCCCCGACCTTCCGACGACTGACAATTACGTCGATCTCGACCCGCACTACACCGACATTTACGGCGACCCGATTTCAAGACTCACGTTCGACTGGACCCCGAACACATACAACGGAGCAACTTACCTTGTCAACAAAGTAAGGGACATTTTCACGAGAATGGGGGCAACGAGCGTCACCGTAGGCAATACGGTCGCCCCCGGGGCAGCACACAATGACTGGTGGGGCCACCACTTGCGAGGAGGTTGCAGGATCGGCTTGAACCCAGCGACCTCGGTCTGGAACAAATGGAATCAATGTTGGACGTTTCCAAACATCTTCGGTGCAGGCGAGATCACAAACACCTCTGGCGACACTGTTCCATCGGGCACACACGTGGCGGGTCCCCAGTCGTACAGGGCTGCTGAGGGCATCAAACAATACCTTTTGACTCCTGGTCTGCTACCTTAGACACTCGAGTCTTTCTGCTCGATCGGCGTCAAGCGACTATTACATGCCAGTCCTAAAATTATCTGACAAACCAAAGGCCGCCTCGATTCCTATCATAGATAGCAGGATCCCTAAAACCGACGAACTAATCGTCCTTGGCAAACCATTGCTCGATACGACCGTAACTTTGGGCGAGATATTGAAAAATTGTACGACCAAATGGGCGATTGGCGGAGACGTTGCCGAAGTAATATCAGGCGTTAACGTAGAAGCAGACCATCTCACAATCCTTACTACTAAAGAAGGATGCGATGAAATAAGCGGAAAACTTGCAAAATATCAGATCGAGCCTCCCAGAATCGCCGAGAGAAAGCTGGCGAGGAACGCCGATATTGACCTGAAATCATACCCCGTATGGGTCAGGAGCTACAACTCCCGGTTCGGCATTCAAGGAACGAAACTAGTTGTACATGGAAATCTGCAGATCAAGGTCGGCGACTGGGAATGGGGAGACCCACTAGACTTCGAACCGGACTACGTTCATGTAGTCAACGTGAAAGTTCCCATCGTACCTCTTAAACTGAAAAACGAACTGTACGCGGGACTCGGTTGGATGGATCGTGCGAACAAAATCCAGGAAGCCGTAATAAGAAGCCGTCATAAGTTCGGCTAGAAAAAGCAACCAGTATATGACTCAACAAGTAGGCTCGGCAGGTTATCCCGTTTTCCGAAAGGACCGTGAAAGAGCCAGTGGCAGAGAAGCTTGGACACGAAACCTATCTCTCGCTTCACTCGCAGCATCTAAAATACAAACCTGCTTAGGACCAAAAGGCGCATACAAACTTGTAACGTATCAAAGAGGCCCAGAACTAGTAAAGAAAGTTACGAAGGACGCTGTTGATGTCGTTGACGAACTTGGCGTCCAATACCCAGCTATCAAGACCATAGCGGAAGCGGCGAAGATACAGCGCCAGTATGTTGGGGATGGAGTCTCAACTCTCCTCACCCTTATAGCAGCACTCTTGTCCGAGGCCAATACGCTGATCGAAGACGGAGTTCATCCCAACCTGATCTTAGATGGTTTTCATCAAGCGACCAAAAAATCGATTATCATAATCAATCAAGTCGCTAAAACCATCGAAGGAGATCTCGAACTTCATCTTTTGAAGACAGTTGATGGTGGGCGAGACATTCTTAACAAGAATCTACAATCAGCATTATCTGAAGCCATCAGACGAATTGCAACCGATGGGAGCATAGACGTCACTCGAGTCGGCATAATAACAAGGCCTGGAGGGGCGATAGAAGATTCTCGGTTAGTTCAAGGAGTAATAATGAAGAAGGAAAAATCACATCCCAGCATGCCAGATTCGTTAGACGCTCCCAGAATTGCGTTAGTTACAAAAAGCCTTGGGATTCAACGCCTAGAGTTATTGGCGAAGGGAGAAGGCCCCTTCCAGGTAGCCGTCAATATCAGAAATGCAGGGCAAATTTCCGAGTTCAAGACTGAAGAAAGACGACTTCGGAACGGCATGGTAGACCGCGTTAAGATGGTCGGAGCAAACGTTTTGATCTGTCGATCGAAATTGAGCGACAAGATCTCGGACCAGCTCAGTCGGGCAGGCATATTCGCTGTTGACATGGTCGACCAGAAAGATCTGGATGAAATTGCGAGAGCTACCGGTGCGGCAATAGTCGGCGACGTCAACCAATTGGAAAAGGAGAGCATAGGAGTTGCGAGAAAACTGGAGGTTGACAAACTACCACCTGAGCATATGGTCATTCTCCACTGTGACAACGGTGGCACCACATTTCTGCTACGCGGCAGCAGTCCCGAGATCATCCGCGAACTCGAGAAGGTAGTAAGAAACGGACTCCTCATACTGAAACATGCCCGTAACAACTCGAAAGTTATACCTGGGGGAGGCGCAATTTTCGTCGCGTTGGCGTTACAAATCCGAAAGTATGCACTGACCTTTCCGGGTAAAGAGCAACTTGCAATCAGTTTGTTCGCAAATGCTCTTGAAAAGATACCTGAATGTCTGGCACGTAATTACGGCTTAGACCCTATCGATATCATGGTTCAACTTCACAACCATCATTCAAATGATCGATGGGCTATTGGTGTCGGTGAGCAAGGATGCGCCGATATGTTTGACATGAACATAGTTGAGCTTGCTTCCGTAAACAAGTCCACTATCGAGAGAGCGTTCGAAGTCGTTTCGTTACTTCTGAGAATAGATGACTATTTCTACGTAAAAGAGCTCCCAGTTTTTCACAAGCAATAGTTTTTCACAGATTCCCAGGCTATTCGAGGAAGAACGGTATCAGGAGAGGAGAAATGGACCTAGGACTAAAGAACAAGGTTGCGCTTGTCACAGCGTCAAGCAAGGGCATAGGCCTGGGCATTGCCAAGGTTCTTGCGAGTGAAGGATGCAGTGTCATCATCTCATCCAGAGACCAAAATTCACTTTCTAAAGCCCGCGACATTATTTCCAGCGAAACGGGAAACAAGAACGTCTACGCAATAAGAGCAGACCTGACAGTCAAAGAAGACATTGATCTTCTAGTGGACGGGGCAACAAGCAAGTTTGGAACTATAGACATACTCGCAGACAATACCGGGCCACCTCCGCCAGGAACGTTCCAGGAACTAAGAGACGGCGACTGGGAACAAGCAGTCAAGCTATTACTACTAAGCGCAGTACGGCTCACGAAGCGCGTCCTACCCCGGATGGTGCAAAAAAACTGGGGTAGACTAATCTACATCACCAGCTCAACTCTAAAGCAACCTATCCCGAACCTTGTCTTGTCGAATACTGTAAGGCTGAGCCTAGCGGGATTATCCAAGTCTCTAGCACTAGAATATGGTCCGCATGGAATTACCTCGAACGGAGTCATGCAAGGACACATTCTCACAGACCGACAGCAGCAGGTTGCCCGAGACGTTGCGGGTAGAACCGGAAAGACTCTCGAAGAGGCGATGAAACAGATGCTCCTCGAGGTTCCCCTTGGTAGATACGGAAAGCCAGAGGAAGTAGGAAACCTCGTAGCCTTCCTTGCCAGTGATAAGGCTGCATACATTAACGGTAGCATGATTACTATTGATGGCGGATTAATCCGGTCAGTATTCTAGATCATGCTCGTTTTGAAAACAGAATTTATGACCCTGAGCATGAGGCGGCGCTCCGGGTTCTGTAAACTCTTCGTCGGATTAGAATCGCTGTAAACTTTCGTCGGATGGGTCGGGTTACACTACGGCGAGATCGCGGAATGAAGGATCCAGAGGATTGACGACCGAGCCTACAAGGTAAACTCTACTTTAGCGGGGAAAGCCTGAGCCGGACATATTTTCCTATCCAGTTGTAGACTGAAGCCCTAAACGGCAAAACTCCCGCTGAAGCATGCGTGATGAAAGTCGAGGGCGACAACAAGTGGCTCTCGCTGATTCGGAAAGCGGATGTCCTCTCTAACCACTCAGGATGAATTTTTTGGCTCCTTCTTTTTCCCTTTACACCTAGAGCACGGAACGTATTCCTGCACTAATTGGCCCTGTGGGCCAGAGATAATTGTGTTGATGAGGAATCGCCCTTGCCCTAGGCAATTGCTACAAGGTACATTCAGAAAATTCCGTCCTCTAAACCAACTCACGATAGAGTAGATGAACAGAAAGGCGAGGATAGCCCCGCCTATGGTGAATGTGAGCCGGACAACCGTGATTCCCACATCGGATTGAGGAACCTGAAGAATGGGACTGAGATAGGAGTTCAGGAATGTCCTAGTAGCGTCAGGGTAGAGTGCGCCCACTACAAGGGACATTATGGCGAACACTCCACTAGCGATTGTGAGAACGAAACGGTTCGACATACTTGAGAGGACAGTTTTCTAGAGGATTTACCCCGATTGGAACGGACCCTAAACCCACTGAGGGGACGAATCTCGCCCGATGAGAATTTACGGCCTTCTCGACCCGACGAAGACTTTACAGAACTATCCTACCGAAACTGTTTTATTCATTGTCAATATAAATAGCAGGTTTGGCTTTTGGGATTCCTTGAGCCGATCATGGCCTGCGTAGGCATCGTACTAGTGACTTCGATAGCTTTCGCCTCGTTCGCCTATGGCTTTCTGACGGCACTAGTTTTCTTTGCGGGCCTCTCTGCTCTCGTACTTCTTCTCTTGCACGGCATCTGGAAGCATCGACAGCCTGAACCGTTTGATGACAAACTATTCGACAGGAATCCTAGAGCGTTTGAGATAGCTTTTCCGGGGGTGAAGCAACAGGAATGTGGAAACCCCGAATAGTCCGGTACGCCCCAACATTGGTAAAAGTAGGCCTGTTAGCGTTAGTATTAGTCGCGCCTGCATGGGGTGATATGCATTGCGGCGGCAGTAGCAGTCACTGTGCCCTCTAAAAACTCGATAACGTTGGTTACGGGGTAGTAGGTCCGCTAGAGAAACTGGAACGGCTCATGTCGCCGACAAGCGACATCCCCGTCAATCCGGCCTACCTCGTCGAGGGCTATTCCAAGGACCGAATGGCCTCGCGCCTGATCTTCGGACGGGAAGCCTGCCCGCGCTAGCTTCGACTCCCTCTCCGACCTAAGTGCGTCGCCGCGCATCATCCTCCCATGTCGCAGGGCGAGGCGTTGTCCCCTACGAGGATCCAGATCTTTCGCCAGATCGACATGATGCTGAAAGAGTCGAAGAACATCGAAGAGGCCCGGACGCGCTACCGAGAGCTCGTCGCTCCGCAAGACTAAAAAGGATCGTCGGGAAGCATGGACGTACAACTGGTGTGAAGGCGATGGGTGGTCATCTTTACTGGCATGAGTGCCGCTTTGAGACCATCCTTCACGGCTAGGCACAGCAACCAAATCCTAACACTCCCAGACTCTCGTCGGTCTCCCTCTGCCGCTCACACAGAGTCCTTCAAACCGCGCCGTCGGTTGTTGATCGTCAAGTTCGGCGGATCCAGTTTATCGAATCCGAGAAGAATCAACCTCGCAATAGAATCTGTGGCACGGGAATGCGCCCGTGGAAACCGTGTTGTCGTCGTTGTCAGTGCTGTAGGTAATACGACCGACCAGCTGCTAGAGCTAACAAACGGTGGTGCTGAACTCGTCGAAACGGACAAAGACGACATTTTAGCAATGGGCGAGAGAACGAGTGCGAGGATATTCGCGGCCTCGTTGAAATCCCGTGGCATTCAAGCACGGTACTTCGACCCCTCCGACCGAGACTGGCCAATCATCACCGACAATAATTTCCTAAACGCAAACCCGCTCAGGACCAACAGCATCCAACGTATCCGACGCTACGTCAAGCCCGCCCTCGGTCACGGAGTAATCCCGGTCATCGGAGGTTTCATCGGTCGAACAAAGGACGGACGCATCAGCACACTTGGACGAGGGGGAAGCGACACGACCGCTCTTCTACTCGCTATAGCACTGGAGGCAGACGAGGTCCTGCTCGTAACCAATGCGCGTGGAATCCTGACCGCAGACCCAAACCTGGTAGAGAACGCCCGGCTCCTGCGCGAGATCGATGTGAAAGCATTGGTCGGAATCGCTGACACAGGAACCAAATTCATCCACCGCAAGGCCCTAAGATTCAAAGATCCTAACATCACCGTACGAGTAATATCTTACACGAATGAAAAGTTAGACTGGGAAGGAACGCTCATTACCGGGGGCCCGATTCCCGAACTAGAAGTGACGGTAAACAATCCCCACCCGATCGCCTCCGTAACGATCATAGGAATGGGACTGCCTCGCCAACCGGAACTCGTGCAGAAGATCACCAAGCTAGCGGGACCAAACCTTGTGGCTGTTTCCCAAGACAGCGACAGCGCCATCCTCTACATCAAACAAACACCACAATTACGACAACAAATAACGAGGCTTCATGACGCCATACTGAATGATCCTCACGGAATAGCCCTCGCCGCCCGGATGGGAATGGCACTCATCACCGTGAAAGGCGTCGGACTGGAAGAGAGACAAGGAGTAATCGCGAAAATAAGCGATGCACTGCGTTCTGAGAACATCAACTTGTTCGGGGTCCTCACAATAGCTTCTTCGGTCTTGGTTCTCGTAGACTGGAAATTGCGAAGGAAAGCAACCATCCTAGTTAGGAGCTCCCTGGAGAACAACTGACTGACAAAAATGTCTCAGTGATCATGATGGAATCTGGGAAAGCACGCAGACTCGGACGAATATTCCGGAAAGATGGCAAAACTGTCATTGTTCCGATGGACCATGGAGTGTCAGTAGGTCCGATTGACGGACTCAGCGACATGGGAAAGACTGTGAACTATGTTGCGAAGGGAGGAGCGGACGCGATACTCGTACACGCTGGCGTTGCAAAGACGGTCGACACCACCGAAATAGGCCTCATTCTCCACCTATCCGGCGCTACTCGCCTAACGAATGAACCTAACTGGAAAATGCAGGTTTGCACTGTCAAGGAAGCAGTCCGTCTAGGCGCGGACGCAGTATCGGTCCACATCAATGTGAGATCGGAGCACGAGCAGGACATGCTGGACAACTTCTCTCGAATACTGGACGAATGCGACGACTATGGGCTTCCGGTACTCGCCATGATGTATCCAAGGGGACCAAAAATCCAGGACGAACACTCTTACGAGGTCGTCAGCCACGCAGCCCGACTCGGATACGAGCTAGGAGCAGACATCGTCAAGACGAACTACACCGGCGACGTTGAAAACTTCAGAAAAATAGTCAACAGCGTAAGAGTCCCGATCGTAGTCGCGGGCGGACCCAAGACCAACACTGTGAGCGAAAGTCTTCGAATCGTCTACGAATCAATTAAGGCAGGCGCCGCAGGCGTATCGATCGGCCGCAACGTCTTCCAGCACCACGATCCAAGGATGATGACTCAGGCACTCGCAGAGATTGTGCACAACGGGTCAAACTCGGTAGATGCAATGTCTATTCTAGGTGAGCAAAGTGAAACAGTTCTGGCTAGAACCTAGTCAGGTTCTATCCGAAGATCACATTCGCAGAATAGTAGGCGAAGCCAAACCACACACCATAATCCTGCCCAGGCCAATGGCCGGACTCCCGGTGAAGGTTGCCTGCCCCCTCGAAGGAGGAGACATCCTTGTAACTAGCAACATAACAACGGCGTATGCTGCGAAAAAGAGAGGAGTACCCGTAGCCCTCCAGATCACGGTTCAAAACAGGAACGATCAGGAGAAGGTATCACAGTTCCTCCATGCAAGCCCCGACTATCTACTCATCGACTGTCCCAACTGGAAAATTATCCCGGTTGAAAACCTCATCGCAGAATCCAGAGGAAAGTCGAAGATATTGGTCCGAACGAGGAGCTTTGACGAAAGTAGAACCGCCCTATCGACACTAGAGCTGGGAACCGATGGAATATCTCTCTCATCCGATCATCCCAACGACATAATCAGAACCCGCGACCTGATCCTCGAAGAACCTGAACCAGTATCACTCTCCATCGCAAAGGTGACGAGCACCAGACCGATAGGAACCGGTGCCCGGGTCTGCGTCGACACCTGCGAGATTCTACAAAATGGCGAGGGTCTCCTCACGGGCGCCTCGTCTCAGGGGTTGTTCCTTGTTGAAGGCGAAGTATACTCTAACCAGCACGTGAATCCTCGACCTTTCAGGGTTAACGCCGGACCAGTCTCGCTGTACCTTCTCGCATCAAAGGGGAAGACGCAGTACCTATCAGAACTGTCCTCTGGACAATCCGTCCTCCTCGTGGACAAAAAAGGACGGACAAGGAGCGTCGATGTCGCCCGCGTCAAAATCGAACGGAGGCCACTGATCCTCATAGAAGCTTCCGTGGGACTCAACCCAGTGAAAACGATCGTTCAAAACGCGGAGACCGTCCGATTCGTTGCCCAGGACGGATCAAAGTCAGTCTCAGAGATTAGGCCCGGTGACGAAGTACTGGTCCGGTACGAGGAGGGTGGCCGGCACTTCGGCACAAGAGTCGCAGACGAGATGGTAATTGAAAAGTGAAACCCAAGATCTGCGTCTCCGTGTCCTCTGGTGACCCTCATGAATTATGCATGAGGGCGAAACGTGCAGAGACACTGTCAGCAGACCTGGTAGAGGTTAGGTTGGACAAACTCGAGAATTACCATGAAATATCAAAGGTCCCCGGAGCAGTGGAAATACCCGTAGTCGCCACCAACCGGCCAGTTTCGGAAGGCGGATCGTTTGACGGCTCTGAGAGCGAACGCTTGAGGCTGTTAATGGACGCGGTCGAAGGAGGTGTCGAATACGTAGACCTTGAGAGTACAATGAGCAACCTCGACCATGTTATCGAGACATTCCGGGAGCGAAGCGCCAAGATCATCTTGTCGCACCATTATCATTACAGAACCCCCGAGTCGTCAGAGCTGAACTCGACCCTAGCCAAGCTACAGAAGAACAAGCCAGACATCTCCAAGATTGTCACTACCGCTCAGTCACCAGAAGACAACCTAACCATCCTAAGTCTCCTAAAGACAAACCACGAAACAAGTCCTCTCATATCATTCGCGATGGGAAAAGCCGGTATTTGGTCAAGGCTCCTAGCACCGTTCTACGGGGCCCGGTTCACATACGCCTCACTGAAAAGAGGATTGGAAACAGCGCCTGGCCAAGCCAGCATCACCGAACTACGACGGGTCTACCAGATCCTTGACGCTGAGTAGTCAGTCATGATTACCGGAGAAACCAGGGTCCACTCACTGTTCGGTTCGCCGATAGACCACAGCCTCAGCCGAGTGATCTTCAACACTACCTTCCAGAAACTGTCACTAAATCGAACTTACCTGCCGTTCGACGTCGGGCTGAATGATCTGAAGAATGCTGTAGAGGCTGCTCGCACATTGGCCTTTGAGGGCTTCAACGTTACCATGCCCTACAAGACAAGAATTCTAGAATTACTTGACCGGTTCGATGACACTGCGGAAAAAGTTGGCGCAGTCAACACCGTAGCCAAAGCAGGGAAGAAGCTTGTCGGGTACAGCACAGACGGTGAAGGAGCTCTTCGAGCGATCAAATCTTACGGATTCAACCCTGAAGACAAACACATACTCGTAATCGGAGCTGGCGGAGCAGCTAGAGCAGTGGTCCAGAGACTCTCAACACGAAACAATTCGGTAAAGATTCTGAACCGGACCCTGGACAGAGCGAGGAGAGTGGCCGAAAACCCGAACAGTCGAGGAAGAATATCCTATGCAAAGCTGACGAGGAAGAACTTGGAGGCTTCCCTCCCCAGAGCAAATCTCTTGGTTAACACAACACCGTTACAAACTACAGAAATTCTGTCCCAGCTAGCCATCTCTCTTGGCAGCTTGAAAGACATTGACTGGATCTTCGACTTGGCTTACGACAAATTCTCCGAGCCTGTCCCAACGAGGCCGGGCCGAATAAGCCCACTAGAGATGCTTGTGCACCAGGCTGCCTTGTCATATGAAATCTGGCTCAGGAAGCCCGCCCCCTTCTCTTTGATGCGCTCCGCATTGACAGACCACCTAGGACGAGACTGGAAATGAAGGGCACTGGCGAGGCGGTCGCACATGGTGCCGCCAGCATCCTCAACGCGTTCGCAACCGGCAAGGGAGCTGCCCTAAGCATAGATCTTTGGACACGAGCAAGAGTTACCTTGCGGAATGGACCTGGTGAGATCTCTGGATTCGTCGCTTCAGACCCACGAGAATCCAGCAAGCTCGCCGTTACGGTGGTCCAGAAAGTTATCGAACACTACGGATATGACCAAAAACTCCAAGGTGAAGTAATTACCTCGTCCAACCTTCCTACAGCTGTGGGCTTGAAGAGCAGCAGCGCAGCAGCCAGCGCCGTAGCCCTAGCAGCCGCCTCCGCTCTAGATCAGGAGCCTAACGATGACATCCTTGTCGGGATCGGAGTCGAAGCGTCGATTGGATGTGGAGTATCGCTAACTGGAGCGTACGACGACTCCTTCGCGTCATACCATGGAGGTGCTGTTCTAACCGACAATGATCGAAGGAAAGTGGAAAGAATGCTCAAGGTTCCTCAAGACATCCGGATCATCGCACTTGTTCCGCCGAGACAGACGTTGACAGGCAGCTTGGACCGCGACAGGTTTGCGCCCATCCGGAGGATTTCGGAACTCGCATATCTCGAAGCCAGTAACGGCCACTTATGGGACGCGCTCACCCTCAACGGCCTAGCAGTCTCATCCGTCCTCGGAGAAGACGCTCGTCCAGCCCTCTCAGCAATTCAGTCCGGGGCACTAGGTGCAGGACTCTCTGGCAAAGGTCCCGCGATTGTGGCAGTAGTAGAGGAAGAGACTTCGAAAAGGGTCCGCCAAGCATTTGAGAAATTCGACGGGCGCATCATCGAAACCGGACCAAACTTCTCAAGAGCACGCGTTGAAACTTGATAGTGAAGATTACTGGTTCGCAATCGCTCCGAGGCACAGTAACCGCCTCAGGCTCCAAAGCATACACGCATAGAGCACTGCTAGCCTCTCTCCTATCACCAGAAGAGACGATAATCCGAGGAGCCTTAGACTGTGATGACACCAACAGGACCCTGGAAGGAATTCGATCCCTAGGGGCAAAAGTCCAAGTTGAAAGAGGCCAGCTCGTATCCTGTGGAGCAGGAAAACTAGCTTCATCCAGGAACCCGATAGACTGCGGCGAATCGGGAGCTACTCTCAGATTTCTGGCCGCGATAGCCGGAACGTCACCGGAGCCGACGACCCTGAGGGCTAGCGGGAGGCTCGCTGAAAGGCCATTGGACCCTCTGTTAAAAGCGATGGAAATGCTGGGCGCCTTGACAAAGGTAAGCGAGAATAACGAGGGCTCTGAAGTAAGGATTCAGGGACCTCTCAAAGGTGGAGAAACCTGGATAGAAGGCGACATCAGTTCACAGTTCATCTCCGGACTCTTATTTGCCGCTCCACTAGCAACGACTGATGTTACGGTTCACGTGAAGGGTCTGTTGGAATCACGTCCGTACGTTGAGATGTCCATTGACGTTTTGAAGAAACATGGAATAACGATTGACGAATACGATAATGCATTTCACATTCCTGCGCCGCAGAATTATAATGGCGCGTTGCACGATGTTCCCGGAGACTTTTCCTCTGCAGCCTTCCTAATTGCAGGAGTAGGGATCGCGGGAGAAGAGATCACGGTTTCCGGTCTCAACCCGGTATCCCCCGAGCCCGACTCGATCTTCTTGAAAGTGATAGATCAAATCGGCCTAGAGGTCCGCAACGCGGGGCAGAATCTTGAGGTTAGGGGAAGCAAGCTGGAACCGTTCGAGTTCGACGCAGTGAACAACCCCGACCTTGTCCCCCCGCTTGAGGTTCTGGGATGTTTCGCCAAAGGCGTTTCGGAAATTCGTGGAGTGAGGAGGCTACGTTACAAGGAAACGAACAGGCTAGAAACGATCCCGGCCGAACTCGGGAAGATGGGAGCAAAGATCAAGGTCAACGGAGACAATATTCGCATCCAAGGAGGAACAGGATTGGTCGGTTGCGAACTTGATTCGAAACATGATCACAGGGTGGCAATGCCATGCGCTATCGCAAGTATCGGTGCAAGTGGCGACTCGTCAATTCATAATGCAGAAGCTGTCTCAAAATCCTACCCAGAATTTTTCCACGACCTTACCAGGCTCGGGGTCAAACTTCATGTGGAGTAACACCTTCGGCAAAGCCTTCGCCGTAACGTGTTTCGGCGAAAGCCATGGTCCAGGCGTAGGAGCCACTGTGGACGGCTGTCCCGCAGGCCTACCCTTGACCGTCGAGGATGTGCAACAAGCACTCGACCTGAGGATGCCGCTAGAGAAAGAAGTTGTTTCTACACGAAGAGAGCCTGACACTGTGGAAATATTTTCAGGCCTTTTCCAAAACCATACGACAGGCGCCCCCATAACCTTGCATATCAGGAACAAGGACGCGAAATCCTCTGACTATGACCAACTGAAGGACGTTGTTAGGCCGGGACACGCCGACTATCCGGCCAAGGTGAAGTACGGAGGCTTCAGTGACTATCGAGGAGGCGGAAGACTCTCAGGTCGGATGACGGCCACCTTCGTGGCAGTGGGAGCTATTGGAAGAAAGGTCCTATCCCAATTTGGAGTAGAAGTCTTGGCATACACCCGAGCGATCGGCGATGTCAGACTCGAGACTTCACCCAACCCTGATGACGCCAGAAAAGTAACCTATGAGAACTCGATGAGGTGCCCGGACTCGGTTGCGGCAGAGAAGATGCGCGAGGTTGTCTTGAGCGCGAGGGCAGACGGGGACAGTGTCGGAGGCGTAGTCGAGTGTACTGCGCTAAACCTACCAGTCGGCGTCGGTGAGCCGCTCTTCGACGCTCTCGACTCTGAACTCGCGAAGATACTGTTTGGGATCCCGGCCGTAAAAGGGGTAGAGTTCGGGGCTGGCTTCCAGTCTTCCAGACTAAGAGGATCTGAGAACAACGACCAGTACGTGGTTAAGGAAGGTAAGGTCGTGACGCTGACCAACAATTCTGGAGGTGTCCTCGGGGGAATGTCAACAGGTATGCCCCTACTCCTACGAGTCGCATTCAAACCACCATCTTCGATTGCGAGATCACAGAGGACGGTGAACATGTCGCGGATGGAGGAGGCAAGTCTCGCAGTAAAAGGCAGACATGATCCTTGCGTCGTGCCAAAAGCAGTACCAGTAGTCCAAGCAATGGTGTCCCTGGGACTCGTCGATCTGATGATTCGTGGCGGGATGATTCCTAGAGTCTTGAAGAGCTAACACTATTGGATGAGATTCCAAGGGTCCGCGCCCGAATCGACGAAATAGACCAAGAAATAATCCTACTACTCAAAGACAGATACGAGAACGCACGACTCCTCGGGCGGATAAAACAGGCTAGAAGCATCGAGTCTCGCGACCCGAAACGGGAGAAAGTTATCCTGCGAAAAGTGCAACGCCGCGCAGCGACACTGGGTTTGGATCCGAGGTTGACAGTTCCAATATTCAAAGAGATTTTCAATTTCAGCGTGCAAGCTCAGCGGAACCTAACCCAGAATCATGCCACCGAGCTTGAAGGGAAGAGAATCCTCGTCGTGGGAGGAACCAATGGCATGGGTCGTTTCATTGCAAAGTTCGCAAGGGTTCATGAAGCGGCAGTGAAAATTGTTGGGCGAACGATGGACCGAACCCGGAATGTAGCAGGGGAGCTTGAAGTAGAAGCGGGTTCGATCTCAGATGCAGGAGCAGCCGACATTGTTGTTGTCGCAGTTCCAATGGAATCCACAGTAAAAGTCTCCACCGAGATCGCATCATTCATGCCGGAAGGAGCACTGCTGACAGATCTTTCATCTGTCAAAACCGGAATCGCCGACAAGATATCAGCCAAAATACGGGATGGGACAGAATACGTAAGCATGCATCCACTCTTCGGGCCCCGTGTAGATCACGTAAATGGGCAGAACCTTGTAGCGATACCCTTCAGGACCGGACCACAATGGAGAAGTTTCTCACTAGCCCTGAAACTAGCGGGTGCAAGACTGTATCTGATGTCCATTGCAGATCATGACAGGATTATGGCATACGTCCAAGTTTTGCACCATTTTGCGCTCCTTTCTCTAGGAGTAGCCCTTGGGAAGTGGGATGGCAAACTCAAGACAGGTTCGATCCATAGCACGCTGAGGACTATTGAGGCCCTCATAGGGAACTGGGACACCACGATGGGGATTCAGAGGTTGAATCCGTACTCTTACAGTGCTCGCCGGGAATTCATCAAAACATGCCAATCACTTGTCAGGATGCTTCCTACGGAGGTCTCTGGTACCAGGAAAATTCTGACGGCTAATGTACAGAAATGGACACGCAAGCAATAAATGTGACATTGGGGGGAGCAATTCTGGCGATTACCATGGGGTATAGTCTTTGGACAGCAACTCTCAGCAACCCGACCCGTAAAGCTGAACTATTTTCCGATCACGACTAGCAAGCACCCGATCGAAATCTTCTCCTCAATCATAGACAAGTTAGATACCGCATTCATTCTAGAATCGGTCGAAGGACCACGTCGACTGGCCCGGTACACGTTCCTCGGATTCGACCCGCAAAAGACCGTTCGTATAAGCAACCGACACGTTGAGCTAGTGCACCGGCAAAATTCAGAGCGCCGCATCGAAACCTGCAACGCCCCGCTCTCGTATCTGGAAGGCGTGAATACTCCCGCAAAAAACCCGAACACGGCCGAGAGATATTCCGGAGGCCTGGTTGGATATGCATCCTACGATCTGGTCCGATCGTTTGAAAAGATTCCGCGCGTTGGCCGGAAACATAGCGGATTCCCCGACGTGGAGTTCGGACTGTTTGAAGACGGCATCGTCTTCGATCACATCAGCCGTAAGTCATACTATTTTTGTCGGGACGAGAACAGGATTGACAGAGTCAAGATCTTACTCAAGGAGTCAGGACCTGAGGGTCAGGTTAGTTTTGACAAGCCAAGGTCGAACCTGGGCCAAGAGGATTTTTGCGAGCGAGTTGAACGGGCGAAGGAGTACATACGATCGGGAGACATTTTCCAGGTAGTTCTTTCTAGAAGATATAAGATTCCTTTCAAAGGCTCGCTACTCCGGTTCTACCGAGCACTGAGGAAGATCAATCCGTCTCCGTACATGTACTACCTCAAGTTTGGAGGCAGAGAGGTTGTCGGATCCAGTCCTGAAATGTTGGCGAGGAAGATTGGAAGGAGGGTCGAGAGCTTTCCTATCGCCGGAACACGGCCTTTCACTGGCGACCCAGCAAGGAACAGGGCGCTCGCCGCGGAATTGTTGCAAGATGAGAAGGAGAGAACTGAGCATGTCATGCTCGTCGACTTGGCGAGGAATGACCTTGGAAGAGTCTGCGAGTACGGGACAGTTCAAGTCCCCGAGTTCATGAAAGTCCAGAACTACAGCCACGTCCAACACATCGTTTCAAGGGTCACAGGACAGCTAAGACAAGACTCAACGGGCACGGATCTGTTCAAGGCCGTATTTCCGGCCGGAACTGTAACGGGAGCACCGAAGGTCAGAGCTATGCAGATAATAGAAGAACTCGAGGCCGGCGCTCGTGGACCATATGCTGGAGCCGTTGGCTACTTCTCATCCAACGGCAACGCCGATTTTGCGATAACTATCAGGACACTTTTCGCCCAGGATGGGTACTGCTACCTTCAGTCGGGGGCCGGAATAGTAGCAGACTCTGTTCCTAACAGGGAATGGATCGAGTCTGAGAGAAAGACCGCCGCACTCTTCACAGCCATGGATCAAGCACAGGAGGATCAACTTTGAAAGTTCTCATCCTAGACAACTACGACAGCTTCGTCTATAACCTGGCCCAGTACGTAGGCGAGATCGCCGACGACGTAATCGTAAAACGGAACGATGAACTGAATATTTCAGCAGTCCTGAAGCTCTCGCCGGACAGAATCATCATCTCCCCCGGTCCCGGAACACCTGTAGAGCCTCAATACTTCGGCATCTGTACCGCCGTCCTCCAAGAAGTCAGCAGAAAAACCCCGACCCTTGGAGTATGCCTAGGTCACCAAGGCATCGTCCACTCTTTTGGAGGCAAGATAGTCAAGGCGAAAAATCTTCGCCATGGCAAAACCAGTCCGATAAAACACGACGGGAAAGGGGTTTTTCAGGGAATAAAGAATCCATTCGAGGCTGCAAGGTACCATTCTCTCATTGCTGAGAGAAGAACTCTCCCAAAAATCCTGGAAGTGTCCGCACAATCCGAGGACGATCAAGAGATAATGGGGGTACGACACCGAACGTTCCCCATTGAAGGAGTCCAGTTCCACCCAGAGTCCATCCTCACGGTCGACGGGCATCGCATAATAGAGAATTTCCTGGAGGCCTAATGGATATGATCAGAGAGTATATTCCAGTTCTCCTCGACAACCACGACCTGACACGCGAGCAGGCTGAGGCTGCAATGATGGACATCATGACGGGTCAAGCTACACCGTCCCAGGTCTCCGCATTCCTGATCGGGTTGAAGAAGAAGGGCGAGACAGTTGACGAAATCACTGCTATAGCCCGAGTAATGAGGACTTTCAGCAGAACAGTAAGCCCAAAGGTTGACGGCTACTTGTTGGATACGTGCGGTACTGGGGGAGACAAGACGAAGACTTTCAACGTTAGCACGACCGCAGCCTTTGTAATAGCCGCCGCTGGAGTTAGAGTCGCAAAACACGGCAACCGCTCTTTCACAAGCCGTTGCGGCAGTGCAGACCTCTTAGAACAGCTCGGTTTGAAGCTGGACACAGAACCGGGACTGGTTGAGAAAGCGATTGAAGAAATCGGCATCGGGTTCATGTTCGCACCCAATTTCCATCCAGCCATGAAGAATGTCGCTTCGATAAGACGCGAAATAGGGGTACGCACCGTGTTCAACATTCTAGGCCCACTAACCAACCCCGCAGGAGCAAATGCTCAGCTCATTGGCGTCTACAGCAATGAACTCTTGGAACCGATGTGCCTCGCCGCCCACAACCTGGGGGCAAGATCGGTAATGACCGTTCACGGCCTCGATGGCGTCGACGAGATTTCTCTAACGGGCAAGACCGTCATCGTCAAACAGCAGAACAGGAAAACAGTCCGAGAAGAAGTTGTACCCGAAGACTTTGGCCTCAACAAGACCACACCGGAAACAGTCGCCGGCGGAGACCCCGAACAGAATGCTCGACTCACAGCCAAGATACTTTCCGGCCATTTGAGGCAAGATGATCCCCGCGTCCAAATCGTCGTGGCAAACGCCGCCGCGGGATTGGTGCTGTGCAAAGCGGCCCGCGACATGAGATCAGGCGTCGAACTGGCCCTCAAAGAGGTGAAAAACGGAAAAGGATTCAGAATCCTGCGCCAGCTAATCGAGCTATCGGGTGGAAACCCCAAGCGACTAGAAAACTTGGTATGAATCGTTGGTGGACCATCTTGCCAATCTGGCAACAAAGGCGACTGCGAGAATCAGACGCGGCTATTATGACAACGCTGAGACTGGAAAACGTAGCAAGAGCCTGGTAAAAACAATCCAGGCGTTTCGAAGCACACCGGTTATCACGGAGATAAAATTCGCTTCTCCATCGAAGGGAAAGATAAGAGAAGACGAAAACTCGCTCCAAATTGCGACAGCGATGCTGAAAGGCGGAGCTTGCGCCATATCCGTCCTCACCGACCCTGAAGACTTCAAGGGAAACTTGGATACACTAGCGAGGCTGAGCCGGGAAGTGGATGTCCCATTGATGATAAAGGACATCATTGTTTCATCCAGACAGATTCAGGCCGCGGCTAGAGCAGGAGCTAGTGCAGTCGTGTTGATCAGTGAACTGTTCACTAGGCGACTAGCGAACGAACCACTCGCCAGTTTGATCCATGAAGCTAGACGGCTTGGACTTGAGGTTCTCCTAGAGGCAAATAGCCCGCGAGAATTCGGAAAACTCCCCAGACATCGACCAGACCTGTACGGAATCAACAACAGAAACCTATCAACTTTCAAATTGGACCTGTCAACTACAGAAAGAATCCTGGCCCTGAACGGTCACATTGATCGCCCGGTCGTGTCCGAGAGCGGCATAGAACACCCGAGGGACATTACACGATTGAAAAGTGCTGGGGCGACGGCATTTCTAGTTGGGACGTCGATCATGAGATCCTCCGACATCGAATCAAAAGTCTGGGAATTGGTTAACACTTGACGAGCCCAGAGAAGCTAGGGGCAACATACGCGCCTGGCAAGTTTGGAAAGTACGGAGGACAGTATGTTCCTGAGACCCTCATGGAACCATTGAAAGCATTAGCGGATGCCTACCACCAGTTTTCCCGAGACCCATCTACCAAAAAGGAGTTGGCCAACTGGCTCAAGCGGTACGCAGGAAGACCAACCCCCCTGTATTTTGCTGGCCAATTGACCCGTCATGCTCAAGGAGCCAAAATCTACCTCAAGAGAGAAGATCTCCTGCACGGCGGCGCCCACAAGATCAACAATACTCTTGGACAAGCTCTCCTTGCAACGAAGATGGGCAAGCACAGGATCATAGCGGAAACCGGAGCAGGCCAACATGGAGTTGCCACCGCAATGGCCTGCGCAGCTCTCGGATTGAAGGCAGAGATCTACATGGGTAGCGAGGACATGGAGCGACAGAGACTCAATGTCACCCGGATGCAAATGCTCGGCGCGGAAGTACATCCCGTCGAGTCAGGTTCCAAGACGCTCAAAGACGCCATCAACGAAGCTCTAAGAGACTGGGTCACCAACGTCGAGGACACCTACTACCTCCTCGGGTCCGCAGTGGGCCCACATCCATATCCGACGATGGTCGGCGATTTCCAGAGCGTCATTGGCAAGGAGGCGCGGCGACAAATCCTTCAGCAAGAAGGAAAGTTGCCGAAGGCGGTGGTTGCCTGTGTCGGCGGAGGAAGCAACTCGATCGGCATATTCCACGCCTTCCTCAATGACGCCGAGGTTGACTTGTACGGCGTCGAAGCCGGCGGACAAGACATGTCACCTGGCAAACACGCTGCACCGCTCGTCGCAGGCCGGGAAGGCGTACTGCACGGGATGATGACGTACGTGTTACAGAATGCCGACGGTCAGGTAGAAACCACCCAGAGCATCTCAGCCGGGCTTGACTATCCCGCGGTCGGTCCAGAGCACGCTTACCTGATGAGTGTAGGTCGGACAAAATACGTTACGCAGACAGACTCGGACGCCCTGGACGCGTTCAAAAATCTCTCACAACTGGAGGGAATAATGCCAGCCCTAGAACCTGCCCACGCTCTTAGTTACACTATGAAACTGGCGAAGACGCTCGGAAGAGAAGACGCGATCATCGTAAACCTGTCAGGTCGAGGAGACAAGGACGTGGACATATTTGCAAGATACCATCCACAGTGACAACATTATTGAAGAGAAATTCCGGGAACTGAACAGCCGTGATGAAGGAGTACTAATTGCCTATCTCATGGGCGGCGACCCGGATCCGAAATCGTTCTTAGCAAATTCTATCGCGCTGATCGAAGGCGGAGCTGACATTCTCGAGGTAGGCATCCCATTCTCCGACCCTGTGGCAGATGGTCCAATTATCCAAGCGGCAGGCACACGAGCCCTGTCCGCGGGAGCTACAACTAGAAAGATTCTCGACACGATCGGTGAACTCTCATCACAGTTTCCAATACCGTTCGTGGTCATGACTTACTACAACCCTATACTCAGCATGGGCCTCGACCACTTCACAAGGAGAGCAAGTGACAATGGCGTCCATGGCATCGTCGTTCCAGACCTGCCGATGGAGGAGAGTGACACACTCCGCGAGAGAGCTCTCAAACACAACATCGACAACATCTACCTGGCAGCACCAAACACATCAGCAACGAGACTCGTACGCATCGTTGAAAAGTCGAAAGGATTCGTCTATCTCGTCTCCCTCTACGGAGTCACAGGCCCTCGTGACACACTGAGTACGCAAGCATTGGAAACCGTTAAGAAAATTAAGTCACTCGCGAAAGGAAGAATCCCGGTTTCCGCCGGGTTCGGGATCACCCAGCCCCAACATGTTTCATCGTTGTTACACGCAGGAGCAGACGGAGCCATCGTCGGCAGTGCCCTGGTAAGAATAGTCGCCGAGCATCTAAACGATCCTGGAGAAGCTCCTCATAATCTCAAGAAAACGATCATAGCTCTAAAACAAGCATCAAAGCATCTTGACCGCTAGTTTCATCTTGTCCTTTTGTTGGAATACTTTAACCGAGATTTAGTAGAATCTCCAGACAGGATTAAGGGCCCCAACTTTCCCAGTGCAGTGATGAAATTATTCTCAGTATAAGAAATAGGATTAAGGACTACCTAACGACTATTCCTTGTTGTACGGTGTAGAAAGAACCTGGCAACAGACCCGATTTGCGGCATGTACGTTGAAGAAGGGCCACATGCCCTCCAGGCAACACGCTATGGGACAGCCTTCTACTTCTGCAGCGAAGCATGTCTAGTCCAATTCCAAGCACCCGAGAAGACCCTAGCTAGGCTCAAACAGCTCGTAGCGTTGGGGGCGGCACTAACTGTCCCGATCACTATTCTGACCTATCTTCCGATCATCCAGGATCAGACAATCAACAACCTCGTCATGTTCATCCTCTCTCTTCCCGTCCAGTTCATAGTTGGCGCCCGCTTCTACAGGGGAAGCTATGACGCGTTACGATCGAAGGTCGGCAATATGGACCTATTGATCGGTCTCGGAACCTCGGCCGCATGGATCTACAGCACAATCGTCACATTCTTCCCCGGAGTCTTCCCAACCAAGGGGACCTACTTTGAGACCAGCGCCATCATCATTACACTAATACAGACAGGAAACCTGCTGGAACGAATAACCAAGGGCAAAGCCTCCGAAGCAGTTCACAAGCTTCTCAGCCTTCAGCCCACGGCAGCGCATGTGATACGAGACGGGGTCGAGATCAGCATACCGATTGAGAAGATCCAAGTAGGAGCTATTATTGTGGTGCGGCCGGGAGAAAAAATTCCGGTTGACGGCCGCATCATAGAAGGAAGCGCCAGCATAGACGAATCAATGATCACCGGCGAAAGCCTACCCAGAGACAAGGACCAAGGCAACGAAGTCATTGGAGGCACAGTCAATAGAACAGGCCTACTCAAGATCCAAGCAACAAAAGTTGGCCAGGACACAGTCCTATCTCAGATCGCCAAGCTTGTGGAAGATGCCCAGGCGGGAAGAGCACCATTAGAACGGCTGGTTGACAAGATATCCCAGTACTTCGTCCCCACGGTATTACTGACAGCAACAATCTCAGGACTTTTCTGGTACTTCATTGCACGAATAGGCTTAGCTTACTCACTCCTCGCGTTCGTGTCAGTTGTGATAATTGCGTGTCCATGCGCACTGGGAATCGCGACTCCCGCTGCCTTGCTGGTCGGGACGGGTAAGGGAGCTGAAAACGGAATTCTGATCAAAGGCGGAGAACCGTTAGAACAAGCGCACAAAGTAAGCACGGTCATATTTGACAAGACAGGGACGTTGACGAAGGGTCAACCATCGGTTACGGATGTTGTTCCGCTCAGAGAACTGCCAGAGAGAGAAATCCTGCGATATGCCGGAGCCGTCGAGAGAGGAAGCGAACACCCACTAGCACAAGCAATTGTCAGGGCAGCCGAGAAAATGTCGGTCTCGCTGCCTGAACCCTCTAGTTTCCAAGCAATTCCGGGTCTCGGCGTAAAGGCGACAGTGGAAGGACGTGAGATATTGCTGGGAAACAGCCAACTCATGATGAGATCGTCCATCCCTATCCAAGATTACTCGAAAAAGTTTGAGAGTCTTGAGAGCCTAGGAAGGACGGTGGTCTTCCTTGCCGTCGATGGGGAACCGATCGCTTTAATCGCACTAGCTGATACAGTGAAAGAGACCGGGAAAAAAGCTGTAAGAGCGCTGAAGTCGATGGGGCTGGAAATAGTCATGTTAACGGGTGATAATGAGCGAACCGCGAAGGCGATTGCACAAGAGCTTGGAATTGATAATGTAATACCGAATGTACTCCCGGGTCAGAAGGAGGAAGTTGTGAAGAAACTTCAGGCTGGCGGCAAGAAGGTGGCGATGGTCGGGGACGGGATCAATGATGCGCCTGCGCTCGCTGCTGCAGATGTAGGGATTGCCATCGGTAGCGGAACGGATGTGGCGAAGGAGACTGGAGGAATAATATTGATCAGAGACGACCTAACAGATGTTCCCAAGGCCTTGCAGCTTAGCGGTGCGACGGTCATGAAGATTCGACAAAATCTTGCTTGGGCGTTCGTCTACAATGTGGCGTTGATACCAATCGCTGCGGGCATTCTCGTTCCCGTGTTAGGACCTGGAATCTATCAGGTTCTACCGCTACTCGCGGGCGGCGCAATGGCTATTAGCTCTGTGACAGTCGTCTCAAACTCGTTACTATTGCGACGATTTACTCCCAAAATCTAAGAGGTGAACTATACGCAGAAAGATCCAGTATGCGGCATGACGGTGGACGAGAAGAAGACGAAGCTGGTCTCGAAACATGACGACAAGACGTTCTTCTTCTGTTCAGTATCGTGCAAGAGCACGTTCGATAGGGACCCGCATCGATACGGGCACGAGTAGTCTAGAGCTAACTTGTGTGACTACTGCCCAAGCGGTTTTACGTGAACCGTCAGGAGACGGGTCTGAACGGATCTAGATTTGCGGCTGCCCAGGGCCTAAATCATTGTGACTTGTGTCACGGCTAGAATCCCAGTGCCTCACAGACCGGAGTGATCAATTGTTTGTTTGTAAATATCTATCCTAGATTCTATTGACCCACCAAATAGAAGTGTTCATTGGGCAATTGCCAATTGTGTGACGAGATAGTCAACGAAATTGAAGCAGGAAAATGTGCAGGCTGTAAACTAACCGTGTATGAAATACATGATAACTTTGGAATTCGCAAAACAGAATTGCGTCAAGTTTCTTCCTGCGGTCTTCATAGATCGTAAGGTAAAGATTGTAGGCAGACCCGACATCCGTTCATTCGCAGTAGGGAGACCTATGCTCATTTTAGGAAGCACTATTCTACCATACAGTCACACGGACCTTGTTGAATGAGCTAATGCTACCAAACTAACCTGGCTGTTGTAATCAGATCTTGGGCTTTTTCGATCTTATCCATAATACAATTCCTCCCACTGTGATTATCGACACGGTTCCGAGGACAAGGAATGGCAAGACGTACCCAACAATCACTACTTTCACGTGAACACTTACAGATACCTGTCCGTTCGTGGCTGTTAGGGCTACGTATCTCGGGCCTTCTGTCGCCGTCCATGTTGCTGACATCGCTACGCTAGTAGTTTTGGGGTTATTGGACCGTGTGAGACTCAACTGACTTGTATCAGAGATTAGTGCGGGAGCATTCTGATACGAGTCCTGCGTAGTTCCTTGGACGCCCAGCGTTATTGACTCATCGACTCCGGAGCTGACAACAATGGGAATGTTTCGCGAACTTCCCCTCTGGATCGAGACACTTGCCTGAGTACTAGAGATGCTCATTGCGACGGGGACACTCGCGTTGACGTATCCTATTGCTCCAAGACCGAACGAAGCAAACCAGACTAGATTACCTGTTCCCGGCGCGGCCCACCAGGCATAGACGTAACGCGTGCCTGGAATGTTGTACTCAGTTAGCATTCCCGTGTTCGGGTCGTACCTGGCAATTCTACCAGCGAAATGCTCTGAGAACCATATGTAACCGTTCGAGTAGAAGATCGCATTCGGCAAGCCGACGTTACAATTGTCTGGACAGTATCCGATCGGTAGTGCCCGCCAGTCTCCTGTTTGAGGATTGAACCATCCAAACTCGTTGTCTCCATGATTTGTGAACCACACTCTACCTGACGGGTCTGTTGCGACTTGGACTGGGGAACGTAGCGTCATGGGCGAGGGTGGACCATACTCGTCGATGTTGCAGGAACTTGGAGTGCAGGATTTCGGGCTTAGATGTCCGAGTTTCCCCGTACTTGCTTCAGCGAACCATATCGTGCCATCGAAGCCAACGGTTATCCCTTGCAATATGGCGTTAGCAGTAGGCACAGGATACGCTGCAGTTTGATTCGTGGACAAGTCGTACATGCCAATGCTGTTCGAGTTAACAAGCGTCACCCATAGATGATCGTTACCATCAATAGCCATATACTGGGGAAAGCCTCCAGGAAAAGCGGTTACGTTGTATATCTTCTTCGTGAAAGTATCATAGTAAATTAGGTTCTGTGCGGCGATCCAGATTCTTCCATGCTTGTCTGCAATCAGGCTAGAAATACTCGCCGTCGTGTTGAGCACGATTTTCGGCGGAGCACCAATTGTGAAATTTATGATCTGCGAAGAGAACGGAGGTCCAAACTTGTCAGCGTCAACCCAGACCGTCTTATCACTGAGAGGCAACAGGACAAAAGGTGTTGTAGTTAGGCCACTTGACTGGAAGTCGAAGAGTGTTACGTAAGGTGTAGCAGACGGTGATTGCGCATAGACGCTAGCAATTGGAGCGTACGGAGCTTCATGAGCCCAAAAGACTGGATTTAGCACGATGAAGATGGCGAGCGCGATCAGTATCCCTACATTGTTGCTGGACAGTTGAAGCAAACGTGGCCTATCAGGTAACATTCAGTTGACCGCTTTGCATTAGGGGGTGGACTGTGCAGAAGATGTTACAGAAGATCCTGAACTGTCCCATCTTATAGGCAGTGAAGCTGATGGATTGAGATTGGCCGCCAGCGAGCGCTACGCCTTTGGTTGCGTAGGAATCCACTGCGAAACCGTGAGGTTGATTGTCGCTATTGATGTAGGTGATAATCACCTTGTCACAGCGATCAACAGTCAACACGGGTCCCGACGCACTATCGTTAAAACCGTTTCGACCAGCAACAACTGCAAAGGTTCGTGTCACTCCAGTAGCTCCGGCGCAAGGGTCCATGGGTACTCTTGCGAGTAGGACGTAGACGCCTCCGGCAACCAATGCTATTGTAACAAGGCTAACCGCTAGTAGCTCGGTTCTTTTCAATGACTTTTCAGACCGGGCAGCAACGTGCTGCTCAACTCCAATGACAAGTGAAGTCCTTGTAATTGAACGATAGTCTATATCCTCAAATTGTCCTGTACGTATCCTCAGGACCTTCCAGAAGCTCCAGACTCAAGGTGGTCTTGGCGCTGGGGTCCAAGTCAAGCCGAGGACTCCACCAACGATACCTAATACAAGTCCAACCATGAACCCACCCATTGCCCCTATCAAGCTTAGAACTGAAAAGCCTAGTACGATGGCGCTCCAGAGCTCGGCCTGATTAGGCCGCTGGTAGAGCATGATAGAACTCAACACTACTGTTGCTCCGGAGACTAGTCCGAGGACTGCTAGAAGTGGGGCGAAACTCATCACTTGACTCATCATCGCCAGTCCGCTCATGTTCATCATACCAGTCATCAGGCTCATCGCTCCAAATGTGAAGATCGACATGGCCAAGCTGCCGAGAAGAATGAAGACTCCACTGATCAGACCGAGAACAGAGGCTGCAACAGGTCTTTGATCATGACTCATACGTTTCACATGCCTTCCATGTCAGGGACCACACACTATCCTAATTTGTTCACCGTCTTTGAGGACAACAGTGCTAGAGGGAGACATCTGCACCCCATCGACGACAACATAGGCTCGGTGTCCCGCGTCTACAGGGTGGCCTAGAACTTGGGACGAATCCACGGACTGGCCCCACACTCGCAAAAAGTCTTGCAGAGTAAAGTCTCGCATGGTATTGGATTCTTCATGGATTGTCCCACTGGCATCATGTGTATGCAGTGGAGACATTCCGCTCATTCCATACCGGTCCAGCGAGTGGTCAAAATAGAGGTTCGGGGCTATTCCAATCTGAGCCGGGACAGCTGTGGGATTCCCGTTTATGACCACCGAGAGATGCGGATGCCAATGCATCGTCACAGTATTGGCCGTGGCAAACTCCGAGGCGACTATCGACAGCCCAACAACAGACACAGCCAGTAGCGCTAGTATCGCGATGTTTCTCTTACGATGACTTCGAAAAATGGAACCGCCCATGGTGATTGTAGGAGAACCAGCCAAAGCGATATTTCGGCTTGGGTGTATTCTAGCTATATGCCCATTGACGTTTTCTTTTCTCAAACTCGCCCCGCAATACGGGCATTTTTCAGTACTCATGGAGGATGATTATTATTGCGGGGGATTGGGTCCCTCCCAAAAACTTTTCCTAACCGGGAATATGACTTTTTACGGGCCGCTTCGTATTTCTGCGATTCTCCTCCACGCAGGCCACTTTTCTTCTATCAACCGATCAAGTGAATATTTGCTAGGGCCAAACGTAGCGTTTGCGACAAGTAAGAACAAGAAGACTAACGCATAGATTACACCAGTCCCAATATCTGTCGAACTGGGACCATAGGGCCCACCAAAACCTTCAGGGACGGCCCAGATCAACAGGCTGAGAAATAAGCCACCCGTGTAAGCAAGTTTCCGCAGAAAGCCTGCTACTAGACAGAAGGCTAGCGCCAATTCCAGAAACGCAGTAGAGTACACGAAGAATGCGGGGTTGGTCGAAGTCGTAGAAGCCCAGAAGGAATACCAGCTTGAAAGCCAGGCAGGCTGTCCAGATCCGGCTTTGGACACGAGTTGTGCAAAGGAATCGACGAACCCGGGTTGGAGCTTGAGCGATCCGTCTACAGCCCATACAAGTCCGAAAATGATTCTTATCGCGGCTTTGATCGATACAGCATTTCTGGCAAACCAATTATCAAGTGTGACCTGAAGAGATACTACCGCGCTGTTTTTCCGGTCATGCGTGAATCATCACGAAATCCTAGAGGCAACTATCGGATATAACTGAAGATCATATCATCTAAGTAATTCATAGAATCGCTGTTGGACAAGAATTTGGTCAAGTAATCTGTCGAGGTGGCGATGGAGGCCGCCAGCCGGCCTCCAGTGACACCGCCAGACACCAGTCCTAGGTATGCGTTCTGTGTGAAGGCCCATGTTAACAGGCCGGTTCCAAGTAATGCTATGCTCAGCATTACAGCAGCGACTTTCGACATTTCTCGACATCACCTCCCTGGACCCGCAAATGTCGAGGTTGGCTACTCGTTGGTTCTCCTAGGAATTCTGCTAAATATCGTCGGACAGCTTGAGCAGTCTATTATTCTGGAAATTCCGCGAATAAACTACTTGAATAAGTAAACCTATAAATCGCTGGAGTCGGCGTCCGCGGTCGCAGTATGCTGAGGACGAGTCATGGCACGACTATTAGCGTTCGTAGACATATTCGTAGAGTCGCCCAACATGGACGACGTGGCTAGTGCACTTTCCAAGCTCAGCAATATAGAAGAATTATACGAAGTAACCGGCGAGTTCGACATTGTCACCCTCGTCTCGGCCGAGGACATTGAAGAATTCCGGGATGTTTTGAAGAACAAGATCATGAAGATCAAAGGTGTCAAGAGCACCGTCAGCTCGATCGTTTTGAAAACCCACAAGGGGGCCCGGTGCAACGGCGAACCTTATCAGACACCGACATTGACTGCGACGCCTGTTCGAAATCGATAGTCTAAACCGTACATCTCTAGCCTGTTTTCCGGTAGGAATGGAGAGATAGGGTATGATCGACGCGGGCCAGTTATTCATACTCATTACAATTCTCCTCACAGCTCTCATCGCGGGATGGCTCCTCGCACCATACATTACGAATGTGTTCGCTCTTGGGCCGAGCAGGCTTGACAGGTTCCTAGGGCCGGTCGAGCGTCGAATCTACCGGCTCGTCGGGGCAGACCAGTTGCACGTAATGGGATGGAGGGAGTATTTCTTCTCCGCGCTCATAGTCAACATTTTCCAGATGATCCTTGCGTTTTTCGTGTTCGTTGCCCAGGGCTGGCTCCCGCTCAACCCACAAGGATTCCAGGGATTGAGATGGGACCTCGCATTGATGCAAGTCATCAGTTTTGCTACCAACACGAATCTACAACACTACAATGGAGAAGGAGTCTGCACTAATGGGCTTCCAAACTGCACGGGAGGCGTGGACCCGACGATTCCCGGTCTCTCCTATCTCAGCCAGATGACAGCCGTACAATTCCTCCAGTTCACCAGTGCAGCGACCGGGATAGCGGTTGCAGTCGCTATGATCAGGAGTTTCAGAGCCGGCGCGAAAAACCTCGGAAACTTCTACGTCGACTTCACAAGATCTCTAACAAGAATACTCTTCCCGCTCTGCCTCATCAGCGCTCTCGTCTTCGTTGCTCTGGGGATTCCACAGACAATCTCCGGATATCAGACGGTCACGACAATTGAGGGTGCAACGCAGACGATTCTGGTCGGACCCGTCGCATCCCTCGTCAGCATAATGCAACTAGGGACCAACGGCGGAGGATACTATGGAGCCAATTCCGCGTATCCCTTCCAGAACCCGAATCCTGCCACGGACGTCCTGGAAATCCTGTTGATGCTGTTGATACCGACCTCTCTCTGTTTTGTTTATGGACGGTTGATCGGGAAGAATCGTGAGGCCCGTCCAATCCTCGTCGGAGCATACGCTCTCTTCGCTGTCGATCTCTTGATCGCGTTCGTTCCCGACCCTCTGTTCGGTCCAGGAATGGAGACACGGTTCGGCGGATTCTTTTCAGCCTTCTGGACGGTCGTCACCACGGCCGTTACGACTGGGTCCGTGAATGCTAGCTTGTCAGGGATGCATCCGCTCGTGATATTGTCCGCCTTCAATGGCATGCTGATCCAGGCGACACCCGGCGGAAAAGGGGTCGGCGTAATGTACATGGTCATGTTCGTCGTATTGACAGTCTTCATCGTTGGACTAATGTCGGGAAGGACGCCAGACTATCTGGGCATGAAAATTACGGCCCGAGACGTTAAGCTGGTAATGCTCGCTTTCCTTGTCCATCCAATAATCATACTGGTCCCGACAGTCCTAGCATTCGCAACCGGAGACGCAACAAGGGTTGGTGTGGGCAACAATTCGGTCGGGTTTACACAAGTATTCTATGAGTTCACCAGCGCTGCAGCCAATAACGGCAGTGACTTTCTCGGAGCAGCTGCCCAAAACTCGTATTTCTTCAATATCTCAACAGGCATCGTCATGTTTCTCGGCCGATTCGCCCCGATCGGACTCCTTCTTGCGCTAGGAGGGTCGATGATCAACCGGAGAAGAAGCTTAGAGACAGGTTTGAAAACTGACAGCCTCATCTTCACCCTCGTACTCGTCGGCAGCATCATTGTCCTCGTACTTCTCACCTTCTTCCCATTCCTAGCACTCGGGCCCATACGGGAATTCTTCCAGGGACGAACCAATGGCTTCTAACCTGAGCGACCCCCACTTGACATTCACCCAGGAATACCAGGCACGCCTCCGACGAGGCACACTGGTCTCCAGCAAGGTTCTCCTTGACTCTCTCGTACGCTTGAACCCGGTCCGGCTCATAGCGAATCCAGTGATGCTGATTGTTGAACTGACCTTTTTCGTCGTTACTGCAATGGCGATCTATCCACGGGCATTCTATCCCGTGGCAAGTGCTGGTTTGACAATATTCTATGTCGAGGTCGCGCTGATACTGTTGGTCACCGTCTGGTTCAGCACACTCGCGGACGCGCTGGCCGAGAGCCAGGCAAAGAACACTGCAAACAGTCTGCGAAGACTAGAGACGGAAGTGCTTGCGAAAAAGGTCGAGGTCGAAGGCTACACTAGGAAGATTGTACCGACCAAGTCGAAGGAATTGCGGAAGGGAGACTTGATCGTCCTCGAAAAAGATGACATTGTACCCATAGACGGGGTCGTACTTGAAGGGATCGCCATGGTGGATGAATCACTCCTCACGGGAGAATCAACTCCGGTGCGGAAAGCGCCCGGTGACGATGTGATGGGAGGCTCGAGAATTCTCAGCGACACGCTCACGGTAAAAGTTACGGTAGATCCGGGGGACACCTACATTGACCAGATGATCCGGATGGTCGAGTCGTCTAAGAGACCGAAGACGCCGAATGAGCAGGTCATTACTATCGTCCTCATCGGACTCACGGCCATTTTCACTATCATCGTCCTCGCGATCTTGGGCCTGTCGATCACGCTGAATCTGGCGGCCGACCTCTCTGTCCTGATAGCGCTCTACGTGTGCTTGTTGCCAACAACGATCGGAGCATTGCTGCCATCGATCGGACTCTCAGGAATATCCAGACTCTACAAGAGAAGAATTGTCGCCAAGTCGGGAAGGGCTGTCGAGACAGCAGGAGATACAGATGTGATTCTTCTCGACAAGACAGGGACCATCACAGTCGGCAACAGGCAGGCAGTGGAACTGATTCCCTTCGAGGGACGTACCGACCGGGACCTTGGAGAAGCCGCATTCCTCTCCTCCTGGTACGATGATACACCGGAAGGTCGAAGCCTCATCAGACTAGCCTACGACAAGGGCTACGTCCCTAGGGAACTCCACGCACTCGCACTATCGGACGTCTACGAGTTCTCTGCTAATACAAGGACGAGCGGTGTCAAACTAAGCCAAAGTGCAAGCTTCGTACTGCCGAAGGGCGGTAGACTTAGACGAAAATTTGAGGCACGAACGGAGGGCTTGGTCCCCGTCGAAGGGGACGAGACGGAGATCATCAAGGGTGCTCCAGACGCAATCAAGAAAATAGTCCGGTCAGCTCCACCTGACTTTGACGAGATAGTCACAAAGATCTCCAGCGCAGGAGACACTGCCATCGCGGTCTCACGCAATCGCGAAGCTATTGGAATAATCCGGCTGCGAGACGTCCTCAAACCAAGCATCAAGGAAAAAATCCAATCGCTGAAAGTCATGGGAATAAGACCCGTCATGTTAACGGGCGATCAACCACTGACGGCAAAGAGTATCGCGTCCGAAGTCGGTATCGACGAGTATCGTCCCGAGGCGAAGCCAGAGGACAAGTATGAGATCGTGAAGAAAGAACAGGCCGAGTCGCGGATCGTCGCTATGATAGGTGATGGCACGAATGACGCGCCAGCACTAGCAATGGCCGACGTGGGACTGGCGATGAACTCTGGTACTCAAGCAGCTAAAGAAGCGGCGAACATGGTCGATCTCGAGTCTAACCCGGCGAAAATAATTGACGTGGTTATGCTTGGAAAACAATTGTTGATGACAAGGGGAGCGGTCACGACTTTCAGCATTGCAAACGATGTTGCGAAATATTTCGCGATAATGCCCGTAATCTTTGCAAGCATCCCCGAACTGCAGCGTCTCAACATACTAGGGCTGGGACTTACAACGGCGGTACTCTCAGCCTTGATCTTCAACGCGATCATCATTCCACTACTGATTCCGTTAGCGATGAAAGGAATCACCTTCAAACCGTCGAGTACCATGGCAGTCTTTCTGAAGAACACGATGATCTACGGCGTCGGTGGAGTCATCGTCCCATTCGTAGGCATCAAACTAATCGACCTGCTCATCCAGGTGCTATAGAGGAAAACAGAAATGACCATGAAAGACCGCGTAAGACACCTTTCTCCCATGGTTAGGCTGGCCGTAATCTCGCTAATACTATGCGGACTTGTTTTTCCGCTGGCCGTCACGGGCCTCGCACAGGCCTTGTTCCCATTCCAGTCAAATGGTAGCATAGCCTCAATTAATGGACGACATGTTGGCTCGAATCTCATAGCACAAAATTTCAGTCTACCAATCTTCTTCCATGCTAGACTAAGCAACGTTTCTGCCTCCGGAGTAGACCCAGACATACCATTAGAGAATGCCCTCGCACAAATTCCAAGGATTAGTGCTTCTACAGGAATATCACAGAACGATCTTTCACGGATCGTCAACCAGAACATTCGGAGAACTTTCTGGTTCATCGGTGATCCATTCGTCAACGTGCTCCGCCTCAACCAAGTCCTGATATCGACTTATCCGTTCTATCAAGCGTACCGTTGAACGAACAAGAAACAAAGATTGCAAAATGTCGGATACTATCGAATGCTTGAGAGTGGAAGAGTCACGAGAACAGTGAGGATCTTCCTTTCAACAGGTCTATTATTCTCTCGAGACTTGCGGTGAGGAAGTATGCGCCCATCGTGAAAATGTAGACGATGTGAAAGTTGGCCAGTATTCCATTGTTCAGGTTTAGTCCCTGACTAGGGTCAAGACCGAAAGCAATCAACATCAAATAAGCTACAGTCAGAGACGTGACAATAGCGGTTCTCACTGATCCCTTCTTGACGAACTCTTCCTTGGTCTCGCTCTTACCACGTGAGACTTGGATTGTCAGGAGGAACGCAAACAGACTCGTTGATACGAGTCCATAACCTACTAGCGACGGGTTTCCACGCCCGACAGCGATGAACGCGAATGATATGATCGCGACAGCTAGCGTGCCGATCAGTGCACTAAGCACCAAGATGGCAGGATTCACCTTTAGCTGGATGCCAGTTGACAATACTGACTCTGAACGCGGCTCTTGTGAGGGCTTAGATGATAGCAATTTGTTACCCACTCCAATTCGGCTAGGTAAACAGTCCGTGTGACGGCCTGCATTCCGGCTAAGACTAGACAAGATAACACAGGCAAACCTTTCATTTCTACTCTCTTCCCGAGAGCGCTACGCTTGTTGATTCTAAGTCGAAGACAAGATGCACAGGGCCGGGAAATATTCGACTACTTCAAAGGCAAAACTGGAGTCCTAGAAGTGGTCGAAAGAGATGATGGTTTCATCCAGGCGTACGAGGGACCACGTGGCTACCTTTCCCATTACAAAGACTGGGCAGCCCACGAAAGAGCCGGAATACGATACGCGAAGGGACGAGTCCTCGACATTGGCTGTGGCGCAGGAAGACATTCACTCTACCTTCAGAAGAAAGGCCATGACGTACTAGGAATAGACATCTCTCCACTGGCCGTCCGGGTCTGCAAGGAAAGAGGCCTCGACAATGTCAGGCTCATGTCAATAGACCAGCTGAGTCCGCGACTAGGAAAATTTGACACAATCCTCATGCTCGGAAACAACTTCGGCCTATTCCAGAACCGAACCAAAGCAAGGCGCCTCCTCAGAAGACTTCTCCGCCTTACCAGCCGAAGCGCGAGGATAATCGCGCAGCGCCTGGACATCTACAGTCCTCCAATTGAACCCGCGCATCGACGATATCACGATATTAACAGAAGAAGAAGGAGAATGCCAGGACAGGTCCAGATCCGGGTCAGATACGGACAATATGCCACGCCATGGTTTGACTACCTTCTCGTATCGAGGAAAGAGATGAAGCAGATACTCGACGGGACAGGTTGGAGGGTGGCTCGCTTCGTGAAATCACAGGATCCACGCTACGTTGCGATCATTGAACGAGATGGTCCGATTCTACGACACGGCTAATGGGACTGCAAGAAAACAACACAGGCGAATAAATACAGAGCGATTCTTGACAGTCAAGGACCCTGGCATGTCTCAGACGCAACACCTGACAAAAACCGCTTCGGAACTAGATCAACTGTACCAAGACTACTGGGAATTTTTCCTCAAGGAGTTTCCGACAATCGCGACATACCTAGGAGATCACCGTTACGATGATAGATTAGATGAGGTCTCAGAAGAAGCATTCCATCGACGGATCAACGAGGACAAGAAATACTTAGAACAACTCAAACGGATCAAGAGACCGTCTTTACCGAGCGACCGGCTAAACTATGACCTTTTCGAAAGAGAACTTAGCATTCCGATAGCAGGAGCCAAGTTCCACCCCTACGTGCTGCCGATATCGCAACAGATCGGACCGCACATCGACCTGCCCCAGATAATAACATACCATCCGTTCAACATATTACAAGACTATGACAACTACATCACACGACTAGAACGATTTCCCGACGTCTTCGATCAAGTCACTGACTGTCTGAGAATCGGGATCAAGGAGAAGATTGTTCATCCACGGGTAATTGTTGATAAAATGATTCCACAATTACAGGTACAGATCGTGGATGATCCGGGCGACAGCGAGCTTCACAAACCCGTGAAGAATATTCCCAAGACTCTCACACAAGAGGATCAGGTCCTGCTAGAGAAGCGGGTCGATGAGGCAATACTAGGATCCGTGATTCCCGCCTACGCAAAACTTCTCGCCTTCATGACCGAGGAGTACCTTCCCGCGGCACGCAGTAGTGTGGGATTATGGGCGGTGCCGGAAGGGAGGCAGTGGTACGAGTACGACATTCTATACAACACAACTACTCGAATGTCGCCTGTCGCGATCAATCGACTAGGCCAGCGCGAACTTTCAAGGATCCAACGCGAGATGCAGATCATTATGAAAAAGCTGGGCTTCAAGGGGTCGTTCATTGAATTCGCCGAATCAGTACGGAACGACAAGTCCCAGTATTATGCGACGGGTGAGGCGATCATCGAAGGCTACCGGAAGATCCTGGCACGGATGGATACGAAGCTTCCACTCCTATTCGGCAAACTGCCAAGTGCAAAATATGACTTTAGAGAGATCGAAGCGTTCAGGGCGGATGCAGCACCGGCCGCCTACTACTACATCGCACCAGAGGACAGATCAAGGCCAGCATACTTCTACGTGAACACGTACAAACCTGAGACACGCCCCAAGTACATGATGGAAGCACTAGCATACCACGAAGCTGTCCCCGGACATCATCTGCAGCTGGCGATACAACAAGAGCTTACTGAGCTGCCAAAGTTCAGACGCCATGGCGGATACACGGCCTTCATCGAAGGCTGGGCACTCTACGCAGAACAACTCGGGAAGGAAGTAGGCTTCTACGAAGAACTGCTGTCCGATTTCGGCAGACTTGCCGCCGAGGCTTGGCGGGCCGCCCGGCTCGTCGTTGACACTGGAATCCATGCACTGAAATGGTCGAGGGAAAAAGCTATCATCTTCCTGAAGACGAACTCAGCAACTTCGGAACAGGACATCGTCTCCGAAGTAGACCGTTACATCGCATGGCCCGGACAAGCGCTCGCATACAAGATCGGACAGTTAGAGATTTCCAGCCTAAGGAAGAAGGCCATAAAAAAGTTAGGAAGAAAATTTGACGTTCGACAATTCCATGATCAACTGCTAAGCGAAGGAGCCCTACCACTGGCAATCCTTGCAAAACGAATGGCCACCGGCAAAGCTGGAAAAGAACCCGTAATTAGAATTGGCTAGGGGAGAAGTTTCTCTCTATTGATCAATCTACTCGCCAATACCAAAACCACTAGGCCACCAATTATCACTGCGATAGAGTAGAGAAGCTCGGCGAAGACCGAGATGAGAGATATGAAAATGGAAGGCATAACCAAGAAGACTCCGAGCCCTGTGCCCAGAGGCTGATTAGCCCCTACACGCTGCTTCTGTAGACTGCTGAAAGCCATCATGGCCACGCTGACAACGCAGACAGCCGACAGGCTCAACGCTAGGACTAGACCAGAGACAAGTATGAGCGATGCCAAGTCAACTCCTACGAGCAGACCAGTAGTAAGGTAGACAACGATCTCTGCGGCGTACATTACCGTTGCAAGAAACAGCGCTGCTTTCAGATACGAAAGGAAAACGTCGGACTGATTCTTCCCAAGCGACAAGAGGTATTCTAGGACGCCATTGTTCTTGTCATAGACGTACACCAGCATCACAGGAGTCGTCAGAGTAAGCGGCGGCAGCGTTAGAAATGGCAAAGCCAAGAATCTGAAAAACACTTGGGGATCAACTCCGGGGGTGCCAGTCTGGGACGACGCTGCTTGTACTGGAAGATTGGTCACGAATATTGCGAGTCCGGCGAAGAATATTGCTAGTCCAACATATGTTCGTGAGAGCTTGATGCTTCGTCCCGCTATGATGATGCTGAAACTGGACAATTCGATCACTCGAACAATTCTTCCAGCGGATTATCCAACTCACGCATCTCAGTAACAACCACTCCGCGTTGGACCAGGTCAGTCAGGATCTTGCCTGCTTCTTCTGGACTGTTTACCCGTACAACATAGTATCCGCCTTCAATGTCGGCGTTGATCATTTGCGAAATATCGGTTGCCGTTTTGATTCCGTATCGATACTTTTTCGGCTTCAGATTCGATATCTTGTCAAAGAATTTCACGTATCCATCTCGAAGTAGGATGAGGAATGATCCTACCTCACGGGCCTCGTACAGGTTGTGTGAAGAGTAGAGCACTACCTTTTCCCGTGCGAGTCCAGTCAGTAATTCTCTGATCTCTCTAGCGGCCCGCGGGTCTAAGGAAGTGGTCGGTTCGTCGAGCAGGTATAGGTTACGTTCGCAGAGGAAGACTTTTGCTATACTGACACGTTTGCGCTGTCCCTGTGACAGATCAGCGATCTTCTTGCGCCTCAACTCGGATAGGTCGAGCTCGTCTATTACATGTTCAATGTCGCCTCCCTCTATCTTCTGGTAGAATTGCAGCGCTTCGTAGACCGTCATTTCTTCTGGAAGCGCATTGAAGTGCGACAGATAATTGATCGACTTCCGTAGGTCAACGTCATCAGCCATGTTCTTGCCATCAAAAATGATCCGTCCCGAGCGGGGCCGGAGAATGCCTGCTATCGTCCTGAACAGGGTCGTCTTTCCGGCACCGTTCGGTCCCAAGACCACATAGATGCTGGGCTCCAAGGTTTGAAAGGTGACCTCATGGAGAACCTCCGACCTACCATAACCTGCAGATACCTTGGACAGTTCCAGTTGGTGCAACTGATCCTACTCCCAGGGAGACTTTAGTCAACTGGGCGAGGGCGGATTTGAACGCTCCTTACCGCAGGATCGAGGATGTGAGTATTCTCGGGTCGCTAGAATCCGGTCGGTCGCTTATCGCAAAAAAACGATTATCTGGCCCCAACCGTCCAAGGTAGCTGAGATAGTCCGCTTAGAACACTAGTTTTTCTCGGTAGGCGGGTAGGTCGAGGAAGCCATGGCCTGAAATGTTGAAGGCTATCACTTTCTCCCGGTTATTTCGTTTACACTCGAGAGCTTCGTCGATCGCGGCTCTGATCGCGTAAGATGATTCTGGCGCGGGCAGGAATCCTTCAACCTGGCAGAAGGTTTTCGCTGCTTCGAAGACTACCTTCTCGTCCGCAGGATAGGCAACTGACCTGACATGGCCCAGGTGCTTGAGGTAGGAGACGAATGGTGCCGCAGCATGATAGCGTAGACCATCCGCTTTTACCGGGACCATGTCTGTCTGGTGGCCCAGAGTGTACATTTTCAATAGCGGGGTTTTCTCGGCATGATCGCCGTAGTCGTACTTGTATTCCCCCTGCGAAAGGTTTGGTGCGGAGGCTGATTGGGCAGCTAGAAACTCACACTTTCGTTTTCCTCGGACTACTTCGCCCGCAAATGGAAGGATGAACCCGCCGAAATTACTGCCCCCGCCGAGACAGCCAATCATGATGTCAGGTTCTTCTCCAATCATCTGGAATTGTTTCATCGTCTCCAAGCCGATGATCGATTGATGGATCAAAACGTGGTTCAGTACGCTGCCGAGGCAGTATTTGTAACCCGGATTCTTTTCGGCGTATTCTAGTCCTTCGGAAACTGCTATCCCGAGACTGCCTGAGTGATTAGGATTCTTTTCCAACAATTCTCTCCCCACCTTCGTCTCCCGGCTTGGGGACGCGTACACTCGGCCCCCGTACAATTGCATCAACACCCTTCGATCCGGTTTCCAGTCGTAAACAGATCTTACCCAGAAAATGACAGACTTGAGTTGCTGAAGGCTGGCCGCGTATGCTAGCGCGGTTCCCCACTGGCCTGCGCCTGTCTCGGTCGAGACTCCTTCGCATCTCTCCTCCGCCGCATAGTAGGCTTGGGCCAATGCGGTGTTGACCTTGTGCGATCCTGTTGGCGAGAGGTCTTCGCGTTTGTAGTAGAGGTGAGCAGGAGTGTTCAGGTATTTTTCCAGACGTCTAGCCCGATAGAGGGGTCGAGGCCTTCCTGCTTGAAGGTAGAGCTCCTGTACCTCGTCCGGAATACTGATCCATTTCTCAGTCGATACTTCCTGCTGTAGGCAATGCTTCAGAAGTATCTTGGAGAGAAATTCTAGTCGGGATGGACCGGTTTCTGGATCTTTGGGTGCAGGAAAATCGCCCGGCAGGTCCGCGCGAATGTTGTACCATGAACCAGGCAGTTCATCTTGGTCTAGAAGTATCTGGTCTCGTCGCCTAACGAGAGATTCTTGCACCGAGAATACACGACACGGTTGGATTTGGCATGGCTCAAGTTAAGCCTTCTTAAAAAACGCCGGCATGGGACGGACGAATCCATATCTTGTGGATAGATCAGCCGTCTCGCTGAACCCCCATTGACAGTCCCAGATGCACGTCTGCACAAGGCTGTCACGATGCGTTATGCCGTGGCCCTGTACATGAGCTCAGTCCTCGGCTCCGGCGTCCTAGTCCTGCCTGGGCTTGCGGCGCAGAAGGCGGGACCAGCATCCCTGATCGCCTGGGTCGGACTCTCGATCGTTAGCTATCCATTGGCATACACGTTCGCCAGCTTGTCCTCGCGCAAAGCAGAGTCCGGAGGGGTCTACCCGTTTGCGCGCGAGAGTTTCGGTCCACACGTCGCTAATTCTGTCGGCTGGCTGTTCATACTCTGGTACGTAACAGGCGCACCTGCCGTAACCGTGATAGCCGCATCGTATCTCTCCTACGCATTTCCGCTAAGTCGACCGGTCACCTACCTGCTAGCAAGCTTCCTGATAGTGGCAGGTTTCTTGGTCAATTATCGCGGAATCGTCATAACCGGCAAAGTACAGTCCATAGTCATCGCGGCTATCATTGCACTACTCGTGACCGCCGTAGTTGCATCTGCGCCACTGATCAAGCTGTCAAATTTCACACCTTTCTTCCCGAACGGCCTGATACCAATCGGTGTTGCCGCTGCATTGATCTTCTGGTCGTACCTTGGATACGAGAACGTCTCTAACATCGGTGAGGAATTCAAGAATCCCCAGCGAGACTTTCCCCGCAGCATCCTCCTAAGCGTCGTAGTCATCGGCGCATTATACTTGTCAGTCGCAATCGCGACTATCGGGACACGAGCCTACGAGTCAGGCGGAAGCGTAGCACCATTCGCAGCTATGCTGTCCCATGCGATCGGACTATACGGTGCCATCGGAACAGCGATCCTTGCGGTGTTCATCATTTTCGGTACTGTCAACGCTTACACAACTGGAATGTCACGGGTGATCTATGCGACAGCAACACACGGAGGCCTTCCGGGAATGTTGGGGAAAATCCATGGTAGGACAGGCGTCCCATACCGATCTCTGGGGCTGCTCTCCGGACTCTCGCTAATCTCTTTGGTCGTATTCTTCTTCTTGAACTTCGACCTAACTACTGCCCTTCTGATTCCGAGCGGCGCAGCCATCCTCGTCTATGTTATCGGATCAGCGTCAGGCATCAAATTGTTAAGGTCCAAGAAAGTCTATCCATGGATCTCTCTCATCATCTCGTTGATCATGGCCCCTTTTGTCGGCCAACTTTTGCTGGCCAGCTTGGCGTTTGCTGGACTCGGATTGCTTTACAGTAGACGAAAGCTGCGTGCTAAGCATCAGGTAACGAGTAGCATTCCAGTTGCCACAACCTGACGTTTGCATCCTAGGCGGCGGTATCATGGGCAGCGCAACCGCCTACTGGATCAGCAAGATGTCTGATCTGAAAGTTGTATTGCTCGACAGGTTTGGTGTTGGAAACGAGCGCTCGAGCTCGAATGATATCAACAGAGTCTTTCGATACTCGTACGGTCGCGATGAACTGTACACGCAGATGGCTGTCCAAAGTCTGGAATTATGGAGAAATCTCGAGAAAGAGTCAGCACAGCAACTTCTCATCAACAGCGGACTTTTGCTAGTCCAGGGCGAAGATAAGATCGCCAACAGCTTCAACGAAGCGAGTTATCAAACACTGATCAAGATGGGACTAGGCGCAGAACAGTTGGGTAAGGAGGAGTTGCAGAAACGATTTCCACAATTCAAGGCCGAAGCTGGCTACTTCGACCCCCACGGTGGAGTGCTACTAGCATCGAAAGCCCTTGCAACCTTCACCTCTCAAGCGCAATCTAGAGGGGTGAGATTTGTGAGATCTGAGGCACGTGCGATTAGTGCTACTGATCATCCGATCGTCGATGCAGACGGGGACAAGCCAGTATCCCTTCGAAAGCTCGTAATTACCATTGGTCCGTGGTCGAACCGTTTCTTGAAGAGTAGGCTTCCCAAAATGAGTCCGACAAGACAGCAGCTGATCTATCTCCGTCCGAGGAAGACCATTGACAATTTTCGTCCTGGCAAGTTCCCTGTCTTCTTCACAGACGAGCACTATGGGCTCCCAGCGGCAGGGATAGATGCGGTGAAAGTCTCACCGAAAGAACTCCAGGAAGAGGTGGACGTGGACTCGGCGAGTAGACTAGTGGATGAGGAAGAGGTAGACTCGTGCCGGAAGGTTTGTCGTGAATATATTCCCGACTTGGCGAACGGCGATGTAGTCCATTCGAAAATATGTTTCTATGACATGACGGCAAATTCTGATTTTGTGATAGACCATGACCCGGACAATCTCGACATTGTTTACGGGTACGGTTTCTCCGGTCACGGATTCAAGTTTGCACCATTGATCGGGAAACTTCTCGCAGAACTAGCGCTTGGGGAGGAACCGAGTTTTGATATTACAAGGTTCAGCGCTGTTGCCTCGAACAGGTTGACTGGGAAGACGGGTCCTTTAGGCCAGGGCGAGTAGCACTGCAAGCACTATCCCAGCCGCTGCAGCCTCCAGATGCATCAATCGAGCCTTCCGACGGTCGACCTTTTTCCACTCTTCGGACTGTACCGTTGTCAGAGTCCCAGATCCTCTTCTAGGTAAGCCACCTGGCTCTGACATGTCGTAGGTGCCTCTTGCTGCGTGGAGGACGCAGAAGGACATCGACCCTTCCAGGATCGTCAGGAACCCGATGTATGCCGGTATGACCAGTGTCAGGCTAAACAGCCGGTTTACATAGTTTAACAGTGTAAACCTTAGTACTAACGATAATGCGATAAGCAGTAGGCCTGTAGTCAGCCGCATGGCCCTCCCCCGGGTGCCAATATTGCACTTTCCGGGGACGTATTGGTTGGACGTTTTAGACAGCTCTATGCAGATAGTAACAAGCTTCATTTGGCTCTTTAGGCCCCTATATAGTAGGAAATGGGCACCACCACCGTCGTCCCGGAAAAAGAAAATCACGTCACCCCAGCGAAGGCTCCACCCAAAATGCAGCTGGGATCAATGATGAGTGGTAGACACTCGAAGACACGGGACGAAGTCGGGCACTACATGTGCCCCCAGTGCGGCAGTTCAAGCCTCGTCCGGGACGCGGAAACCGGCGAAGTAATCTGCACAAACTGTGGATTCGTCTTATCAGATCCAGGCGACACGTACGCGGCCCCGGTACCGAGACGCACCGAGGAGGGCATGCTTGAAAGCCAGTCAGGCCCACCAGGAAGATTCTCCGCTTTCGACAAGAACCTCTCTACGATAATTTCGAGAGCTCAAGCATCGAACAGGTCGCTCAGTGCAGACGAGAGACTGCAGCTCTGGCGACTCAGACGGACACAACTCCGTGCCTCCGCAGGATCATCGATGGCCCGCAACCTTTCACGGGCGATGAGCCAGTTGCGAGGATTGGCGGGACGGTTGAACCTTCCAGAAGTTGTGACAGAGCGAGCCGCTCTAATGTACCGTCGAGCACTCAACAAGGGCCTGGTCAGGGGACGCCCTATCAACGGAATGGTCGCCGCTTCCACCTACGCGGCATGCCGACTCACAGACGTTCCAAGATCACTCAGCGAAATAGCGAAGGCCTCTGGAATGAGCCGCAAGTTACTAGCGCACTATTACCGAGCGCTCGTAAGGTCGTTGGATGTTACGATGGCGATAGAGGACCCATTGAAGCGCGTCTCAAAGATCGCTTCAAGAGCTGGAGCCGATTCTCAGACGGAGATGCTGGCCGGCAAGATTCTCCGCGAAGCCATACGGTTACGGGTCAACGTCGGGAAGGACCCGGACGGTCTAGCTGCAGCCGCTCTCGACCTAGCCGCAAGGATACGTGGTTCCATGGTTATGCAGAGGGACCTTGCGAAAGCTGCCGGGGTCAGCGAGGTTACGATTAGGAGCCGGATGCGGGACCTCAAGACTGCGGCAAAATCACTCGGACTTCCCGAGGTCGCATAATAGTCGTAACTGTCACGTATTCTATCGAGTAACGCCAGTCTAAACCCATCTCAGCGGGCTATGCCTCGTTCGTAGGAGGGTGCAGAAGCCCAGCCGTAACGCTGGAGCTATGAAGCCTTAGAGGCCAGGAACACGCTACCATACATAGAAGCTACCCTAGATGTTTTAGCAATCATAGCAGACGCTCTGATCATAGTTTCTATCCTTAGAGATGCTGTGACCTACTTCAGGCCTTACCGGAAATATTTCGTGGCCATCTACTCGGCATTCGCAGTGTTCCCTGTCGCAGGTCTGGGACTGATCTCCTTGTCCCAGATGGGACAAACTTGGCTATTGCGGTTGTCGGTACAGAGTTTGGTGACGGCTGGATTCAGCATAGCGACGATATGGGGATACGTTGCCACAAAATTGTACCTTCATCCAGAGTCTTTTTCGTGGAAGCGTGCATTGCTAAACATCAATCGTCCAGTGTTTCTATTCCAAACACTGTATCTTTTGCCGATGATCCTAGGAATCGCAATTGTGTGGGTCTATCCCCCCGCTGTCTTTACAGATCCATCAGTACACGTAACCTACGTGTTCGATAATGTGACTTTACCGTCCGCCGAGATAGGGCCTCTTCTTTTAGCGATCGGAGCATTAGTCGTGATCGCGTTCACTGTCTACCCGTTCATGGTACTGACACGCCTTCGTTCGCAGATAAAGGACAAGGAAGTCCGAGCAGCACTGAAAATTATCACTTTCTCATTCAGTCTGATCGCCACTACAATATTGATTGCTGTCACGGTCCCCTCATTCGGTTACAGCATTCTCGGGTTGAGCAATATCTTGTCCGTCGCATTATTGTACGTAGCAGTCGGGGCTTTCCGAAAGCCAACGTTCCTCAAGTCATTTCTCGGGGTGGTGCCATCCCTGGAATCGTCACCGCTTGTCAGTCACGTTGACCAGGTCATATTGCTATATCCAACTGAGATCGACAAGTTTGCGCCCATATCAAAATACATCATCGATGCTATCAGTCAAGAGAACCGCGTGTTCTATTTTCACGACGGCGACGAAGCACAACTACGCGAGGACCTGCTGAACCATGGCGTTGACGTACGGCAGTACATGGTCAGTGGCTTGTTCACCGTAGTTCCCTTGGGAAGTCTGTATCAGAAGAGAGGAAGCTTAGACGATACGGCAATACAGTACTGTGTACAGCGTGCCGAAGAGGCGCGTAAACTAGGGAAGACAGGTCTAAAGCTGATCTTGGACTTCGACGAGTTCACGATTCGGCCAATTCAAAAGTTTGTTGCCCATCTTACGGACAACCGATGGACTAGCCCTGATCACTTCGTTCACGTGTTGATGGCTTTTCATTCAAACGCATTCAAGGGAGATGAGGCCGCTCTGGCTAGGCTGGGATCAAAAGGTCGAATAATGGACGTCTCTGAATCAATGAACATCTTTTCGAAAACCGTTGGTCTCTCGCACTCAGAGATTGCTGGCAAAAAGATACTCCTGGAGTTCGACCCTCAGTCCAACTACGAACGAGTGCTGAAAACTATCCTTGCCGAGTCGGCTTCAAACTTCGAACGCACAGTGATTTTCACAAGAAAGGGAAGCCCGATTCATGGCTTAGTTCAGAGACAGCCCGGTGCGAAGATCTTCGAGCTCACATCGAGAGTGTCTTATCCAAAGATAGAGAGTGAAAATAGAGTCCTCCTGCCCGCCTATGATACCTCGCTTGTGCTAGACGCTCTTACCAGAACTATAGAGGCGTACATCGGCTCTTCCTTCACAATCGTTTTCGATGATATTTCCCACTACATGTTCACACTAGGACTCGATAGAGCCTACTCTCTCGTCCGGCAAGCAATCGAGGTAATGGTGTCCAACAACATTACAGGCATTTTCACAATAAACTCGAAAGCACACGAGGAAAAGGCACTGCCCACTTTCGAGAACTTGTTCGATATGGAAGTGATCTGCGAGCCCGGAGCGCGAGTCCCAGAAATCAGAAGACGGTTGTCGCTAACAGCCTAAGAATTGATTTTTGTGGTTTTCTTAGAACGAGTCGGGTGACACGGTCACAATGCGGGCTTGTTGTCCCATTTTCTTCTCGCGAAGCATTATCTCGAAATACTTTGAAGCGAAATGGACGCCCGCTCTGAGGCCTGTAGCGTCGTGCTTGTCATGGCACTCTGTACAAATTACGTATAGCCCTCCCAGGATCTTTGCCCAATAATCGTTTCCAACCACGGCAGTCGTGAAGATCCTATCTGCCTCGAGGCAGTAGTTGACGTAACGACTATCGCCGACGCCGTGATATCTGAAATAATTTGTCGAGTTCTCCGCGTAAGCCAAGGGGATTCCCAGAACTCCGCATTGCTCCAAGAAGATCGATTTGACCTCACTCCATCGCGGATCGTCAACGATCTGGGCGTTGGTATGCCCTGGATGATCCTCGATCTTATCCTGCTTTACGCAAGCATCCACGTACAACTCGGCAGCCCTCCACGCTCGCGCACGGCCAACCTCTGGAAACAGCTTTACGTAGACTTGGAAGAAGCTTTCAACAGATTTCTCAAGGCGACCCTTGTCATGTTCGACAAATCCGCTGACAATGCTGTATGCGAGGTTCTTGGCAATCTGCCGGCATTCCTCAAGGCTTCCCGGCAAGGAGAATGTTGCTGGATAAGTGCCAGATTTCGCGAATTGTCCAGATTGAGCTGAACCTTCAATTTTCTTAGTTTCAACCATCTCTTCGACTAGAGTCAAATCGGTTGGACCGGCTCCCTTTGCAAATTCTTAGTTTCAGCTATGTCTCTGCGGTTATAATCCCGGCCAACTTTTCTAACGAAAAAAATTCTACGTGGCTTATATATCAAAAACTGATTGCCGCAACCGATCAAGTCTATTCGTAAACAATACAAACCCGCTTGCAGCTAGCATAATCTCTGTTCATGCTTGACCCAAAAAAAATCGTGGGTCCATGAATCGCTTCATGGACCGACGAAAGTTGATGTTTGGTTTGCGCTGCTACGGTTGGTTGCCGAGTTCTACTGGCTCGATTCTCAGCTTGGTGACTTGGCCGCCACGGAGTACTGACAGTTCGAGAGGCTTACCGATCAGATCTGGCGTGAGCAGTTTGTGAAGATCGTCCAGGTCTTCTATGGGTTTGGAGTTGAATCCTACGAGTATGTCTCCGATTACGAGTCCTGCCTTGTCGGCTGGACTGTCCTCTTCAACTGAGAACAGCATTACGCCCATTTCCTGGGAAAGGCTGGCACGCTGTGCTGTTCGTGTCGGAAGCTCTAGGGGTTGGCCTGATATTCCGAGGTATGCTCTTCTTACTTTACCGTCTTTTACAATCTGGTCGACAACGTTCTTCACGGTGCTCGCTGGCACCGAAATGCTTCTTGCGGGTGGGAATGTTGCAATGTTGAGTCCTACGACTTGGCCTTCAGAATCGACAAGTGGTCCTCCTGAAGCGCCGGGGTAGAGTGCAATGTCTGATATGATGGTGTTGTCGATGGTTCTGCCCCACCAGCCCTGGAAGGGTCTGCCTAGACCCGCAACGATGCCGGCTGTGACAGACGGTTGCATTCCGCGAGGATTCGAGACTGCTAGTACTAGTTCACCGAGTTTGAGATGATCAGAATCTCCAAACTCTAGTCTGTTGAGATCGGGTGCGTCGACTTTGAGAACTGCGACGTCTGTGAAAGCGTCACGGCCGACGACTTTGGCTTCGTAGGATTTGCCTTCCATGAAGCTGACCTTGAGGTTTCTGGATCTTCGAACGACATGATCTGCGGTCGCTACTAGTCCATCTGGTCCGGCGACGAAGCCGGTTCCGCCTCCACGCCAGCCCCAGCCGTCCTGGGGACCAACGCGTACAACGGATTTGGCTGTGTTCTCTGCTAAGACTTCGAGCGCTTGAGAGTAGTCTCTGAGAATAGTTCTGGCTCTGTCAAGTGATATTTTCGGTTGTTGTTTTGACATGTTCAACCCATATAGGACGCTCGGTTATGGATAAGGAGTGAGACCAACAAAACCCAGTCACATCCGACAACAATCTGCTTGAAGAATTCTCGGTATGCATGCCTGAAACTGACCGGTCAGTGCCGATAATAGAGTCAAGTCTCAGTTTTCTGGTCGGAATTCCCGTCTATCCAGCTTTTATCGATACAACGCGAAATACTATATCCCCTGCCGGGGATCTAATGCGCCCTTCATCATTGGATGTAGGGGCCGATAATGCGCCTAATCTCCGATTGCCAAGGACCATTGTCTCCAAGGTCGAAAATGTCGATGCTAGTCACGGAATAGTCCAAACGTCACTCGACAATATCACTCTGTACAGCCCATCCTTAGCTATGAGACTAAGAGGGGGGATCTTTCCACATGACGAACTCCTAGCGCCTGACAGACGTACTGTGACCTCCTACTCATTTTGGACTGTTCAGGCATTCAGTTCGGGTATTTGGCTTTCCATGATACCGCTATCGAACAGCTTTCTAGTTATCGGGTCAAACTCTACGGGCAGTTATGTGAAGAGGACGATGCAAGTAGTCTGGGGAAATGTGTCCGGCTCATTCAGCGTCACGTACAGGTCAACTCCGGATGGCGAGATCAAATGGGATCTGTCGCTTACGCCCTCAGTATCAGGACGTTACGGTTTCAGTCATGCCTGGTGGAATGTGACGAACTCATACACAGTATCAGACATGTTGGAAAGATTTACGACTAGCTATAACACGTTGAACTATACGTTCTCTTGGAGTGATATTCCCAAGTCTTTTGCAACATCAACCAATCTGGTTTCTGGCCGATTTCTTCTCAATGTTGACTTAGGAGCAATCCAAGCGGGGTTGACAGTTACCGTAGATCCTAACATAGCCTCAAGCTACACTCCATATGGCACAAGTTACACCTTCCAACGAAAACTGTTTTATGAACCAAATGGCGGCTATTATTTTGTATTCTATCTTGGAAGAAGTGCTCCTAGTGACCCCAATGGGCCCCAAGTGCAGTACAGGTCTTCCTCGGACGGGGTGAATTGGTCCGACCCCCAATATCCTCAAGTTTACCTTAGCACAGATTTCTCGGTCCTCAACTTTGGACAGACAATTTTTCTAGTCTATGTTACGAACGCGGACCCAGGACGTCACACGACTCCAATAGTTGCGTATCGTACGGGCAAGATCTCGGGTCGAAACATATCATGGGACCCTGAGCAGCAAGTCTACAGCAGTGTGTTTAATGGACCGAACTATTGCCAGTTGAGCTCTTTTTGTGGATTCCGATTCGCGGGAGAGGCTGCGAGCTCGAGTGGTCACTTGGCATTATCCTTCAACCTGCATTACCTTAACATCACATCCGTGGTACAATGCACTAGCATTGTCTACCTAATGTACTCAATGAGTAGTTCTTGGAGGCTTTTTCGAGCTGATGTCAATGACAAGTGTGTCAATGGCGTACCAGACGAGATGCGAGCGGCAATCACTCCCTCCGATTCTCAAGGAAGGATAAGAGTTGTCTGGCAAAAAAGTGTCCAGACCTCGTCAGCATGGACCAAATCTCTATTCTCCCTAGAGTATGACGCAAATTCCAAAGGACCGATTGAGACTTTGGATACGAGCATAGCCAACAGTCCAGAATTTTCCGTAGTTTCAGATTCGAACTATCGGGTTCATGTCGTCTGGAAGGGAAGCAACGGCAAGATAAACTCCGCATATAGGGGGCCGGCGGATCAGACTTGGACTCTCGAACAGGACATTTTCAAGCAAAATGCAAACTATCCCTCGATCACACTCGACTACTCTAATAATGACGTCTATGCTTTCGGCGGAACACCATCGTCAATCTTGATGAAAGTAAAACACTCGATGGCGAGATGGACAGATGCATCAGTTCTATACCCGGTTACCAGACTGTCCAGCATTGTGCACCTGGGCTCTAACGTTGCCTCGGGGGCCGGGACCAAGACGAATACGATTGCTTTGCTCTGGACTGATACATCAACGTCTTCAAACAACATATTTTTCGCCTCTATTCCCATACAAACCAGTTGGTTGCCCTATTCTACACCAGCTGATCCTTGGGACGGTAACGGACTAGCTCCCTACGGGCAGTATTTCGCCAACCTTGGCGAGTATGTTTCGCCGAGCAATGGCTTGCTAACAGTTAGACAAACAGACCTTAGCGTGCCCGGAAGAGGTATTGACTTCATTGTTACACGGGTTCATACTGAACCCTACACCTTTATTGGCGCTTCAGCATACAACTTTGAAAATTACCAGTCTGCCCCGATTGGAAACGGATGGCAGCTTAACTTTCCCTGGATGGCCAGCTCTTCGAGTGCCAATGCCACCTATATTCATCTGTGGGATGGCCAGGGCTACAGGATACCAACGTCGTTTTGGATCGGACAGTCCGGAGGTTTTGAGAATCATCAGGGAGAACACTTCCTGTTTTCAAGATTTTCCGATAACTCCTTAACTCTCTATTCAAAGGCGGGGATAGTCTATTCTTTTGATTCGAGCTTCGCTCACAAGCTCGTTCAAATAACTGATACCACCGGCAATAATTACATTAGCTTCAATTATGTTGGGAATCTGGTGTCAGTGGTAACTGACACTGTCGGTAGAACATTTTTGTTCTGCTACGATGTGAACAGCCTACTCAACACCATCGTGCAGGCTAGCGGGACTTGCGCTAACCCAGTAGGGTTCGTTCGGAAAATAATCTATCGTAACGACGGTCACAGTCTCGTGAGCGTCACCGATCCAGGGAACAGGGTCACAACTTATTCATATGATCCTGCTGGTTGGCTTTTGACCAGAATCACGTTTCCGACCGGTTGGTACGACAGCTACTCTTACACAGCAGTAACAACTTCTGGAACTACTGGTACTACTTACAGGGTGGCCCGACAGCTTGTAAACGCCACGTCTGGAACCCAGGTTCACAGGTTCGACTATGCATATGTTCAACCGTTCGGGGACCAAGTAACCGGCTCAACCATAACGGCGTTCGATGGAAACCAGCCTGCTCGAGTTACAAGCTATTCTTTCTCGGTCGGTGGAATAAATTGGAACATTTCTGACGGAAACCGCAACTTCGTCCGAGGATTCTTACAGCGCTTCGATGTCCATGGCGCGGTGTCCTCTGACACTCTGCTTGTAAGTCCTACAAAGAGCGTGACCAATTATTACCAATACGATCTTTGGGGGAACCGAATTTACAGTCGAGTTGCTATAGACCCGTCCACTAGCCTGTACCATGAGAGCTTCAGCGCCTATTACAACAACGGCTTGGCACCTGGCTTCTACGCCTTCCAAGACACTTTCAGCCAAAACCAAGGCTTTGCCGCAGACAATCTGTGGAATGTTACGAGGGCCGGCTGGACAGTCAACAACGGGGTTTACAATGGCACAGTAACCAGCGGTAGCCAGGAAGACATGATCGCCTCATCCGACCTCAACAGACCAAACGTATCAATCCAAGCCCAAGTCTATGTCAACAGACAGATAAATGGAACAATCTACTCCTGGCCAAGGGTAGGAATATTCGGACATTACACGCCAGCCGCTAGAACGTACAAGTGGGCGTTAGTACTCGTAGACACAGGCAGCACGAGATATCTCTCGCTCATGGACGACTGGACATCGTTGACAATCTACCAGCCATGCGGATGGCAGACCGGCATCTGGTATACGATGAATATGACAATTCAGGGATTGAACGCTTGGGGAAGCGTGGCAAGCTCAGGATTCTCCTGCAGAATAGCAGGCTCTTTTGATCCCTCCAGTCCCGCAGCTAGCGGGACCGGGTTTGGTCTCTATGCCGGTGGGTATTCAGCACTCTTCGACAACGTGCGGGTTACAACGGTCTCTTCCCTTATCACTGGCACAGCCTTCTCAAACGCGTTTTTCCAGAACGGAGCTCCAGGCCAATATCTGCACGGAGTTCGTGCCGGTACAGCAGAGCTTCAGAACGGTATTACTTCTCCGGCGATAGAATCCTACTATGGTTACACTTCCGCCGGTGGACTATTTCAGACGCGACAACTCTACCTTACCACGGGTGGCCAACAATGGCTTACAACGTCCCGGACGTACGATAATTATGGAAACATTCTAAGCTTCGTCGACGCTCTTGGCAACACAACGTACTATTCGTACTCGTCCAATTATCAATCCGCTTATCTCACTCAGATTCTCCAGCGAAAAGACCCATCTGTCTATGTTAGAACGTTGTACGGGTACAACTTCACTGACGGCACCAACATTTGGACTCAACCTCCTTGGGGGTCGAACGTTACTTCAAGATATGATATTCTGGGACGCGTCATATCAACTACGAACCTGTGGACTCGTGATTACACGGCTTATTCCTATAGCGACTCCCTAAACTATGTGAATCAAACTAACGAAATGGGATGGAAAACGCAGCGGTCGTATGATGGCCTTGGTAGATTGTCTAGCCTAAAGCGATTCTTGAACGGTGCAGTATATTCTACAGAGAGCTACACCTACGACTGGATGGACAATCTAGCTTCAAAGACAGATGCGCTAGGCAACACATACCAGTTCAACTACGACGTGCTAGGGAGGGTCGCAAAGATAACGAGGCCTGATGGTAACTATACTCAGACGTTTTACAGTGACGTGTCACCAGTTTACGTGCAGACAATCAATGAAAATGGGTATTCAAAATACAACTACTTCGACCGGCTTGGAAGAACCATTGCGTCATCTCAGCAAGGAGTTACAAGTAGATACGGATACGACGAGGTAGGCAACCTGCTCTATGTGCAGACGCCAAACCATGGCGGAACTCAATACGCATATGACAACCTCAACCGGTTAACGACAGGCTACGTTTTCACCGGCCAGAGTTACACCTACGACAACAATGGTAACATTATTGCAATAGTAGACAGGAACGGCGCGACTACTACCTACTCATATGACGCGATCAACAGGATTACAAAGATAGCCTACGGTACAAACAGCGTCGACACATACACTTACGATGCTACAAGCAACGTGCTGCTACAACTTCAGAGTCAAAATGCCACGATCACCTATGCTTATGACCAGAGAGGACGCATCGTCAGCGAAAGCTACGATATCAACACACCCCCACCACCCGGTGGATCAGGCGGTGGCGGCGGTTGCCGACCGCCATGCCCAGCAAGACCCCAAGCACCCGCTATCGCCGCACCGTTAGGCTCGGGTCTAGTGTCACAGTCATACACCGTCAACTATGCTTACAACGGCGAGGTACTCGACTCGATAACATACCCTGACGGTCTGACAGTGAAATACTCATATGACGGTCTCGGGAGGGTTTCGTCCACCGGCACTCCCAACGGCCCCACCTACGCACGGTTCAGTTACAATGCGAATGACCAGAGTACGGGAATCGCCTACGGTAATGGACTCGTTGCCAACTATACATATGATCGACTATCGCGCCCTTCACAAATAACTGTCAGAAATGGAAGCAATCAACTAGCACTGCTAGGTTACCAATACGACAAGGCAGGATCGGTAACCAGAGTCCAAGGGTCCGTAAACCAGACCATCGTCGACGAACAATACAAATACGATGCTGGGGGCATCTCACCAATGCTACCCTTCCAATCTCCCGCTCTCTGTGGTGGGAGTACGACAGTATGGGCAACAGGCTGCGACAAAACGATCTAGGTCCCGGCCAGGGTATCACATCATACGTTTACAATTCATCAAATGAACTAATGTCAAGCGCAGGTCCGGGAGGCAGTACTACATTCAACTATGACAACAACGGTAACTTGATTGCTCGCACTGCTGGATCTAATACTTGGGCCTATCTCTGGGACCCTAGTAATCGGCTTGGAAAAGTTTCCAAGAATAACGTTGTAGAAGGCATCTACGCCTATGATGCCAAGGGACGCATGGTCGAATCTGTCGAGTCTCAAAACAAATTCTACGCCTATCTAGGAACAGAAACACTCTACGAGGGCGTCCCAGCAACACTCACGAACACAGACTACGTTTACGCTTCAGGAATGCGAATAGCCAAGGTATCAGGAACTACTGTTAGCTACTACCACACAGACATCCTAGGCAGTACTCGCCTCGTAACAGGAACATCCGGAAACGTAGTCTTCTCTGACAACTACATGCCTTTCGGGCAGGACTATGTTTCCTCGGGAACGGAGACTTACAAGTTCACTGGCAAACCGTATAGTTCTGCGACAGGTCTGTACTACTATTATCAGCGCTGGTATGATCCAAGCATAGGCAGATTCATCTCACCAGACCCACGACCAGGTAAACTATCGAACCCGCAAAGCCTCAATCTCTACATCTACGTGCTGAACGTACCGACCAGCCTAACAGATCCATCTGGTTTAGACTGGTGGAATCCCTTCACTTGGTCCCAGCAACAGCAAGCACAAGCATTCACAATAGCAGTCATCGCTGTCTCTGTAGTCGTAGTCGTTGCTACATTTGGAGTTGGAACTCCACTGGCAGCCGCTGCCATTGGTGCGGCAATTGGCGCATCAACCTCGACCGCCGCATATACCATCACTCAAGGAGACAAGGCATCGTTGAAAGGAGCGGCATTCAGTGCCTTAACTGGGGCAGTAGCGGGCGCTATCGGAGGAGGCGCTGGGGGACTGGCCTTGAACTTTGTCAAAGCTGGGGGGTCGATTGCGGCAGGTATGCTTGCAGCAGGAGCTGGCCAGGCGCTAGGTAGGCAAGTTGGAAACCTTGTTGGAGACATGGCAAGCGGGAAGACGTACAGTGCCAATGTGGGCCAAATCTTTACTGATTTCGGAATCGGCGCAGTCACTTTCGGTGTTGGAGGGAAGCTTGGAATGGGCAGCGACCCAGCGACGATGGCCGAAAACAGAATGCACAACTCCCTAGGAACGGGACAAGCTACACTGGACAGATATTTCACCGGGTCTATCGTACAATCGGAGATCACTCGTTGGACTACCGCTATTATTGTCGGCCAGACGGGTTATAGCTTAGGCACTCAAGCTGTTGAGGTTTTGATCGACTATTTCACGCAGTGATGTGAGAGCATTTGGGAAGCTCACGTAAATGGAAAAGGATCAGAGGCTTTCTGAGGTTTTGGATAACACCGGCCCAACGGTTGGATCCAAACGTAAGGTATCCGCCTAGAACAACTCTCTACGTCATCGTTTCAATCTGCATCGTCTTTTTGGAATGGTTCTACTTCGCCGTTCAAGTGCCCTACAATACTATACCCAGTAAGTCGGTGTTCTGGTTGTCACTTGTTATCTGGGGCATGCCGCCCGTCATTGTAGAATGGGCTTATCGCAATGCCCCGTCCAAACGGGAGTTCAACGCATACGCTAACATGATGATCGGAATAGGCCTCCTTGCCATAGCACTTGGCATTTCTGTAAGGAAGATCGATGCGCTTGTGCCGGTCGCTGCTGCCGGGCTCCCCGGACTCCTAGCAGGGGCTCTCATCGGAAGCGATTCGACCCTGCTATGGCGACGCTACAAGGATCGTCATGCCAAGAATAATGAACAATCGTCAACTGAAGTCTCTCCCAGTTCCCGAACCGGCCAGCCACCGCCTCGAGACCCCGAAAAGGCTCAACTGGGATGAGCTTTCTCACAGTGTGATTTCGGGTCGGACTCAGAGTATCGAACCTCTCGCAGTTGTTGCAACTCATGTTCGAGAACGATCAGTTTCGCCTCCATGATCGTCTGCCTAGCCAACTTGGATTCTATTTTCGTGACCCTATTTTTCAAGTTCCGTGGGTCAGTATTTACTTCACTATTCTCTGACGTTAGAGCTATGAACGGGTATGCTCTGACATACAACTCCTTCAACTCATCGAGGTCCCGGTCGGTGTAGTGTTTGGCTCGAGTCCCGGCGAAATGTCCTTCAATAATCATTTTTTTGTCATGATCAATCTTGGCTTGATCTAGAGCATTCTCGAAATATTTTCTAAAGCCATGACAAGGTTGGATATTCGAATCTAGTCGAGCTTCTCTTTTTGCGTGATACATCGCTGAGTATATGGCATGGTAACTTCTCGGAACAATTCTGCAGTCTGGACTAGATTCGATTAAGCGTTCATCCATGCATTCTCTCAGCATCTCAACGGATTTCCATCCCAGGAATGTATAGCCTGCGGCTTTTCGTCCCGCATGGTAACAAGGTTCGAACCTAACTGCAGCTGGAACAATTTCCGTTTCGAAATCCACCATAACATGTCGATAGCGAAGCTCTAGAATCGTGTCTGCTCTAAGACCGGTCTCAACTGCGAGAAATACGAAGAGTTTGTGAAGCTTTCGCGGAAGATATCCGAGAAGCTTTTGAACTTCAGATTTCTTGTAGGCTCGATGCCAAGTCAGAGGAGTGTAGCTGAGCTCAGCTTTGGGAAGACTATTGTACCCATTATGACGCAGAAAGCTGCGTAATGCGACTGTATAGCAAAACTGAATAGAAGGCTTGAGTTCTGTTGAACTTCTGTCGAGTAGGTCTTGAGCTTCAAACGGTTCCAGAGTCTTAATCTTCGAGAGAAATTGTTCAGGTGATAATCCTGTTAGATTTTGGAAACGAGTTATGTAGCCCAGATATTTCCGATGTGTTACAGGGGCCTTCTTTCTCAACCAGCGTTGGATGCATGGAACCGCTAGAAGGATTTGCTTCTGTTCATTTTCAATTTGTGTCCGCTCCGCTATTCCAAGATCCTGCCGAGCTAACAAACCAGACCTACAGTTTTGAACTAAATTTTACTCTACCAATTAGTCAGAGTCACGAGCGTAACAGGTTTACTGGCAAACCTGTCAGCCATACGATAGCCTTGTGCTATTGCGGTCTCCTAGTGCGCGAGGCCTAAATGTTAATATGGTGATTTGGCACCCAGGTACTTGAGTGACATTGGCTCAGATCAAGATTGTAGCAGCCAACGAAACCATTGACAAGTTCAAGAGGATAGTCTTGGCCAAACATGGGAAACTTGAGCTCAGCGCGGAGGGCGAGGAAGCGCTCAGTCTCTACATTAGCAAATATCAGAGTCTCCTCGGGAGCATGGTTCCCCCTGACAAGGACCCTTTGAAAGGGATTTGTGGAATCGGAAGATCCAGCGCGCGCCACAATGTACTCAGAGACATTGAGCATCTAGAAAAGGGAGAATTTTGATTTTCATAGACACAACCTTCTGGGTTGGAGACGCGGACACAAACGATGATTTCCACAGTTCAGCCCACACCGTCATCGACGCGCTACGAACTGGTAAGACGCCGAGCGCGCTGACGACGGACTTTGTGCTGGACGAGACGGTTACTATCCTTGGGAAGAGAAAGGGTTTCGGAGCAGACAAAGCTGCAGATGTCGCAGAGAGAATTATGGCTTCACCGAGGGTTTTCACAGTATATGTCAACGAGACACTCATGAATCAATCGCTAAAACTGTTCCCGGTGCACAGAGGAAGACTGAGTTTGACCGACGTGGCGTCGTTGGTCGTCATGCGAAGGTACGATGTGAGAAGAATATTCTCCCACGACCACGACTTCAACGGTCTGAAGGGTATCGAAAGAAGCGAATCTGTGTAATCTACCCTCTTGCGCGTCTCATCACACAGACGAAGTACTGAGCTGAACGAGTTTACAGGCAACTTCCCAAGTTGGCTAGAGGTTTGGTATCATGTTTATTGATGAGGGATTATCGACGAGTTAGACTGTAGCCTGATATGGTGTCCTCTGCGGCGAGGCTTCAATCCTAGTCGCCTATTACTTCTCCAGTCATCTTTTCGAATTCTTCGAACGTGATCTTAGCGGTCTTTCTCCGTGAGAATGCTTCGCGGAGCCCGGGTATCTTGACAACCTCTATGCGGCCATGGTCTGCCTTGTAGATCACCTGGTCACCTGGCTTAAGTCCTGCTTCCTCCCGCACTTGCTTTGGAGGGAACAGCTCGCCCTTCTGCCCTACGCGCCCGGATGCTTTCGTGGCCGTCTCTCTCACCGGAACAAGTTTTATTCATCCGAAAATATAAGGCTTGCACGACAAGTTGTCATCCACCAGAGGTATCATGCTAGACACGACTTACATGCTGCCGGTCTTCGGGATCGACATCGGCGTGGACTCTGCATCTTCGATCCAAGGCATCCTTAGTCGGTTGGCTGAGAGGGGAACAACACTCTTCATCTCGGACCTTTCTCCCTTTGAGGCCTTCATCAAAGCCTACAGGATCGCCGAGAAGCTGAAGGATGAAAAGGGCAAGGAGGAGGCAAAGCTCGGCCTTCTATTCGTAGTAAGGGGAGACTGGCTGACGAGAATCGACCACAAGGATGACGAAATCATAGAGGAAGCCTTCAAGATCCGCGAGAGGCACAATGACCCGTTCGACTGCTTTATCTTTGCAACTGCAAGGGTTAACAAGATTCCTCTAGTCACAGAGGACCGCGCTGCACAAGATTTTCTTGAAGACCGGTTAGTTATGACCTGGGCAGGGCTCAAGAAAAATCTGAAGGCATAGGTTCAACGCCAAGACGAGAATCAAGTTAGGGGCCCAGACTTGGGCAAATACCGGGGCACGATCGATTTGAAGCGACCCCGCGCAGCTTAACCTCTGCCATTCAAGTGTTTAGCTCAATTCTAGATTCATCTAGAACCGACCAATCTCCGTCTTAGAGTCAAATCGTTAAACTGCAAGCGGGCCCGACTGGACCGCGAGCCACTGTTTGGAGTGGGACCCGTGTTTTGGCGTCAACACCAGAGTTCTCGCTACTCCTGAATCTCGGACTCGCAATCTTCGCAGCCCTAGCATTCAGCCTACTATTCTCGAAAATCAAACAGCCAATAGTGATCGGCCAACTCGTCGCAGGAATCATCGTCGGACCCTTCGGACTAGGGCTAGTACAAGACCTTGGAACAATCAACCTTCTAGCCTCACTAGGAATCATCCTTCTGCTGTTCGTTGTAGGGCTAGAGCTGGACCCGACTGAAATTAGAAAGATAGGCCGTGAGAGCACAATTCTCGTAGCAATAGAACTCTCCATCTCCTTCACCTCAGTATTTGCGGTCGCATCGCTCGTCGGGCTAACCTACGTTGAAGCGGTATTTGCCGGCGTCCTGGTCGCAACCACCAGCACTGCCATCATGGGGAAAATACTGCTCGAGACTCATGGTCTGAAAGCAAGAGAGACACACCTAGTTTTCACCGCGTCAGTGATGGAGGATTTCGCGACCGTATTCATTCTGTTGCTGCTGCCAGAACTTGTTGCAGCGAACAACCAAGTCTCAACAACCGACATTGGCTTCTTCGCGCTGAAGGGCATCGGTCTAGTAGCACTAATTTTCGGTTTCGGCTGGAAAATTGCGCCAAGACTAATTGATCGCATGAGTCGTGATGATCAGGAATACAAGGAGACCGCTTTCCTACTCGCGCTATCCTTTGGCTTTGCATTCGCGCTTTTTTCCTCTTTCCTAGGATTCTCGCCGGCCATCGGAGCATTTCTAATGGGTCTGATGATAAGAGGGAAACAAGCGAGATTTGTACTCGATAAGATCGGTCCGATCAAGGATCTGTTCGTGGTCCTGTTCTTCGTCTCGATGGGAACTCTCATCAACATTGGAGCACTCGCATCATTAACTCTCCCTATCCTTGCAGTGTTGGGGACGGCACTGTTCGGAAAATTTTTCGGATGCTGGCTTGGAGCGAGACTATCCAGTTCACGAAGAGAGGCCGACAAGGTTGGACTGGCAATGCTTCCGAGAGGAGAATTCTCCTTCATCGTGGCACGCGAAGGCACAGGAATAGGAGTCGCATACCAACTACTCTACCCACTCGCGGGTCTAACAACACTCATCAGCTCGATCATAACCTCGATCGGCCTACGACTGATCAAACAAAGAGCATCTGCTCCCGTTCCAGTGATAGTATCCACCGCTCATAGGAAAGCCGGCTCGAAAAAATCGAATGGGAGAGAATGAAGTGACCAAACCGCTACCGGGGCTAAGCCTGATTCTAGTCGGCTCTGGACTCTACTGGATACTCTCCAGTCAACTAATCAGGTCCTTCACTGTACTTTCAGCGAATAATCCTGCGAGTACGAGCATCGGAACTTTACTGATTGAAGCAACAGGCATCGGATGTTTGGCCCTGGGACTGTCATTGATCCAGGCGGACATGGAACGCTTGTTGAGTCTCTACCAGAGACGCGACGGTTGGGTATACACGATTCCGATAATGCTCGCAGCGATCGACGTGTACATCACGCTTTATGGTATCGCCTACTCGCCTGTTATAGAACTCAACCCACTCGTCGCATCCTCCGCACAGACTGGAACAATAGCCCTTGTCCCATTCCTATTATCCTACATTGCCCTCTCGACCGGTCTTGCACTTGCCCTGTTAAGATTGGGCAACAAGCTCTTTACATCAGCAGATTCCTTGAAGCCTTTGGGATTCGCATGTGCTTGCGGCGCCGCGGGATTTGGGCCCGCGAGTAACATAGTACTGCTTGCAACGACACTCCAGCCCGTTGCAACAGCAGCTGGAGCGATATTCTCGGCCGCACTGATCATGGGCCTGGTCTTGCACCTCAGACCAGCAACTCTTGCGAGAAGCTAGAACTTTTCTCCTAGAACGGCGAAATGTCCAGGCGTCATGCCGGCTGGAGACAAGAGCACGAGCACCAAGAGGCGAAAGCGAACAGTGAATCCCCGTTTTGTAGTCCAGGAACATCATGCTACCCGACTTCACTGGGACTTCCGGCTAGAACTCGATGGTGTCTTGAAGAGCTGGGCGGTTCCCAAAGGGCCCCCGACTGAGCCGGGTGTCAAACGACTCGCAGTTGAAGTACCAGACCATCCATTGGACTATTTCGATTTTGCGGGTACAATCCCAAAGGGAAACTATGGCGCAGGAACTGTGAGCATTTGGGACAAGGGCAGATTCATACTAGAGCACAGAGAGCCTAGAAAGTATCACATTTTCTTGAAGGGTCGAAAGTTGAAGGAAGATTATCGGTTGATCAATTTCAAGGATCGAAACTGGCTAATGTACAAGGTGACTTAGGAGACTAGTGTACAAAGTCCCAGTCGGCTATTGCTTTCCAATTGTTGAACCGATTCGCCTGCGAATCTCTTCGCTCAGCTTACGCCTCTCGTCATCGTTCTTGGCCATCATCCATTGAAGTTTTAGTTTGAAAACTGCTGCTTCCAAACTCTTCTTCTCCTGCTGTTCCTGCATTGTACTCGCCAAAGTACTGGTCGACGTTGTCAGGATTGATCAGCCTTCAGCATTTAACAAGTTCTGAACCGGGATGCTATCCTGTACTATATTGGCACAATCGCTCCGATCAGGAATCCCAGAATCGCCAAGATGCCGAATACTAGATGAAGGAAGATCGTGTTAGCGTTAGCGGGTATGATAGCATGCGGGTCTCGATAGTTGGCACGGAGGATCCGTATTGCCTTGAAGGCGAAGGGCAGGCTCAACAAGGCGATCAACGACGCTAGACTCGTAATCGGAATCGCGGAGAATACTTGTAACAAGGCGTAGAGGATGGTCAGGGCATATGCCGTTCCCACCATTCCAATGTAGACTGCAATCGACTTTGCATAGCCGAGCCGTAGAACCAAGTTCCTCTTGCCAACTTTCGCGTCGGCCTCCATATCCGGAAACTCGTTGATCCAGACCACTGCGGCGATCAACAGGCCAACCGGGATGGAGGCGAGAAATGGTTCCCAGGCGAACCGTCCAGTCTGGACGTAGAACGCGCCCAGTGTCATGACAGGACCGAAATTTATTCCAATCATGAGCTCTCCCACTCCGCGGTAAGCAAGCTTCAGCGGCGGACTGACGTAGAAGAGAGAGGAGACGACTCCGATTAATCCGAGAATCAACAAGTACGGTAGTGAAAACGCGAAGACCAAGTACAGTCCGATGAGACAGCCGATAACGAGAAAGCTGGTCGAGACGAGAAGATGGGTAGAAGGTTTCACGAGTCCTGAAGTCAAGATTCTTCCGCCTCCCGCGAACGGGTTCTGGTGTCTAACCTCTAGATCATTTCCGCTCTTGAAGTCGAAGTAATCGTTGAACATGTTAGTCGCAATATGGATCAGGCTGCCTCCTAGTAGAGCGAGTGCAAACATGTCCCATCGGAATTGGCGGGCGAGTTGCCAGGCGATTACGCTTCCGAGGATTATCGGGACAAACGTGGCTTGCAGGAAGGGGGCCCGCATCGTACGAAGCCACAAAACAACGAAGGGAATACGCGCAGGCTGCACAGACTCACGCATGGCCAAACACTAGGCTTCCTTACGGCTCTGGAGAACGGGGCCGGTCGGAGATAATATAAACTCTTAATGCGAATAGTGCCGTCGTCAGGGGCGAAAGCCTAAAGCACATTCAAAAGTGTCCCCGAGGAGATTCTGAACCGTCAGGATAAGTGCAGTAGAAAATGGTGGAACAAAGAGACGTAGTTGTTGTTGGCTCTGGAATAGCCGGTTGCATGACTGCCGGGACAATCGCGCTGAAATCTAAGGGCAAAGTCGATGTTCTATTATTGGATCGAAACCCGGAGAGTGACGTCGGAAAGAAAACGACTCTTGGATGGGTGTGCGGCGACGCCGTAGGCGAGCATCACATCAAATTCCTCAACGAACATCTAGGCGTCACCTACGGAAAGCCCGAGATGGAGAACCGAGTCACGGCCGTCTATGTCTACTCGCCGGACATGAAAGTGAGAGTTCCATTCGAAGGGCCCGGTTACGTTCTTGATCGTCCAAAGTTCGGACGCAGGCTACTCGACGATGCGCTGAAGGCAGGAGTAGAATTTCGTGGGAACGTGCAGGCCTTAGATTTGATCGAAGAAAACGGGACAATAGTCGGGTTGAAAGGCCAAACAGTCGGTTCCAATGTTAACCAGCCATTCGAGATCCGGTCGAAACTTGTCATCGATACTTCTGGCATGTCAACCAAGCTACGACGTAACCTTCCGATCCCTAGCCATATCGAGAAAGAGATCGATAAGGACGATATCGAGCCCACGGCGAGACTGAATGCGAAGCTCAGGGACGGCGTCGAGGTAGAACCGTTCCACTGCGATATTTACTTGGACCAGGAGAAGGCGCCTGGAGGATACCTCTGGCTCTTCCCGAAAAGCGAGGACAAGGTCAACATCGGTCTCGGGATTCAGCAGAAGCGCAGTTCCAAACCGTTGAGTGTTCTCCTCAAAGACTGGCTAGCAACCGATGAGCGTTTCAAGGACATGCAACCCCTGAGCGATGACAGCAACCTAACCGGAAGCTGGCAGGTATCGGTGAGACACCAGAACGATTGCCTTGTCGCAAACGGTTACATGATCTGCGGCGATACGGCATGGTTCCCGAACCCGATAAGCGCCGGAGGAATCGGACCAGGCCTAATCGGAGGAGTAATGGCAGGAGAGGCAGCGATAAGAGCCATCGAAGCCAACGACTTCAGCGAGAAACAACTCTGGCAGTACAATCTAGACTTCGTCAACCATTACGGCAACAAAACCGCGGGACTCGAAGTCTTCCGTTACTACTTGCAGACCCTTAACAATGCCGAGATCAACTATGGAATGAGACACTTCCTCTCCGCCAACGAAGCGACCGAAATATCGCTCGGCGAAATGCCGTCATTGTCACCTTTTCAAAAGATCGTGAAGCTCTTCAGAGGTCTCGGCTCCTACAAAGCGTTCAAGGGACTCGTCTACACAATGGACAAGATGAAGAAGCTGAACAATCTCTACCAGAACTATCCCAAAGAGCCGGGCGAGTTTGACGCGTGGAAGCATCAGGTCGATTCTATTCTCGAAGAAGCCCGAACAAGATTCAGCTAGACCGACTACTACGCCCGGGTGACTAAGTCAATATATAGTACTGTTCATCGACTAGTGAAGTAGTTGTCTTCTCCAGAGATCGACCTCCCATTCCAGCCTAGGCAAGGCGGAGACCAGGAACTCGTAATGGACATGCTCTCCGCCGAGAACGACGCCACCTACACCTTCCAAGGAATTAAGAGAAAACTTGGTCTACACCAAGAAAAGCTCACGCGGATACTTAGACGCCTTGAAGACGACAACCTTGTCCAGAAAACGGACGAAGGCTACAAAGTCGTCCACCACCCTCGTAGGGCACGGCACCCAGTAGAGGCTGAGCCCGTCATCCAAGGCCAACTCCCTCCGGGAATGAATTCGCAGGAACTACTTGCTAAGCTGAAGGGACGCTGGTTCAAGAACTTCCGCTGGCTAGGATACTCGAACGGTCAGAACGGACCCTCGCTATACTGGATAACAGAAGACAACAGGTTCCAGGTGAAAGTCGAATTATCACCGCTAGAAATCTTGGTCTGGTCCCAGCCAACCACTTCAAAAGACACGTCCTCCCCAGTATCGGCGGGCTACGAACTCTTCGACCGCATCAGTCGGATAATGCCAGAGCCCAGCGACAACAGCTAACACTACCGCTCAACGTCGTGACTGGATAATTATCCGCCCAGTCAATATCCCATACCCCATCTATGCTACAATAGTGCAAAGCGAATGTTAGCAGCAAAAACACCTTTCAAGAGTCCCTTCCGAATGCGACAACAATGGGTTCCGATCGAGCGTCACCCACGACCACTACGCAAAAGAGATCCAGAGCAATTCGGTCGGCTCTCTTCTAGGCAGAGACAAATCTGAATGATGTTTCAATAGAAACATCCTTTGTCTTAGTCTAGATCCGAATCACTAGACTTTCACGGAGAGTCGAAGTACTCTTTGGAGCTACTCTTCAACCTGCTCTAAAAGCTGGTCCATGGTGGACCAGAGTCCAAGACATCCAGTTCTAAGCTGGTGCTAGCAATTTCGGGCTGAGAATGCTCTTTCTCAATTCTCGCGCGTAAGGTTCTATGGTCGCCGGTCCAAAGTCGAACGGCAACCCCGCAGCCCCGAATAGTTCCGGTAGAGGTCTTGATCCTCCCAGTGCCAGCGCTTTTCTGTACGTGTTGATTGCCTCCTGTGGATTTTTCCGATACTTGTACCATATTCCGAAGGCGCCTAGTAGGCTGATGCCGTACTCGATGTAGTAGAACGGGTAGACGTAGAAGTGGATTATCCGTTGCCAACGAGACCGTAGATACTGTTCATACCCCTCCCAGCTCTCTCCACCTCCGAATCTCTCCTGGAGACCGGCCCAGTAGTCTTCTCGTTCTTCAGTAGAGTGTCCCGGATTGGTGTATATCCAGTGTTGAAACGAGTCTCCGATAGCTATCGCTGGTAATGCTTTCGCTAGTTGAACGAGGTGTTCTCTTATCGAGCGAGCAGCGTCTTCCTTGTTGTAGAAGGCTCCCTCAACCTTCTCGCCTGCCATGAGCTCCATTCCCTGAGAAGCAAATTCGGCAAACTCAGCCGGAAGGTTTTCTCCGCGATAGCTAAAATGCATCTTCTTATTCCGCGTTTCAAACGTGTGAAACGCATGGCCTGCTTCATGCGTTAGTGTCTGAAGATCAATGTCTCTTCCAACAGCATTCATGAAAATAAATGGTAAACGCACTTCATACAATTCGAGATCATAGCCTCCGGGAGCCTTCCCCTTCCTGCTCTCCAAGTCGAGCAGATTTAGTTCGTTTAGTCTGCGAAAGTTCTTGCCAAACTCCGGGTCCAACTTGTCGAAAATGCCCGAACACTTTTGGATCAATTCCTGACTCGTCTTGAATGGAGTCAGGGGCGGTCGACCGTCCGTAATGACATTCAGGTCCCATGGTCGAAGAGTTTCAACTCCCAATTTTTCTCTACGTTCCTCGTTGAGTTCCCGGATAAGTGGGACAAAGTGTTGCTGCACCGCCTCCTGAAACCGGAAACAATCTTCCGGAGTATAGTCAAACCTGGCCAATTTCCGGAACATATAGTCCCGGTAATTTTCAAAACCGGCGTTCTTCGCAACTTTCTCCCGCATAGACCGTAGTTTTTCGAAGATCTGGTTCAAGCCGTCTCGTTCTTTGAACCGTCTCTCCTCCGCGAGGAGCCAGGTCTTCTCACGCACACTTCGATCAGGATTCTCAAGATATTGGGCCATTTGCTGCATTGTCTTCTCCACGCCATCATACAAGACAGTGAGACCTCCCATCGTTCTTTCGTACTTTTGTCTCAGCAACATCTCTTGTTTTTCCAATTCGACGTTCTCGTCGCGGAAGATCGAGACAGCATTTTCTTTCCGTCGATCCAAGACAGAATACAAGGGCGCCGGCAATTCTCGGCGAGCAGGAGACTCCAAGTATCGCCTGTCCAACTGGAAGCTTCGCAACTTCATCAGTGGCTCGATATTCTCCACAAAATCCAAGTGAGCTTTCTCCCGCACGGGATCATCCGTCTGAGACGTCATACGGACATATCGTAGAAACTGTTCCTCGACCAATGCCGACAAAAGCTCAGACTCGTGCTCCAGCCAGTTCTCAAGATCCGTCCGTGTCGCGGACGGTTTTTGCATAAGCTCGTCGAACAGCTTGTTTACTTCGACTGGATTCGCCAAATCGACAATCTTCGGAATATACTGACGTGGATAATCTCGTGGCAGCGAGGAATGATCAAACGACATTGTCGATTCTATCTCCGAGTGTAGAAGGTAAAAAGATGCCGACTAGCCAGACAACGTAAATCTTGTAAATAGTGCGAGAACGGCTAACCCAATCCAAAGTGGAGGCTTGAGCCTTGGATCTACCGTCACACATGTCCTTCGGCCTAGCCGTGGCCCTCGTCTTCTATGGAAAGCCCGAGATCGCCCTGCTCGTGGGAATGGGAGCACTCATCCCTGATCTCGACAGGGAATACTGGTATGTTAGGGAGCAAAAGTATGCCGACGAGCAATATCATCGCGCACGCTTCCACAACGTCTTCCTCATACTCCTAGGATACTTGATCAGCCCATTCCTCAGCCTGGGAATCTTCCTACATATGCTACAAGACTCATTCACAACCGCCAAAGACCGCGGCGTCGAATGGTTCTATCCCCTGACCCGACTCATAAAACGCGGAAAATACGACCACAACATGAAAGCACAACCCACAGACCCGAAACACCGGATCCTCTTCTACCAACAAGACCCGATAGGATACGTGAACGCGGCCGACGCAGACTTGCGAGAGCCAGGCGACCGGCCAATGCCCTGGCGACGAGTCTACGGGTTCGCACAGAACAGTCACCTGCTCGACCGGGGGTTCCTCTTCGGATCTTCAGTAGTCATCCTGATCTGGATAGTCTGGCCCCCAAACCTCAGCCACGCAATAGGACTCTACAATTTTCTAGAATCAAGCGAGCCCGTCTGGCAAGTCGGCTACGTTGCCATCTTCCTGCTATTCGCAGCTGGCGAAACACAGCGCAGAGACAAGGTCCCCAAGCTTCCCTTCCTCAAACCATTACAAGTCCCATTATTCATCGGAGGCCTTCTCTTGCTAGCAGCTTGGTTTGAACTGTTCGCAGACAAGATCTACTCCAACATACAGAACATCTTCATCGATCCCGTCCCAATATTCGCCGCAGCAATCGCAATCCCAGTCACGGGATTCATAGCAATACGATTCTACACACGCGGTGGAAGGACTACAGTCGTCTAATTCTGAACCACGATCGACGGTGGATGTTTCGGTGCGTAGTTCTCTTTGTACCATTCGCATCGATCCGTGAGAGGACAAACCGGGCATCGCGGCCCAATGGGACGGCAGATCAATTGGCCAAACTTGACAAAGATCTCGTTCAACGGCAGCCAGTCCCTCCTATCAATTACCCGGACCAGTTCCTTCTCAGTCTCCTCTGGAGTACGTGTATGGACAATGCCCAGACGGTTAGAGATGCGATGGACATGAGTGTCAACCGGTATCGCGGGCTGCTTGAACCCATAGACAAGAACACAGTTGGCAGTCTTCGGCCCGACCGAGGGCAGTTCTAGAAGCTTCTCCTTCTCCCTCGGGACCCTTCCATGATACTGGTCGAGTATTATCCGGGCGATCTTTTTGACAGTTCGCGCTTTCGTCTTGTAGAATCCAACTGGCCGAATTAGCCTCTGAATGCTGCGGACATTCGCTCTCGCGAGACTCTTCGCGCCTGGAAATAGTGCAAAGAGATGCGAAGAAGCAATAGCAGTTACTGGATCGCGTGTCCGGTGTGAGAGAACGGTCGCGATTAATACTCTGAAAGGGTCACTATTTGTCGAGTCGCTAATTTCCTGCAACGCTGTCGGATCTTCTTTTCGGGCTCTCTGTACAGCCTTGGCTGCGTCCAGGATTATTCGATGATACTTCTCGCTTGACCGTTTCATTTTCCCAGCTTCCGGACCATCTCTAGGTTTCCCTGATCATCGCGACGCTCATCCTCTGGCGTCTCAAGAATCCAAGGCAGTTCTCGAATCGCGTCATGGTGGAGGAATGCCTTGAACCCGGTAGCCCCGATGTATCCCATGCCGATGTGCTCGTGTCGGTCAGAGCCTGACCCGAGACCGTTCTTTGAGTCGTTAACGTGTACCACCTTGAGCTTTCCAAGGCCTACCGTCTCATCAAAATCGGCCAGCGTCTTCTCAACGCTTTTCGGCGTGTGCAAATCGAAGCCGGCCGCATAAGCGTGGCAGGTGTCGAAACAGACTGCGAGAGCGTTCGTCTTTTTCACAGTATCGAGTATTTCCTTGATGTCGGTGAATTTGGATCCCATACTATTGGTAGTTCCTGCCGTGTTTTCTAGCAGAATCTGCGTAGTGTTCTTCGTATGTTTCAACGCTTGGTTGAGCGCGTCCGTCAAGCGTTTGAGGCCTAGTTCTCTACCTGCTCCGAGATGGCTTCCGAGATGGACGACGAGGTATTCCACTCCTAGCTGTACACATCTCTGAACCTCTGCAACCAGTGTTGCTACAGATTTCTCATAGATCTCGTCTTGGGGCGAGGACAGGTTGGGAAGGTACGGCATATGATCCACAGCAGGTGCAATCTTCGCCTCAGCTCGCTTCTTCCTAAACAACTGAACCTCTTCAGGGTCGAGGTCGGAAAACTTCCAGCCCTGAGGATTCCTGGTGAAAATCTGGAACGTGTCACAGCGTAGTGCTAGAGCATTGTCGACTGCGCTGTCAAGCGATTTGCTGATGGAAACGTGTACCCCGAGGCGCATCGCAAGTAACCAGTGGCAGACCAAGATACATAGGTTTGGCTAATGCCGAACCAGTTTTCAGATTGGAAGAAGCAAGCCCGTAAGATACATCAGTATCATTCCGACTGTTACGCCGATGAAAGTGTTCTTCGGCGAATACGAGATCTTCAAGAGTTCAATGATAACATAGAGCAATGCTCCTCCTGCTGCCGCGAAAAATAATGACCCAATTTGCTCAGAATAAGCTAGAGAACCGATAATGCTGCCTGCAAGTGTTGGGAATCCTGCGATGAAGCCCATGATGAATGGGTCCCGGAGATCCATGGGGAAATCGGAAATCGGACCTGTAATGCCCATTCCTTCGGTCGCGTTGTGAATCGCGAAACCGATGACAAGAATCGTCGTGAGCCCCAACGCCCCCGCAGCGTATGCTGCTCCGAGAGCGAGGCCCTCTCCAAAGTTGTGCATGCCTATCCCCAGAGCAATCATGTAGGCTGTGAACATTCGATGATCATCCTTCGACACTCCCTTGACTGGCGGGTTCAGAGCCAGTTTCAACCTGCGCCTATGAGAAACGATTGCAGGACCCCCGACCCCCAGCACTAGGCCAATCAGGAAGAGGGCTGGACCGAAAACTGTGGTTTTGCCAAGAGTATTCGCCTCGCTGGTAACGTCTACGAATAGGAAGAGTAGTACACCGACTGAGAAGCTTACGAGTAGATTTCTGCGAGACGGCGTCGCTCTTCTGAACAATGGCGTCGGTATCAGGCCGAGGTAGACGGGTATTACTCCCGCGACCAGTCCGATGAATGCTGCGAAAAGTACGTTAGCCATGGTTGTCGGTTCGCGTGTCCTAAAGTGACAGTTTACCCGCTGTTTATAATTCTGAATCTGTTAGGTTGTACTCGAAAAACGAAGATTTACACGGTTCCAGGAGATCACACTAGAGTGGGCCCTTGGTCCTTGGAGTCTCCACACCCACTGCTATTGTATGACAATGATTGTGGGATCTGCTCGCGGTTTGCAAGGTTCGTTAGGCGATCATCGCGGGGCTGGGTTGAGACAGTTGGACTCTTCACAGAGAAGGGACGAATAATCAAATCAGAATTCTTCAGACCTAGCGATAGACCAGATGAAATGTTCTGGATCCTATTAGGGGACACTGGCTATGGAGGAAGAAGAGGTCTACTCCCGTTGGCGCGCGAAATTTTCAGGGGACAATTCCATTGACAGAAAAAAATGCCCAGTCTTGTGACGAGAAGCCGAAGAGTGCTCTTCGAAGAATTCTCGGCACGCTTCGCCGTGGAAGAATCGTCAGAAGAAAAACACCGAGCTAGCCGTAGATTCCGGCCACAAGATAGATCCAGTCGGATGCGTCCCGCTTAGGTGCGCAATATGCTTCGAGAGAGATGTCTCAATCCTTTAGTCGTGTACTTTTCCGAGTTCACGGTGACGCCCCAGATGATCTCATGGAAGGGCATCGTGTCTACATACCATGGTATCCGGGATGTGAACCCGGATTTTTCTCTGCCGTATTCTTCAAGCCTTCAAGCGTCTTCTCTCCTAGACTCGTGTTCATCTCGTATAGTCCTGCAAAGTCATAGGCAGGATCGCCGAAAACTGCGTCGCTCCAATCTAGGATTCTGGTCAGTTTTTGTTTAGCGGGATCGAAAAGGATGTTTCTGTCAGTGAGATCTCCATGAATCAGCGTAGGATCAAAGGTGATGTCTCTGAAGGCGTGGAATAGTCTGTCCCAGAAAGCTTCTACTTTTCTACGAGCACCAGGATCGAGGAGAGGATAGACGATTCTTTGAACTCGATGGTGCAACCGTCTTCTTTGTCTTATCCAGTCTTTAGGTTCTTTTAGACTCTGGAGTGTACTTTGGAAGGCGGCCTAGCATGTTCCTTGGAATCTTGAGACTGTGAAGCTCGCTCAAGAAGCCTCCAAGGTCCACCGCCAGCTTCTTGGTCCATGCTTTCCTGAAACCACCAATCGTAACTGGAATACCGTCTATTCTCCGTATCCAGCAAACCAGTGAGAATAGTCCCTATTTCCTTTCCAGACGAATTCATACTTTGGTACTCTAGTCGTCAAATATTTTGAAAGGACAGGAAGAAGCCTGATTTCCTTTCTGAGATTTTTCTCCGACTCTCTGAACCGGGGAAACCTGAAGATGTAATCGCCGTTCACCTCTAGTACAACATTGTCCCATCCCGAGAGAATCTGCCTTGATCTTCTAACTCTGAACCCGGGGAAACATTTCTCAATCGTTTTCCTCATTGATCGCGAGTCCATCACTGCCAAACCTTTTCCAGAATTAGCTTGCAAGCTGAAAGGAATAGGAATATTGCAGTTTCAAACCTTACACTCGGCCCCCCTGCGTTCACACTCGACCAGAATAGAACTCACTTGAGCTAGCATCGGCAATTTTTTTCACAAAAAAATAAGGTTTCTTTTTTCTAGGGGCCCGGGGGGTAGGCGTGTCGCGCGCTTGAGTCCGCACGAAATCGATCGTTGACCACGCTGACGTTGTCCTTGAGCCCCGTGAGTTCATCCTCGACCAGAATAGAACCGGACCCTGGAACAGATTCGCCTAAAATGAGCCCTGATCGTTAAAACAAACAGGTGCTTACTCCAGCACGCTTCGATTCCTACTCTGCGCGCACAGCCATGGCTTGCCAGAATCGCATGTTCTCAACCTCTAGCAGCAAATATCGCCCATTACCGGTTCAATCAAGCAAGGTCATCCGACTAGACCGGCCCCCTATGCGAGAATCGCGCGTCTGAGCCCGTTTAGAAAACCGTGAAAAACAGCGCTTCTCACCACTTATTCATACTCTATTCCAAATGGAGAACCCTGCCGGCTCGTCCTTAACCCGTGAAGGCCCACCGTTGCTCTAGTTTACTCTGAGGCTCTTGTCGGCGTCGAACCCCATTGACCGTCCCCACGACTTTATGCCGTCGAGGATTGCCTTCGACCCGAACCAGCAGAGCGCCGTGAATATTCCCTTCAACACCGGATTCAGCTTCATCAACGTCGGCGGCATAGTATGCAACTCCAATACGGTATGTCTCCAGCTACGGTAGATGACCCAGAACCGAGCCTCGTCAATCTGCTCGTCAATATTGTAGAAGCCGCTCTTCTTCAACACCCCAAGAGGCACAAAGCTTAACGGCGTGACTGTAAAGTGGGCCTTCTCCCCCACTTCTTTCCGAAGCCCCTTCTCCATCCGGTCGATCAAGCGAACCGTCTCGATCGCATCCTCACTCGTCTCGCCCGGTAAACCGACTATGATAGTATAGGCTGGGAACCAGTAGTTCTCGTTGAAAATCCTGGTACCATTATAGATCACGTCCTGCCACTCGTCCGGACTGAACGGCTTCACCTTCAACGGCATATACTTCTTGATCAACTCCGAGGAGCCAGTCTCGAGACCAGACTGTATCCCGATATGACGATCCGTACCAGTCCTCACAGTCTCGGATATTTCCTTGATGAGATCCGGATCCGCCCACGCCGGCGCCGTAGTACCATGCGTCGGGTTAGCATACTTGATGCCCTTCTGCGACATGACCGTCTTAAACAAGTCAAGAACCGCATCATGGTTCGGCATGAAGCCCCGCTTATCCTCCAGCTTGTAGAGGAAAATGTCCTCGCTGTGAACCCAGACGTTCGGGTTCCCAATCTTCCTGTTAACCGCAATCTCACGCTCAATCTTATCCCGAGGATAATATTTCGCGATCCTAAGATTCGGCTCACAGAACTGACAGTTCCGGCCACACCCCCTCATCACCTCGACAAGCCCATGCACCGTCGGCTCAGTAATATCCGGAATATCCTCCAGCTTCGGACCACGAGGAACATGAATAAACTCAGGACTACCGTTGAACTCAATGTCATTGTAAATATCACCGATCACATGGTCACATTCTCCAATGACGACATGATCGACACCGAGTGCGCGTGAATCCTTGTCCCGTACCTCCATCTGCCAGGCACCAGATCCACCTAGCACGAGCTGGGCCTTCGGATGCTGTTTCCGGGCCTTGTTGATCCTTCCAACCAGCTCCAGAAACTGCAGCTTGGAGTAGGCGGTCATCTTGCCGCCGTCCGTGAACATCATGCTAACAGGACCAAGCCCCATGGGGTCCATAGTTGAGATTCCAATAATGCTCGTGTGATCATCAATGAATTTGCTGACATGGTCAGGATGCGCTACAACGATCTCATCTGGCTTGTACGATCTGTACAAGGACGCCTGCAGCTTTCGCAGCCCATACGGGGCCATTACCGCCCGGCCCTGATCATGCTTCACCTTCGGTGACAGAAAGTCGAAGACGAACCTGGGCACCTTCTCTGCTGGAGCGCAGCTGAAAAACGGGAGTAGGGGTATGCCCCAGTACTCGCTCATCTGGGTCGGGTCCGCTGTAAGGACTATTCTACTCATACTGGCTCTTCACGTGTAACCTTGAAACTAGATCTACCCTTCTAAGGGATACTCCTCAAAACCGTCTATTTTCGGCGCTGCTGCTTATTTTAAAGTAATGGATGCCGGATATGAAACCATTACTCAAGCACTGACACCTTGCTTGCATGCTCTCCAACGTGAGCGCATATCTTTCCATAGGTTGCTATGGATGTTTCATATCACACTCGTCTACGAGTACTGAGTAGAAAAAGTAGACTCACGCTGAGAATGACATGGCCGTGTCAATCAGCCCTTGATGAGATTGACATGTTCTTGACACCAACCATCTCGAATTGCAAGAATGCCGAAAAATTGCCCATTCATGAACGGTGTCCATAAATCGAGCCCATACCCAAGTACGGGTATGCAATCATCTTCGTCGCTGAGTCTCCAAGAAGGAATGCCCGCACCAGAATTCCGGACACAAACAACGGACGGCAAGACGGTTACCCTCCGCGACTATCTTGGCCGGAGAGTAGTCCTATACTTCTACCCGAAGGATGATACACCAGGCTGCACCGTAGAGGCTTGCGGACTACGCGACCAGTACCAGAAAATCCGTGAACTAGGCGCTGAGGTAGTGGGCGTCAGCGTAGACGACACCAGTTCACACCGGAAATTTACGGAAAAGTTTAACCTTCCATTCCAGCTGGCCGCAGACACCGACCGGACAACCAGCAAACTGTACGGAGTACTGAACGACAAGTCGAACATGTCCAAACGAGTCACATTCATCATCGACGAACAGGGCAAAATTGAGAAAATCTTCGAAACCGTCAAACCACAAGAACACGCTCAAGAAATCCTCGACGCACTCAAAGACGAACGCTAAATCCGAACTTTCCAGTCCCTGCAATTTGGCCCTGCTCTGGTACTGACTTTTGTGAAAGCAAGATGGAGTAGAGGGGCTCCAGAGCCCCCCGGCGCATGGTGTTCGAATATTATTTCAGCGTCCGGACTGGCGGGATGGTGAGAACCTCTGACACGGACGTCGCAACTAGTCGAGGAACGGCCAACATTACACTTTCAATGATGCTGACCAATCCTTCGAACCAGACAATCGACCTCGGAAAGACAACGATCACTGGCGGAATAGGCACAAGGACCCATACAGTGTACTTGTCAGTTGACCAAGGAGTCAGGGCCCCAGGAAGCTACAAGCTCAACGTGACTGTAACCGCTGATGTCAAGCCAGTACTACTTTCCCTAGAGGTAGGTCTTACCACCTATGTCGTGTCTACCTGGCAAGTATCATAGGTCCCCAGATTAGCCTCTTCGACTTTCCACTTTAGGAACAATTCAGGTCATTTCTTTTCCAATCCAGGCATTGGTCCGCCCGTCGCAGCCGCCACCCAGTACTGTGGGATAGTCAACGTTCCAGCCTTCACTCGTCTGGCTGGTCGAACACGCTTTGCATGTTTGACGTGCGTATTCTCCTTCTTTGGTTCGATAATCTCAACCAGGTTCGAACCGACGGTGACGATTCTATAGTTGTCCAATTTGCGATCGTGCAGGAACTTGTGCAGTAATTGTTTCACGTCTTTCGGCTTGGTTTTCGTAAATTCGAGTTTGCTTCCGTGAGACTTAGGATTCTCGTCTAGAATTGAGCGCAGGAATTCGGCGGCGGGACCTGCGTCTTTACGGAGACGTTTCAGCTCGACAAGGAGCAAGTTTCACTATTCGACGCGTTTCCCCTCTCTAATAGACTCGACTGCTTCCCTCACGACAAAGACGAGTATTAGTCCGGTAGCGAGATAGTCGACCCACCATAGTCCGAAAAAGGATATTGTCACGAGTCCCGCGAGCAGTATGATGCTCATCAAGAAACAGGTCGCAGACTCCACGGCATCGGTCGACAGCGGTAGACAACCTGTCTCACGTCCAATCCTCAACTTTCCGACCCACAAGACTGGCATGATCAGGACCGCGCCCATTGCAATGATCGTTCCCAGAATGGAAGACTCCGCCCTTATCCCGCTAAAGAAGGAGTAAACAGCTCCTAGACCAACAACTGGAATAAGTGCGAATAGTAGGACACTAGTGATGCGTTCGGTCCTGTGAAGGATTCGCTCTTCGACGCTACCCTTTCGCAGTTTTCTGAGGTAGTACGCGACCGCCGCGGCCGAGATGAGTTCTATGATACTGTCTCCGCCAAAGGTGACAAGTGCAAGACTACCGGCAACGACACCAGCTACGACGGCCACGATACTTTCCACGGTCATCCAAACAACGCTGGCATACTCGAGAAGCAGACCGCGGCCGAGCCGGAGAGACCACTGTGGTGAGGACAATGACCGCGAAGCTCGTGGACTAACTCGTTGCGTACGTGTCCATTATCGCAGCAATATATCTAGTACCGGCCAGGAAGTGGTCGATTGTTGTATACTCGTTCGGCGCGTGCGCATGTGAATAGGCTGAAGGGGGACCACTCCCAGTCCAGATAGAGTCCATACCCATACGCTTCGTGAACACGTAGTCGGGCCCTGAGGCAGGATTCCTAGGAATCACAACCGCCTTGCTACCATACGCGATCTTCGCGGCCTTCTCCGCAGCTTTCGCGATGGGTGCCGAAGGTTTGGTGAAAGATGGCTCTAGGAATCCAAACGCTTTGACTTGGATATCGTCGAAGCCGTGCTCATGCAGATGATCCTTCAGCAACTTCAACTGTTTTTTCGGATTCATGTTCCATACGAGTCTGAAATCAATCTTTAACACTGCACTTCCCGGAAGAACAGTCTTGGATCCTTCGCCAATGTAGCCTGTCTTGAAACCGCAGATCGTGCACGTCGGCTCGGTCATGTAACGTTTCAATGCTTCCTTGTTCGTCTTCGCTTTGTAGAAATTCTTGAGTCCCCATTCTCGCAGTAAGTTTTGGCCTCTAAACGGAATATTCCTTAGAAGTCTGGATTGAGCAGGCAAAAATGGTTCTACGTCGTCATACCAGCCTTTGATCAGGATCTTGTCATCTGAACTCTTGATCGTATTCATAGCCCAGACTAGCCTCCAGGCAGGATTCTCGGCCAATGGAGCATAGGATGAATGGAGGTCTTCTTTCGCCTTTCTACAGCGTAGCTCTACGTAGAGAAGGCCCTTGACTCCTAGGCTGATCTTGGCACGTCCCGTCTCGTCAAAGTCGCCGTCGTAGCACACAACCGAGTCAGCCTTCAACTTCTCCTTGTACTCTTCAATGAATCCAGGTAGGTGTGGACTACCGATCTCTTCTTCCCCCTCGACAATGAACTTGAGGTTCAGCGGAACATCACGTATAGTGTTCAGGAAGCTTTCAGTGGCTTTGATGAACGAGGTTACATTGTTTTTGCTGTCAGCGGCTCCTCGTGACACGATCTTCTTGCCCTGAACCTTCGCCTCAAACGGTCCCGACACCCATTTCTCCAATGGTTCGGGAGGCTGGACATCATAGTGCCCGTAGATCAGCAGCGTCTTCGATGATGATTTCGACCGAACCTCGCCAAACACGACAGGATTACCATTTTTCTCAGGAAGAATCTTCGTCCTGATGCCCGCTGACTCCATCTGCTTCCTGACAATCCTTGCGCAATCCTCGATTCCAATCCCTTGAGCGGATACGCTTGGCTGCTTCAGAAGAGTCCTAAAGTCTCGTACGAACGGGTCTTTGTTCTTTGAAATATAGTCCAGTACTTGTTTGAGGCCGCTGCTTGGCATATCTCCCGCTATACCAGAGCATTAATAGAATCTTCGAAAGAAGGACTCACGTGTTCTCACGCCAGTATTGCGAGTATGCCTTCTCAAGCTCTTTGCCGGTCGGACTTCCACGGGTCTCGGCACGACATGCCTTCAGAGCACCGGCCAGGTTCGCGTAACGGAAGGCCTCAGTGTCGCTTAGCCCCATTACCTTGTACGCTGCGAACGCTCCCACGAATGCGTCCCCACTGCCTGTGGTGTTGATTATCTTCCGTCCCAGTTTGTCCACTGAAATTTTTCCCTGCCTCTCCAACTTGCCCGCGGAGTAAATCGTTGAGCCTTTGTTTCCGAGAGTAACAAGAATCCGGGCTTTGGATGCAACCTTGGAGATGGCCGAAAGCGAGTCTGCGAGTTTTCGCGCGCCAATGAATTGTCGGGCCTCGTGTTCGTTCATCACCAAATAGTCAAGGTCGCGCATGTCTCGCTCGAACTCGGAGATTCCATACTTTGTCAGAACGCCTGGATGCCAGATGATGCGTCTCCTTAGACGCCGGGCCTCTGCGAACAGTTTGCCAACGACCTGACGTGGAGGATCGATAATCACGATCGTCCCTGCGCTTGCGAGCATAACCTGGGTAGGTCTCGAGGTGATGTGTTCGTCTCTCAGTCCACCGTTTGCCCCGAAATGTGTTCCGATCATGTTGCGGCCTTTCTCATCGACCATGATGTAGGCTTGGCCCGAGTTGAAGTGCTTGAGCATCTGTATTGCCGAAATGTCAACGCCTTCTTCTCTCAGGATCGACAAGTGCTTCTTGCCGATGTCATCTGCACCGACGCATGCGAGCAACCCCACGCGCTTTGATCCTAGTATCCGTGCTGCGGCGACGGCAACGTTTCCACCTTTCCCGCCGGGACCCTTATCGATCCTCTCGACTATGATCTCGTGGCCTGGTTTTGGCAGCTCTTTGACGAAAAGGTTCGTGTCCCAATTGAGGTTGCCAGTAATCACGAGGTCAACTGCCAATTGATGATCGACTAGTCCGGCCGATGTTGCGCCGTATTCTTAAACACGATTCAGGAAATAGTCCACACTGCTTTTCCTTAGCAGCAGAATTATGGCGGTAACATGGAGGACAATTCCCAAGCATGCACCGACCAACACGAGGACATTATTTGCCAGAATGTAGCTTGCCGCCCCCGTAAGAGATCCTAATGCAAGCGCGTAGAAGAGGTCAATCATGCCAAGAACATTCCAGACTATAGCGACTGCCCATGTTCTCGGTCCACGTTTCATGCTAATCGCGATGGCAATGACCGGCGCGAAAACTGCTGTCAATGCATCCCCTGTGACGACTGGAAGCGTGAACGCTGAGGGAAGATTCGGGGCCTGCAATAGTGACAGTCCGTAGAGACGGTAAATTTGGACTCCGATCAATACTCGTAGAATTTTGGTTATCGAAGTTGACAACGCTCTCGACCCTAGGCTTTCAAAGCGCTGGCTATGACCGGTGCAACGCTGACTTTGCTGACCGGACTCGGGATCGTATCAGTCCCGATGACCTTCAAAACTCCAGCAGATCTAATTCGTTTGAGGGCGCCATCAGCCAAAACTGGATGAGTACAAAGTGCAAAGATTCGCTTGGCGCCGTTCTTCTTGCATGCTTTTGCTGCTTCGGCGATCGTACCACCGGTACTGATGATGTCGTCAGCGAAGATTGCGTCTCGCCCTCTCACATTAACGTCGCCAGTATCAACCGCAACCTTAGACGATGTCATTCCTTCCTTCCGGACTCGTGTCTTCCGGAACGCTACATGTTCCGCGTCCAACTGTTTCGCTACCATCGCAGCCCACTGTTCGGCCTCCTCGTCTGGCGCGATTACTACTGGGTTTTTCGGCTTCAAGTTTTCCAGCGCGTACTTTCCTAACAACGGCATTGCAGAAAGATTCTTGGCGGGTATGTGGAAGACTTTTGACACGTCACCCATGCGGTGTAGGTGACAATCTACCGTTAGAAACGAACTCGTGCCTGCGGACTCGAGAAGTCTAGCGACAGACAGAGAAGTTACTGCTTCTCCAGGATAGAATCGCGCGTCCTGGCGGGCATAAGCAAGGTATGGAGCAGCGACAGTTATCGAGCTCGCGCCGAGGTCTCTCAACGTATCTACCATTAGCAGGATTTCGAAAATGTTCTCGTCGGGCGTACGGTACAATGACTGTATGACGGCGACCGGCTTATCCTTGACGTCCTCGTGGATGCGGAGATATTTTTCTCCGTCTGGAAATCGCTTGAGCTCCAGCCTCCCAGGCTCCTCGCCCAGTTGTTTCGAGACTTTTGCCGCGAGCTCGGACGATGCGGAGCCGCCGAAGACTATCATGATCAGGAATTCGACGAGCCCGAACCGAAGCTAATAAGCCTAAAGAGTTTCCGAAGATTGATCTTCGCGGAAATGTCACTGTTTGGGAGGCGGGAGCTCGACCTACGCTCCTGGTGGTTGAGCGTCCGAGAATCGGCTCTCATCATCGCAGTATGCATTGCAGGATTCATCTTCGCATGGCTGTCCTTGCGGTTCGCCTTCCCCGATGTTAACACCGCGTGGCTGTTGGCCGTTTACAATGCAGCAGTGTCGAACTCTAAACTCGACGATATTACAGGAATTATTGCGACTATCGGCGACTTGATCTGGGTCCCGCTGGTCTTCTGGATGTTCGTGTTCAGGAAGACCAAACATGGCTGGCACAGCTCACTCATCCTTGCCGTCGCAATTGTAACGGCAATGGCACTCGTCGAAATATTGAAACTGGGCTTCAACCTTCCCAGACCCTATCAACCTGTCAACTCCCCTGTTGTTCCAGGAATCATCCCAAAGTTTGAGACTCCGTCCCCGACCAACGCCGGTTTTCCATCCGGACATACAACTACCGCGTTTACAACGGCCGTCGTTGTTCTTGGAAGATACCGTAACTGGGGTTTCCTATTCCTAGGTCTCGCTGTCACCACCGGCGTTTGCATGGTGCACCTAGGACTGCATTTTCCGAGCGACGTGATCGCGGGCGCGTTTCTCGGAACGAGCTGTGCGACTTTTGCCTTGGGAGTTGCCAAGTATAGAGAGGCGATGTGAGATGTCACTTCGGGACAGTGATACTGGTTACACACGGCTTTCCGTGCCAGCAGATGGGGACAAGCAGGCGGAGCAAGGAGCGGGTTTGACCAAGACCGACCACCGGCAAGAAACGCTCCAACCTACAGGAATAGCCATCCTCGACAAAGTGACCGGCGGTGGCTTTCCTCGACCAAGCGCCATCGCACTGATGGGCCCGATAGGCAGTGGAAAGTCCGCGCTTACGAGAGAGCTTGTGACGAATTTTCTGCGACAGGGCTGTAGCGTGCTGTATTACAGCATCGATGACCCTGCCGAGGTCGTCAAGCTCGGACTGGAAGATCATCATATCGCAGTCGACAAGATCGAAGCGGAAGGCAGGCTAACGTTTGTAGACATGTTCTCTCTCGGTGCTCAGAAACTGGCCGAATCACTGCCTAAGATGGACCCGGGTGATATTCTTGACGAGACCCTGAAGTTCGAAGACCTGTTGAGCCAGGGCCGCGAGTTTGCACTAAGAAAGGATGACCATCCCAAGGTTATCGTCATGGACTCTATCACTCCCTTCTTTCTATTGAAAGAAGCGCGACGTGTCTATCAGTACATGCAGGTAATGCGTTTCGCCACTCGAATAGCCCGAGCGATTACGATCAGCATACTCCATACGGAAGTAGTGGATGTTAACACTGAGAATGCGACCGCAAACCTAGCTGACGGTGTTATTGAGATGCGGAAAAGGACAGGGGAGGTCCTGCTGAAGGGAGGAACACTGAAGGTGTTACGTATTGGCAGGAATCCGACACCGTCACGAGGATACTTCTACCAGATAACCCAGCAGGGCATCGTCTTTTCGAATACACCGATGTTCTAAGTGACCTTAGGCTCAGATCTCGGTTTTGGCGTCTGCTATCATTACCGTGAATATCATTGTGGTAAGGGTGTCTCCATACCAGAGAAGACCCACACAGAATACTAACTAACGAATGCTTTTCTCCCCTAGGACTGTGGGGGAATCCTTAACATTACTTTCAATGAACAGGATCCATGGACTCGGTTTGAAGCTGGACCCGGAAAGGCTCCGCATTGGGTGTAGCGGCTGGTCCTACGAGGACTGGGTCGGGCCCTTTTATCCGAAGAACACGAAACCGGGAGAATATCTGAGACTATACTCCTCCGTGTTTAATGCTGTTGAAATCGATTCGACCTATTACCGGACGCCGTCTGCGGTCATGGTGTCCAACTGGAAGGGCGTCACCCCGCAAGGCTTCATCTTCTCTGCTAAATTTCCGAAGAAGATTACGCACGAGCAGAAATTGCGTGATTCGCAGCGTCAGCTGGAATGGTTCTACAAGAGTATGTCGCAGCTAGGTGACAAGCTTGGACCGTTACTGATCCAGCTGCCTCCCTCTTTGAATATCAAAAAGGATAAGGATGCACTTGAAACATTCCTGGGCCAAATTGACCAAAAATATGTTCACGCGATCGAGTTTCGTAACAAGTCATGGTTCAAGCCCGAAATCTATCAACTATTAGACAAGCACAATGTTTCACTGGCCTGGTCGGAGAATCAGTACGCTTCGACCCCGACTGAAGCCACCTCCGAGACAGCGTACGTTCGCATGGTCGGTGACAGGTCGATCACAAATTTTGGTGAGAAACAGCGGGACCAGACGGAAGTCATGAGAAAATGGTATACTGCGCTTGAGGAAAAGTCCGACCTGTTTAAGCGAGGCTTCGTGTTTTTCAATAATCATTTTGCAGGATTTGGACCAGGCTCTGTCAATGAATTCAGACGACTCGCAGGCTTGGCAGAACTCGACTGGAAAGCATTGCCAACAGATGTAGGTCCATTGCAGAGCAGCATGGCCCAGTTCCAGCAATAACGGTTCAGGATTTCCAACAACATGATCGCGTAGGGAGATTCCCAACGCCTATGGAGTGTTTGAGATGGTTATTCCGAGAAGCATTGCTGAAGACGGAGCCGCAGGCTGGGGTTCGCTCGAATACTGAGTCGTTGTTGGCAGATTTCCTAGTGCAATTGCAACGTCCATGCCACTGATAACCTTCCCGAACACGGTGTAAGATCCGTCGAGACTGTTGTTATTTGCCAAGTTGATGTAGAACTGAGAGCTTCCACTCTTGGGATCTGACGAACGCGCCATTCCAAGATATCCAGCATTATTGTGAAGAGAGCTATCAATCTCCAACGGGACAGTTTGGGGAGATCCGCCTTGACCCCAAGTGGTTCGATCGCCGAGTCCGTTCCTCGTGTATGGATCGCCAGTCTGAATTACGAACCCCGGCTTAATTCTATGCCAAACCAAATTGTTGTAGAACCCCTGGTTAGCAAGGCTTACGAAATTATCAACTGTTTTTTGGGCGGAGTTACGATATAATTCGACAACAATACTTCCTTTGGAAGTGTTGATCTTCGCGTACACTAGGCCGAGGATATAGAGCCCTCGCCGGCTCGACCGTTGCTTGATCTGTTGCTTTACTTTTTTCCGAATCTTAGGGCTCGCCGAAGGCATCCTTGCAACCTAGCTGAATAGAGCGCTTTTCCTGCTCAAATATGATTCGCTTAAACCGATTTAGTGGAAATCCTCGAGAATCTCGAGCGACCCATGGAATGGCTTGAACATACGGTTGGCGGGCCCGGTGGGATTCGAACCCACGATTTTGGGCTTTCTTCGACTATGCATTCATGATCTTGTCGCCGAAGGCCCACGTCTTGGTCCTGGCTCGACTACGGGCCCACAAATTTTGCTGAGGTAGGCTAGAGGTCTTTTATTGTTACCCTAAGAGGGCTACAAGACAACGTCCTCGCATAATACTCTACACTAGCAGCGATCCTTCTAAGGACCGGGTTTTCGGAGCACTTTAGTTAAAAAGCCGCTTTAGTCCAGGGAAGAGGTTGCTCGAACGCGAAGACTCTTGAAAGTAATTGTTCAGAGGTTGATCAGCGGTCTCGTCTGGATCATATCTGGAGCGACAGTTATCATCGCTAGGACGGTCATATGGCCCGCCGGGAACATTCTTGCATGGGAAGCGACTGGGGCGGTAATGGTCGTCTTCGGCGCAACTAGGCTGCTTTCGACTTTTCTAAGGAAACGTGACTTCCAACCAGAAACGGATCGGCCAACTGCTAAAGGACATTGAGAACATAGCGGCTACTAATAATTCGAAGATCGACCAGATAACTGTGCGAAAGTTGACATGAGCTGATTGTGAAATGACGGGAAGCATGCTTCTGAAGGAAACAGTCGTGATGTATTCCTCCGTCAAAGGAGTTTCAAATGCAAAACGTGCATTTGAACCAGCTTGAGTCAAAGCTAACGAGTCTACGAGGTAGAAAATTTTTCGGCCACTTTAACCCGGATACAGATGAATATCGTGCCTGTGTTGCTATAGTCGATGGCGACCCGAAACCCGAGGCAATTGGATTTAGTAAATGGAGGATTCCTGGAGGAAAATACGTGTACGAGAAAATCAATGATTGAAACCGCAACATCAAACTCATCGGGCCCACGTTCGAACGGATGATTCAGGAGAACAACAGGAGCATCGATTGGTCTAGGCCCATGCTGGAATTCTACAAGAGTCTAGGCGAACTACGATTATTGGTCCCAGTCACTAGTTAGCTTGTCACACTGATTGCTCTATTCTGAATACCAAGACATCGGATAATGCGCCTGTACGTTCTCCAGCGGGTTTCAGCACGGGTCGAACTCTCGTCCCAAAGCCGACCTTTTCCATTGTGCCATTCTCAAGCCGGTGTATAATACCGCCTTCGATACCGTCGAATTTTACGAGGGCCAGTGTCACGGGCTCGTCCAACGTTTCTCCTGCTCTGTCTCGTTTGACAGTCGTGAAGCTGTAAACGTACCCAAGTTTTTCGATTGGCTTGTTGTCAGTCAACTCGATGAAGCATGCTGGACAGAACATGCGCGCAGGGACATAGCTGGTCTTACATTTCGGACACTTGGAGGATAGGAACCTGCCGTTTTCTTTGAGTTCCATCCGGAATGCTTCGCCCGCGACGCCAGCGGTATAGTGAAATTCTAGTGGGATGCTGTCGGTCCAGTGTCGTGCCTTGGACAGCTGATCCAGTTTCTCAAGAAGTGGCATCTTCCTTAGGCCTCTACCGGTTTGAAGTAGCGAATGTCCGTGATCGCTCCCTCTCTCTCATTTTCCGCCTTCCAGACCGCTTTCACTCTCATCCCGATATGGATTTTCGAAGGCTCAACTTCGCCTAGGTTGTGCAGTATTCCCATGCAGGGACTGGCACCATCAATGTCGACGACCCCAACGAGCACGGGGGTTTTCAGTCGTCTAGCATCAGTGCCTACATAGGAGATTGAGAATGTGTTCACGGTTCCCGTGTCCTTGACTTGGACCCATTCGTCGGTTGGTCGATAGCACTGTTCGCAGTACATTCGTGGTGGAACTAGGATCCTGTTGCAATCGTAGCATTTTCTCGCGATTATCCTTCCTTGTTTTAGTTCGTCTAGGAACTTGCTGATTGCGATTCCCGCGGCCCAACTGTACTTTGGCTCAAACTTGTACGTGATGTCGAGGTACTTGCCTTCTTTTGATTCGTCAGGCGTAATCTCGTGGCCTGGATAGCTCGTAATTTTCTGGGACATTATCTAGGACCTCATTACCGTGACGGTTCCAACCTGCATTAGATCTCCCCATGCCTGTGCAAGGCCTGTGCGAGCATCCTTCTTCACCTGTCTTTTTCCGGCCTCGCCTCGTAGCTGCCAGAAAATTTCGCAAATCTTCATCATGCCAGCCGCAGCGATCGGGTTGCCTACTCCGAGCAGTCCGCCAGAGGGGCAAACGGGGAGGTCTCCGTCCCGCTGGGTTACGCCTTCCATGGTCATTTTCGGCGCTTCGCCCTTGCCCGCGAGCTGTAGTCCTTCCAGGTGATGTAGTTCCTTGTAGTCGAAGGGATCATATGGTTCTGCGACGTGGATCTCTTTGCGCGGATTTTTGACCCCAGCCATCTTGTACGCCATTTTCGCCGCCTTCTCCACATATTCTGGATAGGCTAGATCCCTGTTGGTCCAGTGCATGGTGTCAAGTGTCCATCCCACTCCGTCCAGCCAGACAGGTTGATCAGTCAGTTTCTTCGCGACCTTTTCGGAGGCCAGAACGACCGCCGCGGCTCCGTCGCTAGGCGGACTCACGTCGAGTCTCTTAACAGGCGCGCATATGGGTTCCGACTTCATCACATCGTCCACGGTAATCTTTGCGCCGAGCTGGGCGCACGGGTGATTTACCGCGTTGCCCTTGTTCTTGACCGAGACCTCGGCAATCTCTTCTTCCTTGATTCCGTACTTGTGCATGTACCGTCTCATTTCCAGAGAAAATATCCAGAGCAATGTTGTTCCTAGTGGTCTTTCCAGTATCTGGTCGAAGATGCTCCAGAAAGCGTATTGTGGATGAGGGTGCAGTGGGGACATCTTCTCCTCTGCCACGCAGAGACAAATGTCATACATTCCCGATGCAACGTTCCACCATCCTGCTATCGGTGTGAAAACACCTGTGCCGCCTCCGACATAGACGCGCTGGTATGGTTTTCCGATTGCACCCATGCCATCGAGGAAGTATTCTCCTTTCATGTGCACGCCGTCAAAGGCGTCAGGTGCAGAGCCGGACACGACTGACTGAACATCCTTCAGAGTAAGTCCCGCGGTGTCAAGGGCCATTTTCGATGCTTCGAACGAGAGTTCCTTCGGGGTTTCGAGCATGCGGCGTCTGAATAGTGTCATGCCCGCGCCAACGATTGCGACTCTTTGCTTCAACTCAAGATCTCCTAATTCCCCAAGACCGCGACAGCTCCGGTCGCAGTCGGTATGCCTCTCCAGCTCTGTACAACGGCTTTGCAAGCTCTGGGAATTTGTAATCTTCCAGCTTCGCCCCGCAATTGTAAAACAGCCTCTAGCATCCGATGGAGTCCTGTCGCTTCGAGTAGGTGACCCACGCCAAGCGACCCGCCAGACGCGTTTACCGGAAGTCGACCGTCTTTGTCAAAAGTGCCTGAGTTGATCATCTTGCCAGCACGGCCCTTGGGGGCGAGCTTCAGCGCTTCGAGACTCTGCAGTTCCTTATACGAGAAAGTATCGTCAACCTCTGCTAGATCGAAAAATGTTCCAGGGCTCTTAACGTGTGCCATTTTGTAGGCTCTGGCCGCTGCCTGTTCCGCATATTCCGCGCGCGAAAGGTCACGGTCCTCGACTACCGGTGTTTCTGAACTCCAGCCGATTCCATTTATCCAGACTGTGTGGTTCCCTAGCTTCTTCGCTTTCGGTCCTGAAGCTAGGACGAAGACGATGCTTCCGTCGATCGGCCTGCTTGTTTCTAGGTCCGACAGCGGCGTCGCGATCGTGGAGGATTTCAGGACGGTGTCACGTGACAAGTTTGCACTCTGAACTCCGCGCGGGTTCAGCAGAGCATTTTTCTTATTCTTGACTGCTACATCTGCACAATATTCTCGCTTGGTTCCAGTGTCCTTGAGATATCTTGCCATTTCCATGCCTGCCAAGAATCTTGGGTCAGCATCGAAGTGATTATGCGTGTACACGGGATCAAAGGCGAAGCTAGTTATTTCGTGAGGATTCAAAACGTCGGACATCTTACTGTGAGACTCCACAACGGCCACATCGGCTAATCCAGACATAATGTGCATAGCTGCCGTGGCGACACCGATTATTCCGTCGGATGACACGGTGCAGAGGGGACGTAGCACTGCGCCCAACTGGTCTGGCATGTATTCGTCGGTGATGCTGATTCCTTCCCAGAAATCTTCCGTGCAGCAGACGAAGCTTTGCACGTCCTTCCGTGGGTTTATTCCAGCATCTTCGTATGCTCTGCTTGCAGCTTCAAACATGAGTTCTCGGGTTGAAAGCCCTGGAGTCATAGAGTCAAATCCTGAGTATCCAACTCCTACGATACCGATTCGTTGGGACAAATTGGCTCGCGAAAACGGCGACAGCCCTGTTTACTATAAGACTTCCCTGATTTAGGGTCACGGAACCAGTCTTTGGGCCGGCGTGCCACAATTTGTGCAGAACGCCGCACCGGGTAAGAGAGGTTGTCCGCATGACGCACAGTTTACTTGAACAGGTAGCTGACTCGTGATAGGTGGCAGCATCGCGCGACGTCTTTGATCTCTCCTCCAGACAGCACCGACAACAAGGACCGCGGCAACTGTTGAAAGTACGATTATGGTGACAAGTTCTGGAAGACTGAAAACACGTGCGGTTACCGTTCCCGGCCCGTTGATAGCACGGTTCGTGTTTGAAGAGATCCCGTTCGGGACTTTGATATGCAGCAAGTAGTTTGAAGGAGGAAGCTGAGTAAGAATCGCCTGTCCAGAGGAATCAGTGTTAATCACTTGTTGGACCGAGTCTGGGAATGACGTACGCACAGTAGCATTCGCGACTGGAATCGAGAAGAAGTATCCTACGACCGAGAGTGTGACCGAGAAAACGTTGGTCGGGACAGTCACTGACGCTGAGGGAGTGGCGAAAGAGGATATAGTTGCAACATTGACCGAGTGCCAGGAGACTTGACTGACGGTCCAGTTTCCTGATGCCGTGCTAGGGACTATCTGGTTTGAGTAACTAGTGTAGAAAATCTGCAGATTTGTTGTGTCGTTCAAAGACATCCACATGGGCTGGATTGACCCGCCATCTCGGTCGATGAACGTAAACGACGTGCTAGGGACACAGGAGGAGGGCGTAGTTGTCCAGAGCTTTGTCGGATCAGGGTTTCCACAAGGATCTGGGTTGAGTCCAGTCCTCGGTTTCGGGATGTGACTGCCTGCGAGAAAGTCGTTCTGAACTGCCTCCACCTCCACAACACTGTACGGATTGGCCACATTCGTAGCGCTGTGGGCACCGAGGCCAATGTGGACGTTGCCTACTGGTGCTTTTTGCCAATTGCCCGCAACGGTTTTGAAAGCGAGGTCTCTAAATTCAGCGGGGCCAATGATGTCCGCATCGTTAATGGTTTGCGCCACCTCGGCCAGTGCCGCTGGAGGGTGTGATCCTGTATTGGACGCACCGGACCCGAGATAGTACAACCCCCCCGGGCCAGGACTTGACCCGAGCTTCTGCTTGTCCATGTAGAACGACCATACTCCATTCCCGTCTGATATCATGGAGTAGCTGTGCCAAGAGCCGATGGGCCCCGCTGAACCCTCACCTCCGATTATCGGGGGAGAGCTATCGCTTCCGGGCTGGCCTGGAGGCGGAAAATATTCGTAAAACCATGCGCAACAATATGGTTGGTTAGTCGTCGTCAATCCGTTGAGATAGCCTACCTGTGCGAAGGCTCCGTTTGCCAGTAGGCTGCCGACCCAGTAGGAATGAGCGTCATTGTTCAACCGGTCGTATACGGTCCGGATCGTGACGTTGGCACCGACACTATTGTATGTCTGAGCGTCCCCGATGGCTCCTTCCTGGAACCAGCATGGTCCGGGACTACAGGTGGAATCTGGTGATTGAATTGGCCCTTGCCTAATTAGCATCGGTTGCTTCTTGGACTCTGTATCAGATCCGTTGACGGGTTGGCCGGGGACAACTGCCTGGGCTAGTAGGACGCTAACCAGAAGAATCAGGAAGGGTTTTTGTAGCAAGATCTTTGCTGCGCCATTTTGGATTGTTTTTCGCTGGCATTTTAGTACTGCGTACTGCGTTCATTGATTCTTGAGTCTAATCCTAGGAAGCTGCCACAATGCCAAAGGCATAAACGACCCCAAGACATGGCCGATGGACAAGTGTCCAAGCATTGCCCTTTTTCCGACCTGAGCAGAAGGAACTTGTTGAGATGATGTATGGTTCCCAGTCGGAAGAGTACATTCTCCTCTTGGAATCACTAGGTAATTTTTTCGAGAAGGAAATCGAGCCTACAGCTCGGGAGATCGACGTCAAGGCCGAGTTTCCCGCCGAGAATATCCGGAAACTGTTCGAGCAGGGCTTTACCAGCATGGGCTTTCCGAGAGACTACGGCGGTCTAGAGCTCCCTTGGCCGGTCTACATCGCGGCAATGGAAATGTGCGGGAAAGCCTGTGCTAGTACCGCCTTGTCCCTGGCCATTCATGGGACATGCTGTGAAGGCGTCCGCCAATTCAGCAGTCCCGGCCAGAAGAAAGAGTTCCTACCATCAATGATCAGCGGGAAACAGCTAGCCGGATTCTCATTGACGGAACCCGGGGCCGGCTCAGACGCCCGTAACCTGCACACCACGGCTCGTCTTGAAGGAGACCACTGGGTGATCAATGGGACGAAGATGTTTACGACCAACGGTGGCTACTGCCAACTGTACTTCCTCTTCGCCAAGACGCCGAAAGGTCCGTCCGCATTCTTGGTGGATGCAAGGCTGGCAAAGTCGAGCAAACATATCGACAAGCTAGGCTGCCGCGGCTCGGTTACCTCGGAGGTGATCTTCGAGAATGCGAAGGCGCCGCTTGACAGTCTTGTCGGCGTCGAGGGACAGGGATTCGAGTATGCGAAGAAGATGCTTTTCGGTGGACGAGTCACGATAGGGGCCATATCAACTGGCATCGCACAGGCTGCCTTGGACAAAGCGGTCAGGTATAGCAAACAGCGGACTGCTTTCGGGAAGCCGATATCAGAGTTTGAGATGATACAGGAGAAGCTGGCTGATATGCTCACCTTGATCAACGCCTCCCGGATGATGGTCTACCGCGCTGCCAACTTGAAGAGTCAGGGTAAACCCTTCGAGTCCGAAGCTGCGCAGGCCAAAGTGTTTTCGAGCGAGAACGCTCTGAGAGTCTGCGATAATGCCATCCAGATACACGGAGGCTATGGGTATGCTGACGAGTTCGACGTGCATCGGCATTGGCGTGACGCTCGATTGAACACTCTAGGCGAGGGTACGTCAGAGGTAATGCGTCTAATAATCTCCAAAAACATAATCGCTGGTTCCTAGCGAAAATCCTAGAAAACCGCTTGGAACAAGCTCTAAAACGGAATCTAGACAGCCAAGATTCCAGCCGTTAAACACCCAAGGGGCAGCCTTGGGGAAGCCACAGATCCGTCAACCTCCATTTCGTACCCGGAAAACCTGAACGAGCCCGGAATGGGCTCTGACCAGCCTAAGACCTCAGCGAGATTGATTCTCGCTCATCCCAGAATCATAATCCAGGTTGAAGCTTATTACAAGGGACCGTCAGGCCTGCACTGTCTACAAGGTCCGTGCAAAGACCCCTTTGGGACAGTCATACGAACACTCCGGGAGACATGTTGGTTGAGGGCCCTTATCGTCGGTGCCGGACGCATCGGAACCCACCTACTACAATTCCTCTCCAACAACGGCGACAATCAATTAACCGTGATCGAGAAAGACGAGGAAGCGTGCCGAGAAGTAAGCAACCACTCCGACGCAACCATACTCAACGCCGACGTATCCAAGCCCGGAATCCTCGAAGAGGCTAAGGCCTCCCAAGCAGACCTATTACTAGCCGCGACGGACGATGACCGCACAAACCTCTCACTCACAAGACAGGCGAAACGCGACTATGGAATTCCAAGAGTAGTAGCAGTCGCCAACAGCACCAGGAACAAACACCGACTGAAGCAAGCAGGCGCCGACGTCGTCATCTGCCCGGTCGACCTGGCATTACGAGACCTTGAAAACGTAGTCTCCCTCGAACACTCAAACACCCTCATGTATCGACCGGACCTGGAACTGGAAGTAACCGAGATGACCGTTCCAATTGATGCGAGCATGATGGGAAAGAAGCTTGCCGACATCAAGATCCCCGCAAAGTGCCGCATTGTACTCGTTTCTCGAGAGGCCGAATATCTATTTCCGAACCCTGAACTAGAACTAAAACCAGAGGACAGGATACTGCTCCTAGGAGACGCATCCTCCGTTCAGCGCACAGTGGAAATCTTAAGGTCGACAGAAGCAGCCTAGCCAGTAGACACGGCCACGCGAGACATCTGACATGGCGACCCTAGGACCCTTCAACATACCAGACTGGGCCTACGCCGGACTACAAATCGCCATTATCCTGATCATCACACTGCTAGTCGTCCAAGTATATCGGCTAACGATTCGACGGATAGGCCGGAACATGCCCGCCGGCCTCGTCGCAAGCTTCCAACAGATCGGAACATGGGCCATCTGGGTCATCGGCATCCTCGTCATCCTAAGCCAGATACAGGTCAATACGCAAGTCCTGCTGCTCATCGTACTCTTGGGCGGAGCAGCAATAATCATAGGCTACCGAAACATACTCACGGACATTGCTGCATCCCAGTTCCTATCATCGTACCAGTCCTTCAAGATCGGCGAGTGGATCGAGGTCCAAGACCATTATGGACGTGTAATAGAGAGAAACCTCGTCCATACCAAACTCCTCACGCCCGACAATGAAATAGTCATCATACCAAATGCTCTCCTGCTGAAAAGATCTGTCGTGAACCGTAGCCGCAGCGGCGGACTACGAGTACAGGTACCGCTAGTTGTAAGCAGGGAAACCGACCTTGACAAGTTAGAGACCGGATTGATGGACATTGGAAAGACCGTTAAGGTCGACCTAATGCCTGACGCGGTTCCACAATTCCGCGTGGTAGAGGTAACACAAGACGGAGTAATGGTGGTGTTGATGCTGCGAATATCCAACCCCGCGAAACGTGACCAGATCGTTTCAGAAGTGGAGAAGCAATCCTCCAAATTACTTCGCGAGCTGGACGCTGATAAGAAATACGTCTCTGAAGACAGGTCGAGCTGATCATTCACTTTTCATCGGAGTCACCGAGGTGTCTGTCACTTTTTCGTTTTTCTGAATCTTGCTGTATGCAAGGAATACCAGTAGACCGAAAACCATCCAGATAGTGCCGAAGATTCTGCCAAGTGGATGAAGAATGACGACTAGGATCCAGACTGTTAGATCTGCTATGATGCACAGAACACCAATAATCGGAATAATGTACCGTTCTTCGCTCCCGGCAGCGTTATTCCTTCTCCAAAACGCTCTAACGCTAATGCTCCCGGGCGTTTTGAACCGGCGATAGAGGTTGTCTGTGTTCCTTAAGGAAATGAGGCTCAATCCGACGATGACATATGCAATTAACGCGCCGAAGTTATACAGTTCTGCAACGAGACTGAGTTCCCCGGAAAAGGCGACGGCGATTGAGATGGAGGAGAAGACGATGATTGAAACGAACGGAGTACTGTGTTTGTTGTGGAGCTTTCCAAAGATCTTTGGAATTACTCCGTCCTGGCTCATTGCATAGCTTATTCGTGATGAGCCAACTATTCCGGCGTTGGCCGCCACAAGCAGGACCGATAGTCCTAGGATGGAAGCAAGGCCGGCGAGGATCCAACCATTCGGCAGTGCTAGAGCGATGAAGGCTACTGGGTCGTTTATGCTAGTCGGATTGTTCAGAAAGTCCTGAAAGCTTCTGACCCCCACAGCGAGCGTAGAAAAGGATAGTGTGGCAGCCACTACTGCACCGCTTATGAGAAATACTGCCCTTGGAATATTCTTGGCCGGTCTTCGGGTTTCCCCAGCGCTTTGAGAAATGACTTCTATTCCCAGATAGGATGACATTGCGATCGTGATCGCGTAAAGGAAGTTAGGATACGTCGGCGAGGCTCCGAAGTGAACGGGATTGAGGGCGGGTCTGAAGGCGAACAGGTAACCGGTCGCAAGCACGATGGTCGCTCCGGCAATGTTGAACAGGACGAGAAAGTATGAGAACTTGGCCGATTCCGCTATTCCAAAGATGTTTAGGCCCATGAGCAAGGCGATGGCGGCTGCGGTGGCCAAACCCGTGATAAGTGGAGGATTTAGCTGGGGAAAGAAGTATCCTAGGTAGCCGATTGCTGCCAGAGCAGAAATAGCTGTAGTTACTACATAGTCGAGTAAGAGTGCCCAGGCCGCGAGGAAGGCAACCTTGCGGCCAAACGCTTGCCTTGCATAGACGAAGGCTCCTCCCGCCTGGTGGTAAGTGCTGGCAAGTTCTGCATAGCAGAGAGCAGTTAGAACATACGCGATTGTCGCAAAGAGATATGCGAACGGCGCTGCCCCGCCAGCGTAGATAACAACGAGACCCAGTGTGAAGTATATGCCCTCAGCAACATCAGCGTAGCCAAAGGCAAAGTTTCCAAGAATGCCGACATTGCGTCTTAGTCGCTGTCCCCGTCTTAGCGCCATTTGGTGCCATCAATGTCAATAGAAGGCGAGCTTGTCAGACTCGGAGCGCCGTGGGCATGTACTAGATAATAAGCTGTAAGGCTACAGAAATTACTGTTGGACCAGCAGGGCATCTGACCCGGTTGCTTTTGTTGGCTATTTGTTGATTTTCCTGAGTCTTCTATCTATGAGCTCAACCTGTCTGCTCAGGAACTTTTTGTAGGATCTTAGCAATTCTGCTTGTGTCCCCCGAGTCTGTTTGTCGATTACGTCCATTGTCTTGCTGAAGGCTTCAGAGGTCCTCTTCATGGCTTCATCGAGTACAGCAGTAACTTTCGGAGCCGTGTCCTCTATGAATTTCTGCGTCGAGTTTTTCCATTCTTTCGTACCGGTTAGCAGGTCTCTGCCGAGGCCGCGCATTTCGCGTCGCACCTTATCGGCTGCTTCTTTGATGTCTTTGCGAATCTCTTTGCGATCGTCCTTGGATGTCAATCTCTTTGCAACCGTGACCGTCGACTATTGTCCAGATAAGGTTTGACTCTTCCAGTATCGTCCGAACGAATATTAGCTCTGTTCCAGGGCTCCACTCCATGAAAGGAGTAAAGGAAGGCGTTTACAAGGCATGGAAAACAGGACATCCGGCAAGTCCTGCGACGAAGACGCTCGGGATCAAAATTGTAGAATTGTCCGAGGGACGGGCCCTGTTGGAAATGCATGTGGACGAGAACCTTCACAACTTGTCGGGCACCATGCACGGTGGAATAATGGCGGATATTGCGGATGCGGCGATGGGCATAGCACTTGCCACGACGGTTTCGCCAGACGAGGATTTTACAACGATGGAGATCAAGATCAGTTTCTTCAGACCCCACGTCAAGGGATTGTTGAGGGCGGAAGGCACTGTTGCCAAAAGGGGCCGACGTGTTGCTTTCATGGAAGCCGTTTTGACGAATACAGCAAAACAGGTTGTTGCGAAGGCCAACGGCACCTGGTTATTCCTTCCCGCATGATCGAGATACAATGATGAGCCGAAGGTCCGTACAACTAAGGCGAACAGACCGGTTGTTTCTCCTAGTTCTCTCAGAAATCAGCCTGATTCTTGGTGCATACTTCTACGTTTACCCCGGCGTAGCCAGGCTCTACTGGCTCTGGCCTTTGCAAGCTCTCGCCGCAAGGTTTCTAGGCGCAATATTCCTCAGTATCCCCTTCGGATGCTGGTCAGCATTGCGCGAACCTCTTTGGCAGCGTGGAAAAATCCTCGTCTTGGTGGGAGCAATATTCTTCGGCCTTACATCCATCGTCTCCGTAATCCAACCGGTGCAGAACAATATTCTGCAATGGGTGTGGACTACATACTTCGTGGCTGCGAGTGCTGGTTGCCTCATAATATTGGGAAGACATGGTTGGAAGAGGAGACCCCAAGATTTGCTACGAAACGGAACAGCTCCGAGCACGGCAAGAATATTCTTACGAGTCCAAACTGTCATCGTTGCACTCTTCGGAACTTTACTCTTCATTTTCCCGGACTTATCTAGGGCGCAGTTTTGGCCTTGGAAAGTTGGCTCTCCTAACCTTCAGATTTTTGGAGCATTGTTTCTTGCTACGTGTCTAGCCACAGGATGGGCATCAATCCAGAGAGACTTGAGAAGAATAACCGTGCTGTTGCCCATCGACGCTGCTTTTCCATCACTCGCGCTGCTAGCAGTGGCCCTTCACTGGAACGTTATAGCAGCCGAGAGTCCAAGCCCGGTCGTAACGATCGTATGGCTGGGGCTCTACAGCGTCGTCGCAACGGGAGCGTTACTCGTCTATCTTCGAGCCAGAACTACCGTACAAAACCACTGAACATCTTATCTCTACTAGCCGGTAGGGACCCTATACTCGCCGTAAGTTTCCCGCAAAACGTCACTGATCTCGCCGAGCGTGCATCGGGCCCGTACGGCTTGAAAAATAAAGTTGACAAGATTCGCGTCTTTTCTAGCTGCTCTGCCAAGTCTTCCAAGAGCTGCCTGATTTTTCGCTCGATTTCGTGATCGTTTGAACTTGCGGAGTTCCTGAACCTGTCGTTTCTCGATGACTGTATCGACGCCGTGGATTTTCGTCGGAGTTGGCTGTTTTTCCTGGAACTTGTTGACGCCGACAATCACGGTCCGGCCCTCATCGACGGATTTTTGGAATCTGTATGCGCTCTCTTGGATCTGTCGGTGGACAAAGCCTGATTGGATGGCCTTGCTGGCACCGCCCAGTTCTTCGATTGTGTCCATGAGATCGACTACTCTCTTCTCCAGAATTCTTGTCAAGTATTCGACGTAGTAGCTTCCACCGAGAGGGTCTCCGGTCCTTGTCACTCCTGATTCGTACGCGATGATCTGTTGGGTGCGTAGGGCAATTCTGACGGACTCTTCAGTCGGCAATGACAAGGCCTCGTCCCTCGAATTGGTGTGTAGAGACTGAGTCCCGCCCAGCACAGCAGCTAATGCCTGGATCGCGACCCTTGCAATGTTATTGTCGGGTTGTTGAGCCGTAAGTGTCTCGCCGCTCGTCTGTGTATGGAATCGTATTTTGAGCGATTCAGAATTGTGAGCGCGAAACTTTTCCTTCATTATGCGAGCCCAAATTCTGCGAGCTGCACGGAACTTGGCGATCTCTTCCAGAAAGTCGTTGCGACAGGCAAAGAAGAACGAGAGTTGAGGTGCAAAACTGTCAACTTTCAAGCCTCGCCCGATGGCGGTCCTGACGTATTCGATCGCGTTTGAGAAACAAAACGCAAGCTCTTGGACCGCGTCTGCACCGGACTCGCGTATGTGATATCCGCTGATGCTTATCGGATGCCAGCTAGGCATCCGTCGTGCACAATATTCGATGAGGTCGACAGCCAGTTTGAGCGATGCCTTTGGTGGATAGATGTACGTGTTCCGGGCAATGAATTCTTTCAGGATATCGTTCTGGGTCGTCCCGCGCAGCGACCTTGGGGGGACGCCTTTCTCTAGGCCAACGGCCAGGTACAGTGACAGTAGGATCGGAGCTGTAGCATTGATTGTCATGCTTGTACTGACATTTCCGAGATCGATGCCGTCGAAGAGTCGTTTCATGTCGTCGATGCTGCTGATCGCGACCCCGACTTTGCCGACCTCGCCTTGCGCCCTTTCATGGTCAGAGTCGAAGCCTAGCTGAGTTGGGAGATCGAAAGCTGTGCTAAGTCCTGTTTCTCCTTGGCTGATGAGGTACTTGAATCGACGATTCGTTTCTCTTGCTGATCCGAACCCAGTGTACTGGCGCATCGTCCACAAACGGTCCCGGTACATGCCCGGGTAGATTCCGCGAGTGTAAGGAAACTCTCCGGGACGCCTTATTGAGCGCGTCCAAGAAGAGGGCACATCACGACTTTCATGCAATGACTTTACCGGTATTCCCGAGTCAGTGGTCCGATCTGACATCGAGCTAGGCGTCCAGTTTCCCGATCGTTTTGACTAGCTCGTACGCTGCAGTCTCTGGATCCAACTCTCTCCTTGCGACGCGGCCGACTGTACGGTTCCACGCCGAGTTTTTCCTGAGGCGTCCTAGAGCTTGCTGGCGAAAGTCTGAGAAGGCCGCCTCCAACAATTCCGATTCTATGTGCTGCATCATTCTCTTTTCTCGGAGACCATTGTTCGACAGGTGTTTTCGAAACTTGTCCAGCGAGTCTACCAATGCCGGGACCCCTGTCCCCTTCAACCCGATGGTTTTGATCACTGGAGGTCGCCATCCGTCTTTGTCCTGTAAACCGGTTGCGATATTGTAGATTGTTTTTGCCGGGTTGGCCAGGTCTGCCTTGTTTACGACGAAGATGTCTCCGATCTCGTTGAAGCCTGCTTTGAAGGCCTGGATCTCGTCGCCTAATTGCGGCATCATGACGACGACTGTGGCGTCTACGGCGCTAGCAACCTCCACTTCTGTCTGTCCCGCACCTACAGTCTCGACGATCACAATGTCCATCCCGCCAGCGTCGAGGACCCTGATCGTGTTCCTGGCCGCTCGTGCCAGCCCGCCGAGATCGCCTCTCGACGCCATGCTTCGGATGTAGACGTCTTTTTCTAGACTATGATCCATCATCCTCACCCTGTCACCTAATAGCGCTCCGCCGGTGAACGCGCTGGACGGGTCTATGGCCAGAACGCCTACCTTCTGACCCCTCCTTCGATACTCCTGGATGACTTTGTCGACAAGAGTGCTTTTCCCTGTCCCGGACGGGCCGGTTACTCCGATCGAGAATGCCCTGCCCGTGCTCTGGTACAACTGCTCGATGAGGTGCCTGCATTCTTCGCCGCCTGTTTCCACGATCGAAATTGCTCTGGCAAGAGCACGATGATCGCCCTTCAACACCTGAGAAACGAGACTGCCTGCCAAGTAAATCGTGGCCTTCACTAGGCGAGTCTTCAGCTACGATATTTCAAGATTCAGAACCGCCTATGCCATAGAGTAATGGAGAAATAGGAAATTTCCACCTCTCTATCCTATCACGTGTGGTACATGGTCAAGGAATACTGGAAGGACGCATTGCGCAAGGTTAGGAAGGAGCGGAAGAAGACTCCCTCCCTCTATAGCAAGCAGTACATTGCAAAGATCAAACGAGAGAGGGGCCAATGGGAGAATAAGATTCTCAGTCCCTGGACGCGAAATAGTCCCGAGCGAAAGGAGGAATACCCCAATCTCTCCAACATTCCGATAAAGAGAGTCTACACTGCAGATGACGTAGCCTCCCATGACGAAATACGAGACGAGGGCCTACCAGGCGAGTACCCCTACCTTCGAGGCGTCTACCCGACAATGTACCGTGGAAGACACTGGACGATGCGAATGTTCTCAGGCTTCGGAACGCCTGAAGATACAAACAAACGATTGCACTACCTCCTCGACCACGGAGAAACCGGGCTCAGCATAGCGTTCGACATGCCCACGCTCTACGGGTACGATCCGGATCATCCGCGGGCAGAAGGAGAGGTGGGACGTTGCGGCGTCAGCGTTGCTTCGATGAAAGACATGGAGATCATACTCGAGGGTATACCGCTCGAAAAAGTCAGCACTAGCATGACAATCAACGCCCCCGCCTCTGTGCTCACGGCGATGTACGTAGGTGTCGCAGAGAGACAAGGAGTAAAACCGAAAGAGTTGCGTGGCACTGTTCAAGCTGACATTCTAAAGGAGTACATTGCGCAGAAAGAATGGGCATACCCACCGGAGGCGCATCTGCGCATAATCCGGGACATGATGGTCTACTGTAGCAAGGAGATGCCCCAATGGAACTACATCAGCATCAGCGGATACCATATCCGAGAAGCAGGATCGAGTGCCGTCCAAGAACTCGCATTTACTCTCGCAGACGGCTTCGCCTATGTGGACCTCGGGATCGCGGCGGGTTTGAAGGTGGACGATTTTGCGCCAAGACTATCGTTCTTCTTCAACTGCGGAATGGACTTTTTCGAAGAGATCGCCAAGTTCCGCGCTGCCAGGAGGATCTGGGCGAGAGTTATGAAGGAAAAATATCACGCGAAAGATCCTAGATCACTATTGCTGCGAACCCATGCGCAGAACTCGGGCGCCTCACTCACATGGCAGCAACCCTTGAACAATATTGTCCGGACGACTATCGAGGCGCTTGCAACTGTCCTGGGAGGAACACAGTCGTTGCATACCAATTCCTATGACGAGGCCTGGGCCTTGCCATCTGAGAAGGCGGCCATGGTCGCGTTGCGCACGCAGCAGATCATCGCCGACGAGACGGGTGTCACTGACACTGTAGATCCGCTAGGTGGGTCATACTATATCGAGTGGCTTACTGACGAGATGGAAGAGAAGGCCTACGAATACTTTGACAAGATCGCGCGTGTCGGGGGACTATTGAACGCGATCAAGACCGGATACTTACAGAGAGAAATTGCGGACACTTCCTACCGGTACCAGCAAGAACTCGAACGGCAAGATCGCATAGTAGTGGGAGTAAACCGATACCAGATGGAGGAGCATATGCCGATCGAGACTTTGAAGATTAACGAGGAAGCCCAGAGACGACAGGTGGAACGGGTCAACAGGATTCGACAGACAAGGAATAACCAGGAAGTACAGAATAGTCTTGAGGCGCTCAGGAAAGCCTTCGAGGATGAGAAGGCTAACTCAATGTACCCTATCGTCAAAGCTGTAAGGGCATACGCTACTCTCGGCGAAATAATGGATGTTGGACGACAAGTCTTCGGAGACTACAGAGAGCCCCCAATCCTCTGACGGCGCAAGGAAAATACGGCCCTCCCCCTCTCGGACAGATCAATGCCTGAGAGGATTGCGTACACTGCGAAAAATCTCAGCTCTAGGACTCGGCCAGATTTCGAGAAGCTGTTCGCGAAGCACAATGGTGTGTGTCCTCTCTTCTCTTTTGTTTTTACTAGTCTCGCTCCGGCTAGCTTTCTCTTCTTTTCCGCGTCGCAAGAGCACAACTATTACAGCTAGTATGATTGCCGCTATTCCCGCGCCAATTCCAAGATACAACAGTGGAACAGTCAACAAGCTTACTTGAACGGTGGAAATTGTACGATTGTAATTAGCAGTACGGCTTGAGCGGTCAAGCGCCAGAATTGCAAGAGAAGTCGTTTCAGTATTAGTAGTCGTACCATTCGTCGAATAGTCGCTAACATAGCCAGTATAGAAACCGCCTGTTGAAGATTGCATCCTCCCAAGAGTAATCAGAACATTCAATGGAATAGTATCATTCAGAACAGTTGCAAGGTAGAGGTAAAGCGCGAGCTTGTATGTTTGAAATTGATGTCTAGTATCAACTCTGAACGGTCGATCAACAAACCCTGTCCCATTAAACATCCCAGCTCCAATCTGAAAAAAATGCTGGGCAGCCGCATCATCATGCGACCATTTTGTAGAATTATACGCCTGCAAGAAAGCAATGTCCGCATAATCATTCGGTGAAAGCGCTGGACCTGTTACGTTATTGATTGTGGTCCAAATTGATCCGGATATTTGTCGATCTTGGGAACCGTTGAAATATTTGATCCGGCCAGTGAACACTTGATACTGATTAGGATATTTTGGATAACGCGACTACAGAGTGGCGTTAATCGCAGCAGCCACATCGAATCGTTCGCAAGGCACGCCAAGTGCAATTGATGCTAGATAATTATCGGAATACAACCAATACTTCTGATGCGCAGGTGTCTCAGCTACAAGGCCAATCGTAGAATCATAATTTGACATCGTGTAATTACATGCTAAACCGAGCTCCAAGTTCGGATTCAAGATCGGTGTCTTTGTAATTGTCCCAGATTGTACCGGATTTAGAAACATGGCCGCAGACGCACTGAGCAAGGCAGCTGAGACAATCAACAGAAGAACAATGATTATGTTCGAACTCCCGATGTAGAGATACCTGAGCGGGCCGAAAGGCAGATGCTCCCCCTCCATACTTGGTGTGTTATGCGCGTCTAAGTGTTCTTCTCCAGATTAGGGTACCGAATGCACCTACACCCAAAGAGGCCGAGACAGAAACCATAGCGCCAACCAGCCAGATTCCAAGACTTGGAGCGATGGAAGCAGAACTGACTGGACTTGTCCTCACCAATTGGTGGGTCGCGAGATCGACATGCCAGTTGTCATACTTCCAGTCGGTGAAGAATTGTTGCGCGAGAACTGGTTGGTTAGTGATATCTATAAAAGATTGTTCCGGCTGTAGAGTTGGTTTGCAATATACTCCTAACTCGGGGGAAGGACGACAGGCTACGGCATATACAATGAAGCCATCAGTCTGTCTATAGACAACAGTATAGGTGTAGCCGGGTCGAGGGTCGAGAGAACTGTTATTGCTTTGTGGCTGGGAAGTTGATTGTGCGAATGCCGTTACGACGCCCGTAGCGATAGCCGCAAGAGTTACGATTGCTAATCCTATCAGAGCCGTCTTTCTCATGTTAAACACCTCAGTAACATCCACGAGCCCGCGTATATTCATGATCACTCGAAAATAGAAGACTAAGGACGCCAAACTTGATCCACAAAAGCATCAAAATACTTAGAGCGAAGAGTCATCACAGACTCGCGCCCTTTTGAAGGCGTGGTATCTAGATTGTTGCGCCACAGGCGGAGCAGCGGTTGGAGCCCATTGAAAGGCGACTACCACAGTGCGGACAGCTGACTAATGCCGAATTCCCGATGGAAGATGATGATGTGGGCGACGCGGCCTCTGACAACGGGACGGACGATTCCTTCGCCAACGGATTCAGGACGATCGCCTGAGTCTTTATCCCACCTTCCGGGGTCGAGCTTACCGGTGGGGGTTGCGGGGCAGCTGGAGCAATAGGAGGAGCATAACTCTCCAGAGGCAAACTGCGATAGCCTGACCCCATGGGATACGCGGACGTGGGAGGAGGCATCTGCAAGGCACCTCCCTTACCGAAGAATGCTTTCACTCCGGGTCTAGTCAGGTAGTAGAGCATTACGCCCCACACTAAGACCCCGAGTATTCCACCGCCCGGACTGACCATGAAAGACCCAATCGCGAATATGAATGACAGTACTGTAACGATCATGCCGACGATCCATGCCCAGCCTTTTCCGCTGGCAAAACCCCAGCCGACTACGAGCCAGATGAGACTGAAGAACAGGACAACTCCCCCGATTATGACGCCAATTCCACCGAGCGCTGACCCTAAGGTCCCCGTGCTAGCTACGACTGCTGACAAGGCGAATATTGCCAGGCTGCCTAGTACTCCTACGATTCCAATTAGTATTGCAAGTATCGCGATCAGAGTAACTCCAAATGGTCGCGACAGCCTGACAGGCTGCATGAGACTCGGGTTACACGTGGCGAATGTTAAGCCAAGTGTTACTCGGGCCGAGACCACAAACGACTACTACAGCATCCGCTGGTCTCGAACAAAAAGCAGAGAAGGTTGGATCAGGTCAGAAGGTGCGCCGCAGGACGGACTCTTTGTAGAGCCGGTCGGCACGCTGGCACCACAACTGGAGCATCTTAGCGCCCTCCCATTGTCGAAGTGGACATTGTCGGACTGGTCATTCAAGCACTGGGAGTTGTGCCAGGTGCATCCGTCGACGGACCCTTCCCGAAGAAGGCCTTCACATGAGGCCGCGTAAGGTAGTAGATGATTATCAAAGGAATGGTTGTGAAAACCACTGTTCCCCCAATGATCGTTCCAGTGAATATTATTATTGCTTGAACGATGTTGGCGATTATGGAGAGGACGCTCACTATCATGCCGATGGTCCATGCCCAACCCTTTCCCCCAAAGAAGCCAATGCCCGTGACGAGATATAGAATTCCGATAATCAGCAGGACTCCTCCAAGCGCTCCTAACAGGATTGCGATAGTTCCGGCTGAGTAGCCTGCGAGCTGTGGGTATGTTGAGCCAATGTTTATGGTACTTATCACAGCAGCCGCTAAGACAAGAAGCCCTCCGAAAACTATGCCTCCGAGTCCAATTAGGATCGCCAGTACGCCCAGTACGGTTACACCCGTAGGTCTTGTTGGTTTTGCCTGCATGCCTTTGGGTTTGAAAGAACAGTGGATAAAGCTAACGGAATCGAGATTTCCTCAGATTCCTATCGCTGTTTAACCTCCTGTGGACGCTTTTGACTAAAAAACGTAGGAAGAACTAGAGTCAGGTGCTTGCCCTCAACAGCCATTTGTGAATGCGACGATCTGGCTAACGGAGATCTGGTTCAGGCTTGCGGACTTGAGGGAGCGAACTCTCTAAGAACGCTGCATGGATTGCTTGTATGCGAACTTGTTTGCGTAGCCTATACAGGAATATGGTAAAGAGGGCTCCCACTATTATTGTGCCGCGTGGCCCCGCGAATTCCAATATGAAGTCGAAGAATACTGCAAAGAATCCAGCTGCACCTGCGACAAGTCCTAGCTTCTGGTAATCGTTCAATCCTGTACGTGACCATTTGCGAAGCAGTCGCTCGTAGGCTAGAACTAGCAGACCGCCGAGGATCATTGTTCCGATTGCAAACGGGATTATTGCACTGTTAAAGAGGAAGAAGAATGCTGCCGGTGCAGAGGCACCGAATGGAACCAATGTTCGCCAGCGAACTTTGAGGTTTCCGCTGAGCTTCGTGATGTTTGGTAACCGTTTCGCGACCCATCCGAGAAGGAATACCGCACCGACGCAACCGGCCAGTCCTAGGACCGGTGCATCGTATGGGAAGGCGAAAAATCCTGCTATGATCGACCCCACGAGTAGTATGTGAAACAGGATTCGGGATTTTGGCGTAAGCCAAGCCTTCTTACTCGTCTCGGGCCAGGTTTTCTCGACTAGAAATATCGGGATTGCGATGCTGAATATTGCATGGTAGATTGTTAGCCATTCGGCCCATACCCAGTTAACGCCGAGCCAGCGACCGTAGGAGCTGAGCAAGCCTAGATCTTTCCAGCCAGGATTGAAGAAGCTGCGAACAAGGATTCCTTCCTCAATTATTCCGTAGGCTGCTCCAAGCAGTAAGACTGACCGCCATCCTCTGTGCCATCGTCTCGCATAATCCCGCACGAGCAGCGCGCCGCTTCCATAGAGTGCGCCGAGGAAGAGGAATACCAGGGGATTGATGAAGGCCAGTGGCGGAGTCGAGCCAGACAAAACTTCTCCCACGAGGGGTGAAAGGAAGAATAGGAAAAGGATCGGCTTTCGAAAACTAGGCTGCTTAGATTGTATGTCGGAGAGAGACATTTCTCCCTGAGGAGTCCGGTGGAGTTCTCGAAAGAGGGTTTGTTACTTGAGCGGGGTCTGGACTGTGACCAGATCGGGGCCTGCGTTTTGCAGGCGGATTATTTCTCTAGGTTTGGCTTCTTTTACGTGGGCGCGCTTACCGTTTGCTCCAGAGGCCTACGGTGTTACCGTGTGGGTCTCTGATTGTGCCCCAGTATCCCATTCCGCCGCCTATCGCTTTCTTGCGTTTCATCGTTCTGCCGCCGAGGCTCGTGGCCTTTTGCTGTATCTTGGGTATGCTTTCGACTTCTACGTAGAAGTTGGTGGTGCCCGGGGTTACTTTCTTGGAGAGGTTGAAGCCGCCGCCCGCGAGTCCTTTCTTGGATGCTTTGAAGAGTGCATAGCCGTCGCCGTACATTTCGAACTTCCAGCCGAAGAGTCGCGAATAGAACTTCTTGGTCTCGCCGAGATCTTTCGAAGCCAGCTCTAGATGAGTTATTGGTTTGCCCATGGTTGGTCTTAATGGAGGAATTGTTAGTTTAAAAGCTCTAACATTCTCTACAAATGATTCTCTTGGAGCACCTTGAACCCGGGAAAATGGCGTTAGTTATCGTTAACCATGAAGCTGCTGCCAGTTACGGGGATACTCCTCTTAGCATAAGTCTAGGGGACGAACTCAAGGTCGGCCGGAGAGACGATGAATGGCCAGGATGGGTGTTTTGTGAAGGCCCTGGAGGAGGGCAGGGTTGGGTGCCAGAGAAATACGTCAAGATATCTGGAGAGAAAGGGATAGCCGAGCAAAGCTACGTGGCCCGGGAGCTGTCTGCCTTCGAAGGTGAAATAGTTAGAGTGGAAAAACTTGAGAGCGGTTGGGCCTGGGTGACCAGCATGACCGACGAAACTGGCTGGATCCCATCACGGAACCTGAAAGGCGTCGAATGAGCATCGTCTTTAGAATAGTTTGAGGATCTTTCTCGTGGGAAGTATGTCTGCGAGATACCAGAATTTCAGATATTGTAACCCGGTACGATACTGTAGTTCTGTGAACGAGTTGACAGCATCCTGGGCGATAATTGCCTCGTACCCCTTGAAGAAAGCGTCCGCCGTCGTGTGTCTAACACAACAGTCCGTGTGTAACCCGGAAATGACTAGGGTGTTTGCTCCTTGACCATCATACGCCCTTTTCAGTTCTCGTTCTAGCCTTGTATTGTAGAAGCTGCTATAGGTTGTCTTGGGAACCTGGATGTCTCTTTTCCTCGGTCTCAACTGGCTGATGACCTTAGCACCTTTGGACCCGCGCATCGCATGTTCCCCCCAGCGCTCAATCTCGAAGTCTTTGCGGGTATGGGAGTCGTTAGGAAAGAGCACTGGTATTCCCGCGGTTCGTGCCGAGTCAATTAGCTCGCCGGTCCGCGGAATCATCGGAATGGCGCGGTCGCACTTGATCTTGCCGTAGACAAAGTCGTACAACATATCGACTACAAGTAGCGCGTATCGACGGTCCTTTTCGTACACATGAGGTGCGACGGCCATAGTCGTATCGTACAGGCTTAGCTGTTCTATCGGACCGTGCCCGTGGGTTCTAGCCAATCAATATCGACCGTATCCTACTGTTAGGCATGATTTTAAACTGATTCCTGAAATCCCATGAAATATGGAGTAATAGAGTGCTTGGAAAAATCTACTGACGTAGTTATTGTCGGCGCGGGAATAGCCGGTCAAGCACTAGCCTATCTGCTGCAGAAGAATGGTGTCTCAACTCTGCTGTTGGACCGTCGCAAGTCGCAAGAGTCGATTCCGAGAGGGATCACGTTTCAACCTAACGGGTTGGAGGCTCTTGAGAAGATTGGAGTCTTAGACCAGGTTCTCGACCTCGGCGTGAAGAATCGCGTGCTCGAAGTGAAGAGCTGGAGTGGAGAATTATTTTTGGAGGCCGACTATGAACTGCTGGATCATCCGCACAATTATCTCTTGACCGTCAACGCGACTGAGATAGAGTCAGCGATCAGTTACCTGGCCAGTAATGCTGGTGCTGAAACCTTGTGGGGCGCAGGGTTCAAGCAGATACTCGGAGACGAGAAAGATGTTGCAGCCGGCGTCGACTGTACCGTAGACGGTGAACCTGTTACTGTACGGGCCTCATTGGTTGTCGGAGCTGACGGATCACAGTCGCGGGTTCGCGCCGCTATCGGTGCTAAGACGATTGTGAGGAAGTACCCAGAGGCTTTTCTGGTTGGACTGGTTGGACGAGTTTTAGGCCTTGAGGGACGGGCTCGCCAGTACCAGGCACCAGGCCGAATGTTGGGGGTTATGCCTGCTACTCGTGATTCTACGTACATGTTCTACTGTGTGGGGCCGCGCAGTTTTGACCAAGTCAAGGCGGCTGGATTGGATTTGTTCAAGGCCGAAGTCTTGGAGGTTGCGCCGGAGTTGCAGGACGCTTTTGCAGGCGTAGAGGTCTGGACTAGTATGGGATATTTCACACCAAGCTATGTCAGAGTTGATCCCTGGGTCGCGGATGGTGTCGTGTTGCTCGGTGATGCGGCGCATACTTTTCACCCGCACGCTGGACAGGGGGTGAACCTATCGCTACAGGATGTTTTGGTCCTAGCGGATGTCATTGTTGACGCTATTGGGTCGAAGAATGTTTCCGCCAAGAGCCTCCGTGTCTATCAGGCCAAGAGGAAAATGTATGCGGACGTTATTGGCCAGTATGCGCACTACACAGCGTCCTGGGCGCTGAGTGACAACTGGCTGATCCGGAGGTTGAACGTGCACGCCTTGAGGAAGCTGCAGAAGAACCGGGAATTATTGAAAGAAGCCTTGACGATTACGGCCGGCCTCTTCACGAAAAAGCCGGGCAGGATCAAACAGCTGAGGATCGCGGGATTGTTGCCTTAGACCTCGTTGCTACTCTAGAAACTGTCTAGGCTCGCTCAAATGCTCTTCCTCATTATGAAGGTTACATACCCTAAGTATCTTTCGCCGTACTTCCTCACGAGGCCGTCCTCCTTCAACCCCTCCCTGATTTCTGAGAGTCGCTTCGTGTCGGAAAAATATTTTTTCCTCAAACCGACTAACATGTCTTTGGTCATATCATAGTAGTCAAGCCAGGCCTCTCCGCTACATTCTTCTTCCTTTAGAACTTCCATCCCACGATCACTATACCAGTTTCGCGAGAACCTGGCAAGACACTCTCGGAGCCGTACATGACAGCGACGTTTTCATCCGACACTTTGAAGTTAAGAAAAAATCTCCGGCGATACAGGCCCTTATCCAAGGGGAAGAGGTCGAGAGAAGTCGGAATTATGAGAATTTTTCGGACCATGGCAAGGAAGCGCCCTAGGATTCTGAACTAGGCCTTACTCAGAACAACCCCACTAGTTGGGCAGACTCATGAGCCACTCGCCCTTTGTAAGAGTGGTTGGGTCCATCGAATATTCGTCCATGATGAAGTTGGCGATTGACGCCACGTCACTGATGCTCTTCTCTTCCTGACTAAAAGATGGCGAGTTGAGAATGTAGCTTGCCCGTTTCCAGTACGCGAGGATAGTCTGGCGATAGCCTGAACCCTTCCACATCTCCTTTCGCAAAGTCGTCCATGATTTCGTGAAAGACGTCTTGGCCGTCCCCGTCAAGTTCGAGCTTTGCTTCAATCTCCGTATCATGCCTCGGAATCTTGTATGCTTCTCCATTTCGCCAGAGTTCGTCCGCGATCAGGTTGAAGGTTGTGGCTTTCTTGGAGATTCCCTGGTAAGCCTCCTCTTTCTTCAGCACGTGCTGCAACTCATTTGCGAGATCGGACCCAGTCCTGTGTGGAGGTATCTTTAGTTCCACGACCGAGTGCTCTGCTTTGTTCAGCATCTTTGCGGTGAATTCACTCTCCCAGGCCATATGTCTAGGGATAGTCGCAGATACATCATGAGAAAGGACGTGTTTGGTTGTGACAGCTTCCGCCACGTGTTACGCTTCGCGGATCAATGCTAAGTTGCAGCTGAATCCGCGTCAAGCTCTTCCCAAGGAAAGCTCTTGTGATGCTTGTAATACTCGACCAGGCCACCTTCCCGCATAAGGCCTCGTAGAAACTCGGGAACTTTGTTCGCCTGATGGATCTGCCCATTCTTCGTGGTCACAGTCCAGTCCTGCAAGTTCACCTGGATTCCGTCGAACTGTCGCACGTGCTTTGAAATTCCAGGCACTTCCAGAGCGGGCAAGCCGATGGCGAAGCTGTTCCGGTAGAATATTCTCGCGAAACTGTCTGCTATTACGGCAGCTACGTTGGAGTATTTGATCGCGACCGGTGCTTGTTCACGGCTCGAACCTCCACCAAAGTTCTTTCCAGCAACAAAAAAGTCTCCGGGTTTGACTTTTTTATAGAACTCTGGGTCGAACCCGTACATTGCATACTTTGCCATTTCCACGGGATCATTGGTTCGGGCTTTGAATCGAAACGGGATGATGATGTCCGTATTCACGTCATCTGGCCATACCCATGCGCGCCCCCTCAGGATCGAAGGACTGGTCATTGTTGATAGATCTGTCAAACGTACTTCCTCGGGTCCGTGATTTTACCCTCTATAGCCGAGGCGGCGGCAGTGGCCGGCGATGATAAGTAGATTTTCGCGGTGATGGCGCCCATTCGTCCAATATAGTTTCGCGGTGAGCTAGAGATACAGACTTCATTTTCTCCGAGGACTCCTAGATGCGTTCCTACACATGCGCCGCACGTGGCGTTGGTGAATATTGCTCCCGATTCTAGAAAGATTTCTGCCAGACCATTTGACAGTGCTTTTTCGAACACGTCTCGTGACGCTGGGGTGATCACGCACCGGGTCCCGGATTTGATTTTGTGTCCCTTCAGGATTTTTGCCGTGACAACAAGATCCTCGTATCTGCCGTTTGTTGATGATCCAATGAATGCCTGATCTATCGGTGTTCCTTCTACCTCTTGGACTGTCTTGACCTTGTCTACGTTTCCAGGCTCTGCGACTTCTGGTTCGAGTCGTCCGATGTCGATGTTGTACGTGTTCTCGTAGACGGCTTTGGGTCCCGCATGAATTTCATCGAGTGGTTTCCTTTTTACGGTCTTGAAATATTCCTGTGTGACCGGGTCTACTTCGAATACTGATAGTTTGCAGCCGCATTCCATTGAGTTGTTGCTGATACAGGCTCTGGATGCCACTGTGAGATTCTTGACGGCTGGGCCATGCCACTCTAACGAGCGATAATTTCCACCGTCTTCGCCTACCGTTCCGATAAAACTAGAGATGATATCGCGGGCGTAAACTCCCTTCTTCAACTGACCGGTCAGATTGATCTTTATCGACTGCGGGACCTTGACCCAAAGTTTGCCCGAAGCCCATAACGCTGCCATTTCCGAGCTTCCTATGCCCGTGGCGAATGCGCCGACTGCACCTCCCTGACATGTGTGTGAGTCGGCCCCAAACAAGACCATTCCCGGGACAATGTGGTTTTCCAGAAGGTGTTGGTGGGAGATGCTTCCCTCGACGAGTCGGACTCCGTGTTTCTTCTGGAAGGCCCGCATGAGCTGGTGCAGGTTGGCAACCTTCTCGTCTGGAGCTGGGAAGGAGTGATCGATCGCGAGATGGATCCTTGTAGGGTCCCAGACTTTCTCTACGCCCATCTCGTTGAACACTTTGATGGCCAAGGGTCCAGTGCTGTCCTGGGCCATTGCCATGTCTGCGGGAATGACGGTAATGTCTCCCCGATGATGGAACTTCTCTCCAGTATCTGTTCTTAGACTGAGGATCTTCTCAGCAAAAGTGAGCGAGTTATCGTTGACAATGTCTTGCCGCAATTATTGTTCTAGGAACAAAAAAATCGGCCGGTTATTAAACATGAGAAAACTCGCTCCACTGCAATGGTCCGAATATCCAAAAGAACTCGTGATCCAATTGCACAAGGGCCAGAGAAACGTCTACGTCGACGGCCCATTCTAGTTCTGTAAGTATTGGTTTCTTAGACTGCTGCTACTTGCACAGTCTTGGCCATGCCCAGGACCTGGTCCCGGGTGAGGTCTCTCTGATGCGCTTCCATGACATGCTGCTTTACGTGAGACACTAGCTCTTCATCGGTATCAGCGCGGACTCGGAAAGAGTCCGTGGTACAGGCTACTTCCTTCGCCATATGTACACCTCCCGGAGCCGGGCTAGCTTTGTGCTTAACGTTATCCCTCTGTGGCTGATAACAGCAACCGGAATTCCCGAGTCGTGGTTACACATGGTTTAGCGAATTGGGCTACATCATTCTATTCAGTAGTCTACAAGGCTAACGGCTGTGATCAGAAGCATTCTACGCGCACACCGTGAAGACAGGAAGGGCATCAACACGATTCTTGCATCTCTGCTCATGGTTGTCATAGTAGTTGTCGCGTCGGTAATGGTCTATTCTTGGCAGACGGGACTCTTGTCGACTCTCATGACCAATCCAACAGTTGGCAAGGAAGCTCTTGCGCAAGACAATGCCGCAGTATTCACGTCATCAACTAACGCTACGCTGTACATCAGGAACACGGGAACCCTGGCAATATCTCTCCAAAGCTACTACGTGAAAGACGCCCAGGGCAACACGTACCAGATGATAAACTGGGCTGGACCCACCATCAATCCAAACACCGTCACCCCGACAGCCGTTACCATAGGATCAAGTTGTGGAGGCTGCGCAATATCAGGAAACAGTTTCACCTTCAATACCGGCTACACTTATACTGTGATGGTTGTAACCTCGAAGAACAATCAATTCAGCCTCTCGATTACCAGATAGAATCGCCTTTGACCGTCAATCATGCTATAATTGGATAGATCAGCCTTCGATCCTGATTCTGATATAGGCAAAATAGGTTACCAAAATGGCGGGTTGACGGATACATTATCCGTATCGGTCATCTCTTGCAGGCTCTTCCTGTGGAAGGTATACCATGCGCACGAACCTGGCGACCGGTTTTCACCAGTCTGTCAGCTATTGGTTCGACATGGTGTTGCAGGGAATGGGCGGGTCCATACGAGACTGGGTCTACGATTTTCTGGGAAAGAAAGGCATCGGCCGAGAGGAAATACCTGACAGGTTCCAGGACGTCGTGAAGATACTTCTGGAAAGATTGGGCAACAGTGCTCGAGTCATTGCCTATCGGACGGTGGTTGAACTGTACAAGGAGTTTAGCTTGGCCGCCAACTTCGCCTATGATGATTCGCTTGAAGACCGGTTCGTGGTCTTGAAAGATCGGGTCATCAATGACCGATTACACCCGACTAAGACTGTTAGCCTGAGACTTTCCTAGACCCAAACTAAAGCGTTAAATTCGTGCGTGAAGCCAGCATCTCTGCTGGTTATTCGTAGTGCAAGAATCTTCGAAAATTGATCAGTCCAAACTAGATGCGTTTTTGATGAAGTTTGTCGGCGATTTTGGAGCGACCCTTCATGCTTCTACCGTGCTAATCGGCGAGAAACTGGGCCTCTACAAGAGACTCGCGGAAAGCGGAGGATTATCACCCTCTGAGTTGGCGACTAAGACTCACACGAACGACCGCTACATACGCGAGTGGCTGTCGGCACAGGCTGCGGCTGGATACGTTATGTACGATCCCAAATCAGGCAAATACTCAATGAGTCCGGAACAGGCATTTACTCTCGCCGACGAGAATAGTCCCGCATATCTTCCTGGAGCGTTCTATGTTGCAGCGTCAATGTTCAAGGCCGAGCCGACGCTTACGGAAGCATTCCGGACAGGTAAAGGGTTCGGATGGGAGGAACATAGCACTGACCTCTTCGTCGGAGCGGAGAAATTCTTCAGACCCGCCTATTCAGGGAACTTGGTGAGCAATTGGCTTCCAGCATTGCAAGGTGTAGTAGCAAAACTGAAGGCCGGGGCACTCGTGGCAGATGTCGGATGCGGATACGGAGCCTCGACTATTATAATGGCGAAAGCATTTCCAAAGTCCAAGTTTGCAGGATACGATTTTCACAAGCCTTCAATAGAATATGCGCGGAAGAGCGCGGCCGCGAGCGGAGTGTCAAGCCAGGTCAGCTTCGAAGTCGCCAAGGCCCAAGACTATCCGAAGAAGGATTTCGATCTGGTAACGTTCTTCGACTGTTTGCATGATATGGGCGATCCGGCTGGGGCCGCCAAGCATGTCAGACAGTCGATGAAGCCGGATGGCACGTGGATGATTGTCGAACCGTATGCTAATGAGAGGACGGAGGATAATCTGAACCCGGTCGGACGGATCTACTATAGCGCTTCGACTATGATATGCACGCCCGCGTCTAAAGCACAGGAAGTTGGCCTAGCATTGGGCGCACAGGCTAGTGATTCACGACTGCGGGAAGTTGTCATGTCTGGCGGCTTCAAAACCTTCCGAAGAGCAACGGAGACACCATTCAACAGGGTCTTCGAAGCAAAGCCATAGCACTACTCTCTCACGCCGTACGGACTAGAACTATTTCCGGCCGAAATTCCTCGTTATCGCTCAGAGATGACTCTCATCTCTCCAAACCTGCGACAGATCTTCGAAGACTTGAGAAAGCGCCTCGCATCGCCGACTACAGTCGACCCCCTGGCAATAAACAAGGCGGAGGTTAGATTGGTCAATGATCAACATTCAGAAGCGAAGGTTAGAGGCTTTACGGTTGTCCAAGACGAGCCTGAATCGGTTGGCGGTGGAGGCCGAGGCCCTACTCCTACTGACTATTTGATTGCGTCCGTCGGATTCTGTGAGAACGTGATACTTGCAAGAAATGCGGTTCTAGCAGGAGTATCCATTGATTCACTGGAAACGACCGTGACTGGACAATGGGACAGAAGAGGACTGTTCGAAATCGATGGCGTCAAGCCCTTCTTCCAGAACATTACCGTTGAGACAAGAGTCTTATCGAAAGATCCTGTGGAGAGGATTATCGAAGTGGCAAGGGAGACGCATCGTAGGTGTCCAGTGCACGCAACTCTCAGCCGGGCCACGGAAATGATTTTCATTCTCGACGTGAACGGCCAGAAGATCAAACTATGAACCAATTTCGACGGCTTGAAGAATATACCAGACTATTCCTCGAATGATTCGGCTTAATGCTCTATGCTATTCGAGCTTCGACTTTTTCTAGCGGACTAGTCCTTGGCATGATTCTGTCAAAGGCCTTTTCCAGTACTTTTTCAAGATAGAACAGTTTGTTTTCTCTGAAAATACCCTGCAAATTCCCTGAAAATCGCTTATTCTGAACGAATCCCCGCAATTAGTTGTGCTCCGGAACTGTTATATTCGAACGGGTGACCGCTGGGTTTTTCATGAAAAATAGTCGCGTACTATTGATTATTTTCGCCAGTGTATTGCTACTGATTCCAACCGCAGCAGCTACAAGACTACCCGCCGTTTCGACCACGTTAACACCGGGAACAACCAGTCTAATCGGTACAGTTGATGTGAGCAGTCTTCAGCAGATTGGACAATCTACAACCAATACAAACCAGGCCCCATTGCATTCCCAAGGCCTCCAAGCCTACGGCCAAGGCAAAGCACAGGTCGCTCAGAGCGGATATGTGCCAACAGGCGAAGCGACCAAGACAATTGCCGCCGCACCTGCTACTCCAACGCCGCACACTACCACCGTGGGTCTAGTCCTTGAAGGTGCTCCAGGTGGTTCACCGAACCCGTGTACTTGTTCGCCTCCGGACGTGATCGCTGGGACCGGGCCTAACCATGTCTTCGAGATGGTCAACCTCGCAGGCATAATCTACACGAAAGCCGGAGCTGTCGCGCGGCCAACTTTTGGCCTCGACACCTTCTTCAATCTGCCAGCCTCGTCGATGTCTGATCCGCAAGTCTCCTTTGACGCTAGTAGTGGTCGATGGTTCGCCTCAATCATTGATCTCCCCGGCGCCAGGGTCGTATTCGCAGTCTCAACAACAAATGATCCCACAGGCACATTCAATCTCTACTCTGTATCGGATCCGGGACACATACCTGATCAGCCGGTTACAGGAACCAACAATGACAAGTACGTAATATCTGTCAACGACTTCAACTCTGCAGGCACTGTATACATTGGTATGCACTACTGGGTGCTCAACAAGGCACAGCTCGTTGCAGGCGCCACTACAGTAAACTTCGCACAGAATACTCCCGACCCGAACATGTTCTCACTACATCCGGCCCAACACTTGTCCTCGTCTACAACCTTCTACATGGTGACTAACTGCACTGGAGCATGTGTGCCCGATCCCGTCAGCACCACAACTACTGAAACTCTCGTGTCTATCACTGGAGTTCCCCCGGCGGCTGTTACAGCTGTAACGAGCAGCTTCTCGATTGCTACCAGCGTAATTGGTCCGAATGCTGAACAGCCAGGCACAACCACAACACTGACAACCAATGACAACCGTGTTGAGAGTGTTGTCTGGGAGTCGAACAGTCTATGGGCTTCATGGAACGACGCGTGCATTCCTAGCGGTGACACGGTAACTAGGACGTGTCTACGCTTGGTCCAGGCGACAACTTCTGGTGCAACAGCAACGAAGACGCAGGACTTTGACTTTGCAGCTAACGGCCAGTACTACTTCTATCCAGCAGTCACAAGCTACCAAGGACAATTAGCGGTCTCGTTCGGAAGGTCGTCTAGCAGTATCTTTCCATCTGCGATGGCTGCGGGACGGGCCTCCACTGATGCAGTGAACACGTTACAAGCTCCAGCAGTTATCAGGGCAGGCACTTCTATCGATACCAGCACTCGTTATGGTGACTATTTCGGAGCCGCAACTGACCCGACGCCTACCGCCGCATCGACCTTCTGGCTCGCAGGTGAATACCGGGCCTCGTCTGGCTTCGAAACATGGAACACGGTCATTGGACAAGTCGCAGCATTCGCTGCCCCGGGACCCTTCGACTTTTCGGTAAGTATCAGTCCCAACAGTGGTTCTGTCGCCCAGGGCAGTAGTGGAACCGCAACCGTAACAGTCTCGCTATTGAGCGGTACAACACAGTCGGTAAGTCTCTCAACATCCATCTCACCCTCAGCCACCGGATTGAGCGCTAGTGTTAGCCCGACTAGTGGTAATCCAACGTTTACTAGTACATTGACAATTGCAACTGCTGCGAACACGCCGACGGGATCGTACACTGTAACAGTATCTGGGACGGGTGGTGGACTAACTCGTTCCGCTACCTATGCATTGACCGTGACGCCGCCTTCACCGTCGGACTTTAGCATCAGCGCCTCGCCCACGTCCGTGTCGATTGTACAAGGTACCAGTGGATCGTCTACGATTACATTGACCTCGTTGAACGGATTCGCCGGGACGATTACATTGACCAGTTCAGCAACGCCAAGTGGAACCACGGCATCGTTCAGCCCGGCTACTGTAACGCTCGTCTCTGGTGGTACGGGTACTTCCACGATTACGTTCACTGCTTCGCCTACGGCTACAACAGGCACTTTTGTCATTACAATAACAGGGACTGGCGGTGGACATACGCACACGACAACGATTACGCTGACTGTCGTAGTAAACGACAACTGCGACAACTGCTAGGAATACAGGAAGACTCGCCAAGAGTCTTCATCCTCTTTTTGTTTTGCTTGTGATAATCTAGATTAGCGTCCGAATCCGAGACTGCTTGCTAGGACGTAGAAGGCTAGTGTTGCAGCGTAGACGGCGAAGCTTGCTTCGGTGCTGAGGAATGATGGAGGATTGCGGCGAGGTAGATGATGGGTCCCATTGTCCACAGGGTCCTTATCCGCTTCATGGTTTTCGCGTCTGGGCCGGTTGCGAGTAGTAGTTTGTTTGTTGTTGTGTAGCGGATGATTGCGAGCATGGAGGCGGCTATTGCGATGATGTTGGCTCCGTAGATTATGATTGCTGTCTGGACTAGCGGGTATCTGCCGATGAGTGCGGTTGAGAAGGGTATGAATCCCTATGGTGAGTAGGAAGAATGCGTTGAGCCATAGTACGCGACGGTCTACTTTGGTGATGTAGTGGAATACGTTGTGGTTGGATATCCATAGTACTACTAGTAGTGGGAAGCTGAGTATGTAGCTTAGAGCGTTGGGTGCGAGGCCTTCAACGCCTAGTAGGACCTGGCTCGCGAGTTGGGGGCTGGAGAGGGGCCGGGGATTCCTGGTACTGTAAGGCTGAGTACTAGAACGGTCATGACGGTTGCAACGATGCCGTCTGTCAGGGCCACGAGTCTGGACTTGCTGAGACCGGGTATGCTGAAATGTTCCATAGTCACGATTTTGACCGCGTTGAAGAAGGCGTTGTACTGTGTGCTGTTTAAGCGTCTCCTAGTGCGTCCAGGCCTGGAACGGGGCTTGGAGAGTTCTATTTGGAATAGAGTGTGAATAGGCGCTGCCAAGCGCTGTTTTCGAGCTGTTTTCGTTCGGACTCAGGCGCACGACTTGGCTACCCCCCGGGCCCCTAGAAAAAAGAAACCTTATTTTTTGTGAAAATTTGACCAGGGAATTACTATGCCAGAGGATTCTGTTCTGGTCGAATAAGAATGCACGCGGAATCGGGCCAGTTCCCTCAGGAAACTGATGGCGTTTTCCGTGCGGGCTTGGGCGCGCGATTTTTCTATGCTAGGGGGGTCTAGAAATTTTCTCTCGTACGATAAACGTCTTTGAAACAGTGGAAAGGAGGATTTTCGGACGTTGTCTGGTTTTGTTAGACGCTTCTCGTCGGGATTCGTCCTTTATCGTCGAAAATATTGCCTGCAAAAAGTGTTCGCCCCCTCTAATGCTAGCTAGTTGAATCCACGGAGATGGTTGGATCAAGTATAGTCACCCTCGACTGCGGCTACCCGACCTTCCAGTTCCCGGATCTTGTCCTCAAGGTCATGCACCCGTCGTTCTAGCTTCTCGATTCTCGGATCGTTCATCACTTCACCCCCACTCTGACTTTTCCCCTTCTCCTCGTACAGTATTAACAGGAATGGCCCCTTGACAGTCGTCAGCGGTTCAGTGCCTGACACTCAACAGGCCGCATGCTGGATAGTTGTCACAAGCAACGGCCGGTTTGCATACACGACCAATACGCACAGCAACAGCATAAGCAGCTATACAATTTCACGGAATGGCAAGATCAGCCTGCTCAATCCCGTGGCCACTGTTACTGATACAGGTCCCCCTCGACATGACCCTCAGCCACGACGGCCAGTTCCTCTACGTGTTCAACTCAGGAAGCCACACGATCCAAGGATTCACAGTGCACGGTAATGGTAGCTTGTCCTGGACGACTACCGTCAGCAATGTTCCAGATGGGGCAGACGGGTTAGCGGCGAACTAGATATCTAGAAACCCGGTTTTTCCGGGGCCTCCTCTATTTTTGATAAATCTGATTACTGTTGTTGAATGCGGGGGCTATAGGTCTTGTATATTTTGAGTATCGCGCGTTCCGCTTATTAATTTGCTACTGTCGAACTGCTTGATGTGTGAACTGGAAGACCACTAGATTGGTAACAGTAATTGTAAGATGAGGAACTTGTAACTGGCTGGTAGATGTCTGATAAGAGTCTGCTTCGGCTCGTGCACCTTCCACCCGACCTAGCTAAGCAACTCAAGGATTCTGTTGAAGAAGCATTTCAGGGCCTAGGCAGCGCGACCGCAGAACTCATTCTACACTATGCTCGACGGAGACACCATGTGGACATGAACAAGCTGCCGGACGGAATCGAGGAGCTTGACAACGCGTTGAAGGAGATTCTCGGGACGGGGAGAAAAATGGTGGTGAACCATTGTGCGGAGATTCTCACTCGGAGACTGGGCAAAGAAGTTGAAACTAAAACGGACAGGCTCTCAGACATCTTTCGACAAGTCGTGAAAATCTATCAGAAGAGAGCTCTCAATGAGAAGCATGAGGCCTATCTCACCGGGAGGGTCGATTCGGCAGAAACTAGTTTAGAAGGCAACTTTGTCGAAGGCCTTCTCAGAGACTGAGACTTGTTTTCTCCGATCACGATCTAATCTAGGATGAGATTCTCTTCCAGAAGGGTGGATATTCCGTGACAAGGCCCGCATCGTCCAGCTTGACTTTCGTCTTGAAGCTGCGGCTCGCATATGCGAGTGATAACCGAGATTCCTGTATGTCTGTTGCAGCGGTTGAATATTCAGTGCCGGAAATTTGACCCAGGCGGCAGTGGTCTCGCCGGACTCCCCGACGCGAAGATTGAGACGCTTGATGGGAAGCGTGTTGGTAGAGGGCGTCATGTTAAGATCAATATCCAGCGAGCCGCGGACGTTTGCTAGTTCCCGACCGTTGTGCCACCATCTCTTGCCCCGGTCGACAACAAGTTTCAGCTACTTCCTTGCAGTTCCATGGACTGTGGCGATGTCGGCTCTACGAGTCTCCCAGTTAAGGTCACAAACGATCCTGTAGTGGAGGTTGAACGGACTCTTTCGTATGAGACCAATAATGGTTCCATCCAGCACGCGTTGGGACCGACTCTTGTTCAGAGTGAAATATTCGAGGCTGGTCCGCCGTAGACCGCGCCAAACAGCAATAGCCACAATGGATCAGCTATAGTGGTGGCGGAGTTGTTTTTCCTGCCTGATAATGGTCTAGTTCAGTCTGTACACCGGTACTCATCAGTGCGAGCGGCAGGCCAGTTTCAGATTGTCGAGACGGTTGTTCTTCGGGTTCGAATCTACGTGATGGATTTGTAACGGCGGCCCTTTCGGGCAATAAGCGTATTTCTCGGCGTCCTGTTCGACAAGATCGGAATATCTGAGATCGTACGCCGCGTTCCGTAGCGGACGCGACTTTTTCTCAGACTTGGCAGCCATACAAAAACCGGGGACTCATACCGCTACTTGGTACCGTGATAAGATTTTCGCTACAAGGATCTCGGCCTGTGGGCCGAAAGGACTTGTCGAACGGCAAAAATTCTTAAGAGAAACCGGCATCCAGGTTCCAAAAACGGTACTCTTATATTCAAACGTGGAATTAAGTAATTCTCAATGCCTTGAACCTAGGACTAGAAGTCCTTCGAGATATCGTTGTGCGAATCTCACCCTTTATTCTGGGCATGGGTTCACTGTATGCTACTATCCTGGGAGTATTCTACTGGGCATATTTTGTCGGCGTCATCGCGGCACTTTGTTGGATAGGTCTCCACCTTGAGAGAAAGGGCCTAGAATATGACGACAAGAAACCGACCACGGCTGAGAGACAACAGGCATTGTTTGGAATAGCATTTCCTCGGGGGGGTGAAAACAAGGAATGAGAATGTTGAAATTGAGACTGATAATCCTAGCCGTGTTGTCAGCACCCTTGCTAGGACCGGCGATTTACTTTACTGCACACTGTTGTAAGGCAGTCATGGTGTAAGGCAGTCCAAGTCTAGCAGGAAGATAGATGAACAATGGTGTCGTGGCCGTCGTGTTTACTGCTCCGATAAGCGTCCGGCATCCAATAGACATAAGTCGGACTTGGCACCAAAAAGTACGCAGGGCGGGGGGCATGGGATTCTGGATTCACACCGGACAGATCCTCTTCGCCTTCGTGTTCCCGTGCTTTATACTGTACGTCGGAACGCTGCTTTACGACCAACTCCACGTTTCGCCGGGCTACGCGTTTCTATTGTTCATACCATTCGCGATCTACGCCCGCCGATACTGGGCGCGACACCACGACAAGGAGAAGTTTCGCTAGCGAGATGATACAATGCGAGTTAGACTATGGCTCGGAGTGATCCTCGGCTCGAGTGCAAATGGTAGCCTGATCCACGAGAAGAAATGGACTGCGAGCCTTGCTTGACCCATGATTACAACCGGTTCACTTGTTATCGCCCAACTTGATCGCACAATCTACATTCGGGTGACTCTCCTCTTTAACATGTAAAGGCGTGCGAGTTGTGACGTGGATTCATTCCTCGACTTCGTTTGGCAGATACTATTAGACAAGGATATTCAGGAAAAGTACAAGCATTACAGCTCTGACTGGATGCCGCAACCCAAACCAGAATTCATGAACGAGACCGCTTGGAATCAGCTATCGGAGACCATTCGAGAAGCTTTCGAAGGCTGGAAAGCCCAAGCAATCAAGAGGAATGAAGAAAAAGAGTACGTCCTAGAAGTAGGAAACAACCACACAACCCTCTAGAAATCCTAGCTGTCTCAAGTATTACACGGACTCCTTTTACTTCTCGACCCGGAGTTAACGCAAAACCCTTAGCCATGAGACTAGCTGATACAGAGCCGCAAAAAGGAGCAGGATGATTGTCCCAGAAGAAACGTCTGCCCCCATGGGAAGAGGCCCAGATTGTTTTCAAAATGCAGGAGCAGGCCCGCAAACGAAAGCTGATGGAGGAAGACGTGAAGGGTCGACGTGTAAGGGCCAAACGTGTCGGTCCAAATACTGCAGATGAGCTTGACGAGAATAGGAAACGATTGAAATTGTTGCAGAAACGGATCTTAGAAGAGCCTGAAAAGAAGTAAGCGGCTTAGCTAATGCTTCAATTGAGAAGACGAAGACTTTTCCTTTTTCAGCTTGAAGCTGAGAAGCTGTAAGATCTCATCCTCAGACTTGAGGGTCTCGTTCATCGTAATCTCAGTCGGAGACTGCCATTTCATCAGTATTCTGCCGTTGACCACCTTGTCTTCATAATGTCCGTTCCATTCGAATTCGAGCGTGTCATCCCCAGTCCAGTGTCCGACATGGTCACGTACGGCGCCCGCGGAAGAGACGCTGTAGAAGTGCATCTTTTTCTCTGAAGGATCATAAGCCCATAGCTCATGCTCCTCATAGGGACCGACCCCGACAAGCGTAACTTTCATTACTGAATGGATACCATTACCGAGCGATATCCTCTGAGAGGTGACAGTCCCCTCGCCTGAGAGCGATTCTTTTCCGGGCACGTGGATGAGTACTGTTACTTTCCAGTTGCCCACCATTCTCATTAGGTCCCGATTCTCTTTGACCGGCTCCACGAGCCGAGTCCGTCCCGCGAACTACTGATAAAATTTAACCTGAGACAGGATGATTCCTTATTTTATTAGTAGCAATGGCGTCGGAACCGTCGCTCGATTGAAAGTCAGTCAAGTAGGGCTGTAAGCTTTGTGCAGGTCTAGTCTGTGCCGATCAGGCTATTCACAGCATAATCTGGACTTCGATCGGTCAGGATTCTCTTGCGGTTCGATCGGTGGGTGTAGGTTCGATTGCCTCTTCAGAATCGATACCAGCGTGGATAATGGGCGATTCTGCGCATAGGTCAGAGTCTCCTGAAGGGCGAGATGCGTACAAATCGAGGTGATCGAGCAAGCATCCTTATTTTGAAAGAGACAGAGCCTGAACATCATAAGGGTGGTCAGGGATCGGAGTAGCCGATGGAAGAGTGCGGAAGAGCAAGCTTCCAGACTTTGACGCCCTCTGGGATTACGACCATCCAGGCGGGACTGAGAGAAGGTTCCGCGAACTTCTGCACGCGGCGCTGGACTCAAGAGACTTCCCATATCTGACCCAGCTTTTCACCCAGATAGCACGAGCAGAGGGCCTGCAGCGAAAATTCCAGGACGCACACAAGACTCTAGACCGCGTCGAAAAAGGACTGACCAAGGCAGATGCAGGTGACAAGACCAAGGTTCGGTATCTACTGGAGCGTGGAAGAGTCTACAATTCGTCGGGAAAGCAGGACGAGGCTCGGCCTCTGTTCCTCAAAGCATTTGATCTCGCTCTGAAGTCCAAAGACGACTTCAATGCTATAGACGCCGCCCACATGATAGCAATAGTTGAGCCAACCGAGAAACAGTTAGAGTGGAACTTGAAAGCGCTGGACCTCGCTGAGAATTCAGCGGACGAAAAGGCCAGAAAATGGAAAGGCAGTCTCTACAACAACATAGGATGGACCTACTTCGAACAACAACAGTTCGAAGAGTCCCTTCTCATGTTTGAGAAGGCCCTAGGATTCCAGCAACAGCAAGGCGATCCAAACAAGATCATGATAGCAAAGTGGTGCGTTGCAAAGACTCTCAGGATGATGGATCATACCGAAGAGGCTTTGGAAATGCAGCGAAACCTGTTCGAACAGTACCAGGCGGCAGGCAAGAAGAGCGGATATGTGTACGAGGAGATTGCCGAATGCATGATGGTCCTAGGCCAGCATCAGGAGGCTCAGGGATGGTTCGCAGCCGCTTACGAGGAACTCTCAAAAGATCTCCGACTCGCAAGAGAACAAGAGAGGCTGAACCGGCTCAAAGAACTAGGAAAAGTTGGCCGCCCAGAAACGCGCGAAAGATCGGACCTTTGATATTGTCAAGTGAGGCATGTTTTCAGCCCGGAGATTGTCAGCTCTTAGAAGCCAACACGACAAAGAAAAGAACAAGTGATTTCGCGAGAGTTTTGTCAAACCGTTAAGGAATTGTTGTTGAGAAGAATCACTATTTCGCATCTAGAACTCTCAATCCTCGAGCTGGATGCCTTCTTGACTGACCAGCTTGATACTTGGGATCCATCACATTAGAGTCAGGGGATCAAGCTTTCAAGGAGCCTATAGCGTGCTTAGAGTATCGTTAATGGGCTGTATTTGCGACTCACTGAAAAACTAGCAAATCTGAGACTCTCTTCGTTACTGTTGGCCACGATCCTCTTTTTGCTAGTAACAGTCCAGACAGGTGATCATTACCTCCTCCAGCGTGAGGCCGTATCTGGGCCAGGCCCTGAAGTTCAACTGAGAGTTGCTGTTGTGAAGCCGGTGTTCACCGCGACTGCCTACGCGTCATTCTATTACTTTTACGGGAAATATGCTGGGACGCCAAAGGGTCAATTTGTAACGTCTGATGTTGGATTGTTGGATCATGTGGTGGTTAATTCTTGGGGATGGAGCGATGGCTTACGCCAGTTCCTAGCTTCGAAAGATGCAATTGCCCATGGACTAATACGGGGCCGGACCTTGACGGTTTTGACTGACGTATCAGTTACGGAGGGAGGTTTGTATGACCAGTACGGTTCTAGAAAGTTTGACGTTGTGATTCTCGGTTTTACGGAATATGTGACGTCAAAACAATATCATGCCTACAAGCATTTCGTGGCAACGGGCGGCCGACTCATCCTCTTAGACGCTACGAATTTTCTGGCCGAGGTGAAATATCATCCTGGCAACCAACACATTTCCCTCGTCAAGGGTCATAGCTGGGGTTTTGATGGGAAGAAGGCCTGGCGCGACGTTATTGATCGATGGCGAGACGAAAACACGAACTGGGTAGCAAGCACATTCTTCTATTCCGGACAACGACAATATGCTGGGGCACTGGTTTCTCGGATACATACGATCGGCTGGAAACTGTGGCATGAGTTTGGACCCAGGGTTTTCACGTCGTACTCAGCACATGAGGAGAATATTGTGACCAACATGACTGGGACTGTTATTCTGGCAAACTGGGTCACGTCAAACCCTGATCGTTTCAACACTACGCTATCACAGAACATCGTGGCAGCGTATTTGCACCATTACCTCAAAGGCCTAGTGATCCATATTGGAGTGATGGGCAGTGACGTGGTTCTCAGGGACAGATCCGTCCAGTCATTCCTGGTTAACGCGATCTTCGAACCGGATCGCCTACGATAGAGTAGTGCCAAGATAGACTATTAGCCTACGATTGGACGACTCTTACTGTAGTGCAAATGAAGAGATCAGAAGAGTCGATATATCCACCGCTTCCCAAGATTGAAATTCAGAACTGTCCGATCGCGGAGAGCCTTGGTGTACTAGGCAAAAAATGGACGTTCTTGATCATTCGCGATATTGGATGGCAGAGAGCGGATAGGTTCAGAAGCTTGTTGCGAACTATCCCTGGTTTGACGCCGAGGGTGTTGTCTATGCGATTGCGCGAGCTCGAAGAAGAGGGAATACTAACGAAGGTGGAAGAGGAGAATTCGTCACATGTCGTTCGCTGGAGACTCACCGAGAAGGGACAATACGTGATGCCGGTGCTGATGCGATTGACAGCTTACGGGAGTCGTTGGCTTCCAGGCAGAGTATTCGGGGACAAGAAGCGTAGAACTTTGGAAGATGTATATTCGACAAGCGTTGCAAAACATCCCTGGGTCACTGGCATGATACCAGAGTAGCTCTGGTATACTTCTTTGCCGCACACGTTCATATAGTATACCCTGTATACCACGCGTGAGTAAGAAATGCAAGCTCAAACACAAATCGCAAAAGGCGAACTACTCTACGAAATACAAGGCAAGACAGTCACGCGAACCGTCAGGGAAATCACCCCTCACGGCGTAAAGCTACGGGTAAACGATGAAGGTCAGAGCACTGGCAAGATCAACGCTGCACAAATCAATACTGTTGATCTTTTCCTGAAGGCCGACGGCTCCCAAGACTGGGAATCAAAGGCTTTACTGAACACACGGGATGGCGACATGGTAGTCGTCAGCGGCCGAGGAACCGGACGAATGGCCAACCCCACCACAGGCACATGGCAAGGAGAACTAGCCTTCATGACACAATCTCCCAAACTAGCCTATCTCAACACTACCAAAGGCTGGGTTGAGGGCAGCGGCGACATGGCCAAGGGCACGTACACCGGAAAAGTCTACGCCAAAAAGTAACCATACCGAATTTCAAATCCCCAATATTCTCTTTTTTTTCTGAAAACAGACTGCTCTCTGCATTATCGGATTCGATGAAGGATTTTGCCGCGACCCCAGGCAAGAAGAATGATGAGGAAACCAACGGTAACTGTCAATAGTGATTGATACCAGGCGCCAAACGAGTCAAATCGGTTATTTGGCTATCATTCTGATCCGGACAAGTATAGCTAGCAACATGAGTTCATCAGCCTTGTCCAGATAGGCAAAAATATTGTTGGTGCCCGTCGCATTCATGGCTGCCACTCCGGCCCACAGGATCAACACGAGTATGACCCATCCCAGTCCAATCTTGAGGAAGAGTTTCCTCTTGTAATCCACGGCGATCAGAATGGACCCTACGATATAGACGAGTGCTATCAGAGATAGAACAATTCCAGAGGTTCCTCCAATAATCCAGATGCCAATATACAAATGAAAAGCCGCGGAAATTATCGCCAGCACAATAGCCGCGTAGACTAGTCTTATTGGATAGGCTGGATTCTTCACTTCCGCGTTGGCCTTTTCGCCCATCAAAGAGTTCGCTTCGCACTCTTCTCGACATCGGTCTTTAGGCTTTGTCTAGCAATCGGTGGAAACCCAAGTATTTGTTAGAGGACTGTCTCAAAGCGGTCTAGTCCAGTCCTAGGTTTCTAGATTCTGATTATCGTTTGGGTTAGGGCCTTACTGTCACGTTTCCCTTCATCCAAGAATGCAGCGTACAATAGTAACTGTAGACGCCAGCTTGAGGAAACGGGTGGGACCATGTCTGTCCGGGATTCAGGATTCCCGAGTCGAACAATCCCGTCGTTGTACTGGTTACGGTATGCTGGGTAGTATCCTTGTTCGCCCCACGCGACAGTCTTTCCAACGGTTGTGTTGAAGTTGGCCGGGACGTAGCCGATATTTCCGGGAGTTCCAGCATTGTGTGGAATTGTGACATCAGCTGCGGCTCCGGCTGAGGAGAGAAGTTGGTTTTCGGTTCCGGCTGCTAGGGCACCAACTGTGAATCCGCCTATTATGAATCCTAGGACCAGTACTGCAATTGTGCGTCGGAGGAGGGAGAATCGGGGAGAGCTTGCTCGGGCTGGGTTGCGTAATACGAATAAGCCCAGTAGAGAGTAGGATACTGCGGCCAGTATCAACGGGAAGATTGACATGACATAGATGAAGAGGCCGATGTCTGCTGGGCTGGAGAGGCCTTTGACGAAGGTGAATGGAGTGAAAATTGCGACGGCCGCAAGCCCGACGATTATGCTCACTAGATAGCCGATTGTTGGCTTGACTAATACTAACAGAATGGGACGAGGAAGAGGATGATGAAGGGTACATGGTAATAGTCAAAGAAGGGTATTGTCCCGCTCAGCCAGTCAGCTATGAATTGTGCAGTTGCGAATACTATGAAGTAGCCGAGGCCAATGATCGTTATGATAGAGTATAGCGACTTCCTAGAGGAAGACAAATCGTTCTCGCCTGCGCGAGAAATCGAACGTTACGTATCATCCTTTGTTCTTGACTGCTGGGGCGTCCTCTCGACTTCGAGAGTACATCTTGTAGCAACCGCTGCTATGACTCCTAGGGCCGCAAGCCAGGGAGCGAGCGCCAATGTCGCAATGGTGCCGGCTGCTCCCCACGTGACTGGTACAGAGAAGATCGTCTCTCCATGCTCATTCTTGACGAGGACTCTCTTGACATTTGCATCTTTTACGATGTCCTTGAATTTCTCAATGAGCTTCTCTGGAGAAACCTGGAACACTTCCTTCTTCAATCCCGCCTGAACCCCACAGGAGGAACAGTACCGTGCCCCCGGTAACATTTCTGCTCCACACTCAACACACTTCACCATTGTTCTATTTCACTCGAGACCTTGCCGTTATTCTTCCCTTTGTTACTCTGCTGCATCACTACGTTTAGATGGACCCTAGGTCGATATGAAGGAGATCATGCTCAGCCAGAAGACACTGTCTCTCAACATCACGGAGTTCAAGCCGTCCCAGTATGAGAGACTGGCGGAGGTCTACAATGCTAACTTTCCGGATAATGGTATCAGTGCCGCAGAATGGCGCTCCGACGACGATAGAACCTTCGGGTCCAACTCGAAATTCCTACTCAAGAGGTATGCATGCCAAGATCATGAGACGGGTGTAACAATCGGGTTTGGTGAATTCGTTCACATTCCGGATATGTTCCATCCACAAAAATTCTGGATTCGGATCTGGGTTGACCCCAACTATCAGGGAAGAGGGGCGGGACGCGGGCTGTATGACAGACTGTTAAGGGAGCTTGAGAGCCTGGGAGCAGTAACTGTCTGGACTGGTAGCGCGGAGAATCTTCCTGTGCGTACAGCATTCTTTGAGAGAAGTGGGTTCGTGGAGAAGACGAGAGCCTGGGAGTCACGGTTAGATGTTACCAGTTTTGATGCTGAGAAATTTCGGGATTATCCTTCCAAAGTAGCCAGGGAGGGGATCAGGATCACGACGTTGGCCGAGGAGCGCGGTAGGGGCGAAGATGCGCTCCGAAAGCTGCATGTTCTTGTCCAGGACATTTGTGGGGACATGCCGCAGATTGCGGCGTTTACTCCTTTGTCGTATGAGGAGTGGTATTCTTTGCAGATGGAGAGTCCTAGGCTTCTGCCAGGGGGATGGATGATTGCCATGGATGGTGACGAGTACGTAGGCATGTCCACGGTCTTGCGCACTGACACGGCACCCCAAGAGCTGATGCAGGGAGATACGGGTGTTGTGAGGGCGTATCGTGGTAGGGGTATCGCGGTGGCGTTGAAGCTGGCTGTTGTCGACTATGCTAGGAAGAATGGATATGGGAAAGTGAAGACTTGGAACGCGTCCAACAATGCGCCGATGCTGGCGGTCAACACGAAGCTGGGATTCAAACGGGAAGTGGGCTGGATAACACTAGAGAAAAACCCCGCAATCGACCGGTCCTGAAAGGCACCGACGACCTTCTAGGCGAAACCGTCGAACCCTTTGGCTCACATCTCTCGAATGCGAACTGCATGGATGATGTGAGCGTCCCCCTTTTCCTGGAACGAGATCACGAGGCGCATTGGACCGGTTAGATTGAGTGGAACGTGTCAGTGAACGGCATCAGACGTGATGTTTTCCTGAGCCTGGTGGTCCTTCCTGGATTTGTTCGTGCATCTCCTTCACTGAGTTCCGGTATGCTGGGAGATATTTCAGCCACCAAGTAATGCCCTGCCGTTCGTACTCGCGTCTTCTAGTTTCAATCTCCTGCTTGGATTTGCCGTTGCCAATGATTACAGTGTCGAATGGAAAATTGTTAATTCGATATTTCTTGATGTATGCTGTAATCTCTTGAAGATCTCTCGGTTCTAGATTGACTGTCTTCTGTTCCTTCACGGGGATTACGCCATCCCACCGTGCTGCACGACGAAACGGGGCCTTGTTAGGCCATGACCCTCCGACCCATATGGGAATACGTGATCCATTTACCGGGGTTGGTATGAAATGGGCCTTGTCAATCCGATAGTGTGTTCCCTGAAAACTATACTCTCTACCAGACCAGAGACCCTGCAGAATTTCCAGCGACTCATCAAGCTTTTCTCCGCGTACTCTTGGATCAGAGGTTTGTCCAAACTTTTCGTATTCAACATCCGGCGGATCGCCCAATCCAACACCAAGGATCAATCGACCATTGGAGAGCTGGTCAATTGTGACTGTTTCCCGAGCTACCTGCCAGGGCTGTCGACGAGGAAGCACTGCTACTGCCGTTCCAATCCGTATTCGCTGGGTTTTCAGTGCAATAGCTGCGAGTGCATTGAAAGTATCAGTAACGGGCTCTTGTCCAGCCTCGTGATACTGGACAGTGTCTGTGAGAAAGAAACCATCCCAGCTAACACGCTCCGCTTCTACGGCAAGATCAACGAGGACGCGGGGATCAGAGGACTCCCCAAAATTCATCAAGTACAAACCATATCGAGTCAAGAGGGAAAACCAGTCTAGACTGTTTACGCATATGAGATCGTCGATCAGATACCTTTTTAGTTTGCACAGTGTCAGTTTCTAGCTCGCAGATAATATCCGGCTGAACGGTCTAGTGTGATATATGCGGCCCAGCCGAGTAGTGGCCACTGGATTGAGCCTGTGATCAGGCTCCAGGCTGTGAAGACGAGTATCCAGACGGGGAATGTATGGACGGAATTGTACAGTGTTGATCCCCACCGGGGCCAGTTCTTGGAGCCACGCGCTGCAAGCCCGATAGGAATGAAAGAAGCTAGATCAGGCCAGACAAGCCAGAACAAAGTCAGGTAAACGTTCAGGTCTCTTGTTACGAACAGTCGCCAGTAAAAGAGAACTACTACAATGACAATGGTGAATAGCAGCATTTCGAGACGATAAGCTAGGGAGTTGAGTCTTAGAAATCCGGGGCCTGACTTCGGTGGCTTCGCGTCAATTGAGACTGTCAAGTTTGAGGCCCGAGGCTAAGCTTGTCCTTCAAGGAGTAAGGCCGGCGGCTCTGTGACTGGTTTGTCCTGCAATATGTCCTGAGCAAAGAGTTCGCGATAAGCGGTAATGATTCGTCGCGTATCTTGGCCGTCGATGATTCCGTAGTAGATTGTCTTCTTTTCCAAGAAAGACCGAGCGATTGCCATGTTCTTCATTTCTTCCACGATGCTCTCATCGACCTGTCCCCAATACTGAACGAGAAACACATCTGCCGGTGCGCGAAAGAGCCGTTGTATCTGGTCTCCGTCCTTGCCCATTTTCTTTGGAACGAGTTTCCCTTTGGTGCCTCTACCTTTGAGGCCGAATGCAACGTTCAATCGTTGACCTTTGAAGAGTAGCCGACTCGAAAACAGGTCATCAGTCTCTCCTCCCCAATCGTTGTGCTCCCCCTCTTCTTGGATTATCTTCTGGAGGCCCTCTTGGAATGCGTTCTCTCCGATTGGAACAAGCGTTTCCTTAGGACTCAAGGGAACAGCTTTCACTTTCTCGAATGAATCGATGTGTTCGATTTTGACCTCTCTGGCATCCACCATATTTTTCGGGGCAGAGAAGTTTACGTTGATGACGTTCGCAGTTGTAAGTCTTGGGTTGCTCCTAGTTGGAAATTTTTCCAACGCCTTTGGGTCTTTGGCGAGTTTCAGTATCAGCTTCAGTCTCGAGCTGAACCAGTCATCCTTTTCGTACGCCATCTCCCCGTTAACTTTGGTCTTCTTCACAATCTTCCCATTGTGGAGCCTCGCACCTTCCTCTAGGACTCGCTTGTGTGAGAGTCCTGTGCGTTTCTCAATCTCCGAGATTAGCTTGATTTTCTTCTTTCCGAAACAGATCGCTTCGAAGACCTTCGCCCTGTCCTCTCCGGGGCCTACAACTTTTGCGGCGTGATAGATTTGTTCGTTGGGGTTCGACCTTACATCTGTTGTTTCCGTTGTCAAGCGTTCACCTTAGCTGTATCGGCTGTCGATTCAGGGTCGGTGCCATTGGTCTTCTTCTCTCGCTTTTTGACAGGGAACATTGCGCGAATATTGCTTGGACCCATCCCGGTAGCCTCATCGACGTTGTCGGCACTAGCTCCGCCTCTTAGGGCGATTAGAACGAGTAGCTTCTTTATCGATTTCAACTCTTTCAACTCATCACTATCTGGCGTTTGATTCCACCTCCGCTTTCTCGTTGTCATCGTTCTTCGCTTCCGGCGATTCGGCCGCCGTCTGGTTGTCCTTGGCTCTAACACTCTTCGGAACCTCTACCCCGAAATCCTCCAAGTCGAAAGAGCGTCTGAATCTCTCGCCACCGCCCATCACTTGAAAGCTCTCACCGAGTCCAAGCCTTCGCCATTTTTTCCACAGAACTTCGATTGTGGACTTACTTCCGTATCCGGCCGTGCTGGCAACCTCTCTCGTCCCTCGACTTCCATCACTGATGTGATAGGCCACCCTCTTTTGCTCAGTATCCAAGCTGGTCCCAAGAACGGCCTTGACCTCTTTGATTCCGGCGAACCGCACCCACTTTAGAATCTCACGGAGAACTTCCGTCTGTTCGTTTTCTTGGTTCGCCGTGACAGATTCTCCCTCAGGGTTGGGACGGTGGTGCGGCGACTACGGCAGGTGTTGTGACTTTCTGTTGAGCGGCAGGTGTGGGAGCTTTCTTCTTTCTGATGTTGCTGAGCACTACGCCGACGTTCGCCTCTGACTTGTTGAGCAATCGAGCAATCTCAACTGGTCGAAAGCCGAGAGAGTCGAGAAGCTCTATCTTGTCGAGTTCTTTCTCTGTTCCTTTGACAGCCTGTAATGCTTGGAGCTTCTCAATCTTTTCGAGTTTGTCGAGAATTGCTCGGAGAAGTTTGAGCTCGGCCGTCTCTTGACTCATGGATTCATTACTTCCGTGATTGGAGTCTGAGTCGTTGTGTCAGACGAAGTGATGTCTGGGGTAGTTGATGTATTTGCTGTGTTGGAGGCCTTTGGCTGTTTCTCTTTCTTCATTCGTTCAATGACGACACGTGAATATCCCCTAGTTTTTCCCAAGAACCGGTCTATTTCAGCTGGCTCGAAACCCGCTGCATCGAGTTCTTTGATTTTGTCTTTTTCTTGTGATAGACCTCTTACAGCACTAGCGGCCAGAAGTCGCATCATCTTGTCGAGCTTGTCGGTGAGTAGGGCGAATTGCTTCTCGTCCAAGTCTCTCATTGGCCCCCAGCTGCCGGCACGTCAACGATGACTTCAGACTCAGAACCCCCCTTTTTTTTCAGTCCCGCTATGTTTACACGGAGTTCTCCCAGAGTGAATCTGGCTTGGTGGTTTCGGAATGCCTTTCCCGGCGGAGCAACTATCCCGGCATCTGTAAACTCGTTGACCCATCTACTGATAGTTGCTTGAGGAATCTTTGTCATTTCTTGGAGCTTAAGCTGAGGGGTATTACCATCAAGCCTGCTGAATAATAGGGCCTTCTCATAGGTATCGAGAATCTCCTCTGCCAAGGGTCGTACAGCGACAGAAGCCATCACACGGAGGTATCCTAAGACGGCCTCCCAACGACTGTCATCATTATCCATTGGACTTTAGTCTCTATAAAAGGGGTGGGCAATCTCATATATAAACAGAGCTGATTTTGAGCTGAAGAGGGTTGGATAGATACATAACACGTTGTACCGCCACGTCTAGCCCCAAGTATCCCTCTGCATCTTAGGCCGATTAAAAACTCGCGGGTGCCCTTTTTGTTCCCGTGTTAATCCATCTGTCTTTAACTATGACTAAGCTTGTATCGCTTGACCGCTTCTCGATGGGCCTTCTTGTAGGCCTGGGTTTTTCCGGCGGGCCTTGGTAATACTCAGAGGCGAGGGATAAACTTCGAGTTTAAGCCTGCGTCCTGTCTCAAGAATACCACCAGTATGTGGAGGTTCATCACAAAGACGGTTTCTACGAGGACGGATCTTGATACAGGACTTATTCCGAATATCTGAGTGCTTCGGCCGGCGGGACCCTTGCAGCTCTCCTTGCTGATCCGACAGTGGTAAGCAGTGATAGGCCATATGCAAACGCGATTATTTCTAGCAATGATAACCACGGTATCGTGAATATTAGACCAGAGTTGGGACTGGTCGCGATCGCATAACCTAAGTCGATCCCAAGTACTACCCCGATTATTATTCCAAGCAATGCAACATAGCTATTTTCCAGCAAGAAGCTAGCCAGTATCATCCTTTTTCTGAACCCTATAGCTCGTAGTATTCCGATTTCTTTTCTTCTCTCTACAACTGACCTGATAGCAATGATTCCTAGTCCTGCTATTCCTACGACTAGTCCTAGTGCTAGGAATCCTTCGAATATTCCTAGAAACGATTGTCCCACCTGTATGAACTGGCCTAGTACTACTCCTATGACCGTGGTCTGCATGCCCAACCGTGCAAAATCATGTTTCAAACCATTAGCCACCACTACAGGATCAAAACCACTAGCCACTTTCACAAAACCCAGCTGGCCCGTTCCTACGCCAAACGTGCTCTGCAAAGCCTGGCTAGTCGTGATGATACCATCAAAGAAGACCCCATTCATCAAACCTGCAACTGTCACCTGTCGAGAAACAGAGCCAGTAGGTGATTGACCGATGATCTGCATGACATCGCCAGGATTAGGAGTACTCGACTGCGTGGGAGGCCCCCTAACATTCACAAAACCAAACGACCATACAATCTTGGAGGAATCAGTTGTTACTGCGTTCCAGACATCAGCAGCAGTCTTGTAATTACTGGTCATGTTGACCATTTTGAAAGTGTTGGTTGTGAAGAAGTTGTTAGGCCCCACCGCGTTCGCGTCAGCTCCGACTAGGGAAACGTACGGGTTCCCAAAGTCACGCTTCAGGGTCAAATCCTTCGCGATTACAGCAGTAGTATTGAACGGTAAGACACCGACAATCTTACTGTTGAGGCTTGGATCATTGTTGACACGTGCTCTGAGATCAGGCACCGCCAGTTGTGTCGAAGTGATAATGTCGTACCCGCCACTATTCTGTTTCACGTAAGTATCCAGTGCAGCGGTTTGCATCGCGGCCAAGAATGCGATCGTGACCACCGTGAAGAGTACTAGTGCGAACATTGCTACTGTAGCGGCTGTCCGGAATTTCTTGTTTCCCGGATATGATAGCGCCATCTTGAAGATCGCAGTTAGTCCCTTGCTCCGGCTGTAGAACAGTTTGAACAGTCTCTGGATAGATCCCGTATTGTACATGACAGCCATGACCGCGCCTACGACCATGATGAGTCCTCCGGCGATGAACAGTTCGGGTCCGAAAGTATAGTTCTGGATCGCGGGATTATTCCATGATAGTGATGGGATGCCCCACTGCAAGACGATCGCGATACCTGTCAAGGTAAACGCGATGCGGTTCTTGAGGAATCTCGACAGCACTAGTCCGATGCCCATTATTATGAAAGTTGGGCCCAGCAATGTCTCCAGTGCCGATTTGGCCGGGCCGGCGGCCAGGAAGATCAAGGAGCCAATGGCGGCCAGTACAAGTCCTAGACCCAGTAGGACTGTGTAGGTTCTGACTCCTCGGGGCGGTTCAGGTATGTCCCGAATGGCGCGGATGATGTTGAGCTTGCTAACCCGCCAAGACGTGAAGAGGATGGTAAAGTATGTGATCAAGAGGCCTGAGGTGAACGAGGTTAAGAGACTAGTCGGTGAGAACGTGAAACTATCCAATACTACAGCTAGAGATACTGGGAAGACACTGCTGAGAATTGTCCCGAAAGCGTACAAGATGACATAGGCTATCGCGATCCCTACAAACACCCCAAGCAGTGCAGCACCTGCCGCGTAGACACTACCCTCGTACAGGAAGAGTTTGGTCAGCTGTGACCTTTTCATTCCAACTGCTCGTCCCATCCCCATCTCGGACTTGCGCTCCTCCGCCAGCATGATGAACATGTTAATGATCAAGACAACACCCGCAATTATCGTGACGATGCTCAGTACAAGGAACAGGTTCGAGAGCTGCTTCGCGCCAGTCGTCGCATTGTTGACTGCCGTCTGCTTTGCTCCATAGGCACAGAGAACATTCGTCGAATTACCCTGACTGGAAGCAGTACTCTTGCAAGCAAATCCAGATGGTGGATTCTGAATATTGTTCAGCGTCTGGTTCGCCGCCAAGCCGACCGTCGAAGTATGCTGGATCGATGGGCGAAGACCGCCTGTATTTGTTATCGCAATGAAATTGGCCGCACCAGGATGAGCTGTTAGGGCCTGGGCCGTAAACATCGTGACCCAGATGTTGTCGCCGGCCCCGAAATATCCCCGGGCATCAGATGCAGCGATCCCGAGAAGCGACACGGACACTGAAACAGACGCGTCGTACGGGGAGAATATTGTTAGAATATCACCGGTGGTCGCGTTCAGATCACGGGCGGCACGATCGTTGAGAATAGCTTCACTGTCCCTCATATTCGAACCAATTACCTGTCCACCAGTAGCGGCGTGAAAGTCGCCGAGGACCTGGCTCGCATTATTGAACGATCCAATCAGTTGAACAGGCGATTGGACAATGTTCTTCGTCGTATCGTTGACGCTTAGACTGGTCAGGATTTCCGGCGTTACACCGCGAAGATACGGCGCTGCTGATGGATTGTCTGCTATTCCCTGCTGTAACTGGGTGGCCGTATTGATCGGGAAAAATTGATAGCCGGTCTGACTCGGAACGTAGACGACCTCATCTGCGTAGCCGTATCCGTAGTAGCCGCTTCGAGTAAACAGTTCACTCAACGTATCCCCAGTCACTAGCGATCCAGAAATCATGGCGGTCCCGATCATCAAACCGGCAATGACAATAGCCATACTCGTCTTTCGTCTCGTGAAGTTCCGAAGCGCCATTCGGACAGTAATCTTGTCTCGAGCCATCAACCCGATAGTGATGAGAAAGACAACAGCTACAATGTACAGTTCCAGGTATATTGTGGAATCTCCGATGACTGTTGTGAACAGTGTAAAGTAGAGAACTACTGCAATTAATCCAACGATTAGGGGAGCAAACCCGCTGATTTTGTTTGAGAAACGGCCGAGTCTACTCGTGGTCTTTGCACTTGTAGCTCTGTAGACGAAAAATCCGGCCACCGCTACTATGATGACTAGAGCGAGAATCTGTTCGAGAATCAGTGTAGTATTGTTCGCAATGTATTGCCGGTAGTAGGCGCTGTTCTGATATTCAAAGAACAACGCGAAAAATTCAGCTAGCGCCACAATCCCGATGACGAATAATAGGCCGGTGAGAAGTGGCCTGGAGGTCTGGCTCACTATTGAACCGACACTTTCTTCGATGCGTCAAGCTCGCTAGCGGAATTCGATGACGGTTTGACTTCCCGCTCTATCTGCCCGTTGCGCATGTGCACGATCCGATCAGTCTGCTGTGCAATCGACTGGTCATGACTAACCAGTATCAAGGTCAAGCCATGGTCCTTGTTCAAGCTACGCAGTAATTTGATAATCTCCTGGGAATTCTCTGAATCCAGATTCCCGGTCGGCTCGTCAGCCCAAATAATCGCCGGCTTATTCACCAACGCTCTAGCAATCGTAACCCGTTGTTGTTGTCCACCGCTCAGTTCGCTGGGTTTGTGACTCTTCCAATCCAATAATCCAACCATTTTCAATGCGTCCAAAGCCATCCCGCTCGCCTCCTTCTCGGGGACACCGCCTAGGAGGAGCGGAAGCTCCACGTTCTCTTGAGCAGACAGGACCGGTAAGAGATTGTATGCTTGGAAAATGAATCCCATTCTCTTCGCTCTAAACTCGCTCTTGTGATCATCAGACATCTTCGCAAGATCTTGACCCTCGACAAGGACCCGTCCCTTCGAAAGATCATCAAGACCAGAAACACAGTTGAGCAGAGTAGTCTTGCCACAACCAGATGGACCCATGATGGCTATCATCTCCCCGCGCTTAACCCCTAGATTTAGGCCCCTCAAGGCTTCGACTTTGACAGCGCCTGTCTCATAGATCTTCCAGACATTCTCCGCCACGACGATATCGGAATCGGCCAATAAACTACTGCACCACGAAAAAGGTCAGAAAAAGCATCTTATGAAGTCATCCCGCTATTTTCTCGAACAAAAGTAAGAAAGAACAGGATAATGTTCTTGAGATTTTCGACGAGCCCCTTTAGAAATGTTAAATTCGATATCCAAAGGAAATTAGAGAGGTTGAGTTCTAAGAATGAGTGCTGATGAAAATCTTCGATTGATGAAGACACTGGATGATGCCTGGAACAACAAGGACTGGAACACGTTCATGAAACGCCACGCCGAAAACGTGGCCGTCTACTGGCCAGGCCAGCCCAACCCAACAGTGGGACGACATGAACATCACAAGGAAGCAATGGAATTCTTCAAAGCATTCGACAACCACATCGACAATAATCCCTACCAGATACTCTTTGGCCATGGAGACGATACTTGCTCAGTGGCCAGATGGACCGGCACCAACATAGGACCCTTCATGGCCCCAGACGGCCGAATGATCCCCGCAGCGAACAAGAAATTCGAGCTTGAATTCTGCACTGTGGCCCACTGGAAGAATGGGGAAATCACCGAAGAGAAACTGTTCTACGACCTCGTAGGACTATTGAAACAGCTCGGAGTAACGCTAACAGCCAAGGCTCAGCCAGAGAAAGTACCCGCAGTCCAGCAATAGTCGGGCCGTTTACCATGAAGAACAGAGGCAGTGCTTTCGCAGTCGCCGGTGTTTCGATAGGATTTTTCGGGCTTTCACTCTCCTTTATGCCTGATGAGGCCATATTGGGCGGGCATCATCAGCGCTTATCTGAGTCTACAAAGAAGTTCTAGACGTGCACTTCCGTTACGCATGGTCACTTCAACTTGCAATAGGTCTCCTGATAATCATCCTATCAACGCAGTACATTATTTTCGGACAGACCTTGGAGCCCAAGGGGCGATGGCCGCCCAGGAGATTGCCAAGCTGTCTCCTGATTTGGGAAACACGTTCAGCGCAACGATCAGAGTGCTTGGTCTCAGCTATCTTGTGGTAGGTGTTCTTTACGCAGCTATCGCCGCTACTGCCTATCGAAAAGGGGAGATGTGGGCATGGTACTCCTTCTGGATTCTGCCAGTGTTCGATGCGGCAGATATCGCCAACAACCTATCGATTGGTGGGAGCGCATGGACAATAGACGCTATCGGACTGGCTGCGGTGCTAGTCACTCTTCTGATATCACCTCAGTTTGAAACAATATTGCATCGAGGGAAAGAAGTCGTTGTCCACTAGGCGTCAAGCGAACCGGTTCTCACTTCTTTTCTCGGGAAGAACTTCCTGTAGGGTAAGAGGAGCCCTGCAATTGCCAGTCCCATAACAAAGACCAAACCAACTCCGTACCCCGTGACGTACTGGTCGTACGCAGCTAGCCCAAGCGAGACTGGCACGTACCAGAGAACAAACCAGGCCCAGCGCCTCCCTTTCCTATAGCCCGTAATCGAGATTCCTATTGTCAGTAGTGTGAAGGCGAGTAAGGAAAGCCCCGAAACAAGGGTTCCTAGGGTTGCCTCGGTGGGCATGACCAAGTTGAAGAAGGTGGGAGGAATAGTGAATATTCCGGTCAAAAGGAGGAGTATCCAAGCGTACCTCTCGTATGTCTTCTCAGCTCTGAGTGTGGTCATAAGGGCTTGACTCCGCACTTTTCGCATAAAGCACTTTGCGGTTGATTAGGAATAGTGGACCTGGGACAATTATCCTCCAGAGAGGGCAATCCTTCCATGCAAAGATCAATCTCGCCACGAAGAAGAAGCAGGACAAACTCCTTCTTTCTTGCAACCTATTCTAGGGACCGTCTTAGGCAACACTTTGAAAATGTCGTCAAGAGAGCATCTGAAGGGATTCTAAAACATCATCCCAATGTCCTTGGGATCGCAGTTGATGGAAGCGTAGGCCGGGGCGACCCATCTCCTTACAGTGATGTTGACATGTTCGCATTGGTCAGAGGCGGTAGACGACCAAGCCCCGTGTATTATCTTGACGAGGGCGTTTATGTCGCGATTGGGTTCCTACCCGTCAAAGACAAGAAAGAACCCGCCGTGTTTCTCCTATGGGCCAAGGGAGGAGCAAAGTCAGTTCGCATACTCTATGACCCTAAACGATTCTTGAAGAGACTAATCTCAAAACGTCGACACGCAAAGCCTGGAAAAGACAGCATCGAACAGTCTCTACTGGAGGCTTACACGAACCTCATAGAGTACGCGGGAAAGTTGAGAAACGGATGGCTGGCATCAGACAATTATCTGACCCGATACGCGGCCCGCATCATCGCAACAAGGTCAGAAGAAGTAGTAATGGTCCTGAACAATATCTCACCCATAACTGAGAACTATCTATGGGATCTGTTGATGAAGGCCAGAATAAGACCGGCCCACTTCAATACGGATTATCCCCTGTCCATTGGACTGAGGGGCACATCCGAAACAGAACGAGTCTTCAAATCAGCATTGAGGCTAGCACGAGAGTCTATCGGACTTGTGAAAAATAGATTTTCGGGAAAATCCAAGAATAAGAGTTTCAGTGGATTGCTAAAGCAACCTCTTAATCAAATCGGACTGTAATGTAAGCCGAACGATGGGTCGTGTTGAACACCGTAATCAGTGATTATAAATAGTCTCTACTGGTCGAAGATGATCAGAAGAAATCATGCAGGCTCAAACAGAGAAGATGCAGGAAGAACTTCTCGGCGAATACCATGGAAAAGTAGTCACAACCACGATTAAGGAGATCTCTCCCAGTGGAGTTCGACTCGAGATCAATGAACAGGGTCACCTCAAAGGAAAACGGTACGACGTCAACCACATGGAAACCGCGAGCATCCAGATCAAACCTGACGGGACCAGTCAATGGGAGACGAAGGGAATCGACACAACCAAAGACGGAGACGCTGTAGTGTCATTGGGAGGGGGCACGGGACGATCAGCAGGCCCCAACGTAGTAGCTTGGGAAGGACAAATAACGTACATGACCCAGTCCCCTCGACTTTCATGGCTGAACAATGCTACCGTCCGAGTCGAAGGCACCTCTAACACAGTCAACGGCGAGATTCAAGGAAAATTCTACCTCAAAAAGTAACTGCTTTCCAAATCCCATTTTTTTCCCAACTAGCATAGCACAGCTTTTGCAGGGGACCCCAGCCATTTGAAGCAACCCAGTAGAGAGCTCGTTTTCAGCATCGTCTCAATGATTTTCTTCGCCATCATTACAGTACTCGTCTTCTCCAAACTGACACAATCCATCGACACCAGCGCCGCACTCTCCATAAACAATAGTGGCCTCGGCGACGCAGGGTCACTGCTGCTCGTACTCTTCTCACGTTATGGTAGAGAAGCTGTCTGGGGTCTTGTTGTCCTAGCCATGCTGCTCTTGGGAGGGAAGACTACCAAACTGCTCGCGATAGAACTGATTCTACTGTTGATAATCGGGGTCATCATCGGTAGTGCTGCGAAGATGGTCCTAGTTCGCCAGAGACCATTTGAAGTAGTCAATGGAATCATCCTACGCGTTTCTCCGGAATACGATTCGTCTTACCCTTCAGGCCACGCGCTCATAGTCTCGATCGGAGCAGTATTCTGCCTCTCCAGGTTTCGACAAAAGTCCATAGCAGCAGTATTGGCCCTCGAGGCAGGCATAGTCTGTTACTCCAGGATTTACGTCGGCATGCACTATCCCCTCGACGTCATCAGCGCATTCCTCCTAGGAACCACTATCGCCCTTGTCGGCGCGAATCTTCTCGAAAAATATCTGGGCCGACAACTACAGGAATTGTCAGAGATTGCCGTGAAGATCTTGAAAGATGGACCTATCAACCTCTAGTAGGAAAAGCATTTACCCGCAACCTGAAATCACTGAACGGTAGATAGATGACTAGTACTCCCATTACCCCTATGATGAACCGGCGCCAGCGGATCATACTGATCGCGGTCCTAATCTTCGGCGTAATACCAGCAGCCCTAGCCTTACTCCTTCTACTAAGCGGATTCCCCTACGCAGTAACCGGGGCCCTCGTATACTTCTATGTCCTAGTTATCGCTGGAGTCACGATACTCTTGTTTGAACAGTTGTGGAAAGAGGTCCGGGGCCCGAAACAATCTCCCTACTAGCACTCCCACAACCCAAGCCTAGCTAACTGGAATCCTCAAAGGGATACTCAGGCAATCAGGCAATCAAAAGATGAGATGCTCAAGGAAAGCATCACGACTCTACAAGAGTATGACCAAGGAATGATAGAATGCAAAACGCTCGTTAGCGATCCCTGGCGTCTTCATAACGGGCTCAACCTTCTTGGCCATAGGCCACGTTCCCTGAAAAGCAGGAACACGTCTAGTCTCACCATAATCTTGTTTGAACAGTTGTACAAAGAACTCCGGGGCCCCCGCCCCAATCCACCCTACTAGCGCTCCACCAACCCAGGCATAGCTAACCTCTGCTACGAAACATTAGCGTCCTTCATCTCGGCTTTCTCTTCCGGGTCCACATATGGTCCCGGCCAATCCAAGAGCGCTAGTATCCCCGCCAGAAGAACTAGCGGTGTCCAGAAGAACCATAACAGAAGGAATAATGGATCAGGCCAAACCAGTAAGCCATAGATCCAAGGTAGCAGACCGGCCGTTAGAAAGAGGATTCCTCCAGTCTTTCCACGTTTCTTGACTGTGAATGCTCCCGCTAGTCCGAAACATGGACTGCCCACCCAAATGAGAACGAAGCCTATCGATGAAACTACTGAAGGAGTACCGAAATTGCTACCTGTAGGACCATTTTGTGCCAGAAAGACGACCGCCGAAAAAATACCGGGAAAGAAGGCGAGAACACCTAGGACCGCTCCTATCGACCCAAGCAGTAATGGTAGCTCGCGACTCAAGGTTTCTGCAGTCTACAGTCCACTTGTTCGAAGAAGAGACTTGCGGAAGAAAAGAGCAGGGATCATCAGTCTCTAGTTGTTGATGCATAAAGCTGAACTAACCAATATTTTCGCATGAGAAGCAAGAACGTTTCTTTGCTCTCCTATGCGCTGAAGAGAATTGTCCGTTCATGGAAACTGTTCGCCGCGCTCATCCTGGGCATGATGCTGGCCGCCATGTTCTTCGGCGGCATCAACGTCGGCGCCGACAGTATCGGAAAACAGGCCCTCGACCAACAGTTGCAATCAACCCCGGTTGATATGCGGCTAACAGCTCCCTCCACCTATTGTTCACCTGGGTTCCCGTGCAGCTACTCGCTGATTCCACCTTCAACTGCCACGACTCAAACTCTCATCTCGAATGTCGGCGGAATCAGCGGGGTCGCCCGGATTGAGGCGATGGGAAAAGCCCAGTCACAGGAATACAAGTTCAACGCATCCACACCAACAATTTGGGCTATTCAAGACAGCTCACAATTGTACTCCCACATATCCATCAACGGAGCAACGCCGAGTCAGCCAAACCAGACATTGATCGGTAGCGGGTCAGCCCTATCAAAGACGGTCAAAATCGGCGACGTTGTAACGTACAAGATCTCAAGCTTCCTAAACGATGTAAGAAATATCACGTACGACGTCTCGCTGAAAGTCGCAGGATTTGTGGCCCTCGACACTGTAGCCGTGAACTCGCTTGCAGTGAACACTCCAGGCAGGGTCTACGTGAGTGGGCCTCAGCAAGATCTACTGATTGTAAGCTGGGAGAAGACGTATTCGCAATTGCTCAACTGGGCACATAATCAGACCCTACCAAATTCCGGACGTATGTACTCGAGCTGGGCCATTTCCGCGATGGCCAATGTGTATCTTGATCGGGCTTCGTTGATCAGCCCGTTCGATCTTGAAGGAAGCGCGTCCAGGATACAACAGATCGATGCTCGCGTATCAAACACTGCAAACAACTACTCCTTCTCGTCCCAGAACTACTTGTTAGGACCAATCCTCTCCATAGCACCAACCATCGCGATGCTGCGAGTAGGATTCATCATCGTCTCGCTTCCAGTCTTCTTCATGTCTTGGTACGTCGGCCGAACAGTCTCTCAATCATCCTTCAACCTGAGAAGAAGAGAGATTGGCCTACTCATGACCAAGGGCTTTTCCAGATTCCAACTATTCCGACACTTCCTCACTGAGGCGTTGTTCGTCGGAATAATAGCCGCAGCCGCCGGATTAGCACTAGTCATTGTTCTCAATCCAATATTTGTCCAAGCACTTGGCGGAACGTTTCCGACAAGCCTCTACTTTAGCACCGAAACTGCAGAGATAACAATCATCTTCACAGTGTTCCTCACAATCCTGGCAATCGCCCTACCTGCAAGACAGGCTTCGGAGATGGACCCGTCCCGGGCCCTGAAACAGTACTTGTACATGGAAGAACCGAAGACCCGGCGGCAGCGTGGAGCAATCATCGCGTTCAGCCTTGGAGCCTACAAGATTATCCTCTTGGCTCTAGGGATCAACTATCTCACGCTCGGCAGATCAATCGCTTCCGGAAGCTTCGCAATCAGCTTCGTCTTCCTCATACTAGCAGTACTAGACTTCGCCCTGACCTTCATCGGACCCTTCCTATTCCTCTACGGCGCCGCAATGCTATCCACCGGCCTCGCATTCCGCTTCCATACCCTACTCTCCAAAATATCTCAGCGGATAGTTGGAGATATTGCATCTCTAGCTTCGAAGAGTGTATTCCGTAATCCAAGACGAGCCGTGGGCCTAGTATTCCTCGTCGCATTGATAATGGGATATTCTCTATGGATTATCGGCGATATTGCAAGCATGCAAGACTACAACTATCGCCAAGCAGAAACTAGAATCGGATCAGACCTACGATTATCTAATATTGGAAACATGAACAATTCAACACGCGTCGCCAACGAACTGAGAACCTGGAGCAACATTACAGGGGCGACACCTGAGATGCAGGCCGGAGCATTCATTCCAGGACTCAGTTACAACATTCCATTGAGAGCGATTGACCCAAACACCTGGAGACAAGGAGCCTACTACGAAACAGGATGGTTTACCAGCGGCACTAGTATGGACGGGCTCTTCCAACAGCTAAGCAACAATAACAATACGATCATCCTCGACCATGGAGTCGCCTCCTACCTCGCAGTAAGCCTCGGCGGCTCGGTAACGATACAGACCAGGTCGGCGAACACGCTTTCACTACGTGTCATAGGATTCTTCGGACCCGACTATTCCCAACAATCCACACCGAACATTGGATTCAACATCGGATTCAACCCCCAGGGATGGTCATACATTCCCCAATCACTGGTCATCCAATATCCAACCTACTTCGCTGGAACCAACGCAACTCTGGTCAAGGCCTCCAACGGCGTCTCACTAACCAACCTCTCCAATTCTATAACCCGCAGGTATCCCGCTGCAGCCGTCGACATTGCACAAGTCTCAACCGAAGGCTCGTCCGCAGTAATCTCAAACGGCGTCCTGAACGTACTGCGACTGGGCACAGTCTTCGCCGCTGCCGCAGCATGCATCGGACTCGGCACTGTAACATATACAGGATTCAAGGAGAGAGAGAAAGAGACGACAATGATCTCGGTCAGAGGACTATCCTATCGTGGTCTCCTGGGCCTCTTGCTAACCGAGATTGCTCCACTAGTTATTTTCGGACTAATACTCGGAATCGTCGTGGGCCTGATAACTGTCCGGGGAGACGCGATGGCCTCAGGCTTCCAATCCTTCTCAGTCAACTTCACCGACCTGCTCAGCCCCAGACGAGTAGTATTCCCCGCCTGGTCACAGCAACAATTAGGAGCCGTCATTGGACTACTACTCTTGGGAGTATTCGCGCCAGTCATATCTTCCGCTAGGAAGAATCTTTCCAAGATGAGCCGTTCGGTGAGATTCGCATGAAAAAAGCAATACCAGTAACAGTCAACTCGCTCGTCAAAGCCTACCGCATCGGCGACGTCGAAGTCCAGGCCCTCAGAGGACTAAACCTCAAAGTTCAGGAAGGAACGGTAGTAGCGATCATAGGACCGAGCGGAAGCGGAAAAACAACACTGCTCAACATTCTCGGTGGCCTCGACAAACCCACCGCCGGCAGCATCAGAGTAGGAGACATCCCACTCTCCGAACTTTCCAGCAGCGAACTAGTAAACTATCGACGAGACATCGTCGGCCACGTCTTCCAGAGCCTAAACCTGATCCCGATGCTAACCGCAGCAGAAAACATCGAACTTCCCATGATGGCCGCACGAACACCCTCAGGCATACGCCAATCAAGAGTCAAAGAACTACTATCCGTCGTAGGATTATCCGATCGAGCCGACCATAAACCAGACGAACTCAGCGGTGGAGAACAGCAACGCGTAGCCATCGCAGCTGCGCTAGCGAACGACCCCCCATTGATATTGGCAGATGAGCCTACTGGAGAACTTGATAGTGTCAACGCCCAGATGGTCACACAATTCCTTGTCAAAGCCAACCGAGAACTCGGAAAAACAGTCGTCATGGTCACCCATGACCCGAACGTTGCAAGAGTTGCTGATACCATCTTCAGAATAGAAGATGGAGCGATAAAGGCGGCCTTGACCCCGAGCCAAGTCGTGACCCAGGAGACCTCCACTGGCTACCTGGACCAGTTAAGACGTAGACTATTGGAGCTTGAGGACCAGATCAAGAGACTGGACGATGATTTCAAGGCGGGCCATATTTCTGGTGATGAGTACGCGGACCAGAGAGTAAGACTACGCCAAGTACGCGCTGGCATCCAGGACGAACTCCAACGCCAAGGCACAATCGGCTAGTTTTGCGTCCTCGCCAACCCTTAGACTGCAGAGCTGTTTGTCATCTGAGAACCTGGCTGTTGAACCGGGACATCGGGTAGAAAGACTGCCGCGGCGATAACTGAAGTCCATAGACCATCCTTGTCCCCAATCGCCGACTGGGTCACATTCGTAGTCTTGATCGTCACGCCGCTAGACTTGAACAACTGCTTCCTATCGTCCCATGCCGTCGCAGGATCAAACGCGAAGCCCATCGTTGTCGCAAGCATCGTCGCAGCAAGATCCTCACAATAATCTCCAGCAGTCTCCTCCGTCTGGCCAAACGAATGATGCTCGGAGAGATACCCGTACTGTTGCTCTTCGGATGGAATCGCAACACCGATAGAAGACGCGATCAATCTATGAGGCTCATCCGTACTATTTCGGGCAAGCACGACAAAAGTGATCTCTCCAGGATGCAACATCTGAACCCCCTTCTCCCTCGGAATCAATCTGCACCCCGGCGGGATAATACTCGACACAGTAACAATATTGCAAATCGCAATGCCAGCATCTCGAAGCGCAAGCTCGAAAGACGCTAGCTGCTCTTTGTGCTTTCCAACGCCCTTTGTCAAGAAGAAAGATCTAGGAATCATCAGCCTTCATGTCGAGCTCATGAATGAATGTATTCGCTATTATGATCTCTTAGTTACTAAACGTCTAGTCAGAAACGATTCATGGACTCGTTGTTGAGGGGCTCGACGAAATCCCTGCGGGCCTGGACTTGTTCCTCCACCTAAAAATAAGAACGAAAAGACCCCAAAGGAATCCTGCTGCGACAACTTCCGTGGCCTGTGTCGTATAGGGCGTAACATACAATGTAGCTCCCCCAGCCACGATCGGGACTGCATAGGTTAGGCTGAGACTGAGGAGGAAAATGCCGAGAACGATTAGACCTGCAGACAGAGCTAGAAACGGGGCGAGGGAAGTGCGCCAGGCAGTCCACCCTCCTCCTGATAGTATTGCTGACATAAACAAAAGCAAAGAGGCCACGGGAAATCCTAGTTCGAGGAATGGGAAGGATGGCAAACGAGGGTCAGCCGCGTAGGGAACGGAGTACAGAGACAGAGCGAGGTCAACTGCGAGAATCGCTATTCCTGCGAAGAAGAGCAAACGCCCCTGTGAAGGCGACATCTTCTTCTGCTGCAATTCTAGTCTAAAACTAGGTATTCGTTCTTGTTTTAAGTGATTAAGAAAAGGGCTAGGGATTAGCGATCCCTAGTCCGTTGAGGAAGGTTGAGCCCCCGAGCCTAAAGTAGTGGAGATTCGCCAATATGTATGCGGTCGCGAGATCTTGGCATAGTGATCCACAGATGGATATCAACCAGGGCACGTTTTGGATGGCTTGAATTAGTCCCGTGTTGGCCCAGAATCATATGGTGCCTGCTTCGTCCACGTAGTTATGGACGATACCGTAGCCAACAATCGCGCCAAGAATTTCACCTATGATGGCACCTGCGAGAGCTCCCCAGGGTCCCCCGCGAGCACCAATGAAGGCACCAATCCCTGCCATCAAAGCTACTGGACCAATCTGAAGATGCAGGTTGGTATTGTCAGACCCAATCTGTTGGTGGAAGAGTTGCTGGCGGTAGGTGTACCAGTCAAACTTGGCGAAGATTTGATAGAAGTCACGGTCCGCATGAGGATACAGGTAGGCCCAATCTAGAAAAACACTAGCTTGCAAAGTCGACAGGAACATTGTCAACGATTGGATCTGAAACGTAAGCGTGGCGCGTTAGTAATGCTGTCATGGTACAATTGTCAAAATTTCATGACTGTACCAAAACCCGCTTTACTTGGATAGCCCACATCATACAAAGACGAGAAAAAACAGAGAGAGGTGAAAATAAACTGAAACAGAACAAGTTCTTGGCACTAGGCATTCTCTCGCTCGCACTCGCCATATTCGTCGGCTTCAACATTACACACGCAGCACCAGCGGGCACGTCGCCCACACCAACCGGTGACACGGACCAGGGAGCACCATGTACCGGCAGCGGCGCAACGCAGACTGGAGACTGCAACACTGAAGCTGGTGACCAGACAGGTCCCGACACGGCTCTAGAGGCATTAGAGGACTAGACTGGGATTTGGCTCTTGTCGAACCCAGCCCATCCCCTTTTTTGCTTATTGCATAGTCTTGGACGATTGGGCTTCCATGTCCTTTCTCGGCCTTAAGACGATCGCGAAGAAGAACAACGCGAGCACCACAAAGTCGAGAAAGATTTTGATAAAGTCCGCGTCAACGAAAACGGGAGGGAAAAAATCGATTAGCGTTTTCAAAGAGAACAGAAGGAACGCGGTTGCGACGATGAGGATCCTCCACTGTCGTCTAAGATACCAAGCAATAATCGAGATAGAGAACAATGTCAGGGCAAAGATCCCACTGGCAATCTCTAGTATGCCCGCCAAGTCAAGTGTGGACGGTTGTCCAGACTGCAATAGGCCTACGGCAAATATCACTGGCAATCACAATCCACGAGCTTTTTCTCCAAACCCTTTTTCCTTCACCTTGTTCATGTAAGTAGATCGGCGAGTCTGTCCGCCCATCTCTCCCATATGCTTGGATGATAATCCTTCAAGAGTCTGAGTATCCTAACCGGATCTCCTTTCACATTGTAATGAACAGATGATCCTTCTCGTCTCATGTCAACAAAACCAACCTCTGACAATCGTTTCATGTGCCAGTTGATCGAAGCGGGAGAAATCTGGGCAAACTCGGACAACTGTTTCTGAGAAGACCCTGGTTTCTGGATCAGGTAAAGCAGGAGGTCTCTCGCCGTCTCCTGTGAGAGAAGACTCAAGATCTCTTTCTGTTCTTCTCCAAATCCAAGACTGGGATAGAATCGCTTGTAGAGTCCCCGTCTCATCGAAACAATGCGTCGCTCTTTCTCTAATCGGTATAGATGGTACTGGATGACACCCATTGCTAGATTCAGGTTTCGTTTGATCATTCGCAGGTGCACCCCTGGATTTGCGTTGATGAACTCGAGAATCTGGTCTCGTCTCGAAGCGCCCTGCTCCTCCACGCTCACAATAGACGCCTCTCAGGAACGTAAGTATCTGGCACGCATCATGTATGAAAGATGCTGTAGGAGCCAGGAAACGTGTTGATGGCATACGAGTCAGCGAGTACTAGACTTTGAGACCGCTCCTGATCAACCATTCCATTCGTTTCATCAATGCTAGCGTCCCATGACTTGGCCCAGGAATGATTGGACAATATTACCATCATGGTACAGTTATCAAAACACCTAGAAATATCAACGGGTTGACTAGTCCAACCAACCCTAGCATCGAGTTGCAAAGTGATCCCATCCAGACTACACACTAACGTTCTCATGATCACAGGAATAGGCTCTATCTAGCTGATCCGACTGTGTTAGGAAGTTCTAGGAAGGGCCAGACTGTTGAGTTCGTCGAAACTGATTGCACCCTCGGTGAGGTTGGAGAATGTTCCCTTTTCCCGAATCTCCTGACAAGCCTGCTTCAGAAATCCAAACGCTGCATACGCAGCTGCAGGTCCAAAACTAAGACGCCTGACACCGAGCCGATCAAGCTCCTGAACGTTCGGGAGACCCTTCCTCACCATAACATTCACCGGATGATTTACAGCATCGACGAAAGTCTTGATCATGTTCGCGCCGACGAGACCCATCGGATAGACGCAGTCGGCACCCGCGTCCCTGTACGCCGTGGCACGACGAATCGCTTCCTTCAGCCTAGCCTCCTCGTCTCCCTCAGCAAACCTGAACGCGTCAGTCCGACCATTCAACACAAACGGTATCTTCATTGAAGAAGCCAATTTCTTCACGGCGCGAAGCTTCTTGACCTGAGCATCCACCGGAAACAGTTTCTTCGTCGAATGTTCAAAGTCTTCAATGTTCACACCGATAGCTCCAGCCTTGATCACGGACTTGACAGTGGTCTCAACTTGTTTCGGCGTGGACCCGAATCCTGCGACAATGTCCGCGGATAGAGGCACAGAGAGAACCTTGGCGATTCGCTCGATCGTTGAGATCAACAACGTCTTCGGGATGACCTGCCCGTCTGGGTATCCGAGAGATACCATTAGAGCCGCGCTCGAGGTTGCTACAGCTGGAAAGCCGGCGTCTTCGAAGAGTCGAGCACTGGGAACATCCCAGCAGTTAGGTAAAACAAAAATCTGTTTTGATTGATGTAATGCTTGGAATGCTTCAGCCTTCGCCTTCTGACTCTTCATATTGTATCAGAGAGCTAGATCAGTTCAATGTTTTCGTCTGCAAATCCAAGCTTGACCAGTTCCCTCTTAACGTGGTCCCGGTGATCGCCGTGGAGGACAACGCGTCCATTTTCCACGTCACCGCCCGTGCCCATAGTTTCCTTAAGCTTATGCGCCAACGTCTTCAACATGGCATCGTCTTTGGTCGGCCTGTGGGGCTCGACGATGGTCAATTGTCTCCCGGTAGGATGAGTTTCAAGTCTGACGACGAAATGTTCTGATTCTCGGTCAACATGTTTCAGGATATCCTCGAAGCCTAAGTCCTCGGTCGCCATGATCCGACAGTACCCTAACACGACCCTATCACAGATAAACATGAAGCTTTTCGACTACCAAGTCTAGAAACGCCAGATGGAAGACCTAGCAACACTCATACTCAATCTAGCCGGGACATTCGCTTTTGGACTGAGCGGTGGAATACTCGCAGTCCGAAAGAAAATGGACCTATTCGGAATCCTGGTACTAAGCGTCACAACAGGCCTGGGCGGCGGGATCCTGCGCGATGTTCTACTCAACCGACTCCCACCAACGACCGTCACGGACACACGCTATCTCGCAGTCGCCGCTCTTGCTGGAGCCCTAGTCTTCGTCTCGTACAACAGACTAATCCACCACGTGCTGTTCGTGACAACATTTGACGCGATCGGACTAGGCATCTTCACTGTCACAGGTACGACGATAGCATTGGGCAGCGGACTTGGACCCGTCCCCGCATCGTTGCTCGGCATGCTGACAGGCGTAGGCGGCGGCGTGCTACGAGACATCTTGGCGGTAGAAGTACCGTTGATTCTACGAAGCGAAATCTATGCCGTAGCCTCGCTGCTAGGAGCCACTATCATAATCATCGCCAACCAGGCCCAAGTTCTCGGAAGCGTTGCTGAGATCGTCGCGGCGCTGGCTACGTTCACTCTTCGCATGGTCAGTGTGAGGAGAGGATGGAGGATTCCGATGGCGACGCTGAAAGAGTAGCTACCTAGTTATCGATGGGTTTTTTCGCGGTAACTACTACACCAGGTTGGAAGAACAAGAAAGTCAACGCCAGCCTTCTCACATCTGACATTCTCATCTTCTTCAACAAGTCAACATATTCTGTCAAGTGGAAAATATCGGAGATGTAGATTGTTCCTCCCGGTTTGAGAACTCTAACCATCTCTGCTAACGCTTTCTCCCGGCCCGGCTTATCTTTGATGTTATGAATTACTGATGACGAGAGAACAAGATCGAACGTTGCCTCAGGAAACGGCAAATCCCGTGCATCACCATCCCTAACCTCTACCCTGTCAATTACGCCCTCAATCTTCGCGTTCTCCAATACTGCTACAGGACTATTTCCCGACAAGTCTCCCTTGTTCCAAATGTCAACACCGACAGCTTTACCCGTCGTTAGTCGCTTCGCGACCCCAATCATCAAGAGTCCTCGTCCACAACCAACATCAAGCACCATCTCGTCCCCACGCAAGTCGATTCTATCAATGATCTTGTCTCTAAGACCTAGCTTGCCAAACTTACTACTCCATAGGAATCCTCCAGCTATGACGAGGAAGGAAAGCCCAAAGAATTCCCAGAAACCAGGCTCGAAGAGCCCATACCTTATCGTAGAACTCGCTCTGTGAGAATCTAATATGGATCAGTGTCTCTCAGTACGTTGCAGTAGCCTGACACAAATTTTCCAATCTCTCCAGTAACCGGATTGTAACTGTGTCTTTCAAGATTCCCAATGTCCCGGCCATAAACATGGACACTGTGCGTCGGCGTGTCACTGGATGGATTGTCCACCTTGTGTATCCCAGAATGAGCAAGCACTGTAACGTGTCCCTGCTCGTTAATCCTTTCACTCACTTTCTCCACCTTTGCAAACTTCGGATTCGATGCATCATCCAGCCTACGATACAACGCTTCTCGCTCCCGTCCGGTATACACGCCTATCAAGGCCCAAGTCAAGTGATCATGAATGGAAGTTGTTTGTCCCGGATGCCAAACGCCGCCGATAATTGAAAACGCCTGGTCAGTGGGTATGTAGAGCAGGTTCATCGCAAACCTGTCTCGCCTAGGCTTGAAAGCTCCCTCAGGGACAGAACCGTTTTGCCTTAAGAGCTTCTCAAGCAAAGGCCGCAGATCTCTAAGAGTATCTGTCTCGTTCCTTGAGCCTCTGACAATTCTTTCGCAATCAGCGACAAACTGTTTCAACGGATACGAGACAGCCTGCAATTCTTTTTGAAGTCCACTATGGAAAGTTATAGGCTTAGCGTCCCACCCCGATCATGATTGGGTCCTCTTCCACTTCGTCCCTGGACCAGAACCTACCCGTATGTCAGCGAATCACTAGACTGCATCGTGGAACATGAAAAAAAAGGTGGCCGGCGGGCGCGCCGACCGTCTTGGGATACGGATGGACTAGTGCAGGACTATGCTGCCGTTTATCAGTAGGCCAGAGTTGGTATAGCCGTCGCTGAAGCTGAAGCTGACCCAGCCTGGCGTTGTCGAACTTGTCTCTAGAGCTGTGAAGACGAAGGCGACTGGTAATCCGCCGCTGACGCCTACTCCCGTGATGGTCATAGTGTGAGCGACACTGTCTGTCCGCACGTTGTTGATCGAGGTTGACTGGAAGTCTCGTCCGTCACCACGGTTGGTGGATTGGACGTTGTCTTCGTCTCCATCCATACAGCCGTCGTTGTCGAAGTTGAAGTTACCGCGCTGCTGGCCTTGAAAGTCACCGTTGCCATCGGATTCAGTGCAGCCGGGCGGCGGAGGGGGGCCTGTAGCCGGATAGTTGATGTCGACGGTGAGAGTTACTTGGCTACCCTGGTCGAAGTTGAGGACTCTGACATCCCAGGTTCCGGAGTTGAAGCCTGGATTGTTGAGGCTGGCAATGAACGTAGAGTTGGTTATCTTGTAGTTCATGCTTGTATCTCCGGTACGCGCGAAGATGCAGTCAGATTTCGGCCTGGTTACTCCACAATCCGCAACCGCGTAGTCATTCGGACCGTAAATGTCACTCTCCCACTGGAGGACGCTGGAGGCTGGGACTGGGAAGCTGGCCTTGAACGTCATGTTCAATGCACCATTGAATACTGGGACGCTAGCAGACAGCCAAGCGGCGGTAATCACACCTGCACCGCCAATGAATTGCGTGTAGATGAACCGCTGGTCGCCGAACGCTTGAACAGGGATGCTGGTGCGGCTGAATCCTTGACCTATCGCCGTTCTTACCGCGCTCAGGGCATTGGTGTAGCCTGTCCCGGCCTGGTAGGGTAGGTATCCGAGCATCGGCTCGGTGCTACGAATCAGTGCGGCTTTGAGCTGATCTGGCGAGAGGTTAGAGGCGGATAGGATCAGCGCTGCGACGCCGGAGGCCATAGGTGAGGCGGCGCTTGTTCCGCCGAAGGTTGTGTAATAGGGCTGGTAGGCGGTGATGATGTTTCCGGCATCGGTGCTCGCGAGGAGAGGGTTGTCCGTGGCGCCTGTCTTGGCTTTTGTTGAGATGACGTTGATTCCGGGCGCGACTATGGAGGGCTGCTTTGTCGGGTCAGTGGGGACTCCGCGGGAGGAGAATTCAGTCAGACCTTTGGACTGTGTTCCGGCTCCGACGCCAACGACCCAAGCGGGTTCGGCGAACGGGTTGATGGTCGGATGTGTAGGCCCACTATTGCCAGCCGCGAAGAATACCGCTGTGCCCGCGTCGTGAGCAGCCTTGGTCGCCTGCTGAATCGGTGTGCCGGGGTCGCAATCGTGAGTGGGTTGCCCAAGGTTGTCTGAACAGTTGAAGTCTGTACCCCAGCTGTTGTTAACGACCTTGATGTTGTACTGTACCCGGTGGGCGAGGATGTAGTTGTAGCTGGCAACGATGTGGAAGATGAACTCTGTATCACCAGCACCAAGGCCGACGATATTGGCCTTAGGCGCGGCTCCCTTGTAGACACCGTTAGAGGCATCGCCGGTTCCCGCGATTAGGCCCGACACGCTGGTGCCGTGCCCGCCAGTCGTGTCTGTGTTGGGCTGGTTTTCAAGGTAGATCTGGTCGGGTCCTATGGGCTGGCCGCCAACGATCTCGCCGACTGTGAAGACTTTGACATTCTGGATGATGCGATAGGGCGCTTGTGATGCGGCCGGAGGTCCTTGGAAGTTGTAGCCTAGGGAGGGATTGGTGGCGTCGACGCCCGAGTCTACAACAGCCACTGTTACTCCCTGACCTTGGAAGCCTAGATTCCAGACGTCGGGAACACGCATTATGTCGTTCCACCAGGAATGTTGGACGGGTATCTCACCATAACTGTGCGTAACTACGGTGCCAAAATATGCAACTTGCCTGTCAGCCCATACTGAAACGACACCAGGATAGGCGAGGATGCTGGCTAGACTGCCGTAAGTTGTGACTGTTAGGATCATAGGCAGTTGGGTCATCCCAACCGTCGCGGACGAGTATTGGCGGATGCCTTGAGTGTCGCTGGCAGTGGGTATGTGATCTAGTGTTACGATTACACGGACGACTGCTGATTGTGTCGTGATCGATGCTGCGCGAGCTAGTACAGGGTCTAGGAAAGCCGACGCGTGGGTAGAACGGATGTTAGGAGATAACATGATCGAAGCTATAGATAGTATGAGAAATATTGCTGTAATCGCTATCGTTTTCTTCATGAGAATGGCATCGGTCTAGGTTCTGCATATAGGGAATGTTCCGCGAAGAAATATTTTCGAAGCCTGATATTTTCTAGATTCGATATATCGAACGATGATAATAATATGAGGAATTCACGCAGCCGAAAGTCGCCTCTATGAAAAACAGGCAGCATTAGAGCAACTCTGCAGGACCCTAGGAATCCCATCCATCATATCGAGATTACCGTGTCAGACCTCGAGCGGTCGGGACGATTCTATGGGGAATTTCTTGCCAGACTTTGCTACAAGGAAGTTCTACGAGAAAAAGACATCGTGGGCTGGCGCTATAGAGGCACGGCAATTTTCCTATTGAAATGTGAGACCAAGTACCTGAAAGCAGGCTTTCACCGAAAACGAGTTGGACTAAACCATGTTGCGTTTCGCGTAACATCAAGACACTTCGTCGATGGTTTCTACAAGTACCTCCAAGATCGACAGGCTACGATTCTGTATGGTGGGCCCAAACAGTGGGTCGAGTACATGGGCGGATACTATGCGGTCTACTTCGAAGACCCGGACAGGATAAAGCTCGAAATAATCTACAAGACAAGTAAGGGCCAATAATAGCATCGAGTAGTGCTTAATTATCAAGAATAGCAACGTCGATCTCTTGAATAGGTCCTAATCTTGCCCAAGACCAAAGAATCTCTAACTTCAGCAAGGAGAATCCGCATTCTCGTAGCTAAGCCGGGACTTGATGGGCATGACCGTGGCGCGTTGATACTTTGTCGGGCATTCCGGGACGCTGGGATGGAAGTAATCTACACCGGCTTCCTTGCAACACCGGAGCAGGTGGCACAGATGGCCATTGACGAAGATGTTGACGTTGTCGCGATGAGCCTCCTCAACGGAGCCCACATGACTGCCTTCCCGAAAGTTGCAAAACTGATCCGTGAGAAGGACGGGGACAATATTCTCCTTGTTGGTGGGGGAATAATCCCTGACGAGGACAAGCCAAAACTCGAGAAGCAGGGCATAACCGGGAACTATGGACCGGGAACACAGCTCAAAACGATCATCGAACATGTCGAGAAAGTTGTGAGAGAACGCGACAGCGGTACGAAACGAAACTATTGACCGGGCTATTCTTTGAGCCCATCCAATGCTAACGTGGAAGACGCGATCAAATCATTTCTCGCCGAAGACATAGGATACGGAGATATTACCACAGACGCGATCATCGATCCCAGACTGAGAGCAGAAGCCGTAGTTACCTGTAAAGAGGAAGCTGTGATCGCAGGGTTGGATGAAGCGCTAATTCTGTTGAGACTTTCTGAATGTAAAGGGACAGTGCTAGTACAGGTTGGAGAGAAGGTAAGAGCTGGGACAAGGATTCTGCTGGCCACTGGTCCTGCACGCCAGCTTCTCAGAATTGAAAGAACCCTGCTCAACATAATATCTCACATGTCAGGAATAGCGACCGCGACAGCAGAACTCGTACGCATCGCCAGAGGATCAAAGTCGAGAGTCAGGATCGCCGCGACTAGGAAGACGCTTCCGGGCTTGCGATACTTTGAGAAGAGGGCGGTTGAGCTTGGAGGCGGCGATACTCACCGGCTTGGACTTGACGATGCGGTGCTGATCAAGGACAATCATCTAGCAATAACGCGATCTCTGGCCGATTCTGTTCGTAAGGCAAGGTCCCAGGCGAGCTTTACTAGGAAGATAGAAGTGGAAATCACAAAACCGGCCCAGGCTGTGCTAGCGGTAAGAGCGGGAGCTGACATTGTGCTCTTGGATAACATGAGTCCGGACGAGATACGGGAGACGGTTTCTCTGCTCGCAAAAAGGAATCTTCGTGGAAAAGTAATGTTGGAAGCCTCTGGAGGAATTCGGAAGGAGAACCTGTCAAGCTACGCTAGGACGGGCGTAGATGTCATCTCTGTCGGTGCAATTACTCATTCTTCTAAGAGCATCGACACTAGCATGGAAATTAGTCCTGCACGCCGGAAACGATGATCTGCCCATTGGTATAGCGGTTCAAGTGTCCCCCTGTTTCAGAATTCACTACTGAATCAGGGGAACAGAATCTTTTCGGAAGTATTCAAGAAAAAAATACTGCGAAAGAAAGTAGGACAGACCGGGGTTTACAGCCCGATCCTCGCGAATGAGGTGTAGATAGCTTGGGACTCGTGGGTTACTGTGGATCCATCCGCCAATGTCACAGTAATGGTTACTGTGTAAGTGTCGTCGACGACAGGCACAAGTCCTACAGGCACGCTTGTTGCATGTACAGTGACGCTCTGACCAGACTGTAGTGGGAGCGATCTGTCAAGAGTGACCGGTAATGCTAATCCGTTCAGCTTTACGCTGATCGAGGTGATCGGACTGCCGCCACTGTTTTCGACATGGTCGTTAAAATCGGACTGGTGGTTGCCATTGGTGCCAATGTCTTCGAAGTCTCCTTCATCTTCTTCAAACTCGCGCGGTGGAAATATGATGCTCGTACCTGAGGTCTGAGTTGCAACATCAACATGTTCGCAATAGATTGTGTTGCCTCCATTTGTCACTGATTGGCATCTGCTGCTCGGTGCAGTGGGCTCGTTGACAGTGTTCGTGTATTGGTCATTGTCGTAGAAGATTGAGGCAAGACCAGTCTTTGGACTTACTGCAAGTCCGAAGTCATCGTAGAGATCCCGATTGCCTGAACAGGTCGTGCCTGCCTCGCATACGCCGCCATAATGTATGATTCCTGTAGCAGGAGTCTGTGTGAACGTGGGATTGATGCTGATCGCGTTAACACTCTGTGCAAAATAGACCTTCCATTCCGCGCTTATCGGATAATTGTCAGGTATGGTCGTGCCGTCATAGTAGCTAGTGCCGTACCATGCAACATCAACGCCGCCTCTGCTACCTGCGGAGCTCCATGGCATGATCGCCGTATTGGACGGTGTCTGGTTCACTTGGAAGCGTTGCGACCAAGTCTTACCGTAATTGGTCGAGTAGCTATAGTAGAGGTTGTGATCGTCGCTGTAGAATGCGTACACGTTACCCATGCGATCAATACTAACATTCGGGAACTGGTGTCCATGGCAGATGTTTACATTCGGATCGTTGTATACAACATGGTCTTTGAAGGTGAGTCCGCCGTCAGTGGAGACAGCCATCCAGACCACGTGGGTTGCGCAATTGACTGTTGATTGTAAGGATACTTCCTGAGCGTTTGCGACGCTGCTGAATATTTGGTAGATGACATGGTTATCCGGGTCTATTGCTAGGTTACCGATCGCGGTCTGTGCTAGGCCATGGAAACTGTTCGCTGCGTCAAATGCACTGTTAGCTTGTGGGAAGGTTGTGCCGGCGTCATAGCTACAGTTGACGATGATGTTGAAAGTTAACGAGACGGCGTGGTATGATACGCACACCTTGTTGGCACCGTCGGCCGCTATCCATTCGCGGTCGTCAACGGGGACGTCCGCACCAGTCGGGTTCAACTGCCAGTTAGCTCCTCCATCCCTGCTCGTACTGACGTAAATGTTGAAGAGCAACGGGGTGGTCGCGAGACTCGCAACGTAAACATTGTAGTAACCGTTGAGATTCTTTACTGGTGCCACCGCAATATCGGTGTCTCCCCCTGCGGGAGAGGCTTGTCTGTTTTGTACAGACTGACTGTTCGGAGGCTTCAACGTAGTATAGTGTAGTCCATTGTCAACGGACTTGAAAGCCTGAGTTCCTCGACATGGCAATTGGTTGACGAAACATGTGTTTTCAGCGACACCGTAAAAGTTCCCAGCATTGTCCGCCCGGACCGCTGGCTCACCCAGCCAGTTCTTACAATTATTATTCGTGTTGGGGCACATCGTGCCAATTCCAGGGTCGCCGGTAAAAGGGTTGGACGCCACTTCGAAGTTCGAAAATGTCGGAAGGGTCGTTGGGGCCCTGACGTGGCGTACGGTCGCTGAGGCTACGAGGAGTGTTCCGGTCAGGATTAGGATCGTTAGTATTAGTGTTCCTATCGTGTTTCTAGATAGATTCGGATGCATTAAGCAATGGCTGAAGCAACATGTCTCATTTAACGAATGTTTTGTAACGCGAACATTTCTAGACTCGAAAATATTGAATCTCGATATATCGCACGATACAGAAGAAGACTCAGTGCGAATAACACACGCGCAATCGTCATTGCGTTCGAAGTTTGCTACCCCCAGCCATGCCTACTCGGTATCACAATTTTCGACTAGTACTCGACCTCACCACACGTACAGAGAGAGTGTTTGCAAAAGCGAAGGTCATCGGCCCGTCACGAGCCACGAGAAGGATTTTTGATACACACAAAGACGAAAGGTTCTACGTTCTGTGACTGTGAGAAATGCAAGGATTACATGATGAGTCGTTGCATGCACAAGGAATGCAAGTGCTGCACGAAAATCGTACAATCGATAAAGACGCGTTACTAATTCCAATGTCGAGAGATACGTCCAATAATCACTGTTTTTACTCTGTCCCACTACTCGTATTGCGGAAGGCCGGAAAACCACTGTTTTTGACCCTTCTTAGACCTTAGAATTTCAACCTTAGCTGAAGAGAAGAGGAAAATGGGTTACTCCGAGCTGAGCCAACTGAGAGTCGAAAAGATTACAAGTCCGAAAAATCATATTACTTTTTCATCGGAATTGAAAAGAAGAAGGAAGATTCTGATAGCCATGATCATTGCCGTAGCCGCTATGGTAATTCTAGTGGCTACCCCGATTATTTACCGGGCACCCATCTATGGATGCCACTGTAATATCCCAAATGACGATTACGAGTCTGTAACTCGTTACTATTTTAGGATAGGAGGGGAATCCATTCAGGGACATTATACGTTCTACTTTTCAGAGACGGTGGGAATTTCAATATCGTAAACGGCTAAAGACTACTTACATATCTTATCGTCCAGTAACTGCCTCCCCCTGAAATGTCACCATTGTCAGTGTCAACTTGGTTGTGTACAATGTAGTATCCTGAATTGGGTTAGCATTACTATTGATATTCCTACAACCACCCGCCGCCATTATTACAAATCCATCCGGAATAACCTAACGAAGGAAGATAGGGATTTGGCAATGCCCATAGTAACCTCCATTATTACAACTGGGGCTGATTGGCCCACGATTAGACGTTTGATACCAGAATCAGGGAAATGACCATGTTTCCAGCAAGACCCCAGGCACCATAGGGGCTTACGAATCAGTCAGTAGAATAGGCAAAGTATGATTCTAAGGCTTTCACTAGTGCCGTTCTCGGCAACAGATCATTCTATCGCGATTCGAATATTCGATTCCGCACATCTCGGCCACTTGTGCTTCTCCACGACGTCTGTTCGCGATAATGAAAGGCATTTGACTCCAATTCAACTATTCAATCGTAAGATTTGTCGCAGAGCGAAGTGTTGGGCTTTGCGAGAGTCGCGGTTTTGATTCGAGAGCTTACTGCCGACTCGGCATCGTGTGAGATTTTCTTCTCCGGCTAACTCGGAGAATCAGAAGTATCCCGATGAGTGATGCGACTCCGATCTGCACCAACAGCGAGGAGAATATCGTGGTACCTAGGTCGATTGTCAGACTAGTGATAGATGGAAGGTTGTAGCGTGGCTTTAACATTTCGTAAAGTATAGCGCTGGAGGCGCAGAATAGCAAGAAGAACGCGAATCCTCGTCTGTGATGGATCTTTTTCGTGATCGCGTCTCGAAGAACGTGTGAGACTCCACCCTCTTGACCTTCTTCAAATTCTTCACCCTGATCGTTCTCCATCACGCCAGATTCTTCTGCCGCGTCCCCAGGCCGTCTTCTGAGACTGGTGAGGATCTCGTCTGCTGATAGACGCGGACTCTGGGCCTCTTCTACCGGTTGACCTTCCGGTTCCGGCTGGTGGTGAAAATGGAACCGGAGACGTCGCTTATGGGATGCAGGCGGGCCCGAACTCAACCATGCCATCCAACACTACTACTAGGCAGCCTGGCCCCATTTACGGATGCACGTACTAGTCAAGCCGATGCGAAGGACAACCTGGATCCCAGGCCCATTCGAACGTCACGTGGTCTTCCAATATTTGACGGTTGACTTGGATCCCTCACGATTTCTGAGATTTCTAGACGTGGTTAAGCCGGTTGACCAAAGGGTGCAAAAACGTCCCGCGACTATTATAGTTCATAAGGAAGAAGGTACATTTTACCTGTCAAACCGTCCCCAACCGGGATGCGGACAAGCCCATTCTCCGCCTGGATCGGTGGACAAAGCCCATTCTCGACGAGTCACCAAGGTCCGGGGGGTGGGGGTCAGTCGAGATCGCGAGCGACATCCATTGGAAGAAGCCAAAAGACCAACCAGTCAAGCCGCCTGACACAGTAGAGACTGACACATGCCTGGCAAGGTTGAGAGGATCATTCGCAAAGCAGAAGCCGCCAAGCTAAGAGAACACCATTTACAGCCCAGTCTACGACTACGAACAACCAGAGAAATCCAGCAGTTCATCCATCACAATCAACTCGTAAGCGTCCTCGGAGGCAACGAGCTCCCCAGCCTAATCAGCGCAGTCCTCGGTCGAGAATGGAAACCAACACGCAAAGGCTTCACCGGCTGGAACGAATGGTGGAATACGAAAGTCAATGACCAACCAGTCGCCAAGATCCTAAAAGATCTCGAACAAGACCCGGCAATACTCTCAACAAGAATATTCCGCAAAACCAAAACGCTAGTAGCGAAAGAAATCTGGCCAATCCTCGACCCCATCATCCGCCACTACAACCAACTAGCACGCAAACACGAAATCTTCAACAATCTAGAATGGAAGATACTTGACACGATCCAGAGAGCGCCCGCGAGAACAGACCAACTAAGAAAACAATTGAAACTAGAAGGCAAGAAGCACAACACCCCCTTTCACCGCTCTCTCCAACTCTTAGAGAGCCACGCACTAATCATAGGCCATGAAGACCCGAAACCCGAGAGACACTTACACGCGAACATCTGGCAATCATGGACAAACAGAGTACATGAGAATACTACAACTCTATCTTACGATGAGGCTCTTGCGACCCTGCTAGAAAAAACAATAGACACGTGCATCATCGTCAAAAAAGAAGAAATTAACAAATGGTTCCAGTGGGAGACCAGCCTATCCGAGGCGATGACGAAACCATTCGACTCTGGCAGAGTAACAGAAGCCGGCGACTATCTAGTAGCGTCCAGAATGCTCTAACCACTTAATCAGCTATTCGCTGAAAACCCGAGAGACTGTAAAGTCCGGACAATACTCTTCAAATCATCACTCGAAGAATCAAGCAAAAACCCGAGAAACCGTTCCAAGGCCTCCCTAGCCAACCCCAAACCACCATGGTCCCCGGACGTGATTGCCGGCACCAGACGCTGACTCAAAACCTCCCTCATCTTCCCCAGACTCTCACGCGAAACCCCGACTCCTTCCAGCTTGATGGCATGAGACCAGTCACGGACAGTCCGTACCGCTCGTACAGTGGACCTTAACGCAGACCATCTAAACGAATCCTCACCGGTCACGAGATACTTGTCCAGATTCTCATAGACAGGATACACGTCAAGGAAGATCTCGTCTTCTTCGCCCGGAAACATCATATCGATACGTTTACTCCTCCACTTGAGAATCAGATAGCCAACCGGACAAACCAGCCACAAGGCCACGGCAGAATAGACTGTTACTGGGCCCAGGCTATTGGCGGAGTCGTGAAGAAGATCGTACATTAGTCTGCTCGCTGGATTAGCTGGAATAAGTGATGGGTCAGCCCACATAAGCACCATGCTAGTGAATATGCATCCACCAACAAAGCCAGCAGTGAACAGAATTACAAGTATCCAAGTGTCCAGCTTGAACCGCTGCTTGTGGAGAAGTCTCCGATAGGCCGCAGCGAGTGCTTCCTTCAACGCGGACGATCATGAACCAGAAATAATCCAGCATCTTCCCAGTTCTGTACCTGCAGAAGGATGGTTTAGGTGACATGAATCCAGTAGTAAAGGAACGAATCAAGTTCAACCGTAAAGAACAACACCTCTTAGAGTCTCACGATGTTTGCAGGCTCGCTACTGCTGGAAGGGATGGCTGGCCACACTGTGTCCCAGTAGGCTACACGTATAGAAGCGGACTCTTCCATATTCCAGCAAACAAGAAATCAAGAAAAGTCCTGAACCTGCAAGAGAATCCTCGGAGCTGCATAGTCATTGACGACGAAGAGGAGAATGTCTTGATGATCCAGTGTCATACAGACATCGTCAAAGGTAAACGCTTGATTGCATTGAGAAAATCGATGGAGACAAAGACGGGGTGGAGGATTGGCGATAACAGCGTGATACTAGTACTGACCCCTGTGAGGAAAGCTGCCTGGAAACCCGATTGAGACTTAGAGTCGAACCGCATATGGTCGATATCTTAGTGGACCATGATCCTCGTTGGCCTTTGCTCTACGAACAGGAGAAGAGGTTGATCATCAACGCGATCGGAGACAAAGTAGAAGATATTCAGCATGTTGGAAGCACTTCAGTCCCAAAACTACGCGCGAAGCCGACGATCGATATCCTAGTCGGAGTTCGTGACCTTGGAATCATCCAGAAACTGATCGAGCCTCTGCAACGAATCAGGTACGAATATCGTCCCAGGAGCCTCTTCCCTCCCGAGATGCGGGTCCCGCAGACGGAATATTTTCGGAAAGGCCCCTCAGGCGCAAACACGCATCATATTCGCGTCGTGGTCCACCAAAGCACTCCATGGAAGAACTACCTTGTCTTCCGAGATTATCTGCGAGACCATCCAGAAGAAGCGAGAAGCTACGAACGGTTGAAGATCGAGTTGTACAGCAAGCATGGAAGGCGTCTCCCCTTAGAGGCGAAAGCGAGCTTCATCGGGTCAGTAATCAGAAAGGCAGGATCTGAGACCGGCTAGGTTATTTCGAGCATTCTCTGGATCGATAATCGCGCTCTATCAGCAGTCTCTATTGGAACCTTGACCTGATAGACCTGGTCACGAAGAGACCTGTATACTTTTTCCAACGTTATCGTTTTCATGTACTGGCATACCGCGTCATCCTTGATCGGGAGAAACGTCTTGCCCGGATTCTCCTTCCTCATACGATGCAAAATACCAGTCTCAGTAGCAACAACAAACTTGTCCGCACTAGACTCTCGCACATGCCGAACCATTCCCTCAGTAGAATACACATGCGTCATCTCAGGACTAAAGTCACCCATCTCTGAAAAATAGAGAAATTGCGTCACACACCCACACTCGGGATGGATCAAGAACTCGGCATCACTATTCTCCTTCAACTTCTGATTCACAATATCCGGTGTAATACCAGCATGAACATGACATTCTCCAGGCCATACCTCCATCTTCCGACCCGTCTTCTCCATAACATAAGCACCGAGAAACAGGTCCGGCAAAAACAAGATTTCCCGATCCCGCGGAATACTATTCACAATCTTGACAGCGTTGCTAGAAGTACACGCATAGTCGCTCTCGGCCTTAACCTCAGCTGTAGTGTTGATGTATGAGACTACGACTGCCCGAGGATGTTGTTCCTTCCAAGCCCTCAGCTTTTGGCCGTCAATCGTAGCGGCCAATGAGCATCCGGCACCAAGATCAGGAATCAAAACCTTCTTGTCCGGTGAGATTATCGAAGCGGTCTCGGCCATGAAGTGTACTCCGCAGAAAATGATTATATCCGCAGAAGTCTTAGAGGCAGCTTGTGATAGGCCGAGGGAGTCACCGACAAAGTCTGCAATATCCTGGACTTCTGGCACCTGGTAATTGTGAGATAGTATCACTGCGTTCCTCTCCTGCTTTAGCCTTAGAATCTCCGTTACGAGATGGGCATGATTCGTGGGAGATGGAGAAAGCGTCAAGCTCACCCTCGCGCTCATCAAGAGGCTCGTCCAGTCCCGATTAAATCTTCCTTCGGAACACCATTAGACAGCGTAACTAGTTACGCATAGATGAGGACCTTCAAATCGTCCAACATTTTCCTTTGAAATAAGGGACTAGATGATTGGCGATTGAAGCCTTGCGATTTGTGCAGACACCTTGTCAATGTACTCTTTCAGTCTCGCAAGAACGTTGCTTGCAGTAATGACTCCCAACACCTCGTCGTCCTTGAAGACTAAGAGTCTCCTCACGCCCTTCTGGGCCATGAGTTGTGCTACTTGATCGAAGCCGACACCCGCGTCGACACTGATGAGGGTGGTCGTCATGATGTCCGAGACTTTGACCATTCCAGAATCCTTCCCTTCTGCGACCACCTTGGAGAGTAGGTCCCACTCTGTTACGATTCCCTCGGGAGTTCCATGACTCGATGATATGACCGCAAATCCTCGCTTTCTCGCCTTCATCTGACGAGCCGCTTCGACGACACTGGTCTCTCTTCCCAACGAGAGAAAGTCCTTCTCCATAATGTCCTTCGCAACAAGAACCATGGACGAATAATTGGTCGAACGAATTAATTAACGATTGAGAGGTGCAACCTGCCCTAGCGGATTGAAATCATGCGGGTCTCGGCGATACCAGTGCGGCCGGGGTCCCGGTCAATTTTGGGCCCCTCAAGACCGAGGGTACTGCAGCCACCAAACTAAGAACACCCATCACCAGCCATATGATATGCATCGGAGTCACGAACAAGTCAACATTCCTCGTGCCAGTTCCAGCCGACTCGCCTGCGAAGACAAGCTGGAGAGTTTTCAGCGGAATACTGGTCGCCATGATCGCGAACGCCATCGCAAGACTTAGCAAAGCTCCCGTTGTGACAAGTGTTGCTGACATGCCAGAGGCTACGCCACGCCTGTTGACTGGTGTAGCATTCATTATAGAACTGATGTTCGGAGCGACGAACATTCCTCCTCCTGCTCCTCCGAGAATCATAGGCATCGCAAGGGTACTGTACGGTACATTCCCTGGCAGTGTCGCGAACCAGAAGTATGAGACAGCCGACAAAAGTAGACCAACTGTGCTGAAGACTCTAGCCCCGTACTTGTCTGATAGATAGCCGCTTACGGGACCGACGATCACGAAGGCCAAAGCAAAAGGGATCAGGAGTATTCCAGCGGTAAACGCATCAAGCAGCAATGCTCCCTGATAATAGAATGTGAGGACGAGAAACGTCCCACCACGAGCAATCGAGGCGAGAAAGTTGCTCAGTATACCCGCTGAGAACGCGCGTAGCTTGAAGAGAGATAGATCCATCATCGGAGTCTCTACCCGAGACTCGACGTACAGGAAACACCCAAGCAACACTAAACCGCCTAACGCCATGGCAAGCTCGGCGACCTCCCAGCCAAGCAATGACCCGAGGGTTATCCCGATAAGAAACGATGAGAGCCCTGAGGCGAAGAGGGAGTTTCCAAGGGGATCCAGTTTCTCACGCTTAGACATGCCCAGTTCTCTTAGTTCTCTGAACGCCCAGTAAGTCGCGAAAACACCTATTGGAAGGTTTACCCAGAAAATTGACCGCCATCCTAGAGATGCGGTGAGGACGCCTCCCAGGACTAGTCCAATTACAGATCCACCTATCCCTGCTACTAGGTTGATGCCTATCGCACGGCCTCTCTCGGATGGAGGAAATGCATCTGTCAAGATGGCGGCATTGTTAGCCCATATGAGCGCGGCACCTACTCCTTGCACAAGACGAAACACAACCAACATCGTGCCGCTAAATGCTAGACTGCAAAGACCTGATCCTACGGTGAAAACTGCGAAGCCGGCGTTGTATAGACGGACCTTTCCATAAATATCTGCCAGACGCCCGATCATCAATAGCAAGACTGCAGTCATGAGAATGTAGCCCATTATCACCCAAAGGACCTCGAAGGGTGTGGCCTTCAAATCTCGAGCGATCGATGGTAGTGCGATTAGCACTATGTTCGAGTCCAGCTGGGACATGAACGCTCCGATTGTCGTGTTAGTCATCACGATGTACTTGTAATCCAAGATGTCTAAGACAGCCTTCTCACATTGTTCCGCGCAACGCGACGAGAAGTTCCTTTGAAAAGGAGCGATTTAGATGTTTGAGGAATACTAGCCTGACGTGCGTCCTTGTAGATGTTCGATCCGTTCCTTCACCGTAGGCAGAAACCGGACTAACCCACGCTTCAACGGGATCTCCCGGTCTTCGATATCTTTCAAGCCCATCGCATTGACCTTCTTCAGCACGTTTAGTAGTCGATATTTTCCTACGATGGTTGAGGCCTGGTTGTCAGCCTCCAGCCTGGCATTTCTGAGCATTAGGCTTCGACGGCGCGAGGTGGCAAGGTTCACCAGTATGATGATTACGAGGTAGAAGGCTATGGCGACAAGAAAGTTGCCCAAAAGTATCGAGAGTCCGAGTAATATGACGAGAACTGCTGCGATTGGGAGTATGGTCAGCGACCGAAGCTTCCATCGTAATGCTCGCATGATTTTCTTTTCATAGATCAGTGAGGACGCCATTAGTGGTCTCCACTCTTCAACGGTAAGTTTTCCCAACATGCGCGCAGGTAAGAGTACGTCTTTTCGCCAGAAGTAGCACTGGTCCGATGATATCTGCCGAAGCCGTTGACCTGAAGGTGCGACCTCCGACCACCTGATCCTCGCAAACTCGCTTGTCGAAACACCCAGTTGTTCGCGGAGCTTGTTCGCTGATTCCAGCAACCGTTGATCGTCCGGGCTCTTGGGCGGAGGCTTGGGCTGACGGCTCAACTAGGACAGTCCGAGACGGTTCATCGTTCGAGATTCCATTCACGGCGACTGTACTTGGTCTCGTACAATTCGTCCGCAAGAGACAGTTCATAACTGGAGAGCGCTCCTTGGACCAACTGTACACGATAGCATTCCTCAATACTTTCAGCAATTGCGTCACGAACCTCTCTCGTACTCACATTTTTTCTCAGCTCGTCCCGAACCGTAGTAACCCGTTTCTGAACGCTTGGAATGTGCCTATGAGCTAACTTGGCCTTTGGCACGTTCAAGACCTTTCCAAGAATCGCCAAGTCCGAAGCTACCAGTATGCAACCGTGATGGAATATTGTCCCCCAACGGATGCTTCCCGCAGCCCCTGAGACTTTCTTGCCCTCCACTTGAATATCGTTGATAGGCTGAAATTCGGCGTTGACCCCGAGACTTTGCAGTCCTTTGACGGCACCCTCGGAGAGCTTTCGGAAAACTTCCTGTAGATTGTCAACCGGAACTAGCGGATGACCTCTCGGCAGGGAGACGGCATAGTTCAGATTTCCTGCATCATGGTACACCGCCCCTCCACCAGTGAACCGTCTCACAACTTGTGTCCCAGATTGTTTGCAGGCGTCAAAGTTCACTTCGAGCTCAGCTGATTGGAAACAGCCTAGAACAATTGTGTTTGCATTGTGCCAGAAACGGACCGTGGTTGGTGCGTGACCCTCACCTACAGCTCTTGCAACGGTTTCTTCCACTGCAAGATTCATGAATGGATCGTCCGGATATTCTACGTCCAACACGCGCCAATTCTCGGTCAGAAAACTAAGCCTCCTTTTCGACGGATAGGATGGCTTTCACGAAATCGTCAGGCGAAACGCCGAGTCCCTGAGCCCCGGTGCCCCTAAAGAATCGATCAATCAGTAGTTTGAGTTCAGGTTCTCTGAGCGGAGTATCTTCCAGCATCTTCTCCAGCTTTGCTAGGCTTTCTTCGGGAACCAGGAAAAAATCGCCTGATATTCTCGCAGACTTGATTATTCCGTTTTCTTCAATCAGACGGACTCGTACAAGTTTTCCCCCTGGCCCCTTATGGTCAAAGGCGAGTCTCGACTGGTTCGACATTCTCTCTCCTGCCACTCTGGATAAGTTCAGATTTGAAGTTTAGAGCCTAAGATGACGCCCTAGTCACTAACGGGATCCAGCGGAACGACCCATCGTCGAATCGGTACACTTCATCGCCCTTGCTAGTTCCACGAAACTCTTCCCACCGATCGGTCGTCCTGTTGTAGAACGCTTCGACTAGACCGATCGGCGTGTCCATGAGTTCGGGCCTAAGCATTTGTCCGACGATTCCCGTGAGATGCCCCATCTGATCTATAGCTGACGCAAGATCACGTTCTTCGACGGATCCAGCATCAAACGATAGGCGAAGGTTGTCAGTGACGAAGGCGAGTTTGAAGCTGGATCCGGCTTTTCCCCTCCGGTATCTTATCTGCCTCAGCAAGTCCTTCAGGCCACGCCAATTGTCCCGTAAGATTTCTGTGAAAAAAGACCTGTCGAAGGGATGGTAAAAGGTGAGGTTGACTCTTGTTACAATGCCCTCGTCTACTGTTTCCCTGTATGAGGCCTTTTCGACCTGGAAACTCTTTCGCAGGATTCTATGGAGAGTCTCGTGTTCGAACGGTGACAGTTCGCCATCGATGACTACTTCTACACGCGGCTTTTCCAATGCGAGATAGCCATTAATCCGGTATCACTCCAGCATAAACATATGACTCTGCCACTTAGAGGTCTTCGCGTAATCGACTTAAGCAAAGACTTCGCTGGGCCCTTTTGCACTATGATACTGTCAGACCTCGGTGCTGATGTCGTCAAGGTCGAAAAACCGGGGGCGGGGGACGAGACTAGGGGTTGGGGACCACCCTTCGTAAACGGGTTGGGCTACTACTTTCTCAGCCTCAACAGCGGAAAGAAAAGCACTCTGAACCTTGACTCTTCAGCAGGCCAGAAAATCATAGGCCACCGGTACGCGTCAGTGTTCCCGTCGCCGACATTGCGGCCGGCCACTATGCGTCCACTGCAATACTCGCAAGTCTGGCCAGAAAACTGGTCACTGGTAGAGGAGAATACATTGACCTAGCGCTCTACGATTCAATAGTTTCTTGGCTCACCTACTTAGCCAGCTATTATTCTGCAACAGGCAAGGAACCGGAGAAGATGGGGTCGGCCCATCCGAGCATTGTCCCCTACCAGGCTTTCAAGTGCAGAGACAGGTATCTGGTCGTCGCCGTAGGAAACGATTCACAATGGAAATCGTTCTACACGGTACTTGACCTTGAAAATATTCTCGGGAACAAACGATATTCGACGAATCCAGGCAGGGTCCGTCACAGACAAGTCTTGATTCCTCTAATCTCCCGTCGCCTACGATCCAAGACTGCTTCTCACTGGCTGAGAGCTTTCGAGAAAAACAACGTTCCCTGTGCACTGGTCAAGAGCGTCTCCGAAACCATTCGCGACCCGCAGATCAAGGCCAGGCAGATGCTGCTCTCGTCGAAGCCCGGTTTCCCGAGAATAGGCTCCCCCTATGAGATTCAGGACAATGAAAAGCGTGAGTCCCAACTCGTCACCATTTCTAGGCCAGCACACAGTTCAGGTTCTAGCTGACCTCGGCTATGACAGGAGAAGTATAGCCCAACTTACGAAAAGCGGCACGATCTGAATCTACAGCTTGATCCTCGACGGGCTCTGAAAGGCGGTCAAGCCTACTCCTCTAAGGCGGCCTCCAATCTTGGAAATTACCCCGGGAGCATCGGTCCCCACCTTGCAAACAAGACATTGAACGAGCAGAGAAAGGCTCTGGACCTCAATCACGTCCAATTTCAGGCGGGTAGAGTAAACCGCCTTCTCGACTCGATCGCGATCGATTCCGGTCGCGATTACTCTGTCGAAAGGCCGACTCCTCCACGAGAGCAACAGATCCCGGGTTTCGTCGGTAAGCTCGACCGAGACCTTGCCTGCTTCCACATCTGTAACAGCGACCGAAACTGGAAAATTGTCGGATAACGCATTTTCGGCTAGAATATCTCTCGAAGATCTTGCAAGACCGTCGGCAAGTTGCGCCCGCATTCTATGCAATGGATACAAGGCATCCTTCCTCATTGGCTGGATTATCCCTAGGTCTACGTAGACGCCGAAGCCAACCTTGCCGGACCCCGTGACGAAACCCTTTCTCACATCCCAGCGTTCAACCGACGACTGTGCAACCGGTGCTTCACCAAATTTTTCTTTCAAGATGTTTAGGAAGGCTTCTGAGTCTTCACCGCGTGCCCGTACAGTCAGCCAATCTTCGTGTGGTTTCATCTCCCACTCTGCACGCAGACCCGTAGCTTCTCTTCCGACGAGAAATGGGACGAGTCTGGGTGATTGTCTTATTGTCTGGATGGGAATTTTTTCTGCTAAAGTAACGGTTTCCCAGCTGTCCTGCAAAGACTGCCGGTCTCTTCGAGGACGAACTGGTTGCTTAGACGAAGGCGGTTGGATGCTCGGAAAGCTCCGATTCAAGCTTTCTTGACAAGTCCTCTAGGACCTGAATCGTTTTGCTATTGTCTTCGCTGATCAGTTGTCCATTACAGCCTCCGCAGCGGAAGGCTGATTCCATGGCTTCTTCGAAGGTGACACGTATTTGGTAACAGTCTTTGCACATGAAGAAGTTGTGACCTTTCTCATATTCTAGCCGGGTGCGAAGTTTCTCCAGCGCTTTCTTCTTTCGACTTCTGACAAAAGCGTCCAACTGGTCAGGTTGTAACTTCCAGTGATAGATGAACCAGCCTGTTTTCTCATCTCGTGACCTTGTACACGTGACAAGCGCGTGGTCGTACAACTTGTAGAGGACCTTCCGTGCAGTGTTCAGACGAACATTTGCTTGGTTAGCGATGACATCGTCGGTAGTCACTCCGGCTTGGGCCAAAGCCCTAACAACGTTGACCGCCTCTTCGCCTCCGAAGAAGCTGGCGAGCCGAGCTAGGTCATCGTGGTGATTATTCGAACCCATAAAGTCTAGAGGCACCTGATACAGTAGTATATTGTGCTCTACTCCAATTTAATCTATTGCTAAAATCAGCCAAATAGACCGTACGTCATGTCGAAAATAATCGTCTTACGCATAGGTCACCGACCGTTCAGAGACTCGAGAGTAACAACCCACGTGGCCCTCACAGCACGTTCACTAGGAGCCGACGGCATCATAGTTGCCGACCACCAAGACAAGCCTTTAGAGGCTACGGTCAGAGATGTTACGAAACGGTTCGGCGGACGCTTCCAAATCGAGACAGGAAACAAATGGCGAAAAATAATCCAAGAATGGAAGGAAAAAGGCGGAATGATCGTGCACCTCACAGCCTACGGTCTACCACTGCCTGAAACGATCCATGGAATCCGAGGATCTGGTCGTGACATTATGGTTGTGGTTGGATCTGAGAAGATGCCTGGTGAAATGTTCAAACTCGCAGACTGGAATGTTTCAGTTACCAACCAACCGATGAGTGAGATTGCAGCCCTAGCAGTGTTCTTGGACTGGTACAAGGAACATGGAGCATTCGAGATCATCTATCCAGAAGCAGTTGTCCGCATCCTTCCATCAAAAAATGGTAAGAGGATCGAGCAATCATAGCACCGCGGGAGAACTGCGTGGACTAGGTTCCCTTCGAATAGAAAGAGCCGTGTAATGCTAACGTGCGCCGTGCTTCTTGAGAAGACCTGTTATTTCTAGATAGTTTTTCTCGACCGCAAAGCTCAATGGGGATCTTCCATCTGAGGTTTTAGTGTTCGGATCTGCTCCGTGGTCCAGCAGGAATGCTACTAGTTCTGTGTTTCCACTGAAAGCTGCATGTGTGAGCGGCGTAAACCCTCCTTCGTAGCTATGATTTACGTCCGCGCCGCTCTTGACGAGCATCTTGGCAATCTCAGTATGATTCTGTGACACTGCTCCAGTGAGCGGCGTGTAACCTGTCGTGTTCTTGGCAACGGCGTTTACGTCAGCTCCGTTTTCGATCAGGTATTCTACTGTTTCTTTCTGTCCCAAGTATGCGGCCAGTGCAACTGGAGTGAAACCATCCGCGGAATATGAGTTTACCAGTGACGAATTGTGTCTGATCAGGTCTTTTACTTGGGTGAGTTGCCCCAGAGAAGCTGCCTCGAAAATATCGAGTTTCCCCTTTTTCCCTGCTATTGTGGTAGCAACTCGCGCGTTTCTATTGTATAACGCGAAGACGGTCGCGGAAACGCCGGTAGTGGTCTTGGTTGTTGCAAGCCACGGATTCGTTTCGAGCAAATGTTCGATTTTTGTTCGGTCTCCGTTCTTGATAGCCTCAAGAAACTCTTCCTGAATACTTAGCATAACTAATCATTAGTTATGCTAACGTATATAGCTTTCCCTTGCGTTCACTTTGGCCATGGAGAGGAGGGAGGAAATTGTCCGACAACTGCATAGTGCGGCGCTACACCTCATGAGATATGTCAGGACAGCGGACACTGTACTAGGCGTTCCTCCAGCACAGCTTTCCGCCTTGTCGGTCATCGTATTTGGAGGCGACAAGTCGTTGTCAGAGCTAGCCCAGACTGAACAAGTAACCGCACCCACCATGAGCCGTATCGTTGACGGCCTCGTCAAGCAAGGGCTCGTTCGACGAGAAGTAGATAAAGAAGACAGAAGGTCGATCATAATCTCTGCGACGGAAAAGGGCAGAAAGATAATGCTCCAAGGAAGATCGAATCGGGAAAAACAACTGTTGCAGCTAGTCGAGCCTCTCGCTAAGAAAGAAGTCGAGGTTCTTGAACACGCCTCAAGCATACTGTCAAAGAGACTGGAAGAGCTCGCGAAGCGTTAGAATCATTCTCAGGAATCCTTCTGCTTGTTCTTGACTAGCGCGACATCGCCTAGCGTCATGCCTGAGGATACCGGACGGTTCGTTATCCGTGGGGCTGGCAGCTCAAGATCTTCTGCTGGGACGAGTAGTTTCACATGTAAGATGTGCTCCAATTCCTTTGCGAGTCGGACAGTCGGCAGCATCTTGCCGATCTCAATCTTCTGGATGACAGTGACCTTCTCTTTGGCCTTGAAAGCCAAGTCTTGCTGTGACAAGCCGAGCTTTGCTCTACCCTCCTTGATTATGTTCGAATACTCTTCTGTCATATCGGATTCTTCAATGATCTTCGGCAGTTTTTGGATTGGTGTGCGCGTATGTGATGGGACTGGGCGAGGCGGGCCGGGACGCTTGGTGGGAAAACCAGGCAGTTGTGTTCCGAGACTAGAGCACTGTTGACAGACGATGAGGGTTGCTCCTTCGACAAGGGAACGGGCAGGTCTTCCTACAATCTCGTGTCCGCAGATCTCACAGAACAAGGGCTATGCAATACCTCGCGGGGTAGAATACTAGAAAATACCTTGTACCATGCTTAATTGTCTATCGGAACACCCATGCCCTCACAGCCTGTCAAACCACAGCTACACGAGTTGCGCCGAATACGGACGGTAGCAGAATATCAGTTCGGTAGGCACGCTGACAAGGCGTTTCCCAGGACAATCCGAATAGCGAGGTCACCGAACACGCATCGTATTCGCCACATTTACAACAATGGAAAACTGCTTGCGACCTATAGGCCCAAGGACGGTCTACTAGCGCTCTCCATCCCCGGCGGAGAAATATTGCGGAGAATTCTCGAGCCTCCAAGAAAGCGAGTGACCGTCACCCCGGGGGTTGAGAAGTTCATAATGAAGGGCGGCAACGTTTTTGCGAAACATGTGGTCAAGGTAGATCCTGATCTCCTACCCGCAGAGGAGGTTCTCGTCGTAGACGAGAAGGATCAGTTACTCGCCGTCGGAAGAAGCTTCTTCAACGCTCAGGAAATGTTGAGCTTCAAGACCGGGGTCGCCGTAAAAGTTCGTCATGGAATAGAAAACTGATAGCCTTAACAATCAGAGTAGCACCAGCCCGGGTGACAGTTCTATGATGCGGGGAAGAATGAATCCTCGAGAAGCCAACCGCATGATGCAACGCATGGGTATGCAGGTCAAACAGCTCGACGACGTTACGCGCGTCATCCTCGAAACCCCCAGTAAGAAAATTATCATCGACGACCCCGAAGTCGCCACGGTCACCGTACAAGGCCAAGTCGTATACCAAGTAGGGGGAGGAACGGTCCGAGAAGAAGCAGCCAGCGGCGCTACAAGTGAAGACGACGTCAAACTGGTTTCGACACAGGCGGGGGTTTCGGCAGACGAGGCGAGGAAGGCCCTTCAACAGTCAAGTGGAGACCTAGCCCAAGCAATCATCATATTGAAACAGAAGAAACCATAACTTCTCCCGTAACACGAGTGACCATTACCTGCGACAGCGAACAGCTTGAAGCGACTCCGCACGATAACAGAGTCACAGGTCCAGCACTCACTAACTGCTGAGAAAGCAATCGACTTGGCCAAAGAAGCCTATTTTCGGCTGGCCAGGGGGGAAGCATTAAACCCGGAAAGAACCGTGCTAACGGTTCCAACTGGACTCTCGGTCTACTGCATGCCCGGCTACGTATCAGGACGAGCAACAGTCACCGTGAAAGTAGCCCGAGCAAACCCATCCAATCCAACCATATCCCTACCCACTGTAACTGCCCGCCTCCACGTGTATGATTCAAACACAGGCGAAGAACTTGCCCAAATAGAAGCGGAGACTTTTACGGCGTTGAGGACGGCGGCCAGCTCTGCTATCGCAACAGACCTTCTTGCTCCGAAGGACGCTGACAGTCTAGGGATTTTCGGGACAGGGAGACAGGCGACTGCACACGTTGATTCAATTATGAAGGTGAGGAGCATAGAGAAAGTTTTGGTCTACTCTCGAAGCAAGGATAGAAGGACACTCTTCGCGAAGCAAGTTGAGGAGGAAACAGGGATTCCAACTGTCGCGGCTGATTCTCAAAGGGGAGTTGTGGACAATTCACGAATCCTGGTATTGGCAACCAACTCGGTGACGCCCTTGTTCAAGGGCGAATGGGTGAAACCGGGAACTCATGTTAACGCCATCGGAGTGTCAACCCCTGATGCGAGAGAGATGGATACTGATCTGATCAGACGGTCGTTGTTGGTGGTTGACTCAGAGGCTCAGGCAGTCTCAACTTATGGTGACGTCGTCATTCCGTTGAGGGAGGGTGCCATTGACGAGTCTCAAATTATCGAGTTGGGAAGCTTGCTGATCGAACCTGGAATCGTGAAGAGACAGAAGGATCAAATCACAGTTTTCAAGTCTGGAGGTTTGGCGGTACTTGACGCGATAATGGCCGATTATCTTGTAACAACCGGCAAGCGCTAACTGCTTTTGGTGTTCTAGATTACGCTTGGTCGCTGCTAAGATTTGTATTTGAAAGACGTGTCGCTGACGATTTCTGGTCTACCCCACCCCCTACCCCTCTTGATGTCGTGTAAAATCCGCCGTTTCTGCATTTTCAGGCTCAATATGGGCTTGGTTGACCATCCGGATGAGTACAAGATGTACCCTTTTGCCAGGTAAAATGTACCTTCGCTACGATGGCAAGGGGGCGTTTTGCCACCTGTCTTGTGGCATGTTCAGTCTAGAATTTCATACACGGTGACGGGTTGGGTAACGATCGAATGGTAATCTCTACTCCGGTGTTTTTCAACCAATCAGATACGAATGTTACGGTGGCAGGTCTTTTGTGAGAAGATAGTCATGAGGCTGATCTGTCTCAACACTTGGGGAGGGAGGCTTTACGAGCCTTTCCTGGGCTTCCTTAGACGATTTCAAGGAACCACAGACATCTTCTGCTTCCAGGAAATGTTCAAGTCAACTGGAATCGAAGCAAGAACCGACCCTGAAGTAGTACTGGGCCTGTATGAAAACCTCGCAAAACAGCTGGAAGACTTTCACTCATATGTAACAGAGCCATTTACCTCATTTGGTGAAAGACTTGCGATTTTTACTTCCAAGTCAACGATGATAGACCAGACTGGAGATACGGCACTGTGCGAACAGAAAACTATCAAGGCAAACGGAGAAAGCATGAGCGTCGGCTCTAGGTTACAATGGATCGGCTTGAAGCATCACGGTAAGATGCTCACGATTGCCAACGTACACGGGATCTGGCTACCTGGGGGAAAGAAGGAACGTTCCTGAAAGGATCAAACAATCAGAGAGAATTGTCAGATTTCTCGACTGCAGGGAGGGTTCGAAAATATTGTGTGGTGATCTCAACCTGCTACCAGATACGCGTAGTATTGGGATCCTCGAACAAAACATGAGAAACCTCGTGAGAGGATATAGCATCCCTTCAACCCGCAGCACTCACTATCCTCTAGATAAGGCAAGATTTGCAGATTACGTATTCACCTCGCCGGAAGTCAGAGTCTTAGACTTCAAAGTGCTCCCGGACGAAGTATCCGATCATTTGCCTCTCCTGCTCGAATTTGGTTGACTGTTCAGTCTTTTAAGAAACGGTTTGAGGCTCGATTGTCGCATAAAGTTTGAAGCTGATAGAGTGTGTGCCCAACTTCAGCGAGGGTCGGAGACAAGATGTTATCCAGGCGATTGCTAACGCGATCAAGTCCACTCTGGGAATCACGGTGCTTGACGTAGAGTCAAACGCGGACCACAACCGTTCCGTCATCAGTTTTGTTGGCAAACCCGCGGCTGTTAAGGCCGCAGCCCTGGCTGGATCTGCAAAGGCAGTCGAACTGATCGATCTAACCAAACACAAGGGAGAACATCCCCGAATGGGCGCCGTAGACGTCGTCCCGTTCATCCCACTAACCGGCGCCACAATGGAAGACTGCATAACATTGGCCAGAGATTTTGGCAAAGAATTTGCTGAAAAATTTCATGTCCCCGTATTCCTATACGAAGAAGCGGCGGCAAGGCCCGAGAGACGTAATCTGGCTGATGTAAGAGCTGGAGAATTTGAAGGTCTCAGGGACCAGATAGGAAAGATTCCGGAGAAGAAGCCAGACTTTGGCCCTGACAAAATACATCCAACCGCAGGTGCTACAGCGGTCGGCGCACGAGAGGTACTGATCGCGTACAACGTCAATTTGGGCACTGGCAATGTGGAAGTGGCGAAGAAGATTGCACACGAGCTTCGGGCAAAGGATGGCGGTCTCGCCTATGTGAAGGCTCTGGGCTTCGAGCTGAAGGACCGTGGAATTGTACAAGTTTCGATGAACATGACGAACTATCGCAAGAGCCAGCTGTTCAAGGCCTACGAGCTAATCAGACTCCTTGCAGAAAGATTCGGAGTCCAAATCGTCGGGAGCGAGATTGTCGGCCTAGTTCCGATGGATGCGCTCGTCGACTCTGCAGGATACTTCTTGAAACTTGAAAATTTCAGGTTGGAACAAGTCTTGGAAAGACGAATCCTCCTGCCAACCGGTCAGAACCTGATAGAAGATAGTCTTCAAAGCTTCAGCGACAGGGTCGCGTCGAAAAGAGCTACCCCTGGAGGGGGAAGTGTCTCTGCATACATGGGGACCCTAGCCGCAGGTCTGATCTCCATGGTGGCCAGAATTACGCTTAGTAGAAAGGATCAACCGATTCCTGCTGAACGACTCAACCAGATAGTATCGAGTAGTGAAGACCTACGAGGTAGACTTCTGCGACTCGTTGTGGAAGACTCTGAAGCGTTCGATAAGGTAATGAAAGCATACAAACTCTCGAAGGAGCAGCCAGAGATTCGGGCCAAGGCGATCCAAGAGTCAATAATGAGAGCCGCTGAAGTGCCTCTCTCGACAATGGAAAACTCCGTCAGGGTCCTACATCTCGCTGAGCAAATAGCAGAATATGGAGCAGTCAATACGCTCTCGGACGTGACCACGGCCACGGCCGCCGCACGAAGCGCAGTAGAGGGCGCAGCCAGTAACGTAGTCATCAACCTCTCGACCCTTGAAAATCCAAAGGATCGCGAAACGATGAAGAATCGTGTCGAAGAGTTGAGAAAAGAAGTTTCCAACCTGGAAGAGAGAATTACAAAACTGATCGCAGCAAGGACTCATAGACCCTAGTTCTAGCGCTCGACCTGAATCAGTCCTGTCTTACCATCAGCCCAGATCATCAACGGGGCAACGAGCATAGTGAGTTCCCGTCCTTCCTTCGTCAAGTGATACTCAACTCTCGGAGGAATCTCTGCGAACATTTCGCGTTTCACGAGCCCGGTGCGCTGGAGATCTTTGAGAACATCGCTCAAGGTCTTCGCACTGATACCACCGAGGCCTTGGGCAAGCTGATTGAATCGAAGAGTTCCTTCGTTCCCGAGCCGGGCCAGAGCACAGAGGGCCCATTTTCTCCCGATGATATCGATCAAGCCCTCACAGGGGCATGGACATACACAGCACGGCTGTCCTTCGACTTGTCTAACCATTTTGCAACTCAGTTACCTTATTGGTACTTGGCCAGTTAAATACTTCATTATCGTAACTGAGTTACCGAGGTGAAGTGCGAATGGGATGTTGCGGTTGTTGCTGCGGATGCGGATCAGGAACGGGATGCTGTACAAACGAAAAATCCAGCGAAGGACAAGAGTAGTCCAAGCGAAGGATGCATCATGATCGAGCCCAATCAGGAACAGAATCTGGCTTGCCAGATCAACACCCTGAATTCTGTTCAACAAGCGAAACACCAAGCACTCATCAAGCAGATCCTTTCGACAAAACATGAAGTGAAGGAGATTCCTGCGGGCTATGAAATCAATTTCCCCTACAACACATCCCTGTTTCTAGAAATCTCAGAGTGGATTAACCTTCAAGTCGAAGAAGGACAACTTCAGCTGTCGATAACAGGCAAACGATCAGGTAAAGCGATTCCTACGCGAGCAGGTCCAGTTACTCGGATAGTTTGTATTCCTTTCTTGCCCTAAAAATTACTAGATCGATCACGGCTTCAGCGCGCTTGTGATCGAGAACCCTGGGACCTCCAAGCCTTCCCTCTCGAGGATACGCCGGTTAAGTTGCCAGTACGATTGTCTCACGCCCCATGATTTCAGAAGGTCTCTTGCCGCGATCGAGCGAAAGACTAGTTCACTCCTCAGCACAGAGCGTTGCACCTTTTTGAAATGGGCCAATTTGAGCAGATGAATAACTAGACTCTCTGCTGGAGAAAACCATTCCAAGGGAGGATCCTTAGTCCATTTCGGATTCGAATCGGCTTCAATAAGGCGCCGCTGCCTCCTGTTTTGAGGCTTCGGTGACAAGAACGAGTGGACAGAGATTCCTCCAGGTTTCAGTATGCGATGACATTCTGATAGAAATGTGCGCAATCCTTTCGAGTCTATTTCGGCAACAAAGTCGTTTGAAACCACTGCGTCATATTTTGGACCAACCTGTGCTGTCATCCAATCGAGAAAGTCACCTTTCACTATCCTGACCCTTGCCCTGAGCCTGCTTCTGTTAATGGCGGCAGTTAGATCGGACCGGTCGCCATGATAAGGCCCCTCAAATCTGTCTACAGCAACGATTCGGCAATTGGGCAACTTCCTCAACAGGGGGATTGTGAATTGTCCCTTGCCGCATCCGACCTCAATGAATTCTCCTCGAGCAGGCAGTATGGACGCGACCTTGGACACAAGCCTCTCGTATAGCTGATGCCAACTAGATTCTATGTCTGCAGGGTCTGAAACAATCTTCATGAGAGGAAAGTCTTGTTCCACAATTCGTGAGCTAACATGCTAAACCTATAGGTCGCGAATGAACTAGAAAACTTGTGATCACTGAGGCGTCCGTGTCTCGCAATTTGCACTCTGACACGGGTCATCTAACACCAAAGTCTCCGTTCGACTTCTCGAAGGCTCTAGACTTCCTAGCCGCCTTCCCGCCCATGATGATGGATGACCGTGCTGTCGAAGAAGCGTCGTTGACACGAGCAGTGTCTGTAGGCGGCACAACAGTCGCTTTCAACGTCAAATCGACCGGGCTAATCAAGAATCCCAGGCTCACGTACACGCTCTCATCTGAACGTCCATTACCATCTGGACTACGCGACGCGGTTATCGACCGGATCAATTTCTTCCTGAGCCTATCGGACGACCTAGAACCATTCTACCGTATTGGCTACGGCGATATCGAATTCGCACCAGTAATACAGAAGCTGTACGGCTTACACCAAGTCAAATTTCTCACATCTTTCGAATGTGCTTCTTGGGCGGTTCTGTCCCAGCGTTATCCGGCCGCGGCGGCGCGAAGGATGAAAAGGTCTCTCACCGAAAAATACGGAAGCAACCTCAATATCGAAAACCGTCAGCACTGGGCCTTTCCCGAGCCCGGCCGCCTAGCTCGCGTAGAAGAGAAGGAACTCTTGTCCATAGTCCAGAACGAGAGGCGAGCACAATTCTTGCTCGCTGTGGCAAAAGCGTTCAGTGAAATGGATGAGCGCTTCTTGAGAACCGCAAAGTATGACGTGGTTGAAGAGAAGTTGAGAGCTATCAACGGTATTGGTGAATGGTCATCTAGACTCATCATGCTCCGAGGTCTTGGGAGAATGGAGAAGTTGTCTGTTGAGAAACGGCTCTTGCGAGCCGCCTCAAAAGTGTATGGCAAAGGAAGAGAAGTTACACAGAGCGTACTGGATCAGATGGCGGAAAAGTATGGGCCGTGGAAAGGATACTGGGCATACTATCTCCGCGCTAACCACATGTAATCCTGAGACAAACTGTCTAACGAGCACTTGTTATCGATTGGGTCTTGGAGAGAGCATGCTTGACTAGAACGGTTCTTCCCCAGCCGAGGTGAGCAAAGTCTTCAGCTGGGGGTAGTTTGTCGATTTCAAACCATTTTGTTTCGACAATTCCTTTTCCCGCCAATACGTTCATAGTTCTGGGAAAAGCGAGATAGTCGAAGATCAGGTGCCATGTCTGGTTGTTTCCGAGAAACGACTCGATTTCTACAAGTTTCAGGGTTGCGTCTTCGATTCCAACCTGTTGTTTCAAAATGCGTTTTGCAGCTTGGTCAGGATGTTCCAGGTAGCGCAAGTCGTCATTTGGCAGGAACCATCCTTGCTGGCCGTCAGGTCCCATAGTGTATTTGACTAAAAGTGCTGAGCTGTGATGTAGGGCCGCGATGTGCGCAACCATCGTATGCTGGTTACATTCTGCCATGAGCCTCTAACTCTTAGAGAGTAGGTTCCGCAGTTCATTTTTGAACTCCTCACCCTCGAAGATAGAGTGCTCCATCGGCTTTCCGTTAATGTACACACAGCTTTGAACAAGGTTTCTCGCTCTTGCTATCTCAGGTTTCTCCCACATGTTGATCTTCTCGACGGTAATCTCTTGGTCGATTGCACGAATAGCTTCCATGAGTTTGTCGTCGAAGTAATGTGTGAAGATGCACGTGGGTTCGTAGAATATTTTGACGCCCTTCTCATTGACGCGTCTAGGGTTGCCTCGTCTTGGCCTCGTTAGGTTGCCCTTGATCGGATATTGTAATTCATTCGCTTTGCCATCTGGTCTCTCTCTGAAGCCTAGGTGTTTCCAGAATACTGACTGAGCTAGACCACAGCCTGGAGGGTCGAAGCTGAGAGTGTCAATACTCTCTACACGGCCGTCTCTTTTCACGTCAGCGAGCAGATCGTTGAAAAGTTTCTTTCTGTATCCGTTTCCTTGATGGGCGAGATGGATGTAGCTACACATAACGTGAATAGTCTTCGGATCGGGATCTTTGAGAAAGGGTATTGAGGTTTCAGGGTAGAATTGTATTTGGCCTTCGGGCCGATTGTTGACGTACAGAATCTTGGTGGGAGAACCCGTCTCTCTCAACATTTTTCGCAGCCATTGCTTCTTCTCTTTTATTCCGAGTCTAATTGATGGCTGCTCTACTGGTTGCTTTTCTCCACAGACAGATATTCTATCGTCGAGAAGACCTTCGTTCAGGTCCTTGATTCTAATGCCCTGAGACGCCATGCCGCAATCCTGTGTTTAGGTTTTGAGTTCTCGTATCAATTGTTTCGCAATCGTTAGCTTCTGGATGTCATTGGTTCCCTCATATGTCTTGATGATTTGTGAGTCGCGTAGAAACCGTTCGACAGGATATTCAGTTGCGACTCCGTATCCGCCATGGATCATCATTGCGAGCAGGGACAGTTTTTCAGCAGTTTCGGTAGAGGTAACTTTTGCAATTGATGCTGCTTTGACAAAGTCTTTGCCCTGATCCTTCAATGATGCCGCCCAGTACGTTAACAGTCGTGCAGCGTGCAATCCCATGGCCATCTCAGCCAGCTTGTACTGCACCTGCTGGAAATCGATCAGGGGCTTCTCGAAACTGGTCCGGGTCTGTGCATAGCTAATCGCAGCCTCGTAGGCCGCTTGAGATACTCCGACTCCTTGAGCTGATACGTCGATGCGTCCACGATCGTAAGTTTTGACCCCGATGTAGAATCCGTCGCCTTCCTTTCCAACAAGATTGTCCTTGGGAACCCTTACCTTGTCTAGTATCAACTCCGAAGGCTGTGATCCTCTTAGTCCGATCGTCTCGATCTTGCTTCCGACCTGGAAACCGGGCGTGTCACGTTCCACGATAAACGCGCTTAGACCCTTGTGACGTTCTTTCGTGCTAGGTGCAGGGCTGGTTCTTGCAAAGACTAGGTAGAGATCAGCGATCTCTCCGTTTGTTATGAACGTCTTTCGGCCTGAGATTTCCCAGTGGGTCCCGTGAAGCTTGGCAGTGGACTTGATTCCTGCCACGTCTGACCCTGCTCCCGGCTCAGTCATTGCGTGAGCACCAATTTTGTCGCCCGAGACCATCGGGACTAGAAAACGCTTCTTCTGGTCTTCTGAGCCCCATTCGTTCAGAGGTTCAGAAACAAGATGGCTGGCAACGAAGACCGTCGAGCAGGCAGCCGATACTCTCGCAATCTCTTCGATTGCAATAACCATTGATAATAGATCCGCACCTAGACCGCCGTATTCTTCCTTGTAAGTGATGGCGGTCAACCCGACCTTTGCAATATGATTGAGTAGATCTCTAGGAATCTGGTTTTTCCGGTCAATCTCTGCCGCGACTGGTCGAATTTCTTTCTCTGCAAAATCCCTGATAGTATGCCGCAAGCTCTCGTGATCAGGTGTGAGTTTCACTTCATAGTCGGCGGACCGGGGCATCATAGTACTGGTCAATACAACACCCTCGCTCGAATTGTTGGGTTGCCGATCATTCCTTTAAACCTTGAATTCAATGGACTCTTCACTCACGAGGGCCTCCATTGTTCTGTGTTCAGTTGCACGAGTATTTCTCCGAAATCTCCTTTGAACTGTCTGAATCCTAATCTCTTGTAGAATTTCAAAGCTTGTCTCGAGTCCGTTGCAACTTCGACTGATTGGATCGACCAGTTTCTCACGGAGCGACCTATGATGAACGGAGCATGAACGATCCTATCTTCTGTCTTCGAAACGCACGTTTCACATACAACGAGGTAATGTACAGCAAGGGGCCCGCGCTAATAGGATCGTTGTGGAGTATGCCCATGAACGAATCCTACGACCCTCTCACGTTTTGGCGAATCTCTACGGTTGCCGGCTGTCGCAACCACGATTTCCTTTTCGTTGATTGCTTTCCTTATTTCCTCAAGTCTGCCTTTCTTCGAAAAGCCCAACCATTCCAAGAACAAAGATTCTAATTGGCGCGCGTCCGCTCGTCTAGCCAGTCCCAGAGAAATACTAGGTCGGAGACCATTTTTCCCGCTCGCCTTCGATAAGAGCAATGCTCAGTTTAAATCCCTCCAATATTCGCCGAATCCGATCGGGTATTCCGGCCGGACTACTCCACCTCTTATTTATTGACTTTGGTAGGCTCGGGTGATTTGCCTTTCAATTCAGTTTTCTCATTGCTGATTTCCAATCTTTGATTTCGAACCCATGTTTCTGGAGAAAACTTGACGATTCGTCGTTGTTCGGGTTAAGTGCAGTGTGTAGGACTTTTACCTTCTCTGATCGAGCACGATCCAACACTCTTGAAATGAGCCTGCTTCCAATTCCCTTCCGTCTCAATTCTGGCAGAACGGCAATGTATTCCAGCCACATTTCCTTTCTTGCACCATGTACGTATGTGGTGGGCTGAGTTAAGATGAATCCAGCAACCTTCCCATCGACCACTGCAACGAAACTTGCCTTGGTTCTTACGTAGTGGTTGAAGTAATCTTGAGTGATCCAAGGCTCTATCTCGTCCTCCTGTCCGGTCTTCTTCAAAAATTGAAGGTATTCATTCACAATTATTTTTCCCAGGTTCTTGACTGATCGATAGTCTTGCTGGCGAAGAGGACGAATCCTTGTCGGGCTATCTTTTCTCAAAGCTTCTTTCTTACGATTGCATGGCGTTCGAGTCGTCGATGAATTGTAAAGCCTGCTTTGAGAAACATCTGCAGGGAGCCGCGATAGTTGAGGTGTTCGGGCGGAGTGTTGTGTGGATTGTTGACATCTGCCGGAATCGTCCTGGGATAACCCTCAGCCACCTTAAGCCTCTCACCGCGGAACTTGTCGATTGCTCCATTCAGGAGAGCCGTTCCTATGCCCTTTCCACGAAACGGAGCCGCAACGACAAAACAGAGAATGGAGCCAATAGGTTCATTTTGATTGATCTCTCCAGGATATCCATGTAGGTTTAGATAATTAGTCCGAGGTCCAGCGTTGCACCATCCAACAACCTTGCCATCGACATATGCGAGCAGCCCGTTTGCTTTTCCTGACCTGATCATCTCAGCTCTCATCGCACGATTCTTGACAGCGGCATGCGGTGCGTTGTTCCGCTCGTCTTCGGAACGCGTATCGTCAAAGAACCCACAATAGCAGATTCCCCACCAAGGATTGTTCCTAGTGTTCAGCCAAGGATCGTTTTGATAGACCTGATCAAAGAATCCGAGATAATCCTCTACTCGCATGGGTTCCAGTTCCCTAACCGAAATTTCACTGTTCTTCAGCTTTCAATTCTCCGATGGATCCTCAATCTTCTATCGATCCCTACCTGTTTTCGGGTTCTGGTTCTATAGTGGGGCGGGTGGGATTTGAACCCACGATCACTGGTGCCCGAGACCAGTATCTTAGACCAAGTAGTCCCCACAAGTGCGTGGTCTGGACCACCGCCCCTAGAACGGCCGGAACAACTTCTATGCCAGATAAGGATTCTACTTTCTGGCAATTAAAAAACAAGAAAAAAAGCTGTGACTATCGCTGGCGCTACTGCGCGTCATGACGGTACGGAGTGCACGCTGTTTCTACTTAGATTTCTTCTCGGTGGGCTTTGAACTACCATTGAAGTATTGGCGGACTATGCGTTCGAAGAAGATGCTGAAGCCACCTGTCCTGCCATAGTACAGTTTGCCTACTTCATTTCTCACGAGTTCCTCCGCCTCGTCTGTCAAGGATATCATTACTTTTCCCATGATAGCTCTAGAACTCTTCAGATACCTAAAACTGCGTTTTATGCTTATCCCCGATCAACCTGAGCCCAGCGGCAAACGCTAAGAAGCTAGACGGCTAATGATTCGGGATCGAGCACTGAGTCAGTAAGTGGCTGATTCGCCGGAATATAGCGAAATCTTCTAGATTTAGAGTGTTTGAGAGGCCATTTTCCTTTCAAGTCCGATCCGGAATGCTAGAAAGTGTACATTTGCAGATTTTCAGAGCAAGATTCGGAGTCAAAGTAGATATTCCGTGAATAGCTTGTCCGGCAGATACCAGTAGCTGATCATAATTGACGCTTATCCAGAGCCCCCCGTGGACGATTTACGGTAAGCTTCTGCTGACTATGATTCTTTGGGGAATAGCGTGGCCAGTTGGTAGAGTGCTTGCAACTGGACTTCCACCCTTCTCGATAGCCGCGATCCGGTATGCTATCGTGATTCCAGTATTTCTAGCTCTTCTCTGGGTGCGCGAAGGTTCGTTCAAACTTCCGAGAGGCTGGATACCCACGTTTGTGTTGTTAGGGATTCTCAACACAACGCTCTACCAGGCCTTCTTCCTTTTCGGTGTGAAGTATGCGGCTGCAAGCGACGATTCTCTCGTAATCGGGGTAGGACCGGTGTTGATCGCAGTGTTGGCTTCAGTGGCTATCAACGAACCTTTGACAAAGCAGAAGATTGTTGGACTGCTTTCTGGACTTGCTGGCCTTGGTATCATTGGATCACTCTCGCCAAATATCGCTGTTACGAATAGAATTCTGGGTGTCACTCTTGTTTTCGGCGGCGCTCTGGCTTACGCCTTATACACAGTCCTCTTGAGGAGGTTCATCAATCAGAATCCTACAACGGCGAATCGGACACGGCCATCATCTCTAGCAATGATTACGTGGATCTCACTGTTCGGATGGCTGTTCCTTATCCCGTTCTCACTGCTCGAATCTCCTTGGAACTACGTATGGGACGTAGGCTCCTGGGCCGGAATTCTCTATCTAGCAATATTGTCCACGGTTGTGGGGTACTTGTTCTACGTAGAAGGGGTTGGCGAGATCGGCGCGAGCAGGGCGGCGGTCTTCGGGAACCTTGTGCCCGTCTTTGGTGTTCTTTCATCGGCTCTTCTCTTGAATGAGACGGTTAACATCTGGCACGGAGTGAGCTTTCTGCTCATTTTCCTTGGAGTCATGCTGGTAAACAAGACCTGGCATGGTCCACGAATCAATGATGATCAAAGGGTGCGCGGAGAAGCACTAGTTGCACCCGAAGTGTCGGCTAAGATGCTGGACGCCAAATAGGGTCTCCTGCTTGGCCTCTGACCCGGATGTAGTCTAATTTTTTAAACAAGACTTTGGGGCTGAACATAGTGCATTCTTGCAACGCTCTTACGAACGCTTCAGCTCTGAGGTATTGGATGCCGCCTCGGCGCCAGTCAGACTCCATGTTCTCAAGCTTCTAGTCTCGAAAGGCCCCTTACCGTATACCGAGATAATGTACGAGGCTAAGCTGGACCCTGTACGCGACGCTGGAAAATTCGTTTACCATTTGAAAACGCTTCGTAAAGCAGGCTTGGTTTCGATCGAAAAAGGCACGAAAAAGTACGGAATCACTGAGCTTGGCAAAATACTCGTCGAGTTTTCCCGCGACCTTGAAGAGTACCTCGCTGTCAAACGAGGCAGACTCTTCGTCCGCACTTCCAGAATGGCCATCGAAGAGTTCGACCGGACGAGAATCGCCAAGTCTCTTGTGTTAGAGGCGGGAATGCCTCAGAGCCTTGCCGACGAAGTAGCCGCTGAGGCTGAGGACAGACTTGTAAGGTTCGGGACTGCGTACCTTACCGCCCCCCTGGTACGTGAGCTTGTCAATACGATACTGATAGAGAGGAAGCTCGAAGAGTACCGTCACAAGCTCACCAGGCTGGGACTTCCAGTCAACGATGTTACACTTCTACTTCGAGAAGCGGGCCAGAAGCGGCTCGACCCAACCTGGGTTCAAGAATCAGCAGGCGCCGCTGTGGTAGAAGAATATGCGCTACTGAATACTCTGCCGAGACCACTCGTCGACGCGCATTTGTCAGGACAGGTCCATTTGGAAGAACCCGAGTCTTGGGTCCTAAAGCCCAGCATCATATTCCATGACATCCGACCCTTCCTACGAGCAGGTACTCCCGGTGCTAGTCCACCATGGTCCCTCGAGTCTGCACTCGAATTAGTGGCAAAGATCGCAAGAACTACACAACGCATGGTTTCAGGTGAGCAAGTCTTTGACCATCTCAACCTGTTTCTGGCGCCCTACATCAAAGGAGTGTCCGGTCAACGGGTCCAAGAACTAATTCGGTTATTCCTCTACAATCTCAACTGGGACGGATTTTCGAACGCTCTGCCCCCGAGAACAACAGTTTCACTCGACGCTCAACGTCTCGAAGGGATCGAGCGTTCCGTGGCAGTGGGTCCAAACGGAAAACCTGCAGGAGTCTATGGTGACTATTTGAGAGAAGCGGAGGAAATTTTCCGAACGATAATGGACGCATCACTTGAGATTGGAAAGCAGATTCCTCTTGTCAACCCGTCCATTACGATAAGAATTAACAGAGCAAAAGTCGAACAGTCAGAAGAATTACTGAACCTAGCATATGAGAGTTCAGCTAAGTATTCAGTCCCGAATTATCTAGTTGGACCGGAAACATCTTCACTTTCTGTCTCTTCGGATAGTTGTACGATTGAGACAAGCAATGATGACTCTGCCTTTGCAAAACTGATCTCTGGGACCGTCCAAGTCAATCTGCCAAGAGCATCCTACGAGTCTTCCAATAAGGAAGAGAGATTTCTACAACTAGTGCATTCCGCGACTATTGAAACTGTGAAAGCACTCGAGCTGAGACAAGAAGCCGTAGAACGGAGTATGAAAGAGGGATTGCTCCCTGTCTTGACATGGCAGGCTGACGGGAGATCATACTGCAATGCGAAAGATTCGAATGCTGAGGTTGGTCTGCTGGGCCTTGCCGAAGCTGTGAAACACCAGACTCATTCTGAACTATGGGAGAAGGCAAACACTGGATTGGCCAAGAAAATAGTTGAAACGGCAAAACATGCTATAGCAGAGGTCGACACTGGAAGCACAAGGGTGAGAATTGGAATGCACTCATCACCGGAAGCCTCCGCACGCCTTGCCTCGATAGACGCTGAAAAATTCGGATTTTCCACAATTGTGTATCAGGGATCCAAAAAGTATCCGTACTATACTGATGTGCCTGCAATCCCGCTCACTGAGAAAATCTCTTTCACGACAAGAGCGACGATCGAGGGAGAATTACAACAGATGTTGGATGGGGGAGCTATACTGCCAGTGATCACAGGGTCGAAGGTTGACCGGGCAGGGTTGTCAACGGCGTCGCGTCGGCTCGCAGAAGCGGGCGTGAGGTACTTCACGTACTCGCAATTGTATTCGAGGTGCCAGAGATGCTATGTTCCAATGCCGGGAGTAGTTGCGAGATGTCCGAACTGTGGCTTTGAACATTTGACCATCTTTGCCAAGAATGCGGGACGCCTCGTCCCGGTCGATACGTGGCCCGAAGCCAGGCGGAGAGACCTGGATCGACTGGTAGCCTACGATTTTTCCTAGTTGCTCATATGGCGCCGAGCACTAGCCCGAGCAAGCCCATTCGCATGACAACTCCATTCCCGACTTGCTGGAAATATTTCGCGTGAGGAGTCGAGTCAACGATAGGGTCGACCTCGTCAACTCTAGGCAGCGGGTGCATAACGATTGAGCCTTTCTTCGTCCTAGTGAGGTCCTGGGCTCCAACCCTATAGGATCCTTTCACTTTCTCGTACTCTTGCAGATCTGCAAACCGTTCCTTCTGGACGCGAGTCATGTAAATCACGTCCAAGTCCTTCAAATGATCAGCAAGCGACGTACTCTCTTTTACATCGATCTTCTTGGAAACTTCCTCCGTCACTTCCCTCCTCATTCGAAGAATTTCAGGGGAAATCAGGAACAGCTTGACCTTGTAATTCGCCAGCGCATAAGCCAGAGAATGGACGGTCCTGCCATATCTGAGATCGCCGACAAGACCGATATTCAAACCGTCTATTGTCCCAAGCTCTTTCCGTATCGTGTAAATGTCGAGAAGTGCTTGTGTCGGATGTTCTTCGGCACCTGACCCGGCGTTAATGACTGGGACAGATGAAAACTCTGCACACATTCTAGCAGCGCCTTCCAGGGGATGCCGGACGACGAGCACGTCCGCATACTTCTCCACGACCCTGATAGTGTCTGCCAGGTTTTCGCCTTTCTCTACTGACGTTCCTTTTGTCTCGGCGAATCCTAAGGCCGTCCCGCCTAGCCGGGTCATCGCGGACTCGAAGCTGAGCCTTGTACGGGTGCTCGCCTCGAAGAAAAGGGTGGCCATTATCCGTCCATGGAGCATGTCTGATCCTTTCTTGGCGAGTGGTTCCATCACCTCGGCCATGTCCAAGACATGGTCGATTTCATTCCGGGAATAGTCTCGTACCGAGACAATGTCGCGGCCAGCAAACGATGGGTTGGGCAATGCTTAGACCAGTGCAGGGTACAAACAAGTATATTCTATAACTTTCTTGCGACGAAATCGTCGACCTATGGACAATGAATCGTATTGTTGCCTTCACGTCGGATCTGTTCGTTAGGTCGAGAATCGCAGAAATCGCCAAGCAGACGGGTGCTGAAGCCGCCTTCGCTGAGGACGTGGGACAGCTGACAGAAATGGTTGTCCAGAAGCGTCCACAACTTGTAATCTTTGACCTGTCAACGACCGATTATGATCCGTTCTCGGTGGCAACGGAGTTGAGGACTTTCTCATCTGTAAGATTGTTCGGGTTATATCCGCATGTCAGGACCGATTTGAAAGCCAAAGCGAATAGTGCAGGCTTCGAGTATGTTGTGCCTAACTCAGGTTTCGTAGCTTCGCTTAGACGCGTGTTGTTGGAAGGAGCCGAAGATGATTGAGCTGGATTGTTAGAGATCTATGGAAAACCTTGGAGATAGGTCGTGGAGAATACTGGGCTCTCCAGGCCGAAAATCCTTTGCAGGCTTTCGAGACCGTCAATCGTATCGCGTCACAGGTTGCTGCTCGCTACGGAATATTTCTTCAGCTAAATTTTCCGCCAGGACGAAGTAGTCTCTCATGGTCCGAGATAGGACACCGCGACCTTAGCATGCTCGTCCACAGAGATAGGAAAGAGTTTCAGAACGTCTCAGAAGAGGAGATCAAACACGCCTTCAAATCCCTGAAACCTGTATCCTTCGACTCCGCCGGTTTCGGTTACCAGGGCTTCCGGGTTAGGCTCCGCTCAGGGAGGATCGATTGTCTTCCCGGAGGGGTACATCTCTGGTGCGAAATTACTCCGGAGATAATGAGCGTCCTTGATTGGCTGTTCACGAATGCTTACGGGATGAGATCGATAATCGACTGATCTCGTTAGGAAAGCGGGACGAGTCTCTTGCCCAGCCGTCTTTCGATCTCCATCTTATTCCGTTTCAACTGGCGGGCCCGCTTTAACATCTCTACAATATAGTCGAGGTCGACCACGGGTCTGAGCGCCTGGTACTCCCATGGTGTCTTGTTGATTTCGTCTGGATAGATCATGTATCCGTTAGGGAAGTGTGTGACTAGTATGCCGGTTGGATCCGTCTCTAGGACCTTCGAGAATTCGCGCAGCGTGTAGCCGGCCTTTTTCAACTGCTCAAGGGTCTTGTCCAGCTCGTCGCAGGCCCTCTCAAGCTCCGCGTAAAGTTCGCCTCGATCCTCATGCGTCGGTAACTCTACCCTCCCCTCTCCCTCAGTATTCGTCCTAATGTCTAAGCGGCTTGGCGCGGGCATAAGCGTTCTATTACCCGAACATGGAATCTTCCGAAACAGGGAGTTACTGCTGGCTGTTAGATCTTCCCGTGGGAGAGACGTTACTCTCGGTTGTGGACAATCCATTCGGCTCCTTTTCTAACGAGTACCAGCGGCTTCATCGTCCAAGGCCAGATACCTATTTTCAGGTGGAAGTGCATAATTTCGATACGTTGAGGAATGAACTCAATAAGAATCGAGTCCTCTCCTTCTGGTCCACTTGGGAAGAAGGCTCCATACTCAAATTTCCAGATACTCTTCTTCACGGATGAATCGTTCACAACCTTGGCGCTGCCCATCAGTGTTACATATCCTTCTCCCTCGCTGTCGGCGAAGGCCATGGTTGCTCTATGATTCTCACCTAACTCCCGTACCTTCCTGCTTGTTGGGCTCGTGATCATCCATACTCGAAAGTCTGGGTCGACCCTGGTGGCCTCCAGCATCCTAGCATGTGGCTGGGTTGAACCGTCCACGGTTATGAGGAAACAGTAGGGTTCAGCCTTCATAGTGTGAAGAACGGCTTCCAGGATCTTTCCCGTGTCAGCAACCTCAGTAGCAGGTTGACTCATGGTTAGTCCATCTCAGCATTGATAGATGAAATACGGCTCTTAATGGTTTGATCTTCCGGAATAGCCTAAGTAAGACCTCGAATCCAGCGTGGGGGCTGACCTTTACTTGAAATGGGTTACCCGTGAAAAAGCCAAAGTGGACAGGATCGCGTGTCCTTGGCTGATCAAAAAGTTTGTTGACAAAAATGCGGAATTCCTCTTTGTCCCGAACGAGAAGATACCACAGGTTGCAAAAGAGCAAGGAGCTGTCCCGTTCGACTGTGCCAACGTGGAGTTGACGCACTACAAGGAGAATGGTGGCGAAAGGGTCAGCTTTGACGCGATAATCAAGAAGTACAAACTTTCGGACCCTGCATTACTAGAATTGGCTAAGATTGTTAGGGGCGCTGACGCAAAGATTCCGGACGCACCCATGGAATCGGCCGGGCTAGAGGCCATAGCGCACGGTTTCAGGAACATTGCCAAAGATGACTTTGACAATATGAGGCTACAGTTTCCAGCTTATGATGCGCTCTACAAGTTTTGTCAGTTGAAGGTCGAGGGAACGCAGAAACTAGAGTACAATGTTTCACGCCCCGCAATATAGCATCGAGCACGAACGACTAGCCGAGAAATAACATGTTGACCCGGACACGGGAAGACATACCTCGCATTGTCAACCTAGACGATCTCGAACATCAGGCCGAGAAAATTCTTGACCCCGCTGCCTACGATTTTGTTGCGGGAGGAGCCGGTGCTGAGCAGACACTAAGAGCAAACCGTACAGCTTTTGAAAAAATAGGCATCTTATCCAGGGTGCTTACTGGAATCAAGGAATCCAACACATCCACTGTATTGTTCGGCCACAAACTTTCGATGCCAGTCTATGTTACGCCAATGTCCAACCAAGGAGTGGTCCATCCGTCGGCTGAGGCAGGAACAGCTGAAGGCGCCATCAAGGCTGGAACGCTGTTTGTAGCACCAACAGGGTCCAACAAAACCCTGGAAGAAATAGCGTCTAGCAATGGTAATGGGCCTCGGTGGTTCCAACTATACTTCAACAAGGACGCCGAGGTTAACAGGGACCTTCTTCACCGGGTTGAGGAAGCAGGCTACTCAGCTATCGTGCTTACAGTCGATCTCCCTATCCTTGGTCTCAGAGAACGTAACATTCGGAACCAATTCACGCTACCAAAAGAACTGGGCCGCGTCAACGTACCGTCAGCCCAGTCAGTGGCCGCGATGAGGAGCATCCAGTCGCTGGTGTCTGGCTCGAAAGACGACTTGAGCTGGGACGACTATGAATGGATTCGAAAACATACTCGGCTCCCGGTCCTTGTCAAGGGCATCCTATCAATCGAGGATGCTGAGGAGGCGGTCAAACGTAACGTGCCTGCCATCGTTGTCTCGAACCATGGAGGAAGACAACTGGATACTGGAATAGGGGCAATTGAGGCACTTGCCCCCATAGTTGAGGCGGTTGCTCGCAAGACCAGAGTATTGTTTGACAGTGGAGTCCGGAGAGGAACCGATGTGTTCAAGGCGCTAGCACTTGGTGCAGACGCGGTAGGAGTTGGACGCCCAGCATTGTGGGGACTGACACTATGGGGAGCAGAAGGCGTGGCTGCGGTACTGGAACACTTACAGAGTGAACTTGTGAACGTAATGCGGCTCGCAGGAGTTGGGAAGGTCGCTGATATTACTCGGGATTTCGTCAGGATCAACTAGTGATGATCTTGACGATCCCAACAAAAGACGTGTTTAGAGAATGAGGGCCTACTGCTTTGGCTGTTCTTTCATACGTCTCTCCAGTTCTTCTCGGGAGACGTCTTCTACGTGCGTTGCTATTCCCCAGATGTTGCCGGATGAGTCTTTTACTGCTGCGCTTCGGTCACCGTAAAACTGGTTCTTGGGTTCGTTAACGCTTGTCGCGCCTGCTTGTAGCGCTCGCTTGTATGTTGCGTCAACGTCATCAAGGTATAGGTAGAGCCAGCTGGGCATTGCTTTGTACTGCTCGGATGCTTCGCCCATCATGATGATGCTGTCGCCAATTTTTACTTCTGCATGTGCTATGCGGCCGTCTGGCGTTGTGAATCGCTCCTTCTCTTCTGCATTAAAAGCCTGTTTTACAAATTCGAGAAGTCTCGGTACCCCTTCGACGATTAGAGATGGCGTGACAGAATGATAGCCTGTTGGTACAGGTTTTACTTTCGTGGTTACGGATTGCATGTTATTTGTACCCGGTTTCCGTTTAGATAAGAATTGCTGACATGGGAGAAAGTACTCTGCTCATGAGAGAGCCCTACCTCCACCACTCGCTATGGTAACGCATTTCGTGCTTTAACCGATAACAAAATTCTTCCTCGACCACGCTAGAATCCTATTGCAGTTCGGACAAGTAGAGTGGGGCCAGATTACGGCCATCACTTAACTGAAGGAGTTCTGCCTCTAACCAAGAGCCGGCCATGTTCGGGCGAACAATATTGTGCTCTGCGATAGTCGTGTGAATGATTCATGATTCCACATAGCAGGATCTCTATCTTGGGCAAAATCCTCGGTCTGGCGATCCTGATCATCTTCATATTTCCTCAGTCAGGCCCCAGCCATCTTCCGACTGTTCAGAAGGTTAGCGCAGCGTCCCGTTCCGTCACGCTTTTAGGCTCCATTGGTGCGTGGAATGCGTCATCGAGCAATCCTAATCCAGCTATCACGGTCACCCAGGGTGATAGTGTGACGCTTTCACTGTCAAGCGCAGATGGCGTAAGGCACAGGTTCTATGTTGACGTTGACAAGAACCAAGTGGCTGACTGTCCAGGCTTGGACAAGTGTTCTCCTGACTTCTCTACGTCTACTCCAATCTCGTACCCGTTCACAGTTGATTTTCCAGCGGCGACCTACACGTACTATTGCGTTTACCATTCTGGAATGCAAGGAACATTCATCGTACAAGCCGCGCCTCCGACCCCAGACTTTTCCCTCTCAATTACCCCGGCAACTTTGAACATAGCTGTAGGTTCATCGGGCAATTTCACGTTGCAAGTTCAGAGCATCGGCAGTTTCTCGGGAACGGTGAATCTGTCACCCTCCGTGACGCCAACTGGGACGTACACTTCTGCGTCGGCCAATCCGTCTAGCGTTAATTTGTCAGCAGGCGGGGCAGCATCATCAATTGTAACAGTTAGAACATCCGGCTCTAGCGGACTATACAGCACGCCGACACCTGATGGCACTTACACGTTGACAGTCACGGGTACGAGTGGTGGCCTGACACATCCAGCAACCGCAACAGCCGTTGTAGGAGCAACGCGAAGTCCTGGAAATATTTCGCCAGGTTCGGCCGACCAGACTGCTCTACTCGCAGGCGTGGGCGTGGTCGTGCTAGTAGCCGCTGTCGCTACTGTCTTTTTGATTGCACGCAATCGTTCAAGAAAGTAGGACCTCGTACGGCACATAGGATCGGTGCAATTCAGTGGACTTCTTAGAGCATGCCATCTAAGAGCCGACCGCCGTCGCGGCGGAGAAACAACCATCGACGAAGAACTTGCGAATAGGGCTTGAGCGGAAAACTAGATTTGATATCGTCCAATGGACGGTTTTTGGCCAAACTCGGGCCATATTTGGGTAATCGCTTAACACGTTGATGTCCACGATTTTGTGCTCTTAGAGGGATTCGCATGCCAAGATTGTTGGTGGCACTACCTCTTCTCCTACTCGTCGTTACGGTCTATGCAATTGTTCCGGTTGTAGCACACAGGACGGATTCCAGTCCAAAATTCAACAAGCCAGGTAACATCCTCATCACCGACCAATTCAATAATAGAGTAATCGAAGTGGACAGGGCAACCGAACAAATCGTCTGGAGTTTTGGCTCAGGAAATGGCATGTTGTGCAATCCTGGTCCACACAGCATCATAGGGACGAATGATGCAGAGAGATTGTCCGGAGGACTCACCCTCATGGTCGGAACAGGCATCCCTGATGGCATCCCTGGAACCACTGCATGCGTCGACAACCGTGTCATAGTTGTGAACCGGGTTGGAGACATCGTCTGGCAGTACGGTGTTGCAGGCGCCACTGGGTCGGGTCCTAATCAGTTGAACACGCCGGTGTTCGCTATTGAAACGCCGAAGCACAGCATCATGATTGTGGATCAGGGAAACAATCGCGTTATTGAGGTGAACAAGCAGCACCAGATAGTTTGGTCTTATGGGCCAGTATCTGGCCCAGGAGCATTGAACAATCCCAACAGCGCAGAATTATTGCGAAACGGACACGTTTTGATCGCTGATGAGAACAATAATCGTGTCATTGAGATCACTAGGAATGGGAAGATTGTTTGGGAGTGTAGTACCGGTATTGTGGCAGCTGCTTTCGCGAGCCGTCTCCCGAACGGTCACACGCTGATTACTGACTCGGGACATGCACGCATCGTCGAGGTGACTAAGACTGGAAGTGTCGTGTTCCAGTATTTCACGAACCAGACAAGTGACAGTAACCCGAACCCGCTTCCAACTAATGCCGTAAGACTTGCAAACGGAGATACAGCTATCGCTGACCAGTTCAACAACCGTATTCTAATCATCGACGATGATGGGCATGTGGAGTTCCAATACGGTGTTACCAACGTTGCCGGGAACGGGCCGAACCAGTTGTACGGGCCCTACACTGCCTACGTGATAGGCGATTATACCGGCCAGACACCTCCTCCTCGGAGCTTCTAGCCGAGCGTCCCCGGGGCATCGCGTGCCCACCTGACCCCTATGGCGATAGATAGATTCAAGACAATGGACGAACATGTGTTAAACAACGACCACTTAGAGGATGGAACGCAGTTGGACCTCGGTTCTAAGGCTACTGACAGGCTGATCTGGTGGTGGTTTGCCGGGACCAGGGGAGGTCCGACTAGAGCACGAATCGTCACGGCGTTAAAGTATGAACCATTGAATGCGAAGCAGTTGTCGGATCTTCTCGGGCTGAACTACAAGACGGTCAGGAAGCATCTGAAAATCCTCGGTGACCACGGCTTTCTAGTATCGTTCGGCGAGAAGTATGGTAAGGCCTACTCGCCCTCTCCAGAATTGATTGGCAAGTTCGATACTTTGCAGGAAATACAGAGGACTGGCAGGATAAAGACACTGAAACAGTTCAACCGCGAGATGGGATTCCTTGGCTGAAGGACTCTACACAATTTACCTGGCCACGACTACCGGCATCTGTCTCGTCAACCTGCTGTTGCTTGGAGTACTCGCATGGTTCTACCATCGCGGCTACAAGCAGGTGGGATCACGTTTTGCATTGGGACTCTTGGCCTTCGCCGGATTCCTTGCCGCACAAAACATTCTCTACATTGGTTTCTACATGATGAACTTTCAAGTCTTCGAAGAAGCGGCACCATATGTGATCGTGGCAAACGGTGCCCAAACGCTTGGTCTCGTCACTTTGACAATGATCTCTTGGAAGTGAGACAGAGCCACTGTAGAAGATAGCGTCTTGATTTGGGACTGACTCGGGCTCAATTCTGGCAATCAGCTAAAACAATCCTCAGGTCAAAACTGTTCTGCAATGTCGACAACCGCTGGTCCCAAGACCGTGTCACCGAGATAGGTCATTATTGTCGCAGTATTGTTGGCCGCGATCGTCGGCGGTCTCGTAGCCTTCGCGGTTAATACTCTTTCAAGATCTGCACCCCCGGCTAGTCAGACACGAGATTTCTACCTGTTTGCTCAGGACCTGAGCTTCGCTGCTCCGTCAAATCTACGGTCGGACTATGTCTATCAGACAACACTGATTATAGTGAATAAGGGAGGACACGTTGAGGGTCCACTTTTACAATCCGACCGACAAGCCGCATACGTTCACTGTAGACGCGCCTTACTTGAACGATATTACAGTTGCAAATTCCACGGCACTAGTGCCGAATGGAAACACAACGATTACAGCAAACAATGCGGGTATCTTCGGCTTCCACTACAGATTCCACACGCCTCAGATGGCTGGGACTATTGTAGTCCAAGGATAATCCATAGTTCGCCTTTTTAGGAATACAACGATTATGATCCATGATCGCGAGGCAGAAGCTGAGGACGCGACGGGTTGTATAGTAACGCCTGCTCTGGCGCAGTGTTTAGATTAGGGTGAACAGAAAATATGTGTTGAACGCGAGTATTAGCCCCGCAGAAATGAGGGCCGCGATTATTGTGATTCTTCGGTTTACGAATGGTCCCATGAACTTCTTCTTCGACGTGTAATAGACTAGTGGAATCATTGGCAACGGAATCAGGAGGCTCAACACTACTTGACTGTAGACTAGTAATCGTAGGGGGTCGATTCCGGCGAGTATTGCAAGTGTGGTTGGAAACACGTTCACGAATCTTGTTATTATTCTTCTCAGCCATACGTTCAATCGTTTACCGATTAGTCCCTCCATGATGATTTGCCCGGCAATGGTTCCTAGTGTTGACGACGTGAGACCGGATGAGAGCAGGGTCAATGCGAAGACTATTGCAAATATAGACCCGAATTGTACGCGCATGTCTTTCACAGCGTCAGGAATTGAGGAGAAATTAGTCAATGGTATTGCTACGAGGAGAATTCCAACGTTTACAACTCCCGCGATTGATAGGAAGACTATTGTCTCCCATTTGTGGAATATTCGAGTCCTAACTTTCATTTCCATTGTAAATTCGCTGTTGTTGTCGGTTGCGCCAGGAATTTTCTTCCCGGTTAGCCCCATCTTGTGCTTGGTTAGCCAAGAATGGACGAAGAGCGCGTGAGGCATGACCGTCGCGCCGATGTTTCCGACGACGAGTAGGATTGCCACGCTCGTGAAGGGTCCAGGCACCACAGAGTGATACGCAATCTGATTGAGGCTAGGCTTGATGACTGCTAACTGATAGAGAAACCCGATAACGAGGATGCTCACGAAGATCATGAAGAATCTTTCAACGACCCGAAATCTCCTGTCCATCATAGTGAGAATTAATAGGACGTCGAGGGCACCGAATATTGCAGAATAAATGAGCGGTATGCCGAAGAGCAGGTACAACGCGATTACTGTGCCGAGATATTCTGCGAGGTCTGTTGCGGCGGCCGCGGCTTCCGCGGCGAGCCAGTAAGGAATGACATAGTACCGTCGTACCAGAGACTTTCTCACCATCTCAGGCAATGAATGTCCTGATGCGATTCCAAGCTTTCCTGACAAATATTGCAATATCATGGCCATGCCTGAGGCCAGCCAGATGGCCCAGATCAGATCATATTTGAAAATGCTACCAGAGGCCATGTCGGTTCCATAGTTTCCAGGGTCCATGTACGCTAGTGATACCATGAGTGCGGGGCCCAGGTATACTACGAAGTTGCGGAGAGATGTTCGATCGGCGCGACTCTGAAGCTCGGCTACAGTTAGGACATGTCCTGCATCTGCTCTACGCCATGGAAGTCTCAATACGACGATAATTCCTTTTCGGCCCTGAAAGTTAGCGCTCTCTAATATATTTAGTGTACTCTAACCATGCCCTCGACCCCACGAGTCTCATCTAGACCTTCTTTGGCAACTCTCCCCTGAAAAGGCCTGGACGGCAACTCCTACGGATTACGTCTAGCCTAGTAATTTGCCGAAGAACAAGTCTTCCTCGTGATGTTCATAGCCATTCTTCTTGAAGAAATTTATCGACTTCTTATTTGTGCGATAGACGATAGCGTTGACTTTGAGGACGCCTTTCTTCCTCATTCTCTTCTCTACCTCCTCGATCAATAATGTACCGAGGCCAGTGCGTTGTCTGGACGGCCGTATTGCTAGATGATGAATCCAGCCGCGGCGTCCGTCCCAAGAGCCAAGCACGGTCCCAACAAACGACTCGTTCTCTTCAGCTACAAGAAACAATTCGGGATCTCTCTCCAGTTTTTTCCGGATCTGGGCCCGTTCGTCGCCGGGACGAATCTCGAGGCCGGCGATCTTCCAGAGACGAACTATTCCATTGTAGTCTTGCATCCGGAAATTTCTAATGGTTACCTTTGATGTGTCCACTAGTCGATGCCAAAACTTCTCTTGTGTACCGGCTTTATGCGGATATATTTTCCGGGTCCAGCGTATCCCTTGCGATCAACGATTTCTGCGGCTCCACGCACCTTGAGCATTCGAGCCCGAAAAGGTTCCATAGAGATCATGTCGTCGACGACGAATGACGCTTTCGGATTCTCTAAGACGTTCTTGTACTTGAGGGTCCTAGTTACATCGTGGCCGCCGATGTGGAAGTATATCACCGTCAAAGTCGAATCCGACCGCTGCAACGTCTGGATCGCCCTTTCGGGAAGCGATTCCAATTCGTCCGAGAGCGGGTGACTCGAGATAATCGATCTCTTTCTTGGTAAAATTGACTGACATACTTAGTTCTGACTCCTGACTCACTGCAACGACGCGTTATTTATTGACTATCGAATCAGTCTTGCCGAGTTGACGATGAAGACGAGTTCAGAGACTACGTGAATCCCAGCTGCGAACAAGGGATTGAGAAGACCATCGAATGCCAACGCTAGTCCTATGCCGTCGACGAGAAGGGTGCCGTAGAAATTCTGTAAGATCACTCCGTAAGCTTGTTTACTCGCCCTCACGATTGCAGGAATCTTCCCTAAGTCGTTGGTCATGAGTACAATATCCGCTTCTTCAATGGCGATGTCGGTGCCTGCACCCATACCGATCCCTACGTTCGCCCTCGCTAGGGCGGGGGCGTCGTTGATCCCGTCGCCCACCATTGCTATCTTCTGACCTGAGTCTGACAAGCGCTCGATGATGGAGACTTTGTCAGGGGGTAGGAGGTCCGCGTAGACCTGTTTGATGCCTGCCTGTTCTCCAACCCGGTTGGCGGCGACCGTGTTGTCACCTGTCAGCATGATGCTGGAGATTCCCATTTTTCCTAGTTCTTGGACCGCGCTCCGACTCTCGTTTCTGATTTTATCAGAGATTCCGATCACACCGCACGTCCGTCCTCCGTGAGCAACTATGACTGTGGTCTTTCCCTCCGAGACCTTGTTCGTGATGGTCGCGTGAACATCTTCGGACACGGGAATGTTCTGTTCGGTCATCAGGATAGAGTTTCCGACGATGATGCGTTCTCCCTCATACCATGACATGATGCCTTTTCCGGCCAAATAGTCGGAGGAGAGGCTTCCTGTAGGGTTAGCTCCTAATTCCTGAGCCTTTGCGATTATTGCTCGCGCCAGGGGATGATTGGATAGTTTCTCTGCGGCCGCAGCGTATGTTAGCACCTGTTTCTGAGAGCACCCGTCGAGTCCTATGATGTCTGTTACCTCCGGATCGCCTAGGGTGAGAGTTCCAGTCTTGTCGATGACAACAGTGTCGATCTTGCTCATCTCCTGAACATAGACCCCGCCCTTTACAATCACGCCCTTCTTTGCAAGACCTCCCATGACCGCAACGATCGCGAGCGGGGTCCCGGCTGCAACACCGCAGGCACCGGCTACCACTATTACGGAGATTGTTGAGATGAGGTTTCGAGTTATGACAAAGGTGATTACCGCGAATAGGATTGTGAACTCGACGAGCCAGGTTGCAAGTTTGTCCGATAGTTTCTGAATAGGCGCCTTCCTGCCTTCGGCTTCTTCGACAAGTTTGATGATCTGGCCGAATACTGTTTCTTTTCCAACTTTCTCTGTCTGCACCTCTAGGACGCCCGACTCGTCGACGCTTCCAGCGAAAACCCTGCTGCCAATCATCTTCTCGACGGCGAGAGCTTCTCCTGTTATGGCTGATTGGTTGACGAATCCTGAGCCTCTGAGTATGGTTCCGTCGACTGGGATCCTTTCTCCGTCTCGGACAATTACGATCTCACCTGATTGAATTGTTCCTACGTCGGTCTCGACTTCTGCTCCGTTCCGTCTTACCAAGGCCCTTCTCGGAATGGACTTTTCCAGCTTGACGATGGTTGCTCTTCCTTTGTCGACTGCGTAGGATTCTATGAACTCTGAGAGAAGAACAAAGAAGGTCACTACGACCGCGGCCGTGAACTGGCCTACGATTAGAGAGGCGACGATCGCCAGTGTCATGGAGACTTCCATGTTTATGGAGTGGAGGCGGAGAGTCTGGAAGGTCTCGACGAAGACAGGATATCCTCCGACTAGGGTCGCTACAATTGCGAGAACATCTATCGGAGCGAGACCGCGAAAGACCCCTAGGTAGCTGACGAGGGCTACAACGCCCATCAAGAAGAGACGGATCTGGTTTTTCCAGTTCTTCGAACTAGATTCTATGGAGGGCGATTCACGAGTTCCGCTGACTAGCGGAAGCTCGTCGGGGGAAGGACTCATCGGATGCTTGCGACTACTTGTTGAAGCTCGAGAACGGTGTCACCAACGGAGGTTCCTTTCTTGGCAGACGCTAAGCAGTCTTCTACCAGATCGTCAACTATTACCTCGAGTACTCCATCCAATGATGCTCTGACTGCGGCGACTTGGTGAACTATCTCTGGATAGGATCGATTTTCGTGCACCATCTTTCGGATGGCCCTCACATGTCCTTCGATTTTCGATAGCCTTGTGTCGACTTCTGGTCGCTTGTGCCTGGACATACCCTATCCATGGGAGGGGGATATACTCATATACGTATCGCTGGGTCTCGCTCACGACTCGACAGGGATTGCTTTTGGTCAGCGAGTTTTCTTTGTCGTCTTCGCTTTTCTCTTAAGAGCCGTTCTCGTTCTCAAAGATTTTTGGCTTGTCCGTTTCTCGTATTTTGGCTGGTACAACTCGATGATCATGTCTCCTGGCATTCGAAAATGAGTCAATAATCCTCAGCCTTCATCACTGATCCCTGTTGTAAACTCGACGCCACGGCTCTCCAATGCTTCAACGGTTTTCTTGATATCATCGCAGTAGAAGGAGATTGAGTGAAATGTCTTGTCAGACGGGTGGACTCCAAGGTCTGCCTCGGGGACGTCGAAGATCAGCCAGCCTCCTCCCGTGTCAGTGTAAGGTAGTCTGAGCTTGTCTCTAACGAACGCACGTATTTCTTCAGCTTTCGGCGTGTAAAACAGAGCATGTATTCCCCTAATCATCGCCTCCTCTTCGAATCGTTGCCCAGATTTTCGATACGAGTTGTTTTAAGCATGGTGGTTTTTGCCCGGTTACAGTGGTGCTTCGCTGCAGAGCTGAAGCAGGCGGGCTAATTCTTGAGGAGTGCTACAGCCTTTTCCAATAATGAATCAGCTTCGTCATAGTCTGGTATACTATGCACTTCGATTAGAATCTGCATCACCTTTTTGGCTTCCTTGACTTTGAAAGTCAAGTGTTTCAGTTCATTTCTGATGAGGTCGAGGGCATCAGGGCTGAAGTTCTCCTTTCGAATGGATACTCTTCTTGTTGTTCTGAGAATGCGATACGTTATCTCGACTAGTTTCATCGCACTGGTAACGTCGCTTTCAGAGAGGATTGGAAGTCTAACCCAGCCGTAGTTGCCATACTCTGGATGAGGAATCACGCCCGGTACTTGTTTCACGACATCGCTGACCCTGTTCCAGACAAGGGTTTCAAGGAAAAAGTGGTCTTTTGCTGGGTGGAAGTGGCAGAAGAATCGCTTCCGAAAGAAGAATGCTTCTCCGCCAAACTTTCGACCGATGCTGATCCCTCGAAATTGTAATAATGTAGCTCTGATCTTTTCCACATGATCAGGGTCAAACGTCTTCTTTCTAGACGTTCCAAGAGAAGCTATCAAGGGTTCATTGTTCCTGTCCTAATATTGCTCGTTCTTCTTCCGGTATTTCGGTAACGTAGATATGATGAGCGTATAGCGCGAAAAATACGAAGTAAGCCAAACCTGTAAAGAACAATATGTCAAGCCCGAGTGACTCCCAATCAAAGGCCAAGGTACAGTTGAGGGACCAACTAGGAAAGCATCCCATGTAGAAAAATGGAAACCCTGACCACAGTCGGAAAACACTCAAAGTGTATAGAAGGGCAGTTGAAGCGATTGGGATTGCTGCAAGCAGGAGCCGAATGAAGCGATTCGTTTTCTAATCTCCTCGGAGTCACGGTTACGTTGGAGTAGCGACAGGGTATGCCTCAAATCAACTTTGCTCAGGTAGTAGAGACTCGTCTCGTGGAGATTTGCTGAGATTGACAAGCGTGCCAACACATCCCAGAGGGGCTTGGCTCTCGGCACTGGTTATACTCGCTTTCATACCTGCTTTTGGTCTGGCCAGGCTTTTCACATTCGTCCTTCCACGCGTCGTTGTTGTACAGTCTGGCATCCACTTCCACCATTTCTGGTATGGAATAGTCTTGCTTGCAGCTTCTGGATGGCTGGGAATAGCTGGCTCAGAACGTTGGTCCAGGCTTGCCGCCATCATGTACGGTCTTGGCGGCGGTCTTCTCGCTGACGAGGTGGGTCTACTTCTTACGTTCGGCGAATACCAGAACGCGATCACTTACACTATTGTTGTCGGTGCTCTTGCCGTCGGTGGTGTCGGTGCGATCTTTCAACGATATGGAAAAGAAATATTCCTAGATCTCAGAAAGATAGCGCTGCACGAGAGGACCGTATACTTCGCCCTCTTCATCCTAGGCCTCCCGATTATGTTAGAGAGCTTGACTCAGTTGCAGACTGACACTGTCGGTATTCTTGTTGCGTTGATCTATAGAACAAAGTTCGGTGGAAGTTGGAAGATCTCGCGCAAACAATTCCTAATAGAACTGCAAGGTTTTCTAGCAATCCTCCCGCTCATAATAGTTCCAAGTCTAGTCATTGACTATGTTCTCAGCGTCGAGTTTGGACCGAGTCTCATAGAAGTGTCCCTTCCAATACTCGCAGCAGGCACGGTGGCAGGATTAGTAATTAGCGTGGCGGCGGGACTGGTAGGTGGCTGGATCTGGGTGCGGATTATCCGTCGGGCAATGGGCCCACGAAAAACCCGTGAACCAGGCGGGTATGCGAACCTCATGAAAGACGGTTAGATCTTTTTGCTTCTCGTCAGGCTGCCTTGGTCAGCCGTTAGCCCTTAAGGCATCAGAGGACTATGTCATTCCGAGTCTGTCGAAAAGAAAGGCGAACACGTCTGCCGCTTCCCGTATCTGCTCGTCCAATGTGGTCCCCATGCCGTGTCCCGTGTCAAACGTTGTCCTCAGCAATACTGGCTCGTCTCCCTGGTTCGCTGCTTGTAGCCGTGCCGCCATCTTCCGGGAGTTCGAAGGGCTTACTCGATGATCGTTCCAGCCGGTGGTAAGAAGAATCGCGGGATACTTGGTCCCATCGGTTACGTGATGGTATGGAGAATACGCGTACAGGGCCCTGAACTGGTCGAGGTCTTTGACAGTACCGAACTCTGTGACATTGAATTCCCCATTCGGTTCCAGCTCCGACCTTAACGAATCGAAGACGCCGACGTAGGCAGCGACCGCCCTGAACAGTTCGGGATGCTGTGTCATCACTGCCGCCACCAATAATCCGCCGTTGCTTCCGCCTTCTATTGCTAGTTTTCCGGGACGTGTGCAGCGGCGGTCGATGAGGTGTTTTGCGGATGCGACAAAATCGTCGAAGACGTTCTGCTTCTTAGTCAAGTAGCCCGCCTTGTGCCATTCCTCGCCGTACTCTCCTCCGCCGCGGAGGTTGGCTACAACATAGACTCCGCCAGCGTCCAACCATGCACGTCGGCGTATCCGGAAGTATGGTTTCAAGCTGATACCGTAGCCGCCGTAGCCGGTTAGGAGTGTCGGGTTCTGGCCGTTCAACTGGACTCCTTTGCGCCTGATGATATTGACCGGGACCATCGTGCCGTCCTTCGACTTCGCATATTCGCGTATGACTTCGCAGTCATCAAATGAGGCTGGGGACTCGACTACAAGTTTCGTCTTTGTCATCGTCTTTGTTAATGGATCGTAAAGGTACCAGGCTGGTGGCGTGATGAAGGTCTCGCTTCGAAAGAGTAGCTTGTCTCCTTCAATGCGAAGCGTCTCTTCCACGGACGAGATGGGTTCAGTGTCCAAGGATTTTTCTGTGTCACCCTTCTGGTCGTAGACTCTGATCTTTGAGAGACCGCCATCGAGTGTGGTAACGTACAATTGTTGGACGCCCGGCTCGAAGCCGTCGATTGAAACGTCGCTTTCGTTCACCCACGTTTCCGCATTAGCCAGTACTGGATGTTCTAGGTGGAGCCTTAGGATCTTGCCGCGTGGGGCGTTCTTCCTTGACAGCAGGTAGAGGAAGCCGTCGGGGCCGAGCTTTGCCTGTGTTACTTGGTCGCTAAATTGCGTGACATTGGTCCAGACTCCTTCGGGATTCATGACGTGGTGTTCGAACTCTCCACCGTCACCGTTTGCGACGATTGCTAGGACGTGTCGTCCATCTGTGCTGGTCTGAAGTTTTACCTCGGCGATGCGTGGAAACTCTTGCCCGATGACGTACGAGTCCTCACCGAGGGGTGTTCCCAGCTCATGATAGTAGACTTGCTGGTAGAAGTGTAGCTCGTCCTCGGAACGTTCGCCCGGGGCCGGATACCGCGTGTAGTAGACGCCAGTCGAGCCAATGTTCCAGGTAACGCTACCGCCTCCTGTCGGATACTGCACTCTTGGAATGACATCCGGCAGTTCTTCGCCAGTCTCGGATATGTAGAAGTGGATGCTTCCTTCTTCACTACCCCCTTTTGACAATGAGATGGCGACGTATTTTCCGTTGAGTGCTGCCGCGTAAAAGTCGATGCTCGTCTTCTTTTCCGGATCAATGTCGTTGGGGTCAACGATCACCTTCTCGGAAGATAGCGCGTCAGCGGAAGCTAAGGAGACCAAAAACCATTGCTGTTTTGGCGGCTGAAACTTTAGCGCAAATAATCGTCTGTGCTGAAAATCTAGGTCACGATAATCTGGGGAAGTGGCCATGATCCATTCACGAAGGTTCGAGAGCAGTTTCTCCCGCGCAGAAATCTTGTCAAGGAAAGCACGGGCGTACTTGTTCTGATCTTCTGTCCAGCGCAAGACTTCCGCGTCCCGCTCGTCTTCCAGCCATTGATAGTCGTCTACGACCTTGACACCGTGATAGAGGTCTGTTACAGGACGCTTAGGAGTGGCAGGAGCACGAGAGACTTCGGCGACAGTTTCCTCTATGGCTTGCAAGCTGATACGGTCCACCTAAGGACGTGCTGTTTAATGTGTCTATCTCACCACTATTGATCTGGGCAATCTTTCGGCTGCTTTCAGAACGTATAGCGCGTCCAGAGTGACAAATTCGTTCATCCTCGTCGATGATACTCCTCCCCAATGGACCAACGACATGCCAGTACGATTATGTTTCTGATTGTGATAGTACTTGGCTTCCGCGGGAAAGCCACCATCGCTCAATCTCTTAGACTCGAGAAGGTCCAGGGGATCTTTACATCTCTCATCTTTGACTAATGCAGCCTCAGCCATGACTTTCAGTCCAAAGAGAAAATCATAATGCCAGTATGGCGGGTAATGCAATTTTACGAAAGACTCATCCATTATTCGAGCGTCACTCTGACGCTTGTACATTTTTCTCTTGAGGAAAATCTCTGCCGCCTTCTTGGCAGCTAGACTCGACTTTCTACTCCTCCGGACGTTTGCGTGTAAGGCAAGGGCCCGGAATGGTGTAATTGTCTCGTGGAAGGACGAGTTGACCACGTTAGGTGGCGGTGGTCTCCTGTCACAGTTCCATCCTCCATCAGGCCACTGAGTCTTGAGGAGACGATTGACCAACTCGTCAGTTCTCTCATCGTTGAGCCCTAGACGTAGCAGGGAGAATATTGCGTTGGCCTCCATTGAGCCGTGAATTCTCGGCCGATCCGGACTGAACACGTGTCCGGAATGGGATCTGGAAAAGGGAGCGGTCTCCAAGTGGGTTTTGGAGAAGAGCCATTCATACTCTTGCTCTCGCAATGTAGTCAGTGATCTATCATCTTCTGGATAGTGGATATCCGCTAAGTCAGTGAGTATCCAGTGTGGACCGTACCATTTCCCGTACGGGTGATAGGGAATCCTGCCATCTGCTTGTCTCTCAGAGAGCAGTTGCTTCGCTAGCTGTGAGGATCGAATCTTTCGCTGTAGTTTCTGCATCTTTTCGGAGTCGGGATCCTCACCGAGCACGTCGACCTGTACTTTGTACTGGATGACGGGTTCTCTTGAAGAGGCGAGGCGATCAATGATGCTGTTCACGGCAGAGGCCTTCATCGTTAACAGATGCTGACTATCGACGTGGTTTAGATTCTAAGATCCTTAACGGTCACGTTTCGCAGCCTTCGAGAATAGATCAGTGAGCTTGCAATCCCGGGGAGCGAGAGAACGGCGACGGCGGTGATGACTGATAATCCGATCTTGTCAAGTGGAGTCTCCGCTTCTGGGACCAGGAGAAAGATGGAGAATAGGATCGCGGAGGAGATGCCGATTGCCATGCTGATGGCGACTATGCCCCAACCTTCCCAGAAAAGCAATTTGAGCAGGTAGCTGGCTTTGGCCCCGACTATCTTGATCACGACATAGTCGTTGAATCGCTTGGAGAAGCTCGTGGTGAGATAGCTGAGCAGGATTCCACTGGTCAGTATCAACGCTAGGACGGGCAGAACGAGTAGTGAGGACCATGTATTGTCGAGGAAACTCAAGTTGTCGTTGAGTATCGGATCCTGTGACGCGAGGATGAGGCCGTTCTGGCTAGCTAGTTGTTGTACTGCTTGTAGCGTGCCTGGCTGGTCTCTGATTTTGACCAGTACCAGGTTGTAAGAGTCTATCCCCAGCAACTCTTGCAATACCGTGACGGGAACGTAGACAACTCGTCCCCGATTGAGCGGGTCGACAATGGATCCTTTGATGTCGAAATAGGCTCCCGCGGTTCGTACTTGGACCTGGTCGAGTGGTGTCGAGAGGATAGTTCCGACCAAGGTATCTCCAACCACTGCCATCCTCCTGTCATTTCGCGATAGGAACCCGTTGGAAGCGTACCATTGGCCTAGGACGTGGTCCGGGTCGATCCCGACCAGCATAACCTGGCCGGAGCCGACGATCAGGTTTCCAGTCTGTGCACTCGTGAACGGTAGGGGTATCACGGTTCCAGTTGCGAGCGTCATGGTGATCAATCGCGTGTCCACCTCTACCACTCCTGGAATCTGTCTGGTCACATTGGTTAGCTGTGGATTGATCATGTTGGACTGGTTCAGGTAGGGAATGGAGCTGACCGGCACGTTGCTCGAGAATGATCTGGCAAGGTCAGCATAGTTCTGGTACACCTGGCCAGTTGCCATGATGAGAACGTGTGGTGGAAGTGCACGCTCCACGTAGCTTCTCGTTGTCGCATCTGCGACGAATACGCCGGTCAGCACGATCATGGCGAGAAAGATGCAGATGGATATTCTCACAAGCGTTTTTGTGAATTGTCTGTCTCTGGATCCGCTTCTAGCCGCGAGGTTGAAAGCGGAACCCAATCGTTTGGCCCGTAGCGGTCGGCCGAGACTCCTCAGATCTAGCGTGGACATCTGTGACGAAAGACCGGAGGATGTACCGAGTTCAACGATACTATTGATTCGGTAGGCGATTGCGAGATATGATAGGGTTAGCGATCCGATGAACGTCCCGCCTACGATCAGTACTGTCTGGCCTGACGCGAGACTGGTTATGCTGAATTGTGGAAGAAATGATGACCCGACCCACCAATACAAGCCTATTGCTAAGACCGTCCCTGTTATGCAGCCGGACAGGATGACTGTCATTCCTTCTGCCATTATGTAGGAGTAGAGACGTCGTGGGAGGCTGCCTGCGGCTTTCAGAACGGCGACGTCCTTCATTCGCTGATTAATCATTGAAGACGCTAGGTACGTGGTTGAAACGATTCCGACGATCAGAATTGCGGCGAGCGAGAGTAATAGGTAGCCGAAGATTAGCAAATCGATCCCGAAGGTTAGCTGGAAGTACGATTCTAGATTAAACCTAGAGATCAGGTCTCTCCCTAGTAGTAGCAAGAGTGTCATTGACGCCACTGTCAGCGCCAGTCCGAAAAGAGCGAGTAGCGAGTGGAAGCCTCGCCGTTTCAGGTTTCTAGTCGCGAATCCTAGTGGGCCTATCAATGCCTACCAATTTTCCCTTGTCAAGACGATAGATTACGTCCGCCATCTGGACAATTCGCTCATCGTGGGTACTGATTATGACAGTCTTTCCGCGTTCTTTTTTCAACTTGGCTAGGAGCTGGACTATCTCCAGTCCAGTCTTCGTGTCCAGGTTGCCCGTGGGCTCATCCGCCAATACCAAGGGGGGATCGTTTGCCATAGATCTTGCAATCGCAACCCGTTGCTGCTCTCCACCACTCAGCTGAGAAGGGAGATGGTCTCCTCGATCGGCCAGTCCGACCTCTCCGATCAATTGTGATGCAAGCTTCTCGTTCCTCTCATAATCGCCCCAGCCTGCAAGCTCCATCATTAGCTCTACGTTTTCCTGCGCGGTCAGGCTGGAGACGAGGTTGTAGGATTGAAAGATGAAGCCGATGTTGTGGCATCTGAAAACTGAAAGTTCGTTCTCATCCGAACCTGGAAGATCAAGCCCTAAGACCGTGATCTGTCCACTGGATGGCTTCTCAAGGCCTGCTATCAGGTTGAGTAGAGTAGTTTTTCCTGCGCCGGAATAGCCGAGGACGGCAGCCAGAACACCCTCTTCAACTTGGAGCGTAACGTCGTCGATCGCCCGTACAGGATTTCCACTTGCCTGGTACTCTTTTCTGACTGAGACGAAGTCTACAACCTGTTTCAGGAACTATCGCGTCAAGGTCCGGGGACCGGCCCTGACTTTAAGTTGACCCATTTTACGAAGTCACTGACTCCGAGATTTTCGGTTTATAGAGCCTTGAGAATCGTTCTTCTGTGACAACGCAGAAAAACTAGCTGTCATTTCTCATTTCTAGCATGCTTTAAAGGGACGAGGCACTAAAGCTTCTAGCATTTCTTGCGACGTTAGCTGGACTTCTCGGAGTAGTAGTGTCGATAAGCGGGTTCGAAGTCGGATCGGCAGCATCCGCATCCATTGTCCGCGCCTTTTTTTCGCTGATACTTGTCATTTTCATGTTTGTCTCTGCACTCACATATCTCGGCGCGCTACAGGGAAAGGATGTTGCACAGATGAATATGACCGTTCTAGGCTACTTCTCTGGACTGCTGGGCTTCGTTGTTGGACTGGCCGCTACAACATTTTTTCCACGAGAATTTCAGTTCGTCGGCCTTTTGGATTACCGGAGTTCCAGTAGCGATCATATTCCATTTTGCTCTCCGAGGATGGCTGGCACAAGGGTCTCAAATGGAGCTCGGGGAACGCGTAGAGCAGTCTCACTTCAATGTGCTTGCTATTAGTATTCCAGGGGCCCAGTAGAACCCAATGTCGAATTACTGGCCGCGTTGAGAGGTTTTTCGAGTGATCTCTTTGCCGGTGTCGGGTATGTCCCCGTAAAGATCCTTTGGTAGACCCCCGAGAATATCCGTCAAAGGTTCTCGCGACATGATGCTGGACCCACCCGAGACATATGGGCGGACTCTGTTAAGCAGGTCATCGATCTTCTCCAGGGTCTTATTCTTGTCTTTTATCTCGCCGTCGAGTTCTTGAACATCGGATTCCATGTGCTGCGATTTCTGTGCCAGCGCTTCAATCCCTTTGCTTACTTCTAGCATGCCAGATATCGTTGTATGTGTAGTCCTGAGGCTCTGAACTTCCTTCTGGAGAGCCTCTCGATGACTCTTAATCCGATCCAGAATCGGCTGGTAGAGCCTAAGAAAATCACCCATCAGGTTTTCGAATTGTCTGATCGCGAGAGTGAACCATTCCTCTTTCTTCTTATCAGAAAACTGTTTAGCAGTCTGGATCAGTTTCTCGCGTATCGCGACCCTTTCGATAACGTCGTCCAAGACTTCTCGAACGTTGTATGTCTCATCAAATACCCGTTCGAGCAATAGTTGTCACGAACTGGCTGCAGCAACGATTCATTAAGAAAACTGTCACCGACCATGATAAGATAGGGTAATGAAGTCGGCTAGAACGCTCAAACTGACGTTATCATAATTATCAAACGGCATGCCAGGACGGTAAAATGCTACAGGTCAGAGGTTTCCGTCTGACCGGTTACATCACGAATGAGTCTACGTGTCGACTCTTTCGAGAACGTGTCGTTGACGTTCCGGCTCTAAAGCGCGAGTAATCTTACCCGGCACGCTCTGAAACAGTTTCTTGACTCTGATTCTACGCATGGCATGGAACCCGATATAGTAGAGAGCTAGCCCAGAGAAAATGCCGATCGTGAGAAGCAGTATTGTTGAAACGAGCGGACTGATTGAGGGAAATATCGCACAGAATGGGCAGAACCCTCGAGGTGGTGAACTGGCCGTAGCAACTTGGTGGGTGTATGTGCTGATCCTGTTAACCTCGTCCAGTCGTACTCCTCCCCAACCAGTCAAGTATCCCAGACCCGCGATTTGGATCTGTGGACTGCTAGACGCCAGAGATAACACGGCTATTCCGGGCGCTACCGAGACTAGGCCCAGCAGACCGCATGTCAGAAGAGCCAGCATCACCGTGATTCTTGGAAATCCCATTTCTGTATCCGACCATTTGACCGACTTTTCTCGGTCGGTTCATCTTCAGGGACAGTACGGCTCGCGAGGGAGAACTAGACTCTTTTTTGAGCGAGGTCCTCGACATATCAGTACTAGCTATCCACTGGAATAACCCGTGCTTAACTCGGGCCTAGCGTTTGCCGTTCAAGTGCCCAGTCTAGACACTAGCCTAGTGTGTTCCTGCATCATTACGCGATTGCGCGAAATAGAAGGATATCCATATGTCCATTTCAGCCCGAAACGTAGGTTCAAATTTTTCACGTTTTTTAAGAATTCTTTTTTCTAGTGGGGCCGGGGGGGGGGCATGATCACGCGTCCGAGCCCGCATGAAAAGCATGGTGAAAACCCTATTGTTCTGCGCGAACCAGCATGGGTTCATATTCATTCTGGAATAGAAGCGTCATTCGGGGCGGAAGTCTATCATCTTCACGTCCAACGTCTTCAAGTTGATAACAGGCAAGAGTCCCGGCTGTGGTACCACTCCCATACGCTTCTGGTAATCCGTCTGGCCCTGCCATGCACCACTGTTCACCATCGTGGTACCCCTGTACCCACGTGTGCCGGTCACGTGGAGATGCCCTGACTGGAACACGTCTGGGACCCGGTCAATTACCAGATAATCCTCAGCCTCAGGTCCGATAGAGGTCCATTTACCATACTCCGGCGCAAGATGCCGTGCGCGAAGCTGGTATTCCATGGGATCAACTGGTTTCTGGTACTCGAACCCTGGGACCGAGCCTATCAGATCCATGAGACTTGTACCATGGTACAAGAGGAAGTGTACGCCTTCCAAGCGCAATTCTGCAGGATCTCCGAGCGACACTATTTTTCGTGCATCATAAACGGGCCCAGCATATTCCTTCGAAATCATTGGCTGTGGCAGGGCCTGGCGGACCGCGTCATGGTTGCCCGGTATCAGAACCACCTCCATATGTTCCGGAATCTGGCCGACCAAGTTTGCGGCTATTCGATACTGTTCGAAAATGTCGCCTACCTTCAAGTCCACTTCCTGGCGAGGATAGACGCCGATACCGTCTACTAAGTCTCCGCAGATCAGGACGTACTTTACTCTCCCCGCAATCTCGCGCTGGTTTGGATCACCCACGTCACCTTTCAGCCATGCAAGTACTCGGTGGAAAGCATCCTCGAGGAAGACCTTGCTACCTACATGGACGTCAGAGATCAATGCGGCATAGACTTCTTCTTCAGCATGTGCCGGTCGTCGATCAGGAATCTCCGGGAGCACTATGTTTTCAGCTATTAGGAGCTTGCCAGAACTCTTTCGAGTCTCCAGGAATACAACTTGATCTTTCACAATTTTTCTGGCCATGTTCCAGACAGACGGGTTAGAGTCTCCGACAAGGACAACTGCCTCGTCTTCGTAGTCGTCTACTGTCAGAAAGATCCGTTTACCCTTCTCCCGCTTGTCCATGACCATGCAGACGAAACGAGCGCGGCCGTTCGCCCCGCCAGACATTGCGTCAGCAATGTTTCCCGTATTCCTAGTGTCAATTCTTTGATGGAAGATGCGACTGATCTTGTCGAAACGACTACGGAAGTAGTGGAGAAAATCGTCGAAGGTGCCAACAGAGCCTAGCTTTCCCGTCGGGTCGAATACTATCTCAACTTGAGAATCACGTTCCTCTGCGAAAGTTCTCGGATGACCAATCGGCTCGTAGACTAGTTCAGGTGTTTTCTTCGACAGATCGAGTTGTTCAGCAGCCTTTAAGACGAGATCGGTGTTGATCGACAAAGGACGCGGATCCACAGAATTTGCTAACCGCAAGAGCTCGTCGATAAGCGGCTTGAGAGCCTCCTCCCCGGCGATCTGGACTAAACTCTTGAAAGCAGCCGGTTCAACCTGAAACCCGGCCTCTAGAATCATGCCGATCGCTTTCCGCAGTTCATTGGACAAGCTGTGAGTGAATCTCCAGAATGTATTGCCTCATGAAGCAGGCAGTCTCCGTATTTTATTCTGTTCGGCTAGAGTGACTGGTGGCCTTCGAACGTTCCTTTCTTCCTATGAAACGGAAAAGGACAGATTCTATCTCGCCGGATTCTATTAAGAACTGTTCCATCCTCTTGATGGTGGTCGCAACAGCCTTCTCCTTCTCTGGATCCGAGATATGCATATCGCCCAAGATAAACCAAGAGTGATAACAGTGCCACGAGAACTGTCCATTCTGGAAGGACTGTTCTAGGGGTTTTCTCATTTCTTCGAACGTATTGATGTGCTCCTTCCTCTCTGAGGTTTCTTCTGTCATGATGTGCTCGATGCCTGATCGAGGATCGTCGGAGAGATGGGGCGAAGGATACCAGCCTGCCGACTCTAGCATTTTCCTTACTTGGTACAGCCAAATTGCTGTCCGTCGATCTATCCTGTCATATGCATATTCGAGGCAGACAATTCTTCCACCATTCCTGAGTAGACTGTGAGCCTTGGACACAATCTGCTCGGGATTCGACAGGTCGTGGAGAGTTCTGCTGAAGATAATGGCATCATACTCTTCTTGAGAATCTGACCATTCCCTAAAGTCGGCTACTTGATACTCAAGGCTCCCCGGCCGTTTGAGAGTGGGGCCCTCCCGCAGTATCCTGTTAGCTATTCCGACCCTTTCCTCGTCGATGTCTATTCCAAGAACGTCGTGACCGGATCGTGCCAGCTCGAGGCTCATGGAGCCCGTGCCGCACCCAACATCTAGAATCTTCGACCTTTCATCCTGGATGACCCCGCTTACTAGTTCAACAGCTTCACGATACGTAAGCTCTACAAGGTAGGGTTGCCTCCACAGCATGCCGACCATGCTGGGCCAGCTCTTGAGCCGACGCAGATCAGCAGTAAAACTTCGGGGATATTTTTCGGACAATTCTATAGGATATCAAAGCATTAAGGGATAAGCCTAAGGTCTGCTATGTAGGTAAGCAATTGGATCTTTGAGTAGGCTCTACGAGTGCCCGCAGTGCGGTAGAAATGTTGGTCGACTCGAAAAGGTGACTTCAGAGGATATTCAGCGAGAGAAAGGGCCTCCCGTAGCCTGGCAGTATGTGTGTGGAGAATGTCACCAAAAGATTCGTTCGATAGGACTACTTGAACCACAGTATAGTCTTGAACGAGCGATTCGGGACGCTCTTGTATTTGTCCCAATTCTCTCTTTGCTTCTAGTCTCGTTAGCCGGAGTAGTTTTTCTGGCTACTGGCCACGGTGGCGGAGTCGTTAGCAGGATCTCATTTTACATTGGTGCATTTACGGTGCTCGCGGGCGTCGCTGCAACTTGGGAGCGTTTCAAGAACCGCTATGGTGCGACACACAGCCTTAGATGGTCCCTCAATTCTCGCCAGATCCTCATTTCATTATCATTCGTCACAGCAGGAATCATTTCATCAATCGTTTCAACATATGTTTACTCCTAGACGAAGAATCCTGAGTGTGACTTAGGCATTCTCACTTGTAGCCAATAAGAACTACCGATGCACTGGTGTTTCGATGCCTCTATCAGTTAGACACTCTCTCTGTACACTCTTGAGAAATCTTCTGTCCCTTCGCGCGTCGAATGCTGGAATTATTGGAGCGGATCGGAGCCTCACCAGTAGGTCGCTCATGGTTCGGAAGACCTCGGTTCCCAAATAATCTCGTGTCACAACTTTGGTAAAATCTGCCTTCTCCAACATCTCCTTCTTTTTCATGGAGACCTGGCGTTTCACTCCTAACATCTGTCCTCTACCAAATATTCTTGCGAGATTCTGTTTGTCACGTTCTCCGATCGTTATCTCCATGAAGACGCCCTTTTTTCTCAATACTCGATAGGCTTCCAAGAGAGTTTGAGCGCTATCGCTTCCCGGACCTCGCCGACTGTAAACGACGTCGAAGGTGTTCTTGGGAAACGAAAGGTTCCCAGCGTCTTCGAGGTCGAACTCAACATTCGTCAGTTTGCTTCTGACGAGTCTGCCTTCAGCTTGGCGGAGTGCCGTGGTCGAAATGTCGACCCCGTTGACCTCTTTCGCCTTCGCCGCAATTCTAAGAGTGAAATCTCCCCTTCCGCATCCCACATCCAATACGATCTTCCCGGCCGTTCTTAGACGAAGTTCTTTGTCAAATTCTTTCTCGCCGTCGCTGCCGTCAAGGATAACACGTTCGCGCCTGTCCTGGCCGTAGGCCCACTTCTTGTCCCAGTATTCACTTGTATCTTCTTCTCGCAACGCCTATCCGCAACGATTTCTTGAACGAGCTAGGGGGCTTAGCGCGTTATTGTTAAGTCTGAAATGTCCACTGTAATCTCACACATTCTGTTCAGTGCCAAGATTACCGCTACGAGATGGTTGACTAGTGGGCGGGGTGAGGCTGCCACGCTTGTTTCAGCTGCTGCCAGTTGCTTCTTGATATCTTGGAATCTCGGCGCGACCGAGGAGGCGAGTTTCAGGTCTCGCGATAAGACGGCGCCGACTGCGTCCTTGTACATGGAATTGACTGAGCTGCCGATCTTGTCAAGCATAATCTGTTCGGGCTTTGGGATCCCAATTTTCTCCTGTGTATTCTCGGCAATAGTTACTGCATAGTCTGCGAAAGTCTCGATGTAGCTTGCTAAGAGTCGAAAGTCTAGGCAGTCAACTGATGAAACTTTGATTTTTTCTAGCAAGTATGTGTCTGCTATTGCCGCTCGGACGAGTCGTACTAGTAGGAAGTACCAGCGGTCGACTTCCTCGTCTCTTTCGGAGACTCCTTTAGCGAGTTCGGCATTGGAGTTGACGAATGCGTGAACTGCGTCTAGCTGCATGGGCATAGAGAGCATTTCCAGCCTTCGCAGGATTCTTTCAGGGTTCAAGAGGGAGGGTTCGATGAGACATTGGAGCACGATCTTTTTCGCGTCCTCCTCGAGCACTTCGAGTCCGACAAGCCTCTTGGTGGTCTTGCGCACCTCGTCTCGTACTTCTGGTGTGAGGCTCTCGACAGACTGGACTCGTATGATATCGTATCCTAGCAGATATTTTTCGATGATTTCACGTCTTACAAACGGGGAGGGATCAAGAACGACCTCTAGTGGTGGTCTCTCTTCATCGATTTTCGGCGATAATAATAGTCGACCATCTTGGCGCTCTTCGTAGGATATGACCGACCCCTGTCCAAGTCCTACTCGCTTGGCCCATGCCTTCGGGATTGTTACGAGATAGGTTCCGTCCGGGGTGCGTTGTAGTTTTCTTAATTCCAAACAGGAAAACCTATGATCCCTAGACAACAAAGTAGAATTTTAGGCTTATCCAGAGTCTACATTGTTTCACCTCGTCTCTCTAGAGAGGCAACTATACGAGGAGAGAGTCGCTTGGTGAGCCAGTCTCAGGAATACTTGTTCGCGGAGAGGTCTGCGGTCGGTTGAGTATTCTTTACGCCTGCTCCTCCGAACTCGCCCGTACCATTTAGATGCTGATATGCTAGCCCGAGCACCTGCGCTGTATTCTGTCCCTTCAGAGCGCTCAACGAGACTGTCGGAACACCTGGAAAAACCCTGTCCACCAGTAGTTTCGCTTCATCCAATTCCTGGTCCGTGCAGCGGTCGACCTTGTTCAGGCATAAGACAACTTGTATGGTTGGAGCGATCCGTTTCAACATCTCATTCGACGCGTTCATCTTCCTGAACATTGTCTCCTGGTCCTCGGACACGTCGAGGAACAGTAGAATCAGATCCGAATTCGAAATCTCACCCAGGGTTGTGTCGAACGCTTTCAAGATTATCGGGTGCATGTCCTCGATGAACCCGATCGAATCGATCAGCATGAAGCTTAACACGTCTCCACCATTCTGATAGTCGACCCTTCTAGCAAACGTTGACAGGGTTGTGAATGGTCCGAGGCCTGTAGTCTTGTTCTCCGAGGCGACTTTGTTGAAGAAGGTAGTTTTTCCACTTTGAGTGTATCCGGCGAGCGCGACTATTGGGAAGCCGAGTTCCCGCCGATGACTCCGGAGCGCGGTCTTCTTCACATAAACCCCCTGCAGCTCCTTTTCGAGTCGCGCGATCCGCTTCCTAGCCTCGCGCTGGTACTCGGAATGCGGAAACTCTCCAGGCCCGCTCCAGCCGACCTGTTCTCCTAGTATGCCTTTCAATCGAATGAATTCTTTGCCCCAAGAGAATGTGTAGCGTAGTTTTGCTACTTGGATCTGGAGCTTAGCCTCCTTAGTCATGGCCCGTTGATCAAATACTTCGAGGATCAAGAGGTTGCGATCGATGACCTTGATGTCTGTCCCACCGAGCACTTTCTGGATTTTGAAGACCTGGGCACCGGGTAATCTGTTGGCGAATATTATTGCTTCAATGTCCTTCTCGGAAACGATCTGTTTGACCTCGTCCAGTTTACCGGGACCGATAGTGTACGTGTGGTGAATGCTTTTGCGGTGCTGGATTATCGTGTCGATGATCTCGTATCCGATGCTCTTGGCCATTGTCTTGACCTCGTCTGTCCTTGATGGTACTGTTGGGACGACGGATTCTACGACAAGGCTTCGCAACTATGACAGGAACCTCTAGGATTAGGCTCTACGGCTTATTTGAAGGCCCCGTGCCCGATGAAACAATTCTTACTTGGCTCTAATCTCGACACCGACGGTACGCTTGATCAGGTCAGCCAAAATGTCCGTCTGCGCCTTTCCCCCTTTGCGCGTTGGAATGGACACGACCAATGGCAGCTCGATCTCTTTCTTGCCACCGACCAGTTTGTCTTTGATCCAGTCATAGACTGGTTCGGTTACAATGACCAGCGAGACCAGTTGTTTCTCTTTGATCTCGCTGAATGTCTTGACTGCCTCTTGCTGGTTACCGACTACCCAGCTGTTCTTGACTCCGCCCAGTTTGAAGAGGACAGCAGTCTCCTTATCCGCCATTACTCCAATCTTGCCCATTTTACTTGAATATCCATCCTGTCTCTTTTGACCAGAACAGTAGGTCTAGCTCGCCCATTGGAATGCCGATATTTTTTGAGAAGGCTCGAAGCTTCTCTTCCATCTCAAGATATCTCTTCTTAGTAATTGTCGCTGGCACTTCTGGAATTACTTTGAGTCCTGCGAGGTTTCGTAGGATGTGACGGTCGAGTATCGCCAGTTCTTCTCCAAGCCCAATGTTTCTCATGAAGTGGCTTGCCTCCTTGTAGCCGAGCCCCTTCACGTTTTCCACCAGCCACTCGCGCAGCTCGAACAGATTGTAGAATGACCGAATCCGAGTTTTCAACTGTAACTTGCCATCGTTTGCGAAAGTTTTCCGTGCCTCTACAATGTATCGTGCCTTCGAGTCTCCGAAACGGACCTGTTTCAGATATGGCTCGATCTCCTTTGCATTCCCTGTAAGTAACACGTTGGCTTCTTTCATTTTCAGGACTGCGTCCCAGCATACCTTCGCGGAGGACTGTGGCGTGAGTAGGCAGAAGGAGAGTTCCCCGAAGACCTCTTCGTCGCTAGAATCTAGAACTTGTTTGAAGTCTTCCAACCGCTTACGGATATCGTCTCTCCTAGTCCGGTAAAGGTCATGCAGTTCTCGAACCCGGCCGTCCTCTTGCACAGCAGCGATCAAAGGGCTAGAAGTGTTCGAGTGCATTGATATACTTCCAGCAGGGATTAGGGGATTATCAGGTTATCTTCGGTCCGACCTAGTTGGGTGACGAAGTGGTTTCGGATACTAGCTACTCGAAGCTGGCGATGCTGGGGCCTTGCCAAAGAAGTTCTTAGGACCGACCCGAGTCAGATACACGGGGATGACTATTCCAGCCACTATTCTGATGATTCCGCCTATCCCTCCGATAGTCCCCCCGTAGACTATCTCTAGAATTCCGAGCAGTATCGAGATAATGTAAATCACGATTCCTGCCATCCAGGCCCAGTGGGCGCCTGTGTAGAATCCAGCGCCTAGTGCGATGCCTAGGACACCGAAGATGGTTACTATGATTGCCAGCCATGTGGGCCTGTGGCGTTTCCGGAGAAGACGGACGCGGCCCCGAACAGTGATAACAAGCCGCCAGCAAGAGCGACCACTGCGATTACTATAACTCCAATTGGCCTCTTAGACTTCGATTGAGACTGCATGTCTGCCGAACCTCTTCCTGTTCGTATGATAAGACTTGTTCTCGCCGGATTTCGTACTCGCCAGAGCGAGTAGCGCGAACTGAGAGACTGAAACTATCCCATGCGAAGGCCGCAGTCAAATCATCCATCGCTTAAATCCTAGATCCTGCCCTTTCACAACCTGTAATGGAAACGCAATCCCAGCAAAGAGTTCGAGTAGCATCTAATGCTGATGTCCTGGCGTCCATCGGCAATACTCCCCTCTTTCGCCTGCGGAAGATGGCTAGATCTGATATGGCTGAAATCTGGGCGAAGTGGGAAGGCAGTAACCCGACAGGCAGCATGAAGGACCGAATGGCATTGTCCATGGTCGAAGGAGGCGAAAAGAGAGGACAACTGAAGCCCGGAGGAAGCGTTGTCGAGTATACTGGAGGCAGCACTGGCAGCTCCTTGGCCATGGTTTGTGCTGCAAAGGGCTATCGCTCGCATTTCGTATCCTCGGACGCGTTTGCCGATGAAAAACTTGCAACGATGAGGATTCTAGGTGGAAAGGTCGAGATTATTCCCAGCAAGGATCGAAAGATCACTCCTGAGCTCATTCAGACCATGATAGCTCGAGCGAAGGAGCTTTCTAAGGAACCAAACACTTTCTGGACGGACCAGTTCAATAATCCAGACAACAAAGCTGGATATCACAAGATGGGCCAGGAAATACTAGACAGCATCGGCGGCTTCGACGCATTCGTAATGAGTGCGGGGACAGGCGGTTGTTTTTCGGGAAATGCTGAGGTGTTCAAGGAACGATTGGCCCGGGTGAAATGTGTCGCCGTAGAGCCAGCGTCGTCTCGACACTTGTCAGGTGGAACCTTAGGCGGTCATCGCATCGAGGGGATAGGCCCCGGATTTATCCCGAAGATAATGAGAATGGACCTAGTGGACGAGATCATATCGGTATCAGATGAGGATGCTTACAAGACGGCTCGGGAACTCGCGAAGTCAGAAGGCGTCTTTGGAGGAATCTCTTCAGGAGCAAATACTTTTGCAGCGCTCAATGTGGCAAGAAAGCTTGGACCCGGACATAAGGTAGTAACTGTCATAGTAGACTCGGGCCTCAGATATCTTGCAGGAGACCTTTTCCGATAACCGTATGGGGTATCGTGCCTACTATTCGCAGATGATGGGTCAACGACTCTATTCGGGGTCGAGAACGAGTCGGCTCGCGGGACATGAACGAGTGTCATGGCCGAATGATGAGTAAGCTTAGCAAACTAGCGTTGAAAAGAGTTTCTTCGGTTCGAGTAGCGCCTGTTATCTGTGCTGGGTTCTCTTCGCTTCTCCTCCTTTGAATTCGAACTAGTCAATCCTTTGTCTAACGATACCGGTGGGCTTAGAACGTTGAAGAGCATGGATGTGGGTGCTTGACGTTTGCCAAAAAGATGGCATGGACGATCGAAACCCAAGGAAGAAGAAAGTCCACGTCCATCGGAAGAAGAATTACTGAATCGAGTCATTCAAGCTAAGTGTATAATGGCGCTGATCGGAGACAGCCCTGTTCATTTCAGGACTCGGGACGAGGACTTGGTCATAACGCCGAAGATTGCACGGAAACTGATTCGACTAGCCAAACCGCGGTCTCGTAGAGAAGAGTGAGGACGAAGCTTCCTTCTTATTGGTGAAAACATCCCGTTATCCGGTCATGCAAGTCATGACCGTGGTCGAAGGAAAAATTCTCAAGACGAGAACCAAGGAGTTCTTGTAAATGTACGCTTCGGTAAGAGACCAAGCTAAGCCGCCAGGTTGGAAGAGGTCGATGCTCCTTCATGATACAAGCGATGAGGGGCTCTACCGGATATCTACTCTCTGGGAGAGCAGAGAAGCACTGGAACAGATGAGGAAGAATAGTAGGGTTCCATTCGCGGTCGAAATCTTCAGAATGCACGGCTCAGAACCTGCCGTGCGAATATTCGAAGTACCGTTTGCGTTCGAAGCTTAGACAAGACAGAGCCACGTCCATTGTGCCTATCAGATGGAATGAGTTTCAACGCGGTCCAAACTGGTAGCAAGCTCTCATCTCTAAAGTTCACAACGCCCATCGCAGACGTTGCCCGTCTTCAAACCGTTGATTCAGTGGACACCACAATCCTCGTCGACAACTCCATTGATATTCTCCTGCCTTCGACGGACAATGTCATCCGGCCTCCGTTGACTTGGGACTGGTCCAGGAGGCCGCAGTTGATAGCAGAACATGGCTATTCTCTGCTCTTCAACGTCCACAAGAAGGGCAGCGTCAAAACCATTCTCTACGATGCTGGCCTTAGCCCCGACACGATCACCCACAACCTAGCCGTCCTAGGAATCCAACTAATTGATCTAGACGCTATCGTCCTATCCCACGGGCATGCGGATCACCACGGCGGTCTACTGGACATCGTCCGAACTCTTGGCAAGAAGAATCTCCCGCTCGTCCTGCATCCAGACGCATGGAAGAACCGGATAATCAGGTTCCCCTCTGGACAGGAGATGCACATGCCTCCCCCGGACCGTCGAGCATTGGAAAAGAACGATGTCCGGATAATTGACAGCCGAGTTCCTAGCCTCCTCCTGTCTGACCAGGCCCTGGTGACGGGACAAGTGGAGAGAGTCACAGACTACAAGAAAGGATTCCCCTACCAGTACGAAGAGAAGGACATGGAGCAGTGGGAACTAGATCCCTGGATCTGGGATGATCAGGGCATCGTCTTCAACGTCAACGGCAAAGGCCTAGTCGTCGCGTCCAGCTGTAGCCATTCAGGCGTAGTCAACGTCCTCCGCAACGCCCAACGAGTTACAGGGGTCAACAAGGTCCACGCCTTCATCGGCGGGATGCACCTAACCGGTGGAATCTTCGAAAAGATCATCCCACAAACAATCCAAGACGTTGAAGCAATCCATCCGGACATCATCGTCCCCGGACACTGCACCGGCTGGAAAGCAACACATCTAATCAGCCGTGGAATGCCCGAGGCCTATCTTCAGGGAAGCGTTGGGACCCGAATTCACTTCGGATAGAAGTATTCCGGAACGCAATTGATAATTGGACAGATTTCGTTACGGTGGATTCAGATGGTCCTTCGCATTACGACGGTGGTTGTTCTGCCTTCTCCGAGCGGTGCGACCGTTTTGAATCCGGCCTTCTCGAACATTGTGACTGTTCCAGAATAGATGTAGTTTGATCCTTGATCAGTCTTACTTACTGGATAGGCTTCGACGACACCGCCACCCTTCTTCCTGATCGCTTCTAGAGCCGCTTCTAACGCGGCATTGGCCACGCCCTTACGACGATACTTCTCGTCAACGACAAAACAGGTAATCCTCCACAACCTTTCTGTGCCATCTTCAAGAGCGAGCCTTCGATACTTTTGGCTGTTGTCAACGCGAGGGAGCTCCTCCCGAGGCCCATACTGGCACCATCCTACTGGTTCTCCGTTTGCATAGAGAAGTATCCCGTGGGCGCGTCCTTTCTCGACGAGCTTTGCTTTCTGCTGATGGTTTCTTACTGCCCTCTCGACCCGAGTACGGGGTTGCTGGTTCTCGGGCATAGAGTAAGATGACACATGATGATGCATGCACCAACACCACCACCCATCTCCTATCGCTCCCTTTTTCAGGAAGAACTTTTCAAAATCAGGCCAAGTCGCCTTCGACAATTCCTTTGAAGAATAATGACCATGGAACCGTGCCGACATTCTCAACGCGCCCGTCTCTCGACCAACCTAAAACCTATCGATTAACGCGAACTAATCACTCTTTGTCATCTAACGGAGTTGGTAGAACGTATGTCACGCCGATCCTCCAAGTTCCTACTTGCAAAACACAACAAGCTCTGATTAGGCTTTCTAGTCACGAGGGTTTATTCAACAGATCTGCCTGATTAATGGTATGTCAGGGTATGGTCATGTTCGCCGAGCCTTTGAAGATCTTCGACCATATCTTTGGCCAATCATAGTTCTATTGACAATATCACTGTTAGCGGTGCCGATAGCGCTGATTGTTCCGCTGCCCATCAAGCTCTTGGTTGACAGTGTTCTTGGTTCTCAGCCGTTGCCTGGATATCTCACAATTCTGGTAGGACCGCAGGCATCAAAGACTCTCGCGCTATCGTTGGCAATCAGCATACTTCTGGGAAACCGCGGTCCTGACCTACCTACTGAACTTGGTGAATGTCTGGTACAGCAACAAGGTCGGAAACCGTATGACGCTTGACGTGCGTGCCCGCCTATTTCGTCAAATGCAGCGTCTCTCAATTGCGTACCATGATACTATGGGGGCTGCAGACTCAGCGTATCGTACTCTCAACGATGCTCCGATGCTGCGTTCGTTCGGAATTGACAGCGTGATTCCCCTGGCCGCTTCCATCCTGACTCTTAGCGCAATGATTCTTGTCATGGTCTACTTGGACTGGCAGCTTGCCCTGATCGCTCTGCTCGTGTCCCCGTTGATGTTCATTCTCACATTTGTATTTCGGCCACGGATTCGCTCGGGATGGCGGAAGTTTAGGGCGTCGGAGAGCGCTGCGATGGCTGTGGCTCAAGAGAGCCTAGGCGCCTCCAGACTTGTGAAATCATACGGTCAGGAGGAGCGGAAGAGTGAGCAGCTAGTCTCTCACTACAGTGAGAGTCTGTCTGCGTCGCTGAAGGTCCAAGTGGACATGGCCTTCTACAGCCTACTCGTGGGGATTGTGACAGCTGCCGGGTTGGGGGCTGTGCTCTACATCGGCATCGGTCACGTTCAAGCAGGCCTTCTAACCCTGGGCAGTCTCCTAGTCGTGAACTACTACGTGACGCAGCTCTATACTCCGCTACGGAACGTAGGTCAGTCCATACTCGATATTCAGATGTCGTTGACGGGAGTAGAAAGATATCGTGCTGTTCTCGACGAGAAACCCGACGTGCCCGAGTTACCCAACGCGCTTCCCTTAGCGAGAGCCAAAGGCAAGATCGCATTCCTGAACGTATCGTTCGAGTACACAAAGGATCATCCAGTGCTCCACAACGTGTCCTTCGAACTGCCATCCGGCACCCGGCTCGGGGTGGTCGGTCCCACCGGTTCAGGCAAGACCACACTTTCCACCATTTTACTACGCCTCTTCGACCCTACCGAAGGTGTGATCACTCTTGACGGTATCGACCTGAGAGACTACAGGCTGGCGGACCTTCGAAACCAGTATGCTGTAGTCCACCAGGAGACTGTCCTCTTCTCAACGACTATAGCTGAGAACATTCGCTTCGCCCGACCCAATGCAACCATGGACGAGGTTATTGCAGCGGCAACCGCCGCGAGAGCCCACGACTTCATCACAGGTCTACCGAATGGATACGAGACCTTGGTGGGTGAGCGGGGAATGAAGCTGTCTGGCGGAGAGCGTCAGCGCATATCACTAGCTCGTGCATTTCTCAAGAACGCGCCCATCCTCGTACTCGACGAGCCTACCAGTTCATTGGATGTTCATACCGAATCGGCCGTCCTGGATACGATTCAAGAGCTGATGAAGGGCAGGACGACTTTGATGATCGCCCATCGTGCAAGTACTCTGAGGGACTGTAACTTGATCCTGGTGTTGGAAGATGGTAGAGTGAGTCGAATGACCACTGAAGTCGAGTCGGTGATATCGGACATGCAGGCTGTAAGTGTACAGATGTGAGGAATGAACCTAATCCATCGATTTCTCAACAGAGATCAATCTCACTCTGACCGGGAGGGTTTCCGGGTTGACTTCGAGAGTTGTGCAGTGACGGCGGCTTCGCGGCAGATTGGACACTGACAATTAGGGTCTTCACAGTTTTCACAAGGCACCCTCATAGAGGGTTCCCGAGCTCGACACGACATCATGACATTTTACATATGATTCTAAGGGTTACAAAAGGAGATTGGCATGGAACGCGTCGTGGCCCTTCGAATGTAAACCTGACTGGCCGGAACGTTTAACGTTCAGCGAAGAATGATCGTGGCACTTTGGAAAGTACGGAAAACACGAGCAACGACCGAACAAGGAGCAAAGTGTTCTTCAGCGTGGGAATGACACTCGACGGCTTCATCGCCCCTGAGGGAATGGACCTGGCACACGCCAACGATCCTAGTTACAACGATTGGCTCAGCCAGTGGATGGATCTCCAGAAGTGGATGTTCGAGCAGCAGTTCTTCCGCCAGAATCTCAAGCTTGGCGAAGGTGGTGAGACGGGCAAAGAGAACAGCCTCTTGGAGGCGTCCTTCAAACGGACGGGAGCGAGCATTATGGGCAAGCGGATGTTCGACGGAGGAGAACGTTTCTGGCCCGAAGAAGCGCCCTTCCATACCGGAGTCTTCGTCCTGACCAAGCAAATTCGCAGCCCCTGGGAGCGCCCAGGTGGTACGACATTCTACTTCGTTAATCATGGAATCGAGAGTGCCCTGAGGCAAGCGCGCGAGGTCGCCGGAGGAAAGGACATCCGCATTGCCGGTGGTGCGAACGTAATACTGCAGTATCTCAATGCTGGCCTGGTCGATAAATTCAGCATCGCGCTGGCACCGGTCGTCTTCGGCACAGGGGTTCGCCTATTCGACGGAATTGATCGACGAAAGATTGCGCTCGAAGTCGTTGAGGCCACCCACTCGCCACTCGTCACGAACTTGCGATACATCGTCCACAAAAAGTGATGAGAGCATCGTCCTCCAAAAAAATTCCCTGTATGAATCGGACCAAGAAGAAGTTTGAGACGATAGATGAATACATCAAAAACCTTTTCGGAAGACGTTCAAAGTCTTCTTGAAAGGATGAGGCAGACAATTCATAGAGCGGCGCCTGAAGCCGAAGAGGCGATCAGCTCTCAGATTCCCACGTTCAAGCTGAACGGTAACCTAGTACATTTTGCAGCATTCAAGAATCATATCGGGTCTATCCAACAGCCTCAGACATCCGAGCATTCGAAAAAGAATTATCCGTTTACGAAGGATCAAAAGGCACGGTACAATTTCCCATAGAAAAGCGATACCCTATGAGTTAGTGAAAAGAATTGTGCTGTTTCGAAGGAAGGAAAATCTAGAGAAGACGAAAGTCGGGAGAGGCAACTAAGCCTCCCTTTGTAATGGTCAAAGTTTCGCGACCATCTCAAACAAGGCACTGGTCGTCTTCCAGTTTCGAGAACGGCAGACAGACGAAGCCGGCTCGGAACTTTACTCACTCTCCCCGCAGGGAATCGACGCGCATCGGCGTCTGGTGGCTTGGATCAGAGAGCCTATGAAGGGGATGCGAATCTGACCGAAGGCTTTTCCTCGTCGTTGGCCGAGAACCAGGAAAACCATGTTTTACCTAATTGGCGTATGCAGTAAAATCATATATACTTACATGACGGTGGCAAGTATAGACGGATTTACTTGACAGACGATGTCGGGGATATCAAAGAGCTCAGAGAGGAGGTTAGGTCGCTCAAGGACGAGATACGGCGCCAGGTCTCCCAGGCTCTAGAGAGCTCGGGAGCCGGTTCAATCCGGGTTGACCTCCATAAAGAGGATGTGGCTCAGACCGAGCCGTCGTTTGTTGTAGTCAAGGATCTTGTCAGACAAATCCGCGAGGACGTAAAATCAAGTCTCGCCACTCGCGGGGAGATTGCAGTAGACGAACTCGTCGACAATATGCCCGAAACCACAGCGGCCGACCTCCTAAAATCACTGGCCAATACTGACAGACTCAAAATGGTCAAGATGCTGTACTCTGCGAGGAAAACTTTCTCAGACTTCAAGACACTCACGGGCCTAGAGGCGGCCTCTGTCAACAATCACTTGAAGAGCCTCCTGAACATGGGCCTAGTCTCCCACAGCGACGAGGGAGGCTACGAGCTTACGAAGAGGGGTAGGATGCTTGTCAGGACGTTAGCATTGATGAGCGAAGCACTCGGAGGAGAACACGTTGATTAGGATTGGACGCGTGTCAAGGATCTCGTCTGCGACCAGAACCGCCGCTGGTGCATTGGCCAGCATCTCAGGGTTGCTCGTCCTCATCTGGCTCATCAGGGGACTTGTCGGATTCCAGCAATACTCGGTGACGTTACTCCTGACCAGTTTCAGTTTGGTCGTCCTAGGCCGGGTCCTTAGGACAAATACTAGCGAGGGTCCTGGCAGGCTCGTCGCCAGTTTTCTCTGGAACCTCGTCGCTACGATCGTCACGATCGTCCTAGCGATCTTGATTCTGGGCTGGGTGGCATCCTTGCAGTCAAGCGTCTTCCCGACTCTCATTTCTAGCCAGGTGCCCGATCTTGTGATAGTAGCGATAGCTGCTGGTCTCGGAGCATATGCCCTGCAAAAGTCTGGCCTAGCGGGGAAGTGGGCGCCAACGCCTTTCGTAGTCAAGGAAGGCAGTGGTCCGGTGATGGAGGGAACCAAGCTCACGGTGAAGCATGATACCGTGGGGATGCCGATTAGGCGCGAAGGACGCACGATCGGTTGCGTATTGTTGGGTGAGGTTTCAACCTCGTTCAAGACCCCGATGGGAATGGTGAGCGGGTCGCTCACAGGACCGGTCACGACAGTAGGAATCCCGTTCCAAGGAAGAACACTGCCGAAGCAAGAGCTGGAGAAGATGACGGGTAAGACACCAGAACAACTGGCCGAAGACAGTATTTTGCGGACACAGGAGTTGGATGTCGGACGGATAAGAGTCCGCGATGGTTGTATGGGCGAGCGATGGAAGATCGGTCCACTCATATTCGACTGGGACGGAGATGGAGAGCATCATCCGAAGGAGAGATGGTTGGCGAAAGGAGTCGGTCGATCGTATGTCACGACCGACGGCCATCGATCTTCCGCAAAATGGAATGACGGCTCTCTCTCCCTAGGGGACGGTTCGATGAAGCTCGTCGTCGGCTCAGACAGCTTCTCCTATTCTCCTACCGAGGTAAAGACTGTCTCCCCACTTCACTCGCTGCACGTTACCGAGGACAAGATTACGCTTGACACGCGAAAGTTCACACTGAAAGTGTCAGGGGAGAGCGTCATCCTGAGAACCGAGGAGAAGACCAGCAGAACCGAATCGAGAGCCCTAGCCAACGACCTACGGACGCTCCTTACCGAGATAGCGAAGAAGCAAGTGAAAGATGTGATGGAGGAAACTCCGATCGATCTTGTCGAGATGTTCACCACGACAGAGAAGGTACTTGCGAAATATGATTAGTCCAGTTGCTAGGAGAGGTAGATCACAATGATCGTCGAACCAGATCAAGTTGCCGAATCAAAACAAGTTGAGAAAGGACTCATGAAAGCGATTGTCCGGACTCGGTACGGGTCACCGGATGTTCTTGAGTTCAAGGAATTAGAGAAACCTGTTCCGAACAATGTTCGTGGAGTACTGGTGAAAGTCTATGCGTCGTCTGTAAATCCCACAGACCGATACGATTTGAAACCACCATTCTTCTTCCGACTAATCGGACCCTTGTTCCGGCTTGGCATTGGACTGCGTAGACCAAAGGATCCTGGACTTGGCTCTGACGTCGCCGGTCGCGTAGAAGCTGTTGCCGACAACATTACTCAGTTCAAGCCTGGAGACGAGGTGTTCGGAGTGGCTCCAGGCAGTTATGCAGGGTATGCGGTCGGCCGTGAAGCCCGATTGGCATTGAAACCAGCCAACAGCTCGTTCGAAGAATCTGCCTCCGTGCCTATCGCCGGGCTCACGGCATTGCAAGCTCTCCGGGACCACGGACACATACAACCCGGGCAGAAGGTATTGGTTAACGGTGCAGGTGGCGGTGTGGGTACTTTTGCGGTACAGATCGCCAAGGCGTTTGGAGCCGAAGTGACTGCTGTGACGAACACAGGGAATCTAGACATGTTACGCAAGCTTGGCGCAGATCATGTGATCGATTACACGGAACAAGATTTCGCCAAGAACAGAGAAAGTTATGATTTGATCTGTGACATTGCCGCGTCTCATTCGATCTCTGATTACAAGCGGATTATGAATCCGAATGGGATCTTTGTCCTTGTCGGTATGAAAGATAAGATCATCCGGCGTCTAGTCTATTTTCTGATCTTAGGACGACTACGGTCAAGGGGTGATAAGAAATTCAGGTTCTTCATAGCGAAAATAAACCAGAAGGACTTGGTTTTCATGAAAGAACTGCTTGAGACCCGGAAAGTCGTACCAGCGATCGATAGACGCTACCCGTTAAACGAGACAGCCGATGCTATACAGTACTTGATAGATGGACACGCACGCGGAAAAATAGTCATCAACGTGGACCAGGACGATCGGAGGCCAGCCTGGTCCGGCCCATACGTATCGTCCACGGGGGACGGGTCGCGATGATACTTGTAGTCGGCGGCCTTAACGGCTTCATAGGATCGAACACAACAGAAGCCTTAGTTGAGCAAGGCCAAATCTGCGTGGTCACCAGGCACGAGAACACGGAGATCCCCCGTTTCCTCCAAAAGCACATTGATAATCGCCATGTGTTCATCGAACCTGTCGACTCAACCTCAATCGCGGACTTACGAAAGATTGGCGAGAAACACAGGATTGACGGCATCGTCAACGTCGCAGGCGGCTTCGCCTCAGGGGATGGCCCAGTACGCGGTCTCAAAGGATACTTCGACATGCTCGACGCCACCTTCCGAGTAGCGAAGGAATGGAAAGTCAAGAGGGTGACATTTTCGAGTACCGGTGGAATGTATCTCGGGCTTCAGGGAACAGCGAACGAGGAGTCTCCTCTCTTTCTCCAAAGCCCGTTCCCAATTCTTGCGTATCAGAAGATAGTCGAAGTGGCCGCAGATCAGTTCGCAAAGAAGACCGGCATCAGCACCATCTGCGCTCGATTAATGGGAATGTACGGCCCATTTGACGGCGGACAGCTCGGCCTCGCGTCACGACTGGTTCATGCGGCTGTAACCGGAAAACCAGCGAACCTTGAGAACGTATTTTTCGGTAACGCGGACGATACTGGAGATTCGTGCTACATCAAGGACTTGGCCCGCGCCATTGCATTGGTTCAGACCGCAGAGAAGCTGCAGTACGACGTTTACAACATAGGCTCTGGCAAGCTCACCTCGAATAAGGAACTGGTGGAAGCGGTCAAGAAAGTGGTTCCGAACTTCAAGGTTGACCTTCCCCCCGGACGTTTTCCATTTCCACCAATGCCTCTTATGGAGACGAAACGGTTACATGAGGACACCGGCTTCTCTCCCAAGTATGATATTCGATCGGGCATCCAGGATTATGTCGACTGGCTCAGCGCAGGCAACCCGAAATAGTAGACAGCGCAGCGAAAGACCGGTTTCTAGAGCTTGTTTTCCGGGTAGGATCTACCAGTCGTACTTTGACCGTAGATCGGTGTCATGATCTAAGACGGATTTCAGATTGGTCAAGTAGTATCCCCATCTTGAGGAGCAGTCTGCGAAGTGTTCTGGATCCTTGAATCCTGTGTGTCGCAATCTCAGTAATGTTCCCTTCCCTTTCCTTGCGACTTTGAAAGAGGCGGTTGTCTTCGCTACTTGTCCGTTCTTCAGCTTGTCATTCCATGAGAAGGAGATGGCCTTGTTTGGATCGAACTGTTTTACCTTGCCGGTCATGTGATATCCTCCGAGCCAGTCGAAAGTGGAGCTGCCACCTTTCTCCGGGACTAGTTTCGCTTTTGAGAGGAACCATTTCGTGAGCTTCTTCGAATCTGTTAATGATTGGAAGACTTTCTCCACTGCGGCCTTGAAGTAGTAGGATTGCTCGGTTACGAAAGACTTTGGCATGTCTATACATCTAGGGTCTGTCGTCCGATGATATTTGAAAGTTGACTGATTTCTTGATATTCGGTGTTATTCCAGAAGCATCAGCGGACTTTGGCCCGCAGTGCTGCTCTGTACTCGTGGAAAGTGAGGTACAAGTACAAAATCCATAGTCCCAGCCAGACCAAGGCTACATGATATAGTCGAAGAGTGAAAAGGATCAGGGTGGGTTCCAATAGTAGTATCGTATACCCGAGTAGCCATAATCGGTCTCCTTTTCGAAGGAGAGCCATTGTTTGGATGCTGCTCCATGATCGGGGGAGTGTGAGAGAGTAGTAGTAAAGTGCGGCATATACGAGGGAGAAGATTGCTAGTCCAATCGTTGTCACTGTAACCTGGAATAGGATCGGGTCGATCTCGCCAGAGGAATAGCGAGGATACAGGAAGAATAGGAGGAATGTGAAGATGGCGATGCTTGTTCCAACCAATGTGACAATCCGGCTGACATCCAGGCTTGGAGCTTCAAGACCCACAGTGCGTTCCTCCCTCGACACTAACCCGACGTTATTGTTGTGTTGTTCAGCTTTATGGATCGGCTTGACATTCTCATAGATCAAGAAGGCTCATAACAGATGGAAAAACGCCTCGATAGAGCTTACACGATGAACCCTTCGACCCGAGGGGACCGGATTCGCCGAAGCTGGTCGTGGTTGGGGGCTCTGCAGACAACTCACCTGACGTGGCCAACGAAATAGCTCGGGCTCTATGACTGAATGACCCGCTCAAAGTAAGCCGCACCAGTTTCGCCGACAATGATGCTTACGTTCGTATTCCTCCAGATTCTGGTTTGAGACTGGAAGGTGCCCACGTAATCTATGTCCAGACCACCGCGCCTGGAAAGAGCGACCATCTCGTCGAATTGCTGCTAACCGTCGATGCACTCAGACAGGAGAAAGTGGATTATGTTGACGTGGTGGTTCCTTACCTCGCCAATGCACGCCAAGACAAAGTGTTCCAACCTGGTGAGGCAATCAGCGCAAGGGCCATTCTGAAAGCAGTCAGAGCTCAAGGAGTCGACAGGCTCTGGACAATAGACGTGCACTTCTGGAGGGATGTGGGCGATATCGACTTCGCAAGACTGCAGTGGGGGCCGGCTTTGTCGCTGGACGGTTTACAGATAGTGAATCTGACTGCCGCCGAAGACCTCGCTGAATACGTCAAGAACGAATTAGGAATTCACAAGCCCGTAGTCGCTATTCCGGACAAGGGTCAGAGGCCCATTCACGCAAGGCTCAAGAAATTCTTCAACTTGGTCGATAATGATATGGTATTGTTCGACAAGAAAAGGGTCGGGCATGATGTGTCCTTGTCATTGGCCTCTGGAAGAAGCCTGCCTGACCTAAGCAAACGCGACGTGGTCATCTTTGACGACGTGATGAGCACTGGAAAAACCATAGCGAAGGCGGCCTCATGGCTGAAGGGCTATGGAGCCAGGGATGTTACTCTCGCTTGTACCCACGTAATAGACACAACATACGACGAAAAGAGTACGAGGGATAGGCTATTGGAGGCTGGCGTTTCGAGAATCGTTACTACCGATTCGATTAGGAATGAACGACCGATCACTGAACATCTTGTTCCGGTCGCTCCGATTTTTGCCAGAGCGCTTGCACAACCACTCCAGGAACAATTGATTAGATAGAATCTCTGGAGAAGAGTCCGCTAGCCCTCCCAAGGTGGGAGTTTCAAGGCACGCTCATAAGCTGCACGATCATGCACCGGGTCATGGTCGCAGTGCGAAATGATAACTTGCTCAAACGGAAGCTTGAGCAATTCTCGTAGCGCTGGCAATGCTCGCTTCTCATGCCATGGTGAACCCCAGACCCGGAGTTGGCCTGCTCGCTCTGTTAATGCGTCTCCAAAGACTATCACTCGCTGCTCGGGCAGCCAGAGAGGTGTCTCAAGTCGGCCCCTTCCGTCGTAAAGAGCCACAACGCCTCCGGGAAGGATTCGGTCCGATTCAATTATCTCCAGCTTGGTCTTGGGCACGTCGTCAGGCCAGAAGAGTCTCGGACCATATGCTCGGACCTTGTAGCGGCGGACAATCTCGTCAATGTCCCGAACATGGTCAGGAATAACAACTGCGGCCATGGTCGGCGGCCGATTATCTAGACGCTTCCACAATTCTGGAGCGGCCATTTTCGGGACGAGCGGATCAATCACCAGCTTCTCGCCTCCCGACTCAACGTAGGTTGATGTTACAATCGGCTGCCAGTCGTCGCCGAGCTTCCAGTGATGATGTTCGGCGCGCCAGATCCACAAACCAGGTGCTACATCGCGAATCTCAACCTTACTGGTCACAGATTGCATGATAAGTTTCTCCATAATCCCTCATCGAATTAAGAGTTGCTGAAAACGGTCAAGAAGTATCTTCCAAAATAGTCGTTGTCTAGTCTCTGGATAGTTCAGTCTGGCTGGCTAGAGTAGTTTCTTGTTGAGAAATTCTAGGGTGCGGTTCCAAGCCACCCCCGCTGCTTCCCGGTCATAAGCGTCGGGCCGATCCTCTTCGAAGAACCAGTGTTTAGTCCCAGGATAGAAATGAAAAGCAACCTCTATCCCAGCCTCGCGAATCTTCTTCTCTAGAGCTCGCACGGTGTCCATAGGCTCCCACTCGTCTTCAGGCGCGTAATGACCGAGAAAAGATGCTTTTGCCTTGGAAAAGTCCAATAGGTAAGTTCCATAGAACACGACCACCGCCCCCACATCTTCCGGCCTCGTCGTGCTCAACCACAACGCCCAGGCAGCACCCATGGAGAAACCAACAACACCTATCCTGCGTCCTGACTGTGACGGCCCAGACCGCAAATAATCTATGGCGCCCAAAACAACTGGGGGCGCCCTCGAAGCTTCATCAAAACCCGACATTAACGCTTTCGCCTCGCCAACGCTCCTTGCAACAGGCCCTCCGTAAAGATCCGGTGCTAAGGCTAGAAATCCCTGAGAGGCGAGCCGGTCGCAGAAGCCCTTGAAGAAGTCGTTCAATCCCCACCATGCATGCAAGACAAGCACTCCACCTCGAGGCTTCTCTGGCAATGCCAAGTACCCAGTCGCCTTGCCCGTCTCAGTCTTGAACTCAACCATTCGACCCGTCTCCTTCAAAGAGAATCTTGAAGCTAGTTCGTGTCGAGATGTCTTAATGTTTTTGGAGGGGCAGGAGTTGACTGAAAGACTTTGACGGTCGGAATCTCCAAGACTCCCGTCAAAGAAACCCCATGATCCCTCCAAAGTCTATCTTGAAGAGAATCCTATTCTTCCAGAGTCGACCCTGTGAATACAACCAGCTATGACAGCTAACACTGTCAAAGTCTTCTTCTACGGATCCTTCATGGATCTCGAATTCCTAGGGAACCTGGGAGTTGTCCCCCGGAACTTTGAAACTGCGAAACTGAACCAGTGGGACATCATCTTCTCTCCTAAGGCCACACTCGTCCCTAGTGATGGGGACCGCGTATATGGCCTGGTTGCAGATCTATCACGAACTGATGTTGAGAAGTTGTACTCGAGAGACGACATGAAACGCTACAAACCCGTCGACATAACAGTGGAGACGGAGCGCAACGGACATGTATCTGCCCAGTGTTACATTTCCAAACCCAGAACGGGACAGAAGCCATCAATCGAATACTTGCAGAGGGTCGTCAACGCCGCTCAAAAATTGCACTTTCCCAGCTCCTACTTGTCGAAGCTCCAAACGAACCCCCGTCGCCCACTCAGAATAGCGCGAACTAATCACGCTTCCAAGTCGTCACGCATGTTTCGACGCCTTCGGAGGCCGTGTGCTCTAGCCGCGACGAGTCTGAGATTTCGTTCAAGCGGTCAACGTTATTTAGACTCTGTCGAAAGGTCGGACCACTTTGGTGGACATATCCGACCCAATCGTATGGAGTACCCTGGTTCAGACAATCGTTCTCACGCTGACTCTTGTCATCTTCACCCTCTCTTTTCGCAGCCAGAACAAGGCAATCCAGGAACAGGCATACCAGAAAGTAATGGACGATTACGGTGATACCATGAGGATGTTGTCGGAGAGGCCTGAACTCTACGCATTCCAGCTCGAACTCTTCAACAGGAGCCGGGGACGAGTTGGACGCGAACAAAAGTCATACACACGCGAGGAGATGGTCATCCGCAACTACGTCGTCATGCTCTACGGATTCTTCGAGAGAGTCTACTCTCTCTATAGACGGAAATGGATCGACGAGGAGTCGTGGAGGCAGTGGGCAGCCTTTCTTGACGTTATCGCTGCCCACCCGGTCTTTAGAGACGTCCACCTCTCGTCTGGAGAAATGTTCGACAAACCCTTCGTAGACTTCGTCGCCAGCATTCTCGACCGCAAAACCTGAAGACACCTTATCCGGATAAAGGCACGACGTAATTGTTGCAAGAAATAATCGACGCCCACATCCACCTGTCTGAACGCCCAGACGACGCCCTCAACCGCTTCGCACGGATGAACGGGCTCAGATACACCATGGACGAGCTACAGGAGACGATGCGGATCTACAAGATCGCCCGCGGGCTGCTCCTCAGCCCACCCCTTCAAGAATCCGTCCCTCTTCCAAACGACGAAATCATCAAGCTCTGCAGGAGGAGCGGGGGGATGCTCGCCCCCGTGATCACGGTTGAGCCCACTGCGAAAGAAGTGGAGGCGGCCGTCAGACTTGCTGAGGAGAACAAGAGGGAAGTGAAGGCTTTCAAAGTGAGGTTGGGTTACGTGAAGGCATCGGCGGACAGCCCTGTCTTCGACAGGCTCTACGACTATGCAGAGGCAGAGGGGCTTCCAGTGCTCTTTCACACCGGAGACACAGCATTCAGCAACGGCGACCTTGCCCGTTCCCATCCACTGACACTGGACGGACTAGCTAACAAGCGGGAGAGGCTTACCATGATACTCTGCCACTTTGGCAATCCCTGGTTTGAGGATGTCGCCGAGCTCATCTACAAACACCCGAACGTCTACACAGACATTTCCGGACTCACCACATCTGGTGCATACGCGGAGAAGTATGCGGAATGGCTTGCCAAGAAGATCAACGAAGCCATCTACTTTGCAGCCGGCGCCGAGAAAGTCATCTTCGGAACAGACTACCCAGTCACAACACACGCCGAAACATTGGCATTGGTGAGGAGACTGGAAGTGGACGAGCATGACAAGGAGAAGATACTCTGGCGGAACGCGGCCCGGGTGTTCGGCCTATGACGCCCCAGGAGGAAATCGTGATCGGGGACGTCCCCGTCGGGAAGAGAGCGGGCCTGGAACGGATACTTGACGAGAGCTTCGAAGGATGGTACCTAATGCATTCGAAAAGGACCCTTCATGACATAGAGCTGGTCAGAGCCGCCATGTCATCAGGCAAGCCGGTCGGGCTGGTCATGCTGAGAACACTAGAAGGCAGCATCGGCTACGTGTACTACATCGCCGTGGCAAGGGTCCACAGGAAGAAGAGCATTGCAAAACTGCTCTTGGAAGACGCCCTTCGACTCTTCAAATCCTCTGGGATAAGCGAAGTGTTCGCTAGCGTTGAAGAGAACAACAAACCCTCTGAAGCACTCTTCGCGTCAGAAGGGTTTACACCAACGAGTTTCGGCGAAGTATCGAAGAAACACGGGAACCTTCACACGCTCAACATGTACAGAGTAATGCGAGTCGTTACAGGCGAGGTCCTACTGCGGAAGGGGATCGCGTAAGGTTTGACATCGCTCGACGATCCCTGGGATCGGCGGGCATGAATCGCCCTCATCGTAGGACCCTAACCTCTCCCATCCATAAATATGAATGGGCTGACGAAGGCTCGGGGAAAATAGTTCGAACCCAAGTGGAGAAGACGAAAGGCGAACTGATCGGCGAATTTCATAACAAGATGGTCACGACCACTGTCAAGGAACTCTCACCCGAAGGTGTGAGGATGGAAGTCAACATGGAGGGAGAAATCAAGGGAAAAGATTTCGTCAGGATGCGGTGGCTACTTGACAGCCTCAACGAGTTCTGTGAGTGAGATGGGGTGGTGTGGAATCTCAAACCCTGAATATGATGATCAATTTTTCCAACCCAGCTTCGAACTCGGCGGTCTGCATGTAATCAACAAAGCCGCGAAAAGACAAGTTTCTCCAAGCCTCATTCTCTGAATCGACCTTCGGATGCCGTAATCCACCGAGCTCTTTCAAGTGAACATAGTCTACTCCGGACGTTCGCAGACTACCAGGGAGACTTTCCTGATTAAATTTGCGGGTTTCGTGTCTAGAATTGTTTGAGGACGTCTGGTTTCTCCATTATTCGGTCCGCTAGCATAGTCCGAAACTGGACCGATTAACGCGAATTACTTCCGTCTTCTAAGATCCGTGCGGTCCAGCTTGCTTGGAGAGTCCACAAGCCACTGTTAGATCGACCTGGATCTCTCTTTCAGCGCTCTAGTGTCTTGCAGGTTCGAAGGTTGGCCGCGTATTTTGAGATGTGTTTGTCTGCTAAACGAAGAATTGGCTCGACCGTTTCTCGGTTAAGAGTGTACTCGATTGTTTTCCCCAGCCTCCGGCTTGTTACAAGCCCGCAGAATGCCAAGCACTTGAGGTTGTGGGAAGCCATGGTCTGCTCTATCTTGAGAGTCTCTGAAATCTCGCTCACATTCTTCGGACCATTTCGTAGCAGGTTTAGGATGCCCACTCGGCACTCGTTAGAAAGAGCGTTAAACAGCAACGAGACCGCTGTCACATCCGTCTTTCGAAGGATCAACTGTTGACTCATGAAAGGCCTACACTGTCATATGATCCTCTCTACGAATTAAGCTAATCGAGCCAGCCAATGCTTGTAACAGGCTTATATGACAATTCCGTCATATAAGAGACGAAATGCATGTTTGACTTGGTCATTCTAGGGTCTGGCTCAGCAGCATTCGCCGCCGCACTAAAGGCGGCCGACCATGGAGCAAAAACCGCGATGATAGAAAGAAGCACTCTCGGTGGGACATGCGTCAACGTTGGCTGCGTCCCTAGCAAGAACCTTCTCCGTGCAGGAGAGATTCGATACTACGATAGTCATCGCGAATTTCCTGGAATAAACCCTGGAAGGACAACACTCGAATTCAACAGAATCATAGAGCAGAAGAATCAGATTGTGAGAGGACTTAGGAAGGAGAAGTATTCCGACGTTCTAAGGTCATTGCCTTCAACCAAACTCTTCCGCGGCGACGCTAGGTTCGCCTCCAAGACACGAGTAAAGGTGGACGGGATCAGTGTTGACGGTAGAAAGTTCATTGTAGCTACCGGATCATCACCTAGGATACCTAGTATCCTGGGCATTGAGAATGTCGGCTATCTGACGAACGTCGAAGCTCTGAGCCTGAGAGACAAACCGGCCACGATGGTCGTCCTCGGCGGTCGGGCCTTAGGTCTCGAGTTCGCCCAGATGTACTCCCACATGGGAACCAAAGTGACCCTCCTACAACGAAGCGATAGAATAATTCCTGAAGAGGAGCCAGTAATCTCCGAGGCTCTACGCCAGTACTTGGAAAACGAAGGAGTTGAGATCAAGACTGGAGTACAGGTCAAACGCGTCTATCAAACTCAGGGCGAGAAGGTCATAGTCGCCACAGCAAATGGGAGGGAGTTCAAGGCGAGAGGAGATGAGCTGCTATTGGCCACCGGGAGAGAACCTAACACGAACCGGCTAGGGTTAGAGACCGTGCCAGTGAGACTTCGAAAAGATGGTGCGGTAAAAGTCGATCGAGAAATGCATACGACGGCCCGCCACGTGTGGGCCGCTGGGGACGTCATTGGCGAGCCAATGCTAGAAACTATCGCGGCAAAGGAGGGAGCCACTGCGGCGGAGAACGCTCTGTTGGGGACTCATCGGAAGATAGACTTCCTACCGGTTCCGAGAGCGATATTCACGTCGCCCCAAGTAGCCACAGTAGGCCTTACTGAGAAGAAAGCCCATGAAATGGGCTATGATTGCACATGCAGAACCCTACCAATGTCAAGGGTGCCAAAGGCCGTTGTCATCAGGGACACGAGAGGTCTGATCAAGATGGTTGCTGATACATCGACCGGAAGGATACTGGGAGTTCACATTCTCGCAGAGAACGCGGCCGACATTGTCCACGAGGCAGTTCTAGCGGTCAAGCACAGGCTGACAATCCACGACATAATCGACACGGTTCACGTATTCCCGACAATGACTGAATCTATCAAGCTGGCCGCAACCTCCTTCGTGAAGGACATAGACCAACTCAGCTGCTGCTCAGAGTAAGAAACCCTAGGAGTTGAAAGCAATGTCGCATTATGGTCGTATAAGACTGGTCGGATTTTCCAACACGCCAACATTATACCGAATGATTCTCCCGCAAAGAGGAGATGTCTACGTCAAGTGCGGGGCAGACTTACTACTCAACGGGCTAGAGACGGACCTCAGGGCTGAAGCTCGATGCCCAGTATGCGGGAATGTCACCCGTTTCAACGTCGACAAGAAACGAATCGAAGATCTAGCTCCAAAAGACCCGACGCTTCACGTAGTCGAATTCGAAGTGGAGCCGGGACACTTGCGCGTTGAGTGTGAATCAACACATATTTTTGACAAGAAGAACTGCCTCACGAAGTGGCTATCAACCTATGCCGGGAAGCAAGGCCTTGTAGTTTCGCTACTCGAATACATGAGTTCTCTGAACCATCGGCCACCGCGGAAGGCATCACCAGCGAGTGTGAGATGAATAAAACTGAACAAGAATACTGGAGGCCTTAACCCCAATTCTGTACCGTGTGTCTAGAATCGTTTGAGGACGTCGAACAACTTAGATAGGTTTCCAAATACGTCAATTTCTCAATGCAAGTCATGACCGAAGTCGAAGGAAAAATTCCGAAAACGAACAGCCTCCATATTTTCAAGCAACTATCAACGCCACTGATTTTTGATGCCTCAGTACGATTGCGTATACCCACACAAGTTGCACGGTTTGGAATTCGTTCCTTGGCGAAAGGGAGTCGAATTGCAGGCCGAGTTCTTCCAGCACAACATTACGGCAGTGTCGACGTTTTTTTAGAAGCGATGGAGACCGCAGACAAAGGAGACGTTCTCGTCATAGACAATCATGGTAGGACGGATGAGGCCTGCATCGGAGACTTGACAGTGTTGGAAGCTCAGGCGGCTGGGCTGTCCGGAATCGTGGTTTGGGGTTGTCATCGTGACACTCCCGAGCTGGCCAAGATCGGCTTACCTGTCTTCAGTTATGGTTCATGCCCTCCCGGCCCGACAACGCTCCGCACGCGTTCCCGGGACGCACTCGTTTCAGCCAGGTTTGGCAAGTTTCGCGTTGGAAGACAAGACATCGTATTTGCTGATGATGACGGCGTCCTGTTCACATCAGGCCAACACACCACGAAGCTTCTCGCTACCGCTCTCAAAATCTCCAAAACTGAACGCCAGCAGGCGAGAAAGCTGAAAGAGGGGAAAACACTTCGCGACCAACTCGAGTTCAGTAAATATCTAAAGAAAAGGTCTACAGATCCTTCCTACACCTTCCGCAAGCATCTGCGCTCCCTAGGAGGAGCCATCGAAGAATAACTAGGGCCACCACTAGTAAACCCCGACATCGTTACAACTAGAATTGTTTGAGCACGTCGGGTGTCTCCATTACCAGGTGTGGTAGCACAGTCAGAAACTGGGCCGATCTTATCAGTCCAATGCGTATTACAGGCCTCGCTGTAATCACATACTTTGGGGTTTCTGAAATGCCGGACCAGCGATGTCTCCTCTGTCAAGGTGTAGACGGTGACCCGGTGTTTGAAAGGTTGCAGGTTTGGGAAGACGATTTATGGCGTCTAACTGTCAGCCTCGATGCCGAAATAGCTGGGATGTCGTACCTCGAACCGAAACGTCACATCCCACACATCACAGATCTTGACGGCGAAGAGGGCCGAACACTAGGCACCGTGCTCGGGAAAGTCTCAAAATCTCTCCAAGAGGCGACCGGCGCTAAACTAGTCTTCCTACACGTATTCGGGGGCCACATCAACCATCTCCACTTCTTCTTAGTGCCCCACAAACCCGGTGATGGAGCGTCAGCCCACATCGTCGAGGGCGAGTATGAGATCGAACGAAGAATAGGCGGCGCAAGCCGCTGGGGGAGCAAAGTGCATCCAAAGCTTGCCAGAAAAGATCTTGAATCCGTCGCCGATCGACTTCGAAAGTTGCTCGGAGGCAAGCAAAACTAGGAAGGACCCGTCTCAAAAAGAAGAGGGGCAAGCTCGCTCGATCCTAATTGATAATAATCCTGTCCATTACGCCTTCACAAGGGAGAACACACCATTTCATCGGTCTAGAATTGCTTGAGAACGTCTGGTTTCTCCATTATTCTGACAGCAGTAGCATCAGCCGTGCTCTGATCGAGTTCGAAACTGTATCGATTAACACCCACTCCTCGTTCGTCTGAGCTCTTAGTACTAGGCAACTGCAGTCTTGTCGATGCTCAGATACTTGTCTATCGCATATTGCTGCCGAATGGATTGATACATTCGAAGGCCCTTATTCGCCAGCGCTCTGCGTTTTCGATCTTTGCATCCCCCTCAAGTAAACCGAAGACCTTGTTCAGCCATCTGAACTTTTCATCTTTGGCTTGGAATGTAATTGATGCGGTGATTGTATGATGGCTCTTCCCCGATTGCGGCGCCACCGGGAGGCGGTATCCCCGAATGGTCACTAGGATAGTCTCCCCGCCCGTCGTCTTTATTTTGCCTGAGATCTTTGGAAGCCATAGTCCATCTGACCTGCGACGCGCGAGTCCAATGCCGCTTATCTCGCCATGGAAGCCCATACCTTCGATTACTCCCTTATAGCGGGAGTAGCTCACCCAATCGGAATCTGTGCCGGAAGTGGGAAATTGTTCAGACCCGTCGATTGACAGATCGCCGACAAATAATTGCCTAAGTTGCGGAGCGATTATTTCTTCTTTGACGGATCCAGAAACTGGTTGACTTGAACTCGATACCGGCTGGGGTGAAGGTCCCACTACTTCGTTGACGCAAGCGAATCCGGACAATTGCCAAATCTCGTCATCCTTGTACCGTCCGGTCTGTTGGATGCTGAGAAAATTCGCCTCGTCAACAGGCCACGAACCTCTGCCCACTAGCAGTCCGTAGACATTGTTCAACCAGAGGTATCGATCATCGCGAGTCGTGAATGTAATTCGTGCCGTTATGGCGCGGTGATGCCAAGCCTCCTTGATTCCAGTAGACATGTTGTAACCTGCGAAAGAAAAGAGTAGCTCGACCCCATCATCAGTTCGAATTACACCATCAAAGTGCGGCAGCCATGTGCCGCTGTTCTGAATTACTTTTCCAAGCTCGATCCTTTTTCCATCGTCGCGCCTGCGAGCTCTATTCGTCCATCGCAATGTTCCCCGAAGTTTTCCGCCTGTAACGGCACCCTCTCCAATGCAAAATGCGTGAAAGTCCGAACCAGCGGAACCACGAGGAAAGAAGAACTCCTTAAACCGCACTTCAAGATCGAATATATGATCAAGTCTCATTATTTTCGACCTCGCGCATTAATGCCAAGATAAGACTGTCGATTCCGGGAGAACTGCCCAGTGCTCTCTGTCAAACTTTCCCGAGGCAACAAGAACACGTGGCGCTCGTTCTTTGTTAAGCCAGCTCCAAATCAGATGTCGGCTGCTTAGGGTGCACAGAAGTTGGAGTCCTACTGCAACCGAGATCGAAAGGACTTGTCTACAACACTCCCAGTCCAAGACAGAACCTAGCTTTCTGCACCTCCTGCAAATCTGATGACTTCTCCACAAATGAAATCAGAATCATCCGAAGCCAGAAACACTACGAGCCTCGCCTGTTCCCACCCTTTTGCCAATCGCTGGATCGGAACCCTGTTTCTTATCCAATCTTGAGTCTCGGCCTTGGCGAGCTTTTCTGGCGGCCAATAGGTTGGATTCTCAACATAGTTTTGGGCTACCGCGTTGACTTGGATGTTATATGCAGCTAGCTCCTTGCCCAGCGCTCTTGTCAAGCCCGCACAGCCAAATCTGGCAGATGAGTAGGCTGGATAGCCAAGGTAGGGCACTACAGCCGCTGCCGCTGTGCAGTTAATGATCTTGCCGTCCCGTCTTGGAATCATGTGTTTGATCGCCGCTTTGGAAGTGTAGAATACTTCTGTGAAAAGCGAACGGACGATCGAATCCCAATCATCCTCGCTGATGCCAAGGAGAGGCTGGTCTCGATGCTCGTGCCAGTTGTTGTTTACCAGGACATCGAGCCTTCCATTTTCGGCAACGATCTTGTCAATCGTTTTGTCTGCGATGCCTCTCTGTTTGAAGTCCGCTTCAATCAAGTGCACGTTCTTGTCCATCAGGTCAAGGTCAAACTTAGAGAGAAAATGCTTGGCGTTCTCCAAATCGTGAGATTGTAGATAGATTATCGCTCCTTCCTTTTGAAACTCCGTCGCAACGTCTGGTCCCTGCATTCCTCCGCAATCGGTGATCAAACAAACCTTGTCATTTAGTTTCATGGTTCTGTTCGAAGTGATTGTCCTCGTTTAGCCTTTCCGCGTGCTGACAGACAAAAGGCGCTAGGAGCGCCTGGCTGGCGAAAGTCCCTAGGTTAACACCGTCTTCAATCTCTAACTAGAATAGTCAAAAAGAAGTCGAACAAAATAGCGGTCAGAAGTCCTAAAGGCTGCTCCTTTAGAGCTAAGCTATCCAAGGTTTCAATGAGATCCTCCTCCTACGCATCCCAAATAGAGACTGAGCCCTTTTTCCGCACCTATTCGATCTGGGGCCAAGAGGGAGGTCGCACAAGCCTTAAGTTCGACTATCACCAAGTACGACCTGTCTTGAGTTGTCCAACGTCAAGGTAAAACGCAAAGGCCAGGTGACCATTCCCATCGAAATCAGAGAGAAGTTAAAGATAGACGAGGGGTCACTTCTAGACGTGCGCGAGCACAAAGATGGCATCCTGCTCACACCTGCCAAACCCCTCGAGGCAGGAGAAGTGGTCGGAGAAGTATCCCACAAGAAGATTCTCCAAGAGCTTGACAATCTGAGAAAGAAGTGGCGTTGACAGCTATAGCAGACACACGACTGTTGTTGACCCTCCAATTCCCACCCAATGGAGAGACGAAGCGCAGTATAGAAGCAACGATGATCCGAGAGCTAGGTCATCGGCTCTTGGCTCCCACGATTGTGCTGACGGAGTTTCTAGAGATTGCCGGGGCCAGGATCGGAGAAGCGACTGCCCGTTTCAGATTGAGACTCCTGAAGGAGAGAGGTCTCCGATCTCTGGAACTGACCGAGGAGATGGCTCTTACTGCGGGAAGCCTTCTTCTCAAACATCGGGATGTTCCAATCGCTGATGCCCTGATCGCTTCTCCCGTCCTGCTGGGTCTGGCAGATTATGTTCTTACAGATGACCCACACTACAGGACCCTTGGTACTCGGACGAGATGGCTTTAGCTGGCTCGTTCTAGAAGCATGACCTCTCTACTCATGGATTAGAGTAATGTCTGAGAGCAAGAAACTAGGACCAATCCAAAGCTCACTACCTTAATTGCCTGACTGCAATAGGCAGAGTGAATTCAAGTAATTTGACAGTCAGAAACGTCCGACTGGCTTTGATTACTCTGACCCGCCTTTCGTAGCCTCCAAGTGAACACGTTAGATTGACCCTCATCTCCGTGTCTAGAATTGTTTGAAGACATTGCCTACATCAACTTAGTCGATGTCAGTGAGTGCCTGACTATTCGTTCGTTTCGAGATTTTACTCCCTTTGGCGGTCCTTGCTTCAACCGTTTCGTTACGAGTTGCTTAAGGTCTCGATTGTCCATTTCGTTCCACATTGTCTCGATCCACCATGTAGCACCGGCTTCCTGCCAGGGCCGAATCGTGGCTCTCGCCTTCTGCGGATCATTGCCGGGTGTTCTTCCTTCCACTACAACGTCGAACGGCGTTGACAGTTTCCGGTTTTTCTCGACGTACTGCTTCATTGAACGAATATCGCTGGGTGTCGCTTGCTGCGCCCCATCCTTGGCGATGACCATTGGCAGCAGTCCGTCATACCGTAGTACTCGTCTCATTGATTTCATGCGTGGCCACGCTCCAACTATCCAGATCGGGATTCGTGGTTTCTGAACTGGCGGCTTAGGCGGATAGAAATTGGTCGGCTTGACATTGTAGTGTTTGCCATCGTACGAGAACGGTTGACCCTTCCAGAGTCCAGTGAGAATATCGAGACCCTCATCTACTAGCTCGGCCCGTTTTCTCCTATCGGTTTCTTCTCCGAACTCTTCGAAGCCGCTGTCGACCGAGCCGGGACCTACAGACAATATTAGCCGTCCATTCGATAGACGGTCTAGTGCAACCGTCTCCCCTGCGAGCTTCCAGGGACGCATCCTCGAAACTGGTGACAGCATCGTGCCAAGCCGGATACGCTTGGTCACGGTTGCTGCAGCCGCAAGTTGTACCCAGGCGTCGTATCCCCATACCGGCTCCCAGACGAAGAAGCCGTCCCAGCCAGAGTCTTCCGCGACAACTGCAAGATCCCGGTCATCTGCAGCATCTCCAAGTGGAAGGACAAACCCGTATTTCCAATTGGAGAACCGACCACCGATAGACTGACAGATTATTACACTATGTCCCAACCGGTAACAGTCCCCGACTATCTGAAAATTGTCTAGCTCTTCTACAATAATCAGAACTGCTAGCGCCGGTGCTCTATTCGTTGACCCACACCATCTCTTCAAATTTCTCTCCACGGTGTCCGACCTGACGCTTGCCACACCGGCTACATACTCTACGGTTGTAACGCGGGTATTCCCAGGCGTGGTTTAACAGACACCCAAGGTGCATTCTCTCTAATGTTCCAATCACCTAGTGCGCGACATCACTTAATGAGTAAAGCGGTCAGGCGGCGAAACCTTGTATTTCCTGCTGAATATCACTAGGCGGTATAACTTGTCTCTAGAATTGTTTTAGGACGTCTGGTTTCTGTATTGCTGGATCCTGTTGATCAGGCTTCGCACGCTTAGACATGACAAGGAGTATGACTCTCTCGCTAATTAGCGAGAGACCGAGAAAGAAAGATGCAAGATATGGAAAACTGGCCCACCAAAGATAGTCACTGGAACAGCCCCCTGCAGGGCAGTGGATCGGAGTGGTGTTCGAACCGATTACGCCATAAATTACCAAAATCAACCCTATGACAATTAGAAGGAATCCAAGATTGCGTTGACTAGTCTGCTTCAGTTGAAATCCTTAACGATTGCCGAAGTTCGGTTATCTTTGGTTTGTGTCTAGAATTGTTTGAGGACGTCGGGGTTTCTCTATTATCCGGAACTCAACCCGTCATCGGCTGATTAGGAGGGGCCGTGGCTAACTGATCCTCGGTTTGAAGATCGAGGCGATGATTCCCCACATCTTCGCGCCACTTCATTGTTTTCTGAATAATCTTCAAGGCCACAGCGATACCGACCATCACTGTGAGAAATGTAAGGGTCAGATTGAACGTGATACCTAGCTTGGTGCTCCCTCCCGAATCGGCAAAGCTGAGCCTCGTGACTCCAAGGGTTGACGGGTTTCCAAGCCCGATGATATACAGCATGAGGATGAAGCTCACGATCATATGGAGGGATGAACTCACCGGCTTGACGATTGACCATTTGTATGCCCAGCTCTGAATCGCAGAGAGAGCGGCCAACGCAATACCGATTATGTTCAACCCGGTAATGAAGGGGGCGACATTGATGTTAGTGTACTGGCTCAGCGTAGTCTGCGTCGTTTGAGGGATCAAGCCTAAGAGAAGTCTGGGAATGATTACCAAGAATACTATAGGTGGAAGGGCCCAGAAGACGGCCTTAACGTAACGATTCACGTATCATGCCTCACTTGCTAAAGGTGGCCGACATCCCGCCGCCTACGAGACCATAGATGGAACTGATTTCGAAGCTGACATGAATTCCATTGATATCACTGGTACTACCGAGACTTGTGGGCAGGACTAGCGGTTGGCTCTGGCCGGGAGCTATAGTCAAGCTCTCACTCAACGGATTACCGATAGTCTGACCCTGGGAATTTAGAAAGGCGGCATTGATGCTTACCGTAACAGGCAAGTAAGCGTTGTTCGTAATTTTTGGTATCAAAAACGCATGTTCTACTTGTCCGTTGCGTGTGACGTTTTGCAGAGCAAAACCATTCCCCCTAACGGTGTAGAGCGATGAACCGATGGATGCGGCTATGGCGGCGTTGCTAAAAACCGCCAAGGACAAGACCACCACTGTAGCAAGCTCGAGAAGAATGATTCCATATCCCAGTGCCCTGACTTTCCCAGAATACCGACGCTTTGCGGTCTGGGCAGGCATCTTTGTTCGACAGTGGAACAAGCCTTGGCTTTGAATATAAGAGATTATCCAAGCTCTCAAAAGGGAAGCAATCCCTGGCAATATCGAGAATTATCCCGATACAGATGATTGTGCATACGCGATGCGACCTTTTTGAGAGCGTGGCGAGCTGCTTGTGGCGCGCAGTACTCTGACCCCGCCCTTTCATGTGTCTAGAATTGTTTGAGGACGTCGTGTTTCTCCATTATTCTGACACAATAGTAGCATCTCATTACGCAACGGTGAAATAGTCCGGGGGAGAGGGTTCTCGGGTTGGTAGCTGTTGCTCTGCGTATAGATATGTATATGTATCTCTTGCGTATAAATGAACTCTATGGCCAAGACAATCGCGGTCTCCGACGATGTGTACCAGTTGTTGAGAAGGGTAAAACTTCCCGGCGAGAGCTTCTCGGACGTAATCCGCCGAGGCCTAGGGCATGGAGTAAAGTTGACAGATATTTACGGCAGCGGGACAATTAGTAGGGGGGACTGGGCCAGGGTCCGAAAGACTATACGCGAATCCGAAATGATGACGCGTAGAAAACTGGATAAAATGTTTCACTAGACAAAATTGAGACTATTCGACACGACGTTCCTCGTCGATCTCGTGAACAAGGACCCGGGATCAGGAAGGCTGGCTCAGAAAGTCGAGGACGAAAAGAGTTTCAAAGCAATTTCAGTAGTAACGGTCTATGAATATCTTCATGGAATCTACTACGCATATTCCATGACTAGACAATTCTCTGAGAAATTGGAAAATGCCGAGAAAGAATTGGCTGCCTTCCAAATCATACCGTTCACCCATGAAATCGCTCGAGAGTCAGCACGGCTACAAGCAGGGCTAGAACGTAAGGGCGAGATGCTGGGAATAGATGACCTATACATTGCATCGACCGCGTTGTCATTGAGACTGTCACTGGTAACAAGGAACACTGAGGATTTTCGTCGCGTACCAGGCCTAAAGATCGAAACATACTAGCTATGCATGTCTAGAATTGTTTGAGGACGTCAGGCTTCTCCATTATTCTTACACAGTAGTAGCATCGTAACCGTAACGGGTCCGACCTTTCAACGTGAAACTTGGTCTCGACAGATTCGCCCGCTCCGGTCTTTTATCCTGTTCAGCCACCCGACGGGCATATGCTCCTCTCAAAGGAAGACCAAGCCTTTGTAAATCGAGTTAGGATGTGTAGATTTGGTTCGATCGATAGCGAAGGCTATCCCCACATCGTGCCCCTCAATGTGTCAGCAGATGAGAATTATCTCTATGTTTCAGCGTTGGGGAAGAGAGTAAACTATGTGAATTCTAATCCGAAAGTGTGTGTGGTCATTGACGACTGGCCAAGGAAAAATGGTATTATGATACGTGGAATGGCAGACATCGAAACAGCCTACTCTAGAATTCGCATAAGACCGGCCAGACAATCTGCATGGGATTATCGCCGGAGCGATGAGATCAGCTCCGAACATGATCCGGACATGCATGTTCCGTTTGTCGTTTACCTGTCGACAGTTGTCGTCAAGGGTAATACGCTATTGGCCTCTAGGAAAATAATACGACGCAACGCCCATCGTTGGGCGATTCCAGGAGGATTTTCGAGGCCGGAGGAGCCGTTTTCTGAGGCCGTGACAAGGCTAGTAGAAGAGATGACTAGAGTGAAGATCCGGTTTGAGGGTCTCCTCGGGGTCCGTCAGTTAGTGTACGGTTCACAGTCCATGCGTCATAACGAGGTTCATCTCTTGTTCAGGGCCGGATGGATTGCTGGACAACCAGTTCCAGACGGAGTTCAGGCTGATGCTACGGAGTTTTTGTCTCTGAACGATTTTAGAAAGAGGGCGGGCCAATTCTCACCACTTAGCCAAGGCTACATCGCCATCCTTGAAAAGGCCCTGAACGGACGAGACTGCCTGCAAGAAAGGCGGTCTTCGCAGAAGTTACCAGAATCTGGCTTGAACATTGCTTACGTCTGATTCTCATGAAACGCTTGATTGACGCTGAGACGTCAGGCAAGAAGTCATCCGTTCGCGGAAAAAAGACTCGCTAAGGCGCTCGGCTATGGCTACGCGCCAAGAATTTATCGACCACTCTGATCGTCTATGTAATCGAGGAACTTGTTTACTCTGCCGATGAACCTGCTGTAGTCGGGCTGCCAGACCATTGTGCCCAGAGTCAGGAAAGATGGCGACTTCCAAGTTTCGGCAGTGTTGTCTGTACTTTTCGACGTGTTCTTGTTTGAGCAGGGCTCCCTCGGCACCGCCGCCTATTAGAAGAATGGAGGATTTTATCGCGTCCAGCCTGTCCCAGAGGAGAATCTCTCTGGACTCTCGTTCCAGCCCGCGCAATCCCCTCATCCGGTCGGGGTTGTCCTTTACCGATGGCTCGGATGACCCATCTCTCCGCCCATCCGGCCGAGAACTTGGGATATCGGGCGGGATAGTCGAGGAGGACCAGTCCTGAGACAAGTTCTGGATGCTGAGCAGCGAATGCTATTGAGTACGTTACACCGATAGACCAGCCCATGACGCAAATCCTATCGAATGACAGATGGTTGACGACTGCGTGGATGTCCGAGACGTTCTCGTTGAAGGAGTAGCCCGCCTCTGGAACGTCGCTGTTGCCGCGTCCTCTCAGGCTGCACGAAACGCACCTCCTAGGGGAGAGGGCCTTCATCTCTGGAATGAAGACCTCCGCTGTGCCAAACCCTGCATGGTCGTAGACCAAAGGTGTGAGGTTGGAGGGTGAATCCCAGCCCCTCTCAACGTAGTGGAGACGGACGCTTCCGTTCTTCAACCACCCTTCCCGGAACGAAAACTGTTCTGAGGTGGAGAGAACCATTGGTTGGAACGTATTGGTTCGGTGTTTTGGGTCTTTCTATTTTTGAAAGCTGGGTCTCGTCGCTCTGAGCGGACCGCTGGTTTCTAGCACAAGTGTTCCTTAACTTCTTTTCCATTCCTCAACGTTGAGGGTTCGATAGACGTCTACATGGTCATTTTCAAGATGGTCGATAAGCTTGGCTTCGTCATCTAGAACTGTTTGAGGACGTCAGGTTTCTCCATTATACGGACGCAATAGTAGCATCGTAGTCGTAGCGGGTCGGATCTTTCAACATGGAACTTGGTCTCGACAGGCTCGCCCGCATTCGAGACACATGAAGGATTAGCACACTTGACAATCCCTTTGATCCAGTCCGGCAGTTTCACACGATCCTTCTGTACAACCTTGTAGTCCCGTATGATGTTGATCGTGGCTCCAGGCGCGATCAACGCGATCTTGTCGACTTCACCTGGCTTGAGCTCCCTGTTCTCGACTTTGACAATGTCTTTCTTGCCAGCCTTCTTCGAGCTGACGTTCATGGCGACGCTGACGATGTGGCCTTCCCGACCGTCTATTCCAAGAATCTTCAAAACATCCAACGCATATCCAGGAGAAATATGGTCGATCACGGTTCCATTCCGGATCTTGGCCACGTACAAGTCTTCAGTAGTCACTGTCTTGGACAAGGATGCTTGTACTCTGAACGAGTTGCATGTTCTATTCATTCTTAATTGCTTCTATCCATGACCGGAATGCTTCAAAGAATGATTATGTGTTGCACACAACGATTATATTGAACACAGTCGATTAATATGAGTGGGGAACGAGAACATTTGGCGACTATTTCTATTGACGAATCGACTCGAAAGAAGCTACTGTCTATCGCAGCCGACCTTCAGAAAGAATACGGTGAGAGAGTCGACTTTGACCGAGTCATAGACTATCTCACGGAGTCTTACGAGTCGAAGAAGCCTCGACTAGAGTATTGGGACCAGTTCACAAAGGGGATTTCAGGAGTCAAATTTGAGGATGCTTACAGGGAACTCATGCGTGAAAGGAGAAGGGACGAGAGATCTCTTCAGAGAAAATTAAGGCGTTAGACGGAAGTGTCCTGATTTCCATCGCTGTGAGCGATGACGTGTCGAAACCATTAGCGGCCGATATTCGTCAGCGAAATATCAAAGCCTGCTGTAGCGAACTTGCGATAGCTGAGATGATGTACGTCACGTGTCGAGAAAAGAATTGGGCTCAAGCATTGCAGAATCGAGACAATCTGTTGAACAGCAACTTAGTCATCGTACAACCTACCTCGGGATTAGTATCAATGGCCGCTCAAATAAAATGTGACCGGGCCTTGGCATTATCAGACTGTTTTACACTTGCTCTTGCAAGAATGCATCATTGCGAAGCCATATTCGCCAAGCCAGAGTCTGAACTGTCACGAGAACAGAAGAAGAAACCCTTCGACGTTCCAATAAGCTACTTGGTTTCCTAGCTCAACGGCATGTCGAAAGATTTCATGACAGTACCACCACATGTAATCTGCACCTAGATGGGCCTTGGGAAAAAAGGTGGGGTTTGCAATATTCTGTTGCCTGGCTACATTTTTCCGTAGAGCCGGATTGATGCTTCACCTGTAGTGTTGTTGTAGGTTCCTTCGTGTTTGCCCTTCGTGTTGTTGAGCCATGCCAGCTTCGCTGAAGCTGTCTGGTAGGTCGATTCGCCCTCAAATCGTATGGTGGTAGGCGTTTCTTGCCTGCCCTTCCCCTTCGAGGTGACGAGGAAAAATTCGCCGTCGCTGGTAGTGTCGATTCCTTTTCCTTCATATTCTACGGTTCCGTCGGGTTTGAAGAGTGCACTGACTGTTTCCAGGTGTCTACTGTCGATTTTACCATGAACCTCTCCCTGCTGGTTGTACTCGGCTCTCACGCCTGATGGGGTGAAGTCCTTGATGGTTATGGTAGTTGTCTTCTCTCTGAGTTCTCCGATAAGCTCCCCTTTTACCTCCGCGTACTGGGCTTCCATTCTCTATGATTCATCCTCCATTGTTCTGGGTATTTCTCTCACTGCGCCCCTCCTCGGCGCTCCGGCAAAGTAGAGAGTATTGCTCCCTAAAACGGGACGGGTTCAAATAGAATTTGCCGTGGCAGGCGGTTCAAGCCGGTAAGAATTTAACAGTTTCGTGAATCCAGATACAAGTGTAAGACTATGACACCTGGTCAGAACGTGCAATTATCGAATCTAGCGAGGATACTCGTCCTACTTGGTGGTATTGTGCCAATCATCGTCGGAATTATCGGGGTCATAGCCTCGCCTATCATCGGCTTCGTCGAAGGCTTCTCCCAGGGGCTGGGCCGCTTTGGTGAAGGGATCCTACAGATCATTATTGGTTTCATTGCCCTGCTCGGGCATCGTCAACTCAAGAGTCTGGCATGGACCATTGTCATACTAGTGCTCGGCATTATTGCAGGCGGACTCGGCGGAGTCCTATTGATCATAGGAGCCCTGATCGCGCTGGTGATAATGTTCATCAAAACCTAGCCCTAGTCCCCGCTTCGTGCTAGAATGAAGACCTGTGAAAGATGCGGAGCAGCACTCGACAAGAAACAAGTGAACGAGTTAGACTCCACACTTGGTAGAAAAGGTCGGGGAGAGAAGCTCAAGCTTTGTCGAAACTGTATTTTCGACAAGTTCTCAGAATACCTGTCCAACTACACATTCAGGGCGGTTATGATTTATCCGATAAAGGACAAACACGTGAATGCATTCGTTTTCTATGATTTCGAATCGATGAGCAAAGGAGGGGGACGATATTCAGCGTATCCCAAAGCAACAATTGATCAACTCCGAAACGACCTGCCACCCCCAGATACGGTCTGTCAGACCTTTGGAAGAAACAATGCCAAATTTACTTGGACAAGTCCCGAGATTTATCGGAACAATTACGTTGCCATGAAGTTCAGCCCGGAAGGCACCTATGACAAGAAGTATCTCTGCCCTGACTGCTTATTGGAACAGTGGAAACAGAAGATCATAGAAAACGATACGAAGCTTGATCTGCTCTTCCCGCCAGTCGATACGGACGGGTGGGCCACATCTTGGGATGTCTGAACGATAGGGTCTTGCTTATCCGGATTTTTCTTCTGCCTTCAAAGCGAGTTCTTGTTTGTGTTCGATCTGTTTCTGTTTTATCTCCTCGTAGAGATTGCACCAGTCGCGGCCAGAGACGACGAGCTGGTAGATCTTGAGCTTCGGATGAATACATTTTGCCCTGTCAAGCAGATCAGCGTTGAGCGGATCCTTTGTGGCAAACCAGATGCAGGACAGACAGTTTCCATTCTGCCACTGTATGCCCTTCAACCGCTTCTGTAGTTCAGACTCAGGCCCAGACATGATGTTTCAGCGAGGAGCGAACTCGTGAAAAGTAATTAAGCTCTGAAGACGAAAGAAATTCCATGAACTCTCCGCAGAAGAGCACGCAGAAGTCCGCCAATAGCACCACCGCGACCAGCAAGAACGCCAAGGCATTCACAGACGAGGAACGAGGCGCGATAAGGGACCGCGTCCAAGAGATGAAGGCTGGCAAGGGGGAGGGGGAGAGCGCGGTGCTGGCGAAGATCGCGGAGATGCGGGAACCGGATCGCACCATGGCCAAACGGCTCCATGCTATCATCAGAGAAACCGCGCCTGCCCTCTCGCCGAGACTCTGGTACGGGATGCCCGCCTATGCCAAGGACGACAAGGTCGTCTGCTTCTTCCAAGCAGCAGCGAAGTTCAAGACGAGGTACGCGACGTTCGGCTTCAGCGACAAGGCGAACCTCGACGAAGGCCACATGTGGCCGAACGCCTTCGCGCTGAAGGGGTTGACTGCCGCCGAAGAGGCAAGGATCGCCGCGCTCGTGAAGAAAGCGGTAAGCTGAGAACTGAGCCCGCCACTGGGCCCCTCCTAGGCGGGATCGTCGGCACGTATTTTAAATCTGGGCTTGAGCCCCTTCCGACATAGTGACAAGCTCCGCCAGTCGATCAGCTAGGCCCAAGTTTTCGATAGGGATAGCTCTCCCGCAATATGGATCAATCGTTTCTCCCGAAACAATCCTCCACGTGGCCCTGGAAGCCGAGAAGATGGGACTGGCGTCTCTCTGGGTCAGTGACCGGATGCTTCTTCCAACCAAACCAAGGGACACGTGGGACGGGGAGTCCTGGCCGGACATTTTTGCCACTGTCTATGACCCGATAGAGATGCTGACCTGGGTCGCGGCTCAGACAAAAAGTGTCAAATTTGGCAGCAGCGTATTGAGTTGACTTTTCCAGAATCCCGTGACCCTCGCCCGCCGTTTTGCAACTTTGGACCGGTTGAGTGGTGGAAGAGCAATCGCCGGTATTGGCCAGGGTGACTTCCGAGACGAGTTCGAGGCTGCAAACGTTCCGTTGAAGAGGCGTGGCAGAGGCTTCGAGGTGTTTGTCTTGGCACTACGTGCTGTTTGGAGACCGGACCCGGTAAGCTTCTCTGGCATATTCTATACGATTCCGGAGTCGCGGATCGGACCCAAACCGGTACAGTCTGGGGGGATTCCATTGTTGCTAGGCGCTTTCGAACCTAAAGCGCTGGAGAGGGCTGCGAGGATTGCCGACGGGATCATGCCGGGGGCTGGAAGAAACACGACGATAGAAAAGCTGGATCAACATCTCAACGGTTTCCGGAACATGGCCCGAAGAGCGGGTCGCGATCCTGAGAGGATGATGGCGATCCTGAACGTTCACAACGCTCTGAGTGATGAGAAAGTCTCGGAACCCCGTCCACTATTGTCAGGTACGCCTAAACAGGCAGCAGACGACCTACTAGGACTAGAGAAGCTTCGGATCGACCACATTTTCTATGACATGAACTATCCAGCCGCAATCCCAATAGACACCCAACTACGACTACTCAGAAACATGGTAGAACTGTCTGGCTAAACAAGTAAGCGCCGCGATAGAGGAATGATTGGTTGAATCAAGAAAACTCTGTTAGTGGCTTTGACCAATCATCGCCGTCTGACACGTCTTGTTGACTCTAGAAGTTCACAAACTGCTCTGTTTGTCCGAGCCAGAGTTATGAAACAGCAGGAATCCGGGGGTTCTTATCAATCAGACAGTGCTGGGTTCTAACTGTCCCATGGAACCACGACAAGTTTGGGCCAGGCATTTACCCATTTTTGCACCTTCTGATTGTACACTTCTCGGCTAGTCGACTCGTCTCTTGTCAGAAAGTACTCGACTTGCTTCCTGTTAGGTCTGACGATCATTGAAAGGAGGTCACCTAACCCGAATGGAGCATATACCGTAAAATTCCCATCTTCTTCATATCTCACTCCAATGCTCGTCGCTGTCGTTGGCCAGGAGGCTATTGCATCTTCGATAGAAAGGTAGGGACGAATTCCATTGCCGAAGTGCTTGGTGTACCAGAGGTGGACTCTTGCTTCGTTCTTGACATCGATGGCTACGCCTAAGTCGCTTAGAACAGATTGCGCCTTTCGAATGGTCCTCTCTTCTGTTGCTTCCGATAAATCGGTCGAGTCGAAGTACGCCAAATCGTAATCCTGAATGTTTTGGGTTAATCGGAATCCATGCAACGAATTCCAAACTGTCTGTGCGATGCATCCCGCTCCAAGATACCAGTTTGGCATCTGAAGGCTTGGTGTTCTACGCAGTATTCGTTCGATGACACTGTTATTCTCAAGGATAGTTCTCAGACGTTTCGTATCCTCTTGAGCGAGAGTCTGCATGGCAATCTCTCCTACAACTAGCAGATTACACCTGCGACATTAGGCATTTGTTAATGGTTTGAAACTTCACGAGGTTGCTACTTACCATCGTTCCAACGCTCAGAGCACCAGGTGGTGTTGAGGCTTCTGCATCTCTTCCAAAACTTGAGCCGAGATTTCCCTATCATAGAAGGACATCGCACCTGGATGTAGAAAATCAGGTCGGAAGGTTGAACCATCCGGGCCTCACGCCATAAGTTGACCAATAAATGAATCAAACAGTTTAGAAGGTCCGTCGGATAATTGGAGCAGAATGAGGGATGAAACCGCGAGGAAGAACTGTGGACATACCCTATCCATTTCAACGGGTATGGGATGCCGCTTGGACAGCGCTTCCACTAGCAGGTTGGGAGCTGAATGGAGCTAACAGGGCGCTGGGACATTTCGACGCAAAGGTCGGTATGAGCATATGGACGTGGGGAGAGGACTTTACAGTTAACCTGGAAAAGCTCGGAGACGCGTCTACAAGAATCCAAGTTTGGGGAGAGTGCGGTCAGAGTTATGATTGGGGAAAGACCCGGCAGGACATCGACCGCTTCATCTCCCTACTCCAGATAACATTAACCGAACGCTAAAGCAAGAAGCACCGAGTAGGCTATTCTCGGAACCCCTGGCACTAACCCTAAGCCAACTCCTCTATTCACTCTTAATTCCCCTGCCCGCGAGAACTACGCCAGAAAAAACGTTGACCGTTGAAAGTTACCGGTTGAAGTTGCAGACTCGGCGTGAAGGAGAGATAGAGAACATAACTGAAAAGGTACAAGCCCTACTTGAGAACAGTAAGATCCGGATTGGCATAGCAGTCCTCTTCGTCCCCGGTTCGACAGCTGCACTGACAACGATCGAGTACGAGCCGGGACTCTTACATGACTTTCCGGCCATGCTAGACAGGATAGCACCTAGTAATATTTCGTATGAGCATGAGAAGCACTGGCATGATGGAAACGGTCACTCTCATGTTAGAGCTGCATTACTTGGACCAGACCTGACCGTTCCAATCCATGCTGGTAAACTTGTGTTGGGAACATGGCAGCAGATTGTGTTTATGGAACTCGACGTGCGGCCTCGAAATCGCGAAATCACGGTACAACTCATTGGAGACTCATAATTTGTGGACTGCTTCCGATTTGTTCTCTGTCATTTCAGAGACCGAGGATGACATGAGTTGACCGACCGATATAAAATCAAACACCTTCCATTCGAAATATTAGTTATGATTAACAAGGAAGTGGTTTCCCTTACAAACGAACAGCACTCATACACGCATGATGATGAGCAAGGAATGAGGCGGCTACTTGTTGAAGTTGAGAAGACAGCTAATGATGAGGAAAGAGATGAGTCGATAATTCAAAAAGTATCTCTTCTAATATTCAGGACTGCGAGCGGACAGTACTTTTACGAGGGTAACAAAAGGACGGCTCTTGTTGCTGCCCAATCATTCCTAGATGCCAACAAATACGCGATAGATATGAAAGATAAGGATCTAGAGAAGGTCGTTGATAAGGCAAGTATCGGACAGGCGGATTTAAGTAAGGTTACTCAGTCAATTAGAAGGTTGATCAGGAATGTCCAAGGAAGAACTTGAATTCTGGCAGGCCATCGTACAAAAGACCATAGATTCCAACAGAGAGTTCCTGATATACATGGGCTCTGAAAAGCGAGATTAGCTTCGCAATACAGCCAAAGTTCTTCTAGTGTATCTTCAAAGTAAGGTCTCTTGTTCATATTACCGGTGGAGTACAGGCCCTGGTCGAGAGTAGTAGATACGTAATGGTATCATAGTCCTATTCTTACCCGGATCAACAGCAGCACTAACAACCATAGAATACGAGCCGGGACTATTACATGACTTTCCGGCCATGCTAGACAGAATAGCACCGAGCAATATTCCGTACGAGCATGAGAACCACTGGCATGATGGAAACGGACACTCACACGTCAGAGCCTCACTACTAGGACCAGACCTAACAATACCATTACAAGATGGAAAACTTGTATTAGGGACATGGCAACAGATAGTGTTCATCGAACTCGACATTCGACCGCGAAACCGCGAAATCATCATCCAACTAATCGGCAACTGAGCCCACAAAGAGGAAGCGAATGGAACTCCCCCATTCTTCGCATCTAAATGAAACTAGCTAGATGATTTATTGTTCTCGATGTGAATAGGATTCTATGTTCGGCTTACAATCCTCCGTCGCCATCGCGTCTGACCCAGAAAGACAATGTCCAACTAATTTCTCAACCGTAGATTTTTTCTGACCCCTTTGTCATGACTAGTCATTGCGGCTGGGATCTGGTCTTTGTCTTCGAAACTACATGGATATAGTCCGAACGAACTGTTCAGAGTCGATAAACCAAGACAAGCCCTCCAGGCTCTGTGCTCTCTGAAGAAAACTATTATCGATTCAAAGACATTCAAAGATGCGTACGAGAAAGCAACAGGCAATGAGTTTTCAGCGTCGACCACGAAATATATTGAGTATTTTCTTGTTCAGTTTGGTTTACTTAAGGAGACTCGAGTCAGAACAAAGCACGAAATCACGGAACTAACTGAACACTTATGCGAAGCTCTCTCTGGGGGAGACATGGAAACGTACGCTCAGCTTTGGGCTGGCGCGATCCTGAAGCAAGAGCTGAAGATCCAATTGATCAAGGACTTTCTACGCACAGTCAGCGAACCGAAATCGAAATCTGACATTGATAAGAAGTTCAGGAGAAATGCTGGGGTACTTTTGGCATTGTGTAAAGAAGGAGGATTAGTTTCCGAGAAAGACGATTTGGTGTATTCTCTTCAGCCTCGAGTGAAAAGTCCAGAGGAATTTTGGGAGAAACTCTTGGAGGCTTATCGCAAGCTTAGTCGCACGAATATTCCGGGGGTCAAACGTAATTTCATCGAAATCATCGAAATCTACCACGCTTTGCTTCCTTATCTTGATTGGCGAAAAGACGACGCATTCGACGAGTTCATGAGAATCGTCGTGAGACAGCCAGAATATCGTACCCGAATAGAACTGTCAGGTGCTCCCGTGAGCTATGTGACGGAAAAAGGCCTAAGACCATTCGTTCTAGATGGAAAGAGATACTATTATTTGTCGATCGCTGGCGGATCAACTTATAATAAGATTTGACCTACACCCAAAACTTCGTACATGAACGGTCAACAATCCCAACATGGGCCTCCACTGGATCTTAGGCAACTACAGCCTCGCGACTATTCTCGCTTCTTCTTTATCGAAAATCCATTCCCTGCAATAGCTGTCGCGGAAGAAAACCCAACTGTTTTTGTTGACAGAGAGTCCATTATGAGACTGATTCGCGATAGTATTGTAAGCTCTGTCTCAACGGATAAATCGCAAACGGTAGTTCTGCAAGGTGTATACGGGAGCGGGAAGAGTCATATTCTAAAGTACGTTAAAGCAACAATTAACTCTCAACTCTCTACCCGTCCTCAAGGCAAAGCACTGGCTGTGTACGTCGAGAGCCCTCGATCTTCTTTCAGGGATTTTTTTTCTGGAATCATATCAGGTTTAGGGGTTGCGGTTATGAAGGAACTTGCGGCGACCCTAATCTCTGATTATGTTCTTAGAACCAAAGAGGACCTGCAATCATATATTCTAAAAACATCTTCGGGGCCTTCAGGACAGGAAATCGCTAAGAGGTTGCGGACCAATCCCGCTTACTTAGGAGATATTGTCGAGCATCTGAGATACCTAGACTTGTTCCACGTCGTGAAGAAGGCGCATGAACGTACGCTGAAAGTGAGGGATTTTCTAACAGTACTTTTGCAACTGCTCGTTCCTGGGAACGAGACTGCAAGCTGGCGATGGCTTCTTGGAGAGCCGCTTCTAAGAGAAGAACGAGATCGACTGGGAATTTCTTATGGCATTGAAGAGGACAATGTGCTTGATGTTACTGGAGATCTCCTTAGTATTTATAGAATGAGCGGCTACAGAACTCTATTCGTACTTCTCGACGAGCTTGAAGACCTCGTTGATCTTCATGCTACTAGGAGGTCCAGATATTTCAGCGACCTAAGACACTTCATCGACAGGAACACGCAGGGAGTTTGTCTGATAGCCTGCGTTACCCCTACGGGATTTTCCGAGATACGCGCCAGCGGTCATCCTCTAGAGAGACGACTTCTCTCTGTAAATGATATTCTACACAAATTCGATGTCTCGCGAACAGTAGACCTTGTCATAGCCTACCTAGGGGCTTCGAGGCACAAGTTCTTTGAGAAGAAGGGAGGCCATGATGAATTTCTAAAACGTATCCCTTCCTTAGGATCCGCGTTAGAACCTACTCTATTCCCTTTCACTCGAAGTGTAGTAACGAAAATATGTGAACGGGGCGACGGAAATGTTGGAAATATTCTTTCGATCTGCCACCGGCTTGTTGATCGAGCATGTGACGAAAATCTAAACGCGATTTTGGACGGAGATTTGGTTGAAAGGGTTCTAGAGGAAGGATAGAAGATCTAGGGAGTGAACTGTCTTCGACATCTTAACTGACATTATCCCATTCTTTGTCTCCATCTACGGGATACTTGTCGCAATAGGAGTTCCTAGCATCCTTCTCGTGATATATCTGGAAAGTAAACCATACGTCAAGTTCGACGGAAGATCTGGGCATATCGACTATACTTCTGGCCTTCAAATCGAATCATACAATTCTTCAGTTCAATTGGGAAGGGTGCCCTACTCTAATAGACGAGCGTTCCGAAACATACGTTTACCCCCTCACAAGCTAGTTAACTCTCTCACAGCTCAATTTGATGTGAAAATCGAGACCAGCCTATCAAACCAGAAACTCGCTGGCGACTTATGGCATCTAGACTTTCGAAAGTCCTGCGTTTGTATCTCAAGACATGCGATCCCGGGTGGCGTCGACAATTTCATGACTCATGTCGCATTGACCCAGGAAAGATCAGCCACGGAGATAAGAAGACTGGTTAAGGAGGATGAGAAAACGAAGCTAGATGGAGGGACAACAAGTGTGACTCTTAGTCTTACTAACAATTTCGAGTTTATGATCAAGGACTTCGAGATTCAGCATACTCTACCTCCAATTGACAAACTTGAGCTAGTGTCCGCTACGAGGATCGGCGTCAGAGACAAGTCGATCGAACTCGATACGAAAGATTTTGTAATTAGGTACGATGTCCCACTGAAAGATTGCAACAACTTCGCGGGAATAAAGAAAGCCCAACCCCTTCTGGTCGGTACAGTGGACCTAGAGCCTGGTCAAACCATCGTCGAATTCCAATTTGTTCAGTCGCAAGTGCAACCAACTCTGGAATCGGGGTCTCAAACAACAGGTCAAGTCATGCAATAGGCGCCACACGGAGTCTCTGAATCAGCATTCCCGTTCGTCCCCTTTTGGAAGCGCTGCCTTAACACCCTAAGCGTAAGCCTGTGAAGTCTCTGCTTTGGGAAGTGTTTGGACTTCTCCTCCAATCGCACGGACTCTGAATATAGTCCACCATGATTTTCCCATATGTATTTCCACCTCTCCGTTGAGTTGAATGGGCAAAAGTAGCAACCACTTTTGACCGGTAGCGGAAACCGCTCCTGTTTAATCAATCGTTCACAATCCTCCCTCGTCATTTTCTCATCGATCAAGGGGAAAGTACTTGTTATGTTTGGATCGATGCTGGGTTTCATGCGTTCTACCTCGTCATAGGCTATACCCAGATATTCATGGATATGAGACTCAAGAGATCGGTAGTAAGCTCGTATGGGGGTGATCTTGTAGTCTCTTGTCGACCATCTCCATAATTGAGATGGGACCACTCGACGTCTCCGACATGTTTCCAGGAGCGTTCCGTTTTTTGACCTCACGATCCGTAGAGGGATTCCATGTTTCGCCAAATATCGCTTCGCCAAACGTATGTTGTGATAGGTCTCAGGAAGTTCGGCACCTGTGTCAGCGAAAACCGCCTCATCTAGTGGCATGCGCTTCTTAACTAGAAGCAGCATGAGAGCGGTTGTGTTTATGCCCCCACCGTAACTCAGTAAATACTTCTGATCCAAATTGAACGACGGTTTTCATATGGAATAATTAACGTCCTGCGACCTTTCTAACTCAAGTTAGGTAACTGTCTTCTAGACTTCAGATAGTAGCCAGTGCCCAATGCACTGAGTTTAGGAGAATTATCGAAAGCTTAGAGTAAGATCAACCGAAAGTCGAGTATGAAACGAGTGACCGAGATAATCCAACGTCGTCATAACTTGACTCCTGCGGAGACAGCACTTAGTATTACCAACCACATAGCGAGGAAAACCAAGGGCAGGATGAATGTCACATGACGCATTTGAAAACCTCCTAGTCCCTGTGGAAAGACGACCTCCTTGCTAGTGTCTAGCTCTTGCACTTTGGTCTTGTAGTAATTGATGTACCGGTTGCTTCTATCTTGAATCGCCAACCAGGCAAAGGAAAATCCAATCCCCACAATAGAAATCATAATCATCGCTACATTACTTTTAAATTGACTTAAGGCAAGGAGCAGAATACTTGCTGTGACTGTGAAGTAATTATTTCGAGTCCAATGGAGCTGAGCCTCATTCTTCTGCATGTCCATCAACCATTCAAGTTTCTTAGTATTCATCGAGTCACTCGAGGAATTCATGTGGATCCTCCGGCAAGGCCTCTTGTCTCTATATAATAGACGGTGCCGGCTGTTAGTATTCCCGCGGCAATAGCAGGCGATAATGAGGATTAGCAATGCGACTCTCTCCCATCAGTATCTTCGGACTCTGTGCAGGCACGTTTCTTCTAGTCTTCTCGATATTTCCAACTGTCTCACTTTCTCCAAGAGGATCTCCTACGGTGATAGATGCTCAGGTTGCAGTACCTCCACCCATAGACCCTAACAGGATATTCATGATTAACCAGACCCAGTTCTTATTTTCGGCGCGGACTATTCTCTTTCAATTTACTTTCGCACGCATGAACTCGTCGTCGAACATTCTTGTATTATTGCCATTTAATTTCGACAATGTATCTCGAAACTTCAGCGCTCCCTATTTGACCGACGAAGGCTTTCACTTTGTATTTCATCCTGTAATCTATTTGGGGTCTAGCTATTGGGTTGAAAACGCGACTTTTGTGAATGATAGCGGCGTCTCAAACAAGATTCTCGGCGGTACGCTGGGAATGGCTTTCAGATTAACGGGTGACGGATGGGATTTCGGGCCTTGGCAAGATTCCCTGCTCGTCTCGTTAGGCTCCAACACAAGCCCACTTTACTATAAGGGATGCCCACCAAAACTCGAATGCTTGTCGATATTTCCCAAGACACCCGTAGCAGTTGAGATTGGATTCGCCAGCAATCAAATAATCGGTGACGGTACATTTCCTCCTCCAACCTTAATCGCAACGAACGTGTACGGCAGAGCCGTGTTTTGGAATTTCACATCAGTCAATCACTTTCATGACATTCAACTCTTCGTCATAGCAAATAACCCCGCGTGGACGTTTCCCCTTCCAACTAGCTACCAGCGAATCGTACAATCTGCGGGCTTTGTACTTCTCCAAGTTTTCATAACTCGGAGTTACAGCGACTGGAAGAAGAAAGGACCGCTTCAAACATCAAGCTCCGAAGCATCGGGTGGCTCACGTGCTTCCACTCCTAGTGCTGTGCAGAAGGAGCCCGACCAAACTAGCGAGAAAACGAGTCAGACTGAGGAGCAGTGTTCATCTGACGATCGTGTTCTCAAGATCATTCGGATCGTAGACCGAAGCTTTGCCACAACTAAGACAGTGCCTTTTGTACAATTGGTCCAGTATGGGTTAATCATAATTGGAGCTACAGGTATTGGATTCGTACTAGCGGGCGCTTTCTTCATGCTAATTGCATCGATAGCTGCAAGCGTGGGATCGGCACAATGGAGTAACTTGCTAGCCCTAGCGATCGCGACTTCCGCTTTGGGAGTCTCTGCGGTTGCAATAATAATCACTGCTGATGTAGACAAGAGGATGATTAGCCTGAAAGAGGATTTTCATTTCAAGAGGCTCAGAGTTTGCGGTTGCGATCCGGTCACCCTTCATGCGCTGATCAAAATGAGAGCTAAACTCCCCCAAGACGTGTCATTAGAGGATGCGTATAACATCGACAAAAATCAGTTCGATAAGAAGGAATTAGTTCGTAAGCTCCTTGCGAACTGAGTCATGTTCGGCGAAAATCAACCGCTACTGTGGCGTCTGGCTTTTGATAGTCAAGCGAGAGAGCCCTGCCCAGAGAACACGACTAGTACCGACCCGTGGACCAAGCCGAGTCGTTTAATTCCGCCGGAAGTATTGATAGTTACCAGTTGAGCCGACGCGGTCAAGTTTTCCCCGGTCATGTAACAACCCTAAGGCTTGACTCACCTTCCTCGACGTAAACAGGATCCCAGTCTGCTTCTTCAGCTCCGACCGCGCATCTCCAACAGTTCGAGGATCAGCGAAAAACTCCGTGCCCAATACCTTCTCCTCTAGTTTGCGCAATATCACGCTCGTCTCACCTTTCCCTCCTGAAGAACCTACTTGACGAATGGGCTTGTCGATTAGTCCGACCCTACGTTCTAGAGTGGCGACTCTTCTCTCGAGAGCGTCAATTCGGTTTTCTAGCTTCCTGGCTCTCGCTTCGCTCATTCGAACTGACCTGGATTCTTACCTAGACCGGTCGAGGACTTCTGCCCACCATCTAAGGATATTGCTATTAATTCGTAGCCTGTTCAACAAGAACGTCGATGTCCGGGGAAGCAGTCCCAAATTTCGAAAAACTCAAGACGTTCATGCGATTACAACAAAACGAAGTCGGCTATCACTGGACACGAAATAATTACTTCCTACTCACGCAAAGCATCCTCTTGGTTGCCTACTTTCCTACCGTTGCAGTTGCAAATGTCCAATTCTCAATCGCTTTAGTCGGAATCTTTCTCAATATCATTTGGCTGCTAATTCATTACGACAGCAATCGGCTCATCAAATACTGGAACGGGGAGATCGAGCAATTTCGTGAGAAGCTAGGATTCCCACCGTTCTATTCAAGAAAGGGTTTCAAGATTCGCATTCGGGAGATCTCTTTGACTCTGCCCGCTCCTTTCCTCATCTTGTGGATCTATCTATTTGCATATTCACTGAAGGCGATGGGTTTCTAAATCCGATTTTGCCCTGCCCTCTAGTGTAGAGATTCTGCTTCTAGAGCGCCGATTCGGGTTTTCCCAGTTTCTTGGTTCGCGCTTCGCTCATAGGCGTATACTCAATGCACCAATTTGTTCTTAGGACTTCCCTCTGCGAACGCGTGGGAATAGCAGTCGACGGCTCGCTACAAGTCAAACCGTGCCGATAGTATCAAATAGATCACTGCCCGGTTATGAATAACGACGGCCGCTTTGCGGCGATCATAGGCATACTACAAAGGACGGTTTGGTATAGTTGCTACGGGGGCGCTTTCTTGCCCTATGCTCGGCTTGAAGATGTGATGTTTTGGTAATGATTACAATCTGAGATCGCAGGCGGCCGTCGAATCCCAGAGAGGAGGTGATTCGAATGGCTAAGAACCCACAGTATCCTAGCACTACAGGCAGACGTTCAGGAAAAGGCCGCGGCAATACTCCAAAGTAGAATCGTATCCCGAACGGGGTGGTGAGAAATCCCCCCTCCCTCTTTTTTTCGAGTTACCTGGGCACGTGCACGTGACTTGAAGGATCGGACGACAGTTTCAGGTCTTGTGTCTAAGTAATGCTCTGTAGACCTGTTGGGCCTAGGGAAAGACTGCTCGCTATCGAGGCTTCGGCCTTACTTGTTTGTACCAGAGTTCGTCCCACAGAGTCCTTGTATTCGACTCTCGTCCACCCTCTGCGCCGCATTCCAAAGCAGCGGCTTTAGCTTGGACCTCAACGAACGTATGGTATGATCCGTCCGGCAACCTAAACACGAGGTATCGTTTCTTCGGTTTGCTGTGTTTAGTCGGGAATGTTCGGATGTCCAGTTTGTCATGTATCTTGGCTTTTGGATTCTTGACCATCAACTCAACTCCTACAGCTTGACTTGCCCATCTCGCTCTTCGGGCTGTGGACTAACCATCATCATCTCCAGAAGAGGGTGATTCTTCGTCGCCCTGTTCGGCCCACTCGTTACCCCAATCGGAAGTTTCGCTATCTTGGTCATCTGGCATTTTAGGAATCGGTAATAGAAGTGAACCGTCTCGCGTTAAAAGCACTTTTCCGGTTTTCTGGTTTCTTGGTTCGTACCCCACTCATGGACGTTTAGGATCCGGATCGTATCTGTTTCAGGATCAATGAGGCCAAGTCAGGCGGGGAATAATTCTTGTTTCTCAGAACCTTCCCGGTGGGAGCCTTAATCACCTCTGGATCTCCTTTGCTCATATTGGATCTATGAATCTCGTCGAAGACTGGTTCCAAGTCAATTCCAAAACTAACAGCACTACCGTAGACGACGTAGAGAAGATCTCCTAGAGCATCGGCCACTTTCACTATGTCTCCTACAGCGCAGGCCTCGTCGAATTCTTGAAACTCCTCACGCATGAGACTGACTCGGAGATATTGAGTTTCCTTGTCTATCATCTTCGGGTATTCATTGATAAGAACGCCGAATTTTCTATGCCAGTCCTTTACCATCCTCTGTTGTTTGTTCATAGTGTCGGAACCTCCAAAGGCTGTCTGAAGTGTCATTGATTGAAAAATATCAGCTTTGACATTCAAGAAACGGGACGAGTTCTACCAGTTTATTGTTGATAGTCTACGCAGCAATTTGCCTTTGTTAGGTTGTCACTACTGCGCCGCAGTTTGGACAATTCTTTTCCCGGATCGGATCTAGCAGCGTCCTGCAGTACTTACAGGGGATTCTGAGGACTTCTCTCTCGATTTCTCTCTGGACTACGGTCTGTTCGGGAGGAGAGAAATCCTCTCGTTGATTGTAATAGTCCCTTGACCCTATAACGTGCTGGCAGTTGGTACAAACATAGTCCACTCTGGTGGTCGTATTCACTACAGGCACACGTTCCTGCCTCGTAATTGTGCTCTGTTGGACGCGCCTACCGACCCTTCCTTGCGCAACCTCAGTTCGCGTAACTAATCCGAAGCCTCGTTGTTGACTGACGAGGTCTGACCTCCCGGCGCGTATTTTTCCTCGAACCTTGCAGTACTGACATCGCTCGCGTCCGTAATAGTACAGGAGGATACCTGGGATGAGGAAGAGGAGCCCTAAACCGTATGCTAGTAACAGTAGCACGCCTAGGATTATGAGTATGGTACCGAGTTTCTGTTGAGGTGTCCTTTTTGGGTAATACAACCTAATCTGCTGAGACGAGGTCTGCACCACAGGACTCTGGCCTAGCCCTTAGGAGTCCTTAAGGAGTGATATTAGACTAGCTAAACTAATTGACGAAAGAAAGTAAAACGATACCTATATCCAAAGACCTATCCTAGCAAGCAATCACGATATGCCTGACGATACCCGATTGTTCCCGAAGGGTTTCCTCGTCCTAACTCTTGCTTCGTGCATTGTTTCAAACAAAGCGAAGCTCGGTCTACACGAAAACCTAGGTCGGATGATAGTTTCGCTCTCGTGTCTGAGCAAAAACCCATCAGATGTCTCAACGCAGTAGGTGTCGAGTCGTAGCAATTGGCGTGAGAGACTTTCAGTAAGTCCTAGTCGAATGGAATGCGAACTAGCCATCAAACTGCAAAACTCAGGCATAATGTATCAAACTCAGGTCGAAGTTCCGATTACAACTGTCGACTTTTATTTTCCGACCCAGCCAAGGCCAACGTTAGTATTCGTTGATGGTAGACCGCATCTCAGCATCGCTCAAACCGTGAAGGATGAGGAGTTGCGCATTCTGCTCAGAAAGCGAGGATACAGGGTTCTAGAGCTTGTCTACAAATGCAATTCTGACAAGAAACGGGACGAATTTCACAAGGCCTTACTTCAAAGTCTTGGAAGAGAATAATCAGTTGAGTCGTGCGATGTCTCAGGTCCTACTCTAGGATTATTGCCTGCTCTCCGGATACTTTAGAATAGGAGGACTCGATGGAATAGTTCTCCAGCGCTTTGACCAGCTCCTTTGGTGGACCATCTCAGTCGGAGCACCATCAGGTTGTGCCTGGCTTCCTGTGTACACGTTTCGCGTAACCTGCCTCAACAAGCATATCGCATACCCAGGTAGAACTTTTCGTTCCTTTCACTAGTGTTCAGTTTTTAACTCGAACCTTTGTCAATTATGTTCAGCAGTAGAGTGTGATCTTGGCCAAGAGGATTAGAGAAGACGCGGAGTGGTGGCTGGCCTCGGCCGTTGACGATTATGAGTCTGCACAGCTTCTTTTCAAAGGCGGGAAGTACAGCAAGTGCATCCATGTCTTACACAATTCGGCTGAGAAGGCGCTGAAAGCCACGATTCTAGCAGACAGGAAGAGACCTCCTCATGGTGCTGGTGGGCACAACCTCGTCAGACTGTATTCCATGGTTACACGACGAGTACGACTCTCCCCGAAACTTGTGAGGACTCTGGACGATCTGTCCCCGCTTTATCTTCCCTCAGAGTATCCTGATGCTGCTCTAGGGATACCAGGGACACTGTTCAAAAAGGAGCAGGCCCAAAGGTATCTTAGGGAAGTCGGAGAGGTTATTCGTTGGCTAAAGAAGCGAACGTCCAGAGAATAGTCGAGCAGTACGTCCATAGACTTGCTCGAAACATCATTGTCCACAAGGCAATACTCACCGGCTCCAGAGCAACTGGTACTTATCTCGAAGATAGCGATGTGGACCTCATAATTGTCTCAGACGATTTCTCCAAGATGTCACTGACAGAAAGACTACAATATCTCCAGAAGCAGTGGAGGAGTAAGAGCATCCCATTGGAAGCGTTCGGATATACCATCGGAGAGTTTCGAAGACTCAGACATAGAAGCACGTATGTGAGAGATGCGATAAGTGATGGACTTGTACTTGTCGACGGGGAAGCGGAAACGCGCTGAGAAGTCATTGAGCTTCGCGTCGAATAAAATACATTTACGACCAATAAAACTTCTATCATCAAAAATGTTTTCGACCACTAGAAAAGCATGTGAAAAATCTGACCCAGGCACCTATGTGAAAGTCGCGCACCGCTAAGGCCTTGTAAAAGAAAAAGCTATCTAGGCTCGTTGGTTTAGGGCCTCAAGAACTCTCTTCGCGATTATAGCGTGACCCGAACTCAGCGGGTGAACTCCATCGTCTGAAAGGTGATTTTCAAGCTTCAGATTCTTAAGCGACACATAAGAAACTCCTTTCCTATCGCAGACCGTCCTCAGAGCTGAGTCGTAGGCATTTTGGTCTGCTGCAAAGAATGAAATTGTCTTCTCCAGAATGAACGGATCAGTCTTTGACTCGTCGATTCGAGTTAGACCGACACAAAGAATCTTCTCCGTAAATTGACCCTTCGCCTGATCGATCAGCCTTTCCATATTGGACATGTACTTGGCTAATTTGACTCTATTCTCACCATTCATTCGGCTTGAGTCGTTTATTCCCACGGCGAAAATGATGACCGAGTTCTTGTTGGCCCCTCGACTCTTAGCCTCTAGACTGAATCTATTCTTGACATCCTCTGAGGTGTTGCCATCAACTCCGAGATTGTAAACAATGCGAGAATGCCCGTCCCAAAGTCGCTCTGGCCAGCCTCCACGCTCGTCCCAGAGGCCCATAGCGACGCTGTCGCCGAAAACAATCACAACCTCCTCGCTCATCTGTGCAAAAAGCCTCGACTAGGTGTAGTGTTGACTTGCGCCCGTCGACGCCTTACGAACAATTATTGCCATTATTTTCGATTCTCTGCGCTATTTTTCTTATCACTTCTTTCCCAAGACCAAGATAAACCCTGAGTACTCCGGTATTCTGACAAGAAACGGGACGAATTCTACCTGTCCATCCTTAACGGCCTAGGGAAGGAGTGAGGACTAAACAGGGTTCAGTTTACTACCAATTGGTTGCGTTTTGTTCATCTGCTGCAAAGCCAGCAGCCCACTGTCTCCGAAATTCATTGATCTTTCTCTTTCGAACCTGATACAACAGAATCCAAGATAGAATACCAGCAGCCGGTAGGAAAACAGCTAGCAGAAAACTTCCGTGGGAATACTCGTAGAACAAGATAAGAGGCGAAAGAATCAGCAGCAGCATCACGGTTATCATCGCAAGGTTCCAGGGCAATTGCCATTTTTGGTTCCATTTCCAGGCAATAGAATGAACACTCTCATAATGAGGCCCGTGCATGCGCTTCAATCGACTTGGCCTCGTAGGCGGAAGATCCGTATTGCATATCTGACACTTTGCAATTTTCTGTAATCCCCATCCTTCCTTTCGAATGCTTCGAATGTTCCGGATGGTTTGCCTTGTGAGCACGAGTCCTAACAACGCTATAAGAGCAAGGAGCGATGTGAGCCAGATAACTCCCGCATAGATATTATCGAGATACCTAGGACCTAGCAGAACGTAGACTCCAGGTATAAACAAAATTGTAAAACTTCCCGTCACAAGAATAATGGTTGTCAGTAGTCCGGGTTGTTTCAATGCCACGATCTTCGTCAAAGTGACTGATAAGCTCGTAGCACTTTACTTAGAAAACGCGGATGCAGGGTTCGAGAGTTAGCTTACAATAGCTATTCCGACAAGAAACGGAACAGTTCTATCAGTCAATACTTGATAGTTTAGGGAAGTAGTGAAAGTCGACCTAGCATAGGTACAGCGTAACGGCTCGAAGCCAAAAAAATAGGAGGAAGTTTGAATCAGTACGCCGCTAGCCGTTAATGGCTAGTTTGGAGGCGGCTACTGCGAGGGTTAGATACACTGTTTTTGCGTGTTTACACATACGGTCTAAGTGCCTCCTGACACTCAATCAAAGCAACATTATGGGAAAGGTATAGGGTTTTTCCTTCATGGTCAGTGTTGTGGACTCCAATAGATTTACAAAATGAGAAACTTTCCAGACCTCCCTGGCATGGACAAATCGCACGAGCGAGCGCGAACGAAAACTATACTGAGAAACTATGAGTTCATCCTGAGCCCCGCCTGGGCTCATACCCGACCAGAATAGGAATTCTCAAAAGCAGTAACTTCTCTCTTCAAATTAGTTTCCAAAGCATTCTTTTGTTTGCCTAGGGCCGGGGGGTAGCCGTGTCGCACGCCTGAGCCCGTTCAGAAAACCATGAAAAACAGCGCGTGTCAGCGCCTATTCACACTCGACTCCAAATACACTCGTCATTTTCGAATGGCTGTCAAGCAGTAATGCTCATACTTTTCTTCCAATGTCTTCGGAGCGAAATTCGGGAATAATCCAACAAGTTCTTCTCTCCTGAAATGGTGGTGGGGAATCCCCCTCCGAAGGTACAAACGTACAAGGCTCCGGGGCTCCGACGACTTGGCCCCGGAACGTTTGGTTTCAACCCCTTCTCAAATGTCGGGACCTCAACGTACACTACACTACCAGGTTTCGTGATCCTCTCAATTTCACCTCCGATTCGCTTAATGTTCCCCAAGAACGTGTGGTGGATGACTCTCATCGCAAGAATTCCGTCGAAAAACGATGCAATGTACGGGAATCGGGTATGCGTCATGTCCCACAAGCGGAGGTCAGCGTCTAACTGTTCCTTCGAAAGCTCTCGTTTAGTAGCAGTGACCGAAGCCGCGGACCAGTCGAACCCATAGACTTGGAAGCCGAGACGTGCAAGATAGACTGTGTTCCGGCCGGTTCCGCAACCCAAATCGAGAATCCTTGACGCACCCGCCTCTTTGAGAGTCTTTGCAAGTTCGACCACGCTCTCTTCGACTCTCCTGCCTTGATACCAGTCTAGCCATGAATCCTTACTCATTCGACCCGGCCTCGCCCCGGCATGTTATTCATGGACACGTAAATCTTTACTGTCCAAGATTTTTATCTGATCTCAGGATTTTCTGCCTTTGTAGAGGAAAAGCTCTGAATGGATCTCCCTTGTTTGTAACAGGAAGTGTTCCATGTTCTTGATCATCCTCGCAAGACGTTCCTCGACTCTCGGATTCGGAACCCGCATGTCTGTGAGAATGTCCCAGAAATAATACGGGTGCCAAGAAAACTGTTCTTGGCGAAATAGTCGTTTCAGAGGTCGGATCATTTCTGCGAACGTGTTGATATGTTCCTTCCTTTCTTCGACTGCTTCCCCCAGAATATGAGTGACGCCTTCCTCAGGGTCATCCGGCAAGTGCGGCGACGAATACCAGCCTTGGATCTCTAGGGCTTTCCGGACTTGGTAGAGCCACGCCGCGGCTTTCCTATCTATCATATCGTACGCATATTCTAGGCATACAAGCTGTCCCTGCTCTTTCAATAAGCGGTGGGCTTTCAACAGGACGTTTCTAGGATTCGGAAGATCATGAAGTACCCGGCTGAACAATACAAGATCAAAAGTCTGTGCGTTCCCAGACCACTTGTCAAAGTCTACAATTTCATATCGGAGCTTTTCCTTTACAGCGTTCTGCGTTTTCTCCGTGGTACGTTTGGCAATCTCGATCATTTTCTCACTTCTATCCAAGCCTAAGACGTCATGTCCTCTCCGTGCCAATTCTAGGCTGATGAAACCTGTTCCGCAGCCGACATCAAGAATCTTGAGATTTCTCCCCTTGATAGTACTGGTAAGCAGTTTACAGTTAGACTTGTGAGTCAATGCGACAAAGGAGGCGCGTCTCCAGAGGCTGCCTCTCATCATCGGCCAGTTCTGCAAATGTCGTAGGTCTGCTACAAAATTCGGAGGAGCCGTGCGTCCAACCGTCTGATGCTTTCGTCTCCTGTAACATTGCTTAGCGTTCAGAACCATTCATCACAGGTGCAAGGGGGCCCCCATCGGAACAGTGAAAAGCTTCGCACAGGGACTTGTCTCTCTATGGGACTTGTCTACCTGGATTCCGTCTTTTCCTCAAGCTCTTTTATCGGGACATGTCTGTGATACGGCTTCTTGCCAATCAGAACTGACATTGGATCTTTGTATTTGCCCTTGACGGGTTTTCGCGGCTTGATCGTTACCGGAATTCGGGCTTTGGCGAGAATGTCCTCTACGTTGCTCTTCTCGGCAGCTTTTCTTAGGTAGTTCTCGTCTATTTGTTTTCTGAAATTGGTTATGAGGACCATGGCTTTCTCCATGTCGCCTGAACTGTTCCAGAATTTGGCTGCGGATAATCTGTCAACTATCAAGTCCTCTATTCCAATCACCCTCACATTATAGGGGCCCGTCTTGATTGTGCGTGTCTTTTCCAGATAATGAGGGAGCATGTCGACAATGTGAACGGCGACTCCAAGTTGCTCGTTGAGCCAGATCATCCCTATCTCTTTGAAACCAACGCTTCCAAGAATCCTTTCTGTACCCGGTCTATCGGTTGTTGTGATGTCAATGTCTCCAGTAAGGAACTGGCCTCCAGTGTATATCTCGACAGCTTGGCCGCCCACTAGGAAGATGGATTGCGATGTTTTCTCAAGCCTATCAGTAACGTAACCTAGGAGCAGCATTTTCATCTTCAAAGGATTCTGTTCTTTCCTAAGCAGTGATATCAGACCTTTCGCTCTAACCGGACGTTTATGGATCGGAGAAGTTTTTCGAGAACTCATCGCATGACATACTTTCGATTATCAATCGTCCTGAACATTTTGTTGAAGGACCTCTTCGCCAGAATAGTGAGAGCGAAAAGTTCGCCCTCGGCCCTAGGCTTGTTTCCTCGACTACTAGTTTGAGTGCCACTCTGCCTTATGGTGAGAACAGTAGCGAGCTGACTGCGCTTCACCTCCTGTGACTCCTCAAATGTGAGCGGGATATTCCGTATTTCCTTGTTTACCTTGTTCCAGTCGACCCGGCTGATCTTCCGGTCAATTTTTCTCCTGGTCTCGTCTGGAATACCTGAAGCTATTTGTGTAATCTGGCCAAGATAACAAAGAGTCTTCTGACTAACACGTCCATTCTTCGAAACTACCTCTACTAGGTACGCGTATCGATTTGACCCTATTTTCTTCAGCCTGACGAACATGATGTCTTCTCCCATGATCATGGTACTCTTGGTATAATAGTCCTGTGCCTAAGTTTCGGCACGGCATAAGAAACACCCTCCGTCATCTCATTCTACCCAGTTTATCCTTCAAAGTCTAGGAAGAGAAAAGAATGCAAGCTCGGGATAGGAGCTTAGCCTACCCTCACGCCAAAACTAATAATTCAGAAATGCAATATTTCTCTCCGTCAAGCCACCGCGTTGTGAAAGTTCTTTGAACCGCAGATTAGCGTCATTGATAATTTCGGCACTGACAGGATTCCATTGTTTTCTTTTGCCGACTCGGCCGAGAATCTTGCGTGTCCGTCATATCTCTGGATGAAGCGACGAGGGGTTTGCATGTCGCAAGGAGCGGCCTTGGCAATGTTCATACGTCAGTTGCTCGATCGAGGGCAAACGTGAGTTCCGCAAAAAGCGTGACCGTTATCGACTGGCTTTTGGACGCGGACCCGGCTATCCGTTGGCAGGTCATGCACGACCTGACCGATGCTCCTCGCGAGCAAGTCGCCACCGAACGCACCAGGGTCGCCAGAGAAGGATGGGGTGCCAGACTGCTTGACCTGCAGGGCGAAGACGGCCAGTGGGCAGGAGGCGCGTGCTTCCCGGCACGGAGCATCTACCAGTCCATCAAGAACCAGGGCCAGCCGTGGATCTCTACGCTGCCAACACTCCAGCTGCTGCATGATTTCGGGGTCGACCCATCCACTGACCGGGTTCGCCTGGCGGTGGCGCAGGTCAGAGACCACTGCCGTTGGGAGCACGCCGGGCAGCCTTTCTTCAGCGGTGAAGTCGAGCCGTGCATCAACGGCAGGGTCGTCACACTGGGCACCTATTTTGACCAAAACGTGGACGGCGTGGTCGCCCGCCTACTTGGTGAGCAGCTCAAGGACGGCGGGTGGAACTGCGAGGTGGAGAACGGGTCGCTCCGCTCGTCGTTCGCGACCACGATCAACGTCCTGGAAGGACTGTTGGCGTACGAGCGCGCAACCGGTGGCTCTTCGGAATCCATCGCGGCTCGGCGCCGGGGCGAGGAGTACCTCCTCGAACGAAAGTTATTCCGACGTAAGAGCACCGGCGAAGTCATCAACCCAGCCTGGCTGCAATTCTCGTTTCCGACCTGGTGGCACTACGACGTGCTGCGTGCCCTCGATTACTTCCGCTCGATCGGTGATGTGCCGGACTCGCGGATGGACGAAGCAATCGATTTACTCCGATCCAAGAGGCGGCCTGATGGCACCTGGCTCCTGGAGAACACGCATCCCGGGAAAGTCCACTTTGCACTCGAGGACGGCGACAGTCGGCCCAGCCGGTGGAACACCCTCCGCGCACTACGGGTGCTGCGCTGGTACGAGCAGTCTCATCGATGATCAGTTGATGCATTACCCATTCACTCATCACTTCGAACATGTCTATATCATTCGAAGGTTCCGAAGCAGCGTATGAGCACGCACTCGAACTCCCCCCTTACAAGAACTAGCAGACCTCGAAACTCAGCCCTCAGACCAGACCATCTGCTGCAAGATTAGACTCGGACAGAGATGAAGAGTCTGACACGAAACTCCGAAGACAGCCCGCAACGCGATTTCAGATCAAGGAACTCGGAAAGGAGACATGGCCCGACTTTCAACGGATGGTCGAAAAACACAACGGAGTCTGGGGTGGCTGCTGGTGCACCTTCTTCCACCTGACGCCCACTGAGGCGAAAGAGTGGTCTGGGAAGCACCACGAGTACAAAGAGAAGCTTGTTCGCGCGAACAAGTCCCACGCGGCCCTCGTCTACGACGGAGCGGACGTTGTCGGGTGGTGCCAGTTCGGACCTCTTCCCGAGCTCCCTGGCCGAATGAGCGGATACGCCAAGATGGATGTCACTCCGCCCGACTGGAGGACTACATGCTTCTTCGTCGACCGCGACCATAGGAGGGCGGGAGTTGCGAGGGCCGCGCTGGAAGGTGCACTCGGCTTCATCGCCGCCAGAGGGGGCGGGACGGTTGACGGATATCCAATTGCCCTACCCAAAGGGGAAAAATATTCGAGCTCATTCATCTGGGGCGGAACCGAGTCAATGTTCTCCGAGCTAGGATTCCGTCCACTTGGTTCTCTCGGCACAAGTAAACGGGTGATGGTGATGCGGAAAGTCGTTCGTGGGCGCGCTGATGAAGCAGCGGTAAGAAGGACTACCAGCGCTACGCGTGATCGTCTGCTGCACAAGTGTGCTATCAGCCCTAGATAGATACCTCTTCATTCGTCAGTTAAGCCAGTTTAAGCAGCCATTCCAGCACATCAGTTTTCCTGACTAATGATCAAAATACGCGATTTAACACGATCCGGACTAGAAGCAACCGATTTGACACGGCCCCCCCGGGACCATTCAAAAATCCAGCCAGCCCCCGCAAACAAGTCTTATCATACACGCTGAAAATGAGACAAGATAGTCGTTTCTTTGAAACGGGATTTTTCGATAGAAACCAAGGGTCTTCGACGACTCTTTAAGAGTAGACGCGAGAAAAAGGACGTCGTCGCGCTAGACGGAATCGATCTCGAAGTCCCGTCCGGCGAAATCTTTGGACTACTCGGCCCCAATGGAGCCGGAAAGACGACCCTCATCAAGATCCTATGTACACTCCTCTATCCCACTGATGGAAGTGCATACGTCAAAGGCCTCGACGTCGTCAAGCAGGCCCCGCAGATTAGAAGATTGATCAACCTCGTCTCCGGCGGAGAAACACCTGGTTATGGTATACTGACCGTCAAGGAGAACCTCTGGTTCTTCTCACAAATCTATGGACTAGCACGCGACCAAGCCAAGGACCGTGTTGCGAAGCTCGTCGACCAACTAGAACTCGGCGAATACACCGACACAAGAATGAGCAAACTCTCCACCGGCTACAAGCAACGCCTCAACCTAGCAAGAGGCTTCGTAAACGACCCCGCAGTATTGTTCCTAGACGAACCAACGCTTGGACTAGACGTACTCTCGGCACGACACTTGAGAGAGCTTGTCAAATCCTGGATTCCAACTGGGGACAAGACGGTCCTACTTACTACTCACTACATGGCTGAAGCAGACCAGATGTGCGACCACGTCGGCATAATCAACCAAGGACGAATACTAGCACTAGACACACCAGCAAACCTGAAAGCGAAACTCAGAAGCGAAGTCTCCTGGAAACTAGAGATCTCACCGGGACTCTCGCAACCGGACATTTTGAAAGCAATCCCTGGCGTAAGAGGAATATCACAATCAGACAATATCGAAACAGGAACCTCAAGCATGAAACTGTTGCTAGACGATGAGTCAGTCATGTCCGACGTCCTCAGCAAGATCAGTGCTAGTGGATCGAAAGTGTTGAGCATGGGAAAGCTAGAACCGACACTGGAAGACGTGTACATCAGTCTAGTCGGGAAGGGCATGGAATGATCAAGACAAAACCCGGATTCACTAGTGACCTGATCGCAAACCTGAGAGCCGCATACGCTCGAATGTGGGTTCGCCTCAGAGGCAGCAATCGGGACCCGGTCTGGGTCGCAGCCGAAGTTGGCCTACCAATCCTGACCATCGCCGCCTACGTCGTACTCTACCGGACAATAGGCCTTCCACCGAATGCCAGTACTGCAGTAATCATTGGAGGAGCAATGCTAGCCTTCTGGACCAACGTGTTATGGAACATGGGAGCTCAATGGTTCTGGGAAAGAGAAGGGGGCAACTTGGAAATGTACTTGGTTGCTCCGATTTCGCGAATGGCCATTCTTCTCGGCATGGCCATGGGAGGCAGCCTCAACACCGCCATACGAGCCGCTGCAATCGTACTACTTGGAATCTTCATTTTCCAACTACCATTCCAACTACATGATCCTTTCACAGTATTCCTCGTTTTCGTGTTGACACTCGCAGGCCTCTACACTCTCGGAATGACATTCGCGTCACTCTTCATGCTCTATGGAAGAGAAGCATGGCACACAGCCAACCTCTTGCAAGAACCTGTATCCTTCCTGTCAGGATCATACTTCCCAGCGATCTACGCCCCAATCGTCCCATTCGCACTACAGATCGGTGCATCACTGATACCGATGACGATTGGACTAGATGCAATAAGACGACTTGCAATCTACGGCGGAGACATCACAACCGTGTGGTTACACATTGTTGCACTGTTAGTTTTCGTAGTCGTACTTTTTCCATTGGCTCGAGCGGCCTTGAATTACATGGAATCCCTCGGCAAAAAGGAGGGACGGTTAACTCTCAGATGGCAATAAGCCAGTTCGTCAAGTCAGCAACCGAAGCATTCCGAGTCGGCTGGAAGATCGAAAGCAACTGGACGGATCCCGTATTATTCGCAACCTACCAGATAATCCGGCCACTCGGAAGCCTCCTCATCGTCGCATTCATTGTCTTGATCGGAGTCTCCTACGGTGCATCAACAGGCAGCGTGACCAGCGGCTTCTACAATCAATACCTGGCTTACCTGATTATCGGGAACGCTTTCTACGCGTACGTCTTCCAGATCATTTTTGGAATGGCGTTCATCGTCCCGATTGACCGTAATAGATACGAAGTCTTGAAGAACGTATACCTCAGCCCGGGAGCATTACAACCATACATGATCGGCCGCGGACTAGTATCCGTCGTGAACGGCACAATCTCCGTCTTCCTAACCCTGCTCCTAAGCGTGGTAATTTTCAACTGGATAATGCACCTCAACATTCCACTCAACCTTCTAGGAGCCAACTTCCTAATGCTCATACCCGCACTAGCACTTGGAATTGTCGCACTTCTCGCTATCGGCTTGATGCTGGTCGCAGTCAACCTTGTCTCCAACCGCGTCCAGTTCCTCATCGGCGACGCAATCTCAGGAATCTTCTTCCTACTAGGCGGAGTAGTCTTCCCCGTCAGCAAACTACCGGGAGCGGTGCAATGGATCGGAGCAGCACTTCCCATAACCTACTTTCTCGATGCCATACGGGAAAGCTTCGGCCTCACGAGCACAAGCACGTATGTTTCGGACCTTGCTTATCTTGCACTGACAACAATAATCACTGTAGCCATCGGCCTAGCCGTGTTCAGAATTGGAGAAGAACGCGCGAGAAGGCTCGGCTTGTTCGATAGGAAATCAGAATATTGACTCGCTTCACGGTGTGATACGAATTGGCGTCGAAGGCCCTTCCCGAGCAAAGACCTCGCTCAAAGCTCGGAGAAGCTGACCATCAAACCCAGTTAGCGCACAGCTGATGAGAGCAAATTGAGAGCGTGATCCCCCTTCCTTCCTTGAGAAGACACGCTAATGCTAGACCCGGGCTGCTTCGGAAAGATACTCACAGAGATACTGTTCTCCTTTCTCGTAAAATAGTACACTATTGCACCTGGCCAGAAGAGTAGGATCAAAAGTATTAGCCAGACCCATTTGAAATCCCGCCCTCCTTCAGCAATAATGCTTGTCCCAGGTGTAGAGGCCTTAATCGCGAGATCGCTCGTGCCGATCACTCTCTGAACCGCCCCAAACGCCTCGTTGGACGACATCGCTAGGTCAGTACTAAACGATCCCAATTTGTTCGAATTCATGTTCAGGATGTAAAGAGTTAAGCTTTTCCGGTAATAGGTTTCATCGAGACTGGGATGCTCGGCCCCGTATTCCGGCAACGTCTACATTCGTGAATGGCGACGACGATCCTCGCTTATCATCACCGAACATGCGCTTTTCTTTTTCAGAAAACCCCGGAAAAGAGCGCCCGTCAGCGCTTATTCACAGCCTTCCAAACAGAACCCTGAACGACGCTTACAGTTGATAGCATGACAGTTTAAGAAAAAAGGGGGAAGTATTCGGATTCAGACGCGGTGATCGTTGCTATGGAAGTTGGTCTATTACCTTCTGAAGCTCGTCTAGCGTCCAGGATTTCATGGTCTTGGTGCGAATGTTTCCAAGGCTTCCAGTTGAGAGGGCAAACCGGTTGTAGGCTTCATCGCTCGGCATCTCCACCATGGCCACTGCATCATACTCGCCCATCGTATAGTGAATGTCTAGTTTTCCTCCCAGCTTCCGTGCAAGTGCCTTCGCATTCTCTGCTCTCTTCGCCGTGTCTTTGACGTTTCGAATCCCTTGCTCCGTCCAGTTGAGCAATGCGATATAGGTCGGCATTGAAAATCCTCAACCGTCTCATGTCGTTCAATCTATTTAATTCTAGACCCGTCTAGGCTTTGTGCAACTCGATCTGATAGAAGATTCGGCAGTCTATCAGCAATAAGTAACGGTCTCATGGCTTTCCGTCAGATCGTTTTTGAAACAGGCGAGGACTGGCCGTCACCAACCAAAGTATGGATTGCACGTGCCGAACTTCGGCACGGCCTCTCATCCGGAAACAATAGCAAAACTGGCCTTAGATGCCGAGGAATCTGGGTGGGACGGGTTCTTCCTATGGAACCACTTAGTGGAATGGGACAAGCGGATTCCCATTTATGATCCCTTCACAAGCCTAGCCGCGATCGCGCTCAAGACGACTCGGATCCGACTTGGGACAACTGTCACCCCCCTGCCCCGGCTCAAACCTTGGGAAGTAGCCCGCCAGACAGTCTCCCTTGACCATCTCTCAAATGGGCGCTTGACACTGGGCGTTGGACTTGGCACCAAAGAGAGCTGCGACTATGAGAGGTTCGGGGAAAGTGCTGACAACAAGATCCTCGCCGAGAAACTCGACGAATCCCTAGACATTATCACGGGTCTTTGGACTGGCAGACCCTTCAGCTACCAAGGCAAACACTACCACATACAGAAAACCACATTCCTACCAACGCCAGTGCAGAAGCCTAGGATACCTATCTGGGTAGGAGGGTTCTGGCCAAGAAAGGCGCCTTTCAGACGCGCTGCCAAATGGGACGGAGTGATTCCTCTAAAACTTCCTGAAGAACTCCTCGAGCCAGAGGCCCTTCGCGAGATCACTAGCTACATCAGGAAGCGTCATGCCACCATGGCAAAGTTTGACTTTGTCAACATCGGATGGACTACGGGCAAGAACCGAGAAAGGGACAGGGAGAAGGTGGCTCCTTTCATAGAGGCAGGCATGACCTGGTGGCTGGAGGGCCTCTACAGTAAATTTGACTCGCCCGGAGAGATGCGTAGACGAATCCGGCTAGGACCACCAAGAAGGCGAATGCAAGACAAAAACCTCTAACTCAGGGAGCTCGATCATTTGGCATTTAGCATGAAACAAGGGTTAGCTTAGAAATCACGAGGGTCCGGATGAGGTTTTGTACAACTTCAGCGTCTCTCCTTCCAAACTTGTCAGGGTTGGAGGACACTTCTATCTGAATCAGTCTTGAGGAGTCCCTTCGATAGATCCAAGATCACAAGCTGGTTTCCCCATGGATCTTCAATCACTGCGCATCGCTCTATCGGGATATCGAAGGCGGGCTTGACTATGCTTCCTCCCGCTTCCAAGAAATCGTGAACTGCGATATCGACGGATTCTACAAGTAGGTTAGCTTCTGATTTGATTCTACCTTCAACCAACACAATCTCAGTGTCGCTCCCATTCATGCGCAGCCCAGCCGAGTCTCCTTTCCTTCTCCACACAAGTTCGTGGCCAAGCCTATCGCGATAGAAAGCCACTGCTTTGTCTAGACCCATGACAGGCAGCCTGACACAGTCTACTTTCTTAAACATGGTACGCCTAAGTCGTCTAGGGCGACGTCATTGAATAAACCATTTTGGTGCAGGGACAGGAGTTCATCACTTGAGAGCACCGGGCAATAGATTGGATCAAATCGCAAGTCACGGCGATGTCTTAGAAAGGACCGAATGCGAGATCTTGGCTCAACGGCCAGTATGCTAAACCGAACTCAGCTTGTTCGATAGAAAATCAGAATACTAGACGAAAGGCTCCATCGTAATGATCAAGATCGATGTCGTTCAGGAGGAGCTGTAACCTAACCAAGGCTCTCAGGGTTTCATCAAGGACAATTCGTTGTCACGAACGATCGGTTTCTACTCGGACCGTTGTAAGAAATGACAGGCTCAACCTCCAACAGTTCGTTGGGTGGATTCACTCCGGCAATGCCTGCTCTCATACGGCTAATCGCAGGCGTCATTTTGTTATTGGTAGTCGAGTTAGTAGTGTTGGGATTCCCCGGACTCTATAACTACATATCAGGGACACAAGTCACAGGCGTAAACCTTGCGGTTTTCATCATCGGCCTCATCGCCGCTCTAATCATTCTCAAGTTCGGAACCCAGTTCGCCAATGCAGTCTCAGAAGCCTACAGAGCCTACAAGAATTGGACACCGTTACTCGGATACTTCTTCCAGATCATAGCCATAGTCATCATCTACTCGGTCAGCTACAGCATCGCGACTCCATACTTAGGAAGCGCACCATGGACCTACTCACTCATCTTTCTGTTAATCGCGCTGATCCCAACAATCAAGGTTACCGTCAACTTCGTTCACGCCTTTGATGGGTCAACAGCGCCAAAACACGGATACGACCACCAAAACTAGAAACCCTAGAACCTCGTCGCATCCCAGAAGGCCTCCGGTATCAAGTGATTCTACTTTATTGATCTCCCGAAGTTGTCATAGTTTGCATCGTCTTGGAGAACAGAGAGCAAGCGCTGATAGTTCCCATCTGACGAGACTCTGATTTCGAAGCTGGCCGGATAGTGCGCCACGATGATACTCTTCTCATCATCTTTCGCTGAGATCAAAGGCCGAGCAAACAGTCGATAGCTGATCAGTTCGCCGTTGCAGTGGTAGAACCAGAAGCGACTCTTCTCCAGTGAATCCAGCTTCATCGTGCCTGTCACAGCCGTGTTCCACCTTGTCTTCACATCCTCAGCCACACCCCGACAATAAATCCGATGATCCCAGAGACGCCCACGAAGATGAGCAATTGTCTAAACCCCGTAGCAGTCCCTACGAAATGACTCCTAGCATCTGCTCTTAGAATCGCCTCAATCATCAATCCCATGAACAAGAGTATTCCAGCTGCCACCTTTTTCCATTCAAACCGCGTTGACGGCTCAATCCCGTAGTCGTTCATCTCTGCCATCATTCCTCCTAGGTTCCCGAATAGGCCGACCGGCACTCCCCTCAGTTTCCGCAACCCGATGTCGCGAGCAACAATCCTTCTATCGAGAAAACTAGCGTATGACAACACCAGTCCCGGCAGGAAAAACATGAATGCGAAGGGATCTCCTGGCGAAAAGAGAGCTAGCAGCACTGCTAGGAGCCCTGCTAACGACGAAACCCGCGTGGATACGGAGGCCCTGCGGACCTGCTGTTCAGACGGATTGGTCGAAAATGATATTGCGAGCACGACAATGCCCGCCACTAGAAAGATGATCTCAACAACTAGGCTCCAGATCCAAAAACTTCCAAGGAAAACGGAGTAGAAGACCAAGAGCACTGTCTGGATTGTTAGAGAAACTGTCTGTAACTTGGTAGACGAGCGAATAACACGGGCCAGTTGGAAAACCCGTTGGTCCGTTACGAAAGCCGCTAGCCTGGAACCATCTTTGTTGCTCGTACGGCCCTCACTCTCGACTGATCAACCCATTTATTCACAAAGGTATTAGCTGTACTATGGGATAGAAACAAGCGCGCCCAAGCGCTGCCAATGTGAGAGGAATCACAACCGACCATTGAGCGAGAAAGAGAGAATGGAAGAAAAAATGGCCTCAAACAGAAAGACCGCAAGAATTACAGGAATCTTATTCATAATTGCGACGGTTGCAAGTATAGCGAGCACGCCGTTTTTGGGATCTATTGATTCTTCAAATTATCTTGTTGATGTTTCTGCAAATGGAAACCAAGTAATGGTAGGGGCGCTTTTTGCGCTTATCGCTGCCTTTGCATCTGCTAGTATTGCAATTTCGCTGTATCCAATACTAAGAAAATATAGTGAAGGTCTAGCCCTTGGAGCCGTTGGTTTCAGGCTTATCGAGGGAGCGCTCTATATCGTTGGCGTGGTCGGCCTACTGTCACTTTTGGCACTAAGCCAAGAATTTGTGAAAACGGGATCTCCGAATTCATCGTCTTTTCAACCCCTCGGTGCATCATTACTTGCGGGATATCGCTGGGCATACTATGTAGCGGGACCAGTGGCCTTTTGCATCGGTGCTATGATGTACTACTACATCTTCTATCAAACAAAACTTGTTCCCCGATGGCTATCTAGTTGGGGTCTTGTTGGAGCCGCATTGCTCATCGCAGCGGCCGTGTTAGTCATGTTCCATCTCATCGGTTATTTGTCGACGTTCCAGGCCGTTTTGGTTCTTCCAATAGCCGTGCAAGAAATGGTTTTGGCGCTATGGCTAATAGTCAAAGGATTCAATCCGTCTGAGGTCTAAGACGCGTGTCTCGGCCCCAAGACTCGAACAGGGTTTGACTCAGTAGGTTTCTATGATTACGCCATTTATGTCCGAGAAGTGTTTGACGTTGCGTGTCAATATTTTCTCGGCTTTGACCCTTGCAATGCCAGCGAGCATTGCGTCCTCCGGGTCAATCGTTCTTCCCATCTTCATCTTCTCTCCATAAATCATTCCTCCATCTCTTCCCGACGGAAAGTCCAGGCTGAGCTGCGGAAGTGAGGATAGGATGGTCATGATCTTGATCTTCTCCTCCTCGGCTTTCCGGCTTAGTGCGACCCCCGCGAACAATTCAAACACGGTTGGTGAGCCGACCATGATGCGCAGCCCCGCTTCTTCGATTTCTCGGGCCTTCTTCACGGCCACTGGATCCTTGGCCATTACATCAATCACAAAATTGGTGTCGGCGATCATCAGACACCGCGTATCCTGCGAGCTGTTTCGTCCAGTCTGCTCCGGCTCTTTTCCCGGACCTGCCGGACCTTTGAACGAAGCTCTACAGCTTCCTTCGATGTCAGTACGCCTGTCAAGTCTAAGATAGACCCTTTGCCGGCTAGGCGGTTTATCACGTCAGTGAAGCTTTCTCGAGGCCCTTTCAGAGCTGCCAACTTAGCGTATGCCTCATCAGAGATGGAAATGTTACGTGTGCCCATTTCTAAAACACACACATATGTGTGTGGGTGGGTCCTACATACACGTTTTGGACCCACAATCAGACTACCTTAGGAGACGTTGTCGTCGTTAGGAATAACTCACAGTATTATAGGCAGGGAACGTGCCCGGCACAGACATGCTCGCCGTATCTCTTGCGGATGGTCAAGCACCGGAGTTCTCACGGCTGCGAGGATGGTTGAACACTCAACCTCTAACCATTGAGGGTCTGAAGGGAAAGGTTGTACTGCTCGACTTCTGGACCTTCAGTTGCGTCAACTGTATTCGGTTGTTGCCCCAGATGAGGCGGCTTCACATGATGTATGCAGGCGATAAATTCGTCCTGATTGGAGTTCATACTCCCGAGTTCGAGTTTGAAAGGGATCCGGAAAGTGTGGCAAATGCCGTGACGCGGTTTCAACTCGAGTATCCTGTGGCGATCGACAGTGAGAACGCGACGTGGAGGCTCTATGGTAACCAGTATTGGCCGCGGCAGACCCTGATCGATGCGCGAGGAAGAGTTCGCTGGGAGCATGCTGGTGAAGGAGATTATGACCAGATGGAGGATAAGATCAGAGAGTTGCTGAAAGAGACTGGGACAGCTATTGCTAATCCGAATCCAACTAGGATGGCCGACCACGCGTCCCGCTCGTATAATATCACTCCCGAGATTTACCTAGGGGCATCACGATCGGAAGGGTTCGGAAACGGTCAGGTCTGCGTGCCAGGAAGCTGCAGCAGTCGTTACATCGATCCCAGAGAGCACTCGCGTGACATTCCGTACCTCAGCGGGGACTGGACACAATTCCCGGAATATGTCATGCACGAGACTCACGAACTTGGATATGTTCTCTTGAAGTACGGCGCAAAAAACGCGAACGCAGTTCTTGGAGCTTTGAAAAGGAAACCCGTCAGAGTCGCCGTCGAGGTGGATGGAAACAGGTGGGCAAAGACAGAGCCGGTGCTGATATCCAATGGGACTCAAGCGGAAGCTACCTCTCGGTGGCCGAGAACAGACTCTACGACATTCTACGGACCCGGGAGTTTAAGACTCACGAGTTGAAGCTCACAACAAACGCGGATGACCTCTGCCTCTACACCTACACCTTCGGCTAGTTTTCCGGCGCGAGCAGTGAAAGCGCACATTTCACATACGTGTTCAGCTTCCCCCTAGATAGATAATGAAAACCTTTTTCCGTGACAATTCCCTATGTGAAATTTCACAAAAAATAAGGTTTCTTTTTTCTAGGGGCACCCGGGGGGTGGGATGATCGCGCGTCCGTGCCCGTTCAGAAACCCGTGAAAAACAGCCCGCGTCAACGCCTATTCATACTCTACTCCAAACAGGAAGCCCGAACACGCTCAGCTCGTCTAGTCCCGCGTCTGCCCGGCCTTGAAGGGTCCTATACCCTGACTGTCTTTATGCCCATTCTCCGTTTTCGTCATCCAACAGCGACGGAATGGGATTCTCATCCTCTTGCATCTATATTACATCCCTATCCATTAAAACACCTACCCACACAATCACATAAGGACATAGAACTCGTCACCACATAATCACGGTAACAGCCATATGTAATAGTCCGTATACAATTTTATGCTGAAGCACATGGCAGAAGAGAGCGAAGAAGGCGAAGACTACCGCACCAGCGTAGTCATACCAAAGTCTCTACAGAAGACCGTCGCGCACTACTGCATAGACCACGAACTGACATTCACTGACGTGGTCACAGAAGCACTTAGGGAATATCTTGCCAAACACAATCCTACTCCTCCCAAATAGTTGTAACCTAGCCTAGGCTCTCAGGGTTTCATCAACTACAACTTGTTGTCCATAGTGATCGGTTTTCACTCGGAATGAGTAAGAAATGACAGGATCAACATCCAACAGTTCGTGGGGTGCAATGACTCCGATAATGCCCGCTTTCATACGACTGATCATCGGCGTCATCGTGCTAGTGGTAGTCGAGGTCGTAGTGCTAGGATTCCCCGGAATCTACAACAACATATCAGGAACACAAGTCTCCGGCGCAAACGTTGCGGTTTTCTTGATCGGCCTCATCGTCGCTCTGATTCTTGTCAAGTTCGGGACTCAACTTACCAATGCAGTCTCAGATGCCTACAAGGCCTACAAGAATTGGACACCATTACTCACATACTTCTTCCAGATCGTAGCCATAATCATCCTCTACTCGGTCACCAACGGCGTCGCCACTCCATACTTTGCAAGCGCACCATGGACCTACCCACTCATCTTCCTGCTACTCGCGCTGATCCCAACAATCAAGGTTGCAGTCAACCTCGTCCACGCCCTAGAAGGATCAACGGCGCCAAAACACGGACACGAGCACGAATACCAAAACTAGAAACCTTTCGAACCTACGCTACAAACTCGACCGTTTTTTCTATCTAACCTCCTCAGGCTGTCTTGTGCAACCTTTAACTTCGTAGGGGACTGTGATGAACGCCCACAACGGCAAAGTCTGGGATGTCGCTAGTGATTGCCGATCTTGGAACCATTACTCTTCAAATGAGCACGACCTCGACATCTCAGATAGTAATCCTCCCAGGTGCAGTTCTCCTTCTTCTCGCCTGGGTGACGTCCGCCGTCATAATAGTAGCAGGGATGGAAACCAAGAAGGCCTGGCTGGTGTCAACCGGAGTGAGCGCTGCTGGAGTCATGACGATAGTCAGCCCGCTTGTCTACTACCTCTCGGAAACTATCAGGCTTGGAACTTTCCAAGCGTCAATCCAAGACTTCCTGATAATCGCCTCACTATCAACTCTAGGAGGCGGGATCATAACATACGCTCTGCTTCGAGTCGGCCGACGAAGACTTTCAACTTGATTCAGCTGTTGCCCTGAACTGAACTAAGAAACGATGCGGGATCCACGTGATAGTGCAGTATTGATGGCGTCGACAAGCTTCCGGGCAGATTCTGAACTCAGTTCCACCGCGATCCTGGCGCCTGGATCGTTCTTCTCGCTTACGAAATCGATGTTCAACGCGTGTTCCTGCGGAGCATCCGTGGGATGATCGTAGGATACATGCACTTGTTCCAGTTTGATCCATGACCCGTTCCGGGCTTTCCCACTGCTTCCTATTACTTCCACCGTCTCAACTATTCCTGTACACATTGAAGCATTCACCGTCTAGCTGAGGATCCCCAGATACTTTTCAAGGAACGTGAAGAGTTTCTTCCACCCGTCAACCGCCTGTTCCTGACGGTACGATGGCTTGTCATAGTTGAGGAACGCATGCCCGGCCCCGGGGTAGATATGAAACTCGTGAGTCTTCCCATACTTCTCCAACTTCTCCTCCAACGAGGCCACATGCTGTGAAGTAGGAGTCTGATCTTCCTCGCCAAAGAGGCCCAGCAAGGGACACGACAGGTCCTTCGCATAATCCATCGGTGCCACAGGCGGCTTCGGCGTGAGTTGATCCTTGGAGGCGACGACTCCTCCGCCCCAACAGTCTACAGCGGCATCAAATCCCTTTAGGCGACACGCAGCAAGAAATGCATGACGACCACCCGAGCACGTGCCGAACGCCTCAACCTTCCGGCTAGACATTGGAAGCGACTTTAGCAACCGCAGCGACCCTTCAACATCGCCAAGGACGCTGTCATTACTGACTCCTCCGGACGCGCGCACCTTCGCCCGCCACATCGTCCGGGCCATCATGGCCGAACCGATAGTAGAGGTTCGGGCTTAGCACTAGAATACCATGGTATGCGAACCTTCGCGTCGTCTCTCGATACCATTCATCCCATCCTGGCATGGGATGGATCAGCACAACCCCAGGAAAAGATCCCTTGCCAAGAGGCCGCGCAAAGTAAGCATTGATCAGGTCTCCCTGGTGTCCTTGGACCGTTACGGTCTCAGCAAGCATTCCCTCATACGAGTCGGTCGTATATCGATGCATATCCGAAGGTCCGCGTTTGACGGATTAAAAAAATATCAGGCGCCAGAGTAAGAGAGCACGCACTGAAACAAACGGACCTGATAATCAGTAAAGGACTTCCTATTAGACTCCGGGACAGTAACTCTAGTTAACCCGTCTAGATGGCACAGCTTGTCGGATGACTCGCAATCTTCTGCAGAGGCCTCGACGATCCATGCAATAACTAGAGACGTGTGTCAAAGGCTGCAAAGGATCCGGTGAACACAAGACGATACGTGCAGGAGGTCGTGGACAAGGCATGGCAGGAGATGAAGCTCAAGGAGTTTCAGAGCATGGCCGCTGTTCTAAGACAACAGGGCGCAACTCTCACGCCCGGGTCAACTCACACCTGGGGCAACTACGACGCCGACTGTTGCCGCACCGGTAAGGCCGACAGGAAGGTTCTGCTCATCCTGTGGCGCTCAATTGGATTTGAACTCAAAGTTCTGCAAGTCTTGTGGAGCTCAGGTCTTAGTGGAAGCCTAACTCGAGTTCGGTCGAACAATTCACTTCAGTTTCGTGTCCCTGAATACCGGGACCTTCTGTATTTCAATAGCCTGCGGTCGGGCCTCTTTGTAGCGTTTCGAGACCTCTATCTCAAGGACCATCATCAGCTCCTTGAGCTTCATCGGCACAGCCTCCCTTCCTTCCCAAGCTTCGTACACGTTGAGCACGTCTCTTACGAATCCTGGAGCCAGCCAGATGTATTCCAAATCTTCGGACTCTCGGTGTCGATTCTTCAGAAACAAGGACTTTGGCAGATGAGCACGCCGAAACTATTCGAGTTCGATTGAAAGGTGTGGCTTTGAAAGATCAATCTAAGTGATAATCTGGCTTGGCCTAGAGGCTTCGTCGTCGTACGGGCTTCTTTCGGCCGCGTTTCTTGGGCGGGTTAAGATCCTGTAGCAGCATCCAGGCTAGGTCCTTCAAGCGAGAGGCTCCCTGGTTACTCCCGCGCATTTTTCACAGATTAATAATTTCCCAACAAACTGGTTATCGGACCGGTATCGAATTTCGTGCGGTCTAAGCCTATTGCAATTCAAACAATAAGCTGAGACGGCTAGGTTATGATCCATAAGGGATCAGTTGCTAGTGTGATAGAAAAGTAAGAGAGATCAACCCGAAACTATTCGGGGCCCTCTTGCAACGATACCAGATTCGGCTAACGCACGATAGGAACGATCGCGTGTGATTGCAAACACTTTAACATTCGCGCTTTTCGACTCCTAGAATCTGAACCCAGCCATTTTTCGGGACAGGACTCAAATCGTCCGTCTTTTCGTAATCCTCTTCCTAACAATTATTGTCACATATGTCACCGGCCAGATTCCGTTCTATGCATTTTTAAGCCCAGGCGGTGAGATTGACTCATGGTACGGCTTCCCACTCTCATGGCGCGTGGACCGCCATATCGTTTGTAGTCCGTTACATCCAGCGGCTTGTCAATCCGATATTTACGTCACAGACTATCTCTGGCCCTTGTACGCACTGGACGTCCTGACCTACACGCTTGTAGGCTATGGCATAATACGTGCCTACACAAAAATTCGGGCCATGAAAAATAGATCACCAAAAACGGCGACGGCAGCCTGAAACAATAATCGCGAAAAAGGCCTGCAAAAACAGCAGCTCCTGAAAATCGGGGCCGCTTCGAAAAAGGTATAGCCGAAAAAAATACTGTCTTGAGCCCGCTCGGGTTCATACTCGGCCGGAATAAGACCCTCTGAGGCAGTAATTCCCTTTCCAAGTTTTTCACAGAAAGAACTACTGTTAAGCATTCTTTTGTTTGCCTAGGGCGGGGGGGCAGCCATGTCGCGCGCTTGAGCCCGAACGAAAAAAGCGCCAAAACCGAGAGAATCCACGCCCATTCATACTCTATTCCAAATAGACCCCATGGAAACCGGGCGTGTCCCAGAACGGACTCAATCCTACGTAACCCACTAGACCCTACCTAGTAGAACCTCTAAGCCGTGCTAGACTACCTTACTTGTCGGAATCTCTTTCACTGCCGCTTCTGCCGTCTTCAATACGCGAATGTTCTTCTCATGCCGGCTGATGTGTTCCATCATCTCAAGTCGAAGCTCGTGCATCGCCTTCTTAGCCGCATCATGCGCAGCCTGGTAAAGCAGTGGAGTAAGCTTCTCCTCAAGCTTCCTCAATAGATCCTCTTCCAATCGCAGCACTTCCTCTTCTCTCAATGTTTCCACACGTTTCACCTCCGCCTCAAGGCCTCGGCCTTTGGAGTCGCCGTCGCCGTCTCGAGCACTACCACCTTGCCCGACTGCTGTGCACAGAGAGCACACTCCCACACCCTGTCGCAGAGAAACCGTTCATAGTTAGAACAGCGGCGACGATAGTAGTCGTTCAGCCTGTTCTCGAGCGAATCCTCTCTCTTCACAGTTGAGACTCCATGAACTTCCTGTTTGACGGTCCACACAACGATCCCGGGGACGACTAAAGGCTCCTGTAACTTCCAACCTAGTCAACAGGTTTCGATCCGAACAGTCCTCTACCCACCAATCCTGCCACGCGCAGAGGCTCGGGAAGCCTAGAAAGAACAGCCCAAGAAACGAGGATCCTTCTAGCTTCACGACTCGAACATCCAAAGACCTCATAGAACACCGGGTTCTCGTTCGGCAAAGTCCTCACCTTTCGCAAGGGCCCCAGCGACCGTATGACACTCCACCGCTCACGCCAATCGACAAAATGCTTCACCAGGGCACTCTTCACAGCCCTGTTATCCGGCCGCGACCCAATCACTACTATCGTAGGGGTCCTGAACTTTCTCTGCACGACTCGTGGATCGATCAGATTGAACCCCGCAAACGTAACCCCAGCAAGAAGAATTGGTCCCTTGATCACGAAGTGGCCTAGCAGTTTCACGGCTCGCGCTGTTGCATCAAGACCATCAATCGTTATCCATGAAGTCCGGACCGTCCGGATGTGGGGCCCGCGCAACTCTACCGCAACAAGCGGAGCCTGATCAGTTCTACTGTCCGTGATCTGGAATGGTCCGTCGTCTATTCCGATGCAGCTATCGGAGAGACTGTCGTCTCGTGACACTTTGCGGCGCATGGGCCAATAGTCCCCTTACGAACTCGTCGCCACCAAACGCGTTTGCAATGGCCCGGTTCTCAACTCCCAATCGAATCTTTTTCGTCCGGCCGTAACGTCCGAAGCTTACGACCCGCGCATTCAGTATGCCCATAATATCTAGCTCATTCAATAATCCGCTTACCCTTCGCTGAGTCAGAGGCTCCACCGCCGCCACCGCGGCCAGTTCCCGATAGACCTCGTACACATCCCCCGTGACCGAACTCTCCTTCCGAGCATTCTCCAAGTGCATAACCGAGATCATAAGGATCCTCGAATGCAACGGCAATGACTCCAGTACTTCGGTAACCCTGTCGTGCTCTACCTTCTGCTGGGCAGATCGTATGTGGGACTCGACAACCTTGTCCTCCCTGTTCCTCTCCGCAATTTCTCCCGCCACACGGAGCAGGTCGAGAGCCCGCCTGGCATCCCCATGCTCTCCCGCAGCTAGTGCTGCAGACAGTCTGAGCGCACCCTCGTCTAGTACGTCAGACCTGAAAGCCAAAGTGGCTCTTTGACTCAGAATGTCATACAACTCGTCAGACGTGTACGGCTTGAAAACGAGCTCCTCTTCCCCTAGAGAGCTGAGGACACGAGGGTCGAGAAATTCCTTGAAGTGTAACTCGTTCGATATGCCGATGAGCCCTATCCATCCATCTTCGAGACTCTCGTTAATCCTTGTAAGCTCGTAGAGCACACTATCATCCTCGCTTCTCCTGACCAAAACATCAATCTCATCGAGAACGACCAGGAACGGCGAGCATCGAGCCCGTAGCGCTTGTCTCAACCGGTTCAGAAGCTCACCTACGGCCAGTCCTGTAAATGGCACGTCGCGTCCCAAAGTGTGGCACAAGTCCGCTAGCACTCGATAATTCGTTCCCGCGAGACGACAGTTCACATAGCCGGTCTCAAGGGACCGGGCATGTTCCTTCGCCTTCTTTCGCAAGTGCTCCAGAACAAACCTTGTCACAATCGTCTTCCCCGTCCCGGTCTTCCCATACACGAAAAGGTTGGAAACGCGGTCCTTTGACAACGCAGGCGCAAGAATCGAGCCTAAACGCTCAATCTGCTCCCCCCTATGAGGCAGATTATCCGGGACATAGTCGTGCCTAAGCAGATTTCTATCTCGGAAAACTTCTCCACCCGATAGTACGTGGTCGAAGATCAGATCAAGGCCTTGCTGAGACAACGAACTTTCACGATTTTCCTGTGGAGAACTCGGGCGGCCGTCTCCAATGGAATTAAGTGTTCTAGTACAATGATTTCATGTGGAACAACTAAACCAGCCTCCCACCCCAATCCTTCCATTGGAAACTGAATTATACCGTAAAGATGAAGACCCTAGACTGTTGTCTTAATACTATAACTGGTTGTTACCCACCTTCTTTGATTTAGGATTCGTTATACATTACCGTTGACGAGTCACTACAATATCACACCTAAGGTGAAGTAGCTGGAAGAGAAACCGTTCCAGTAGAAGGAGACGGGGAAGGGAGAATCGTGATCCCCGTAGTACGGGGTAGGAAATCGCTTTAGGTGGCATGAATACGATTCTGTATCCATGGAAGAGTTTGCCCAATCCGGCCAGTCTCACGAGAGCCCAGACCTATTCATACTTCGAATGCTAAAAGATCCCGTTGTTTCCAGGCTCCTGAACAAGAGCAGTCTGACCAGGGTCCAATTCGAAGCACTGTTAATTGACCAGTTAGGCGATGAAATAGCCAATCGACGACTCAGCAGGGCAGAGATGGCGAAAATCGCCCATCATGGAACCGGAATCAGCCGTGGAGCACTAAACAGGACGCTAGCACAAGCTAAATCCAATGTCTCGGGCGCGATCCATACGCTTCTTCTTCTCGGATACTCCGGTATTCTCGAGAGTCCTAGCCTTGCACCTTTCGTGGAAGCCTCCGAGACGCTAAAGTCGAACACCATGCTGGCCCGAGAGTCAGGAGAGATTGACGACGAAAACTATGAGCGACTAGTGGAGAGTCTAATGCACGACTTGGAAGAAGCAGCCGAAGGACTAAGGCGTCGTCGACGTGATATGTGATATCACAGCTGCAAAGGAGTACATCACATCATAACGTCACCAGCACGATGAGGCAAAGTAGGTAGCAAAGATCTCATACCCTCACGACATGGAGTCTCCCGTGATTCCGCCGTGACTCGATTGTTGCGTCCTGACGTCAATCACGTGATAGCATTCTGGGACATGAGCATGGGTAGTGTTAAATGTCAATTCAACTGCAAGTGTGATATCACGTAGCTTGGTGTGATGTCACGGTTGATACTTGGCTTGTTCAGGAAGAGCCGGGAAAAGCCCTCTGAGGATCTTGCGAAACTCTTCTTCGACTCATTCTCGAAAAAAGTCTCTGCGATGGAAGCGGAGGTTAGAGTGTTCCAATCCGGCCTGAGCGGGCTGAGAATCTCAGTAGATAGGGGGCAGGTTTCGGACTTGGTTCTACTGGAACGTCTGCAAGGATTGGAGGCGAGGATTGTAGAGTGTATGGAATGGGTCAGGAGGGTGGCGGAGACAGTTAGCGCGCGCGGTGTGGTTCGGCGAACCGGGACTGCAGAGGAGTCGAGAGTAGAAAAGCCTGTACTGCAGGAGGAACTGGTCTATGAGCGTCCCGTTAGGACACGAATCTTGTCGCCGCGTGGGGACTTAGGGTCGTTGCCGTCGATCACTACCCCGACCGAACTGGAAGCGTTGTCCCTACTGGCGAGGGAGGGAGCTAAGACAGCCCCGGAAATTGGTAGGTTGGTAGGGCGGTCACGGGAACACACGGCTCGCTTGATGAAGAAGTTGCTAGATGAGGGGTATGTCTTGCGCGACCAGGCACGCGTCCCGTTCAGATACTCATTATCCGAACGAGTGAGACAAGTCTTCGAAGAGCCCCAAAAGACTAGGGCCGAGGAGAAAGAATCTGTCTCGGTCCCTCAGACTTAACCCGGTAATGCAGCACATCACTGCCACGTAATCTTTCCAAGACGCCTCTGTCGACGAGCCGGACAAGATAGGTTGAGACGGTGCTTAGCGGGATTTTTTCGTCAAACGAGGATTCGAAGGCTTGCTTGGCCTCAGTAGACGTAAACTCCTTGGTTTTCAACCCCGAGAAGATGGTACTTGCTAACCGGTCAAACTTTCTCGCCGACAACGCGAGGGCTACAGTGGCCTTGGGCGTCCCTGCCATTAGCTCCACCATGTCGAGGAGTTTGCCGATTTTTTCCCGTGTTATTTGTCCATCGACGGTTATCACATGCTTGACGCCGTCGGGGTCGTAAAATTCTAGTTTGAACCGGCGGGATGGCATGATGCTCTTTGATCACGTACTCGAGAATTGTTGTTCACTGTTCACTCTTCACTTGTAGAAAAGTGATTCCTGTCATAATCGAGTAGTAATGGTCAGGATTTGGCACGGTTTCCAGGTGTTCCAGTGGAAACAGAGGGGTGGAATATGCACGTTCACTTGTAGTGAACTCGTTTTTCCATCTGAATCCTGGATATCACGGCAGAAAGCGGGACATGATCGGATGGTGCCACGTGCCAATAGCTCAGTGTGAACTGCGAAGGAGCCTATTTTGTAGCCGGACTTTGCTCCTTTTTGTCCGCCAGCTTGCCAGGATCAGGAGGGGTCGCAGGTTTTTCTGAAGTAGGCTCCGCAGGTTTTTCAGTCGGAGGCCCCGGCTTTGGCACGTTGACCGCTGGAGCAGCGTTCACCACTGGTGTCGGGATTTTGTCAGCGATCTTTGGTGGCCTTTGCTTCCGTTTTCGTGTTCGCCTACCAACGAGCTTGAAAATTTCCCAAGCCGGTGTCAACAGCAAGGGAACTATCAACAGTAGCGAGTAAGGAAACAGATCTGTTAGCGTACTCATGAATTGAGTAATGGGCCCACTCGTAGACTCCAGACGCGGAGAGCCTGTCCTGATCGCATACCGTATCTGGGTCCCGTTTGGCGCCCGCCAAACAAAACTGACCGAGGCTGGCGACAGGACATAGGTCCCACTGCTCGACGGAGTGAGTGAATAGCTCAGTAAACTGCTAGCGCCTGGAGAAAACGTCGGGGCCTGCGCCAACTGAACCCCGCTGGGGGACGCCTGCAAGGTCTTCATGTAATCAGCCGAGGCTTGCGGATCCGTCACAATCAATCCCGTCACAGTTACAATGTCCAAGTTTTGCACATTGACAGACACATTGTAGCTGGATTGGACTGGCCCCGACAGGGGCGTAACCATCTTGGCAATGATGATATTCGGTGCAAACGGGTACGTGAAATTGGCTACGAAATCAGGCCTAGATCCCGCCCTCGCGTCCAAAATATACGTAGAGCTAGCATTGTTGTACAGAGGATTCGGGAATAATGGGCTGTACAGGATGGTCCCATGCTGGAATGTCACGTTGATGATTGACACGTTCGCAGCCGGGTCGCCGGTAATACTATTCTGGAAACCTAGAAGCGATTTTAGACTTAGGAAATGATACCCCGCTTTGTAAAACAGTCTAGGCCATTGAGCATTCAAAATGAAACTGAAACCATTAGTTGGAATCTGGCCCGTCTTAGGCACGAGTCCAATCATTCCCATGTACTTCTGATCACGCAAGCTGGCAACATTGACCAGACCAGAGAAGCTTGGACCAGGCAAGAGCCGAAGTATTTTCGACAACGCATCTTGGTTAGAAGCGAATCCTGGATTCGCCACATACAATCTCACCGTGCCCTGAGTTGTAGGTAGGCCAACGGCCAGCGTGAAGGAGACCCCTAATGCTTGAGAAAATTGTGCAGCCACAGCGTCGGACTGGGTTCCAGACGCGCTTGTGGGTCCCGTATAGAGCGTAACTAGAGCTGGCTGTGAAACTAGCGTAAGAAAAGAAGAACCAGGTATATTGGCCAGGCTCTCAGAAAAATTATTGTTGACGATCAAGACGGCCATAGTGCTTCCTGCATAGTTCGAATTCATCGTTAATCCACTGCTCGACAAATCGAGGTTAGTCATGCGCAAGCTGGCATTCGGAGTGCCCAACATGTCTAGCGCAATGGCCAGGTTTTGCTGATAGGGGCCCGACGGCGGGGCCTGGTAAACCGTCGCTGCACTAGGAGACCCTGGCACTAGTGCTAACGGTAGCAGCAGCAAGAGAAGCACTGCCACTTTTAGCGCTGGCTGCTCTAGCGTCGTAGCGCCACCTTTCATTCCGATATGTTTGCGAGTAGTGAGAACAATGAACTTCGCGACACCCACGCCTCCCTGCCAGAAGACGCATGAGAGTCTGCCGGAAATCGTCACAATTGCAAAAATGAGTCCCGTGTTCCTAAACAACGTCAGTAGCATCGCCTGGATGAAACTTGGATCGATCGCCGAAGATGCTCGTAGATAGACGGGAAGGAAATCAACAGCAACTGGTCCCGTGACAACGTCTGTCAGGGAGAAACCGGCCGGTGGTGGAGGCACGCTTGGAAAGCTTGCCAGACCCACATTCCGTACTATGAAGAGCGCGGCGAGTCCCATCGCACCAAGAGTTGAGAGGAAAACGCTTAGGCCGACAAGGTAGCCACGGCTCACTCTTCCTCCAGCAATGAATCCTCCTAAGAGTCCCGCAGTTATCCAGAGCTGTAGAATCGGCGGATACGTCAAAGGATTCGTGAAGACAAGATACACTGCAACGACGAGAGTGTTCAAGTGGACTCCGAAAACGGGCGAGAGCCAGTCGCTCACTCCTCGAAGACCCGAAGGTAGCTGCGTATACCCGACATACAGAACGAAAAGATAGGCCGCGATCCAGCCGAAATAGCGTCCCAGGAATAATCCCCTGCTCGGCTGGGGAAGCATGTACACGCCCCGAAAATCACTCGGAGACGGATTTTCCATCACATGACCAATTCGCGAAGAAAGGTGGACATACAGTATTCCGGAAATGACTCCACCGAAAATAAGGCCGAGGATAGCCGCTGTTACGGATCTTCGTCGAGCCTCTTGGAGCTCTCCAGAAGCAATCTGCTCACGAATCGGAGACGCCTTCCGGGACGTCCCAATGCTTCCTAGAAGAAGCACAAGAAGCGCAATCGGAAACAGCTCGTAACGTAGCAGCCCTGGAAACCACTCAGGCAGCAGAGCGATGATAACCGTCCCTACAAGGATCGTTGTCGCACGCGCGATTGAGATGCAAATGAGCGCCTCCGCCGCGGCTCTTCGAATCCCTTTCGGTGCCTCGCTCAGAGCATGATAGAGCTGGGTCTGAGCCATCGATAATCCGTCTCAAACCCGCACGGGGGAGAGGCGAAGAAATGAGTTCTGATACCCGACCTAGAGGGTCAGGTCACCAACACACCACTAGTCGTTGGCCAATGAGAAAAGCTGGAGATAGCTGTAAACAAGGATCTTCGTAACGTTGACAAGGTCATTTACTCGAACGTGCTCATTTATTCCATGAATGTTGCTATCCTGCCTAGTCGCACCGAGAGCTGTTACCGGGATTCCAAGACGGCTAACAGCTGCCATATCGGTCGAGCCTTGGCTTCCAGTGGGACGAGCACTAGTGCCTAGAACTTTTCGAGCCGCGCGTCCTACGACTCGTACAAGTGGATTGCTCGGCTCAGTCATCATCGGGTCGTATCCAAGAATCTTCTTCATAGTCACCTTTACCTCGCGGTTCTTCACAACAAAATCCTTCAACACACGTTTGATCTCTGCTTCTACTCTAGCCGGATTCTCTTCTGGAATAAACCGGCGGTCAACCAGGATCTCAAAAGTGTCGGGAATGATGTTGCCCTTCAGCCCGCCCTTTGCGGTCGTAACGTAAAGGCCGGGTCTCATCTTTGTAATTCCGTAACCGGGTTCTGCAACAATTTTGGAGCGTCTCTTGCCGATCTCTTCTGCGAGCAGTTTCAGTTTCTCAATGAGTACCGAGCCCTGCTCGATCGCGTTTACCCCTGTCCATCCCCGGCCAGAATGAGCGGCTTTTCCATGGACGGTGATCAGGAATTCAGTGTCGCCGAGGCTGGCGACGTGAAGTGATTCTATTCCACTATCAGTCGACATGCAATAGTCAATGTCTCTAGTAATGACGCGTTTGTCTATGAGATGATTGACACCAGTATAGCCACCAACTTCTTCGTCTGTCGTGAATGTCGGTGTTATGCTTCCACGGATCGGTATACTGGTTTCAAGAAGAGCCTTGATCGAATAGATCATGCACGCATCTGATCCCTTCATGTCCGCCGCGCCGCGGCCAAAGATCATTCCATTCTTGACTATCGGTTTGAACGGGTCAGAAATCCATCCATCTCTTGTAGCAGGCACGACATCGACATGGCCGTTCAAGAGAATCTTCGGCCCCTTCCCGTCACCGTGAACAGTGGTGAAGGTGTTCGGTCTCGGACCGTGCAAGCCGACCTCTGGACTTACTTTTCTTTTGAGAACTGCCTCTGGAATGTTGCTTACTGAAGGTCTGGTCCCGAACTCTTTCAGTTCGCTGGCTATTACATGTGAAATCTTCTGATAATTGCGTCCCGGAGGGACAGTAGTATCTATGCTTACCAAGCGGAGAGTGAGATCCACCAGGTCCTTCTTGTGAGAGTCGATCCAGTTCGAGGCCAATTTGTAAGAGGGTTCTAGGCCCAAGGCAGGACGATGTTAGCAAACGTGGTTAATTGCTGTTTTCACTAGGTTTCACGGGGTGCACGGAATTCTAATACGACTCATTGAACAGCATCTCCTATCCAGGCCGTCTTCTACTTGACTAGTAACGCTGCGCGCTCGAAGCATGCCGAGGCCCGACTATGGATCGCGCTAGCAGTTGCAGCCGGGGTAACGGGCCTTGAATTCTTAGGGGGTCTCGTGAGCAGGAGTCTTGCGCTCGTAAGCGACGCGGGGCACATCTTTACAGACGTTCTCTCGATAGGCATCAGCATTCTAACACTCAGACTAGCAAGAAAGCCACACTCTGCGACCAGAACCTTCGGATATCATCGGGCCGAAATCTTCGCCGCACTACTGAACGGGTCTACACTGATCGCAATTGCATTGTTCATAATTTACCAGAGCTATCGTAGATTCCTGCATCCCGTACAGGTGGAAGGAAACCTTGTCATGATCATCGCTTCTGTTGGTCTGGTGTCGAATATTGCGCTTGCAAGACTGCTCGCTCATAGTAGGCAGACAAGTCTGAATGTTCGGGGAATATTTCTCCACACGATCGGCGACATTCTTTCTTCTCTCGCGGTAATAGTAAGCGCACTTGTGATACTCTTTACCGGTTATCTTCTTGCAGATCCAATCATCGCCGTAATCATTGGACTGTTGATCATGCGCAGCGCCTACTCACTGGCAAGAGAGTCCTTGGACATCTTGTTAGAATCAACACCGAAAAATATGAAACTCGCAGATGTATCACAAGCCATCCTTAGCGTTGAAGGCGTCAAAGGAGTCCACGATCTGCATGTTTGGACAATTACGTCGGGACTCTATGCTTTGAGTGGGCACATCACTCTCTCATCAAACACGGTTAAAGAAGCGAATGTGATCAGGGAAAAAGTTGCGCGGAGGCTGGCAGAATCCTTCGGCATCGAACATGTGACTCTGCAAGTTGAGACTGAAGCGCTTGAGACAATCCAGCGTGACGAAGGACCAGGACTGTAACCGAACTCGTAATGAACTCTTATATCCTAGCGGGTAACTTTGCCCGCTTGGCATGATAGCCGACAGGGCCCAGCAGCTTTCCACTGCTACGATGAAAATTGCGTTGATAGCTGTGTTTACTGCAGTCTCGCTAGGAACCAACTATGCAATGATCGGGCTTCCTAATGTGAAGCTCATGGACGCTATAGTCTTCATCGCCGCCTTCTTGTTCGGCTTAGAAGTTGGTCTCGGGTCTGCCGTTTCCATCTGGACGGTTTACGGATTTGTCAATCCGTGGGGCCAGGACAGCCTGCCGCTTCTTCTGTTCCTCATGGTAGGAGAGTGCTTCTACGCGGTTGCAGGTGCTCTACTCAGCAGAATGGCCACTGCGCACAGACTGCTCGTAACTGGACACTCCCGTCCCAAGCTCAGTCTTCTGTTTGGACTAGTCGGTTTTCAGACAACATTCGCTTATGACATCCTGACAAACTTTGGATCTTGGGTCTTCCAGACGAGTTCATTGTATCAAGCATTGATCATCGGATTGATCACGGGGGCACCGTTTGCGGTCCTGCATGAACTCAGCAACTTGGTCTTTTTTGCTACGGTCGTCCCCTTGGCAATAATTGCTTCTCAACGAACTGGCCTGACCAGACAGAAAACAATACAGTGAACAGGAGCTTGAGATTACAAATGCTCTACATCACCTTTGGAATAGCGGCAATGATAATCATCTCAATTCAAGCGAGCGCCTACTACTATTTTCAGAAATCATATCCGGCCGCATCGAAGACATCGACTACCTGCTCTTACTCGACAACGAACAGCGCGTCGACTTCCAACTCAGTGGAGGTGAATGCCCTGTTAAACTATGGGAACGGTACATTGCATTGGTACAATCAGACTGTTCCATCCACTTGGAACTCTTACGAGTTAACACAGCATATCACAAGATGTAACGTCGAATCTGACTTTTATGGAAGGCCTTTGAATGAGCATTTTGTCCGCGCAATAAACGGCGTCGTAAACAGCAACGGATTTTCCTGGGCACTCTGGACATACTGTCAGAAGAGTAATGCTTGGGTATACTCACACGTGGGGGCCGATCTAGTCCAACTGCCGAACGGACAAACCATCGGTTGGGTATACGAAAATTCGTCCCAACAACCTCCCGTGCCCGGAGCTAGAACGACTGATTCGTGCTGAGGATATTTCACGATGTCTAATCGTAAACCAATGAATGAACTGAGTAGGTCTGGAAAGAAGAGCCTATCGAAGAATGGAAAACTCGTTGCAACGATTCTCGCATGCCTCCTAGTTGTTGCCGGCCCTGTGACCGCGGGCCTTGGGGTCCCCCATGTTGCGCATGGAGACAGTCAATCAACTAGTATCAAAGCCGCTCTCGGATGGTTATCCACTAAGTGGCAACATGATGGGTCGTATGGTCCGTACACGGAGATTTCAACGCCGGCAGCCGCATACGCCCTGTGGCTGAACGATTCAGGCTCGGTGAAGGCCCATGCCTCATTTGCATGGTTGGCCTCGCAACTAGACGATCATATGAACGACATCGGAGAAGCGGATATTTTAGGGGAGATTATCTTCGTGCTGCACGCAACCGGTAATACTGGTCTATTGCGCAACGCTGCAGACTACAAGGGGATCCTATCCTATCAAGAACCTAGCACTGGCGGGTTCAAGGGATACTACAGCAGCGATGGCCCCCAGGTCGTCAGTAGTGTCGACACTGCCTTTGCACTTCTTGGTCTGATTGGTTCGAATGCGATAAACAGCACGTCCACAGCCAGTGCGACCAACTATCTCTTACAGCTTCAGAATCCCGACGGCAGCTTCAACCTGACAAGAACACAATCGTCTCTCGACTCAAACGATTCACTGGGACTAGAGCCAGTAAGCACGACCGCTCTCGTCGTCCTAGCTCTCAAACAAGCGTCATATCAGGTATCAGAATCACATGTATCGAAGGCGCTAATATTCCTCAATGCTGCGGCGTCGACAAACTATACATCGACAATGGATCATAAAGGGCATGTATACGCCGCGTCCCTTTCCGTACTAGCGTTCAAAGCCTACGATCGAGCCAGTGATCTTTCCTTGGCTGCATCTTTCCTCCGTTCACAGCAGAACCAGACCGATGGTGGATTCCATGACGTAGCAAGAATATACTCGAAAGGATCAAACGCTCTAGACACTGGATGGGCAGCTGTAGCGTTGCAGCAAGCATCGCAAGTGCAGGGGCCGGAACAAGCTCCTGCACTGCCTGGATCCTGGCTGCTCGTTGCAATTGTTGGAATCATTATTGGGGTCAGCGCAGGGCTCCTCATCATTGTATACCGACTCAGAAAGAGGCCTCAGGTCCAAGCCAAAATCGCTGAAAACAAGCCCTCATCAATGAAAATAGCACGCGATTTTCTAGCGCACCTAATTCACGCCTGTAAGTGCTCTAAAATGCCCTATCACTTTTACTGATCAAAGCAGACTTCACAGGTAGAATCGGAAATATCGCTGATAATCGGCCCGTCTTGCCGATGTCCTCCGGGAAAAAAAGTTCCTGGAAAAATCATCGAGTGTCGTGGGCGAAAGAAATCTCAGGGGACAAAACCGACCCCTTGGCATTTAAAGAAACTCGCTTCACCGACCCCAAATCGTACCTCTCTGTACTTGTTACGGGCCCTGAGATCGCCCAATCCAAGCCTGTATCAGCTGGAATCGGCCTGATACCGGCGAGACGGGGACCAGATAGGGGGTAGGGTGTATGCTGATCACGAGCGGGCCTGAAGTCCCAGACTGCATAACGACATAGTTGCTAGGGTAGGGTGTATGCTGATCACGAGCGGGCCCCGGACCATACGTATGGTCTAACAAAAGATAGTCGTGTGAGAGAGTATCGCTCTATTGCTCGGTATGCTTTGAGCCGGATCCGTCGAGGACATGCACAATGTTCGTGACAACCTTCAACGTCGGAATCAACGCGATCAAGAGAAAGATCAGTGGATACGCCCACTGCGCACTCCCAAAGTACGGACCAGCAATAGGACTACTAACCACGTAGAGAATCACGATCGCCATGATCTGGAAGAAATACGCCAATAACGGCGACCACGACCGGTACGACTTGTACGCATCCGACACAACAGCAGTCAACTGAGTCCCAAAACGCAGCAGAATAACGGCCACGATCAACCCGATGATGAACACCGCGATCGCCGCCACGGTCAATGGAGTACCCGAGATCAATGACGACGTCCCCGGAAAGTTGAGGAAGATAGCCTCAACAACAACGAGGACAATGACGCCAGCGATTAACCGGATGAACGCGGGCATGATCGGGCTCAGGCCGCCCCAAGACCCGGTTTGAGAAGACTGATCTCCCAAAGCACTTCGCACCGCACCCCCATGATCATCTCATATCTCTCTGACGAACCCGTACACCACGATCTACGGTAGCAGGACCAAGTCAGCTTCAACCAACTCCAGTTTTAATATCAACCAGACCTGGACAAGCCAACAAGGCTCCGACAAGTGACCATACACGTCGTCCTCACCGCTGACAATCATCTCGACCCCTCCGCCGTCCACTACGGAGCCCGCAGATTTGATCGGAAACGAGACTCTCAACGATGCTTCGAAACACTCGTCAACTACACCCTCCACAACCGGCCCGACCTCCTACTAATCGCAGGCGACTTTTACGACGGAATCCTACCCGGCAACCGGACACGGGCCTTCGTCGCCGAACAATTCAAACTACTCCACGAAAAAGGAATCCAAATCCTCATCGTCAGCGGCGACCATGACACCTCCAAAAGCATGGAACAAGGCATGTCCCCACTCTCCGTGCACGCCAAATCCGGCCACATACAATTCCTCGACGAACCACGACCGACGAGCAGAACCTTCCAGATCAACGGAGACTTAGTCAAAGTCACAGGCGTAAGCCTCAACCCCAACCTCCCACCCGACCAAGACCCACTTGAAGGAATAGACCTTGGCCAGCGAGCCAACGTAAACATACTCCTAACCCACTACCCCATCGAAGGCTTCAACGGCTACTTCGGACAAGAAGTACACATAAAAAAATCCTCAATCCCAAAACACTTCCAACTCTTAGCGACAGGACATCTACACCGACACCAAAAGAAAACCATCAATGACACTCCCATCTACTATCCAGGCAGCACTGAACGAACATCGTTCAACGAAGAAACAGAACAGAAAGGATTCTACAGCCTCGAATTGGACAGAACCGGCATCGTCCAAGAGGAATTCCATCCAACACCCGCCCGCCCCATGGAAACAGTACACTGTTCCGTGTTTGGCCAGACAAGTCTCACACGACAAGTCCAGGAGAATCTCGAGAAGAAACAGGACTCCGAGAAAATACTCCGCGTCGAAATCACTGGCAAAGTAACTCTCGAACAACTCTCCACGTACAAACGATCAACGCTCCTCGCATATGCACAAGACAGGTTTTTCCACGTAGAATTTGACGAAGATGGCCTCAACCTACTAACGATGGAACCTCTGGAATCACTGCCAAAGACGACACCCTTGGAAGAGATCAATCGAACGTTCCAGAACTTCGTGACAAGCGCCACAGAGCAAGAACGCCCTTTGCTACAAGAAGCATGGAAACTCACCGTCTCGAAACTTCAGGAGGAGGGAGTAAGCTGAGACTTCTGAGCCTCTATGCACAGAACTTCAAGAAACTCAAACTCGGTAAGCCACTCGAACTATCAGAAGGCATCATCCTGATCACCGGGCTCAACGAGAGCGGAAAATCCACCATACTAGACGCGATATTGTACGCGTTGTTCGGTCGAATGATACGGCCGAGCCAGCTACCGAGCAACACCGAAATCATCAGCTACGGAAGCGGTGAAGCTCAAGTGCGCTTGGACTTCGAAGTAGGCAACAAACGCTACAGAGTGGTCCGCGAAGTTCACAGAACGAGACCAAACAGGGCAATGCTATATGAGATCTCCTCGGATGGAAAAACTAGGACCCTAGCCGCAACTGTCAAAGACACGACCAGAGAAATCGAAGGACTACTGGGAGAAATAACCTACAACGAAATCGTTGCGAGCACGGTCGTCGCACAAAAAGACCTGGAACGACTGATAAACCAAGGACTCGGAGACCGCCGAAGAGTCATCAACGTATTCCTCAACCTAAACAGCTTCAACCACGTACAGGAAATCCTGAACGAGGACAGAACACGCATCGAGGGAACAAACAGAACCCCCGGACAGATAACACTGGAACGAGAGCGACTCAAAACGCTCCACGAGCAACTAGACGACTTTCACAAGACTCAGACTGAACTGAACAATTTGGAAGAAAGGGTCGAGAAGCTAAAAGCTGAAGAGTCAAAACTCGCTCACAACTTTACGGAAGCAGACATTTTCTACAAAACACTAAGTGACTACAGTGAATCTCTGAAGCAGCATGACTTTCTTAGAAAGGAAATAGAAACCAAGACTGTACTCGCGAGCGACTTTGAGAGTCAACTCGCGAACATAACCGTTCAAATGTCTGAACAATCAAGCATTGTCTCAGACATTGCCAAGTACCAAGATGTACTCCAAGCGGGGCCTGTACTGACAGAAGCAACAGGACTAATGGAGGATCTGAAAGGCCTCGAGTTTCAGAAGACCGGTCTGCAAGAACGAGAGCATCGACTAGTAGCACAAGTGCAAGAGAAGAAGATGAAGGTCGGACCGACTAGTTCACTAAAGGCTGAGGTTGAACGGGATCCTAGGAAAATTTGGACATATCTGATAGGCACCGCAGCCTCCGGGACAGCGACCGTACTCTCGTTCCCACTTGGCCTGTTCGCCACCACAGCTCTTGGGTCGTTGACAGCGGTCTTCATACTGTTGTTAGCTCGACAAATAGCCACCCTATCGCAGCACTTCGAGATCTCAGAGAAAGAACAGGAGCAAATTGCAATCGTCAGACTCCTAGAATCTTGGAAGGACGAGCTCGCAGAGATACAAACAAGCTACGACGATGTCAAAAACAGAATCGCACACCAAACCGCCAAACTCGTAGACACTCTAGACAAAGTGCCAAGATACGCTTCCTTAGTGGCCTCAGCCAAAGACCCCAAGAGTGCACTTGAACAAGTGGCCCTAGTTTACAACCGAGACAAACAAACACTCGTGGCCCTCGAAGAACGTACTATGATGCTTCAGAGAAATCTACAGGAAGAACCAAGGCTCAGGGAAAGACTGACGGAGGCGCAAAGTGAATTGGCCGATGTAGTTGCCCAGCTCAACGAAGTTAGGCTTCCTCCCATTCCGGAAGGTGCCGTTTTCTCAGATGAACTATTGGAAGATACAGGGCGCAGCAGGGACAACCTCAGAGAAACCCTCTCTCGAGTCAAGACCCAGTTGGAAGAAACGATCAGTCAGATAGTTGAGCTGAGACGTTTCGTGGAAGAGAACAAGGGACTGGCTGAACAAGTTGGAGACCAAACTAAGAAACTGAAGCTGCTAGAGAAAGAGCTGGCAGTTGTAAAATATGCGATCAAAGGGTTAGAACACACATCAGAGTCACTAAGAAACCGAGTCCGGCCACAGGTCGAACGTTACATGGGCCTCATCTTGCCGGCAATAACCTCGGGCAGGTACAAGGCAGTCCAGCTAGACGAGGACTACGCGGTGCTGGTCTTCGATCCCGAAGCTGGAGAATTCAAGCCCAAAGAAGTATTCTCTGGGGGCACGGAAGATCAATTGTTGCTAGCAATGAGACTCGCCTTTGCACTAGCACTCACACCACAAACCAAGGGCAGGAATCCAGAGTTTCTATTTCTGGACGAGCCTCTTGGGAGCTCGGACAAGATCCGACGCGAAGGGATCGTTCAACTCTTACAGAAGGAACTTTCACAGAGCTTCAAACAGATTTTTCTGATCAGTCACGTGGGCGATCTCGAAGCCGAGGCAGACAGTATTATTACGATGGAAGACGGTGCCGTCAGAGAACGGGTCAATCGGAAACCCTCTTTACAAGAACCAGTAGAAATCACTGCCTGACGATAGCCTGAGTCTCGAATGGCTCTACAGTTTTGACGAGCGAAGAAACCTCGAGCCTAGCGCATACCAGAACGAGTCGGTTATTTTCAGCTGATGTAGCTTGGAGCCAAGCCACCGTCAACCGACTTTAGGACGCGAACGAGTGTGTCCTCGATAAGTGACCGGCTATTCTGGCCTTGGAGAAGGGCGGAAGTCCAGAGGAAATAGATTATTCCGTCGTTTTCTGTCCCCTGGAAGAATCCTAGGTTTCCGAGAAGAGTCGTCATTGTCCCGAGCCTGTCAGATCGTGTGGATACTCCGACTGTGATGGTCCAGTCACCCGCTTTGTCGAGTACAACGGTTACTATGGCATCGGAGAAGGTGAGATGGACGCTACCCCCTGGTTTCAGGGATTCGCTGAGGAATCCCTCAAGGGAGAGGTGAGAGGGGTCGAAGCCCAAACTAGAACGCTTCCTCGGCATGGGTAAGGTGCCGGAATAGAATTCGCATAACGTTCGTGTTACCCGGACTCGTAACATCGCGGAACGTGAGAAGAGGTTTCGGATGTTTATATCGCACAGAAGGTTCCTCCGAGCCTCTCTCCGGAGCAATCATCATGTCCGTGTTCGACCTTGAGGAGGACAGGCTTGTAGCGGAGATAGAGGAGAGAGGTGCCCGAAAGATAGTATTACAATTGCCAGATGGGCTCAAGAACGAAGGGCCCAGGCTCGCTCGGCTGATCAAACGCAGGACCGGGGCTGAAGTCTTTGTATCTGCAAGTCCAGCTTGGGGTGCCTGTGATCTTTCACTTGACGCAGCCCAGCGTCTGAAAGCTGACATGCTAGTGCACTATGGTCACAACGAGTTCCTACGTAGCGATTCAAGTGAGGTGCCCGTTCTCTACATTCCAGCAAAAAGCAATCATGACGTAATGCCGGTTGTGAGACAAGCGTTGTCATTGTTGCAGGGCCAGAAGGTTGGACTAGCAACCCCGGTGCAACACCTTCACGTGATTCCAGAAGTTACCAAGACTTTGGTGAATGCCGGGTTCCAAGTCCAGGTTCCAGCCCGTGGCCCGTGGGCTCACGAGCAAGGACAGGTGTTAGGATGTGACTATTTCGGTCTCAAAAGAATCGAGCCTGAAGTTGACTCGTTCCTCATCATCGGCAGCTACTTCCATGCTTTAGGTGCCGCGTTGGCGGTTGAAAAGCCGACGATTCACGCGGACCCGTACGACGGCAGAGTCCAAAGCCTCGAACAGGATAGGCGAAAAATAATCCGCCAAAGATTTGCCATGGTCGAGAAGGCTCGGAAAGCCGACAGTTTCGGAATACTCGTATCAACAAAACCTGGACAATGCAATCCAGCACTTGCCATAAGCATACAGCGAGAGCTAGAAGAGACCGGTAGAAAAGCGGTGTTGCTTTACACGGACGAAATCTTGCCGGAAAAACTGTTGGACTTTACGGACATCGAAGTTTTTGTGGACACCGCTTGTCCGCGTCTCGCGCTCGACGACCCGGAAAGATTTCCTAAGTCGATTCTAACCCGTGACGAGATACGCGTTGTAACTGGTATGTGGACTTGGGAGGAACTTCTGGAGCGTGGACTGGTCCGCCTCTAGATGGAATCGAAGAGACAGATCTCTAAGAAACAACTGGCACTCAAATTATCGAAGCTTAAGATCCCTGAAAGCCCTAGACTTCGGCTAGAACAATACTCAGTCTCTCCGAATGTGGCTGCGGAGCTATTGTACATGGCAGGCTTCGAACATCCGGAGTTGGAAGGAAATGTGATCGATTTAGGAACCGGTACGGGGCGTCTCGCCATTGGAGCAGCTCTAATGGGAGCGAAACACGTTGTCGGAATAGACACGGACGAGAAAATGATAGAACTTGCGCGCGAAAATGCTCAGTCAGTAGCGGTCAACGTTCAATGGATGGCTTCAGACATTAGCCGGGTGGAGGGACATTTTGATACCGTGATAATGAATCCGCCTTACGGAACAAGAACGTCACATGCTGATACGAAATTTTTGAAGAAAAGCTTTGATCTTGCGCCAGTCGTTTACTCAATCCACAAAGCTTCCACTCGCAAATTCCTATTCGAGTTTGTGAAGAGATCTAACAGAGAGGTTTTGGAGGTTCGGGAAATGACATTGCAGATTCCTCACCTATTCAGTTTCCATCGCAAAAAGTGGGGCAATGTCAATGTCGACATCTACAGGATAGGCTCCTAGTCCTGTTTCTTGTCTCCCGGATTGGGAGTTGGTCTAGCATTGGTTGCTGAAGCAGTAGAAGGATTCTTCGAGTTCGCCAGCGCTGGACTTGACTCAAGTGGTAACAGTTCCGGCGAGACTCCTGAGACGCCGGGTGCCACTGCCGGAATCCTTGCTTTGTGCAGGCGCTTTCCAATTCTGCTGCCGACCCCCTCTTTTTTCACGGGTTTGTCTATGTGTGTCCTAGCTCGGAGAAGGAAATACGTGACTACGAATGAAGTGATCCCGAGAATTACTCCGGTCCAAAGATTGATGCCTGCCAGAATGCTGGAGACTGTTGCGTTGACGTAGACTTGGAGGTAAGCATTGTTCGCGTAGTCGAGATATATTGCGACGCCTAAACCTAGTAGGACAAGTGTTTCCAATGAGACGCCAATTTTTGTCTTCATTGGAATTGGTGGAATAAGTTCCTCTTCAGGCCGTGGTGGTACGCGTCGCAGGCCTCGCGGAGCCCACCAGTTCAATCGTTTCATCATCATCATCATCGAAGGTACAAGATAGACGCGGGTCAATGTGGCATCGACTAGCACTACGATGAATATTGCAAGGCCTAACTGCTGAAGCATCGGGATCATTGACAACATCATTGTGCCAAAAGCCCCAGCAGTGACAAGACCGGTCACTGTGATTATCCCACCAGTACGTTCGACTGCCGTCTCAATCGCCTCTTCGTCACTGGCGCCGCCTATGACATATTCACGGATCCTGGTTACCAGGAAGATATCATAGTCCAAGCCTAGGCCGACCATCATCACAAGGAGCATGATTGGGAGGATCCAGATCAGGTCCGTGGCAAAGTAAGTATGGAATACGTACACCACAGCCGCCATGGCCCAGGAAATGCTGAGGAGGATTGTGAAGATCAGGCGTAGCGGGGTGAAGACCGATCCAAGTGCCAAAAACAGTACGATGAAGACTCCGATGAGCACTACTGCGGTCATGTTGATGTAGTCTGAAGCGCTTGAACTGGCAAGATCTGCGACTGAGGCTGTTGCTCCCCCGACGAGGATCGTTGACGAGGCCAGTAGCGAGTTCTGGCTTTTCAGCGTGTTGACGTTTCCCCGGATATGCGCGACGGTCGCGATTGCACTGTCTGAGTATGGCTCGGTAGAGAGGTTGGCCCATACCATGGCCGACTTACCGTCAGTTCCCAAGAATGGTTTCATGCTGCGGATCATCTGTTGCTGTTGTGCAGGGTTTAGTTGGCTGAACGTGGAGTAGGGTATTGGGTCGCCGGCCGGGTGTGTTAGCCCATAGACTTTCGAGACACCGTTTATTGACAGTGTAGAGTTTTCAGCGTATGAGAGGGCTCGCAATGCTGAGACGTTGATCCAATTGTTTGTGACTAGTATCACAGGTGTCTTGACAATCGTGTAGGTTGGGGTGATAGTGCCGGCCCCGAAGCCCTGAGTCATGCTGATGTAGCCAGCCCTGCTTTCAAGACTAGGAGGAAGCTGCGAGATCAGGTCATGACTCGTCCTAGAGGCTAGGACAGTCGTTGTGGCTGGAACTGTCACTGCAAGAGCGACGAGCAGTATTAGCTTGGAGTGTTTCGCGGTAAATTTGGCAGCGCGTCCGTAGTAGCTGAGGGTCTTCTGTTTCTTCTTACGCCATAAGCCGAGCCCGCTGGGCCAGAAGATCCTGTCACCGAACATGGACAGGGCTGCGGGAACAAGTGTCAGGGCGACAAGCAATGCAAGAGAGATGCCCAGCATCACCGCGATTCCGATAGAACGGAGCATACCAAAACCGGCTATTGCCAGGCTCCCGAATGCTATGACCACAGTGGCTCCGCTGGTGGCAATGCTTTCTCCGGCCCATGTTACTGCTCGTTCCACTGCATCCTTCTTGCCCCGTCCCATGCGGCGCTCTTCTGCGTATCTGCTGACGAGGAAGATGCAGTAGTCGCATCCGGCGCCAAGCATTGCTACTGGGAGTAGCGTCAGGACGAGGAAGTGTATGCTCGTCACATACGTGCCTATGAGATAGACTATGCCGAAGGCGATGCCTACTGAGAGTCCAATCGCTGCGAGTGGTATTAGGGGTGCCGCGATGGAGGCGAAGAATACTCCGACAATGACCATGATCAATACTACGGTTATTGGGTCGATGCGTTCGACGTCGATTACTGACTGTGTTTCAATGTCATAGTTGAAAGCAGGCTCGCCGGTTACGTACACTGTCAGTGATTCATTGCTGATGAAGTTGGCGACGCCTACATCTCTACGGATTTCTGAGATACTGTTTTTTGGGTTGAGAGCGTTTGTTTTGAAGTCGAGGATTACGAGCATAGTGTCGTTCTTGGAAGAGACGAACTGGGAGTAGACGTTACGGGTCGGCTGAACCGGATAGGTCAGCATGTTATAGTTTCGTAGTATCTGTCCGGCTAGACTGGCAAAATCTGGAAGAGTCGCGCCTGGTCCTAGGTCATAGACTTGTCCGATGATGCTTGTCTGAATCTGGGTTGCCATCGTAGCCGATGCTACGGTGTTGATAGAGAATGCTCGAATTGCGCCAGGATCATTCCAACAGTTTGCGTTGGAGCATCCTCCGCCCGCGGCACCACCACTGTACAGGTTGAAGAAACGCGCGGTGCCTAGGAAAATGCTCATTGTCTGCGCGTCTAATGGAAGCGAGTGGAAGAATGGTAGGGTAATGTTGTAGTTTGATGGCTGGACCATTAGCAGCGGGCTTCCCTTGGTGACGTTCTGGGCCCGTAGAAGTGGAGGATACTGTACTAGTAACTGGAATGAATTATACGTGGCGGCTGTGAAGGTCTTGTTCCAGCTCCGGTAGAACAGGTTCTCGTAGGCTAGGGCAGTCGATTGATACGCGGGTGGCGTTTGTGCCGCAATGATCGGCCAGCTGGTCGCGTTGGCCTGGGCGTTGTACGCGGTCAGTTGTGCCTGGTTTACGTTGAACGGGCCGGCGCTGACAAGGCTTGTCCACCGGTTGACGTACGTGCTCGGGATACCGAACTCTAGACTGGTCGCTAGACTGGTTAGGTTCTTGACTTGGTAGAGTTGTAGATGGACTACGCTCGTGTAGCCCAGTAGTAGTTGGTAGTAAATGTCGTAGATGCTTGTGCTGTTGCTAATGTTGGAGAGTTTTGGGTCATTGCGCAGGGTCCGGTTGAGTGCTAGGGAGAAGTCTCGCACGTCGTTTCCGCGGACATCTGTAGCGGTTACGACTACGACTACGCTACTTCCCTGGTTTATGCTGAACGCTCGGCTAACTATGTCTTGGGCCCGGCTTGACTCGGAGCCCTTAGGGTTGAAGGCGGTCTCGGTGTAGACGATGACGCTCTGGACCTGTATTATCGCGGGTATACTAACGGCGAGGGCGACGAGCCATATGGCGAATACTGCCTTGTTGTGACGGATGATGGTGCGTGCTAGCTTCGTGAAAACTGCCACTGGTAACCTCCTTTGAGCCTGTCTCTCGAAACAAGAGTGGAAACCGGTCCATGGACGATAAAGCCGTGCTGTAACCGCGAAACACGGGACGGAGACTGTTACATCATGTTAGGCATGTCTATAAGCTGAAAATGTGCCCGGCTGCTAGAAGGCGATATGGATCGAAGCCTGTAACGCTGTTATTGGCCCAGACGGGACCCAGGCTGGCCAGGAAGGAAGAGAATCTCAAGACGATAGCCGTCCAGGCAGCCAAGGCCCGGAAGAAGAACGCTGACCTTCTAGTCTTTCCCGAGCTTCACTTGACTGGTTACACGATGCAGGATGAAGTCTACAATCTCATGGAGCCGATACCTGGACCGAGCGTTCGGAGGGTCGAGAAGATTGCCAGGGAGCATGGATTGTACATTGTCTTCGGGATGCCGGAGGAGAGCGGCGTGAAGGGTGTCGTGCATAATAGTGCGGTGCTGGTTGGTCCGAAGGGGTTTGTTGGCCGGTATCGGAAGATACACTTGCCGACTCATACAGTGTTTGAGGAGCGCCGGTATTATCGTCCGGGCCAGGAGATGCCCGTGTTCAAGACGAGTATCGGGATTATTGGTTTGACGATTTGTTATGACTTGTATTTTCCCGAGTTGACGCGATTGCTCGCGTTGGAGGGTGCGGAGTTGATTGTTTGTATCTCTGCTAGTCCGGGTTTGCGGCGGCGGTTTTTTGAGGGGTTCTGTCTGAGCCGTGCGATGGAGAACGCGGTGTACTTGGCGTACGTGAACAGGGTGGGGATTGAGGATGGCAACCAGTTCTGGGGTGGTAGCCGGGTGGTGGCTCCTAACGGGTCGATACTGGCGCAGTGTAAGTATGATGTGGAAGACTATCAGTATTGTAGGGTGGATTTGGATGAGGTTGGTAGGAGTCGCGCGTTTATTCCAACGATCAAAGATTTGGATCCGCAATTGTTTGATCAGTTGAGGAGTAAGAGCAGGGAAGCATAAGCTATCAGGTTCTATTTGGAATCGAGTATGAATAAGCGCTGACACATGCTGTTTTCGGGCTGTTTTCGTTCGGACTCAGGCGCGCGACTTGGCTACCCCCCGGGCCCCTAGAAAAAAGAAACCTTATTTTTTGTATGAAATTTGTGCGGGGGATTAGGGCATGATGAGCGTACTGGAGGATTTGAGGGTCGGTTGATTTATTACATGGTCCATGCTACATGGAACATGTTCCATGAAGGTCGCCCAGACAGAACTCACCGAAGCAGAATACAGGCTTCTAACTAGCTACGCTGAAAAACACAGGCTCAGCCTCAAAGAAGCACTGAGAGAGGCGACACGACTACTCGTCCTCTCAGACAAGGTGGATCCCAGCGATCCAATCTTCTCGCTAAGCAGCATACCAGGCTCTGGGAAGAAAGAGAACATTGCCAGGGACCATGACAAATACCTCTACGGTGACGAGGCGCGATCTTCCTAGACACCAGCGCATGGATCGCGATAACAAGCCAGGACGAACAATACCATGAACAAGCAAGAACATTCTACAAACAACTAGGAACCGGCAAGCACGGTAGTCTGGTGACATCTGACTATGTGCTAGATGAAACACTAACACTGCTGAGAATGCGCAAGGGAGTAGCACACGCCATCCGGTTCTATGAGGAAATCTTCAGGAGCAAGAGCCTGCACGTGGCATGGGTTGAACCAGCAATATTCCACCAAGCAGTAGACACTATGAAGAGAAACCAGGACAAGAAATGGAGCTTCACCGACTGCACCAGCTTCACCATAATGAACCAGCTAAAAATCCGAGACGCATTCTGTTTCGACGATGACTATACACAAGCCGGCTTTACGCAGCACCCATAGGCCGACCAAGGATTTGGACCCGCGGGAATTAGGGCCTTGGCACTAGAGAGAGTTGCGACTATGAAAGGTTCGGTGGAAACGTTCCCTGAGTCCACTTGATGGATAGACCATGAAGCCCAAACCCTACCAAACTAAAGACCGCCTGGAAAACCAGGATTACAAGAACAAGAACAAATTGAGAAAACGCCAGCAGTGCTAGAATCAGGAGGATGGGGTAGAAGTTCGCCACGACCAGCATTCGAGAGAACCCACCCGTCGAAACGAGGTCCAAACCCCAACGAGGTTTCCCGAACGTTCCACTCTCCGCTATTTGGCTAAACATATTCGAGAAAGTAAAATCGTAGACCATGAAGAACAGACTTAGACACCCGGTTACAGCAATGGGGACGGCAAGAGACAGGAACGACGAGAACGACAAAAATAACGTCAGGGGGACTATCGAAACCGACCCAACCAACAATCCGAACGCCTCAGACCTAAGCAGCCGGGAGCAGTCGATGGGCTGGATCAAGTTGGCGTACAGGAGTCCAAAGGGCGAAAGCGACAACATGGAGAGTCCCAGCGCTAAAACGAACAGATGAAGCATTGCGTAACCCTCTGTAATTGACAGGATCGGGGGGCTGGTCATCGCTAGAACGAAGACTCCAGCGACAGATCCTTAGGTCACGGATACAGCCACAGAAGCCTTCAAGATTCTATCCAGGCATTACAGAGTACAAGGACATAAAGAAAACTCCCCACACTAGGGCGAGTCCCTCTGCTATAACTCTCTCATCCCTTTCTTGAGTGTTCGGTCGAATCGCTCCATCAACCTGTCGCGCTTCGATGATCCACCACTCCCTCAAGCAGATTGACGTCTCTGAGGCTTATAGAATAGTTATCGACCCCACCTGAAGTCATTCAAGAGCTCTGCTAGAAGACTGGCGAAGATTACTGAACCTTTGGCTTGGCAGTCAACTGATTCGAGCAAGAAAGCCTGGGACATTAGATTCGAGATTTAGCCGCGAATCCCTGTAGGCCTATTTTCCGTCGGACGTATGGGACCAGCGACGTAGGACCAGGAGGCATGTGATAAAGATGAAGTAAGGAATCACGAATAAGAGGAGTATCGATAAGCTTGTGGCAGCACTCCATGCCGCGATTAGGTAGAAGAATGTGGTAACCAAAAGAGACTTCGATGAAACGTTCCTCAGCGGCCTCGGAGGGTAAACGAGCTCAATTTGTGTCGCAACGCTTGTAGGGTCATAGGGTGAAAGAAGACTCCTCGCTGACCTTTTGGAAATCGCGAACGTGATCGGTAGCAAAGGAACTGATAACGGGAGCCAGAACAACCCGGCCGTCAGAAACCAACCCAGGAAATAAACCACTAAGAGTCCAGCGTAGCCGAGTGCAAAACTTGTATGCCGAAACCACCGGCCGATTGAATAATCCAAGAAGAAGTGATCGTCTCTAGTTCCAAAGGGGCTTCTTCTCACTATCCCGTCCGGGCCGTATCGTCTCAGATAGTCCCCGAGCCTAGCCAGTCGCCCAGGTGCACCTACAAGAAAAATTGTCGAGAAAATAACGAGTGTAGCGCCCGCGTATTTTTCGACCCTCAAGTGAAGAATATAAGACGACAAAATCAACAAAACTGAAATGCTGAACAAAGTGGCCTGTGCTACAGACAGCCTAAGATACACGGATGCGGCTTTGCTGGCCCAACCTTCACCACCACCTAACGGGATAAGCATTGATACGGCGACAAGACCGACGTAAAGCGCTAAGACGACTGCGTCGATAGGTGCTGGAGTTAGCGCGTAAAGAAAGAAAACAAGGAAGTAAGCAGTCGCTGCAACCGCCCATTTCAAGGCAGGATCGGAGATCACATGAAACTCTCTAGTAGAAAAACCTCGTCGACGACCAGGACGACCGTCAATGCAGAGAAGAAGAGTGTCGGTTTGGAATAGACGTTCGCAAAGGCAATCACTCCCCGATACGCCACCCATAGGGCAGCACTGACAAGATTAAGAACGAGAGTCACCGAGAAGAGTTGCAGTATGAGGGATAGTCCGAAGCCCGATGCCATACCACCGAGATAGTTAAGTCTAGACTGCTTGTCCTGATATGCAAGGAAACCTCCTACTCCCGCGGCCGACGCCCCTGCAAACCAGATGACAGCAGTAATTGATGTTGCCAGCGTGTCATCTATTCCACCTTCTATGAGGGTAAAGCTTGACAGAAAACGAGTTGCGGTGTAGGCAGCAATAGCGGTCCCAATCAGCGCTTGAGCTGCTGCCTGGCCGTACTGGAACGTTGCGGAATTCTGGTCAACCCATAGTGGATTTGTGGTTGTAAAGGACTGTGACAGAACGTCACCGGTAAAGAAGTCGGTTACGAATGAGAAAGACACCAAGCTTGAACTGGCGTCGAAGTGAACATGCCACCAGGGAGCGACCATTACACATGCCCCCCAAACCTTAGCAGCGCAGGATACGCCGAACTCGTTCCAAATGTGAAGGCTTGCTTGGACTGATCGACCGCCTAGTTGAGCGTTGATGTTTGCCCATCCGAGCGACGGAAAGGTGACCGAAACACTGAAGCCAGGCGATGGAGACTGGGGTGTTCCCTGGGCGGTTTGAAATGTTACAGACTGGGTTCCACTTCCAGTAGATTGTGTGTTGGTTACAGGTTGCGGAGCAATATTAACTGTCAATGTGCTACTTGAAGCTCTGTATCCCGCGTCGCCCGATCCGTTTGCATTGAAATTCGCCGTAATTCCATAGCTTCCAGTGTTGTCGGGTCTCCAGATGAAGTTAGCCTGACCGCCACTGTCTGTGGTGACATTCTGGTAGAATGCTCCGTTGATTTCAACCTGGACTACTCTACCGGATAAGCTCACTCCGTTTGCATCTTTTAACGAAACGGTGAAGCTGTTTGCCTGTCCAAGGGTGATTGTTCCAGCCTGAACTGTGAGCTTCGTGTCGAGATAGACCATTAGTGGGTCGTAGATTCTGGCGGCATTGTAGACGCCGGTCACTGCTGAAACGAATGTGATATTGTAAGACCCTTTCGAACCAAAGACGGGAGGATTGAACACGGCATAGCCCGTCGAGTCTGTATTGACGGTGGCGGTGTTGACGCCGTTGATGAAAAGGCTGACTGGGAGTGAAGCTATCGCGCTGTTGCTGACCATGTCCTGCGCATAAACGTTCCAAGTGACCGGCTGATTGACGCCCGGGCTTTGCGGAGAATTATTGGCAGCAAGCACCACGTTCCTACGCGCGACTGATACCATAATTGTAGTCGAAGAATTCGTGTAGAAATTCTGGCTAGGAAGGACCGCCTTTATTGTGTACTGTCCTGCGGCTTGAGGAGTCCAGGTGAACACAGTGTTACCGTTCGGGTCTGTCTGAAGCGTGGCATAGAGTGCCCCGTTAATGTAGATGTTCTCCGTCAAGCCTGCGACAGTTATCTGAGTACTAGTTGCATTGTTGACGAGGCTGGTCTCGTATATGTACTGAGAGAGTGCTAGGCCATTCTCGCTCCAGCCCAACTGTGACACCACGAGAACCAGCGACATGACTTGGACAGTGACCTGGCCAGAGCCGGGCCCGGAGCCCATGGTCACCGTCAGCACATAGTTTCCAGGCTTGAAATTGATCGTACTCGGCGAATAGAGAAAGAAGCTGCTCAACGTAGAATGGGGGCCTTGGAGACAGCCGGAAAAGCCTCCTAAGAGGCAGATAGTCCTGCTTGTCGAGGATGTCTGGTTAAATATGTTCATGTAAACCTCAGTGATGGAATTGGGCCAGCTTGTGGCATTGAACTGGAATGAGACGGTGGTTCCGACCGGAGCGTTCAGGTCAGAATGCTGGACACTTACGCCGTTGACGAGGAAGGCTCCCTCCCGGCCATCCATGTATCCCCAGGAGACGAGATTAGACGTACAATAAGGGTATGAATTGACACACGCGCTGAACGTGACTCTCAGATACCAGCTATTGGGTAGACTGTTCAAGGAGCCCGCGAATGCTGAGAACCTATAGCAGAACTCCGTACCGCAGATGTTGCTGCTCCCCGTTAGTCGAGTCAGGCTCTGGCTGCAATTGGTGAAAGGATATCGAGCACAGCCAATGGACATGTTAGCTTGGCCATCAGACCATGACGCATAGACGACTCCACCGAAAGCGCCATTATAGTATTCTACGTAGATAGATGCAGACGAGGCGGCTGAATTTGCGCCGATTATCTGGTAAAACTCGTACGGGCTTGATCCTTGCGGATGCACATTCGATGGAACAGAAGTGCTACCGGCTGGATTGATGAGTCTGATAATTCCCTGAGTAGCCGAAGCGAGAGATGAAATGTCGCGAAGAATGACCGTTGGCAGAGCCTTGTAAATAGTGATTTTGAAGCTTTGAGATAGCCCGTTCAGAGTTGCGGTCGCAGATCTGGTGACGGAGAGCGTGTAGTTTCCGTAGGCCAATAGTCCTATCGAGAGGACGGCTGTGCCATTAACATTGGTCGTCGAGCTACCGGTTAGAATCGTTCCTGGATTTGGAGTGCTCCGGGTCAGGGTGTAGTTGAAGACTGAATTTGAGAGCGGCTTGGAAGTTGCCTGATCTCGAAGCTGTATGGTCGCGTTCGTCTTGTCGAGAATGCTCGGGGTTGTTGGGTTGAAGGATGCTTGAGCTGTAATGGGATGCTTTTGGACCGTCAAGAAGACGTCGCAACAGGACGCGTAGGGATACTGGATGTCCGAATAGCCCGTCGAGGGATAGAGTATTGTGTAGGCTGAATCGAGGAAGAACGTGCGCATGTCCAAGAGGTAACGGCCAGTTCTCTGAGGTGCGTAGACCGCATAGTTGTAGCCTTGAAAGTTTGTCAGGAATGGCGAGGGGTTGCTCACCGCCTCAATATGGAAGAGCTCGGAAAGTGTGAGAGTGTTTCCGGACGTGTAGATCGCGGCATACGCATAGGGATAACCGCAGTAGATGCCATTGCCATAGACGTAGGCTAGTCCTCGATTGTTGGTGATACTGTAGGCCCCGCAATAAACGAGGTTCCCTATCGAGTTGAAGTTGTAGAGGTAGACAGCTACGTTAGCCCCTGGAGTATTGCAAGATGAATCGGAACAGACATACGCAAAATCGGAATACCCAGGTAAGGCGTAGAACGTGTACCCGCCTGATAGGAAGGAAGAGGTGGGTCCACCTAAGGTGTAGGCAAGATATGCGTTGTACGCGGCAAGCGCGACTGGCAAACCCTGCATTGTGACTGAGAGATACGGATAGGTAGCGTTAACATTAACGTAGAGATTTGCTGGTGGCGTCGCCGTTTGGACGACCTGGTTGTTTGTGGCGCTAATGCTATTCACAACCTGGTAGGGAACGCTGAGCGAGGTAGAGGATGCCGAGTAAAGGGTGCTAGGAGGCGAGAGGGACGCGGTCAGGTACAAGTGCCCGTTTCTGACTGCAGTGGAACAGTTCGGCGGGTAGGGACATGGAGGCAAATAGAAGTTTCGGGTCCAGTTCATATTCTGTGCCTGCGTGTAAGTACCGTTCATGGTGACCGTCACCGAGGAAGTCAGGTTGAGCCCTGCCCAGCCGTAGCCAATGACATTAGGAGGAGCAGAAGATCCACTGCTATACGGGGGCATGTAGACGTTGGCCGGAGAAGTGTTGTTTGACAGCGCGAGGGAAAGGATGTTCACAGGCACTACAATCGGTAGACCGTTGCCGTAGTAGTAGTTGTAAATGTCCCAGGAGAATGCTATTTGTCGTGGATTGAGAATCTGCGTCGTGGTAGGGGTCTGGTTTATCGTGAGGCTTTGCTGTGCCGAGCTGGCAAGATAAGTGGCAGTGCCCGCGAAGGCGGCCGTGATAACATGCGACCCTGTTATCCCTGGGTTCCAGACGAATGATGCGTAACCTGTTGTGTTCGTCGTAGCTCTACCAATAGAGATGCCATCATTGTAGAAGTTCATTGTAGCATACCATGCAGGATAGCCGTACTGATCTCTTAGCTGAGCTTTCAAAACCGTGTTAATAGTGGCATACGCAGAAGATGGAAGATACAGAGTGGTCGAGGTTGCGAGGGCACCGCCTCCACCGCCACCACCATCTGGACAGGGGCACGCGGGCAAGACAAACATCTGTCCATTTGATAGACTGAATGTCCCAAATGTTACGCGAACACTGAGCGCTTGACCAGAGCTTCCAATGCTGGTTCCCTGATAGTAACGGGACGCGGCGTCCCAGTTCAAACCAAAGAGAACCGTGCTACCATCTGGCCCTAATGCGACCATCGAGTTCTCGCCTGAAGGCTTCTGGTTCATGGAAAACCCCTCAGCTACGGGTCCCCCAATCACAGTTCTCTGCTCACCCTGTCTCTGCTCAAGCTGGAAGGCTACAACCGAGTTGGTCTCAACATGCCACACAAGCCTGTAGAGGTGCGGGTCTCCGAGCGCTTGGATCTCGACAGGGGTACGGAAAGGCGTGTAAAGCAGGTCCTGAGATCTCTCGAGGAAATGCATCGAGACAGCAACTTGATCATTGCCAGCTCTCCCTTGAAGGGTTATCCTGTGGTAGCCTGCGACATCATCTATGATCATTGACAACGCTCTGTCCCATGGCAGAGATTGCCAGGTGTTAGATCCCATCACCTGAATCTCCCAGCGCATACGGCCGAGAACTGTTTTGCCTTGCGGGTCGTAGATGGTTATATTTGACGGCTCGATCTTCAGGGTAATGTGACCGTTGCTTAGAGTATTCCCAATCGAAGCTGATGATTGCGATCCGGTCTGCACCAGCGAACTACTCGGAAATTGACTCTGTCTCGAGCCCGAGAGAGAATCGGAAGATGATGGAGAGAAAAACGTGTCACCACTAAAGGAGGCTCGCCACAGACCCGGCGGTGAGATGAACACGGCCTGCCCGTTATCATCCGTATAGGCGGTTGAGATTACAGTCCAATTTCCATCCTTCAGCTCTTCCTCCAGAACCAGTAGTCGTCCTCTCACGGCAGTCCCACTGTTCGAATCCAGAAGGATTGTCTGAATGTTTCCGTTGATGACCAATGTCGCCAAAGAGGTGGATCTTGTTCCAATCGTGAAATGCGAAAGCTGAACGGGTGTCGCCCAGACACCATCATCGAGTACTGTTGCTTCGTACTGGTATTGCCCGGAGGCGAGGGCTTCTCCGACTTGAAATGCAGCCCTCCCTCTTGAGTCCGTGGTCTCAGTTGTGACATGGAGCAAAGATTCTCCCTGTACAAGTGTTAGGCCCAAACGGACGCCAACCAATGGATTGTTGTTTCGATCTCGCAAGGCGACCTGGGCTTGGTTGATTCCGTCGTGATGAGTGTGGCTCTCTAGCACTAGATGCGCGAGACTCGGAACGACGCTGAGGGCTGCCGAGTATGTCTGCGGCGCTGAAAAGCCTGGGGAAGTTTCCACCCGGGCTTCAATCGATATTTGGTATGACTGGCTTGGACGAAATAGATTGGGACTGAGGCTAACGGGAATAAGGTTGTCAGTCGGAGAGGGCGTTGCCTGATGTGTCCAAAGAGTGACTCCACTTGAGTCCGAAGCACTAAGATAGTACGGTGGAACAGCTTGTGACGGAACTCCCGTCCATATTTCCTGACCCACGGAGAAAACGTTGACAGAGGCTGCAACTAGCTTGCCATCAGCTCCAAGTCGGTAGAAAGTGAGAGCGGGCCCAACAGGGTTGAGAGGCAGGCCTTCTGCAACTGCAGCGAAGTACATGCTAAACACAAGAGAGAGAAGGAGACAAATCGAAACAGGAGTTGTAGAATTCACAAAAAACCTTAAAGGTCCCCCACAAGATTTAAGTTTTTTTCGTTGTTTCGATGGTAGAAAATAAAGTAGATGAGGCTGCCAGCTGTTCTAGAAATAGGAGGGTTCTCAGGACTGGGGCCCAAACTTGGATGCCGGTCGAAATAACTCGGAAAGTAGCGCGACATAATTGGACCCCAAGAGAATCTGCTCTGATTCAGTTGCTATGTTCAAGAGACCATTCTGTCAAGAAATGGTCTCTTCACGATGTTTAGGGCTGTGATCAAGTGGCTACTTGACTTGGGCCGTCGGACTTGTCCTCAAATGTCCAATCCTACGAGAAAAATAATGGGACGCGATACGATACTCCAGGTCCAATACTCACTTTCATGGTCCTCCGTGAACGGAGAGAATTATTCTCGGTGAGTAGAGACAGGCGTCCATTTAATAGTCTCGGGGAGACGTGTCTGTCACAGGCGACGTGTTCCGAGGAAACCACTAACAACGCGTCTTGGAAGTAGAGGCCGTGTAAACAGCCTCCGAAGAACCTGGTGTCGAGACAAGTTCTCCGAGAGACAAACAGACCCTACCGGAGGAGACGCACGATCGCTGTGCTGTACAAGGGTGCGCGTCGCGAGAAAAAGGAGGATGCAATAGAGAAAATTGGTTACGGACCCTGGAACAGCCACCGATCCGGAACAAGAACAACCAGACAAGTTGTTGCTGAACATCGAACGTCTCACAGAGCTGACGGTCAAGAAACTCCTAGACGGGGACCGGGACAAACTACTGGACCGTCCCAGCACCGTCTACTAACTGTCGTCACGATGCGATGCATAAAACTCTGGAGAGAACTTCGCGCCGACGACCAACGCAACAAGAAACGTCTCCAGAGACAATTGGAACGGCTAGAAGAGGAAGCGTCGAAAGAACAAGAGTGATCACGGTTGGAGGCTACTACGTACGAAAGCTGGGACGCGAACCAGCTGCGCGAAAAAGGCATCAAACAACTCATAGAGATCGTGGACATTGCGCATCAAATGGCGATGAACGAGACCCTAGACGAAAGAACCCGGGACCGCTGGGCCCAACGACAAACGAACGCAATGCTCGCCTTGAACCAGGTACTGAAGGATCGCCAGTACCGGGACTACGAAGAACGATTGCGAAAACTGGAGGAGAACTGGAAGATTGTCAAGCGTTAAAGGCGGAGAATCCGCATGGCACAAGATCGACCGATTCTCTGAGGAATTTGAGAAATCACAAGAGAAGCAGTCGATTAAAGATAAGCCGCTAATCAGTTGTGGTATTCTGGAATTCTTCCAGACTACTGCAGGCTTCAAGCCGACTGCATATCAGGAAAAATTGCTGGTTGACGATAACCAGTTCATCGTCGCGAGATGGTGTCGTCAGTCCGGCAAGAGTCTCAGCCTCTCCATCCTGTGTCTGTATACTGCACTGTCAGAACCGAACAGGCGCGTAGTGGTCTTGGGGCCCATCCTTCCGCCAGTCGCGTCGACTCGTCCGTAGAATCAGCTCATTCCTCCCACGATTACGAAGGGAAATGATCGAAGGAAGACCGCTCAAGACCCGACTCAATTTCATCAACGGGTCAAGCATCGAAGCCTTGCCGAATAGTCCGGAGACGATCCGAGGCGAGACATCTAGTCTCGTAATATTTGACGAAAGTTCGTACATTCAGGATGCCGAGGAATTGTATGATGCAAGCGTCTATTCAATCGCTACGACTAGAGGCCGGTTCATCGCGACCAGTACGCCTGGTAGCTTGGACAGTCTGTTCTATCGATTCTGCACGGACGACGCTCAGTACGGGGATTTTTCGCGTCACCACGTTTCCTACGTGGACGCGCTTGAGCCGAAAGGTCCGTTGAAACTGGATACGCTTGAGAAGTTGCGTCGACAGTGCGCGGAGGATCCTTGGCGTTGGCGTCGAGAGATGGAGGCCGAGTTTGCCGAGGATGAAGAGGCATGGCTCAGCATGAGCTTGATCACTAGCTGCGTAGACCCGGACCTGGAATATCTCAGTGAAGAAGAGATTGATGCTTTGCCGAATATTGGATGAGCAAGGAGGAGGTGAATACTAGAAAAAATGTTCTTTCTTACTATTACAAGCTTCGTGAGACAACAATTGACAACGAAACCTAGGTACTATTACATTGGAATCGACCTTGGCATGAAACAAGACCATACTGTCATCGCCTTGATCGAGAGGACAGGCGATCAGCTACGACTCATTCACCTGAGGCGGCCACGACTGAACAGCGAATACAGCGACGTACTAGACTATGTGAAGAAACTAGAGAAGAAGTTCAAGGTCATAGCCGTCTATGTTGACCAGACCGGAGTCGGAGAAGTCTTCGTCCAAAACGCGAACAGGTTACAGGTCCGGAATCTCAAAGGCATGATGATGACAGTCCAATCTAAGATGGACATCATGGTCAACCTCAAACAAGTAATGCAACAAGGACGACTGCACACGCCATTCGATCGCGAACTGATCGAGGAACTCAATGCTGAGATCGCACGACTCTCCGAGACCGGGAAGACATTGTTCTCGCACCGGTCCGGAACCCATGACGATCGGCTATGGGCCCTAGCGCTCGCGGTTTACGCTGCACGCAACACTCCCATCATTGCTCAACCCGTGATGATGCTCGGATCCAGGCCCGAATACAACTGGGTAGAGAAGGGCATAGCCGAACTCGCGACCTGGTTTCCTGGACTGGACCGCCAAGTACGCCATGATCCACCGCTCAACAACAAACAGGTGCCGGGCACCATTGAAAGGCCGATATGCCCCATATGCGGGACGCCGTACACTCCGATCCCTGGAAAGGGCAAGGCCAGTCCATGCGGACACGTGGGCGAGAAGGGAGAGCTGACCATCAAAGACGAGCCTGTGACTGTCGCGAGAGCTTACGCCGATGGGAGAATCGTCTACTACCCCGGCGTCTCCCAAAGATACGAAGCAAAATCGCTTCCATAGCAATGCTGTTCATCAGGATGTGCGGCACGAGCAAATCCACTCAAGAATCTCCCACTTTTTTGCCAGAACAAGCGCGTACGTATTACTTATCCCGGAAATTTCGTGACTCTTGGATTTCATCGTCACAGGCGCGGCAAATGAGCTTCACGTTTTCGACTGTATAACCACCCATCGCGTCCAGTCTGTCAAGCACTGCTCCTCGTGCCAGAAGCGGAAGCGATTTGCCACATTTGGAACAGAGTCCGTTTTGTTGTCTGTACAATCTGAGTTTCAGTTTTTTTCGTTGGGTTGGCTTTTCGTGATAAGTAGGCAAAGCACATAGTCGATGAGGATCGACGTCTCGGAGCAAAGCCCGACTATGGTTCCAAAGATCCCGAGACACTATTCCAGGCTAATTACCAGGGCCTATGCGCCGAGCTTGCCGTAAGCAAACTCTACCCGAACTGTATTCCTGAAGCCTTCAAAGTTGATTTCAAGAAACCTCATTCTATTGGAGGCCCAGACATTATACTCGCGTCAGGTCTAACAATCCAAGTAAAATCCACTAGGATTTATGGTCAGGAGAATTTTCAGGCAAACCCGTGTCGCATTGGACCTGAGAAAAGCTTCCATTGCGGTGATATTACTTACGTTGTTTATTATCGTGACATTGACCTCCAGATTGTAGCGTCCATCTCGCTTGCCGATTTGAAGAACTGTCCAAAGTCAGGATTCGGGCGAATTATCTCATTACCATATCAAGAATATTGGCAGGATAGAGTCGAACGATGAGCATAGACAATCGATCAAATTCAGGTAAGGATCTAAATGACGAGTTTGCAGGAACGATTCGAGATTTCCCCAGCTATGAGGGCAGAGAGAGATTCTGGCCAGACGAACAATGGCTAGATCTATACTTGAAAGAGGGTCTTCGCATTATTCCATTGTAAGGTAGACGAGAACCTGATCGTACTTACAATGCAAAGAAGCCAGGTTATCCTGAATGGCAGAAGCAGAATTATGTTCCAAACCGAGACGAGCTTCTGACAGCGATTTATACAAAGAAGAAAGCGTGGGCTGTGTATGCGGTTCAGTTTCTGGCAACCTGCACATTGTAGACTACGACCTTTACAAACTATTAGAGAGTCGAGAAATAGCTCTCCAATGGAGAAAAGAGAACATTACGCTGCTTCGAAGTCTAAAAACACTAGTCACGTATACACCTCGAGGTGGATTTCACGTCTGGTTCAGAACAAAACAATCTGGGCTTCACACTAACAAAATAGCTCGAGCCGTCCAGGCAATCCAGTGGGACATCGATGTGGTTCGTGGCGATGGAGGATTGGTTGTGGTTCCACCCTCAAAACTAGAAGATGGCCGTTATTGGTTCATGGATGATTCCAAGATTGACGACAAGGAAGATTAGGTATACGCGTCATCTAACACGCGGTGGTTAGATGGGGGGGCTTCCCATGGTGTTACCTGCTGTTTTCCAAATATTTCCTTTGATTATGACATAACGGACCGGAGCCTTCTTCCCTTCTTCAAAACGAAGAGTTGATGCAAACCAAACACTTTCACGTGACATTTAATCTTTGTCCGACGCATTTTGTATTCATTCTATTCACTACGCGATTTGGGAAAAGGAGGTATAAGAAACAAAAGGCACTTCCTCGTTTACCTTTCTTTCGGAAAATAGTCGATTCCCTTTATTTTCATAAGTTTGCATTTGCGTCAAGCATCATTGCGCAGGACGCATCATGATGTAAAGGCCGGTATACTAAAGTCCTGTGCGTTCGAAGGTCTTCGCATCAGCCACTTAATGGCATTTCAGAATCTGTCTTACAAGGTTGTCAAACCAATCCTAACACATCTGCTTTCATGCAAACTCGTTGAGTATGAAACTGATAAAAGAGGAAAGCTTGTCAAGACAACGGAAGATGGCATCGTTGCCTTTCAAGTCTATGAACATGCGATTGCGCTACTTGAAGGTCGAAAAATTTCAATGGGCACACGGAAAACTTCAATGCATCCTTCCCAAAAACTGCAGGCAATATAGAACAATGTCATAGAACAAAGGGATAGAACAATTCTTCAAAGGCCTATTATCATCGAAGAATAGATTCAGCATGCTTCATGGATTATGATCTAGGGGCCTGTGTCACAAGTAACCTCCCTAATACTCCTTCACGATCCTCTCTGGCTGAATTATTCGAAACCAGTACTCTAAGCGGTACAGTGGAATACTCGCACCCTGCGGTTAGAATTCCGATATTAGGAAGGAGGACAAGAAAACTCCTCAGGTCTCTCTTGGTCTCGTCAATGATATTGCTAATTGTCATTAGCTCGATTGGTGCTTGGTTGCCCGGACTCGCAAATGTCTTCGACAAAATGTTTCAGCCGACAAGTCCGGGCCCACTCCAGTCGTCGTCCGGGGAGTTATGTCCTATTGCAAATGTTACATCCACAACGAGTTATTGTCCGCCGCAAAATAGTGGGGCAATATCGAACACGCCTACAGTCGTGAGTGCTAATTCGATCGCCGGTTTGTCATTACCGAGGACTGTACACTCAAGCTTATCGTCTTTAATGAATAGTGGCGGAGTGATACAGGCCTCTTCCCAGAACCTTACTCTCTTCAACAGAGGCCTCGCAATGAGGCTCCTTGGTGGGGCGATACCACATGATGAGCTTCTAGGCCCCGGAAACCAAGCGATTAGCTCATGGTCTTTCTGGAGCATATTAGTAAACGCGACGGGTCATCTCGTTCCCATGTTACCGATCTCCAACAAATTTGTTATTCTTGGGACGAACTCTACCGGTACCATTGTTACAAGAACCATGCATGTAAGTTTCGGGACATACTCCGGTACTTTTGAGATAATCTACCGAGCTACGAACGCTGGACCATTAAAATGGGATTTGTTGTTTACCCCGGATGTTGCAGCAGAATATGAACTGGCTTATTCTTGGCTCGACTTACAGAAATTTACATCTACAACACAATCCGACGTAAAGTCATTCAAAGATACATTCGATGACAGAAGTTTCACTTTCAATTGGATGGATGTACCAAGTAATCTTCTCGTCCAGCCAATTCTGTCGCCGAACCAATTTCTACTCGCGATAAAACTAGGGAGTATTCCTGCTGGTCATCAAGTTGCAATAGATCCTACGATCGCCTCTAATGTAGGCCCCGGCGCAACAGCCTTCAGCTTCGAACGCAAGATTGTCTATAGTTCTCAGAGCGGATATTACTATGCGTTCTATCATAATGGCATAACTGTTGGCTATAGTTCTTCTCGCGATGGAATTAATTGGTCATCCCAACAATCAATGCCCTCGGGATGGCCTGGTTATTGGGATGCACCGTCGTCCGAAGTTGACGTCATCAGTGTTGGACAAACAGTAATTGTTGCGTCAGGAGAGAAGGCAGTCGGAGGTTGTTTGGGCAACTGCAATGTAGGCGTGCATCCACACGTATGGTATGCTCAGGGAACAATGTCAGGAAGCAGCATCAATTGGCAACCAGCGCAATCTTTTGGTGGAGCCGTTCCAACATGTAGTAGCAACGGCAGTGTTCAATGTACGATAACTGCCGGTTACCGCTATGTGAATGTTGCATTAAGTTCGAGTGGAGCTCTGGTTTTCTCCTACAACTACTTTGAAAAACATCAAAATGATGCGCAATACTGTGCTCAGCTTTCTGACACATTTGAATTGAGCAACCTCTACGTAAACTATGGAGGAACTGTGACCGAGCCACAAAACATTAACGGCTGTACTGGTCCAGACTACTCTAATCCTGCATTTGCTGACACCAATAACGATAGATCAACCATCATTCCCGCGGATTCGATTGGCAAAGTTCGGATCATCTACCAATACGTGGGCACTAGCTCGGCACCCTCACTCTATACAACATGGTATGATGGAACTTCGAGTGGAACGATAGAAACAATACAATCAACTGTGCCTGACAACGATCAATTCTCCGCCGTTGCAGATTCTAACTATGGTCAACATTTAGTTTATGTTACAAATAGTGGAACCGTAAATTATTCTTTCAAAGCCTCTATTAATTCGGCGTGGACTGCTCCTGCTGACGTCTACGGGGTTACTGCATCTTACCCCTCTGTGACTGTTGATTATTCGACGAACAACATCTACGTTCTCGGTTTTACGACGAATGCACAAGGGTACGTGATAATTATGAAAGGCAAATCATTGAGTCAAAGCTGGTCCGACCAAGTTGCAGTCTATCCAGTCACTAACATTCCCTCTTCACCAACTCCAGCATATCTTACATCCAGTGCAATTTCTGCTAGTGCAACAAATAATGCTCAGATTGCTACGATATGGACAGCAAGCAATACAGTATCATTCGCATCCATTCCCATCCAAACAGTGTGGTCACCATTTTCTGCGCCCGCATTGCCGTGGGATGGGAATGGATTAGCACCTTACGGACAATATTTCTCGAACCTAGGGGAGTATGTATCAGCAAATACCGGAATCTTGACAATTCGTCAAACCGATCTGAGCCTTCCCGGACGGAGAATCAATTTTGACATTACTAGAGTATACGTGGAACCATACAGCTTCTTGAACTGCTCCACACAGTGCCAGCTTTACAATTATGAGACTTATCCGTGGGCCCCACTCGGAAACGCATGGCAACTGAATTTTCCATGGATGACCAGTACGAATCACCCGCAATACATTCATCTGTGGAATGGAGAAGGCTACTTAATACCGTCATCGTTCTGGAACGGTTTTACCGCTACGTTCGAAAATCACCAAGGCGAGAATTTCAGACTTGTTAGATCTGTCGATGGGACCATTTCCCTTTACGACAAATCGGGAACTTTATACAGCTTCGGTACGAATCCGAACCATGCTCTGTTGTCGATATCTGACTCGACTGGTAATAATATGGTGTCCTTCAATTACTCCAATAACCTCATCTCATGCATTTCTGATACTGTTCAAAGAGCATTCACTTTTCGCCTATTCAGGAGGGCTTCTTCAAAGGATCAACCAAGTGAACGGAAGTTGTTCTTCTCCAGGCTCGGCGATCAGGTCAGTAAGCTATGGAAACAACGGCGTGGATCTAACATCGGTTACAGACCCAATTGGCAGAGTTACGTCATACTCTTACGGCTCAAATCCATGGCTGATTGCGCAAATCACCTATTCAACAGGCTGGTACACCGCCTATAGTTACGTTAGTGCATTATTAGGGACTCAAGCCACAACCTACCGAGTTTCATTACAGCAGGTCATGTCAGGCCCTACTTCGACTGTACGCCAATTCGGTTATTCGTATGCGCCAGGAGTCGGCGACCAGCTTATTGGATCTACTGTGACAAGTTATGATGGGACGCAGATTACAAGCTATACAAAGTATGCATTCTCATTTCTAGCGTATATCAAAAACGTCACGGATGCAAATGGAAGGTTGGTGAGTGGGAATGAACAGTTCTTTGGCGTAAACGGACAAATCGCAAAAGAAGTTGTGATAACAACGAGTCAGAACGAATGGTACTGGACAAAAACCACCCCCGCAAATGGTTGGAATTCATTGACGAATTTCAGCCAAGACTCATCGTGGGCCCTCGCTCCAGTTGTTGCTGCATACGGAGGAGCACCTTGGAATACCATACCTGGCTGGCAAGATACAGGTGCGAAATGGATTTGGTGGAATCCGGATGCTGCTACGAGTTCTACCACAGAACCTGTCTGGTTCCGGACAGTTATCAATGCACCAACAGCAGGCACATACTTTATTGAAATGACAGTTGACAACTCTTACACTCTTTATGTTGACGGTGGAAACATTGCTTCCGACACCAATTGGTCCACTAGGAAGACCTACAATGTCAATCTTGGTGCAGGAAATCATGTTGTTGCAATCGCCGCAGGCAACAGCGGCGGGCCTGCTGGCTTGCTATTCAGCATGGGAAGAATACTAGGAACAGACATCACTGCAAGGACTGACATAAGCGCAGGTGGCTACACGAACTACTACAGCTATGACTTATGGGGTAATCAAATTTACAGTCGTCGCGCAATTAACCCGTCAACCAATTTCTACCAAGAAAGTTTCAGTGGGTACTACAATAATGGCGAACCACCAGCCTTCTATGCCTTTCAAGACAGTTTCAGCAAAAGTCAAGGATCATTACCTGACAATTCTTGGAATGCTACAGGTGGCAATTGGCAGGCAAATAACGGGGTTTACACAGGAACCGAGGTCAAAGGTGCGGAGGACGCAATGTTCTCTTGGGCAGATATTGGGATTCCGAACATTTCAATTCAAGCGAAAGTCAATGTTGTGACACAGACCAACTCGACGACCCCAAGAGTTGGCATCCTAACTCATTATCCCAAAACTGGCTCTTACAAATGGGGACTTGTGTTTTACAGTGGTAGCTTGTATCTCCTCGACGAATGGAAGGTTTGGCTTGCGGGAGTCCCATGTCCCCTGATCTTGGGAGTCTGGTATACTCTGAATATGACGGTGAATGGCTACTCCGCAACAGGGTGGGCTAGTACTCCGGGTCAAGCTACGTGTACCGTCTCCGGAACTTTCTCGACCAATAGTCCGGCAGCTGGCGGCACGGCATTTGGATTATACTCAGGTGCTTACACCGCCGTCTTCGACGATGTGCAAGTAGCCACGGTATCTCCATCTATTACCGGCTCTGGATTTTCCAACTCATTCCTTCAGAGCCGTACACCTGGACCGACTGGCATAAACACATGGCTTGCAACAACGAAATCTCCTGGGACAGGCTGGAACAGTGCTACCGATTGGTTGCCTGCTTCGGGTTGGATCCAAGCTTATGCATCGCAGAATTACGGAGCAGGCCCCTGGGGAACGATCACAGGATGGCCGGACAATAGCGCGCAGTGGATTTGGTGGCAGACGGGCGCCGACGTGTCGGCCACAACAGATCCTGTTTGGCTTCGCAGAGTCTTCAGTCTCTCAACAGCAATGAATCTCAACATAGCAATAACAGTAGACAATACGTACACGCTCTATTTAGATGGATTGCAGCTAGGTTCAGGAAGTAATTGGCAACAAACAGATTCTTACTCTACGAGTGTTGCTGCAGGACTTCACGTACTGGCAATATACGCTACAAATATCAGTGGTCCGGCCGGTCTCCTAGTAAGTGTGAAAAATGCGAATACTGGGCAAGTCCTGTTTCGAAGCGATGCCACAGCGGGACCTAACATTGTGACAACGGCCGGAACTGCTCAACTGATGAATGGACCAGGCAGTATGCCAGAAGAAACTTATTACGGTTATACACAATGGGGAGGAGTCTCTCAAACAAACCAAGCCTACGGTGGCGACCCATCGCAGGTCCAGATCAGCATCACAGCCTGGCCTACGACTGATCAGTATGGGCGATCATGGGGACTTACGACTGATCAGCCCTTGCCGGTTCCTTGGTGGCCAACGTACGAGGTTACAACCGCAGGCAGTAATTACACCTACACAACTAGTCGATCCTTTTCTAACGGGGTTCACTATATCGAGTTCGGAATTTCAGGGTTCCTGCCAAACGGAATCTATGGTAACTATGCGTGGCATGCAAGAATATTCGTTAATGGCTACTTGAGGGCAGAAGCTGATGTTGGCAGATTCAATCATCTCCGCGCCTACTTTATTGTAGGCACACAATGGCTGAGCACTTCCGCAACTTATGATGTCTTTGGAAATCCAAAGACCAGCACTGATCAACTGGGTAATGCGATCTACTACACTTTTGGAGGACCGAACTATGCCTATCTCACGAATCAGACTCAACTGTCCGGGTCAACTCGTCTTACTTCCCTTTTCACGTACGATAATAATTTCGGGACCATGCTGTCAACCAATGATCCGAATGGAAACATGGCCACTTACCAGTATGATCTAATCACAAGGCCAACGAAGGTCAACTACCCACTTCAAGCGTACATCAGTTACAACTACAATGACGCTGCCAACTACGTTGAAATCACAAATGAGAACGGTCTCGATACTCGACAGATCTACGATGGATTAGGACGGTTATATTCAATTCAAAGATTTTCCGGGGGGATATTGTACTCGACCGCTACAACAACTTACAATTGGATCGACAAGGTATCCAGCCGAACAGATCCGTTGGGAAATACTTACCAGTATCAATATGACGTGCTCGGAAGGATTACTCGCACAACGAAGCCAGATGGGAATACTACTCAGGTTTCCTACAACGACATACAGTCTCAAGTCATCCTCACGAACGAATATGGAAATTCGCGTTGTACTGCAAGCGACTTCCTAGGTCGTAAGGTCACCGTAACTGAATATTCCGATTCGATTTGTCAGCCGAAAACGTTCGGAGGCAGTACATATGTGACCACCTACAATTATGATCTTGTCGGAAATTTAAGGAGCTCAACAACTGCAAAAGGACAGACTACTACCTATGTTTACGATAATCTTAACAGTGCGATTGGTACAAACAATCCAGATGGTACATTCACCTTCGCAGGGTATGATCTAACAGGCCGAATAATCAAATCAATCAACCAAAACAATGTGGCTTCATTATATTCCTATGACTCCGCCGGTCGGTTGCTGACTGTCACCCACTGCGGTAGTACAATAACCAGTGACAATTATAGTTACGATAAGAACGGAAATACTCTTACACTACAGAACCAAAATGCCACAATTTCTTACTCTTACGACGCTCGTAACAGAGTCATCGCTGAAACGTGGTCTGATAATCCATCAAGCCGCAACATCATAGACCTAGGTTGTCTTGGGTCCCCTGGAAGCTGGACGGTTACAGGCGGCTCTTCAAACACTGACACAATTTCATACACTTACAACGGCGAGCTGACAAATACAATAGTCTACCCCGGCGTGACAGCGCAATATGCTTACGACAGACTTGGAAGACCTGTGAGTGTGCTTCATGCTGGTACGGGAATTTACTTGGCGACCGTTAGTTACTATCCAAATGACCAAGTTAAGGGGATTCAATATGGAAACGGTCTCCTGGGGAATTACACCTATGATCAGCTCGGTCGTTATTCAACCATCAAACTGGCAAACGGAGGTACGACGATGATGCTACTAACCTACAATTACAACAAGACCGGTTCAGTTTCAAATCTGACTGGTCAAGTAAACCAAGCAAGCGTAAGCGAAAAGTACGCGTACGATCCCCTGCAACGCATTATCAATGCGAACGCGGCTAGTTCTGGAGTTTCAAACGTCTATGCCTACCAGTACGACAATATAGGAAACATGCTCTCCCAGACTATGAATGGAGTGCAAACGACATTTTCTTACAACACACAAAATAACGAGTTGATCAGTTCCTCAGCTCCAGGAACTAGCATATCGTACTCCTATGACAATAACGGGAATCTGCTGACTAAGAGCGTGACGACTAGTGGAACAGTTAACTGGTCGTACTCGTGGGATGCCGCCAACCATCTTCTGAAAGTCACCAACAGCACAGGTCAGGTTCAATATGCATACGATGCCATGGGCCGTAGAGCAGTGGCCTCTGAGTCAGGAACCACCACTTTCTTTGCTTACCAAGGAACTAACATTTCACACAAGCGACTCCTGTACAGTGACAAGTATGCCTACATTTCCATTGCCGGTCTCAGAGTTTCCATGATAATATCGACAACATCACGGTACTACTTCCACACGGATGCACTGGGTAGCACACGAATGATGACCTGGCAGAATGCCGGCATGGTTTATGTCAACAACTACCAGCCTTTCGGTCAAGACAATGGAAGTCCGCAAGGAGCTTTCGCTAACAGAGCCGTGGACAAGTTCACTGGCAAACCGTATAGTTCTGCGACAGGTCTGTACTACTATTATCAGCGCTGGTATGATCCAAGCACAGGCCGATTTATCTCACCAGACCCACGACCAGGAAAACTATCAAATCCGCAAAGCCTGAACCTGTACATTTACGTTCTCGATATTCCAACTTCTCTCACAGAGCCAACAGGCCTTGACGGATGCTGGATCTTCTCTTCGGTATGCTCTGGGGCAATTACAGTATGGAACGGAGCTAATGCCACAGCAAATATTTTCACCAGCGGTGTGAACGCGGTTGTCGACAAATGGAATAATGATGCTGAATTCCGGACAATCGTCATATCCGTTGCTGTCATCGTTGTTGTCGGGGTTGCAACTGGAGGGCTCGGCCTAGCCGTCGCGCCTGTGTTAATTGGTGGATTATCAGGTGCGGGGATATCAGGTGCGTTTTACGCCGCAACTTGCGGTGGCTCAAGTTCAGGTTGTAGTGCTAAGGGCTTTGCAGCGGCGGCATTGTCTGGCGGAGCTCTTGGGGCTCTCGGTGGAGTCGCAGGCCCACTGGCTGGCGGGTTCGGCACCGCAAGACTTGGGCTAACTGGGGCAAGTGCAGCTCTGTTCACTCGGGGGGCGTCAGGCGGAATCATGGCGGTCGTTCAAGGAGCAACCGATTTGGCTGGTGGTAAATCGACTGGGCAAACTGCTTCAGACATTTTCATCGCTTTCGGCTTCGGAGCGATGACGGGCAGTAGGGCACCCATGGCTTCCACAGATATGTATTCGACGATCAGTCTCGCTAGAGAATTTTCAAGAGATATCAGACCAGGCACAGCTGTTTCTGGTGGTTTGGAGTCCGGAATCGTATCGGGGGTCTGGGACAATTACTTCGTGCCGTACCTCGGCTGGTAGCGTGTCCGGCATGAACCTGAAACAAACACGTCTTCTCGCGTTCACTGTGCTCGGAGTGGGAATGTCTGGAGGTTTTCTTCTAGAATTGTATCTCACCCCTAAGGCCCTTTTCACGAGTCCTTTCTATTATGTTGGGCTTACAATATTTTCACTTGTGGGCGCTTTTCCGTATGTATCGACCTCTCCAAGAGTCTCTAGGTTGACAGGAACCGCGATTATTGTAGGAGGACTTGGGCTCATAGCTGCCTCTCGAAAGTTTCCTCAGACTCTTGAAATCGCTTTTGGCGCGCCCGCTATTCTCATCGGAATTGGCTTGCGTGCCGGACACGTTATACTGACCAAAAAATAGTAGACCTCAGTGGAATGGAGTCGTGTTCCCAGATACTTGCGCTGAGTTACAGGCGCCTTCCTTCGCAACCAACGCTGGATGCATGGAACCGCTAGAAGGATTTGCTTCTGTTCATTTTCAATTTGTGTCCGCTCCGCTATTCCAAGATCCTGCCGAGCTAACAAACCAGGTCTACAGTTTTGAACTAAATTTTACTCTACTAATTAGTCGGAGTCCCGAGCGTAACAGGTTTACAGGCAAGCCTTACAGTATTGCGACAGGTCTATACTACTATTATCAGCGCTGGTATGATCCGTCAATAGGCCGATTCATCAGCCAAGACCCGTTAGCAGGCGGTTCTTCCAACCCGCAGAGTCTCAATCCGTACGTCTACGTCCAAGATTCACCGGCAACCTACACGGATCCCTCTGGAATGGTGATGGTGACTCTACGTCATGGCAGTAGCTGTCCCTCCATGTGGGATGGTGCTTTCTGGAAGGATCCTTTGGGCTCACTTGAATGCGGCTTCGGTTTTGGCCCAGCGGCAGCCATTACCGGGGGAGGTGTTGGGGAAAGCGGAGGAGTAGGTCCTGGAACCGGTGCCATAGAACCCTCCCCCGCTGGAGCAATAGTCGTCGGGATAATGTGGGGGGCATGGGGAGCATACGAATTATACTCTCATTGGGGTGAGTGGTTTGGCGCAAGGGAACTGGACCGACCTTACCCAATGGTTCCAAAGGAAATGGGGGAACGACAAGTCCAGGATTAACCGGTGGCACGGGGCCGATTACCACGCTTCCCAGCATCGGCAATGGTATCCAGAACACTGGGACGCCCTCCGTCGATGTTCGCGCTGGACTTGGTCAGGGTACGGGAAGTACAGTGGGCTTTTCGAATGGATACGGTCGTGATCTCAGGAAGGCGCTAAGGAATCCCATTATACACGGCGTATGCTGGGGGATATCAGGTACTGCGGCCACAATATTATGGATGTATGAGACGGAAGAGAGCGCCCGGCAGACCGTTGATGTCGAGACTGGTGCCGACTCCATATTCGGTGCCCTACTTACTGTCTGCTACGGAGTGTCTGTGATAGGGGTTAGTGTGGCCGGATCGTTTTAGAGCAATGCCGACACCTACACTGGTGGCCTCAGGCATAGCAGCAGTTGTCATCCTAGCTTTAACCCTGGGATACGTAATTGGGAAAAGGAGTGGACTCGTGGGAATTGCCTTTGCGATTTCGGGGCTATTTTCAGGGCTGGTTTTGACAGTCAACTATTACGTAGAGGTTCCGTGGCCGATTTTTGTTACAAGTTTCACTGCAACAGTCGTAAGCGGGTTGATTGGTGCGTTCGAAGTCAGTCGAAAGGTTGGATCGCAAGATTCTAGTTAGTTCGCGAAACGCATACGAACAACTCGCGCTCATGTTTGACGGCGAACCGACAGGGATTTCGAGTTGGAGAGACGCTTCTGAAGTAATGTCCATTCTCTGAGCGCAGTTTGAGGGCCAACCCCTGATTCTATTTTGGTTGATTCGTGATGGATTACTCATGTACTCACGTATGAATACACGCAATCCTCTCTATCCGCCATTTGGTTCAACGGAGTAAGCAGGGGTTCAACTGAGACTATACTGCAGAACTGACAACTCTGTGATTTCTGTTTCTCGGCCGTAACCGACACTAGCTACGACACTCATGTAATTTTCGAAACATGGAGTGGACCTCCATGGGCAACGACATACACTCTTAACTATGCTTTCCGTCCCACTTCTAGCTCGTCGTGGACAACTACCCCAAACATCTTTCCAGGGAACGCCACAGACGGGACTGTAACTGTAGATTCCACAACGAACAGCGTTTACCCTTTCGCAATGCAGGGCTCATCGATCCTGATGAAGAAAAAGACCCCAGGCCAGTTATGGTCTGATGGAACGGCAGTGTATCCAGTCACATATAGAAATAGTCCAGCTTTTCTCGGGACAAGTTTCGCTGTGGCTAGCAGCACAAATTCAAGCGACCTTATGCTCTCTTGGACTGAAGGTCCCTCCAGCGGACCCTTCAGTGTAATGTTTGCTTCTATTCCCATCGGACCGTTCTGGTCCCCATACTCCTCCCCAAGCGATCCCTGGGACGGCAACGGACTGGCTCCGTATGGACAATATTTCTCAAACCTAGGAGAATATGTTTCGCCTAGCACAGGGATGTTGACAGTTCGTCAGACAGACCTTAGTGTTCCAGGTCGCGGCCTCGACCTAGCAATTACGAGGATATACACTGAACCGTCCGCTTTTCTAAACAATGCGCCATACAACTACGAAAAATATCCTTGGGCCCCGATGGATGATGGGTGGCAGCTCAACTATCCATGGCTTAACAACACAGGTCAACCGCTTTACATTCACCTATGGGAGGGAGAAGGGTATCAGATACCCTCAAGTTTCTGGTCAGGCTCCACAGCGACACTTGAAAATCACCAGGGTGAGAACTTCCGGCTGGTCAGGAATCTCGACGGAACCATACTCCTCTATGACAATCGGGGGACGTCGTTCAGCTTTGCCTCAGATCATAGCTTGTCATCCATCACGGATTCAACAGGCAACAACGCGATCACCTTCACTTATGGCAGTAACGGGATTTCATGCATAACTGACACAGTTGGACGCGCATTCCCCTTTTCCTATTCTGGCGGCCTCCTTCAGAGTATAAGCCAAGTTACTGGGACCTGTACAAGTCCAGGATCCACAATCAAAAACAGTCAGCTATTCCTATTCAACTGATCGCCAGAGCCTCGCCGTGGGGACAGACCCACTAGGGAGGAACACATACTATTCCTATGATGCGGTCAGCAGCTCGACGATTGCGTCTTGGCTTCTTTCCAATCGCATCCACCACCTTCCGACTCGCTATAGATCGTAAGCGCTGGCGCAACCGTCATACCAAGACCCAATCATAGACCAAATAATTACGTCTTTTCGATCCAAATTATCTACGAAAAATCAATGTCTTTGTTTACGACAGACGAGGCAATAACAAATGTGCGAAGTTTGTCTACCCACGCAAGGACTCTCATATTCTCACTCCGGGCAAGATGGATTCTGTCAAGAATCGCATGCCAGAATCAATCCTTTAAATCAAGAAAAAGCTGTAGTGGCTTGGCCAATCATAGATAATTGACACCTAATTCTGGTAGTCACCAAACATCCGAACGTTTATGTTTCTGAACAGACCCATATGAGGTCTTGAGTTCCGATGTATCATGTCGAGTGTAAAAAATCTGCTAGGAAATGGTATTCACTCGCGTGGAAATGCACGGAACCGTGAGCTTTTCCTCAAGTCCTGCCCTCGGCACCAAACTCGCTCTATTTTTCTAGGAACTTCCATACGGCTTCAAGGAGGGCTTCGGGATTGTCTCGTGACGGACTATGTCCACTATCTGGTATCTCCACCATATGACAATCGGGAATGACTTGGATCATGCGATTCGCTCTCTCACGATTAAAAGAACTCTTGGCACCTAGAATCAAGAGAGTAGGGCAGGAAACTGTGGAAAGCAATTTCCAGCGTTCGAAACACTGATCTCTGGATAACGGTCACGCAGTCCTTTCCGATCATATCGCCAAGTCCAATTAGTGTCCTCTCTTCGCAGATTGTATATTATCTGGTTCCGCAATTCGGTTTCTTGGGCCATAGGAAATATTGTCCTAACAAACTGAACAGCCTCTTCCGTATTATGAAACGACTCTGCTGCTTTCTCAACTGAGGGTGCAGTTGAGCCGGCTGCTTCTCCTGGAAGCGGAGGACCGCTTTCAATAAGTATCAAATGCTCGACGCGGTTCGGATGACGCGCTGCAAATACGTATGCGATCGAGCCTCCCATTGAATGTCCAAGTAGCACGAATTTTTCGAGATCCAATGCAAGAGTGAAAGCCTCAAAATCATTCAGCATGGTCTCGTCAGAGTAATCCGTGGACCATTCCGTTTCCCCATGTCCCCTCTGATCGAGCACCAGCACATGAAAACTCTGCTGAAGTTTGCTCGCTAGAGTATCCCAGACGTGGGAGTGATGCGTGAAACCGTGCAGTATTACAATAGCCGGATATCCCGCATCGCCCCAGTCCCGATAGTGAAAATGAAGACCGTTCAAAACTAGCCTCTTGTCCTCTACCTTTCCAGCTATTCCAGAACGAGCAAAAGACTGCACAAGAAGAGAATCCAAAAGCTAGTATTTGAGTAAGACTCATCACCGCGGAAAAGAGGTTCGGAGACATCCGGCACCGATAGTCTAAACAGCGATACCGCCCTCGGCACCATGAAGGGTAAGTAGGCTCAATATGAGAAAGGCGAAAAACGCAAAAGTCGACGAATATATTGCCAGAGCGCCTCAACCTGCCCAGCAGATGATGAGACAGATTCGAGCAGCAATCAGTGCAGCCGCACCCGAAGCAGAAGAAAAGATGAGTTACGGAATGCCATTCTATGAATATAGATATCCTGGCTACAAAGGTTGACTAGCATACTTCGGAGGGTTCAAGAACCACATCAGCTTCTTCGCCGTCCCGCAAAGCATTCCGACCATCCTCGCCAAAAAACTAGAGAAGTATAAGACGGCGAAAGCCACACTACAATTCCCCCTCGGCACAAAGATCCCGATCCCCTTGCTAGTGAAGCTCGTCAAGCTACGTATGGACGAGATTGATACACGGAAGAAGACCTAGACCGACCCGATCAAATTCTCTCCTCAAATGTAATATCGTCCTAGAATCGCACACCAATAATCCTCGGAGAGGCTGAGACTATCCAGCGCACAGGAAAAGATCATTGATCCAAACCTACGCAAGGGTCGCCGGAGTCACATTCCTAGTCGCGGTCATAGCAGGCTCTATTGGTGAGGCCATTGTCCCGAACATGCTCGTTGTGCGGAGCGATGCGGCTACGACCGCCCACAACATCACCGCGAATGACTTGCTCTTCCGGCTCGGCTTTGTCGCCTACATCATAGAGGCTCTAACTGATGTTGCACTCACCTTCCTCCTCTACGTCCTGCTTCGACCAGTGCGCGCTAATCTAGCCTTCTCTTCTGTGCTCTTTCGGCTAATGGCAACCGCAACGTTTGCGTTCAGCGAAGTCTTCTACTTCGCCCAGACACTGATTCTGAAAGGAGACCCGTATCTGAACACCTTCTCAACTCAACAATTACAAACCCTTGCACTACTCTCATACAACATCTACGGAGCTGCCGGAAGCCTATCCACCATATTCTACGGGACAGGCTCGATCATCCTTGGATACTTGATCTGGCGATCAGGATACCTTCCAAAAATCATAGGAGCGTTATGGGTTATCGGTGGATTCGGATTCGTGATCGCGACCCTGATGTTTTTCATCGCGCCAGCATATGCTTCCTTCCTCCTAATGATACCGATGATCATAGGGCTCGTCGTACTAGGGGTATGGCTACTCGTCAAAGGAGTAGACTTAGCGAAATGGAAAGAACACGAAGCTCAAGGGTCAATGATTTGAGGCCGTACAATAGCTGGGCGGCTAGTGGTACGTCCATTCGGAGGAATCGATGTCTCAGAGAACCCTCGTAGGTGCGGATTCGGCAGGTCGAACGGTTTCAGGTTTATGGCCGTCTGACCACGCAGGGCTCGTCACGACAATCGGAATGCTGCTGGCGTCAGAATAGCAACCAAAACAGCCTTGGATGAACCCCCCTCCTCCCTTCTCGGGCGAATTATGAAGGAAGGTTTCAGTGATCTCACGTTGTAATGGAACTAATTTCCAGTATTCTGCCGACAAGATACAAGCTTAATCTGATAATTCAAAAGACCTAGCACCACCCTCTTGGATATCGGAAAAACGCTCTATGTCAAATCACGCAGAGAATGGAGACAATGGCTAGCAAAAAACCACAAGACGGTGAAAGATTTGGTTGATCTATTACAAAAAATCGTCTAGAAAGCCAACGGTTACCGTTGATGAGGCATTGGGGGAGGCGTTGTGTTTTGGATGGATTGACAGTCAAATCAAGTCCATTGACCAAGAGAAATATGCAAGCCGTTTCACTCCACGGGGTAGCAGCAGCAAATGGTCCAAGCGCAATCTCGACATGGCTTTGACATTACTCGAGGATGGCAAGATGACCTCAGCCGGTATCAGAAGGTTGCCGACCCGGGTCCTACAGAAACGGATGAAATGCTAGGGTGACCTTTCCGTTCTATTTATAGAATTGGAAAATGCCCGTCGCAGTCAGCTTTCAGCAAGTGGATGTAGCAATAGAATAGCTTTGTTTAGACATCTAGTTTTGTCAGTTCGGCGCTGACCTGCCACAACTTCTCAGCCATGACAGGGTCGTAGGATTCCTTTGACGACTTTTCCTCTTTTCCCTTCGAGAAATGTTTGCCTGTAACGTTTTCCAGTTCCGGTGCGGTTGCCAGGTAGACGGCCGCCCGGGCCGATTTTTCAGGCGACATCATGAACGGGCTGACGACTCTTACAGCGATGGAAAAGAATCCGCCTAGATCCTTACCGAACCCGGTGCGTACGACTCCGGGATGTAGACAGTTGACCGTGACACGTGTGCCCTCTAGCTTCTTTGCGAGTTCGTACGTGAAGAGTACATTCGCTAGTTTTGAGCGTCCGTAGGCTTGGAAGGAGCTGAACTTTTTCTCGCCCATCAGATCCTCGAAATTGATCTCGTAACCATAATGCGCGGAGGATGTGATGTTGATGATGCGTGAAGGAGCGGAAGTCTTCAGAAGGTCAAGCAACAGATTGGTTAGAAGAAAGTGTCCGAGATGGTTGGTTGCGAACGTCGCTTCCAGTCCGTCAACGGTTACGATACGCTTCGGGAGATAGATGCCTGCATTATTGAGGAGAACATGCAGCTTCTTGTATCTTCTACGATACTCGTCCGCTAGCTGGCGAACTGAATCCTGAGACGACAAATCAGCCTGTAGCAGTTCCACGTCCTGGTTACCGCTTCTAGTCCTGATCTCGACGACCGCTGCTTCGCCCTTGTCAGCATTCCTTGAAACAATGACGACAGTTGCGCCCAGCTTTGCAAGGCCAACAGCAGACTCTTTCCCGATACCCGAGTTGCCTCCAGTGACAAGACAGACCTTGCCGGTCATGTCGACCTGTTTTACATCTGTCACGGTCGAGGAGGCCCGAAGTGAGTTCGTATTTGTGAGCGATAACTCTTGTTGCTTGCCCCTTCAGATTGACTAAGATACAGGGCTTGCTACAGTAGAAGTGGTCTTGTTTGTAGCCATTTTGTATGCTTCGTAGACTCCCAAAATGATGAGGAATAAACCGACTAGAAGCGCCAGCAATCTTGGTTCGAGGATAATTACTATCCCAAGGATGATCGCCAGAAACGCGAGCACTGTTCGCGGGAGTTCGGATCTTCTCTCAATCTCACGTACTACGTCCATATTTGTACGGCTATAACTCGTCGTGGGCTATCATAAGTATTGCTGCTCGAATATTCGTCTTCGAGATTCTGGAGACCGTGCTGAAGACCAAGCGTTAAGCAAACTAGGGCTTCTTCATCTCGTGGCGCATCCACAAGGCTACTCCTACAGCTATGGGAATTCCTAGGAAGATCAGAACCCATTCTAGAATCAGAAGCATGGAACCCACGACGTAGTCCAAGGTCCAAGTTGAAACGGGAATATTCCAGTTTCCGTCGAGATAGACCTTGATGCCGAACGCGATAAAGAACAAGAGTGATACTCCGCCACCACCTCTCGTCCTACGTGAGCGTCTTCCAAAGAGGCGATATCCTCTCCGTTCCTCGTCAGGTAGTCTTTTCCACCACTGCCAGCCTGCCACTCCGCCGGCGACTACAAGTATTCCAATAAAGAGAAGCTCCCAGAAAATCAGATTCAGAATGAAGTTCACCAAGTTTGCCATTGTCCAAAGACCTAGGGTCCTAGGCACTAGGCCTGTTGATTGTGCATTTCCCACGAACCACAAGAAGACATAGACTGCGCCAGCAAATGCCGAAATGAACGCCGCTACAAACACGGCAACTATGCTCCAATGTCTCCTCATGAATCTCTTCCAGTCAGAACCATCTTCCATCCTAACTCCACCAGTCACGAGATTCCTCTCCTCTTGCGCTGCAATGCTGGCGTGTCTGTTCCGCGTATATAACCGTCTACCGTGTGTGCGCTGTTGTAGCCGGTCACAGTTTTCGTCGAAAGTTTAACTTCGAGAAGGGCGCAGTCGATGTTAATGGCAATCACATGCGCTTTCCGTTTTGAGGAAAAGCCCGAAAACGAACTCGTCGAAATAATAGTCGACGGCCACTCGACTAGAGTATGCGGGGATTGTCTAACCCTGATAGTGGTCCATCAACGAATCCATCACATGAACATAGAAAAACTGATTCTTCAAATCGCTGGACCATAGTAACAAAGCTCCAGGATTCGAAGAGAGGAAAACTTGGAATCAGGCCAATCTTGGTTAGCCCTTCCTGACTCCAGAAACTAAGAAGAGTGTGGCCCCATAGAGAGAGGCATTGTTTCGCAACTCGGTGTCCTTGGATCTTAGACTTCTTCTAGTTCTTTCTGCGAGACGATTGAAGTATGAGGTTATCCAACTGTTGGAAACCCCTCCGGCGAGAAGATACTTCCTGTCTTTTCTTCGTCTCTCTTTGAATATCGCATACTCGAAACGAAGGTCGGCTCTAATATCGCTCAATTTACGCCGAGGATCAGAGAATAGCCATGCATCAGCTTGAATCTTCGACTTGATGCTGGATAGGCCTGCTTTCCGAAAGATGCCTGGCAGTTTTTCACCGATCTTGAACTCTTTTCCCTCCAACTTCTTGACGCCGTCAACCCAGGCCGAATATGCTCGCTCGGCAAGTCTGCTGTACTCTTCGTCGTCTGGGTCATAGAACGATGCCATCTTGCCTCCTTCGACGGCAATAACCGAGCCTCCCATCGTTGTGATCCGAGCCATTTCTTTGACTGCTGCCAAGGGATCTGGGAGATGCATGAGCAGTGTTCGGCAACATGTGATGTTCGCGTAGCCATCCTTTAGCGGAATCTTGTTTACGTCTCCCATCCTGTAGGAAATTGTTCGGGACAATCCTGCCTTGGTAGTGTCGGCTATTGCAGCTTTGAGCGATTTTTCATTCGAGTCTATGCCAAGGATTTTGGATTTCCCTCCGGAGATTCTTGCCAAGTAACGGGTAAAATCCCCCGTTCCACAGCCGACGTCGACGAGACGCTGTCCTGGCTTGATGTCGAAGAAACGGGAATAGAGCTCTCTCAACCAGGGCTTTGATTCGAGATAGCGACGGTATAGCTCCCGGCTGCGACGCAGATATCTTACTCGAAAAGCTAGTTCTGACACGCTGTCTCTTTTTGTGGAGCCCTTCATGCGCCTTTAATCCCCAAGTACCCATGGATTGCCCCATCTGTTGGCGAAGCTGACATCTGACAACTGTGGGAACTTTACTTCTACTTCCTCCTTCGGGTAGCCCATTATTCCGAAGTGCACGAGCTCATAGTCTTGAGGTATTCCTAGCACAGCTCTCAAGCCTCTGTTTACTTCTGGCATGAGCAGGCCCGTTATCGGCCCGTGAAGCCCGATGCCGTACTCAAGAGCCTTGAGTTCGATACTCCTTACAGCGGATCCTATTTCGTGAATCTCTCCGATTCTGGCGTACTCTCCGGGAACCCACTGAAATGGTTTGAAATCCTTAGGCTGACAGAACGCGATGAACAAAGGAGCCAGCTTCCATCTCTCAATCCAACTGACATCTTTTAGCCGCCCTATCCTCCTCAGGTCTTCTTGCCATGCCTTTACCACCTTTACCCTTTGATTCTTGTCTGTGATGACCAAGAGCTTCCATCTACCCAGCCAGGTGCAGGACGTAGCAGCCTTCAGGATTTCCTCCTGAATAGACGGTGGAATCGCTTTCTCCTGGAAAGACATTGGGCCTGTCTTGTGAAAGATAAGGTCATCCAGTCGTCCTTGGCTCTCTTGCATACTCGAACCAAGCCAGCTCAGGCTTTTTGAAGTTACCACTATGCCAACAAAATCAGACAAACCCGCTGTTTGGAGGAATAACGGTTCGAAGTGAAAACTGGGAAAGCAAGATTCGGCTGCAGAATATTCCATAACTCAACCGAGTCTATCAGTCAGCTTGTCCGGCGAGCCCAGTTCTGCGAAAAACAAGGATTTGACTCAGTATTCGTTGACGACCATTTACTATATGGGACCAGAGAAGCATCGGCTCCCGACGCTTTCAGCGTACTCGCACTACTAGCTTCTCACACCCGAAAGATCAGACTAGGAATAGCAGTAACAGATCTAGTTCGCAGACATCCCGCAATAGTCGCACAGACAATTGGAACACTCAACCCAAACGTTCGCAGACGGGTATTCCTAGGACTAGGCGCGGGAGATCCGATGAACCAAGCCCCCTTCGGTTTTCCAACAGATCATCGATTCACCAGACTGAAAGAGGGATTGAAGATCTTGAAGCTTCTCTGGGAGTCCAGCTTTGACAATCCGAAGACTTTCAGCGGCCGTTTCTACAATTTGAAAAACGCATATCTCCAAACCGGCAATCCCGTTGAACCGAAACCCCCGATCTATCTTGCCGCCCTGGGTCCCAAAATGTTGCGGCTCACTGGCGAGGATGGGGATGGTTGCGTACCGCATTGTCATACGCCGAAAACGTATGGGACAGACTTGTCAATAATTCGGGACTCTGCTAGGAAGAAGGGGCGGACACTCGACGGATTCCATTCTGCGTACTATACGCTTGCATCCGTCTCAAGTGATTCTGAGGATGCTGACAGAAAAGTGCTGGGCCCAGCAAAATACTTCTTGGCTCTGAATCCCGAAGCATTGGACAAGATAGATCCCGGTGCAAAACACCCCGGCCGAGTCTGGGAAAAATCTCCAGATCCAAGGGTCCAGCGAGAAACTATCCGGAAAATTGCCTCAAGGATCCCGGAGAAGGATGCCTTCGACACTGTGCTCCACGGTTCCGCGGAAGATTCAATTCGACAAATCGAAGCGTATCAAGCAGCTGGTTGCCAGGAATTCATGCTGACCTTTGTAACAGAAGGTGGTCTATGGTCATCGGAGAAGTTGCTAGAACAGATCCGGTATTTCAGGAAAAAAGTTGTAAGCTATTTTCTCTAAGAAAACCCGGTCGTCTAAGATCGAATTCTGCCTATAGATTGGAGGAGTGCTTCGCGGCCATTGGTCCCCATGGGCCTAACTGAGCTAGCCTGATCGTCACTCGTTTTTACGAGCGTATTGTCTTTGACCCAATCTGGTATAATGACGGCCCGGATGAGTTCCTGAATTGTTATTCCACGTTCTTCCGCTTCCGAAATTAGGATTTTGAAGTTCTCATCGCGCAACGACAACATGAATTTAGCCAATCGAGCACCCGGTCGGGAGAGGTGTCTTCCTTCGGGCGCAGTTCATATAAACGTTCCTGAAAAAAAAGTTTGGAAACTCCACTTAAATGGTGAAATCGTAAGAGAGTCAGTTCCATTTCGGATGGAGTTTGAGAGAGATTGGATGGGGCCCCCACGAGACAACGCATTCAGCTTCAACTGAACCAAGCTCCGAAGTTGCGGTCTCCCATCCTCATTGCGGGTCTCCCGGACAGTGGTCGCGTAGCGAAGATTGTTCTCGATCAATTAATAAAAAACCTGAAAGCCACTCCTCTCGGTTTTCTCTACTCCGACTATCTTCCTCCGCGCCTCTTGCTGAAACCAGACGGCACGGCAGAACTGATGAAGCATGAGATGTACTACTGGCAGAACGACACTCTTCCCCAAGACCTTGTACTCTACACAGGTGATGCTCAGCCCATCCTCCCAGAGGCGGCTTATCGCTTGTCCCAGGCCATTGTTGACTTGGCAGAAAAGCTTGGAGTAGAGACCGTGATCACGGTTGGCGCTTTCATAACCGGCAAAATATCAGACAATCCCAAAGTATACGGCGCCGCCAGCGAGCTTCAGCTCGTAGACGAGCTCAAGAGCCTCGGGGTCGAAATCATCGATAGAGGAGCAGTCACTTGGATGAACGGTCTCATACCCGGTTTAGCCAAAGTCAGGAAAATGAAGGGAATCTTCCTCTCCGGAGAAACCTCGGGATTCATGGTCGATCCCCTGGCGGCAATGATAATACTACGGGTGCTCGTGAAGAAGGTTGGACTTCAAATTGACATGAAAGAGCTAGAGGAGCAGGCAAAAGAGTTCGAAGATGCATTGAGAAAGAGTGGAAAGCCGCCCGTTAGCCAGGAACCTGGCGGCAAATACGTAGGATAGGAATTCGCGAAAAAACTGCTCTCCCAATCAAGTTGACAAGAGACTACCGGGTCGTAATCGGAGACAGCTGTCAGATGACCAGTGTCCCAGACAGCTCTGTCCACTTGGTCGTCACGTCACCACCCTACCCAATGGTCGCCATCTGGGACGACTTTTTCGCAACGGAATCATCAACCACATACGATCAGATGCATTCTTACCTCGACCAAGTCTGGAGGGAGGTGGCAAGGATTCTCGCTCCCGGTGGTATCGCGTGCATCAATATCGGAGATGCCACTAGGACAGTTGCTGGAGTATTCCGTCTCTACCCAAACCACTCAAGAATAATCGAGAGTTTTGAAAAACTAGGCCTTGTAACCTTGCCCTATCTTCTTTGGAAGAAGCCGACTACGAAGCCCCATTACAAGGGAAAGGGGGCATTCCTCGGATCAGGCTTCCTCCCGCCCAATGCCTACGTCACAATTGACATGGAGCACATTCTCATCTTCAGAAATGGTCCACCGCGAAAGTTCGAGTCGAAAGATGCCACACGGTACACGAGCAAGTACACAAAGAAGGAACGGGACGAGTGGTTCTCGCAAGTATGGAATATCAAAGGAGCACGTCAGAATCTGGACGGCTTCGAAAGAAGGATAGCCGCCTTTCCAGAAGAAATTCCCAGAAGGCTAATTCGAATGTTCTCGATAACCGGTGATACCGTTGTCGATCCCTTTCTCGGTTCGGGAACTACGCTGAAAGTCGCCATGAACCTCGCACGAAAATGCATTGGCTACGAGAAGCTTCCCGAAATGAAGGGCATTATCACTAGGCGACTAGCGGCTCTAGCGGAGGATGTCGAGTTCACAGAGTCATCGAAGATCACAAACGAATTGCTTGGATTGAAGACGATTCAGTAAGAGTTTATCCGCGACCGCATATTATGTATCAGATCTGAATGTGTCCCGTCCTGAGCAGGACCAAAGAGAATGGAAGCTTGTGATAGAGCATAGAGCCACTTGTCGGTTCAAATAGTGGAACCGCGTAACCAAGCTTGCCATGTCAACGACGCTGACCTCAAAACCCTCCACCCGAAGACAAGTTTCTGTAGTCCTGAAGGAAGATGATTGGCATTACGTAATTTCGAAGCTTAGGAAAGCAATTGAGCCGGGATGCTATGAGAAATCATACTGTCAGTTATTGGACGTCATTCCCAAAATCGAAAAACAAGTCAAAGAAACCAGAACGGGATGATGCAACCCGACCCAACCAACCCCCTTCGAACCACCGGTCAATAAATCGCAGTAAGCCGAGGATCAATTCTTGTGCAAGTTTGTTGTGACAGCTCCATGTGTAGCGGAATAAACTGCATACAATTGACCGACCGAGAACTTATCGTATGCGGAGTCATATGTGGCTCAAGCCAGCAGAGAACCGTTTGGTGCAAGCCCGAATGTCGTTTCAACTGAGAGAAGGAAATTTGTAACATTCGTCCTTCTTCAGGAAAGGGCTCTATTTTCCAAGATGCTCTTAGCGACAGGCTGACAATTGATGACACTCTTTTCATGGAAGAGAGGGAAACAATCGGAAAGCTCATAGCTGGTCATGTTGTACCGTCGAGCATGAAGATCATACTCGACGACCAGGTGACGGAGAAGGCGCTGCGCGCGGACTTGGCGTGGGAGCTGTTTTTCAAGTCGAAGACGGCGATGCCGAAGGGGCACGGTGAGACGCTGCTCCCCTTCGCCAACTGGCTTTGGAAGGAGCTGGGGAATAGGGCGGGGCGCCTCAACAGGTATTCGAAGGGAGAAGTGAAGATCGCCATCCCTCCCCTGGAGCCTGAAGCGATGGACTTCGTCCTCCGTCTGGCATCGTTCTGGGCTGACGAAGTCTACGTCAGGAAAGAAGGCAAACTAACTGAAAACATGTGGAGGAGGCCTGTGGTTAACGTGTTCGACGACGCCCTCGACGGAGGGGAACGCTTCCTAACCGCGAAGAAGGAAACCGGTTCGGTCGACAGGTTCCTGATGCCGCTCCTTGGGCCCGGGCGCGCTTTCTTCAGGGTCAGAGTGGTAGAGAAGGACGAGAGCGCCGCCCGATTCCACAGCCATTCCGACGTGGACGAGTACTACCTGATCCTGGGGGGTAAGGGGACTTTGAGATTCAACGGGAAAGAGATGGAAGTGAAGGCAGGGGACCTAATCGGCAAACCCGCAGGGCCTGAGGCCGCTACGCAGTTCATTGCCGACCGGGGGGATAGGCTCCGGATACTCGACATGGAGGTGTGGCACCAGCAGGCCAGAGACTCTAAGGATATCATAGTCAATCCCGATTTCAAGGAGCTCATAATGAGCGGGCAGGGATGGGCGGCCATCATCCCAGAAGAATCCCTGATCACGCCCGAGGACTTTTGGAACCACTACGATGAGGGATACAGGAGGACAAAGGACGGCGGATGGGTCCCATCGAAGAACCGCGGGCATAGGAAGGTGAGGGAGAAGTAATCATCCTATTCTCGCGCGACATCGTCTAACGGGCCTCTATCCAGCCATCGCCTCGCCTCAAAGGCGAAGTAGATTCGATGACAACGCTTCATGATTTATGCCGGAACTAGCCATCCCGGAACCATGAACCCGCTCGGTTTGAAATACTGATAAGAGTCAGCGCAGACCGGATCTCGATGAAACCTGCCGAACTGATCGACAAACGCATTGCAGAACTTGCGGACAGGCGCGGCAAGACGATTGTAAGGCTTCGCAAGATCATTCACGACGCCGACCCAGGAATCAAGGAAGAGTGGAAATGGGACACCCCCATCTTCTCCCATGACGGGCTGGTCGTCGCGCTCGGCGCCTTAAAGGAGAACGTGAAGATGAACTTCTTTCAGGGCGCGATCCTGCCGGACCCACACAAGCTGTTCAACGCGGGCCTCGACGCCAAGAAGACACGAGCGATTGATTTTCACGAGAACGAGAAGATTAGCGAGCCCGCGTTGAAGGATCTTGTCCGCGCCGCAGTTGCTTGAAACCGTGAGGTCAAGTATTTGACATTCAATAATCTCGGACTGTCTTGACCAATCATCGTCGTCTGACACCAGAATTTCTAATGTCTGGTATAAGACCCTTGATTATGGGTCAAACACTTAGCAAACCCTGGACAGCGCAATTTCGTGGATTTAAGTCGACAGTTTTGAATCCCATCCATTGGGCAAGGCCGTTACGATAATGCAGGCACAAGGGCTCTCCATAAGCACAGGTCCTTCTATCCAGCCCCCACAAACAAGTCGATCAAACGAGCTCACGATCTGGGATTCAAGAGGATTGAGATAATGATCCAGGACAGCGAGCTTAACTATAATTTCCAGAGGCACGCGAATTTGACATTTTTCATTAGACTGAAAAGAGTCGTTCAGGACTACGGGGCTCACAGTTGGCTCTTTGCACGCGCCTCTGCTGTCTGCAGAACAGGTTTTCAGCACAAGAGCAAGGAGCGATATTCTGCACAGTTCGCTTGAGGTCGCATCGATATTCGAAGCTGACATGGTGATAATTCATCCTCACCACTTCTTCGTGTCCTATGAGACCGCGCACAAGTTTCTTACATCATCAAATGGTACGATTTATGATTTCATTCTACCTGATTTCTCGGCAGCGCTTGATGAGGCAGAAAAAGAAAATGTCTGTTTGGCTATGGAGAGTGTCGCTTACTGGTCTGATTTTCCTCTCTTAGACGATGCCAAGGTAATGAAGAGGGTCCTAGCGGCGCTCGATAGTACTCATCTTGGCGTGGATTTAGACATCTTACATTCCGAGCTTGGAGGCAGTACTTTCGATTTTCTTACACAGTTCCCAGAATCAATTCTCAGCTTACATCTCCGCGACTATCGTGATGATCAAACTCGAGTTGTTCCAGGTAAAGGTAAGATAGACTGGAGAAAGATAATGTTCGCCGCCAGGAATTTGCCACGTTTAAAACATATTGTAATGGAACTGGTCGAAAACTGGAAGACTCAGAGATTCAGAAGAGCGCGAATTACATGCAAGATCTCCTGAATGTGTGAATCGCCCGGTTGCCTCAGACCGTCTTTGATTAATCGTTCGTTCGGCTCATTCGCCCTGAAGCCAAGAGATTTCCCAACGGTGTCATGGACGAACTGGCAGGATAGATCTCAACTACCCGACGAGACAGGCCAGCCCTATCGGATCGTCTCGTAGTGCAATATCAGCTCGCCATGCTTGAGGCTCTTGGCAGAGAGAAGCTTCAGGGTCTGCTGTTTCCACATTGAACCCCAGTAATGGTTTCCGCGTCCAAGGATGACCGGCCAAACCATGATCCGGTAGTCATCGGCCAGACCCCGCTGGATGAACTCCCGAACGAGCGAGGGGCCTGCATCCACTATGATGTCCTTTCCCGGTTCTCGCTTCAGACGTGCGACGATTCGAGTGAGGTTTCCTTTCATGATCTTGGAGTTCTGCCATTCAGTCTTTTTCAAGAAGTGGGAGAGGACGATCTTCTGGCTATGGTCCAGGAAGCGTGAGAACTCGAACAGGTACTCGGGATCGGATGCCTTTCTCGCGGATTCGGAATGGTAGGCCGCATGACCTTCGTAGGATCGTCGACCATACAGGATCGTGTCCACCGAATCATACCTGTTGATCCACATTTCGGTGAACCCCTCACCTGGTTCCTTCGACGGAACGTCGGACCCAGGGTACTTGGGGAACTCGCCGTACCCATCGAGTGTCATGTACATGTTCACCGTGATCTTTCGAGTCAAGTTCGATTGACGGAACTCAAATCGTGTGATCTTATAGAGCTAGGTATAACCCATCTACCTAATACAAACTAGACAACAACCTAGGAATTTCCCTAAGAGAATTGACCCGGTAGTCCGGCTTGCCCTGATCATTGCCCCGCCTTTTCACAATAACCGTCGTCATTCCGACGGCCCGGGCTCCGGAAATGTCAGTTCTCGGATTATCTCCGACATAGACACAGTTCCTAGGATCCACTCTCAATCGTTTCGCTATGAGACGAAACGCTTCATGCCCTGGCTTTACTCTCGGCGTATCCTCACCAGCGACAACAATAATCTGAAACAGAAGGTGAAATGCCAGTCGTTTGAACCTGGATAATTTCATTCCGGGAGTACCGTCGCTATCGGAAACAACTCCGAGCTTATAGCCCAAGTTTTTCAGTTTCCGGACTGTAGACTCCGCGTCACTAAACGGCAGGCTACCATTACCATAGGCCTCCCAGTAACGCAGCGTTGTCTTGTGAACGAATTCTGTGCTCAATTTCTTTAGATGAAGCTCGCTGATCATCGTCTTCCACCAGAGGTCGCGGTTGTATCGTTGTTTCCAGCCGAGCATTTCTCGGTTCAGCACTTTCAACCGCTCTAGAAATATGTGATAGCCGTAGTTCTGGCCGCGCTTCTTCAGCTGTTTTGAGATGAGTCTTGCAGCTATGACTAGTCCTTTCTTTTCCCCTATCTTTGACTTGATGAGTGTATTGTCAAGGTCGAATACAACCGCTAGAATACGTTGCCTAGGGAAAGGTCTCACATTCTAATTGTACGTTTCGGGTCTACGATCAGCAAACCTATCCCTGCGAAGACGGTTGTGAAAGTCAAGGTCAAACTCTTGAACAACGATTCCCTCGCCTTTCGCGTCCCACGATTTCATTTTAGGATAGGAGATCTTGGTGCGAGAATCTTCTACTAGACTCAACGTCGTGCTATGACCGTTGAAGTAGGGCGGTGCGTACACGTTGGGGGCTACTATTGGAATTCGGTTTTCGAGACATCGTACAGTGAGATATTCTCTCCAAGGCGTTATCCCCCAACGCACTATTCTGGAAGGACACATTATCATCTCGGCCCCTTTCAAGGCGAAAATCCGCGACGGCTCCGGGAAATCAACGTCATAGCAAACCAAGATCCCAATAGTAAAACGGTTGATCCTGAAAACATTGTATGAATTGCCTGGCCTAGCATACTTCCTCTCGGTACGGAACAAGTGGACCTTGAACTGCCGACCAAGAACTTCACCATCCGGTGCTATTACCGGGCTTGACAACCGCACTACTCCTCTCACCGATTCATAGAACGCGCCTGCAACTAGTCCGACACTGTATTCTTCTGCGATCTTCTGCAGACCCGGCAACGGGTTCACTGGCGTGGGGATAATTTTCTCCGGTAGCCAGTGCTCGGGCAAACAGATGATATCGGCTTCTCGTTTAGCCGCTCTTTCGGCGAGTCTAACTCCTTGGGAGATCGTTTCTTTAGCCGAGTCTGTAGGCTTGACCTGCACCGCTGCGGCTTTGATCTTGCTTCTTCCCACGAAGTAGCTTCCTTAGGTCTTACTTTTTCAACTTCGCTAGTGCTAGATCGACTAGCTGTCTAGCAACTTGTCTCTTGTCAGCTAGGGGAATGTGGACTACATTCCTCTGTTGATCAACAACATACAATTCGTTCGTGTCTGACTGGAATCCTCTACCTTCCAGAGACACATCGTTCGCCGCGACGAGGTCCGCATTGCTTTCGTGCACAACCTCGAAGGCTTCGTTTACGAGCTCATCCATCGACACCGCATGTTCGGTCTTGAAGGCGACTAGGAACGACTTGGGACTCACCTTACGGATCTGTTCGATTATTTTCGGTGTAGCTTGAAGCTCAAGGTTTAGTGTTCGTTGCTTGCGGGTCTTGATCTTCTTCGTTGATTCTGATACTGGACGATAATCACTCGGAGCGGCAGCTGCAAACACCATATCGTAATTCGAGTCTTTCAATTCCCTGAGAGTGGCTTCCAGCATCTGTCCGGTGCTTTCAACTCTGACTGTTTTTACATTGGACGGGGGAGTCACTATGGATGGTCCAAGTATCACTGTCGCTTGCCCCCCACGCGATGCGACTTCTTCCGCGATTGCGACACCCATTTTTCCTGAACTCTTGTTGGTAATTACCCTCACCGGATCAATGTACTCCATCGTCGGTCCCGCTGTTACCAGAACTTTCCGACCATGGAGGTCGTTCCCACCTCGATCGTGAGAGAGTCGTGCGATGACAGCCTTCACAATCTTTTCAGTAGAAGCTATTTTCGCTTTCCCCTCGCTCAGCTCGGGATCTATGAATCCAACGCCGATCTTTTCTAAACGCGTGATATTCTCTCGGACAATAGGATGATCGTACAGCGGTTCATGCATTGCCGGTGCAATAAGCACGGGAATTCTCGAACCTATTGCTGTAGCTGCTACGGTCGTGGCAGGAGTATCATCTATTCCCGATGCGATCTTCCCGATCGTGTTCGCTGTAGCTGGTGCTACGAGCACTAGATCCACATGATCAGGACTTTTTCCTGCGAGCGCTATGTGCTCAAGTTTACCCGTGAGCTCGGTAACAACCGGGTTCCCAGTTGCCCACTCCAAGAGATCTGCACCAATCATCTTTTCAGCCGAGTGACTCGTGACAGCGAATACTTCTGCTCCGTGACGCATGAGTTCCCTAGCAATTTCGGGAGCCTTGAAAGAAGCGACACTGCTTGTGACTAGAAGTGCAAGTAGTTTTCCGTCTAATTCATGGCCACGTGTTCCTTTGATGTCTTTCGAAGGATGTGTCATCGGATCACCCGTCCTATTTTTTCAGCTGTCCCGTTTCGTACGCCCAGTCTAGGAGCTTGATGAGATCATTGAGAGTGTACTTACCAGCGCTTGGAGGAATTCGGCGTAACACGTCCGGGATGGCTGGGAGCATCGGACGGATGAACGAGGGGACCTTGTCGTACATTGCTTGCACGCCTGCGATAATCTCTTTCGCATCCTTCTCATCGATACTGGTACCAGGGGGGCCTGGTTTGGAGGTTCTTGCCTTCGCAGTTCCCAATCGGATAACCTGCGAGGTGCTCGCGTCTCCGGTCATATAACACGTTCTCGGTCTGGTATACAGGGATGGACGCTATCAAAGGATTCCACAGGCTGTTGTAACGTCTACAAAGATTCAGTTGTGGAACCGTCGTCCCTCTAAGGCGAAGATGCCGGCCCACCGAAGCTTGGCATACCAGGTTGGAGGCTGAAGCGTTCGAGGATCACCATGTGATGCCACTTTCTCCAGAGCCGCCGCGAGAACAGTACAAACATGAAGTCAGCAACAAGTATCAGCGGATTAATGACCGCAATACTAGCAACCATTCCGAAGACAACCACTGGCAGAAGCAGGCCAATGGCAAATCCCACCTTGTGCTCCTGGTTCTTCTCGCTACCAAGCGATCGATATGTTCTCGAGAGAATGATGTACATGAAGAAGAAATCAATCAGACACGGAATGACTGGAGGAATATTTGCGCCTGCAGAGAACCCTCCGGCCAAGAGCGTCGCTGGAAACAGTGCTGTCCCGAGCATTGCATACCTCTTGGGAGCCCAACGAGCAGGACCAGGACTAGTCTTCAGTAAGTTAGCGGGCACCTGCATTCCCGCGACCACCAAGGCGGCGGCAATCGCACTGAAAAGGGCAAGCAACCCTACACCGGGGTCGTAGTTTACGATCGCCTGCAAGAAGACAGAATCGATTATCAGAGCAACAACGCTTAGCCCGATACCGCGACTTCTAGCGAGGCTCTGACGTTTCAGCTCTGGGAAAACCAGACCAAATAGGAAGATTGGCAGAGCGATGCTGTACACTGAATGGAAGATCAATAGTCCCACGGTCCATACCCAGTTTACTCCCATCCAGTGGCCGTACACTCCAAGGTTCCCCACTACAGACGAGTTCGGGTTGAACAATGTTCTGAGAGCTAAGCCCTCTTCCACGATCGCATAGGCCATTCCGAGTAAGATGACAGTCGCCCATCCCTTTCTCCAACGTATCATTGCTTCTCGAATCAGTATCACTCCAGAACCGTAGAGCGCAATGTTAGCTGCAAGGAAGAGGAAGAAGAGAAGTGGGTTGAACAAAATCATGGACAAGGAGCTGGAGGACGAGAGGTACTCTGGAATCCCTGGTGTCAGGATGATCAGGAACAATAGTGGGTGTCTCTTTAGAAAACTGATGAATCTGGACAAACGCCCCTTCTTCGGGACCACAGAAAGCGAAGTAGTTTCCAAAACGGAAGACTTGACCAGTCTTTATCGGACAAAACAGACGATCGACAATCTAGGAATTCAACATACTGTATCTGCACAGGTGTCGCGCTGGAAACTTAGCATCACCCGGTCGCGCTCCCCTTGCCCTCAGCAAGGACCACTCCCAGCGTACGCCCAAGGAGCGCAAACATAGAAGCGCACGCAGATAATTTGCACCATGAGCCAGCTAGTTGTCAAAGAACTAACGGCGTCTCTGAGAGACGACTTTCTCTTGTTCTTTGACAGTGTTGCCTTCGCGGACAATCCTGACTGGTCTGACTGTTACTGTTCGGCCTATCATTTCGCAAACAAGGGAAAGGCTGAGAGTCGTCGCCAGGCCTCAAGCCTCATCGAGGAGGATAGGATCCATGGATTCCTTGCCTACGACAATGGAAAACCCGTTGGCTGGTGTAACGCGGCTTCTCGTACCAGCTACCCTGCCCTACACTGGCTGATGGGACCAGGTCCCGACAAGGCAGAGCGAGTCGGTTCAATCGTCTGCTTCGTGGTAGCCTCTTCTCATCGCAACCAGGGAGTCGCCTCCCACCTACTGAACGCTGCATGCAAGAAGTTTTCCCAGAAAGGATTAGAGTTCGCTGAAGCCTACCCAGTCAAGAAGCCACAGTCGGCTGCTTACAACTTTCCAGGCCCACTGTCAATGTACCTCAAGAATGGCTTCATCACACACCGCGATGCTGACTGGTATTTGGTAGTGCGGAAGCGACTGGCAGCTATCTGAGCGTCGAGCGGGGTGGACAGTCACAAGTGGTTACGCTTGGACCGGTCGAAACCATCCGATAGTGCGTCCTCGGCGAACTATCTTCTGCCATCCCACTCGGTGAAACTCTCCCTGCTCATCTGATATGGGTACTATCAACAAATCCGCTCCAATCTTCGCACACAATCTCTCCAAGCCCGGGACCACTTCTAGGGGAGGGTGTAACGAGTAGATGAGAGAAGAATGCTCGTACAATGGTAAGTGTGGAGACATCACATCGTCTGCCACTCCCTTCACGTGCACCCCACGGTGGAGTCGTGGCCAAGACTCGTTCTTGTCCGTTACGAGAATTTCCGTGGAAGGCAGCCTTTGCTTGAGCATCTTTGCAACGTCTATCCTGTGGCCTACGCCTACCTCGACGATTCTTGGTGCGCTACGATAGTTTTCTATTATGAATTCTACTAGCTCTTCGAACATCGGACCATTTGCTGGCTATTTTGGCCAGCGGGGTTGGAAGACTGCAGGGTTTTGGTTGTTGTCCCGCATCATCCTCATTCCTTCAAGGATCAGCTTCTGCTCAATGCCGGCTACCAGCTGCTTCGTTTCTATTACCTTGTCAGGATTGACACTCATGCTCACAACCCCTTCCCGAACTAGGAACTCTACGACTTCAGGATAGTTTGACGGTGCCTGGCCACAGATCGAAGTGGTTACGCCAGCCTCACGGCAGACTCTGACAACATGGCTCATCGCTCGGAGTACTGCAAGATTTCTCTCATCATAAATTTCCTGGATCGAGGCGTCGTCGCGATCTATCCCCAGTACAAGCATTGTCAGGTCGTTGGTCCCAAAGGATATGCCGTCAATTCCTTCCGCGACAAACTTGTCGATCAGGAAGACGATTGCCGGGACCTCACACATGATCCAAAGCTTGAAGTCAGGACCCCGCTTGAGGCCCTCTTCTTCCAGGATTTTCTTCGCATTTCTGAAGTCTTCGATTGTACGCACGAATGGCAACATGACATGTACGTTGGTGAGCTTGAATTCTTCCCGAACCTTACGTATAGCCTTACATTCAAGTCGGAACACGTCAGGCTCTTTCACGTACCGGAAGCAGCCTCGGTAGCCGAGCAGTGGGTTCGGTCCGACATGACCCGCGTCTCTCTCGTACTTCTCACCACCAGGAAGTCCTAGAAACTCGTCCGGCTTGAAGTCCAGGCACCGATAGATTACGGGTTTAGGCGCGAACGGGGTGGCAACTTTTCTTACTCCCTCAGCGAAGGCGTCAACCATTTTCTGGCCACCACCTTCTTCGATCAGTAGGCGTGGGTGCTTTCCGACGGAGAGCATCATGTGTTCAGCCCTCAATAATCCAACACCGTCCGCCTGGGTCTCCCGAGCAACCTTCTCTGCTAGCTCAGGAAGTGAAATGTTGACGTAGATTCTCGTCGAGGTTACGGGCACGATGGTAGGGATCTGCTGGATTGGAGCTGATGGTTTCAGAATCTCTTCGACAAGACCTTGATAGACTACTCCTGCCTTCGCATCAACCGTGTACTCCTTGCCCGTTTGGAGAGTACGTGTAGCATTCCTTGCGCCGACAATGCAGGGTATGCCCATCTCGCGGGACACGATAGCCGCGTGGCAGGTCGTGCCGCCGTCTTCGGTAACGATCGCGCCTGCAATTTTCATGTAGGGCACCCAGTCCGGGTTCGTCATCCTCGTCACGAGAATATCTCTGTCCTTCATCATTCGACCCGCATCCTGGAGTCCCAACACTACTTTGGCCTTGCCCGCGTGCAATCCAGGGCTCGCGGCGAGACCTTGAACCGCGACGATCCGGTCGACAACATGGCGTCCACTTGTATCCGACGGAGCCTTCATCCTGGCCCAGAATGTTTCCGGTCTTGTTTGCACAACATAGAGTCCGGTCCCGGAGGATTCCCGGTCAATCGCGAACTCAATGTCTTGCGGAGTCTGGTAATGATCCTCGATGCTTCTTGCCAAGCGAGCCAGTTCAACAACTTGATCGTCATTAAGACTTGGAGAGTTGCGTCTCTCTGCCGGAACTGTTGCTTGCATTGTCAGACCGGTCTTATGATTCGGAACATATTCGATGGTTTTTGGCACGATCTCTTTCTGGATAATCTGTAGAGTGCCCTTGTCAACTATGAAACGGTCGGGCCTTACCATCCCGCCGACCAATGCCTCGCCAAGGCCCCAGGTAGACTCTAGAATTATCTTGGACGGATCCCCATTTACAGGGTCCAATGTGAAGACCACACCTGATACTTTTGAATCGACCATCTTCTGTACTCCGACGCTGATCAAGACCTTGTCGTGAGGGAATCCTTTTTCTTCACGGTAGAATATTGCTCGTGGAGTGTACAAGCTCGACCAGCATTTCTGAACATAGTGTACGATCTGGTCTTCACCGTTGATGTTGAGGTAGGTGTCCTGCTGACCTGCGAATGAGGCGTCAGGAAGATCCTCGCTCGTGGCCGATGATCTCACAGCTACTTTGACCAGATCATTCTGTGTCTTCTGGCCTAGCTGACGGTACGCGTTCCGGATCTCGTTCGCAATATCGTCCGGCATGTCGACAGATTCGATAATCTGCCGTATTTCCTGTGAAGCCACCTCGTACTGCTTCGGGTCCCGTGGACCATTCGAGTTATTCAGAGTCTTACTGATGATTTCACTGATCCGGGTCTCTGTCAGAAATCTTTTGAATGCGCCTGCTGTAACCGCGAAGCCTGGCGGAACTGTTACGCCTTTCGCGGTCAATTCTCCAAGGTTGGCGCATTTTCCACCGACTATGTGAACGTCCTCTTTCCGGACGTCCTCAAGCCAGACGACTATCGCGTCAGACTTGATCATAACACAATCTAGCTTCCCACGGGTGCTACCGCTTCCGCAGGTTGGGGCACTACTGGTTCTTCTTCAATCATATCAATCTCTTCGGAAACTTTGCTCGTGACCGCCTCCTGGACTGGAGCGGGGATTTCTTCGACGATAACGCGCGTCTTCATCGGGAGCTTTGTCCCAGCAGTGTCCAGAGCTTTCCTTGCTGTGTCAACACCGTCTTCATTCACGTAAATGATCATTATCGACTGACCCACATTGACCCTTGCAGCTCTCCCGGTCGGTTTGCCGAACGCTCTCCTCATGCCTTCCTGAAGCCTGTCCGCTCCAGCTGTAGCGATCATCTTGTTCTCCCGGAGGATGATGTGGGGATAGACACAGAGCTGTACTCGGAAACCCGCTTCGCCGTACTTGTCGAACAAGACCTTGTTCGCAGAAACACGAGCAGATTCCAGAGCGTTGTGGCGTATCTGGACTCTCTCCTGTGAATTGAGATGCACTGCTCTCGTAAAATGAGTCGATAGGTCGCCCATGTTGAACTTGGAAACCTTCACTTGAGGCGTTCCGCGAATGTACTTCTGCCTCGTATACGCCTGACCCGCGGCCGATCTATAGTTCCTACCCTTCATGAGAAACGCGTCCTGAAATCAATCCACTTCACGGTCTAATATAGTCAGCTTTGACTCTCAACACATCGAGACCGACAAGGACGCTCCAGGCTATCGTCTACAACGCCCATTCGTGCTCAACATCTTGTCCAAATCTTCCTTGAGACGTGCCTTTGGCCGATAACCTATCAGAGTCGACACAGCTTGCCCATTGCAGAAAAGTAGGAGAAAGGGTGCAGCCATTACCTGATAATGCTGAGCAATCGCTCGATTTGTCTCACTTCCGAAGATGTTGAGCCTCACAAACTTGACACTACCCGAATAGTCCTCGGCTAGTTCGCGCAGCTCCGGATCCTGTACATGACACCAGTGACACGCGTCATGCCAGAAATCAACAAGCACAGGAACTCTCGACTCTAACACATGAGCAGTCCAGTCAACGGCGTTCTCGACGTCAACTACTCGACTCATACCATAACACTCTAGGGTTTTCCTTTGAGCTTCATTGTTCTGAGAATGATCCAGTAGGACAATGCTCCGAGGCCGGCGAGTGGTAGCGAAGTAGCGAGTAAATTGACTAGTGTCATCGTGTTGAGTGGACTGTTTCCGAAGGCCGAGTCTCTGAGAATATTGGCCGCCAGGCTAAGAGGATTATACTGGGCAACTGTCGCGATCGGGTCCTTCAGATATTGGGGTCCAGGCAGATGATTGCGTATCGCGTCGGCCGGGTAGAAGACCGTGCTGACTGTGACCATTATCACCTGTAATGCTTGAGCGTAGACCCAGTAAATCTCACCTCGTCTAGAAATGCTTGCGAAGAACGCTGCGAGCCCTGCAATTCCGGTTGAGAGTATGAAAAGGAAGGGTATCACGATGAGAGCGTTCATGATGCCTACTCGCGGCATGAGAACTGAGGCGATAAGGAGCAGTATTCCCGAGTATACTATGCCTCCTAGGCCTCCGGATACTATGTACGCACCAACTAGCCCAGTTGTACGGATCGGTAAGGCCATGTAGTATTGTACAACTCCCTCGCGGAGTGCGAGCCAGATACGGCGGCCGGTGTCGGTGGCTGCTGAGAATAGACCTATCACCACAATTCCAGGAATTAAGAATTGGAAGTAGTTGATGCTAGTGATTCCCTTACTGAAGATCAATCCCGTAACAAGCATGTCTGATATGCTTAGACTGATCAGGACAGCCATCAGCCATTTCGTCCTGAAAAAATAGGAAAAATCTGTCCGGGCAATCCGGTATAGCCGGTAGAACTGGCTCAGGCTGCCTTCACGCCCTCGATCACTTTGTCGATAATTCCCGCGCTCAACGAAAGGGTGCCCACGGCTACGGCTGTGACGACTACTGCTGCAAACAGTAGATCCGACACTTGGCCAGGACTACTGTATCCTAACACCCATCGCGTAAGATCGGCCCCGTACGTCAAGGGATTGAGTGCCGAGACTGGAGAATAGTAATTTGGCATGAGGATTAGCGGATAGAATATGGTGCTGAACCGTATGAAGAGGGCAGAGAGTCCCGCGATTAGTGCGCTGTAAATGTCGACTGACTTGAAAGCGATGAACGACATTGAGACCATTATGCCAGATATTCCCAGTCCCAAAAGGAACATTGCAATCATCGCAAAAACTACCCCCTGAACCGTTAATCTTCCAAGGACTGCGAGAACAACGAGTAACGGTGGTAGGATTCTGAGCATTGTATTCACGACCCCGTAAATTGAGAGGGCTGCTAGGAACCCTCGACGAGAAATGGGCAACGACAGATAGTACGGTAGTTCGCCAGAATGCGCGTTCTCTACTAGATGGCGGCCAACTTGTGAGCCGCCGTCGAATACTGCTATGACCATTAGTCCTATCGCGTAGAAGAAGAAATAGTCTGGAACGTTGACAAGAGAGCCCATCAATGAGCCGTAAATGACCATCTGCACAAGGAACAGGGCCCAGCCTAGTATGAACCACATCTTTTCGCTGAGCAACAGTCGAATATTGTAAGCTGCGAGTGTCAGAACACGATTCAACTACTTTTCCTCCAAGGCTTTCCCGGTGAAGTGTATGAATACGTCATCTAGCGACGGTTCGGTTATTCTGATAGACGATATTTTTGCGCCCAGATTGTAGCTTGCAGAGGCCATTTTCGGCACCCAGTCCTCGGCCCTAGACACTTTCGCACGCAACTGGTTGCCTTCTGGAGACAGTGAGAGAGCGCCGCCGAGAGATTTCAGGTCGTTCACAAGCGTATCCGAGGCGGGATCTTCGAAGCTTACCTCGACGATATCTCCGCCGGCAATAGCATCCTTCAATTTTGAGATTGAATCAGTGACTATACGGTTTCCCTGGTGAAGGATCGTCACTCTGTCGGCCAAGTACTCGGCTTCTCGTACCTCGTTTGTGGCAACGATGATCGTGGCACCATGATCTCGCAACTCTTTGATCTTGTCCCAGATCTTACGTTTACCTCTCAGATCAACTTGGCTTGTTGGCTCATCAAAGATTGCCAACTTAGGGCTCTGGACGAGGATTTTTGCCGTTTCAAGCCGTTTCGCTTGTCCACCAGACAGATGCATGAACAGTTTATCCTTCGACTCCCACAACTCCAGCTCTTTCATCGTCTGCTCTATCAAATCACGACGTTTTTCAGCGTCAAGCCCGAACATCGAAGCATGAAACTTCAGTATCGCCAACGGTTTGTGACGCCAGAAACCACGCGCCTCCTGAAACGCGATACCCATGACCTCTCGAACCTTCGTCCCATCTTGGACCACGTCGAGGCCCATCACCTTGGCAGTGCCAGAACTCGGTTTCAGAATAGTGCACAGTATCATGAGAAGCGTAGTTTTCCCGGACCCGTTCGGGCCCAGAATTACCATTATCTCGCCCTCCTTGACAGTAAAGTCTAGTCCACGCAGAGCCTCGGTCTTTCCATATTTTTTCGAGAGGCCGAGCGTTTCCACTGCGTACAATGGAACCAAACACCGGGAGCTGGACGATAAAAACATTGGACCGCCACCCACCGTTTGGGATTGTAATTTTCTGGAGTCGAGGTGAAAGTGTAAGGACTCGACAGCTGGATGGACAAGTGGAATCTCACGTGCACGAATGCACTAGACTAGAAGTAACATGAAATTGTGAAAGAAGATTTTCTGATAGTGGCTAGACAATTTTTCACTGCGGCCCTATGAAATATAGTCTGTTAGCGTGCACGCCCGCGTCCCGGGTATGCTTCATCATCTTTGTGCTTTCCTCACCACGCTAAGACCATTGGTTTCCAGAGAACTGATCTATGAAGGCATCTAGGCGAATCTTCAACATATTTGGAGGAGCTGTTACAATAACGTCGCTTGCACTTCCGTGGCGGGTAGTGAACGGCATTAACTCTTTCCTCTTTTACGTGCCGTTCTCTCCCGTTCCATGGGACTCCATTATCGTTCTTTCTATGGTTCTTCTCGGCGGGCTAATCTCATTCCGATCTAGAGTTGGGGGGATCCCGACTATCGTCGGTTTGTTGACTTACCTAGCGTTACTCACTCCTACTGTTCCGCCTCCGGGCGTAACTAATACCGATATTTTGGGACCTGGATTTTGGACTGCGATTGCGGGAGTAGTGATTTCGCTTCTTGGCGAGTCACAAAGTATTTCTTTTTTTGAGTGTGTTGGTATCGAAGTTTCGTCGCCGCTGAAGTAGGAAGGTGACCGAATATTGGAGGAAGCGGCCGAGCGCCCATCCTGCTCTTTCATCTTTTCTCGCTCATGGATTCCGCTCTACGTGTTTCGAGCGTGTATCAATCAGGAATGGCTGCCTCCATGTTTCAGTAGTTGTAAACTAGAGATCCACTGGACCGGTTTGTTGGAATGTCCATTAGCTTTGATCGGACGCGATGGAATTCCACTTTGCGATGAGATTGAGCTGCAACTAACATTAGTCGAGAAGCAATAATTTCGAGCCCCCCGGGTTCCTCACACAAGCGTAGATTGCACGTTTTCCAGGGCATTTCTGTCTGCTTCGAGGCTCAGCATTTTCGGGTCCGAAGTCCAGCTGATCAGCTCGGCCCCGCGAGAGTTAGGTGTCTCATTCCATCGCGTTATCAAGAAATAATGTATTCGCTGTTGTTCGGCATCTGAAGCAGTATGGTATCCGATGAAAACTAGTTTGGGATCTTCTATGCTTACATCTAGTTCTTCTAGTATTTCCCTACGGAGTGCCGCCTCCAATGTTTCACCAGGTTCCACATGTCCTCCGGGGATTGCATACCCAGGATCAACGTCGGACTGCAGCCGTTTCTCGATTAGAAACTGACTGTTTCTAATGAATATGGCCGAGACGCAATTCTTGCGAACTACCGTCAACCATCCGCACCCCCGGCTCCTTCCTTACCCGTCCAATTTTCATCGCTCGTTGCTGGTGGCGTCTAAAGACACGAACCGTCTTTTCTGACTCCTCTTCTGTGCAGATAGCTACAAGTCCAACGCCCATATTGAAAGTTCTGTACATCTCGCTCTTTCTCACTCTCCCGGACTTCTGTATCAACTCAAAAATTGGGGGCGGAGTGGGTAGCTCGTCCAACAACGCACCGGCTCGAGATTGTGCGAGAATCCTTTCCAGTTTTGAAAACGCTCCACCGGTAATATGTGCGAGTCCGTGGACGTCAACTTTCTGGATTAACTCCTTTGCCGGTTTCACATAGGTCCTTGTTGGTTCGAGCAGTTCTTCTCCTATTGAACGACCGAGGATTCTTGGGACATCTCTTATTCTATATTTGCGAAGAAGTATTTTTCTTGCCAGTGTGAGTCCGTTGGAGTGGATTCCTGAACTGGCAACTCCGATTATCACATCGTTCTCCCGAATCTTGTCACCAAGGATCAGATCGCTCCTTCTGCAAATCCCTGCCGCAAATCCCGTAAGATCGAAGCCCGAGTCTTCCGATAACAGTTCGGGCACAATGGCCGTTTCTCCTCCAACAATTGCCATGCCCGCTTCTTTCGCACCTTTGACGAGCCCAACTGCCACTTTTTCGACTATACTTCGATCGGGTTTGGCCATAGCCATGTAATCGAGAAAGCTAATAGGTTCTGACCCTGTGCAAATCAGATCATTCGCGCACATGGCTACGCAGTCAATTCCGATCGTGTCATACTTGTTCATCTGATGGGCCACGAGGACTTTGGTTCCAACACTGTCCGTGTGGAGACTCAGTACCTGACCATGACCAATGTCAATCAATCCAGCGTAGTGTCCGATTGGAAAAACTGGCTTTCCAAGCTTTCCTGCTCGGGTCTGAAAAGTAGATTCGAGTCTTCGAGCAAGGATTTTGTGGGCCTCTCGTTGATGTGCGATGTTTACTCCTGCCTTCGCATATGTCATGCGTGGCCGGTGCAAATCTACAATTTCAGTCCAGTCAATCGTTCATACGCGGTGATGTAGCGTCCACTTGTTTCTTCGATAAGTTCTAGGGGTAAGTCTGGTGGTCTTGGAGTTGGGCGTCCGGTTTTTCTTGCCTCGTCGAGTATTTTCTTGTAGCCTACGTTGTCAAGCCAGTCACGTATGGGCTGTTTGTCGTAGCTTTCTTGGATCTTGCCAGGAGTGTGCGTACTCTTAGGCCATAGCCTAAACTCGTCTGGTCCTATAGAGTCGGCGAGAATAATGTTCTCGTCTTCGTCGAATCCGAATTCTAGTTTGAGGTCGGCGAGAATGAAGCCCGCCTTGTCTGCTCGTTCCGACATTTTCCGGTAAATCTCCAGCGTTTTGGTCTTCAGAGACTCTAACTGGTCTGTGTCTAGCCAACCCTCTTCCTGTATCTGGGTCGTCGTTATCGGTTCGTCTTTGATATCCGACTTTGTCGTGGGGTCAAAAATCGGTTCTGGTAGTTTTGCCGCTAGCACGGGTTTCGTAGGAATTGTAACCTCACCTTTCTTGGCTCGTTCGTACAAGCTTCCGTAAAGATATCCGCGAACGACATATTCGACCGGGATCATTTTCAGTTTCTTCACGATCATCCGGTTCCGGTCTTCAATCCCAACCATGTGATGCGGAGTCCCGAGATAATTGAACCAAAAACTTGCCAGTTTACACAGCACTTCGCCCTTTCTCGGAATAGTAGAAGGGAGTATCACATCGTATGCTGAGACGCGGTCAGTGAATATGAAGAGTAATTGGTCGTTGCCGATGTCGTAAATGTCCTTGACCTTTCCACGTTTGAATGGACGCGACAAATCCTCGGCCGGTGACTGCACCTAGAGTCTGCCACTCCGGTATTCTACTAGTTTTCGCGAAATCTCCGTTTCTGACAAAGCCAGAATTTCTGCTGCTAGCAAGGCAGCGTTTGTCCCATTGTCCAGTCCCACTGTTCCCACGGGGACACCGCTCGGCAGTTGGACGATTGAAAGGATGCTGTCGAGGCTGAGTTTTCCTGAGACTGGTACGCCGATTACTGGCTTCGTTGAAAGTGAGGCCACGAAGCCGGGCAGGGCCGCGGATAGTCCCGCTATCGTTATGAAAACGTCGGACTTGGAGTTTTCAACGTACTTGTCAAGCTCCTTATGGTTCCGGTGGCTTGAGAGAACTTTTGTCTCGAATGGTATGCCTAGTTTGTCAAGGATTGTTTCAGCCTTCTTCGCGATTTCCCTATCGCTTTCGGAGCCCATGATAATACTGACACTTCTCGTCAAGTTTGACACCGGATTATTCGTGACTCTGTGATGGCCATCTTTACTGGTAAATCAAATTGATCTCTTGGAACGCGTTTGACGAATTGCATGTCGAATCCTAGACCAATAGAGCACACGTTTCCAGGAAGCATTTTCAGGGTGCGGTCAAAGTATCCTTGTCCCCAGCCGAGGCGGTATCCTTCTTTGTCCCACGCGATTCCGGGAACGAAAAGAAGATTGGCAGACGTGATATCCTGCTGTCGGAAAAACTCAGGCTTTGGCTCCATAACACCAAATTTACCTGGTGCAAGCTCGGTGCCCAGGTTTTTGATCTTAGAGAAGACCAGTTCGGTTGTATCCTTCTTGACCAATGGGACGAGGACCTGTTTCCGCTGGTCAAGTGCTCTTCGGATTAGCATCCGAGTGTCCACTTCGTTGTCCTTGCTTACATAACTCGCGACCACTTTGGCCTGCTGAAACTCTCGTACTCCAAGGATCTGGTCGAGTATTTCATTGCTCTTCTCTTCTACCTCTAGCTTAGACAAGCGCTGTCTGAGACGCAGAATGTAATTGCGTAGCTGTTCTTTCTCGAGGGATATTCCGGGCTCAGGTTCGCTCATTCAGGTCAGCCGATCTGTCTTCTGCAGTTGGATGTACTCACTGTCGATCATGCCGCCTGATTTCAAGTATAGAACGGCCCCGGGTGCGAGACTGTCAAGATAGGAAAATGTGTAGATCACCATTTTCTTCTGGCCGAGATCGCGGGCCCAGTTAAGTGCCTGTTGCATTACGGCAGAACCCACTCCCTTTCCACGGTGTTCCGGTAGAACGTAGGCGCCACGGAACCGAGCCTTGCCCAGCTTATAGTAGTCAGGGATTTGACCTGCAAGTCCTACGGGATTGCTATCTCGAAGAGCTATCTTCCATCTCTCATGCTTCATGAATGATTTGAGAAAGGATTCACGTACTGCTGCTCTGCCGCCTTGTTTCTCAGTTCTCCAGTTCCAATACGGTGTTATTGACTCGATGAATATGTCTGCGGCTTTTTCGAGCGTGTCCTTGGTTACATCTTTCAGTTCGACACTATCGTCGAGAGACTTTGTGTTTGTTTCTAGATCCCAAATTATCCTAAAATCCCTTCGGACAGGCTCAAACCCGAGAGCTTTGTAGATGTCAACGTAAGGCTGTACTGCCGGGGTTGTTGCTCTCAGAAACGATGCTTTTCTCGACTTTGCGTATTGGATCGCTTGTCTTACAAGGGTCTTGGCGACATCAGATCTTGAGATCGCGTTCTTCACCGCAAGATAACGAATGACGTACCATCCTTCGTGCGGCAGATTCGTGACCGCCACGCATCCTACGGCTGATGCATTCTCTTCTGCGAAGAAGCACCCTTGTGGATTGAATGAGCCTGAAAAGAGCTCTCGTCTTGCATCTTCTGACGAGTGAAAATGTCCAAAGCTATCTAGCAATATTTGCAGAAGGTTTTCTCTCTCTTCTGGTCCCGCGGTCCTGATCGTTACACGGACCATTGGCCTAGTGGGTGATGCTGTGTTGTCCGCGAGATTGGGTTGCGAGGGCTTCGGCCGCTATTATTGTATTCTCTAGGAGGCATGCTACCGTCATGGGTCCAACTCCTCCAGGTACTGGTGTGATGTGACCTGCAACCTTGCTCACTTTGTCGAATTCCACGTCGCCACGAAGCTTCCCATCAACTCGGGTAAGACCTACGTCGATTATGGTTGCTTTCGGTTTCACGTGGTCCGATCGTATCTGAAATTTCTCTCTGCCAACAGCGCTCACTAGAATATCGGCCGTCCGGGTTGTTCCTGGAAGGTTCGGGGTTTTGGAATGGCATATCGTGACCGTCGCGTCCCGGTTGAGGAGAAGATTTGCAAGAGGTCTTCCCACTAGCGTCGTGCGGTTGATGATAACAGCTCTCCGGCCGGCCACCGGGATTTCGTAATGGGAGAGTAGTTTGATCACGCCTTTCGGGGTGCATGGGACTAGATGTTCTTGGCCAGCGGCAAGTCTGCCCGCGTTAATGGGGTGCAACCCGTCAACATCCTTGTATGGAATAATTCTCTCAACTATCTTTTCCTCATTCATATTTGCTGGCAAGGGAAGTTGGACGAGAATTCCGTGGACTTTCGGGTCAGTGTTAAGCTGGCCCAATACCTGTTTTAACTTCTCCTGTGAAACCGTTCCCGGCAGGTGATGATGTTCAGAGTGTATCCCCACCTCCTCTGCCGCCTTGTGTTTCGCTTTCAAGTATGAAGTACTTGCCGGGTCATCGCCTACCTGTACAGTTGCGAGGAAAGGGACTGTGCTTTGTCTTTCGAGTTCTCTCACTTTTTCTGCGACTTGTCTCTTGACCACGCTGGCGACCAGTTTGCCGTCCATTATGATGGCGGTCAATTGGCTAGCGTGACTCTCCGGCCTTCGATTTTCAGCTTATTCTCGGTAAAGAGGCGTATTGCCTCCGGATAGATTCTGTGCTCTTCTCGGAGTATTCGTTCTGATAGTGTGTCGACCGTATCGTCGTCGGCGATTGGGACGTGTGCTTGTAGTATGATGGGTCCTGCATCGACTTGTTTGTTGGCGAAGTGGACTGTGCAACCGGTAATCTTGACGCCGTGATCTAGTGCCTGTTTTTGAGCATCGAGACCCGGGAAGGCTGGGAGTAGCGAGGGATGAATGTTCACTATTCGCATATTGTACATGTCGACGAATTCGTCCGTAAGGATCCGAAAGTAGCCCGCTAGTACTATCAGACCGTTGGTCGGTGCAACGCCGTGACTTTTCACTGTCTCGATGGTTTTCCGGTCGTAATCCCAGCTCTTCTTCGGGTATCCAGCATCGTCTATTACCACGGTCGTCACGTTGTGTTTCTTTGCTATCTCTAGGGCTCTCGCTCCAAGCTTGTTGCTGATAACGACTTTTACCTGTCCGGCGGTAATGAATTTCCTGTCGACGGCATCGAGAATTGCTCCTAGGTTGGACCCGCGTCCAGAAACAAGTACGCCAATCGGGACCATTCTAGTCATTCTAGTTTGGTGAGTTTTCTCCGTCTGGCTCGGTTGAGCCCAATGTCTGAGCGATACTGCATCCCGTTGAAGTAAGCCGCGTTGGTGATCGTGGAATATGCGTCTTCTCTTGCAGAATCCACCGTGCCCCCTGTTGCTGCAATGTTCAAGACCCGGCCGCCTGACGTGACGAGCTCACCATTCGGGCTTCTTGCAGTCCCTGCATGAAATATAATCACGTTTTTTGATGGTGTTTGTTTGATTGTAATTTTGTCTCCGATCGAGGGACTTGATGGATATCCTCTTGATGCGAGAACAACAACCACTGATGCCAATTTTGACATTTTCGGGATGACTGGTTTTGTTGAGTCGTCTGCGATCTGTTTGAGATGTACTCCAAGCCCCTTGGTAACTAATGGGACGATGCCTTGTGCTTCTGGGTCTCCGAAGCGAGCGTTGAATTCTAGTACGTACGGGTCTTGTTTTCCGTGCGGTACGATCGTGTTCAGATAGAGCACTCCTTGGTAATGGATCTTCATTTCTTTTAGGGCGTTTAGGACTGGGGTCAGGATTTTTGCACGGACCCTGTCTATGATTGTCTCTGTAATCGTCTGGACGGGTGTGTAGACACCCATGCCTCCTGTGTTTGGTCCAACATCGTCATAAAAGGCCGGTTTGTAATCTTGCAACACTGGTGCTAGCCATTGTATTCGACCTGCCGAGACTGTGGCGGTGAAGCTGGCTTCCCATCCGTCAATGAACTGTTCCATGATGATTTTTCCGGGTTCTCGTTTCAGTTCTCTGTGGATTGCCTCTTCTGCTTCTTGACGATCTGCCGTTACGGTCGTGCCTTTTCCCGAGGCGAGTCCATCGGCTTTGATTACCCATGGTGGGCCCAGGTCTTCGAGTGCTGCAACTGCGGCGGTCGGGTTCACGAAGGTTTGCGACTTGGCTGTTGGGATGTCGTAGTGTGCGAAGAGGTCTTTTGCGAAACTCTTCGATGTTTCTATCTTCGCGGCTTTCTGAGTGGGTCCGAAAACTCGCAATCTACGTTTCTGGAACAGGTCGACGATTCCGAGGCCCAGTGGAGCCTCCGGTCCGACCACAGTTAAGTCGATTTGCTGCTTTTCAGCAAAAGTTGCGAGCTGTTCTAATTCAGTTGTCTTGATCGGGACGCATTTTGCAATATCGGCGATTCCCGGGTTTCCTGGCGCTGCGTATACTGCCTTGACTTCAGGATCCTGAGCTAATCTCCATGATAGCGCATGTTCTCTTCCGCCATTTCCGACGACTAATACTCTCAGATCTGAATCATACTCGACGTGTGTGAAGAGTCAGCGGTATCATGATTCAATCAGCTCTAAGCCTTCATTTCTTCACGTGTACGGATAAGCGGGTTCTTCTTTAGTCCCAAGTAAACGCCTGATACACATGCGTAGCACATTTCATTGTCGCGGAGACCAGTCCCTTCGGCTAGGCCTTGCAGGTCATTGTACCCGAGACCGTCAACGCCGATTTCGTTTCCTACTTTCTGGTTGAGGTCTGCGATAGACGGGTTTTCACCGTCGAGGCGAGTGGCCAGAAGTTCTTCGTGGCTTGGAAAATCTATCCCCATATAGCATGGGTAACTTATCGGCGGGAATGTTACGACCATGTACACTTTTTTCGCTCCCGCGTCTCGAAGGGCGCGTACGATGTTTTTCGAGCTTGTTCCACGGACTATGCTGTCATCTACAACAACGACGTTTTTGCCTTCGATGACTGGCTTTATCGTAATTATCTCCTTGACGACCTCCTCACGACTCTTCTGGGTAGGTTCTATGAAGCTTCGAAGACTTCCCTTTCGCCTGTACCGGTCTTTCATGAGCCCCTCCTCAATCGGTATCCCGCTCTCTTCCGAGTAGCCTAGCGCTGCGGGTCTTGCGCTGTCAGGGACCGGTATCACCACGTCTGCCTTGAACGGATATTTTCTGGCTAGGACTCTTCCAAGGTTTCTGCGCGCCTCGTACACGTATCGTCCATCGATCTTCGAACTTGGATGGGCGAAGTACGTGTACTCGAACGGGCAGTGATAGTGACGAGGCGATTCAGCGAAGCGTGTAATTGTTATTCCATCTTCGTTCAGCTTGACCAGCTCTCCTGGTTCGACATCTCGGATGAGTGTGGCATGCAACGCGGTTAGGGCGCAGCTCTCAGAAGCGACAATGTGCGTCCTAGTTTCCTCGTCCCAGCCGAGGCATAGCGGCCGGAAGCCAGATTCGTCTCTAGCAGCTAGCACCTCGCCTTGCTTTGTGAGTATTACAAAAGAGTAGGCACCGTTGACTTCCTTGGCTAGCCTGTGGAAGGCTCTTGTCCAATCTTTTTCACTCCTGTAGTGTTGTAGTAATCTCAGGCCGGCAAGTTTAGTGTCTGTTGTAGAGTCGAGGATTTTGAACTCGTCTCTGACGAGCGGTTCAAGGTCTTCCGTATTGGCGACGGTCCCGTTTTGTCCGATAGAAAACTCTCCGCGAATGTCCAATGGATGAGCATTTTCCAAACTCGTCCGTCCGCGTGTGGAATAGCGTACGTGGCCGATTCCACGGTTGCCTCGGAGGCTGAGAAATTTCTTTCCATAAGTGTCCGTGCCCTGACTGATCAGTCCGAGATCCTTGACTATCGGTTCACCATGGACTGCTATTCCCCAAGACTCTTGGCCTCTATGCTGAAGCGCGGACAATCCTTTGACAATGCGTTCCGCGACTGGACCGTTGTCGAGGCTGTAGATCGCTAGTACTCCACAGTTTTCCCTTAGAGACTTGCCGGAGGCCGGGGACATATTTTCGATGCCTCTGTTTTGATCCAGTGCGAAGGGTCCCAGTCGAGATTTTTTGTCTAGACTGTCCCGATAGGTCTCGGTCGAATTCGGATCCTGTTCGAGGGTCAGGACCTTCCCTGGCTGGCCAGTCGGTCTCAATTACAAGTAAGAATCAATTCTAGGCTATCTTAAGCTCTTTCTTGACACTATCATCTAAATAGACCAGCAAGCCTCTTTGTTGAAAATCTACAGCTCCGGCGTCGTCCATCAGGCTCGTCGACCTCCAAGAGCTGGACGATTCTATATCTCGAAAGTTTTGGGAATAGTTTGAGACCATGCTTCGCTGGCAGCTTCAACAGACAGTGAAATGATCGGCTTCTGTCTCGAGAAGAATTCCATCTTGTTAGCCTTGACCTGGCCAATTACGGCTGTTTTTGCACCAGCCCGTTTCACATTGGCCATTATCTGAGCCGTCTTACTTGGCTTCGACTCTAGAACAAATCGTGCTCTTGTCTCGGAAAATAGCAGTTGATCAATCCTACTCTGCTTTGCAGGCACTGTGTCTAGATTGACTGTGAATCCTAGTTGGCCTTTGATCGCCATTTTGGCGAGTGCGACAGCTAATCCTCCCTTCGAAACGTCATGGGCTCCATTTACGAGGCGACCTGTGACTATCTTTGCAATAGCTGCTAGTAGCATTCTCTCTTTTTTCAGGTTAACCCATGGTACTTTGCCCCCTGTGACTCTATAGATTGTCTCGTAATATTCGCTGCCGCCCATTTCTGGTAATGTTGTTCCGACAAGGATGAGATCGTCTCCTTCTCTGGCAAGGTGAGGACCGACTTGCGAGATCTCCTTTTCTCGTAGTCCTATTGCGGCTATCACCGGTGAGGGTTTGATAGCTCTGCCTGTTTCACTGTCTTCGTTGTAGAAGCTTACCTTGCCGCCGACGCATGGGACGCGGACAGCTGTGAGATAGTCTCGGATGGCCCGGATTGCTTGCTTGAAGGTCCAGTAGACTTCTGGATTTCCTGGGTCTCCGAATTGTAAGTGGTCCACGACCGCCACTGGTGTCGCTCCTGTCACAACCAGGTTTGACATTGCCTTGCTGACAATTCCAGCCGTGCCCCAATAGGGGTCCAAGTATGCTTGTTTGCTGTTTCCATCGCTTGTAACAGACAAGGTCTTGCTGTTGGGCAAGCGTACTACTGCACTGTCGCCTTGGCCGGGTCTAACAATGGTTCGTAGTCCTACTTCATGATCGTACTGTCGGTAAATCCATTCACGGCTGCAAATGTTCGGACTTGACAATAGCGAGATTAGCGTCTTCGACAGGTCCCTGGGAATTGATGGGTTGGGAACGTTCGCCAGCTGGTCGATGTAAGCAGGTTTTCTGTCCGGTCGCCGAGCAAGGGGTGCTTCCGCGACGAACTTGGCCGGAGCCCGCGCGACGACTTCATTTCCCTTCTTGATTACAAGCAGCTTCTCCTCTGTTACTTGTCCGATGCGGCTGTAGGCTACCTCGTATTTTTCTAGGATACTTGCTAGCTTGGGCTCATCCCTGGGTTGTATGACCAGTAGCATTCTTTCCTGTGATTCGCTGATCATGATCTCGGATGCGTTCATGTTCGGTTCTCGGACGTGGACTTTGTCGAGGTCTACTTGGATCCCTGTTCCGCCTTTGGTGGCCGTCTCGGAGAGTCCACAGGTCAAGCCTCCGCCGCCGAGGTCTTTCATTCCGCGAATTATGCCTGCGTTGACTGCTTCGAGGACGGCTTCGATGATCAATTTCTTCTGGAAGGGATCCGGGACTTGGACTGCGGATCTTTCACTGTCCGATTTTTCTGTCAGGGTTTTGCTTGCGAAGCTTGCGCCCTGGATGCCGTCGCGTCCGGTGTTGCCGCCGACTAGTATTACTAGGTCGCCGGGATGCCGGGCCTCAGCAAGCACTAGTTCCTTCTCCCTTCCTAGGCCGACACAGGCAACGTCGACTAGGCAGTTTCTTTCGAAGGATTCGTCGAATTCTACCTCGCCACCGACCGTCGGGATTCCTGTGCAGTTGCCATAGTCGGCTATTCCTCGGACCACATTGTCGAATAGCCACTGGCTGTGGGAGCCTTTGAGCGAGCCGAACCTTAATGGATCGAGTAGTAGGATCGGGCGTGTTCCAAGGCTTAGGATGTCGCGGAGTATTCCGCCGACACCGGTGGCAGCGCCGCCGTACGGGTCGATAGCGCTCGGATGATTGTGCGATTCGATATGCAGTGTTACAGCCCAGTCGTTACCGATGTCAATAACGCCTGCGTCATATCCGGGTCCAACCAGTACGTGTCTGCCCTTGCTTGGGAGGAGTTTCAGTAAGTGTTTGCTGGACTTGTAGCTGCAGTGTTCTGACCATTGCGCTTCGAGCATTGACCATTCAACTTGGTTCGGGTCTCGACCAAGTCTTCTGATCGCATACTGGATCTCTTCATCGGTCAGGTTCAGCTTCGGAAGTTGGACCAGTGTCAAGTTTTCTCGTTCTTGGTTCTGCTTACTGTGCGTGTAGTGGCAGATCCGGCGATGGCTCCCGCGACAAATCCCATAACTCCTGCTAGAATACTTGATAGGAGTAGGTAAGCGATGACGGCGGCTAGTACTCCTGCGACTAGTCCGGAGGTTATTATGCGTAGTGTCAGTCGCTTCTCGTTTGCGAGTTCGCCTGAATCCTTTGTCAATTGCTAGCCTGTTCCTTTTTCATGACTAGCGCTATTCCGAGTGCTATGAGGACTGCGCCGTATGCCCCGCTGAACGCTCCCAGACCCAGGTAATAGTTGGTGCTGGACAGGCCGATGAGTGATATTGCGCCTAGAATTATCGCTATTATGCCGAATGCGACGCGTCTTTTCGGTCTGTACGTGTCCTCGGTCATGATTGAGGTATCGCTCTCGTACGGCTTGTGAACATGAAGATCCCGATCAATACTACTAGTAATGAGAGGAATACGAAGACGCTCTTTGCGGGGGTGTCGCCGGATAACAGTGTGGCAGCGACTAATCCGAGAAGGAGGCCGGCGATCATGATCCTGCTCGGCTCGATACGACGTTTCAGACGAAACGATCGCAATCATGATCCTCCCTTGACTTTCAATGAGTCGATCATAGAATCGAAGACGATCCGACCACATGCCTGTCCATCAGGCGATAATTGTGGAATCGACGATCTCTCCGGGTGTGGCATCAATCCCACGATGTTGCCGTCGTCGTTGCTTATTCCCGCAATGTTGTCGACTGATCCATTCGGGTTGGCCTTCTGAGTAGGCTGGTTTTCATCATCCACGTACCGGAACACTATCCTGTGATCCTGTTCCAGCTGCAACAGTTCATCCTTGCCAAGGTAGTAGCGGCCCTCGTTGTGTGCAACGGGTATTCTCAATGTCGAACCTTGTTCGACACGGCTTGTAAAGGGGGTAGTGTTGTTTTCAACCCGGAGATTTGTCCAGACATCCACGAATCTTAGGCCGGTGTTGCGGAGGACTGCGCCAGGGAGCAGCCCTGCTTCGACGAGTATCTGGAAGCCATTGCATATTCCAAGTATTGGCTTCCGATTCTCTGCGGCTTTTCGTATAATGTCCATGCAGGGGCTTTTTGCTGCTATTGCGCCTGCTCGTAAGTAGTCGCCGTAGCTGAACCCTCCGGGTAGCACGTACGCGTCATAGTTGTCGTCTTTGAGGTCATTGTGCCATACGAGGTCGGCCTTGGCTCTGACGATGCTCTGTAGTACTTGTAGCGCGTCAAGGTCACAATTGCTGCCTGGGAATTGTACGACGGCTACGCTCGCCATGAGGTTATCCTACTAGTCTCACCTGGCATACGTGTGCTGCTGGATTATAGATTCGTAGGTCGTCACACAGTTTCTTCACGATTTGACGGGCCGTCTCGGCCGAGTCTGCCTGTACGGTCATCCTGAGTAGTTTGCCTGCACGGACGTTTGTGACTTGTTTGTAGCCGCCTTTGATGATAAGGTTCCGGTGTATCGTTTCGCCTTCCGGATCCCTGGCTAACGGCTTGTTTTCGATGATAATTTCGACTGTATGCGAGTCCATAGTAACCATTTGCAAGTACAACTAAATCCAGATCTCTATTAAGCCCTTTTTTGACAGGTACGGTTAAACATACGAAAATGTCAACTAGCACCCTTGAACAGGGGAAAACGTTCCTCATCATGCAGACCCAACAATCCCTCAAGCAACAACCTCCAGCACCCTCATTCAACAGTCCAATAGTCAAGGAGCTTCTCGGCAAGTACCGGTCAATAGCCGCTCTCAACCACTGCTCTAGCCTACTAGGCTGGGACCTTGAAGTGAACATGCCTGAGCAGGGAGCCCGGGCCCGCGGCATTGCTGCGGCAGAGATGGAGCTAATGACACAGACGAAGACTGTCGCGCTCGCCAGTCTCGTCGAAAAGGCCGAGAAAGAAAAGGGTCTCAACGATTTCGAGAAAGGTGTCGTCCGAGTCGCTGGCAGAGACCTCTACTACTACCAGAAAGTTCCACCCGCCCTGGTAGAGGAACTGCAGAAGGCCTATGCAGAGGCCGCTTTTCCCTGGAGGGAAGCACGGAAAAAATCCGACTTCAACATTTTCAAGGCACACCTAGAGAAAATCGTGGAACTGAAGCGACAAGAGGCTGAAAGGCTTGAGCCACAAGGCCACATCTACAATGGACTGCTCGACCTTTACGATGAAGGAATCCGGACCGCTGATCTTGACAGGATATTTTCAGCATTGATCCCGAGCCTCAAGAAAATCCTTACCGCGGCAAAGACGAGGAAGATATTGCGAGAAGATCACCCGCTCGAGAAAGTAAAGTATGATCCTCAAGCGATGAAACATGTAAACGAGAAACTGATCGAGCTTCTAGCGATGCCCGGCGACAGGTTCAGACTAGATGTCTCCACACATCCCTTCACCAGCAGGATTGGCCGGGACGATGTGAGAATAACCGTCCGCTACGAGGGCACAGATTTCAAGGGATCAATGTTCTCACTGATCCATGAGTGTGGCCATGCACTTTACGAGTTGCAAGTCGCCCCGGAGCTAGAGTTCACCCCAATCGGTAGAGGAGTCTCATCGGGACTTCATGAATCACAGTCACGATTCTGGGAGAACATAATCGGCCGAAGCAGAGACTTCGTATCATTGGTCTATCCGATGCTCAGAGAAAATCTAGGTTTCCTATCAGGCTATGACGAGCACGAAGTCTACAGATACGTCAACACTGTAAAGACGAGTCTCATCAGAGTAGACGCTGACGAGTTGACATACAATTTCCATATTGCAATGAGATACGAACTAGAAAAGAAACTGCTAGAAGGCAAAATCGCTGTATCCGATCTTCCCTCCACTTGGAACGACATGATAGAAGACTATCTTGGAAAGCGACCCCGAAACGATGCCGAGGGAGTCTTGCAAGACATCCACTGGAGCGCGGGCGGATTCGCTGTGTTCCCCAGCTACTCTCTCGGTAACATTGTTGCAGGAATGATATGGAGTCAGCTCAAGAAGCAGGCAGCTCTCAGACTGGACAAGTCAACCGGGTTGACCCCGTACAAGAACTGGCTTAGAGACAATCTTCACGCGGTCGGAGCTACCTATCCGCCGAAGCAACTGTTAACGCGTCTCTTCGGCCACGACTATGATCCCCCGGGCCTCGTCCAATATCTCGAACAAAAATATCTAGCACTCAATTAATCAGGCTATGCGCTCGGGTCTAAAGAGTGGACCTATGCTCACGGGTCGGGCGAGGATCTGCCGATAGATTTTCTAAGGCAACCTATCTAGAGAAAATAGTGAGAGGCCGTGGTGTACTGTTGGAAGTGCGGTAGCGAAGTTCGTGACGACGCGGCCTTCTGCTACAAATGTGGCTCTCCGGTGAAAGCATCCTCTACGGCTTCACTTCCCACGGGGTTTGAGTTGTTGCGTGACGATAGGAACGTTCAGAACCACTGGGCGAGAAGGTTGGTCGCCGTCATCATCGACGTTGTAATCGTGTCAGTTACTATCGCGATCATATCGTTTACCGTGGCGGTACCATTTCTCGTCAGGTTATCATCTCCAACGTTGGTTATTCCAGAGTTTCCGGCTTGGTGGGGAGTTTGGTTCGGAGGAGTAATCCCGTTCTTACTCGTCCCGTATTTTGTGCTGGCTGAAGCATTCTGGGGCCGGACTATCGGCAAGGAAATAATGGGTCTAAGGGTTGTTCGAGTTGACGGGAATCCTGTGGACTTGGTAAGCAGTTTTGTCCGGAACATAAGCAAGCTACATGTTCTGATATTGATTCTGGACGTTGCGCTGGGCATGGGTATGCATGGCGAAGTGAGCCAGAAATTCAGTGATCGCTACATCGGGACGAAAGTGGAATCTGTTTCTCAAATAAAATTGATCTCTTGACTGGGACAGATACTCGCTCGTTCTTATGCTCTGCAAATTACACGTTGATGACAGGATCTAGTCACGTTTCGTCCTGATATCTGATCAACCTCTTAGACCGAACTTTGCCTCGACAACCACACTCGAAATCAAATGCTGGACGACCGAAAATCCAAAATGCCAACCCCGTCAGGCAGTTGGATAAATTCTGACTAGATGTCTCTGACTGCTGCTCCTATGATACTGCCCACGAATCCTAGGAAGAGTGTGATGGGGAAGAAAGCGGTGAAGACATAGACGAGTGCTAGGTGTTGGGCTGTCCCCGACGGAATATATCCGAAGACTCCTGGTAAGCTTAACGCAACAGCGCTCAGAAGGACTCCGAGAGCATAGGCTGCTAGAAAAGCTACCAGAGAGATCCCGATATTTTTGACAAGAAGCCCAGCCATGAGGCATATGACAAGTACGCCAACGAAGTATAGCAGAGTTCCAGGTGTGGCTAGTTTCACGCCGGCCTGGGGGTCATTCGGCACTATTACTCCTTGAAGTATTCCCGTCATTGCCAGGCTGGAAAGGATTGTGCCCCATCCTACAATTACAAGGATGATTCTCCTTGCCTCGATAAGTTTCTGGCGAATACTATTAATTCCGGGCAAAGTCTGATTTTCATCTTAGAGACAACCCTAGATGAATGTTCACTTGAATCCTAACTGGTTAGTCTGGGGTTTTGTTGCTTTGACGGCAGTTTCCGCGGTCAATATCGGAGTTCAAGCCAATTCATACCTGACTCTGTATTCGTCTATTGGCCGATTACAATTCGCTTTATCTGGAGTCTTTCTTAGAAATGATACGTTCACTGGACCAAATGTCTCGGTTCAACTTAACGCAACTAACCCGACAGACTATTCCGGGCTTCAACTGTCGAAGGTAAGTTTCATGACATATTTCGTTGCTGGAAACTCGACTTTGTTCGGTAGTCCACCCATTCTAAACGCCATGAATGTTGGTAAGCCGCTGGCCGCTCATTCGAGTTTAGTTTGGACTATTGTTACTCCAATCGATGCTCGTGGTGCTGCCTTAATCTCATCTTTCAAGAACGATCACGGTGGAGATGTGATTGCTCCCACCCAGGTAGCTGTGCTGGTCTCGTCACCGTTCTTAGATGCTACTGGAAACCAGGCAGAATATCGGTTGGTTCAAAATCTCACCCTCACATAAACCACTGATATCACCGGTGATACTGAAACGCACGTGGTGCCACCGGAGCCTGTTATTCAAGAATGCTGGATCTTTCTTACATCGAAACAATGCTAACTTGCCTTTGGATCTTTCGTTCGTCCGTCCTTGACTTGAGAGTCCACTCTCTTCATCGATCTCCATTTGATAATGGAGAAAGCCATCGACTACTGCATGGTAGAATCGGCTCCAAGTGCTCAGCAAGCTCGAAGGTACAATGGGACGACGTCAATCGAACGTCTACGAGTTCTTCAAGACAGCTCATGACTGATGAGTCGAAATACTGGTAAAGAAAATCGTTGTCCCCTGAAAGAGGGGCCTGGGAAACTCTAGTTGTGTTGCGCTAGGTCCTGCATCATTTGCTCGTACTGTTCCTTCGTTATCTCGCCCTTCGCGTACCGTTCTCTCAGTATGTAATACGCGTCGTCATGGTATCGCCAATAGTGCCGGTGGGAGTAGTATCCCGATCTCCAAGGCCAGAAGAAGAACCGTAGTACCCAGAATATTCCAAAGATCCAGAAGATCGCGAAGAATCCTCCGAATGGGAACCAGAACCGACCAGTTGTAGTGGCAGGTGAGTAGAATATCCAGGAAAGTATGCCGGCTGTCGTGATTACTGCCAGGAAAGCGACTAGCGACCAGCCAAAGAAGTTTATCCGAGTTCGGTAATTATTCTCATTCACCACGTTTTCACCTCTGTAGCCTTTTCTTCGACTTCGATTGATATCGTTAAAGCGATATCGATTATCCGATATAAACGTTGTCGGCCGTATGACGGAGACGAACCTGGAAGCATGGTTCCCGGAGAAAATCGGATTCCCTCCTATTGATAACAGGTTGACCAGAAAAACTCAGGGACGTTTCATGGCCGGTTATCGTTAAATGCAATTTCAGACGCCCAATGTTTTCCGAGTTCTTCGTTTCCATGAGTGTCGACGAGGAGAGAAGAAAGTACGCGCGACGTGTTGCCGAGGCTCGTTACGGGTTTCGGTGGCATCTTCCAATATACGTGATCGTCAATGCGGGCCTAGTTGTGTTGTGATTCTTTTCCGGCGGCGGCTTCCCTTGGCCGCTGTTTCCAATATTCTTCTGGGGGATCGGCGTCTTCTCCCATTACAAGGCGGCATATCACTCCTCTAGTGTAGGATGGATCGAAAGAGAAACAGACAAGATTTTGAGGAAAGGGGAAGAAGGAAAATCATGACGTTGTAGCAACAAGAGTCGATACACTCTCCGGAATTCTTCTACGTTTTAGGTACGGATACTACAAGATCTACGGAATCTGGCCGCTCGACATATGGACTTCAATGCCCTGAGTCCATGCTGTATTGTTTCTTCCAATGCTAGGTTACACACTGCGTAATGGCTCGGGTCCCAAAGTTGTCTGGTAGAGGAAGGGTCTCTAGGAAGGTCTTGGCGAGATATGCTTCCCGCGACAATCGTCCACGTCAAGGCTCTGTTAGCAGTGCTCACCGCGGCGCTTGGTACCGTCGCTGGCGGCTCGATGATCAACGCGTTCAACAATGACAACGGTAATAATCAGGGTAGCTTCGTCATCGCAGCCAGCCCGTCGGTCTTGACGGTCGGTCAGGGCTATGCGGCAAATTCAACCGTCACTGTGACCAGTTTGAACGGATATAGTGGAACAGTGACAGTATCAGTATACTATCCAGGTGGAAAGCTATCAACGGTCTTCAATCCGACAAAGATAACCGTTCCAAGGGATGGAGTAGCAAAATCTACCCTAACAATAACTGTTCCGTTAACAGCAACCATCGGGAACTATACTCTTCTCGTGATTGGGTCGGCTCAACGTAAGACTGCGTATGCAGCCTCTCCGATTATCGTGCATGTGACCTCGAACAAGGACTTCGCAATAGCCTCGCAACTAGCGAACGTGCTCAATCTACAGGGTACAGCCAACACTGTAAACATCATGCTGACAAGCGTTAATGGTTACAATGGAACCATCAACTTACAGGCCACCGTTCCATTTGGATACATAACCGTCACTGGGGCACAAAACTCTCTTGCGCTCTTATCCGGACAGACAGTAACAAGCACTCTGACAATATCGACGACAACTCAGACACTGCCCGGGACATATTTGATTACTGTTACAGGTACAAGTGGAGGGGTCTCTCACTCAACAACCATAACACTAGCAGTTACAGATCCGGTCATAACGGAATCGTTAGAACTTGTAAGCTACCGGTTCAACACGGGAACAAACCTGACGCTCTCCCTACGCAACACCGGGACTACGACCGTAATCTTGCAGTCATACAGTATCATGGACGCGACCGGCAATTCATGGTCGTTCACTTGGCCTAATGGGCCGGCAATCGCTCCTGGAGCGACAGTCGCAGTAAACATGCTCATCGCGGTATCATGCAACACATGCACCTACTCGGGAATCTTTGGCCTATTCATGCAGTTCAGTCTAGGACAGAGCTATGCGGTTACGCTGACGACGAAGACGAGTTATCAGTTTTCCTTCGTCGTCGTGAGTCGATAACCGGGACTGTCTCGGGATTAGAAGTCGGTTTACAAAACCACATTTATGAGGGTCTTATGATATTATTGTTGTGCTTTGAAATGCATAATTGCTCGATCCCGATAGGTTAGATTCAAGTTTCATAGGCATAGTCTTTCGAACAAGAAAGGAGCCAACACCGAATTTAGGTATCATGTATACGACTTGGCACAAAGATCTTCAAGTGCTCAACTGAAACACGGATAGTGCAATTTCATTTCAACGTACCTCGTGAGAAATATCCGTCTCCGCCCAACGATTACGCTGAAAAATGGCGCAACAGTAACGAAGGAAAGAATGGATTCTGCTATCACGCAAACCAGGCTAGGAAATCATTGGGGGACGAAGGGGCTAACATGACGCTCGTCAGGACACACCCATGAGCTTTCGCCAAATATTGAGACTTTCTGGTAACAATGCTGGGCGTGGACTAGGCAGAACATTCGTCCCCTAGGTATCTCTGGCAAATTTCGAGCAGCCGACTTCTCTGCATTCTCTTGGCGTGGAGTATTCAAGCGTTCTTCGTCTGGGCTTCTCAGGGGATTGTCGAAGCGGTCAGTCATAGACCTGAATCATGTGGACAGAAACAACGCAGGTCCTGAACATTAACAGTATCCTCCTGAGTGTAGACCATGGTACCGGCGGATAGCGCCAGGTATAGCCATATGCAAACCAGCTACATGATCTTGATGGTGCGTGGCAACCTGGTCTAAGGATCCCGAGAACAAAAATAAGGCTGGCTGGGATATCGTTTCCTAGCTGGAAACCCCGTTTGCGATTAGGTGCCTTTTGTGCACTCATGGATGAGCTTCTGTCCACGACTCCGTCGATCAAGTCGAAACGCCTGTCAGATTGCATCCAGAACCGCAGCTGTGACCGAACCTCTTTTATTCAGGTGCCTGATGCTGGCACGATTGCGGAGAAAACTAATGCCGAAGAAATCTAAACCTGGAAAAAAATCTAAGCCAAAATCTGGCAAAGTTAGTAAGGCTAAGCTTGAACCTATTCCGAAGGGCTTTCGTAGCGTGACCCCCTACTTGTCGATCAACGGTGCAGCAGAAGCGTTGGAATGGTACAAGAAGGCATTCGGAGCGAAGGAACTGACGCGAGAAGCGACTCCGGACGGAAAGATTATGCATGCTCGTATCCGAATTGGAGATTCTATAGTCATGTTGTCGGACTCCTTCCAAGGTGGTAGCACGGGAGCGTCGGCGAGTTCTGGCGGTCCGGCGGTTACGTTGCACATTTACGCGAAAAACGCGGACAAGGTATGGCAGCAGGCCGTGGACGCTGGTGCCAAGGTGAAAATGCCAATTGACAACCAGTACTGGGGCGAACGGTATGGTCAGCTCTCAGACCCATTCGGTCATAACTGGTCAGTCTCGCAACGCGTGCAAATGAGCCGTCAAGAAATGCAAGAGAAACTGGAGCAAGCTATGGCAATGTTCTCACAGGGCGAGCATCCTGGACAGGAAGGGCAGCCTGGACAATCAGGACAAGTCTCGGCAATGACTCAGGACTAGGCCTCAACGCCCGCTTTAGCTGGCGAGCATCGACAATTTCAGCGCTGGAACTTTCCCTAAGATATTAGGTTCAATAGCGTTAGGACTTGTCCGGCACTAATTGAAAACGTCCCTAGCTCTCGGATTGATCGTCATAGTGGTCATCGTTGGAGCTAGCGGATGGTACTATTATGCCACCCATCATGGCCCAGTCCAGAATTCGGCTTCGTCATGTAGCGACCCCAATTCTATCAGCGATCACATTTACAATCCGTCTAGGCTAGAAATCGTCAGGGCTTGTGTTACCGTTGCAGGGCTCGTAGACACGGTCATTCCCGAACGAGACGGTGATTACCACATATGGCTGAACCTGGATGCTGCTTATCATGACCTAAACAATGATCCATCAATCCATGGCGGGGACCTTGTCGTCGAAATAATCTGCGTCGGATCTGTTTCTCAGCCGGACGCTATAACCTCTTGTCAAGGGTACACGAATCACATTACAATCCCAGGATCCGGCCAACATATCACAGTATCTGGACCATACGTGTACGATACGGCGCACGATTGGTACGAGGTTCATCCTGTATACTCATTGGTTGTTTCGTAAGTGCTTGCTCATGAAGAAGGCCCGGGCCTCGAATCCCATTTTGTCATACAATCTCTTCGCCGACCTCTCCTCGGCGTGTTCAAAGGCAAAGGCATTGACTATGTCTCACTAGCAGTTCCCGCCGAGGAGAGAGTTTAGCAAGGCAGTTTCAATGCCTTTTCGCCGTTGATCCTCGGTGACGGCAAGAATTTCGATCGAGGCTGCCTTTGTCGCTCCGCGTCTACGAAGCACTTCTTCTGGATACATCGACTCTTTACCATAAATGAAGCCGGCGATTCTCCCTCGCTTCTCTGCAACTAGGAATAGATCAGGCTCGGTTGCGTGGAATCCCTCGATATCAGATCTAGTGGAGGTCATATCCCAGGAGGCGTACTTCTGCGCAAGAGCTAGCACTTCGTCTAGGTCTTTCGGCTCATATTTCCTGATCTTTGTTGAGTTCAATGCATTACAGGGGGGGCGAGGTTGTGTTCGGAATCCGTCTCACCGTATGCCGCCTTAGACTATTCTGGTCTGCGGTCGAGACGATGCTAAAAGTGTCTGAATGCTCGTTCTCCTGTTAATACCATGCTGATTCCATGCTCATCGCAAGCTTGAATCAGTTCGTCATCTTCGACCGATCCTCCGGGCTGGATTATTCCTGATACACCCTCTTTTGCAATGGCTTGGACATTGTCGATCTTTGGTAAGAACCCGTCTGATGCTATGATGCTGCCTTTCAAGTCATGACCGTAACGGTGCGCTTTCTCTATGCACGATTCGATGCTGCCTATCCTGTCTTGCTGGCCCGTTCCTATCGCCAGTGATACGTTATTCTTCCAGAATACGATTGCGTTTGACCTGGTCTCGCAGGTTGTCCACCATGCGAAAAGCATAGCTTTGTACTCGTCGAGGGTCGGGGTTCTCTTAGTTGGTACTGCCAGTTTCTTCAACTGGTTTATGGATCGTATGTTAGTCACGAAAGGATCTTCGAGTATGATCGAACCATCGTCGAGGACGATCAGGTCAGGGATGTTTCTGTGTTGGTCGAGCGTTTTCATTATCTTGCCGAGCCGTAGGTCCTTTTTTTCTCCTAGGATTTTGACAGCTGACTCTTCAAATTCTGGTGCATAGACGACTTCGACAAAGGTTTTCATGATTTCTTCTGCCGTTTCCCTGTCCAGTGTTCTGTTGGATACGACTACACTGCCAAATGCCGCCCTAGGGTCGGTGTCCCTAGCTGCCAGATAGACGCCCCGTAGCCTTCGCCCTGCTCGGCCTACCGCGACACCCGAAGGGTTCAGGTGCTTCATGACGGCTACTGCAGATTCTTCGAAATAGTCTACTACTCGGAGTCCATGGCTACCATCTTCGATGTTAGTGGCCGATGGCCCGTCTTTCCCCCACTTCACCCATTCAACATGGCCGATCCCTGTCTTGATAGATCCAGATGCGTACAATGCTGCCTTCTGGTGGGGATTGGTCCCGTATCGGAGTCCATGCATTGTGCCGTCGATCTTCCATTGTACCTTGGAGTACTCGAGGGTTGATTCTCCGATGACTAGCTTCACCTTTTCCGGGAATTTTTCTCGGCGTGCTGTGCGATAGATTTTGCGGATTTCTTGCACCGTCACTTCTTGTTTCCTCGGAAATAATCGCTTATCATAGAGTCATATTGCGATGTGAGAGTAAATGCCTCGACGACCAGTGTTCGTCGCAGCGTTGAGCTTATTCTTCCATACCGGTCGAGATCGCCGATGATTCGTTCGTATTGTGTTGGGCTAGTTACTGGTGCGACTCTGCCGTTCAGCAATGCCCCTTTCGCGGCTGCCCTGATCAGGGCTACTCCGCCTATGTCAATGTTGTCGACAGCCTTCTTTATGTTGATGGGTCGGACTCCTACGACTTCATGGAATGGGTACAAGTTTACGACGACAAGGTCGAAAGGTTCGACCTTGTTTTCCACCAAGTATTTTCTCTGGGCAGGATCGTTCCAGTCCCCGAGGATACCTGCGTGGATTCTCGGATGGAGAGTCTTGACTAACCCCGCAGGCATTTCTGGCATTCCGGTATGCTCTGAGACCTCCTTTACTGAGTATCCTAGCTTCCTGAGAGTTTCTGCAGTGCCCCCCGACGCGATGATTGGAATGCCGTGTTTACTTAGCGAATCGGCTAGTCGGTCAAGGCCGGATTTGTCATAGACCGAAAGGAGTGCGTGTCCCGGCAATTTGGTCCCAGGCCGCGGGCTTCTTTCATTATTTAACGTCCGACCGGCAGACGGCATGTGTCCAGAGTGCTAAAGGCAAGGTCCTTTGTCAAATTTGCTCCAGTGCTTTTGTAATTTGCATTCTTGACGCGCGAAGGGCTGGATAGATCGTTCCAGAAAGGACGGCGACGAGGGCCAGGAGGAAGGCCTGCACGATCGCGCTGTACGGTACGATGAATGGTATCCAGAAACCAGCGATGCTGGTACTGTTCGTGGCGCCCTTGAGAAGAAGAAGCCCTCCGGGAACAGCTAGAATGAAGCCGAAAAGGCCGATCAGCAAGGCTTCGCTCAGAAAGAGCAGAGCAACCTGTCGACGGCTCATTCCCTGTGATCTCAGCAGTCCAATCTCACGTCTGCGGTCTGCCACATTCATGATCATTGTCGCGCTTATTCCGAGTGTCGCAATCAATAGTGCAAAGTAGAGTATCAGAAGGATTAGCGCAAATATTCGATTGATTGTACTGTTTACGAGGGAAAGCAGCTGGTTGAGAGTTATAGAGTTCTCGGCGAAATCATATTTCGGAAACATGGCGGCAATATTGTGAGCGACGGTGTCCGCCGCGGGTCTATTCTGACTTTTCAGGTTAACTAGGAAAAGTGGGGATTTGTACTCGCCGCCAAAATATTTGGCTTCAGACTTGAAAGAGACAATTATCGAATCGCTGGCGAAAGACTGGCCATAGCTAATGTACTGTAGCACTGCTCCTGTGAACACTCCTGCAACGGCGAAAGTGGTCGTAGTGGTGCCGGCTCGAGTAGCAACCTCTAGGTGGTCGCCAGCGGATACTCCCAGTCTGGAAGCGAGAGCGTCAGGTATCATGAGAGTCTCATTATTCGCTGCAAGTTGTGAGTAGGCCGTTGAGGAAGAACTGGTTCCGACAAACGTGTACGAGATTATGCTAGGGAACACTGTCGGATCGATTGCCAGCACTCCGATGCTACTGCTGTTTCCGTTTGTGCCGAACGCCTTCGTGGGAATGTGGGCTGGGCCGAGAGGGGTAGCCGTTGACACTTCAGGAATCTTTGCTAGCTCATTCGTGAAACTGATTGGGATGGACTGGTTCGCTACGAGTATAATGTCCGCGCCTAGTGCCTCTCGTATGCCTTGCTGTAGCGCGTCTTGGACCCCGCTCTGTATTCCTCCTATCATGATTACGAAGCTCAATGTGACTGTTATCATTCCGAAGGATACAGCCGTTCGCAGTAGTCTTCTCCGTCCACTCTTGGATGCGACATAGGCAGTAGCTCTGGAAAAGAGGAGTATTGGAGCTGACAGCGTACTGCCTACCTTGCCGTAGATTACTGCTCCGACTAAGACGAGGCCGAGAGGGACGAGGATGACATCAATGTAGGAGATATGGAACGGTGTCAGCGAAAGTGATTGTCCCGCACCAATGCCCAGCATCGCGAGTCCTACGAGAAAAATTGGTTTGTGTAGTGTTCTTCGTGTATTCCTGGCCGAGGGCCGTATCGCCTGAATGATGTTGGTTCGGCTCGCCGAGAATGATGGATAGATTGATCCTGCAACAACGGCGGCTAGTCCAGCCGCAATGCCAGTGGCGGCGATGGTTGGTGTAAGTTGTGCTTGTGGTAGTCCGGATATGCCGAGGCTTGTTTCGAAGACTGTCGTGAAGAGTCTCGCGAGCCCCAGACCGGCCAAGACGCCTATTGTCGCACCGAACACTCCGATGAGGACGCCTTCTGCGAGGAATATTCTGAAGATCTGGCTCCTAGAAGTACCGACAGCCCTCATGACACCGATCTCGTAGGTTCGCTCTGCTACCGTCATGTACAATGTGTTGAACACGATGAAGGAGCATACGACAAGGGAGACTGCCACCATCACGTTGAGCCCTAGTTGGAATCCTGCGGTCTGCCCCTGTATGCGCTGAACTGCTTCTACTTTGGGAGCACTAACGTCAAAATAGCGTGGGAGCTGGTTCTGTAGTTGTTTCTGGACCTCTAATGCCTTGGTCGAGTCGTAGAGGCTTGCGTAGACATGAGTAATCTTGCCTTGTAGTCCGAGGTGGGACTGTAGGCTTCCTAGGTTAGTGTAGATGGAAGATCCTAGGTTGCGGAGTGGAGTGTCGATACCAACAATTGCTAGGACTAGAGTAATGTTCTGCGCGAGCGGGAAGGTTTTGGTAAATATTGTAATTCTAGAGCCGATATTGAGCGAGTATTTCTGCGCTAGTTCTTTGTCCACTACGGCCAGATCAGGTGCGAGTGATCGGCTGCCGGTGATGTTGAAACTTGCGTAGTCGAAGTCATTCTTCGAGTCAAGCCCGACGACTCTAAAAACGGTTGTATTGTCCTGTGTAGCTAACCAATCGAGTCTTTCAGCGGTCTTACTTACAAGAGGATTAGCATTGACCGTGGATATTGTCTGATTATCGAACGGGATGCCGTTTGCGTAATTTACCACGATATCGGTAGCGCCCCAGAACTTGTTGACATAATTCGTAAACTCGCCCAATGCACTAGCCGTGGCCATGTTGATCCCGACTAGCAAGGCAACCCCCAGCACAATTGCAGTCACTGTGAGGATTGTTCTGGCCTTCCTTCGTGGAAGGTTCCGGTAAGCGATCTTTCCCGAGAGCAGTCTTGATCATTCCCGCTGGTATGCTAGTTCGGCTGTGACAAGGACTGAGTTGGCTCAGGTGGTAGTGGGTCTATAGCTCTAACCGTGTGGTTGGCCGATGAAGTTTCGCGGTTTATTCGGCCGTCCCGCACCTCGAATAATCTCTCAGCCCTCGCTGCAATTACCGGATCGTGTGTCACGATTATGACTGCCGCGTTTTCCTGTTTTGCCATGCCGTACATTAGCTGGACGACTTCTGACCCGGTCTTCGTGTCGAGGTCGCCGGTCGGCTCGTCAGCAAGGATGATTCTAGGATGATTGGCCAACGCCCTAGCTATTGCAACCCTCTGTTGCTCTCCGCCGCTCAGCTCGTCAGGTAGATGACCGACTCGATCATTCAAACCTACTCTATCCAATAGCTCTCTTGCTCTTGCATCAGCAACCTTGGCCTTGGCCCCTGAGGTTAGGAGGGGGAGCTGGACATTTTCGAATGCGGTCAAGACTGGAATGAGGTTGTGGAACTGAAAGACGAAGCCTATCTTGTATCGCCGGAGCCGAGTGAGCTGTCTATCCTTCATTATCGAAACGTCTTCGCCGTCGAGGAGTACCTTGCCAGAGGAGGGTTTGTCGAGTGTTCCGATAATGTTGAGCAGTGTCGTCTTGCCTGAGCCTGAGGGGCCCATGATTACTACGAACTCGCCTTGGTCTAGGCATAGGCTTACTCCACGTAGCGCTTGTACTGTGACCTTGCCCAGGCGATACGATTTTTCCAAGTTTTCTACCTTTACTACGGGCAAGGCGAGGTCGTTTCATCGGTTTGGGGAATCCGTTGATATGAACTTCTTCTCTTTTCGAGACTACCGAGAAACGCTTTAGCCTATGTGAAGTTTCGAGGGACTATGGCGCCTAGAATCGTCATCCTCGATCTCGAATCATCTTCGTTGGAAGCCGACGCAGGAATAGTTGTCGGGGCGGGTCTAATGACGGAAGCTGGACGCGCTGAATACTTGGAGGCAAGGAAGAGCGGCGAGGAGAAGAGGCTGGTGTCGAAGCTCCTCGAGCGGTTGGAAAAGTATGATTTGATCGTGACTTGGAGCGGGAACGGATTTGATGTGCCCTTCCTTACAACTCGTCTGCTCAAGCACGGTCTTGACCCTCGTCCATTCCTTGCAAAGAGGCGTCTTGACTTGAACTTGGTTGTCAAGTCTAATCTTCGCCTCACCTTCACATATCTCGATCACGTGTGCGAGTTTTTCGGTATCAAGAGAAACGATAATCTGATGGGCATGGATGTTCCTTTGCTCTTCCTCAAGGCGATGGAGGGGGACCGGTCTGCGTTGAAGCGTATCAAGCTGCACTGTCTTGATGATCTTCGTGCGACAAGATTGGTGTTCTTGAAGCTGAAGCCGTTATTGGGAGGTTGGTTAGAAGACTCCGAAAGGAGTTTTCAACCCGATAAACACGCCTAGGACGGTTATGATGACCAAGTAGATTCCGAACAGTACCAATGTTATGAGTAGGTTCTTCTTCCATTGTGGGCTCCAGGCAATGCCGAAGGGTACTCCGACGAGGAATCCGATGATGTGGGCGATGTACGCCACGTTTGGGTCGTAGCCGAAATTGTTGCGGAGTACGGGGCTTGCGACTATTATTGCGTTGTAGGCGAAGTAGAGGATTGCGACGAGGCCTTGGGGTGCTAGGAAGAGCCAGCTGAACTTTAGCGGTGAGATTAGCATGACTCCCGCGGCGAGTGTGAAGATGGCGGCGCTGGCGCCGAGCATTCCCGTGTCGGGTGGGAAGAAGAATAGGCTACCTATGAAAGCGGTGAGTCCTCCGGTGAAGAAGACTATTAGATGGTTTTTGCGGCCGATCCGTTTTTCTAGCGTGTTGCCGAAGACGAATAGGAAGAGCATGTTGCCGAAGAGATGTGCGGTATTGGCGTGGACGAAGAGTGCTGTTATGATAGTCCAGACGTGTCCTACTAGTAGGTTGTTTCGGCTGAAGACGAGGTTCTGTTCCACGAATGCTGTGTCTTGTTGCCAGGCCCAGAGGCTGGCCAGGATGCATGCGAGTATGAGGAACCAGTTGACACGCATGGAGGGGTCTTGCGCCGAGCAGGGCGAGAAGGTCCGAGTATATTACTAGAGGTTTCCACACGGGGAGGGATAATGGTAACTTTCTCGGTCAAGTATGGGTCTCAGGTTCTATTTGGAATAGAGTATGAATAGGCGTTGAATCTCGCGGTTTTGGATTGTTTTCTGAACGGGCTCGGGCGCGCGATTAAGCCACCCCCCAGGCCCCTAGAAAAAAGAAACCTTATTTTTTGTGAAAATGTGTAACGTGACGTTACAGCCTCTAGCTGTTTCTATTCTGGTCGATACTGAACGCGCGTGGGCTAGTGTAATTCCTTGCGTGACAGGCTGTTTTCTACGCGGGCTCCGCTGCGCGATTTTCGCATGATAGGGGGGTCCAGAATTTTTCCTTCATACGTTAAACGTCTTTGACGAGGTTGATCAAGTGTTTCCGAGACGTTCTCAGGTTCTGTCAGACGTTTCTCGGAGAGACTCGTCTTGAAACGTCGCAGAATTTGCGTGCAAAAGCGTGCTTCCGACACGACGCAGCGGCCCCCGAGAAAGTATCTCGATTTTCGACTAGGGAAATGTGGTATTGTCTCCTGGCCCAGCCGCAAATGTGGTTTGGAATGGATTCTATTGGCAAAGTGGAAGAGTCAACGCTAAACCCTTTTACCGGCGTGACAGCGACCCCGCTCATACTGTGACCCTGTTACAGGAATTGCAGCCCCGGCACACCAGCGTCAGCGCTTACGTCGAGCTGATGAAGCCGAGAATAGTCGAACTGCTCGTCTTCACCGCGATAATGGCGTTTCTCGTAGCCGGGTCGAGCGTCAACCTGGCTCGGCTAGTCGCTGTCTTGGTTGCCGGGACCCTAGCCTCAGGCGGCGCAGGGGCACTCAACTGCTACCTTGACCGAGACCTAGACAAGACGATGAGACGTACAAGCAGGCGACCCATACCAACCGGGGAGGTCTCGCCGGCCAAGGCCTTAGCGTTTGGCCTGTCACTTGTCGCGGCAAGCCTCATCATATCCGCCCTCTTCCTACCCTTCCTGGCTGGCCTCTTCATCTTCCTCGGCGCAGGAATCTACGTATTATTCTACACAAAATTGCTCAAGCCTCGGACCACGCTGAACATCGTACTGGGAGGTTCCGCGGGGAGCTGCGCACCATTAGCAGGCTGGGCCGCCGCGACGGGATCGCTTACGACGATAGCTCCTTGGCTCATGGCCCTACTGGTCTTTGTCTGGACACCGAGCCATTTCTGGGCCCTGGCAATGAGACAGGTCGGAGACTATGCAGAAGCGGGAATCCCTATGCTGCCGGTAGTTGTTGGCGAAAGAAAAACTGCACAGTATATTGCGCTTAACACGTTTCTTCTCGTCCCGGTCTCGCTCGCGCTCGTCCCATTAAGCGGGTTCGGACTAGCCTACCTTGCCATAGCGGGAGTATTGGGCCTTGGAATGATCTTTGTAGACTTGAAACTAATGTTCAACCCGACAAAGGCGCAGGCTTGGACCGCGTTCAAGTTTTCCAGCCCATACCTGGCAATAGTCTTTCTTGCAATGCTCATCGATGCAAAGCTATTGATTCACTGATAGGAATCGGCCAGCCCCAGAAAATTCTGGATAATTCTCCTGCCCCAAGGAATCGTATCGTCAGATCTTTCAGGATGAAACTGGAAACCGTAAACCATCCGGTTTTGTTCAGAAATTGCCTCAACCTTGCATGTCGATGATTCCGCGAGAAGCCTGAAACCATCGGGAACATTGTTGAGAGCCTGGCGGTGCGACTCGGCCACGTTGACTGTTTCTGGCAACCCTCTGAAGATCGGATCTCTACTCAACAATCGAATCTGCTTGATGTCTCTGATAGACTCACCAAGGTCAACAACCATCGAGCCGAAAGCGGTCCCAATCAGCTGGTGACCAAAACAGATGCCCAACAGAGGTATCCGCAACGTTCTCACCAGCTCGATTTCAGGTGCGAAGACCAAGCGAGTATCAGGCTTGGTCAACATGAAGCTAGACCCGGTCAGGATGACTGCGTCAGGGTCTTTCGTGGTTACTTGATCGATGAGATTTGTTGCATAGTGGTCGATGCTCTCGACCGTTTCGCCAGTGCAACGGTTTAGGTTCTGGACGACTTGCTGTTTTTTCGCGTTGTCTTTGTAGTTGTTGACAACCACGATTTTCAATCTTGAGGCCTACAGAGCGGCCAGTAGCTTGTCGATTTCTTCCACGGTATTGTAGTAGTGTGGCGAGACTCGTATGGCCTTGACTCGACTGGCAACGGTAATATTGAGAGCTTTCAACTTCTTGAACGTCCCGACGGGATCACTGTCTTCGAAAACTACTATTCCGCTTCGACGGTCCGAGTCGAGCGGGCTCAGTACCTTACGACCCTTCTTTCTCAGCCCGCTGATTAGACGGTCAGTTATTTTGAGAACTTGTCGGTATCTTTCCTGCTGGTCATGTCCGAGCGCGTATTCAAGGGCTGCTTTCGCGCCGATGATCGAGACTACTCCCCAACTGCCACCTTCAAATCTAGTAGCATCAGAGGCGGGCTCTGCATTCGTAAGGTCGAACGGTTTACCGAACAGGTCTTCGTGTCTTGAGACACGTCTGACTACGGAGTCCTCTACTCCGTGCCATCCAATGTAGCCGGGGTCAAGGTCAGGCAGTTTCTCACGTTTAGCGTAGAGGTATGCTGCACCGTGTGGTCCTTGCATCCACTTGTACATTCCACAGACAAGCGCATCAACATCATCTTTCTTTGCATTGATAGGGAAGACCCCTAGCCCGTGGAATGAGTCGGCAATGAAGAATGAATTGTGGTCGTGCGCTAACTCGCCGATCTCACGGATCTTCTCTCGATTGCCGTTGGTCCATGAGACGTAGTCGGCTGAGACGATTGAAGTGTTGTCATCGATCGCCTTCTCCCATTCATCCAACGGCACAATACCTTGCTCGTTCCGATGCAACAATCGTACCTCTCCAACTCGTCCATGCTTCCTCTGCAGGTGCCAAAGGTAGATGTTTGTCGGAAAATTGAGATCGCTAATTACGATGTTGGCGTTTGGCTTGTACTTGACACTGCTTGCTAAAGCCATCAGAGCAGATGAGACGTTTGGAACACTTGCAACTTCATCGAGGTCCGCTCCAATCATTTGTCCAAATAGTCGGCGAGACTCGATAATTACAGGGAGCCACTCTTCCCAGTTCTCTCCATAACTCTCCCACTCGTCAACATACTGTCGCACCGCGTCCAAGACGGGAACCGACGGTGGACCCGTGCCAGCATTGTCAAAATAGGCCCTGCGAGAAGTTACAGGAACTTCTTTTCTGATCTGATCAAGATTCAGGCGTGGGCACCAGTATGCGATGATATCAAAAGATCCTCGACTATAAAGCAAACTCCTGCTTAGGGATCTTGCTCACGAGAGCCGTTGGTGTTTAAGCTGAGAATAGGGCGGAGAAGAAGCCCACAACGATATCTCGTATAGAGATCAGAAGGGTGTGCCTCGCAGCCTCATGTTTTTCCGAGAACTTTGAGAGCCTTGCGACTCTGAAATAGATGGGTGGGTGCGGGTCAAACCGAAACCAGTCGAACAGCTTCGATCCCGGATTATACTTCTCGTGATAGAGCTGCCTGAATCCTATCTTTGTCAAAGCAGAAGCCAGTGTCGCCGGATTTCCGAGGACCACGGCGGACTCGGTGTCAGCACGGGTCTCCAGAAACTTTCCTATGAGGTAGATCGAGCCGAAGGCTAGGACGAAATAGAAAAAGCCGAGGTAGAATAGCAGAGGGGTCCAGAGAAAGAATCTTCCCAGGAACTCGAACGAGGTCGCGGCGAACAAGATTACGGGATCATGACCCTTTACATGTCCCAGTTCGTGTCCGATGACAGCCTCCAGTTCTTCGTCGTTGAGGTCTTCCAGCGAACCAGCCGTGATCATTACAGTAGAGCGGCTTGACGAGATTCCTGTTGCGGCAGCATTGGACACTAGCGTGTTCGCAACGGTGATCTTCGGGGTCTGCCGATTGAACTTCTCCGAGACCTCTTCAACAATCTGGTATGCGTTTCTCGTCTTGACCGAGATGTCTCTTCCTGACGCTATGATGCCATGTCTGAGTAGTGCCCCGATGATTGTTGACTTGAGCTCCTCGACTGCCGTGGCCGAGTAGGCAACAGTAGCACTTGTCGCGATCTCCTCTCTAATTTGTGAGAGAATCTTCTTGCCGTTCTGTGAAATTGACTTGAGGGTTTCTGGGTTGGACCGGACTGTAGCGATTGTTACTAGTGGTCTTTCAGCACTTGGGCGTACATTCCCCAGCCTATAGACGATTCTATCCGAGAATATCAGCGCAACAATTTGGACGCCGATCAATAGGAAAACGGTATAGATTCCGATAATGAAGAACAGGGCAAAGCTTGCAAGCGTGAACAAGAGAAACAAGTTGGTTGTATTTCCGGTGAAAATTCTCTTCATAGCACTGCTCATCCGGCCGCGCTGAGCTGGCGCCTCGGAGTGCTCTTCCGTCGCGCCTATTACAAAGTAGAGAGTGCTCGTCTTTATGTTCTCAAAATAGGAGAGCACGGTTACTTCGATTTCATCAACAGTTCTCTCCATAATGCTCTCCAAGGATTTGTCGTTAGGATCCAGGCCGGGAAAGTCGATTTCGATGGTAGCTTGGCTTACTTTCAGAGCCACTGAGAGCGGTCTCGCAGGTTCTGCTCCCACGGGCTTGAGTTTCCAGTATAGTTCGAAGCCGCCCTTGCTCTCAACCCTGCGATAGGAGAGCTCCTCGATGAATCTCATCTTGGGACGGATGTAGTATCTGTCTATGAATTCTGCAAGTCCCGCTAACGCGGCCTCTGGAATATCCCGTTGAATAATCACCCGTCTAGTTGTCTGTGTAGCGGATGACGTTTCCATGAATCTAGAACTCTTGATTTACGCTCCTAGTCTCGTCTGGTCATCTTATTATCCTTCTATGAGACGTGAACGGTTATCGGCAATACAGTTCTTGCACCAAAAGTCGTTTTTCTCAAGAATATACTCAGCGTAGGAATCGGTAACAATGTTTCCACAATGCCCACAACGTAGGATCATGACGCGCCTCATCTTGTGAAGGGGCAAGTCTCGCTTGTGGATTGTTACATCTGCGTCGCCGGGATCTATTACTATGTTGCACGTTTCGCAGTAGTATATTGTGTCAAGTACTGCTTTGTCGCGTTCTTCAGCCCAGTCTTCTCCCATGACCTACTAGGGGCGTCTGGTCATTCAAATAGTCTGCAGCTCTGAAAGGTCAGTCACGTACCGCCGTCGTACAGAAAAGTTCACTATGGCCCTTGAAGAGGTAACCTTGAAGCCGGTTCACGATGGGTCTTCCCGAAAAGATCAAGCAGATCGAGGAGGAGATGAAGAAGACCCAGATCCACAAGCACACGGAGCATCACATTGGTCTGCTCAAGGCAAAACTGGCACGGCTTCGAGCAGAATTGGAAACCTCCACCTCCAAAGGTGGAGGTGCCGCGTTCGAAATCAAGAAAGGTGGTGACGCTACCGTCGTTTTGATCGGACTGCCAAGCGTAGGCAAGTCCACAATCCTAAACCAGCTAACAAATGCAAAATCCAAAGTAGCTTCCTATGCATTTACCACTCTGACCGTGGTTCCCGGGATCCTGCGATACGAAGGTGCCGACATCCAAATCCTGGATCTGCCCGGAATCATCAGCGGAGCATCGTCGGGACGAGGACGAGGTCGCAGAGTCCTGTCTGTCGCACGGAATGCTGACCTTGTAATGCTAGTGTTGGACGTTTTTCAGCCGGGGCAGATACAAGTACTCAAACATGAGCTTCACGAGATGGGTATACGAATCAACGAAAAGCCCCCGGACGTAACCATCATGAAGGGTCACAAGGGAGGCCTCCAAGTATCCACCAGCGTCAAGCTGACGAAACTCTCGACTGCGACCGTGAAAGGCATCGCTGAAGCCTACGGGGTCAGTAATGGTAGCATACTGATCCGGCAGGATATTACCGACGATCAGCTGATCGATGTCCTGACGGGTAACAGGAAGTATGCTCCAGCACTCGTAGTCCTGAACAAGGTGGATCTTGTGAATCAACAGTATCTTGCTGCGGTTAAGAAACAGTTGAACGGTGACTTTGTACCGATTGCTGCCGAGAAGGGGTTCAACATGGAACTACTAACTGATCGAATATGGGAAGCACTCAACTTCATCAGAATATACTTGAAACGGCCCGACGGAGAGCCAGACTTCGAAGAACCATTGATCATACCGGCGGGCTCGACTCTCAGAGATGTTTCAAAGAAAATTCATCCACGTTTTACTGAAGGCGCGAAATACGCACTCGTATCAGGCAAGAGCGTGAAATACCCAGGTCAGAGGGTCGGGCTTGATCATGTCCCTTCCGACAAGGACATTGTCACCATAATGAAATAGACATTGTCGCTACGCTTTGGATGTGCCTAGCTGGAACTCGTCATGGATCGCTCTTACTGCTTCAGGCCCCTGACCTTCCGACACGACGAATGAGACGTTGTATTCGGAGGATCCTTGGGCAACCATTCGAACGTTCACTTTGCCACGGGCTACGGCACCAAAAATTCGGGCTGCAACACCTGGAGTTCCTTTCATGCCTGAGCCTACGACCGCGATAATGCAAACATCCTTCTCAGCGGTCACTTTTTCCACGTAGCCTTGTCCCAGTAACGAGAGCTGTAACGCACGTACTGCTGAATCAACATCCTTTCGAGGGACGACGCACGATATGGTCGCCTCAGAGGAACCTTGGGATATCATCATTACATTCACTCTGTGATCTCCGAGAGTCTGGAAGACTTTGGCGGCCACACCTGGTGCGCCCATCATTCCAGTTCCGCTGACCGTTACGATTGCCACACCCCTGATTATCGAGATGGCTTTGACGACTTTGCCACGATTGTCAGCCTCGACAGCAGAGACGAGCGTCCCGAGATTGTTGGGCTTCGACGAGTTTTTGATGCGTACTGGCAGCCGATTTTGGGCTGCTGGTTGTAGGGCGCGTGGATGCATCATCTTTGCGCCGAAGTATGAGAGTTCGAGGGCTTCTCCAAAACTAACGTTTTGAAGGGTCATCGCATCTTTCACTATTCTCGGGTCGGCCGTCATCAGTCCATCGACGTCAGTCCAGATCCAGACCTCGTCAGCATCCAAGGCTGCACCGAGCAGACTGGCCGTGTAGTCGGAGCCTCCTCTGCCGAGAGTCGTAATGCCTCCAGTTTCGGTGGACGCGATAAAACCGGTTACAACAGGTACTTCTTTTCTCGAAAGAATCGGCTGGATACGTTGCTTCACCTGTTGGTAGCTGAGTTGGACCAGCGGTTTCGCCTCACCGAAATTATCGTCGGTAACGATGCCCGCTTCCGCACCGGTCAGGGCGCGCGCGTTTATTCCTGCAGTTTCTAGGGCGGCTGCCAGTATGGGTACAGATAGTCGCTCTCCGAAGGACAAGAGATAGTCTCGGCTTCGAGCCGTGAGTTCCCGTAAATGGCTGATGCCTTCAACGGTTCTAGCCAGCTCCGAGTTGAGTTGAAGGATCTTCGCTGTTAGTTGTTTCACGTTGGTTCGTTTCGCTATCGTTCGTGAGGCATTGAGGTGGGTTCTTTCTAGGCTTGCGAGCAATTTTGTGGTTCGCCGTGTGTCTCCCTTGTTTGCGTGTTCGCCAATTTCTGCGAGAACATCGGTTGTGTCACCCATCGCGGAAGCTACAACGACAATGTTGTTGTCGCGAGCGTATTGTTTGACGATTCGTGCGACGTGTCTAATTCTAGACGAGTTGGCTAGGGAAGAGCCGCCGAACTTCATAACGATCTTCAACTGCTATTCCTACCCTAGGCCCAATATTCTCTGCGTATGTCCACGAGGTCTCGGATTATCGCACTGGCAGTCTGATCTCCTCCAGCCCCGAGTCCTATCAATGTCATATCCCCTCCCCGTTCAGTCGAGACAGTCAGAGCGTTCAACGTTCCGGGAACACATATCGGATCGTTGACAGCTACCTCTTCAGGTCTCACACTCTGACCAGATTCGGATAGGTCTCCGATCAATTTGATTCTGCGACCAGATGCTCTGGCCTGCATCAACTCTTTGTTAGTCACTTTGGAAATACCAGTAATCTGGACGTCTTGCAGGCTGAGATTTCTCTTGAGGATCCAGTTGCCAAGGATTACGATTTTTGCAGCGGTATCAATGCCTTCAACATCGTTTCTCGGGTCGGCCTCTGCGTACCCCTTCGCCTGTGCTTCAGCAAGGGCCGTTGAAAACGAAATGCCTGCTTGATCCATTTGTGTCAGGATGTAATTGGTTGTACCATTCAATATTCCGTGAATTCTCAGGATTCTTAGACCAGGCAACGCTCTCGATGCAAAACTGAGAAACGGGGTTCCCGCTCCGACAGTCGCGCTAAACAACAGTTTCCTATCTTTGTGAGTTGCAAATTCAAGGAGGGCGGGCATAGCAAGGACCAATGGCCCCTTGTTTGATGTTACAACATGCTTGCCTGTTGAAAGGGCTTCCTTGATGTGCGACAAACCTGGCTCGCCACTCTTGAAGTTCGACGGCGTTGTCTCGACTAATACTTCGGCCTCTTCTCTTGAGATAATCTCTGAAGCATCTGACACGCGCCTACCATGTCCGGGATATTTTCGGACGGTTCCCTGCTTCTGCTTCACCTCTAGTGCCGTGGCTAGGTTAAGGCCATTCGGGTCCGTGCAGAATCCTTCACTGTCGATGATGGCTGTCACCACAGGTTCGAACCCGTATTCCGTCAAAAGGCGTGCTTTGTCCAGGTGCAGAATGCGTGCGAGTGACTGTCCCACAGTTCCGAATCCGACGAGGATGATTCTCAAAGATTCTGCTCTAGTCTATCGATCCAGTCAGGGTCGGTAATTTTCACATTGTAACTTTCAATCGGAGATATGCGGTCAATTATCGATGGATCCTTGAGCCCGTGTCCGGTTGTAACGCAGACAATGAGATCTGAAGCGTCGATGCTGCCAGCTTCGCGAAGCTTTCGGAGCCCTGCTATAGACGCAGCGCTTGCGGGTTCGGCGAAGATACCTTCCAAACTCGCCAGTTTTTTCTGTGCCTCGAAAATCTCCTTGTCCGTTACGGTTTCTGCAGTACCGCCTGATTGTTGGATCGCCTTCAAAACCTTGGGTGAGTTGACTGGTGAGCCAATCCTGATCGCGGTTGCAAAGGTCTGCGGATTCTTGACTGGCCGAACCTTCTTCTGGCCTTTCTTGACTGCTCTTGCTATGGGTGCGGCTTTGTCGGCCTGGATCCCTATCATTCGCGGCTTGTTGCGCACTATTCCGAGTTCGTGAAATTCGCTGAAACCCTTCCAGATTGCGCTGATGTTTCCTCCATTACCTACAGGCAGAACCAGCGCGTCAGGTGCCTGTCTAAGTTGATCTGAGACTTCGTATGCCAGGGTCTTCTGGCCTTCAAGTCTGAATGGGTTCAGCGAGTTCATCAGGTAGAAACTCTTCAGTTTCTCTGTGAGCCGTACGACCGACTCCATTGCCTGATCAAAGTCGCCTTTAACCTGGAAGATTTTGGCACCGTGCATTATGACCTGCAACATTTTTCCACCGGCCACTTTGCCAGCGGGGACGAATACAATGCATGCAAGCCCTGCGCGGGCAGAGTATGCTGCCAGAGACGCGGCCGTGTTGCCCGTGGACGCGCAGGCAGTCTTCTTTTTCCCGATCTCACGAGCCTTTGAAATGGCGGCGGTCATGCCTCTGTCCTTGAAGGACCCAGTGGGATTTTCTCCCTCGTTTTTCACGTAGAGCCTCTTGAGGCCTAGCTCACGACCAAGCCGCTGACATCTGTGTAACCCTGTCCCCCCCTCATGTAGTGTTACGATGAAACGGTCATTATTGACTGGAAGTAGTTCTCGGTATTTCCAAACCGTCATTTCCCTGTTGTGCCAAGGAACCCTTCTTCCACGGGACAGATCGAAGGCTACCTCAAGCAATCCACCGCACCTTTCGCATCGGTAGGCAGCCGTCCTAGCGGAATATTCCGACCCACAATCGAAGCATCTTAGCTGGTAGGACCAGGGAATCGCTACTTCCTCCCCACGATCCTAGCTCCAGAAGCGGGCGTTGTCACAAACGCTGTGGACTGAATATTGATTCGTGCGAAAGTTTGAGTCATAGTGTTGGTAATGTTCCGTGGATTCCTCTGAGTCCGGTCTACGAGAGCGATGAGACTAGGCCCTGCACCGCTGATGGAAATTCCTGAGGCGCCTGCTTCCAGTCCTGCTCGTTTTACTTGACGATAGCCGGGTATCAACTTCTCACGGTGGGGTTCGGCAATTGCGTCCTCCATTCCAGAACCTATTGTGTCTATGTCACCTCGCGCAAAACCAGCAGCTATTGCTGCTGCTCGGCCGATGTTCAGAATCGCGTTTGACAAGTGAACTTTGCGTGGCACCAATTTCCTGGCAAGTCGGGTCTTCTCTTTGCCAAGCGGAATTTTGGGTGTTACAATTATGACCGCCAAATCGTGAGGAGGCTTGAGGGAAAGAACCTTTGAGGAATTATCGTACACGATGACGAACCCGCCAAGTAGAGATGCTGCCACATTGTCCGCGTGGGCACTCCCCGACACGGCTTTCTCACCCAAGCTTGCAATTCTTACTAGCTCATTCTCGGGAAGATCCAGGCCCAGCAAATGTGATACTGCTTTCGTGGAGGCCGCAGCTGTCGCACCGCTGCTTCCGAGTCCCAGTCCTTGTGGAACGTTCTTCTCGACGCTGATATCCAAGCCTCTCTTCAATTTCGACATTCGGAGTAGTGTCGCCGCCGGAGGTCCCGCAGAGTTCTTTTTCACGTCTCTCGGAAGATCTCGGATATTTTGGCCCTTTACCGTAATGCTGATGCCTCGTCGCGAACGAAGTTTCACTCTGACCCTGTCAGCATATTTGTTCAATGCGAGACCGAATACGTCGAAGCCAGATCCAAGGTTGGCGGACGAGCACGACGCGTCAGCAGTAACCTCTCGAAAAGCCGTTTCTTTTCCTCTCGCCTGTGTTTGAGTCGCTTTCTACGGATGATTTACGCTTAGGTTATTCGTAGTGATGCCTTATAGCCTGATCAATTCCGTGACACATAATTACAGATTCTCGCGAATTCGCTCTCAAGCGGAAGCTCAGTGTCGCCCCACCCCCGGGTTTTTCGGTCAGGTCCTTCACAGCTTTGCCAGAAGCCTAGATCATTTTGAAATCTTGCTGAGGAAAATCAGCTACTATTACCGCACCAGAGCTTCCATCTATTATTGCGTTGAAGGTCTTGCTCTTATACTCATACTGGATGAACCACAATGGGGCGTGGATGTATGTGGGCTTGTCTAGTCTAAAGTCCGTATTGAACTCTGTTATCTGATCCACTTCCTGTTTCGCCAGAAACCTCTGGTTTTGTTCAACTTCTTCCCTCGCTTTCTCAACAGCTTCAGAACTATCGATCTCGCTGTTCAAGAATTTGGCCTGGGACTCTATCTTGGTAAGATCGAATGGTATCTTCCCTTGGGGAGGTATTCTGTAGTCGCGGGTCGGAAAAGCTGACCCCTTGCGGCCGAGGACAAGCCAGTCGTAATCGTTCGTGATCGTTCCCTTCCTCGGTGTTGGTGGTGAAATCCTCTCGATCATACCCTGATAGTTGCTGGTAGCCGTTACCGGGACGAGCCAGAATGGTAGGTATCGTAGCTCGAGAAGGAGGATCTTGCTTTTCTTTGCTAGGTCTCCGGGCTTCATGAAGCCGGATCGCATCCAGTCGAGCAGAGCCTGCGTAGCCGACGGGTTGTCGTATCGGTTGAGTATGAGACTGTGTTCAAGCTGGAACGGCACATTAGCGCCGACAACGCTTGTGTAGCCGCAGTATCGGCATGTGGCAACCAGTTCTCCGGGAGTGACGTTAAGCTGGGCACCACAGTTCGGACATTTCAGTTCTGAAACAATCGCGGCCATTGGTACGGGTTCACTGCCTGGACTAAGCGTTAAAGAAGGACCGAAATAAATTCTCCAAGCACTGGGTCGTTGAACATGGCTGGGCTTGGTGCGCTGAAGAGGACAATGGCCTTCACCATTGTTCTAGTTTTCGCCATCTTCCTCGGACTCATCACAATCATATCCGTATTTTTCACTGACCCGTACAGTGCTCTCACTGTCGGACTGATAGGTGCGTTCTTCCTCGTCCTCTTGCAGTATCTAATCGGTCCCTCGATAGTAAGGTTCAGCAGTCGCCTACACTATCTGGCTCCCGGAGAGAATCTCTGGCTAGAGTCAAAAGTCGGCCAACTCGCTAACCAGGCTGGCGTGCCAATGCCTCGACTCGCTATCTCACCGGACCCAACGCCAAACGCCTTCGTGTTCGGAAGGACACAGAGTGGTGCGACACTAGCGGTACATCAGGGCCTGTTGCAACGTTTGAACGAAGACGAGATTGAGGGTGTGCTTGCCCATGAGCTTGGCCATGTGAGACACCGCGACTTTATTGTTGTAACCATAATCTCTGCCATCCCGCTTGTCGCGTACATTATTGCGCGAGCTGTTCTCTGGGGGGGTCTCGCTACTGGTTACAGTCGTGGCTCAAGACGAGATAGCAATGCGGGACTCTTAATTATCGTAGCCATTGCCGCATACGCCGTCTACATTCTGACAACCCTTCTAGCATTGCGGCTTACACGGCTCCGAGAGACCTATGCCGACGCCTACTCGGCCTACTTGACGCGGCGTCCGCGAGAACTTGAGAGCGCGCTAGTCAAGATAGCCTACGGATTGTCCATGTCACCTGATGATCCGCATGGAGCGCGATCGTTCTACATCGAAGATCCAGCCCAGGCAAAACGAGACGTGGCGGCTTTAGTGGATCAAAAGTCAAAGTATGATCTTGACAAGGATGGAGTCCTTAGTGAGAGAGAGCTTGAAGCTGCCATGGAGGACGAGGCAAAATCTAGTTGGCGAAAGGTGGCCGAGCTCTTCTCGACACATCCGCCTACTTACAAGAGAATATTATTGCTGCGCGAGATTGAACAGGACATGAATACTGGAGCATTCCAGCAGTCAACCATATACCAGCACGTGTGAGAAGCCAATAAGACTATTAACGGGACACAGGTTTTGCTTCTCTTCGTCCATGAACCGTGTTCCCTGGGCACCACTCAACATCGGCATGTTTATGATCATTCTCTCGGCCTCCATGATCTTTGGTTACCTAGGGATTGCTGGACTTAGCATTGGTAGTGCGGTCCCACTCGTGTTCGCCATCTTTGGAATATGGTTGATAATTGCCAGCTTCCTCTTCCCTCCAGCCGACTCCTATGCCCCGCCTAGGGTCATGGTACTGGGATGGGGAGCACTGATTATGGCGCTCGGGGTCTTATGGCTCGTCGAGATATACTCGATAAACCTGGTCCCCGTGATATTCGCTCTACTGGTTCTAATTGCAGGAATTGGAATCGTGGGATACAGCTTCATGAAATCAGAAGGCAAAAAGCCCGGTTCGACAGTAACGACCTCGTGACAGATCCTAAAGCACACTACGTTCGAAACCTATTCTCCAAGATACCGTACGAGTACGATGTTCTACTCGGTCTACTAACCTTCGCACAAGACCGACGATGGCGCGCACTCGTTGTAAGGTATTCTCGACCCCACGGCTATGCGCTTGACGTAGCCACTGGTACCGGACTGCTTGCAGCCGATCTTGCAAAAGCAATCCCGGCCGAAGGCCTGGTGGTCGGAGTCGACTTGACATTGTCAATGCTGAAAACTGCACGCAAGAGGTTGAGGGACAAAAACCTCGGTCACACGGTAGACTGGGTCCTAGCACGCGCAGAATCACTCCCCTTCAAGAACAACTCCTTCAACTCTTCAACAATCAGTCTGGCTTTGAGAAATGTCTCCGACGCACAGCTTACCTTTCACGAAATGTCCAGAACAACAGGACCCGGTGGAACTGTGGTCTCGCTAGACTTCACGCGCCCCTCGAATAACCTCTTCAAAATTCTATACTACGATTACCTCCTAGGATTGTTCCCGTTGCTTGGCCGAATGATCTCGCCGGGATGGGGAGACACTCTTTCATATCTTGGCAGGTCGATCTTGAAAGCGCGCACAGGAGACCAAGTTTCTAGTCTCATGACTAGGAATGGGCTGATGGATTCTAGATCGGTTCCGTTGACGATGGGCATCGTCTGCGCGGTCTATGGAAAGAAACGGTAGTACGATGCTGCAAGAGTGAAGAGAGCTATTGTGTAGCATAGCATCTTGGTTATGTTCCAGATTCGCCGGCGTGCTTGTCGTCGGGCCGCGACAACGTCGCCATCTAGTTTTAGAGTAAGATCCTTGAACGCCGTAAAATCTGGTCTGAATTCATGGTTCAGTGTCCAGATTGCTAGACTGAACATGATCGTTGCAAACGAGGTTAAGATTGCAGTCACGGACAGAGTAAGCGTTTGAAGAAAGTAGCTTCCCAGGGTAGGGATACCACCCCATCCAATCGAGAAGACTGTGCTATTGTGGAATCTTCCTTGGAAGAGTTCTTGGTTGTACCCGACAATTACAAGCACCGAGGGTGGAATCCAGGCCAACAACACAGGACTAATCCTGTAGGCAAGGTAGAAGCCTGCCAAGAGGCTGAAAACTAGGCCTGCCCATCCGAGTACTTGTAACTCCCTCTCCGGTATGCGCGTTCGTAACGGTCGACCCTTCAACTCGTCGAAGCTGTAAGAAGCCAAGCATAGACTCGTAAACACGATCAAGTACGTCCAGACCAGACGGTCAAGGTAGACTGTTGGAGCGATGACTGCTCCAAGGGTGGCAAAGGAGATGACGCAGAGTGGTAGTGGAAAGTGCATCAGTCGATTGTAATCGGCTAGTCTAGCTCGGAGGGTTAGAACGCTCATAATGTTCCAGTTTGCAGGGTGAGGATTCCAGTTGCGAGAAAGATTATCCCGAACGTTAGCAAGACCACGCCCGCGATCAGGTCGAGGGCCCATCTAGGAACTCGAAGCAGGTACTGATAGGATACTGCCGAGACCCCGATCAAAAGCAGCAGGCTTACCACTGCGCCTATGATCGTCCACTCCAGATTGAAAGTGCCAGCGGCGGCAAGTATCAAACTGGCCTCGAACCCTTCCGTGAGTGTGATCGTCGTCACTGGCACCGAATGCGCGACAGAAAATGATCGCATTGTCTTCCCGTCTTGCGCCTTTGTCTTGAGCATCGCCTCTTCTTCCATTCGGGCCATTTTCGCCCTGAATGATCCATGTCTGAAAGCATACTTTACGAAGCCGCGCAGAAACCTGTACGAGAAGTACAGAAGTATCCCTGCAGTTGCAAAATCGACAATGTAACCTGCAGATTTACTCACCAGCGTGAAAATTGTCTCGACGACCAGAAAAGTGACAATTGAACCTAATGCGCCGACCGCTACTCCAAAGAAGATGTTGCGACGGCCCAGCTGTTTTATCATAGACAATGAAATAATGGCAACCTCACTGCCTTCGATCAGGATTGCTTTGAAAGCAAGCAGAAATGATCCGATTATTACGACTGACGCGTCTGTCATGAGATTTTCCAGCGAATTTGGGACGGAGAATTCCGCGTTACTATTAGAACTATGAGGCATACTTCTTTGCGAGGCAGGGGTTGTAACAGGCTACCCAGTGCCCTGGCCTCTGTTCCTCGAGCGGTGGGACGACTTTCGAACAGATGTCGATCCTGCATGGGCACCGAGGGTGGAATCTGCAGCCAGATGGAGGATTGATTGGACTGGGGACTTCGCCGGGCAGGATTATTCTATCGATCCTGTGTTTCGGATCCGGTATTGGGATAGCAGACATTAGCGCTACGGTGTACGGGTGTAGGGGGTGTTCGAACAGTTCCTCCGTGTCGGCGAGTTCGACTATTTTTCCGAGGTACATGACCGCGACTCTGTGGCAGATGTGCCGCACTGTGCTCAAATCATGGGAAATATACAGGTACGTTAGTCCCAGTTTTTGCTGTAGGTCCTTTAGCAGGTTCAGGATTTGTGCACGAACAGAAACGTCGAGTGAGGCGACTGGTTCATCTGCAGCAATGAATTTTGGATCTACTGCAAGTGCTCGAGCTATGCATACGCGTTGTCTCTGGCCGCCGCTGAACTCATGTGGATATCTTTCTGCATGATAATCTTCCAGACCCACCATTCTTAGCAGTTCGTACATTTTGTTCAACCACTGATTGCGTGGTAGATGTTTGTGAATTTGCAAGGGTTCCATTATGATGTCTGCCACCGTCATTCTCGGATCAAGCGATGAGTATGGGTTCTGGAAAATATACTGCAAACGTCTCCTGAGAGCGAGAACCTGACTCTTGTTTTTCTGTTTGAAAACTCGTGTTATGTTTTTGCCTTCAAAGAATATTTCTCCAGAGCTAGGTGGCTCTAAGTACAACATGCACCTGGCCAGCGTGGTCTTGCCGCAACCACTTTCCCCGACTAGACCGAACGTTTCGCCTTGGTTGATTTCCAGGGAAACTTGGTCGACCGCATGTACGTCACCAAGTCTCCGTTTTAGAATGATTCCCCTTTCGTAAACGGGGAAATGTTTAGTGAGATCTCTTACCTGGATGGTCGCTTGATCCGTTTTTGCAGTCAGCTCGCTACAGGAGATTTTAGATCAATTTCTCTCCATCTGTGACAGTGAACCCATCGACCGTCCCCTATCGGCTCTAGTGTTGGCACTTTATCGATACAAACCTGTTTCCCGTAGGAGCATCGCGGATGGAATCTGCAGCCTGTTGGTGGCGTGATAAGGTTCGGCACGTTTCCTGGTATCACAGATAATTTCTCCTTCTTCAATGCGAGGCTGGGAACTGATGTTAGTAGTGCTTCAGTGTAGGGATGTTTAGGATTCTCGAATACTTGTTCGACCGTGCCGGTCTCACATACTTGGCCAGCATATAGGACCGTTACTCTATCACATGTTTCTGCGATGATTCCCATGTCATGACTGATCAAGACCATTGTAATGTTGATCTTGTTCTTCAATTTTTTCAGAAGGTCGAGAACTTGTGCTTGTATCGTCACATCAAGTGCCGTGGTGGGCTCGTCGGCAAGAATCAGGTCGGGATTGCATGATAGAGCTCTCGCAATAGCAATCCTCTGTTTTGTCCCTCCGCTGAGTTCGTGAGGATACTGATCAACCCGAACCTCGGGGTCCGGGATGTCTACGCTGCGCAGGAGTTCGGTTGCGTTAGTAAGAGCTTCTTTTTTGCTCAGGTGTTGATGTCGCATGATGACTTCTGAAAGCTGATTGCCAACTGTGTAGACGGGATCCAATGTAGTCGTGGGGTCTTGGAAAATATATGCAATTTCTTTCCCGCGTATCTTCTGCATCTGTTTCTCTTTCAATTTCAGAAGGTTTCGGCCGTTGAACTCGATCTTGCCGTCCACGATCTTTCCGGGCGGAGGAACAATTTGCATTACTGATTGTGCAGTGACGGTTTTGCCAGATCCGGATTCGCCAACAACTCCCAAGGTTTCACCTCTGTTAACGTGGAAGCTGATATTGTCAACAGCTTTGACAACACCTGCGTAAGTGTAGAAGTAAGTTTTCAGCTTCTCTACGTTTAGAAGACATTCAGACATTTGTTCAGATCTGCCTTGCTATTCTCGAAGTCGGGGGTCAAGTGCGTCCCGTAGTCCGTTTCCAAGAAGGTTGAATCCCATTACGAGCAACGTGACGAAAATTCCGGGAAAGAGTCCAGCCCACCATGCCTCTTTGACCGCTGACGAAGCGTTAGCAAGTTGTTGACCCCAAGTATTGAGGTTAGTATCCCCGAATCCAAGAAAGCTAACAGCAGCTTCAGTCAGGATTGACGTGGCTATTTGTAGGGTTGCGAGTACCATTATGATGTGGAGAACATTTGGAAAAAGGTGGCGGAAGAGTATGCGGAATCCTGAAGCTCCGAGTTGTTTTGAAGCTGCAATGTACTCGAATTCCCGAGTTCGAAGAACTTCAGCACGTATGATTCGTGCGGCACCGGCCCACGAGAAGACTCCAATTATTACTATAACAATGCCGAGTCCGCTGGTGGCCGTACTAGAGAAAGTAAACAGAACCTTGAGAAATACGAGAAGTACTAGGAAGAAGGGGATGACGAGAAAGACCTCGGTCATCCTCATCAACACGTTGTCTATCCATCCGCCGAAATATCCTGCGACCATTCCGACCAGAACTGCGAGCAGCATCGTAATGGCCGTGGCACCTAGCCCGACGTAGAATGCGGGCCTGGCACCGTACACGATCTCACTATACACGTCTCTACCCTGATAGTCGGCACCTAGCGGATGGGCAAGGCTTGGAGCCGCATTTGGCTTGTACGGCGTTGGTTTAGGACACGGGCCAAAAGGAGATTCGCCAACAAGACAGTGCGGGGGATAGATTGCGACAAGCTGTTCGAATACTGCCATCACCCCAATTATGCTTACAATAGCCAGTCCTGCGATTGCTGCTTTGTTCTTCCTGAGTCTTCTCCATGCAAGGGCCCATTGACTGACTCCACGTCTCCTCTGCGATCTTTGGGTTTGAACAGTCGCTGTCATTGTGTGGACAGACCAATTACTCGAGCCGGATCCTCGGATCGATGTAGGCGTATACTATATCCGTTAGAAGATTCGCGACAAGCGTCATTAGCGTGATCAAAACTACTATTCCTTGGATGACTGGAAGATCCAGATCGTTAGTGACGCTTACGAAATATGCTCCGACACCGGGCCAGTTGAACACGGTTTCTGTGACAGGTGCCCCTGCTAACAAGCCACCAAAGTATAGCCCGATGTATGTTACGACTGGAATCAAAGCATTTCGCAATCCATGCTTGTAAATGACAGTGCGTTCGCTCAGTCCGCCAGCTCGTGCGGCGAGAATGTAGTCCTGTCTAAGAACTTCTAGCATACTGGACCGGACGAGCAACACTACTGGCGCGAGTAGCGCGAGTGTGTAGACGATCGTGGGAAGAGTCAGATGCCACAGTTGATCCAGCAGAGCGCTTCCGTAAGGATATTGACTTGACACGACCGAGTTCGCGCCAGCTGCTGGGAATAGTCCAGTTCCAGTAAGAGGATTCTGGAGGTAATATCCGAACACGAGTATGAATACAATTCCAAGGAAGAAAATCGGTATCGAAGCACCAACGAGGGAAGTTGTGGTAACGGTAACGTCGAGGGCTGAGTACCTTTTCTTCGCGGACAATATACCTATTGGGATTGCCAATATTAGAGACAAAACGAGTCCAAGCAGTTGTATCTCTAGAGTAAGCCACACGCGTTGTGCGATGAGATCCGCAACTGATCCGCCTCTAAACGAGTTTCCTAGATCACCCCTCAAAAAGTTGGATAACCACTGAAGGTACTGCGCATGAATCGGTTGGTCGAGACCAAAATAGTGGCGGATAGCCTGTCTACCGGCCTCGTTGATTCGCGGGTTGAGTGCTGTTGCCAGTTGCACCGGATCACCCGCGAGGCGTTCTATTGCAAACACAAGTAGGGTGATCCCGAAAAATACAGGAATTAGGTACAACATGCGTCTAAGGACATATTTGAAAAGCGACAGTTACGTGGTCCTCCTAGCAAACGTTGTTTGCGACTCCATACTTCGGCCGCAGGGTCTACGTTTCGTCCACATTTTGGGCCTGTCTAAGGATATTTTGGGATTTGTTCCCTATTAGGAATATCCTCGGAATGCCTTCGGTAACAGGATTTTGGACCAAATTATGGCGGGTTTCATGTTCGCCATAACGAATATACGTGCCAGAAAGTCCAATTACTAGGCTATGAATCAGGGGATTGGCCCGCTAACGCGCACCGCGTTTCTAGCATTCACCATCTGTGTTTTGATGCTTTCCGGTATTGTGTTTACTATCCCAATAATCCCCGCCCACGCTACAAAGCTCAACCCCAACCTGCACATAACCCTCCTAGTTCCGACATCCAATAGTGCAAGACGGGCCTGGGCTGGCATTATTCAGAACAATTTGCAGCAGGTCGGGTTTGATGTGGGCAAAGTGGAACTTCCATTCAGCCCGAACATCTATGATCGTGCACTCCAACCCGCTACCAGTAACGTTGGTATGACGTTCGACCAGGGCGGTTTCGACATTCTTTTTGTCGGGTACAATTTAGGAATAGATGCTGATCCATGGTCATTGTACCATAGCAGCCAGTTTGCGCCAGCGGGACAGAACTATTATCTTTGGAATAATACTCAGAACGATCAGCTGTCAACGCAGATCATAAGGACGCTTGACAAGCCAGCGCGGCTGGACCTTGTAAAACAGTGGCAAGTCCTCGCGGCCAAAGAGTTGCCTTCCATTCCGATACTGTACACTCGTGAAACCGTCGCCTTTGATACGAAGGCAGGATCCAATGCTCAGCAAGTCTTTCTAGCATATCACGCACCATCTTGGCCCCCGATTGAGCACTTGAGCACTGCTGCTAACTCTACAATAATTCTTGCACAGACCGGTCAGGCTCCTGGGGAAGGACTGATCCCTGGAATGGGCACCTCATACTATGATACTACAGTTTATAATGAAATGTTCAGCTCGTTAGCCCTTAGGAACGATACGACGTTCAAGTCCATGGTGCCGGAACTAGCTGCTGGCACAGTTGCAGCTCCTGGCTGGACACACAGTGCAGACAACAAGGTCTGGAACGTCACTTTACGTCAAGGAGTAAAATGGCACGACGGACAACCATTCAACGCGACAGATGTCAAATTCACGTTTGACTCGCTCCAAGACCCGGCCATGGGCGCGGGAATACAGGCGTTCATCAGTGGAATAGTCGGTGGAAAGAACAACGTTACAGTTACGGGGCAGTACCAGGTAACGTTCAAGCTACCACAACCGTACGCTTACTTTGTAGAGAACATCCTAACTGCAGGAATCCTCCCAGCCCATATTCTCAAGAACGTCGCGCTTAAGGACTGGAGGAACAGCCAGTTCAACCGGCCTGACACGAGCAGCACGGTAGGGGGACCTCCAATCGGCACTGGCCCGTACAAGTGGGACCACTTCGACGCTGGCAGCAAGTCAGTAGTCCTTACTCGTAACGATCAGTACTTCAACTTCCCAGAATGGGGCAACTCAACTCTCCGAGCCAAAGGGCAGTTCACGGTTAAGACATACATTGTCCAGAACATTGTCGGGACCGATGCTGCAATTACTGCCTTGAACGGCGGTCAGGTGGATATTCTGGACAGCCAATACCACCTAGAAATTCAACCGACGTTTCTGTCGTCGTGGGGCGCGCCAAAAGGTGGACTTGCCACTTACGACGCGTTCGGAGTACAAGAGATGGGCGTTAACATGAACAATCCTATTCTTGGGACAGGAAAAGACACACCGTACGCGAAGAACCATCCAGGCAATGCTACAGCCGCCGCGGAGGCTGCAAGATGGATTCGGCAAGCCATCAGCTATGCGGTGCCTCGGGATCAAATCGTGACTTCACTCCTGAACGGAGCGGGAAGTCCCGCAATAACGACGCCTGTGGTTGGAAACTATAGGACCGGGTTTGCGGTAACCGAAGGGTTCAACGCGGCATTGCAACCTTATCCATTTGACACGAACAAGGCACAGCAACTATTACAGCAAGCAGGCTACACCCCAACGTCGGGAACTCCCAGCTTCTTTGACGCATATGGTTTGTACCTCATAGCTGGAGTTGTAATAGCCATAGTAGCAATCGCAGCCGTATTCCTCCTCAGGGCAAGGAGGCCACTGCCCGGACCCACGACAACTACCACGACGACAACCACTCCACCCTAAACTGATTTAACGTTCCCATTTTTCTTCGGAGTCCATCTAGGCCAATGAAGAAACAGTAAACCCAATCATAACCAAGAAGGCCGCACCAACCATCCATTTTGAACCAACCCTCTCAGCATGTCTCTCACTCTGACGGGACCAAGCAGCAGTTCCGAAAAGTGTTTGGCCTACCCTGGAAACTGACGGACCCGACGAGAGCGCAATTCCCACTCCTGCAAGCAAGCCCAGACCTGCCTCCAAGAAAACAATCAACGTCAATATTCGTAGAGACAGGACCCTGAAAGTTACGAAAAGAATCGTACAATCAACAAGAAACAGCGTTAGGGCCGCGAGAAGCGGTGCCCACAAGTAATTCACCAATATAACGATTATTGAAGAAGCATGATCTCTACCAGCACCCGAGTCTTGTTTGCCACGTGGTTTCATGTCAAACTCAATTCGTGAGTCCGATGATGATTGGTACCAGTCCCAATGTTACCGGAACAAGGAGACCAGGAAACTTGAAGCGAGACTTGACAAGATGGAGCGTTGCTAGTGCACCAGTAAGGACGAGAACTATGGCGGCGCCGCCAGTGTAAAACCCCCCGATCTGAAACGCGGTCGCCACCAGCATGGAGTATGATAGAAAGTCTCCTAGACCGACAAGCGAGGTTTCTAGAGGAAGTGTAGCTAGGGTCATCATCTCGTCATAGTTCTCGAGTCCAACTGTAGCCCTCAAGATGTTAGTCTCAACAACAATAACATCGACGAAAACCAAGACGATCAGGAAGATGACCGTGATCAAAGGTGGAAAAGACGCTCCGATCAGAGAACCTAGCATCGACGCCGATCCAATCATTAGCCACCTAGTTTTTCTCTGCGAGAGAGAACCTGAATATCCCATCAGTGACCAACGCAATCCAACATAACCCAAGGGAAGAGTAACGAGAAATAACCCGGGGGGCAGTCCAGCAGTCTGAAACCATAGCTTGAACAATAGCAGACCCGAAATTGTGCCTGAAAATGTGACGGCTGCAACAGCAAGACGGGCAAGCTGTGTGGGATGACGCTTCAGGCCGTAGAAGAGGACTGTGACTAACAAAGCACACACGACCGAGATGGTCAGGAAATCAGTGCTGCCTGACACGATCCCAGTTGTGAATCCTGCAGTCTTTCCAGAAAGAACTATGATTGCACCTACTAATGTCGTAAGAAGGGGAATAGAGAGGAATAGCACATCCTTCAAAATGCCGCGAGATGCGACATGGTCGGTCAATATAATACGAATAGAATTATGGTTTGTCAGACTCATAAACGTCGGGGTTTTCGATCCGGACGAATTCTTACAGCACGGAGTGATTGATAACTTAACGCGGCTGTAGAATGTGCCCCTAGATTAGGCTTCACCCTCTGCCTGGATTGCACGTCTGTTCGATGATTGGTACGGGTCTGTTAGCAAACCCTATAGCTTCCACAACCCTCGCACAATAACGTGTTAGGAGGCACATCCACACTATGAAAAGAGTAATGTTAGGAATAATAATCATCGCAGTTATCGCTGCGGCGGCTATTCTTTTGACCCCGGTCGCCCTTGCCGGGAACGTCATGGTGCCCTTGACCAAGGTCACGTTCAACGAAGTTACCGGCTCGTTGACATTCGACCATGTTGCGAACACAACATCATCAGTGACAGTGTACGAGTATTATTTCAGCACTCGACCCGGCGGATGGTTCCGAACCAGCGAGAACAAAGTAAATGCGAGCGCAGGTCAAGCAAACATCAACATTACACTGTATTTCAGTACTCCCAGCGGTGGCAGCTTCTTACCCATGCAGACTCTGAACGGTGTCGCTCTAGGAAACAGGACGCATACCATTTACCTCTCGGTAGATCAGGCCGAACGCGTGTCTGGTACTTACCGTCTAACAGTCACCATTGACGGCGCAACGAAGCCGGCTGGGGCATCAGCATTCGGAGGCCCGACGGCAAGGGGTTTCGACGTCACCTGGAAAGTACCATAACAATATCTCAGTTACAACTTCCCTTTCACTCCCCTAGCTGTTACCACTGGCCATAGTGGACAAAATTCATTATCGGTGTGCGCCGAGGTGGCTTGTGCTTTCGCAGAGGATAGCCTAGGTAAACAAGGCAGGCTATCTTGACGTGTTCGGGAATCCCGAGGATCCTTTTCACTTCCGGTTCTCCTCTGGTTGGTGTAGAACCGTGAATTGTGAGACAGGTTCCGAGTCCTAGGCAGTGTGAAGCCAAAAGCATGTTCTGGACTGCAGGGTAGATGCTTGCGTATCGAACTTCCTCGCCGATGCCTGTTCTGTTGAGGTCCAAACAACAGTAAATCATGACTGGAACCTTAGCGGTATTCCTCAACATTTCGGTAGCCTCATCATAAACTTCCTTCATCCGACCACGCATCCTGGAACCTGAAATTCGCGCTAGCCACTTGTCAAGCATTGGTTTAATCAGTCTTGCTTTCACTTCAGGATCCTCTACCACAGTGAATTCCCAGGGTTGGGTGTTGCTTCCAGATGCGGCCTTGGACCCAGCGGCAAGAATCGTTTCGATGATGTTTCTCGGAATAGGGTCGGTCTTGAACTGGCGCAGGATCTTAAGGTATTGATCGCTTCGAGAACGGTCATGGTACAAGGCATAGATGACTCTGATGATGATTCCAATCAAGATTAAAACATCACAATAGGCAAATACGCCGCAATAACTTGTCCAAGTCTCGTCAACGGGGTCTCAAAATCGCCGTGGACTTAGACGGCGTCTTAGCTGAGACGATGGAGGCTTGGTGCAAGCGCGCAAATGAGGAATTCGGAAAATCGCTGAAACTGGAAGATCTGAACATATGGGCGTCCTGGGGAATTGTCGGCGTTCCAAAGAACGATTTCTACCGAATCCTAGATGAGGTCTGGGATTCCTGGAAAGAGATTCCTCCAACCGAGCCAGACATCGCCGGAAAACTCGCGAGAATCGAGAGATTCGGTCAGCTAGACATTGTGACCGGCCGCAGCTTCGACACAGTGGAATCAGTCAAGAAATGGTTGCTATATCATAAGGTAAGATACCAAAACTTTGTCAGGGTAAGAGGCTGGCGAGACAAAGTCCACTTGGACTATGACGTATTCATCGACGACGCCCCCGAACTGATGCCCCTGATCTCGCGGAGCCCACGATCTTGGGGAATTTTGTATGATAGACCTTGGAACCGTGATGTCGTAGACCTGCCGAGAGTGCTAAAGGCAAGAAACTGGGGTCAGGTGCCAGAACAGTTGCAGAAGATTCGGAAGCAAGAGATTGAATAGACAAAGATCCGCTTCTAGACCCAAGCTCTTATGCGAGCCATCTCGACTAAGTATCTCATTAGACTGGTTCGTTTTGGGAAGAATTCCAGATTCCTAAAGGAGGCTACTCACGAAAGAAGGCGGAATGGTTACGTGCAGAAGGGACGAGTGCCGAGTTTTGGCAGTAGTTGAAACAATCAAACCCTTAACATATCTGTACTCACAGTCATGCGGAACTCAATTTGAATGAACAGGGAACATTGGAGGAATCATCTCGTCGTTAAGTTTTTTGTTCACAACGCCAATAAATCTTGGATTGTTGGAAGAGCAGTACGTGCAATACGGAATCTCTGTGCACTCGGGAACAGCCCTTCCAGTTCCTTCTGCACCTCCAAAAGAAACACCAATAACCTTCGACCCTTGGACGTTAATGAGTATTTTCGCGCTCCGTGGACGTCGATGTCCATCTGCAAGTGTTCCTTCAATACGAGAAAAGAAATGTACTCCTCGGCCAGATGAAAGTTTAGGTTCGCTCTGTAAATCACCTGAGTCTTGGAAGCCCCTCTTTTGACAATTAAGAGGATGTCATGAATTACCCTTGTAGCGTCTCTGCGCCTTGCCAGTACCCTTCTACTCGAAGATAAGAAACGATACCTACCACAAGCCTATATAACCCTTGGATTACCAAGAACAAAAACGTTTAGCGAGCACTTGAAGTCTTCTTAGAACTTAGACATCAAACGACTCCCAGTAACAATGTTCTATAGTAAAGATACTGGGCCGCTTAAGACCGAGGAACTTAGTTTCCATAGTAGATTCGACTTTTGACGATACGTATTCGACTTAGGCTCCTGTTTCCCTATGCAACAGTAGCGATCCTGATTTTCTTAACAATCACGGCAGTACGTGCTGATTCAACTTGGAGCGTTGGTAGGCCAACCTCAACGACGAGCTATGATTATAGAAACGGTAGTGGAGGCCCCGTCAAGCTCTCCAACGCCTATCTTGGATCCGACGCCCAATCGTCTATCGGCATAGAAGTCTATAGGTACTCTTATAACTACCTCGGCAATCCGACGACGCAACCCTTCAACGACCAGTACACTCTGCGGATCGAGGCGGCCGGGAGTACTCGGGTTGCGCACAAATATATTATCAATTCTTACGGAACGAGCAGTTACAACGCCGACTGTTCCAAGTGGGCATTCTGTGTCGCATCAGGAATAACTCAATCCAATACGGGAGCCTGGATCAATCTTCAGACAGCCTTCTACTATGGCGGTAGACCTTATACTCAGATATTCGTATGTGCCAACGGATGGGCCGCCTTTGTCTACAATGGAACCTCAAACTGTGGAGGATATCCGCAGACGATTCCTCAACACAACAGCGTTGACGTCTCAGGTTGGCATGGTGTCCCAGAAGGAATACTATCACCCCTCTGGAAAACCATGGATCTGAAATTATCAGATACCACTAAGATCCAAGTAGGATATTCGTATGACCCATCGACTTGGGGTAGAAGATGCGTCGACACAGTCGGTGGCTGCGGTTGGTCCATAATCTGGAAAAATGTTGCAACCGCTGGAGCCTATAACTGTTATGGGGCTCCTTGTCTGCAGACGTTCTCCATTGTCTTCTACGCCATTGGAGTCATCCAGTTCGAGTATGCTGGCGTTGACAAAGTAACAGGCAGTGAGATAGTTGGATTGGACGATCCTAGCGGATATGGTTCAACTATTGCTGATAGAAACCAAGCATTATGTGGCTCCTCCACGTGCACACATGCACCAGGGAACCGGCAGGTGACCTTTCAGGATGCCAGCGCGGTCAATACGAATTCGCCATGGATCAATTTTCTGTCCAATGGCAAACTCATAATGTCGTCACCGGATAGCTCTACCGCTTACTTCGTGAACAATGACCCCTACACTCCCACGGTCCAAGGATACAATATCAGAACCACAAATCCTCCCCCTCCCACAGATTATGCTAGGTTGCTCGCAGACTTTGCAGACCAAGGTCTTGTCGAATCAATTTGCAGGGAAGGAATCGGGTTGTGTATTGTTGGCCATGCCGGAGACTTCGTAGCGAACCAGGTGTGTGTTCAATACTTGGTTGACAGATGCATCTACAGTCTGGTAAAGAAATTGCTTCCGCAACCTAGTGTTCCACAGTTCGTTATCTCACCTTGGAGTGGGGGACAGACATACGTCCAAGCCCCGGTGGAAGAGAACGACCTCTGGTGTGGCCCGATCCTAACCAAAAGCTGCGGGACAGATGCGGGCATGTATGCCGTAGCCCAATGGATAGTACCGCACGACGGCACCTCGCACAACATCCAAGTCTCGTTCCAAATCCAGACAGGAGGCAAACTCGACGGATCAGGGGGAGCCTGGGAGACAACCAGCGTAAATCTGACAGTGGCTCCCGAGGGCGATTTCGGGCTCAGTTCAACTTGCAGTTCGGTCTCGCTACCAATCAATACCTACTACACAGGTTGTCAGCTGACAATGTCTCCAGGAACTGGCTTCTATGGGTCCGTCAGCTTGACTCATAGCGATCCTATTTCTGGAACATTTCCTGATCTGACAAATCCTCCGAGTGGCGGGGCGTTCCAGTTGTCAGCCCCTATGCCTATCACAACCCCTTTCGCGATCCAAACCGGGGGCATACCCGGCGTCTACACCGTGAGTTTGACGGCAAATAGTGGTATCAGAACCCATACACTCAGCATAGTTGTTACGGTAAACGACCCTAGTGACTTCACTATTTCTGCCAGTCCGAATACACTCGTTGTTTCTCAAGGCTGGTCGGCATACTCGACAATCACAGTGACTGGGAAAAACGGATTCAGCGGTAACGTCGCCTTAGGAACAAGTGTTCCTGGATCATTCAGTCCCACATTCAGTCCGACAACGGTCTACGTGCCCGTAGGAAGCTCTGCTTCTGCTAACCTTCAGATTACGCCTGGTTGCGTGCCTCCCGGAACCTACGGCTACTCTGTTACAGGAACATCTATCAGTCCATCAATCACCCGCTCCGGCCTATTCACGATTGCTGTCAATCCCGATAATACTCAATGCTTCAACGTTAACAATGTCCAAACTTTCTCTGGAGTCCGAGTCACAACGTTTGGATCTTCTTCCATCTCAACAACGACTACTTCGGGAACCATATCAGTTTCGGCGGTCGATGCTAGTACTGGATCAACGCTATTCTACAAGAGTTATTCAATTACAGAAATCATGAAACAGCAAACACCCACATCACCATACCAGGCCCTCTTGCTTCTGAACATTCCGATTGCACCCTACGTGCTGGGATCCTTCCTCACGCTTACCCTTTCAGGATCCACTGCCTCCACTTCAACCATGGTCGTCCGTAGCGCAGACATAGATCAGAATGGAATGGTGAACATCATAGACTTTGGCATACTAGCCGCCTCTTTTGGAGCCGTTATAGGTCAACCGGGATATAATCCGCGTGCCGACCTCGACGGCAATGGCGCCGTGGACATTATAGATGCCGGAATAATGGGAAATTATTTCGGATGTACGAACTACATGTAGTTTCGAGCGAAATAATGCCTAAGACACTCGCTTCCTTGATTTCAACCAGATATTTTCAGTTTGCATAATCTAGCAAATGGCATCAGACGAAGAGCGAAATTAGAGTTTCATATGGGAAAAGGCTGTGACCACTGCCGGCAATTCTCTGGAACTTGGTCTCAGTTCGGTGGTGTAATTGACGGCAACGTGCGTGGGCCGAACGAGTCGAGCTCGACGTTTGCTTCAGATCGAACTGTCACTGTACTTGCAAAGTCAATAGCGACCAAGATTTCAAGGGTACAATATCGCATGGAGTGTGCAAGAATTCATCGATGACAGCAACGCTGTCACATTGATACTACACACTGACGGTGTCCTAGAATTAATTGCGGTATATTGCGCTAACCAGCGAACACTTGCACAAAGGTCAACAGGTCTCACTCCGTGCGCGTGGCACGTATTCAAGGTCGTCTTCTCCGGAAATAATCTCAAAGCACCGGTCGATGAGACGCAATGTTTTGACTACCCGACGCGACACTCGGAGCACTGGGTGTGGCAAATATCACGCTGATGAACAATGGAAATAGCGAATCACAGTTCGACACTGCGACTATATGCTAGTCATAGTCCACCCTTTCCCGACTGTGAATCGGGATTCTACAAGAGGTCACCATTACGACCAGACTCTTATACGAGAGATGAAGTCCAACTTTTTCTGAAGCTGTAATCAGTTTGAAGGGCGAGTTTCAGGTTCCAAAGGAACTCTACTATACGAAAGAACATGAGTGGCTACGTGTGGAAGGAGACAGATGCCGTATCGGCGTAACAGACTATGCGCAAAACTCTCTCCATGAAATCGTTTACGTTGACCTTCCCAAAGTCGGCACCAAGGTGGCTCAGATGCAGAGCCTGGGCACAGTCGAGTCAGTCAAGGCAGTGGCAGACGTCTACTCACCAATTTCTGGCACTGTGTCTCAAGTGAACACTGCTCTCTCCGATGCTCCCGAACTCGTGAACAAGAGCCCGTACGGTGAGGGATGGATTACGATACTTCAACCGAGTGACCTGAAAAAGGAACTTGGCAGCCTAATGAAGCCGGACGACTATCAACAATTGCTTAAGCAGATAACTCAGAAAAAGTAGATCAGTTTCACCCGGCTGCAGCTGCCAAGTTTATGTTCAGGAAACGCATGGCCCACTGATAACTAGGCAGACGTAAACCTTGGCTGTCGAGACCTTCGCTCTACTGTCCCCGCCGTTGAAGGACCTGCTCCAGGAAGCTGGGATTGTCACGCCCACCCCTCCACAGGCAGAAGCAATTCCGTTTATTGCAAACGGGGAGAATGTCCTGATAATTGCTCCGACCGGCTCGGGAAAGACTGAGGCAGCTCTTCTTCCACTGATCGATCGGATGTTGCGAGATCATAATCGTCAAGGAATCTCGCTGCTCCACATCACGCCATTGAGAGCGTTGAACCGCGACCTTTTCAAACGCCTCCTAGTATGGTCGGCGAAACTAGGGTTCTCGGTCGAAGTACGCCACGGTGACACTCCACAAAAGGAACGGCGGCAGATGGTGGCTCATCCGCCTGATCTGCTCATCACGACACCAGAAACACTCCAGGCAATACTTCCTGGCCGAAGAATGAGAGAACACCTACGACATGTGAAGGCAGTAGTTATCGACGAGGTCCATGAGCTAGCAGGTGACCGACGCGGCGTCCAGCTGAGCGTCGGTCTAGAGCGGCTCAGACTGGTTCGACCAAGCGGTTTCCAGAAAGTTGGGTTGTCAGCGACTGTCGGCAACCCGGAAGAGATTGCACACTTCCTCGGTGGCAAAGATCCAGTCAGGATAATCCAGATCCCGCTAGACAAGCTGACAAAATACAATGTTGAGTATCCGGTTCCTGGAGAGGAAGACCAGCAACTCGCCAAGAAACTCTACACAGCACCCGAGGCCGCCGCACGGCTAGCGCTAGTGACAGATCTGGTTGAAGCGCATGATTCAACCCTGATCTTCGTTAACAGTCGCATCAATGCTGAGATGCTCGGGTCGAAATTCAACATGATGGACCAGAAAATAATGGTCCACCATGGATCACTCACCAGAGAAGAACGAGTTAGAGCAGAGGAAGCTTTCAAGACCGGCCAGGTAAAGGGCCTCGTCGCGACCAGCACACTGGAACTCGGCATCGACATTGGATCCGTCAACCTCGTGGTCCAGTATATGTCACCGCGTCAGGTGACGAGCCTTGTTCAGCGAGTTGGACGTTCCGGCCACACTCTAACCAAGACTTCGAAAGGCGTCCTTGTCGCTGTTTCGACAGAGGATCTTCTTGAATCGATCGGCGTGATCCAGCTTGCTCGCGAAGGGCAACTGGAACCTACAATTGTACCCAAGCGCGTTCTGGACGTGCTAACTCACCAGATTGCTGGCTTCCTCATGGACTCGGAAAGCAGTCTCGAATTGTCATGGATTAGAGATATTGTGAAACTGGCCTATCCGTACTGGAATCTTGAGGATGCACAGTTCGAGCAAGTAGTGGAGTTCATGCGGAAGATGGGTCATCTCAAGCGGGACGGTGACATGGTCTATCGGACTTCTCGGACCAGAGTCTACTACTTTGAAAATCTGAGCATGATACCTGACGAACGCAGGTATCTAGTAGTTGACTTGACGAACAACCAGAACATTGGAGTCCTTGGAGAGGAGTTCATGGTTGAAAAGGCCCACATTGGACTCAACTTCATCCTCAAAGGACGCGTCTGGCAGATCAAACAATTGACCCAAGACGCAAAGGTCTACGTTCTTCCAATAAACGATCCGACAGCAGCCGTCCCAGGATGGGATGGACAGATACTTCCAGTCCCCCGAGAACTAGCGCAGAGAGTAGGCGAGTACCGACGCCACGTTGACGCTTTGTTCCACCAGCACAAGGATCGAACCATGGTTACAGAGAAACTGTCACGAATCTGGCCCACGGAACTCTACGGTGTCCGACGTGTCGTCGAAGAATTGGAAGCTCACAGAGCTACAGGGGCTCCCGTCCCAACCGATCGACGAATCTTGATAGAAGGATTCGACAGGTACATCATCATCCACACACACTATGGAGACATACTCAACAACAGTCTAGGCGAAGCAATCGAAGAACTGTTCCGACGCCAAGGTCTAGTTCGCATGTGGTGGTGGGATCCATACAGGATACTATTCGAAATGGTCGCGGATACTGCCGACTTGGACTTGGAGAATCTGTTCATGAAACAAGTCTTTGGAGTGGAAGAACCGGTTCTCAGCGGCGCTCTACACGGGGTATTACACCGTCACTTTCCTTGGCACCTGCAGATGAAACAGATTGCAGAACGGTTCGGAGCCTTGCAGCGTGGGCGATTGATGTATGGTGATGCTATGAAAGAGTTGCAAGTGCGGTTCAGGCTCACACCAATTTATGATGAGACAATTCGTGAAGCGCTCGAACAAAGGTCCGACTTCGAGGGCGTCAAGAAGATCTTCAAACAGATCAACGAAGGACAGATTGATGTTCAGATCTTCAGATCACCCGACAAGCCTACACCCTTGGCCTATCACATACTCTATCGCCACATAGACATACCCGAACTCGTGGCGCCCGAAAACGTTGCTAGGGACAACATGGCAAGGTTGCGAGTTTCTATCGAAGGAAGTGTCATCGACCTGCTCTGCTTCAACTGTGGAACACTGACAAACGGAGTGAGTGTCGCCAACCTCCCACAACAACCCACGTGCACTCTCTGCAGCTCAGGCCTTCTCGCACCAGTATTCTGGTCATCCGCCTATGTTGCAGGACTACTTCGGAAAAAGAGAAACAAAGAGACACTTGACGAGACCGAGCAGAAAGCCTTGACCAACGCTAGAAGATCAGCAGACCTCGTTATCGCATACGGGAAAAAGGGAATAGTTGCACAATCAGTGTACGGGATCGGACCCCAGACCGCGAGCAGGGTACTCGCTAAAATGCATGAGAGCGACGATGAATTCTACAAGGAACTACTCGAGGCAAAGTTGCAGTTTATCACAACAAGACCCTTCTGGAATAATTGAACCATGGGAACCAAGATGACGTTCTAGGTTCAGGAGGCACGAGACAACATTTTCGATAATCGTTTCTGACGTGACCGCTTCTTCATACGGTTGGGTTTGGGTCGTGGTGCTATCTCAGCGTTATTGCCCTTAGGAGAGAGCTTTTGTTTGATGATCTTGCTCAGTCTTCTATCAATCTCGTAGCCGAGACCATTCCTGCCAAGTTCTCTCGCGACCTTCAGTGTTGTCCCGGATCCAAGGAATGGATCCAATACCGTCTCACCGCTGAAGCTGTAGAGAGTGATCAACCTACGAGCGATCTCGTCAGGGAAGGCGGCCACGCCTTTTTCAAGCCTATTTCCGAGAGGGAGCACGTTAGTAATGTTCCAGACCGTGAGGTACCAGTCACGAGAATTGTACTCGTCAAGTGGGATCTTTGATCTATTCAGATCTTTACTTGAGATTTTTTTCAGCTGAGAATAGTCGAACCTGCCTTTCTGGAAGACGAGAATGTTTTCCTGAATATTGTCCGGGTAGTAGTACATGGGGAAGGGGTGTTGGAGCACGAGTCCGCTTCGACGGCTTATTCGAACGTATCCTTTCGGCTTGACCCATACAATTCGGTCACGGTAACGAAATCCCGCATCGATCATTAGTCTCGTAATATCTGCGACAACAGGATACTTCACGCCCTCGACCAGCATGTCATCCGTGACAAGGCAGGCGACTCGTCCAGGAGCGAGAACGCGAAAGAGTTCATGCGCGAGATCCGACATCAACCCGAGAAACTGATCATAGTCCTTGAAGAGGCCCGGATAGTCGAACGGTGCGTTATAGTATGGTGGACTTGTAACAACCAAGTGAACCGACTCGTTCGGAGTCTCACCCATGTTTCGACAATCGGCGAAGACGACGCGTTGAGACGTCCTCAAATCTTCGGAAATGTCCTCGACGTAGACTGGTTCAGCTTGCAGTTTAAAGGTTCACACATGCAATGAATTAGACAAGAAACCTATGAAAATACATACGCTTGTCGTCGGAAGGCTGCAGACGAACTGTTACATTCTACAGTCAGGGCAGGAAGCGATGGTTATTGACCCAGGTGACGAACCCGACAGGATCATCAGGTTCCTTGCTACCTTGAACGTTAGGATCAAACAAATCGTCGCAACACATGCACACTTTGATCACGTGCTCGGGGTTGACGGTGTCAGAAAGGCCGCAAACACTTCCTTCTCGATCCATAAGGATGACCTTGGAATACTCCAATCGATGCAGGAAAGGGTCAAGCTCTTCATGGGCTTGAAAGTTGGTCCACCCCCTTCTGTTGATGGCTTCGTCAAGGAAAACGATGTGCTAACTGTAGGAGATGACTCATTGAAAGTCATTCACACTCCGGGACACTCTCCAGGCAGCATCAGTCTCTATGGCAAAGACAACGTTCTGACGGGCGATGCCTTGTTCAACCAGTCGATAGGTCGCACAGACACTCCCGGCGGCGACACGGAGACACTGCTAAGGTCGATCAAGGACAAACTGTTTCGACTACCAGACAATACTATCGTATACCCGGGCCATGGACCCGAAACAACAATCGGCGACGAGAAACTCGCTAACCCATTCGTCGGTCAATATGCGAGACTATCCTGAAGTGACACTGGGAAACCACTACGGTTCCTTCGAGAATTAAAATAGCGCCGATCCCATATACTAGTAGTATGCAAAAGACCGAAGAAGAATGGAAAAAACAGTTAGGCCCTGAACAGTACAAGGTACTGAGAAAGAAGGCGACAGAAGCACCATTCACCGGAAAATATCTTCATAACAAGGAAAAGGGAATCTACGTCTGCGGTGCATGCGGCGCTGAACTCTTTTCCTCGGACACCAAGTATGACTCAGGATCAGGCTGGCCAAGCTTCTGGACTACACTCGCCAAGGATAACATTGTGGAAGTACCGGACCGGACTCTTGGAATGAAAAGAATCGAGATAGTATGCAAGAAATGCGGCGGACACTTGGGACACGTCTTCGAAGACGGGCCACAACCCACGGGACTGCGCTATTGCGTCAACTCACTCTCTCTTGACTTCAAAAAGAAAGATACAAAATAAGTCTGTCCAAGACGGCCAACCCTAGAATAACTAGTCAGAGGTCTGGTGAGGATTCTTATCCGCCCGTGGAACGAGACCTGTTCCTTTGATCTGTCCTAGTAAGCGAGTAATCATCTTTGGATGAAGATGATGCGCCGAACAGGGAAGTATCGGAAGGGACCTGCCATGAAGGCAGAGTAGTCTCAGCATTAGGACGAGCTTCGCCAGTGACAGCGGGACCTCCCAGCTTCTTGGTCCTCGCTCCGGCTTTCACGTAGACGGTTATGATCTTGTACGAGTCGTTGCAGTTCTTGCATCGTCCAATCTGAACCACTCTCTTGAGTTTCAATGTGTGATTCTTGCAGACTGGACAGTGAACGAATCTACTCCTTGAGACCCATTCTTCATGCTCGACATTCTTCATTGTTCGGGAAAGGTTGGAAAGCGCGGAAAAAGATAGACGTGTTGTAACCGATGGTCAGAATCGCATCCGCAACAGATCCTCGTTTAGATACTCACGGTCACGCAGTTTTCTAATCCCAAGTTTTGACACGCTTAATAAGGGCCCAGGCAAGCACGATAATTCTTCCATCAGAAGTGAGTGCAGAAAAGTGAGTACTGCAACAAATCCATATTTTGACCGAGCGAAAAGCCAGACAAGTCTACAGGAAAAAATCGAACTATTGATCCCGGGCTTCCGAGGCTACAAAGAGAAAGAGATGCGCCGGGAATCTGACAAGCTAGTGAGGAATCAGATCTACCAGAAGCTATCAGATGCCGAGGCCGATGCGAAAGACACGTACCGTGCCCTAGTCAACAACGGAGCAAACGATACCTGGGACGACACTGATCACCTGCTATCACGGCTCGACCGTGTCGTGGAAAGAGTCAACCACTCCGAATATGGCTACGCAGGCTTCTTCGACATCACCAAGGTGAAGGAGGTAGACCTGGACAGGATGATGAACTACGACATGCAACTCCTACAAATGTCCGACACAGTGGTCAACGCGATTAACGCGTTAAAGTCGTCAGTAGACAGTAACCAGTTCCAAGATGCGAAAGCCAAGGTCCAGAACGCCTTGAAGGCAGTTGACGCCTTCGAGAACGCGTACAACGGACGGAAACAAGTGATAATGGGAGCCCAGTAGGAGAGACATATGCCACAGGTCATAGAATGGCGAAACGCGGGCCCCGACGACATCGTCTGGCGATACCCCGTAGAAGAGATCCAGACTGGCGCCCAGCTCATCGTACACGAGTTTGAATCCGCCGTCTTCCTCCGCGACGGAAAAGCCTACGACGTCTTTTCTCCGGGCAGGCATACACTGACAACCCTGAACCTGCCACTCATATCCCGCGCTTACGGTCTAGTGTTCGGCGGCAAGACGCCGTTCACAGCAATCGTCATCTACGTTTCTACGAAACAATTTGCGGGAAAGTGGGGTGCCAAAGGACAGACCAGCGAGCTCGCACCACTCATGGTCCACGGTAGCGCATGGTTTAGGGTCAAGGATCCAAACCTATTCGTCAACGAGGTCGTAGGCGGCCAAGGTGCCTATACAACGAGCCAGATAGACGACTTCATCCGCGGATTCATCAACGAGCGAGTTATCGACGAAATATCGAAATACGATCTGGCCACAGCATTCACAACACTCGACAAAGTATCAACGAATGTCAAAGTAAACATTAACGACGCCCTACAACGACTCGGCACGGATCTAGTAGATTTCAAATTCGAAGGAATAGACACCTCAGACGAATTCCGAAACAGACTATTCTGGATAAAACAACGGGCCTCCACCGCCGACGTGCTTCGGATGGAGACAGCCAAGGACATTGGAAAGAGCATTGGAACCTCTCAAGGCGCAGGATTCGGCGCAGGCATGGTCCTGATACCACAAGTCATGAACGCACCCATGCAGACCCCCATGCAACCACAAGCAGCAATGGTAGCCTGTCCAAAGTGTGGAAACGGCGTCCAGCAAGGCGCAAGATTCTGCCCTAATTGCGGAAACACAATGACACCAGCAACCGTAAGCTGCCCCAACTGTGGCAAGCCGGTTGCAGCAGGCGCAAAGTTCTGTCCCGAATGTGGCCAAAAAATATGAGCAGAAAACTTAACGGCCAGTTCGTAGTCCCCGGCCAACGACTCGGCGTAGTAGAAGAATTCGACCCCGGACGAGGCACGGTCGAAGTCGGCGGAATAGTATACTCCTCCCAGACAGGTCTAGCCGCCATAGACAGCAACAGGCACGTTGTAACCGTCAAGACGCTTGCCGGCCCACCAGTAATCCCTGACGAAGGCTCGACCATCATCGGGGTCGTAGAAAAGGTCCAGGAAAAAATGGCCATAATCAACATAGTAATGGTAGACGGGAAAAAAGTACCCCTGCCCTTCACCGGAATGCTGCACATTTCCAACTCAAGCCCCAGGTTCGAACGGACCATGGGAGAAGTCACAAAGCCCAACGACATCATACGCGCAAAAGTCATCGACACCAGCCAACGCATACCCAAACTGACAACGGTCGGCAGAGACCTAGGAGTGCTCAAAGCATACTGCTCCCGGTGCGGAGGCGAACTGATGCTGTCCGGCCGAATACTGCGCTGCAGCCTCTGCAGAAACATTGAAAGACGACGTCTAGCCGAGGACTTTTCCCAAACGGTGGAACCAGTTGAAAGTTAACGTCCTCAAAAAGGGCAAGGGAATACTGAAGATCCAAGTTGAAGGCGAAGGCCATACGTTCGGCAACCTAATGCAGGAAGCGCTCCTGGAAGACAAGACCGTGGACTGGGCAGGCTACGACCAGCCCCACCCCCTGTTCTCACAGGCAATCATCACTCTCCGGATGAAGGGAGAAGCACAGCCTGTCAAGGCTCTTGAGAGAGCCTCGAAAAAAATAAGAAGCGACACTGAAGAGTTTATCGGAAAGTTCGGCTCAACAGTCAAGAACGAAGCCTAGGAAGGAGCGGAGGAGCCCCGTCTGAAAAGAGGCCTCCTCTTCGACTTTGACGGAACAATCTACGGCGACTGGCGGCTATGGGTCGCCCTGATAGAAAGAACACTGAGCGATTTTCAGATCCACGTCACGGGACTTGAAGCACTAGAAAAGGCCCGGGAACAAATTCGCAGGGGCGAATTCGTAAACATCAGCGGAGTCGCGATCGCACTCGCAAAGGACAAGGGTCTCAACACCGACCCGGAAGGTCCCAGGGGATATGGCAGCGTGAGGTCCAGTTTTCTCAAGAAAATGGATTCCCACATGGACGCGACCGGCCCCGCACCGGAGGTCGTTAAACTACTGAGGCACTATCATCAGCAGAGTGTCCCCATGGGATTGGTAACATTCATGCATAGAGCGAGGCTTGACCGTCGTCTAGAAGTCTGGAAAATGAAAGACTACTTCCAGTCCAAGATAACACCGGAGACATTTGAAACCTTCAAGCCAGCCCCTGAACCCTTCACAAGAGCCATCGAAGAACTCAAAATTACACCTAGGGAATGTCTCGTTGTCGGTGATGAACCCGCAGACATGATCGGCGGTAAGAAGGCCGGTGCCTGGACGGTCGGTCTGCCGTGCGGATTTTTCTCAGAAGCGGAACTCAAAGAGGCAGGTGCAGACTATACGCTAGGAGAACTAAGACATCTCCCGACTATTGTGGAAAAAGTGCAAGGACGCTGACAACGGAATCTCTCGAGAAGATTCTCGCGAGCAAGGGTCTGGCGCAACTAGGTGACTCGCTCCTCAACTTCGCATATTCCGCCACGCTTACAGAGAAGACGGGTAGGCCGCAGGGAACCAAGGTCCAAGACAAGGTGCTTGCAGCAGCCGCCGTCAAAGCTGGCCTTAGGAAGCATATGCCACGCCGCCTCGACCGAGGTGAGGTCGCTAACGGACTCGAGGCACTGCTCGCGTATACGTGGACCAGGAAACTCATAACCATGGAAGAAATCATGACGTGTCTAGCACAAGATGCAGACACGACCAGTGACAGTTTCGCAAGACTAGCGGAGATCGCGCTTACTAGAACATCGATGAAATGACACGCCAGATCACGACGGTAAAGAAAGAGATACGGATCCTTGGAATAGACACGTGCAACCCCAAGTGTACAATTGGGGCGGTGGTCAGGGGAGGATACTGGCTGGACGGGATTATACTACTTTCCCAGCGATCTGTAAAGGATCCCCTGACGATTGCTGAGACTATACTTGGTACGAGATACTATGCGGAGGTGAGAAGCATTATGACACACGACGCAGCGAACCTACTAGACCCGGAAGTTATCGAGAAAGTCACGAGACTACCAGTGATTCAGGTGTCCACCTCGCAGAAGCCTGGCAACTACTCTCGGTTCTATGGAAGCCATGGCAAGCTTTGGGTAAAGACAAAGATTCCCGGTTCTACCCTTGAAAAAATAGTGGCCGTCACCTGGACAGCCCGTCCCATGCCCGAGCCTGTCCGCCTAGCTCATCTGCTCAGTCGGACAAGATCGATTCCGCCGAAGCCAAGATAAACAATAAATTCGACGGAGCCAGTCTCGCTTTCTGCGAGACAAGTTTTGCAATTTTGCCCAAAGTGCGGGTCTACCCTTCTCCCATCAAAACAGGAAAAGAAGGTTCTGATGGCATGTGCGAAATGCGGCTACACCAGCACCAAGGGCGACAAAGTAGTCAGCAAGCTCTCCCACGATAAGGAAAAAATCATAGTCATAGGCAAGGAAGAACAGAAGATTCGGACCTTGCCCAAGACAAGAGCAGACTGCCCGAAATGCAATAACCACGAAGCCTTTTATTGGCTCGTACAGACGAGAGGCGCAGACGAGTCGTCCACGCAGTTTTTCAGGTGCACAAACTGCGGAGCAACATGGCGAGAGAATAGCTAGAAAATGTTGGAAAGCTCATTAGCAGAAACAACCGGCAAGAAAGAAACGGGAAGCCCTAAGCAAGCCTTGTTCCAGGCAACTATGAACGATGCACGCCTCTTTCGGAACCTGATCGGTGCCATCTCCAGCCTCATAGAAGAAGCCGACTTCAACGCAACCCCAGAAGGAATCAAGCTACGCTCTATGGATCCTTCGCACATCGCAATGGTAGACTTCGAATGGCCCAAGACAGCCTTCGACAAGTACGAATGCACCGCCCCTACAAAACTTAGACTGAGCGTCTCAAATCTGCTCAAACTGTTGAAGCGGACTAGAAGCGACGAGTCAGTCGAAATAGTATATGATGATGCGAACAAGAAACTGAACATTACCCTGAGAAACAAGATAGTACGCAAATTCATCACTCCAACACTCGAGCCCTCAACCGAGGAAGTCCCAACACCCAAAGTGCCCTTCAACGCCCGAGTAAAGATAACCGCCGCGAGCCTACGTGACATTATCGACGATGCGCAGTCGATAAGTGACAATGTAAAACTCGAAGTCAGCCAGGAAAAATTTGTCGTCCGAGCAACAGGCGAGCTTACCAGCGCTATCATCGAGATGGACAAGGGAAGCGACGCGATACTGGAACTGGACGCGAAAGAAACATGCCACTCAACATACAACCTCAACTATCTAGGAGAAATCATCAGGGCCGGTTCAGGCGCGTCGGAGGTAACATCACTAGAATTGTCGACAAACATGCCGATAAAGGTCGAATTCGAAATGCCGCAGCAGGGAAAGCTACTCTATTATCTCGCCCCGAGAATAGAGCAAGAATAAGAATCATCGCATGTTAACAAGGGCCGACCTGGCAAAATATCCTTTTTCAAACGAAGCAGCATACTACATACGCGCGTTAGGAATATCCGTAGACGAGATAGCTGCACCAGAATTCGGCCCAGTACTAGAACGTGCAGAACAGAGACTGGAGGAAGCACTGTCCAAGGGAAGAGTATCTGCGGATATAGAAAACGAGAACGCTGAGATACTCTCCTTCCCCCTGTCCAGTCTCATACTAAGCCTAACAGGCGAAGACCGTGCACAGCGAAGATTCGCCCTCGCCGAGGCCAAGAGAGCATACGAGCTTCTTAGACAGGAACCGCCCGAGAAACTGGAACACATAGCCACAACAAGTTTCGCCTGGAACATTAAACGAACGGATCTGAGGCTCGACCAGAGACTCTACGACTTCGGAATAGGAGTCACTGACTATCTTAGAAACTCGGTCCACCTCAAAGAGCCCCGCTGGAAACTTACCAATCGCGTGCTAGACCATGGGACAGTCTACTTGACCAGGGAAGAAGCGGCCAGATTAATGGAGGAAGAAGTCAGGACAAGAATACTGGAAAGATCCAGGAAAGCACCGGGTCAAATACCGAAACTACTGCTGCCGAGAGTCGAGAAGATTCGCGGATTAATCGTGAAATGGCTCGGCGTCCCACTACGATACGAACTGCCGAAGGTACCAGTACCAGAAGCGATGCCTCCCTGTGTCCAGCATGTCATTGACAACCTAGCGGAAGGAAAGAACGTGCAACACATGGGCCGATTCGCCCTCGCATCATTCCTTCTGAACATTGGTACCGCCGATGAAGATGTGGTGAGACTGTTCAAACCAGCCACGGACTTCTCTGAACGAATGACGAGATACCAGGTCGAACACATCGCTGGCAAGAGAGGAGGCAAAACAAAGTATACGTGCCCCATGTGCACCACCCTGAAAACACACGGAGTCTGCTACAAACCAGATGAGGTCTGCGCGACCATCCGAAACCCCCTAACCTACTACAAGAAGAAAACTAGAACCCTAACCGGTAAAGGTCCCGCACGTGAACCGAACTGAACAAGTAGTCAAACAAAAGTTCCAAGAACACTACGCGAACACGAAGAAACCGTTCTACACGCCTCCACATCCGGAGGAGCGAGAGTATGGTTTCCTACTGTTCAAAGAAAAATTCATGGTGAGACACAGAGGCTTCAAAGGGCCTGACACACTTCTAAGTGCGATACGGGACCTCGTCCCTGCACACGTCTACTTTTCAACAGCATACTACGAGGACCCTACCGCTCCAATGCAGGAAAAAGGCTGGAAGAGCGCTGACCTAGTCTTCGACATCGACGCAGACCATCTAGACACGCCCTGCAAGCCATTACACGACAGCTGGAAATGCAAAGCATGCGCGACAAGCGGAAAAGGATCTGTTCCAAAAGTGTGCCCAAAGTGCAAGAATGATCGTTTTGAAGAACAAACCTGGCTGTGCGAAAAATGTCTACAACACGCAAAGGAAGAGACGTCCAAACTCTTGGAATTACTGCACTCAGACTTCGGAGTCCAACCTGCCGATACACGACTATTCTTCTCGGGACACCGAGGATACCACGTACACGTCTATTCGAAGGAACTGGGGATTATGCGAGAAGACGAACGCAGAGAAATTACCGACTACATACTGGGACTAGGACTTGACCCCCAACTGCATGAACTAGTTGAAACGAGATTAGAAGGCGTCAAGATCCTGCAGGGACCACAGCTCGGACAGCCTGGATGGCGAGGAAGAATGGTGACGGGACTGCACGATATCCTGGAGGAGGAACCAGAACAACTCGCACTATCGCAAGCACAGATCAAAGCGATGACAGGGCTCGACCGAGAGAACCTGTTCAAGAAACCTTTCTGGAATCTAGTCAAGGGAATTGGTCTTTCAAGCTGGAAGAGCCTCGCTCTCAAAGCGGTCGAGAAACGAGCCGCGAAGATAGACACTGTGGTGACGACTGACGTTCACCGCCTCATACGGCTACCGGGAACCCTGAACGGTCACACGGGATTACTGGCAATGAGTGTTCCAGAAGAAAAATTCGATGAGTTCGACCCTTTCACAGAATCAACGGCCTTTCACGGTACCATGAAGGTAGTGGTCAAAGATGCACCAGAGTTCAGCCTCGAGGGCAGACACTTCGGACCATTCAAGGATGAGAAGATCGAAATTCCCTCAAGCGCTGCAATGTTGTTGCTATGCAAACGCCGGGCCGAGCCCTCGAACTAAGGAGTAGGCAAGAATTCTTGGCTCGACAAGTATCGCGACAAGAGAACAGGCACTTTCTCCGTTTCACACTTTTTGCAACCGATTTCTCGGACGTTTTCAGACGATTCCCGACGAGAAACGTCGATAACAACCTGACAACGTCCACTAACCGTTACAATCACAATTTCAAAGACGATTAATGTACCAGAAAAATTTCGTGACCCCCCTAGCATAGAAAAATCGCGCGCCGGAGCCCGTTCAGAAATCGGCCTAAAACGGCGCGAATCCGCACTTATTCATACTCTATTCCAAATAGAAGCTCGGACGTCCGGAAAACCGGTCGTTGATAGAAGGTCGAGAGATAGACAAGTTATTACGGCCTGCAACGTCATTCTCTCTTAGACCCGAGGATGGGCACGGCCTACGAGGAGACATTCGACGCATGGCGCAGAGAAGTCCATACGTCAGAACTCCAAACCCTGCGGACAGGATTCTTCAAAGACCTAGCAGGACATCTCAAGAGACTCAGAGAGTCTCTCAGAAATCTTGACCCAAAATCTCTCAAAGCGATAATGATAGGCGAAGAGCTTCAAAGACTAGAACAGTTGGCTCCCCAACTAATCGATCTACGTTTAGAAAAATTGTGGAAACAGGCGGGCACGATCAATAGCTCCACCCTAGATTCTACTGAGCGATGGATCAGCGATGAAACATCCAACACGATCCGTCAATACGAGAAATTCAAAGAAGACATCATGCAAGGACGCGAACCCTCCAGCACTCCAACCAAACCGAAGGAAAACCTCCTATTACGTTTCGTGAAAGAAGTCCCTTCAATAATAGGAGTCGACTTGAAAACGCACGGGCCATTCCTCAAGGAAGACGTGGCACTGCTGCCCTATGACAACGCTGAAAGTCTAATTCGACAAGGAGCCGCGGTCGAGATAAGGACATCGCAAGATAATGGATAAAAGGCCGGCCCGGCACCCAGACGATTCCCCTAGCTTCGGTGATAGCGTCTGAAGTTTCCAAAGGAAGTCAACACCTACTGTCCCAGATGCAAACATCACACGGCACACGGCGTTACCGTGTACAAGGCAGGAAAGGCCCGAAGCATGGCCTGGGGCAGCCGCCGACAGGACCGAAGGAAACACGGCTACGGAGGACAAAAATTTCCGGAACTAAAACGAACAGCAAAGACGACCAAAAAGTCGTTGCTGAGACTAAAATGTCGGACTTGCAGCTACACTGTAATGCGCCTAGGGATCCGTTTAAGAAAACTAGAGGTAGGAGCCTAGAAAGATGAGATGGGAACTAATTCCTAAACCAAAAAGCGTCTTCCTACGGGTCAAATGCCCGAAGTGCTCAAACGAACAGATAGTGTTCGAGAGAACCAGCAGCTACGTCAAATGCACCGTCTGTGACGAGCTGCTTGCTGAGCCCACCGGGGGAAAAGCTAGAATCCGCGGAGAAATGCTCCAAACATTAGCGTAACGGAGACAAATCCAGAAGTTTGACCACACAGGCCTCCCAAGCAATATTTCCCGAACTCGGAGACCTGGTAGTTGCAACCGTCACTAGAGTAGAGGATTACGGAGCATACGTCAAACTCGACGAGTACGCCAACATTGAAGGCCTCGTCCATATCTCTGAAATCTCAACGACATGGGTCCGGAACATCCGAGACCACGCACGCCAAGGCCAGAAACTCGTCCTCAAAGTTCTCAGAGTCAACACCCAGCGAAACCAGATAGATCTCTCACTTCGGCGAGTGACAGGACGAGAAAAATCGGACAAGATGCTGGAATGGAAGAAAGAGAGGAAGGCCGAAGCCATCCTCAAAAGCGCAGCCGAGAGGATGAAAATACCGGAAACCGAGGCCGAAACGATCAAGAACACACTCCTCGAAAAATTCGGCGGCCTATACGATCCACTAGAAGAAGCAATGGACGACGGACCAGAAGCACTTATCAAAGCAGGACTCTCCGAAGCCTGGGCCGAGGCAATAGCCGAAGTTTCAAAGACCAAGATTCGCCTCGAAAGGTCAAAAGTCAGAGGTACAATCGCAGTCACATGCCACAAACCCGGCGGAGTCGACATCATCAAACAGACACTTACAGGGGTCAAGAAAATCCGTAGGCCAAGAGGAAGCGAGATCAAGATCTATACGATAGGCGCACCAAAGTATCGCGTAGAAGTAGAAGCAGGAAACTTCGAAGCGGCAGAGAAAACACTGAACCTAGTCATGGAAGAGATAACATCCTCAATCAAGAAGGCCGGCGGAGAAGCTAGGAAGCTTTGAAATGGCTAATGAGGAAATGTGTCAAATGCACGCGTTACACGCTGAAAACTGCCTGCCCTATCTGCGGATCGACGACTAGGATTCCTCATCCACCCAAGTTCTCACCGGCAGACAAGTACGCAAAGTACAGAGCAGAAAGTTACGGACAAACGCCTGAGGTTCAGGCTAGTGGCGGGTCAGAGGCTGAATCGGGCTGAAAGCCAGGTTCAATTGTTGAGACGGATCTCCTGGCCAGAAGATTCTCACGTATAGGACGCCAGTACCGGCAGGCGTCTTCCACTTGAAGGGAGACAAAGCTCCTGTCGAGGTAACGTTCAGATTGCCTATGGTAATCCAGTTAGTCTTGTCCGTAGAATATTGCAGCGTTGCCTTGACAGCTGAGCCGGCGACGGGCTGACCATTCGGATAGGAAAGTGTGCCGGTTATATTGGTATTATCGCCGCCTGCGAGATAGGGAGGATTCAGTTGGGCCGTAAGAACTGGGTTCTGACCGTAACTGACACTGTATACGATAACGTACTTGTTATCTGACTGGTACGCTTGATGGATGAAATGAGGAGTCTCGTCTCCAAGATCACTCGAGTCAGTGGGACGGATGGGCTGGTTCGCAGCACCAGAAGGATAACTGTGCCTCATTATCAATCCGAGCAAGGTGTTGCTTGTCGGGATCTGAACTTGTGCAAAGTTACTAGTGACTCTCGTATCATCAGAATGCCCGTTAATGGTTATGATCCTATGATAGTCACTGGCACCTGTCTGAGCATTCGTTATCACCTGTCTATAGGTGACGTTCGCATTGCCCAACGCTGTCGGAATTATCGTGCCGTTGCCGATCCGTACCATCCAGTACCACTTGCTATCGTCGCCGAACCCGCAGAAAGCATTGGGATTGCCAGCCTGGCTAGTGCATAGACCACCACCGGCCGCCTGATAATTATAGGACGCAAAGACGGCGACGTGTGTGACACCGAATCGGTGCAGCAGAGGCACGGCCATAGACTCGTTCAGCATTAGGCCTGTAGCAATGATCTGGATCTGTGTCGCATTACCTGTTCCGTTATCCGCCATCGTATGCAGGCCACTATTGACCGAAATCCAGTAGCCATAGTCCCACCATGCAAACACTACGCTTGTTGATGGAAGGTTGTTGTTCATCCACGCAAGACTCTGAAGCCAGTCAGGATAATAGCCCCGTACAGGTAGACTCGCAGACGCAATGGTCGTCGGCGTATAGGCCGACTGGACTGCGTAGACGAAGGTTGGAATGGTGAGGATCAGTATTATGAACAGTATTCCTATGCTGAACTCGCGGCTCACACGGCTTGTGAACCTCAGCCTGCGCCTCGGAAAAATAACGGTCTGTCGAATGATATCCATCGCTGGCTTGCCAAGCTCGACAACAGTTATCGCGGCAAGAGTTGAGATTGCAGGAGCGAGAATCAGGGTGAGTCGAACGAGGCTTGCCGCGAAGTAGAACGCGGTCACCCCGAAAATGATCAATAATATGTCACTGTCCCGGAGCCGCTGGAACGCAAAGAAGAATCCGAAAACTGCGAGGAGAATGATGCTGCCTATCTCGAGATAGAAACTGGCCCAGGTCGAGGGACGATTCTCAGCCACCGACGCGACGAGCGGGATACTGTTCCTTATGAAGGGGTCGATCGTCGCAAGAAACTTGCCACGGACTCCTGCAGAAATTATTCCAGTAGTGACGCCTAGAACCGCCAGTGAAACTGCTGCGATTAGAGAGAGGCCGAGAACGGTTAATCTTCCGCGGGTAGTGGGTGCTAGCCGGGTGAGCTCCATAATCACTAGAACGCCCATTACTGCAACCAGTGCCAGCGTACTGCTCTCCGTCAAGTATTGATGCCCGAGAAGTGGCAGCTGTGTGCCAGTGAACAGGAAAAATCCGATAGTAATCCCGTAGGAAAGCATCAGCCTAGGAGTGTATCTATTCAGCAGTACTAGTACGAACGCGAAGATTCCGATGACTTCCGCTGCATAACGGAAGCTTCCCCAGGAAAACTCCATGTAGATCAAGCTCAGACTTGAGAGGAAGCTGTAGATGATGGTCGATTTCAGGGAGCGGTTCGGGTTTATCGCGCGCAGGAAAAACAGGAACGCAAGCACCATCGTAGGGATTCCGACAGCCTCGTTGCGGAAGAAGCCGAGACTTGTTCGGCTTATCAAGCTGGAATTGAATGCTGCGAAAAGCGCTGCAAGGAGTCCTGCGCTTCGGCCCCAGATATCCTTGGCAAAGAAGTATATTACTAGAACGCCGAACATTCCTAAAATGATGGGCGTCCAGACTGCGGTATCATAGAGGCTAACGTTGACTCCCAATGAGGTCAGAAACTGGTAGACTAGTGTCCCGGTGAAGCTCGTGCCAGGATAGCTTGTGGTTACAGGTGCTCTTCCGAAGGGCCACCAAGCCTTGAAGTCAACATAGGAATACCAGCTCTGCCAACCATTGCCGGTGATCTGGCGCATATCGTTGAAGTTGAAGTAGGGATCGAACTCGCTGATGTAGGGACCCCAGCGCAACGGAAGGAGCCGTATTAGTCCGGCCAAACCAAGAGTAAGGAAGAGAATGGTATAGTGTAGAACGGTGGCTCTCGGAACCTCGCCTATGGTCTTCCTTGCAGCACGGAATCGTGAAGAAATGCTCTCACGGGAAAGCCCTGCCCTGATTTCGCCGATAATGCCTTCGTGTTCAATGGCCATGTGTAAGAGTCTCTTGATCCAGAGCCTGTGAGAGGAAGATCGACCATTCCTCAGCCTGTTAATATTGTTGTGGGCGAATACACCGCGAACTTCCCGGTAGACTGACTTCAATCGCAGCGGTGCAGGGCTAATCACAGCAAGTGGTGTTTCGAGGTGAAGTCGGAATGACTAGAGTTTTGTCCCACAGTTTTTGCAGTAGACTGCATGGTCCGGGTTTCGCGTATTACAGCTTCCACAAACGGATCTTTCGGCAGCGCCTCTCGGGATGGTGAAGCTTCTCGTTGCGCCTGAGTAGAGGTTGAACTTGTCGCCACGTTCGCAGCGGAACCGGGAGACACGGTACTTTTGAAAATTCCATTCTCTCTCCGGAGGACTTGAGACGGGGCTACCGCATGTGGGACAGTTCAAGAAGGCCCACCATTTCGGACTTGATTCGATATTTAAAATGCCGGAGCCGTCTATATTATCGGGTCGACTTTTTTCCGCAGTTGCCAACTCACCTCGTTTCTGCTGGTGTTGATCCAGATTAGGAATGCTCTTCCGGATACTGACTGCGAAATGTACTCGTTCAAGGCTTGTACAAGTCTCGGATCGACCAACGCCTCTGCCGATCCTCCCTCCCCAGTGTTCGGGTCCACCAGTTCGAAGGTGACCCTGGAAAATTGATCTTCTGGAAGAGCTGTGTAGCGTAGAACATAGAATCCTCTTCCATCAAGACTCAAGAGCACTGGTCTCTCTTTAGGATTTATCGTCAAGCGTACTCACCTTCGAGGGGCTGTCTCGGCTTGGTCGGAAGAGCGCGGATTAAAACGTAGACTCTATGTTGCGGGTATCGCTTTCACGGTTAGGTTTCTCAGCCCAGCGATCTTTTTTCATGACTGACTCTTTCAGATCAGTGACAAGCAGTGCACTTCGTTGACAGTCATGTCACCGTCAACAACTACTTTGAGCTCACCGACTATGAATGGTCCAACCCGTCTCAGCTTTAGCTAGTTGAGACGTCTTATTTCGGGATGCGTTCTGATCAGCGTCCCTATCTCCCGCAAGTTCGGGTTCGTGAAACGCGTCGAGTAGAACCAGTGATGACCGGTAATATAGTTAATTTAAGACAATTCTTCTCTAGTTAGTGCGCAAGCCGGGATCGCCTAGCCAGGTATGGCGTCGGATTGCTAAACTAGCAAAGGTGCTGATATCCGATGGGCCTTAGGCCCACGTGGGTTCAAATCCCACTCCCGGCGCCACATTACCAGCTATGATTCCAATCTGGGTGACACAAACACCCGTACAAATTACAGCGCAGGCAGCCTACTGCTTATTCACGTTAGAACCAGAGTCGTCTCGGCCGTGATCTACAACTCCCGAGAAGATGTAGACCGCACCGACCCACGGTTGTCCATTCACAGCTTGGCATGGATCTCCCACGATTATGCGACCCATCGTCGAGTCGACCGCGTTTCCAAAACAGCCAAAGCTTCCGAAGATACCGGCCTCGGGGCTGACTAGTGTGTTCTTCAATTTTCCCGATTCCGCGCCGAAGACATAGAGACGGCCTGACGTAGACGCGCTGATCTTATCGAACGGAGCCCCCACAACGAGAACCTTACCAAACAGCGCGATGGAACGTCCAAAACCGGAGTCGGTGGCGTTAGGATCATTGAAAGTCCTAACCAACGAGCCGGTTGAAACGTCGAAAACATAGACCCTACCAAAAAACGCAACCCTGTCCAACGTCTCAAATGGAGATCCTACAAAGGCTTCGTTATCCGTGACAGCGACAGAAGATCCGAAGTAACTGACACGTGGGAAGTTCGGCGAAACAAACGTGTTGAGCAGGGAGCCCGTTGGTGTCGAAGACGTAGACTCGGCCAGAGGCATGATTTTCTCCCGGGGCGCCAATTACGATGCGGCCTTCAGCGATATTGATCGTGGCCCCGAAGGCGCCAAAGAGGCCTTTCTCAGCCACTGGATTGGGAGTGGCCAATGTCATCGTCTCAGTGCCAGTTCGTAGGTCAAAGATGTGGACGCGCCCCGCTTCCACGCCATTAACCGTCTCGAAGGGGGCACCCACGGCCAAGAGTCCATCCGCAGCATCGATGGCTCTACCAAAATTTCCCTCGCCTTCAGGGTTGGAGCTTGCAAGCGTATCTAACAGCACACCAGTTTGGATGTTGAAGATGTGGACACGACCCGCTGTGTTAAGTCCGTTGACCGTTTCACCAGGAGCACCTACGACCAGAAGGTTGCCAGAGATCTCGACGGACCGGCCGAAATCTCCTGAATATTGGACCTTGGGACTGACGAATGTTCTGATCAGAGATCCGTTTGTGGAATCGAACACCAAAACCTGGCCACCGGCGCCAACGGCCAAGAACCTGTTTACAGAGTCGATCGTTCCCCCAAACATCGTGTAAGACGAAGGGATTGGGCTGTGGACGGTGATCACAGTTGCGTCAGCTGGCGATACCACAACCAAGAGTCCAAGTAAGACAAAGACTAACGCGCCACTCATCCTTTCATTCTCAGACACCCTAGGCTCCGCAGAGATATGGCTACCGGCTTACAACGAATTCCAATGCCTCAAAATGGATCCTCTCTGAACCCGGAATCTCAAATAGCTGCAGTTCACGGCTGACGGGTACGGAGAGCACAAGCGGTCAACGAACTGCATTGAGTAGTTTTGGGACCTAAGCCCGGACTGAAATCCCATTCCCGGCGCCACCATACTCGCTAGACGGGATTCTCTGTCGCAAGATTTCAGGAGGCCCCTAGGGGGGCCTGTGAAAGATCTAGGTGTTTTTTTCGGGAAATGTACAGGGACGTCGCTGTCAGACGTTTAACGTCTTTACCGACTTTGCGAGGGCTTGATTGATTGGCGTTTTTCTACGTCGGATCAAGAAGTCTTGGACGAAAAGTGATGCTTAACTCGGCTTAACTGGTGTATGTCCATGTTACTATCAGCCCTCGTAGGCGCGTATTGCCACGATTCGTGTCGGTGCGCGTCTACATGTTTTTCGTGCGCTCATCCGGTTTAGGCGCTGAAGGCTAAGAATTGATCGGAATTACGTTTCTCCCTAGAAAATAGGCCTTGAAGTTGCAGGTCTGGCACAACACACCTAGCATGTCGCCGGTGTGGTCTGAAAAGTAAGTGTTCAGACGCGCGTCACCGCATCTTGGGCAGAGTCTTTCTGACCGAGAAGCTTGCACTATTTCACGGTCCTGGCTGGAACCAGTAAGACGCTTGTAGGCGGCTGGAGTGTCTTTACAAATCGTGCCTTGAAGCCTTCAAGAAGGCAGGCGAGTTCGATATCATACGTGTCTCCAGTTTCACCCGTATCCGGATATGGATCCGCTAACAACCTAATTTCGGAAAGATGACCACTCGCTTTCTTCATCGTCACTGCAAGAAGTGTCAAACCCGGAAATAAGTAGATGCTCGCCTGAGTATCGATATACCCAGTGCACCTATGTATACGTCAGTAGTTTTGCTGAAAACCCAGCAGGTTGTAATAAACCGGTCAGTAACTAGAATAGTCCCTTTCTGCGTGCGGTAACATTGATGGCCATTTCAGCAATGTCCTCGGTATACTCCGATATTCTCTTCGCGCTCTCGAGAGCGAGCCGAACTGCGACAACCGTCTTCTGACTCATAGGAAACCCGTACAACTTGTCGGTCAAGTTTTCAGCTTCTCTCTCAATCTTCTTAGCAGCCATGATCGAAGTATTAGCACTAACGCCATCAGTTTTCGCCAGCGCTTTCAGAGAATCCTCGAGGACTGTGGTGGAAAGATTACTGACTTTTGTAAACTCCTCAAGAATCCGAGAAGGCAAAGCGTCTTCAATCGTGGTCGACAATCTTGCCATCGTCGACGCATGATCCGCGATCCTCTCAAGACTCTTCGACACCACTCGAAAAACAAGACAATCTCTCGGGTCCGAGAGTCCAATTTGCTGGATTATGCTACGGCTCAATACTGCCATTGTTAGCTGACGTATAAGGAAGAGATAGAAGCGGTCAACTTCCTCGTCGCGCTTCATGACTTCCTCCGCTAACGCCTTGTCCCGCGTCTTTAGAGCTTCGACCGCATCTCGCAACATCAGCTTGGCAATTAGACTCATTCGAGAAATCACTTTTGGAGCAGGCAGGTCTCCATAAGTGGACAAGCACTGGACGATCAGGCCTTCTTTCGATTCTTCAATGATTTCTGCGCCGACGAACATTCGTCGCGCCTGTTCCTTCAGGTAAGTTCTAAGGTCGGGTTTCGATTTCGGTGCGAAAACTATCCTTATGACTTCGTAGCCGGCAAGATACTGAGCAACAAAAGTCCGCAGCAACTGCTCCTTGTCCTGATCTTCGGCAGGAGTCAATACGACCTCGGAGCCTTTCTCACGTCCCAGCGACACTTTTTGATGGGGAACGATGGTGAGGGATGAGTCGGGCCTGGGCATGACAGCGACGACGTCTCCGACCTTCAAATGCTGCTCCCTGATCCAGTCTTTAGGAAGCGAGACGGTGAAGCTTGCTCCCCCGGTCATCTGAAGCTTTCTAAGCTCTAGCTCACTCATTTTGTTGCGACTCTACTGTGGAACCAGTATCTATGTAACTCATCTATATAGTCGTTCGCATATCTACATATGCCGTTTCTTGATGAACCATCACCGTGGAATTGTGAGGCCACACACCGATTATCGTCGAGAGAACGGAAACTCGCGACCCGACTCGATGAGAAAGTTTGGAATCGCACTAGGTGAAGAATCGTTCGGGCTTATCGCGAAAGAAGCAGCCCGACGAGGCGTCTCTGTCCAGGCACTCATCAGAGCGGTAATAGTTCCAGACTGGGTCAAAGTGAACCTCGGGCCCTCTCCCATCGCCGCTTCGGACACTCGATAGACTCACCTATGGTCGCAGAGTGGCGAGTCCAGATAGGCGAAGAGGCTACTGTGAGTTATGGATATACGTAGGTAATATGGAGTTTCAGTTCGCACACTTCTTCAAGGACTGATTCTCCATAGCGCTCCGATAGAGACGTATGACAAGCCAACCGATGATTACCCATCCGTCCGGGGTTAGTAGAACAATTTTCGCGGTCGCCATAATAGTTGTTGCTGTGGTAAGCGGAGTAAGCGGCTACTATGTTGGAGGATACTTCAACAAAACCAGTACCGCGAACTTTACGCTGAACGGGACAGGCGCAACCTTTCCCTATCCATTCATCTCCGCGGTCTCAACCAACTATTCCAGAATGCATCTAGGAATAGCGATCAACTATCAATCGCTTGGAAGCGGAGCAGGAGTCAAAGCATTAACTGCGAAGACAGTTGATTTTGCAGCATCAGATGCCCCACTGAGTGATACGGGAAGCCCATCGGAGAGACAAGCAGCACCCAATGCATTGCACATTCCAGAAACCGTCGGTTCAGTTGTATTCGCGTACAACCTGCCCAACATAGGTAAGGGAATGAATTTGACGGGCGATCTGATCGCAAAGATCTTCCTGGGCACTATCACGAAATGGAATGACAGCTCGATCAAAACACTGAACCCTGGTCTCACCCTTCCAGGCCAGCCGATTCAGGTCATTCATAGATCTGACGGCTCCGGAACAACGTTTGTATGGACAAACTATCTCTCGCTCGTTAGTCCAACGTGGAACTCGACAGTCGGCCACGGAAAGTCAGTGTCTTGGCCGATCGGATTGGGAGCATCCGGAAACGAGGGAGTCGCCGGAGTGGTGAAAGGAACAACTTACACCGCGGGATACGTTGAACTGGCCTATGCTCTGACGAACAGCATGTCGTATGCTTACATCCAGAACCCGGCCGGAAAATTCATCCAACCGTCGATCGCATCAACGGCTGCAGCATTCAACACAGTGACCAGCTTCCCCACAGGCGACGCAAGCTGGAGCGGAGTAACTCTACTCAATTCAGCCGATCCGAACGCCTATCCGATTGCGAGTCTCACTTACATCCTCGTCTACAAGGAACTAAACGTCGTTCAAGGCATGACGCTGGACAAGGCGAAGGCGTTGACAGACTTTCTCTGGTTCATGGTTCACGACGGACAGAACCAGGCCAACCCACTGGGCTATGTCACCTTATCAACCGGCCTCACAGCGACCGATGAAGCAACCATAAGATCAATAACCTTCGGCGGAGCAGCCGTCCACCCGTAAACCGTATGCCATTTATCCTCGAAACAACACAATAACGGGGACTGCATGATCTCCTCTGACTAAGGTCGTAACCCCTTGGGGCTAAAATCAAATAGATCACTATCATCCGACACGACCTTCAAAGAACTCCTCGCGATAGTTTCTGGGGCCATAATAGTAATTATCGGGTTGACAGTCCTGGTTCTGATCCAGGGATCCCTCACTGTACTCAACCAGTTTGGTTTCAGCTTCCTGAGCGGCGCCAAGTGGAACCCAGTAGAGGGCCGCGAAGTTTTCGGCGTACTGCCCTACGTGCTCGGCACACTTGCAACATCCGGAATCGCAATCCTTCTCGGAGTTCCGATCAGTATTGGGATCGCCGTTTTTCTCTCAGAGATGTCGATCGGCCCGATCAGAACCGTGCTGTCACAGCTGATCGAACTACTCGCGGCAGTTCCAAGCGTCATCTACGGCCTCTGGGGACTGCTTGTTCTAAGATACTGGGTCAGAGACTGGGTTGAGCCACCTCTATCAACATATCTCGGATCTTTTCCAGGATTTACAGGCGCCCCCTTCGGGCTTGACCTGCTAACTGCAGGCCTGATTCTTACGATAATGATCATACCAACAGTCTCCGTAATCTCGAAAGAAGTCATGATGGCCGTACCATCGTCACAACGCGAAGCAGCCTACAGCATAGGAGCAACCAAATGGGAAGTCGTACGCATAGGAGTACTAAGCTACGCCCGCTCAGGAATATTCGGCGCAGCAATTCTCGGCCTAGGCAGAGCAGTGGGCGAGACCATGGCCGTTACAATGATCATCGGAAACACAACGGGTGCAAACGCTATCCCGACATCACTTCTAAAGCCCAGCGCTACTCTCTCCTCAATAATAGCCAACGAATTCAACGAGGCAACCACCGCCGCACACACATCTGCACTAATCGGCGCCGGGCTAGTCCTCTTCATGCTGGCCGCAACCATCAACATTTTTGCACAATTGCTCGTCTGGAGAGTACTGAAGGTCAAATCAGGAGCGGTAGAATAAACCGTGTCAAATTATTCATTCAGAAAGGTCAAAGACAAACTGGCTTACGGACTAGGAATAGCATGCGTCGCCATAGCAGTTATCCCACTCCTAAGCATCCTGGTTGAGGTCGTCCGAAACGGGCTGCCAGCCATGAGCTGGGAGTTCTTGACAAGCACTCCAGGAGCAGTAGGCCAGCCGGGAGGAGGTATAGCTGAAGCAATACAGGGCACAATGATACTAGTCAGCCTAGCGTGTCTCATAGGCCTCCCCCTCGGGCTCTTCACCGGAATATACCTCTCAGAGTTTGGCAACAACAAGTACGGAAAAACCGTCAGATTCCTCAACGATGTTCTAACGGAGTTCCCATCCATCATAGTAGGGATACTTGCCTACTCACTAATCGTGCTCTACATGCACAGGTTCTCCGTGATCGCAGGCGCCGTCGCGCTCTCGATAATTATGTTGCCCATCGTGGCTCGAACAACAGAAGAGGCGCTCAAAGTCGTCCCCAACTCAATCAGAGACGCCGGCATAGCATTGGGAATTCGAAGATGGAGAACAACGCTAAGCATAGTATTGACTACCGGAAAAAGCGGTGTCCTCACAGGCGTACTACTTTCAATCGCAAGAGTTGCAGGGGAGACCGCGCCATTACTGCTAACAGTGCTTGGCAGCCAACTCTTCTTCAGCGGATTAGACCAGCCAATAGACGCGCTCCCACTCAGGGCATACCGATACGCGCTCTTACCCTACCCATACGCGATCCAGCAAGGCTGGGGGGCCGCACTCGTCTTGATACTCTTGGTCTTGGGCATAAATGTCTCCCTGAGACTCGCGACCAGAGGAAGACTATATAGGAGGTCCGCAGTCTGACCCTCGACCTACAAGTACAGGATACTAAACTCGTAAAAGAACAAGAAGAGATCAAACTCTCACCAGCAATGGAAAAGACGAAGGTCGAGACTGTCAAGCTGAACGCCTGGTATGGCGGTACACACGCGATCAAAGACCTCTCAATCAGCATCCGACAAAAATCTATCACCGCAATAATCGGACCTTCCGGCTGCGGAAAATCGACCTTCATCCGTTGCCTGAACAGAATGCACGAACTTGTACCCGGAGCCCGAACAACCGGGAAGGTCGTACTAGACGACAAGGACATTTACTCTAACGGAATCGATCCTGTACTGATCCGCAGAAAAGTGGGCATGGTCTTCCAGAAGCCAAACCCATTTCCCACAATGTCAGTTTACGACAACGTAGCTGCTGGACTGAAACTTAACGGGATCAGAAACAGGGAACGGCTGGACCGGGCCGTGAGGAGGAGCCTCGAGCAAGCAGCCCTCTGGGACGAGGTTAAGAATGGTCTTTTCAAATCCGGTGTGAGCCTCTCAGGTGGACAGCAGCAACGCCTCTGCATAGCTCGCGCCCTCGCAGTAGAACCTGAAGTGATCCTAATGGACGAACCATGCTCCGCCCTAGACCCAACCGCAACCGCGAAAATAGAACAGTTGATGAACAATCTCAAAGAACAATATACAGTCATAATCGTCACCCACAACATGCAACAAGCTGCGCGAGTAGCCGACTACACAGCGTTCCTCTACCTCGGAGAACTAATAGAGTATGATGAAACAACCCATCTCTTCGAGAATCCCACCAAGGAATTGACAGAACGATACATTACCGGAAAATTCGGTTGAGAGGCCAATAGCCCCGTTGCCTCGGCTAATGGACATAGGGCTCGAACGATTACGCAGCATGATATTGGACATGGCAGACCTCTCAAGCAACACCGTGTCCGTTGCCATCGACGCCTACGTCCAAGGAAAAGACCTCCGAGACCGGGTCAACTCATGGTCAGAAGAACTACGAATGCTCCAAGACGAAGTAAGCGAGTTAGCCGTCGAGCTAATAGCTAGATATCAACCTGTAGCAACGGACCTCCGATTCATAAAATCCTGCATGGAGGTCGGATATGGCTTCTCAAGGCTCGGAAGATACGCCCGCGATATCTCAGATGTTCTCGGAATATTCGGCGACCTCTCCTCCTGCGACAAGACCACCATCCAATACGCCGGCGAACAAGCCAAGAACATGATACGCCTGAGCATCAAAGCCTTTACCGACAGAGACGCAGCACTCGCGAAAAAAGTCACCGAGATGGACGACCTAGTGGACAAAACGTATCTCGACTTTGTCAACAAGGCCGCTCATAGCGAAAACTCCAACCTGAAATGTACGGTATCCGCCACGCTGATACTTCGATACCTCGAACGCATCGCCGACCACGCGACATACGTAGCAGAGTCAGTTCTCTACATTTCATCTGGACATCGAAGCCCTCGCAAATAGGCCGAGACGCTCATTCGGCCAATATTTTCTTCCGAAAAATCAGACAGTAGTGGTGAGAACGGTTCCCCACCCACGCATTGTAAATGCCCAAGGGAAGCAGTCGTTTGTCATCGTGCAGCCAGATCTTCTCGTCCTTGGGTATCCAACGTTTAGCCAGTCGATTGAAGGTATCGAAGGCCAATGGGTACACTCGACCATCAAAGAAAACGTTGTTAGTTATGACAACTAGGTAACCCCCCGGCCTCACCGTCTCGTGGACCTGATCGAATATCACTTCCTCAGCATCGAGAAACTTCTCATAATTAGAAATATTTCCAATGTCATCGGGATTACGGCTATAGACAGTATCCCATCCCTTCTGTGCACGTTCACGTTGTCTCAGACTAGCTCGCTTCAACTGATCCCAGTATGGCGGGGAAGTAATGCAAAAATCAAAGTCACTGATTCTGTTCTCCTTGAGAAGTTCGCCGAGTCTCCTTGAGTCTCCATGAAGAACTAGCTGAGTTGTTTGCTTCGACCTAGGAACAGTAGCCAGTCGTCGTTTCGATATTGATATGTACCTATTGTTGACGTCTACACCAACACCATTTCTTCCGGAGATTCTCGCCGCGAGCAGTGTACTTCCACTGCCGAGAAACGGGTCAAGAACCCACATACGACGTTTAGTGAAAAACTCGATAAATTCCTGTACGAGAGTCTCCGGAAAACCCGCAGGATGAACTAGCTTCTCTCTGTCGCGTCGAGGTGGATTATGCTTGAACCAGGATTTTGTGAACTTGATCCATTCTTTTCCATCGAGATGATTCAATCTGTTGTTTGGTTGCCGTCGCTTTCTGTGGACAGAACGAACGGACAACACTTTTGTCGCTTGCAAGATGGTCACCACAAATAAATGGAAAAATTCTTATCTCGGGACCGCATTTTTGTTGTTAGGTTTATTAAAGGGCCGGGACGAGTTGCCGTTTAACCCGGTAGGTTAGACTCCAAACCGCGTTTATTTCGAGGTAGCATCAAATAGTTGGTAAAGAAGCAGGACAAGGAGAAGGAACCCTCTTACGACGTGTTCAAGCATGAACTCGTGCCGAAGCATGTTCTCCTAAGCGCGAGCGAAGCGAAGGACGTCCTCGAAAAGTATCACATCAAACCATTCCAACTGCCATACATAAAATCGACCGACCCTGCAGTTCGCAAGATTGGCGCAAAGCCCGGAGACCTTGTCAAAGTTATTCGCACCAGCCAAACCGCGGGCGAGTCCGACTTTTACAGGTACGTAGTCGAAGATTTTTGAAAAAACACGATTTTGAGAATAGGACAAGATGGCAGTAACAACAACCCAACTCTGGAAACTCGCCAAGGAATTCATCCACGATAGCGGACTAGTCAGACAGCACATCGATTCCTACAATGAATTTGTGGAACGAGGCGTTCAAGCTATCATTGACGAAGTCGGAGAGCTACCAATCGACATAGGAGACTATCCACTAAAGATCAAACTAGGAAAGATTGAGGTTGGAGCCCCACGAGTCATAGAGGTCGACGGGACAGAAAGATCAATCTATCCAGCCGAAGCCAGAATCCGCAACCTGACCTACGCTGCTCCACTGCACATGGAGATGATACCGGTCATAGGCGAACGCGAAGGCCAGCCAGAAACAGTGTATATCGGCGACCTTCCCGTAATGCTAAAATCTAGAATTTGTCTATTGTCCAAATTATCAGCCGATGACCTAGTCGGTGTCGGCGAGGATCCTCTGGATCCTGGCGGCTACTTTATTGTCAACGGATCCGAAAGAGTGATCGTAGCTCTCGAAGACTTGGCAGCGAACCGGATACTAGTTGACATCGAACACACAGGAGTAAACCCAACCTACAAGGCTAAGATCTTCTCAACCACCGTAGGCTTCAGAGCCCGCATCGAAGTCACTCTGAAAGCTGACGGCGGAATCTACGTAACAATGCCCGGGATTCCCAGCGACATTCCCTTCATGATCCTCATGAGAGCGCTGGGCTTCGAAGAAGACGCGAAGGTCGCTGAGCTAGTCAGCGCAGACACAACCGTCCAGAACGAGCTAGAAGGATCCTTCGAGAAATCTCTCGAAGCAACAAACTCCCGCGACGCACTACTCTACCTCGGAAACAGACTCGCCCCAGGCCAAGTCGACGAGTACAGACTGAAAAAAGCAGAGTCAGTACTCGACAGGAACTTTCTCCCACACATGGGACGCGTCCCAGCGGACAGGCGCGAAAAAGGACTCTACCTGACAGAGATCGCCACCAGAATCATAGAAGTCAAACTAGGACGCAAGACCCCAGACGACAAAGATCACTACGCCAACAAGAGACTGAAACTAGCAGGCTCACTGCTCGCAGAACTATTTAGAATCTCCTTCCGAAACCTCACCCGCGATTTGAAATATCAACTTGAAAGAATAACAATCAGACGCCACATCGAGTTCTCCATAGCCAACGCAATACGACCTGGAATAATCACGGAAAGAGTCCAACACGCCATCGCAACAGGCAACTGGGTGCGAGGAAGGATTGGAGTAACACAACTACTCGACAGAACCAACTTTGTGAGCACTCTTAGCCACCTACGCCGACTACAGTCACCGCTCAGCCGCAGCCAGCCCAACTTGGAAGCACGAGATCTACACCCGACCCACTACGGCAGACTATGCCCCGACGAAACACCAGAAGGATCAAACTGCGGACTCGTCAAGAACCTAGCACTCTCCAGCAGCATATCAGTCGGAATAGACCCCCGAGAAATAGTCGACCGCCTACGAAGAATGGGAATCGCACCCGTCGAAGAAGCCGACAAAAAACTCCGCTCATCGGGAGGAAAAGTAGTAGTTGACGGAATCATAGCAGGATACGCAAAGGACCCGCAGGGCCTAGCGCAGGAACTCCGGGAATACCGTCGCCAAGGCAAAATAAGCGCCGAAGTGAACATCGCCTTCCACGACGCAGAAGCTGCAGGAGGAAGACCTGAGCTCTACATCAACTGTGATGCAGGAAGAGTCCGTCGCCCTCTGATCGTAGCAGACGCCGGCCGTTCTAAGTTGACAGAAGACAGCCTCGTACAATTAGACCAAGGCAGAATCACCTGGCAAGATCTTGTAAGAAATGGCACCGTAGAACTGCTAGACGCGGACGAGGAAGAAAACGCGTTCATCGCAATGTATGAACACGATCTGCGGAAGGATCACACTCACCAAGAAATTGCACCCTACGTAATGCTAGGCATCGCGGCCAGTCTGATACCATTCCCAGAACACAACCAGTCCCCCCGGAACGCATACGAGTCTGCCATGGCCAAACAGGCCCTCGGAGTATTTTCCACCAACTTCTTCAACAGAGTAGACTCCCGCTCACACCTACTACACTATGCCCAGACACCAATCGTCCAAACCAAGCCCATGGAGGTCTTCAACTATTTCGAACGCCCCTCCGGACAAAACGTCGTCGTCGCGATACTATCCTTCCAAGGATACAACATGGAAGACGCGATCATCATCAACAAATCCTCAGTCGACCGAGGACTATTCCGATCAACATTCTACCGGATATACGAGGCGGAGAGCCGACAATATCTAGGCGGACTCCGAGACAAGTTCGAAATCCCCGAAGCAGGAATCAGAGGATACAGAGGGGACCGGTACTATCGTCTACTAGAAGAAGACGGAATGATCTCACCAGAGGCGGAGGCCAGCGGCAACACTGTACTCGTTGGTAGAACAAGCCCTCCAAGATTTCTTGAAGAATACAGAGATTTTGAAGTCAAAGGACCAACCAAGAGAGACTCTTCCGTCACAATGCGTCCCTCCGAACAGGGCACCATCGACCAGATATTCGTAACAGAATCGATCGAAGGAAGCAAACTTGTCAAGGTCAAGGTCAGAGACCTACGAGTACCTGAGCTAGGCGACAAGTTCGCCTCCCGTCACGGGCAAAAAGGAGTCATCGGACTACTTGTTCCGCAGGAGGATATGCCGTTCACCGTCGACGGCGTCGTACCCGATGTAATAATCAACCCGCACGCAATTCCGTCCCGAATGACGATCGGACAATTCGTCGAAACACTTGGCGGAAAGGCTGCGTCCCAGATGGGAGAAGTCGCGGACGGCACCGCGTTCGAAAACATAGGTCCCGAGGGAATCGGTGAAACACTGACTAAGCTAGGATTTGAGAGCAGCGGCCGAGAGGCACTCTACAATGGAATCACAGGCGAAAAACTCGCCGCAGACCTATTCATCGGAGTCGTCTACTACCAGAAACTACACCACATGGTCTCAGACAAAATGCATGCCAGAGCACGCGGACAAGTGCAAATGCTCACGAGACAGCCAACCGAAGGCCGAGCTAGAGGCGGAGGCTTACGTTTCGGCGAGATGGAGAGAGACTGCCTCATAGGACACGGCGCATCAGCACTACTCCGAGATAGATTACTCGAAGAATCAGACAAGTACATCGCATACGTATGCGAAACCTGCGGAACACTAGCGTACCATGACATCAAAGCGAACAAGTACATCTGCCGAATAGACGCAGAGAAAGCCCAAATCTCCCCCGTCGCAATATCCTACGCATTCAAACTACTCGTCCAAGAACTCATGGCTCTCGGAATAGCACCACGCCTCAACCTAGAGGAGCGAGCATAACCATGACACTCGCAACAATGGAAGAAGCTCACAAGATCATCAAGAGCATACGCTTCACACTACTATCTCCCGTAGAACTACGCAAGCTCTCAGCGGTCGAAATACAGGCAGCGGACACCTACGACGAAGACGGAGTCCCAATCGTCTCCGGGCTCATGGACGGCAGACTCGGAACCCTCGAACCCAGACAAAAATGCAAGACATGTGGCAACACTGCCTCAGCATGCCCAGGCCACTTCGGACACATCGAATTATCCGAGCCAGTCATACACGTCAGCTTCGCCAAACTCATCTACCGACTACTATCGATCACATGCAGAAACTGCGGACGCATTCTTCTCAGCGAAGAAAAAATCGAAAAATACCGCGCCCGCTACGCTGAACTCAAAGAACGCCTCAACACCGTCCCAGACGCTTTCCTAGACGATATCATCAAAGAGGCCAAGAAAGCACAACAATGCCCACACTGCAGCAACAAACAATACCCCATAGAACATGGCAAGCCTACAACCTTCCACGAAATCGTCGCAGAAGGAGGTGCTGTCCGTCTAACACCCAGCACCGTCCGGGAACGTCTTGAGAGAATACCTGACGAAGACCTGATCCTTCTCGGAATGGATCCGAAAGCAGCCAGACCAGAATGGGCAATACTGCAAGTAATGCCTGTTCCACCAGTCTCGGTAAGGCCTTCCATAACACTAGAATCTGGGATCCGCTCCGAAGACGACCTGACCCACAAACTTGTCGACATTATCCGAATAAACCAGAAGCTCCGCGAAGCACTAGAATCTGGGGTCCCAATCAACATCATCCAAGAACTCCACGAACTCCTACAGTACCATGTGACAACCTACTTCGACAACGAAGTCTCAGGCCTTCCACCCGCCAGACACCGCTCCGGCCGAGCCCTGAAGACACTCGTCCAGAGACTGAAAGGGAAAGAAGGAAGATTCCGCGGGAACCTATCCGGCAAGAGAGTCGACTTCTCCGCAAGAACCGTAGTATCACCAGACCCCAACCTTGACATCAACGAAGTCGGAGTCCCCCTCGACGTCGCAAGCAGACTCACCATCCCCGAAAAAGTAACAAACTACAACCTTGAAGAAATGAAGCGGCTGATCGACAACGGCCCAGACACATACCCTGGAGCATTATACATCGTAAGACCCGACGGCAGAAGAGTCCGACTCGAATTCGTGACAGACCGAAAAGTCGTAGCTGAAGCAATACAACCAGCATTCGTCGTAGAGAGACACCTACGCGACGGCGACATTGTACTGTTCAACAGACAACCGAGCCTACACAGAATGTCAATAATGGCCCACCGAGTCCGCGTCTTGCCATACAAGACCTTCAGACTCAACCCCACAGTCTGCACACCGTACAACGCCGACTTCGACGGGGATGAGATGAACCTCCACGTCCCACAAGGCGAAGAAGCCCGGACCGAAGCACGCTTGCTGATGCAGGTCCAAGACCAGATCCTATCCCCACGCTATGGCGGCCCAATAATCGGAGCAATCCGAGACTCGCTAACCTCAGCCTTCCTCCTAACCCAGAAGTCCACTATGCTTGACAAACAGGACGTTTCAAAACTCCTCGCCGCCTCCGGACACGAAGGACCAATCCCGGAACCAACCGTCACGAAACAGGGAGAAAGATGGACCGGCAAACAAATCTTCAGCACCGTCCTACCAAAAGGCTTCAACTTCGTTTCAAAATCCAACCTATCAAGCTACTACAAGTGTGAAGAATGCGACCGCGGAGTCCTACACGACTGCCCTTACGACGCCTTCATAGTTATCAAGGACGGAGTACTAGAGCGCGGCGTCATTGACAAAGCATCCATAGGCGCAGAGAAATCTGAAAGCCTATTCCACCGAATAGTCAAGGACTATGGCCCCGAAGAAGCACGAACATTCCTCAACGCAGTCACAAGACTATTAGACCGATTCATGGTGCTGCGCGGATTCACATACGCATTCGACGAGCTAGAAATCGCACCAGCGACCCAGGAAAAAATCACCAAAGCGATCCAGAAAGCGGAAGAAAAAGTCGACGAATCTATCGAAAGCTATCGCAAAGGCACCCTCGAGAGACTCCCGGGACAATCACTGGAAGAGTCACTCGAAATCTACATTATGAACGAACTCTCCAGAGCACGAGACGTTGCAGGAGAAATCGCCGACCAATACTTCCAGATGGACAACAGCGGCGTAATAATGAGCCGCGCAGGAGCCCGAGGATCAATTCTCAACATTGCCCAGATGACCGCAAACGTAGGACAACAATCCATCCGTGGAAAACGAATCCTCAGAGGATACCGAGGCCGAGCACTATCCTTCTTCAAACCCGGAGACATGAGAGCAGCAGCCAGAGGCTTCGTCTACCACTGTTACCGCGACGGACTCGACCCGATCGAATTCTTCTTCCACGCAATGGGAGGCAGAGAGGGACTGGTCGATACAGCCGTCCGGACCCAGCAAAGCGGCTACATGCAACGACGCTTGATCAACGCACTTGAACACCTCAGAGTCGAATACGACGAGACAGTCAGAGACTCCAGAGGCAACATCATCCAAGTACGATACGGCGAAGACGGCGTCGACACAGCAAAAAGCGACCACGGAAAGGCGGTCAACATCGACCGTCTCGTCGAAAGAATACGACTTACCATGAAGAAAGGCACGGCATCAGGCAAGGAATACGTCGACGAGAAAGTCGACAAGGCAAAAGACGTACTCTCACCACTCATATTGAACAAGCTCCGACGCAGCCTACAAAACGCGAAGCTGACAAAATCGGGAGTCGACGACGTAGTCGAAGCCGCAATCGAGAACTACAAGCAGGCACTCGTAGAACCCGGAGAAGCCGCCGGAATAGTATCCGCCCAGTCAATAGGCGAACCAGGCACACAGATGACACTCCGAACCTTCCACTTTGCTGGAGTGCGCGAACAAAACGTCACACTCGGTCTCCCACGACTGATCGAAATTGTTGACGCCCGAAAAATACCATCCACACCCAACATGACCGTCTACCTAGACCCGAAGCACCGGGCGAGCAGAGAAAAAGCCCAAGAGATCGCGACACTCCTGACCCATACTACCCTGTCGGACATTGCGAGCAGCTTCGAGACCGACATTACGAGAATGAGGATCGACGTCAAACTGAATCCCCAGACCATGCGCGAAAGAGAGGTTACAGTGCAAGATGTCCGAGACGCACTGAAGCTGGCCAACGCAGAAGCAAAAGTCGAAGGATACCACGTCGAAATAAAAACGACAGACCTCGAGATCCCACAATTCCGCAGACTCGCGGGCAAACTCACCGTCCACCACATCAAAGGCATACCCGCAGTGAAACGAGCACTCGTCGTAGAAGAGAAAGGCGAATGGATCGTCAGAACCGAGGGATCAAGCCTCGCCCTAGCTTTCGAAGTACCCGGAGTCGACGTAAGCCGCACCGTAAGCAACAACATCAACGAGACCGCAGTAGTCCTAGGAATAGAAGCGGCTAGAAACGTGATCATACGGGAAGCAATGGGCGTCCTCGAAGAACAAGGACTCGACGTAGACATTCGTCACGTCATGCTCGTCTCCGACATGATGACATCGTCAGGAGACGTTTTGCAAGTAGGACGCCACGGTGTAAGCGGTGAAAAGGCCAGTACCCTAGCAAAAGCCGCCTTCGAGATTACCATTCCAACAATCGTCGACGCAGCCGTCAAAGGGATCGTGGACACCCTCCGCGGAGTCGCGGAAAACGTGATAGTTGGACAACAGATCCCGATGGGCACAGGCCTAATCGAGGTCTCAATGTCTATGCCGAGACGGAGCAAGTAATACAGTTGGACGTAAACAAACAGATACGGATGGCGGTCAAAACAGGCAAGGTAGAATTCGGCAGCAAAGGCGCCATGTCCAGCGTCAACTCTGCCAAAGCAAAGCTAGTCATCCTCGCGAACAACTGTCCCGAATCACAACGCGAGAACATCATGTACAACGCGGAACAATCCGGCGTCCCGGTGTACGTCTTCCCAGGATCAAGTCTAGACCTTGGTGCACTATGCGACAAACCATTCCCAGTATCCACCCTAGTAGTCAAAGAACATGGAGACTCAGAAGTTCTGAAGCTGGCCGAGAACAAGTGATGCTCCAGCCCAAGATCAAGCTTACGAGCGAAGAAATGAAGTACATGGCCCTCTTCGAGAGCATAACTGGCGCAACAACAATGGACTGTATCATCGACGAAAAACTAGAACGAATAATCTTCATGGCAAAACAGGGAGACATGGGCCTCGCCATCGGCAAAGGAGGAAAAAACATCAACATGCTACGCAAAATGACCAGCCGCCAGATCGAAGTAGTCGAATACGCCGACACGCCAGAAGGACTCGTCCGCAACAGCCTCGCACCAGCACGAATCAAAGAAATACGCGTGACAGAAAGGCCCGACAAGAAAATCATCGTAGTAGAAGTTGACGCCCGCGACAAGGCCATCGCAATAGGAAAGAACGGCCGAACAATCGACAAGACAAGACTACTCGTCAAGAGATACTTCGACATAGACCACGTCGTAGTCAACTAGCTCAAGCTGCTTTTTCCAAAACAAACCTACCAGCAAACATCACCCTCGGAAACAACCTTAAGTCCCGGTCAGGGCCCTAGATCTGTTAGACTTGGCAAAATCGTCGAAAGGCCTCTTCGCGGGCGGAAGACTCAAGAAAAGAAGGGCCGCCTTCAGGTGGGCCTACCCACCATACAAGCGGAGAATGCTCGGCCTCGACTACAAATCAGACCCGCTGCAAGGCGCACCCCAAGGACGAGCAATCGTCCTCGAAAAGGTCGGAGTCGAATGCAGACAGCCCAATAGCGCCGTCCGAAAATGTGTAAGGGCCCAAATAATCAAGAACGGAAAGGTCGTCACCGCCTTCCTGCCAGGAGACGGAGCACTCAACTTCATCGACGAACACGATGAAGTCCAAATCGAAGGCATCGGTGGAGCCGAGGGAAAGGCATACGGCGACCTCCCCGGAACTCGTTACAAGGTATTCACAGTCAACGGAGTCAGCTTGGACGCCTTGCTGAAGGGCAAGAAAGAGAAGCCTAGACGATAGACCGAGATCTTTACTCTTTTACTCTCAGAATGGAGGATAATTTTCCTCTTTGCTCATGTTTATGACTAATGGGTTGAAAAGTGCAGTAACCTTGTCCAAACAGCTCATGGTACCATGACGTTTTTTGAGTAAAAATAGTCCATTCCTCTTTTCTAGCGAATACGAATAGACTGGGAGAACCTTCGTGGTGCAATAGAGATTGGCTTTGGTTTGGGGTACTGTCTGCTATGACTGCCAGGCGCTCGCAGTAGAAAACTGTCCACACTGCACGAAGGACATGTGCGAGAAGCACGTTTCACGACACGACTGCGAGAAGCTCCGCGCGCGAGAATACGCAGTAGCAGGGTAAGAGGAAACCCTCCGTTCAAATCAATGAGACCTACATACTAGGATCTCAAGCCGCGGGGGCAAGTTTTGTTCTAAAATCCTTGACACCCATTTCTTGGCCGTAGACTAGGAGTTTATCCTCCGATTTTCTCTGGTAGAACGGTAGCTTTACTATTTCGCCGGGGACATTTCGTTCCCGGATCCTAACCTCGACGCGCTCGCCGGTCTTAGCCAGGCCCGGTTTCAGGTAGCCCATGCCGATGCCAACGCCGAGCGTTGGACTGTATGTTCCACTAGTCACTTTGCCTATGCTTTGATCGAAGGAAACGATCTCCTGGCCTTGCCGTGGAATTCCCTTTTCTAGCATCTTGAATCCAACCCTAAGTCGGGTCGGCCCGTTCTCTTTCTGACTCTCTATCTCATCCTGCCCTGCAAACCGCTTTTTCTTATCCAGTCTAATCACAAAGTTCAGCCTTGCCTCCACAGGACTAGTCTGTTCGTCAATGTCATTACCGTAAAGACACATGCCAGCTTCCAACCGTAGCACATCACGGGCTCCAAGCCCAGCAGGTCTGAGACCAAACTGACTCCCTTCAGACAAGAGCGCATTCCACACTCTCAACGCACTCTCAGGATGCTTCACGCTTGTCTTCCAGATATAGATCTCAAAACCGTCCTCGCCCGTATAGCCACTGCGGCTCAGGAAGAATGGATCTTCTCCCATTTTACCTTCGACCGAAGAATATTTGTCCACTTCTTCCAGACGGATTCCCGATACCCTTCTCAGCAATCCAGCAGCTTTCGGACCTTGGACAGCAAACATGGCAGATTCGTCTGAAAGGTCTTCAATGTGGAAATAGTTGGCCCTATCCGTGAAACTTTTTGCTCGGCCAATGTCACGGTTTTTCTGGAGCCAGTTCCAGTTCTTCTCTCGGTTTGCCGCATTGTAAACAATCAGGTAGCGGAGTTTTCTAGTTCTGAAGATAGTCAAGTCGTCAATGATGCCTCCGTGTTCATTGGAGAGGATTGAGTACTGGCCTTGCCCAATTTTTAGGGCGGAGACGTCGTTGGTTGTGAGCCGATTGAGAAACTGTTCTGCCTCTTGGCCTTCCACGATTATTCGTCCCATATGTGAAACGTCGAATAGGCCAACGTTCGTCCGGACGGCCTTGCATTCTTCGATGATTCCTTCGTACCATACCGGAAGCTCGTAGCCGGCGTAGTCTACGATATTCCCGTGTGCTTTGTGATACTCGTAGACCTGAGTTCTTTTTGCCAGTGTAGACACTGTCAGCTGTAACCGGTTAAACCGGAGGCGTTGAACTTTGCGGCATGATCTTCAGGGTCTCCGTGTCGAAACCCAGTTTTTTCCCGCACTTGGGACAATAGCCGCCGTTTCGCTGGATAATTTCGCTGGGGGTTTCAAGTTCGAGGCCGGTGTACAAGAGATCTCCGCATTTCGAGCATAAGATTCGCTGAGGCATAGCGGCCGTAAATCCCCGTAGTTGCGGGCACTGAGCTGGATCGGGTATTAAAGCAGTTCTCGACACGAAGACCATTCTTGTCCTCGCAAAAAGCAGGGCTTATTATCGACGGTTCGGCGGCGCTAACACCGACAACGGAGCGGACAAGAGAATGGGATCGAGACTCTGGAAGCTGAAAAGGTCCCTGAATAATCTAGCTTTCAGAATGAGTTTCATCCGGCTCGCGCCTGGATCAACAAGGCCTCTGCTCCCAATCGCTTCATTCCTTTTGCTCGGATTCACAATATTCGTCCTCTCGGGGGGTCTCTTCGTACTCGTAGGAGCGAACACGGGCGCTAACGGGCTAGTTGGAAACAGGCCTTCGGGGCTGATCTTTGTCTATCCTGGAGACGTGAACAATCAGACACCTCAGGAGGGGGTTTTCGCGGTCCTGATCTATTCTCTGGGCATTCTAGGATTGTATATGATGTTCGTCAGTACGCGTTACGCGTATCGTCCAAAGCGGGCGTATGGCTTTCTCGCGTCCGGGATGATACTTACGGTCGTGTTCATCGTGTCAGCCTACTTTGTTCTCTATGACAAGATAGGCTTCCGGTAATAATTGAGAACGGCATCGATAAAGAAATTTCCGTTATCGTTCAATAGCTCACAATGCTACCGAAACGAGCCCAGATTGTGGACTGCGTCGGAAAAAGAGATGGCGTCAGAAGGAGGCGTAGTAGTGGGACGATCGGATGAGACAGTCCTGGAAGATTGGCCATTTCTTCCGCGGTTAGTTAGGAGACACTACTTCCGGGTCGATTCGATTTCGTGAATCCACTCGCACTGGATTCCCGCATGCTTATGATGATCCGCAACGGCTTGTTTGCTGGGCGCATCTAGTACACAGTAGACCTTGTCCTCTTTCTTGTTGTAGAGAATGTCGTGGTGCGTGACTCCGAACTTGTCTTTGGGCGCGTTCTGAAGCTGTTTCAATTGTTCGCTCGTCAAGGAACCCATCGAATGAGTGTCGATAAGCTTCGGCATGATCCAACGACAAAACTTGTTTAGGATAAGTTGATGGCCGCTCGGAAGGAAATCAGATCAGTTTCTAGGCTAGCTTGCTGTGACGACCTTGGGAAGATGGACTTTGGGAAGAGATTTCTCTATTGTTTCCCTTTGAGGCTGAAGCCACGGTGGAAGTGAAAGCTTGGTACCAAGCTTGTCAATCGGTTCATCTACTGTGAAGCCGGGCGGGTCAGTGGCCGCTTCAAACAGTACCCCACCCGGTTCTCGGAAGTATATGGAATGGAAGTAGTTGCGGTCGATAATAGGTGTAACCGAGGGGTTTACTTTGACAATTTCTCGGCGTAGAGTTTTCTGTTCTTCTTCATTCGGGACACGAAACGCGACGTGATGAACTGTCCCTACACTTACAAGTCCCGTGGCGGCTTCGGGCTCGGCTAGGATATCGACAAGCGTCCCTGTGCCGCCATGACCGACTTCATACCGGAAACGGTTTCCCTCGTGGCCTACTTGTCGAAAGCCGAGAACATCAATCAACAAGGATTCCGTGTCTTCGAGCGCGTGTTCCTCGAGGGTAACGCTGTGAAAACCTCTGACGGAGTGTTCGACTGGAACAGGGCTATCACGCCAGAGCCGTTTGTTTCCAACACTCGGGGAACCGACTATCTCGAGGCGTTGTCCATCCGGGTCAGCGAGTGAGATTATCTTTTCGCCAAACCGTTCTCCGTGCTGTCGTGATGGTATCCCGTGAGTTTCGAAACGGTCGGTCCAATAGTTCAATGATAATGCAGGAATCGAGAGTGATATGACCGTAAGTTGGCCCGAACCGTGTCGGCCCTTAGGTGCACCGGGCCATGGAAAGAACGTGAGAATAGTTCCCGGATCTCCCACCTCATCTCCAAAGTACAGGTGGTACGTCGTCGGGTCGTCGTAGTTGACAGTGAGCTTGACTAGACGGAGCCCAAGGATGCCTGTGTAGAAATCGATGGTTTTCTGGGGGCTACTTGATATTGCCGTCACATGATGCAGACCAAGAATCTTGTCGAACATCGACGAAGCATATGTGTCAACGTGGGCTATACGGTTTCTCCATTCTATAGGGCCCCGAGAATATCAGGATCAAGCCGTGGTTTCCAACGAGGAACCGCCTAAATAGGCATCAAACCGCTTGAAATGACTGTCAAACTTGACGAAGGTCGAAGTAAAAACATCGCCTGGATGGCGCGTCCTAGAAATCCTGGGCGGACTACTCGTCCTAGCGCTGGCCGTGATCGTTCTTCTAGACCAACAGGCGGCCATTCAAACATTAGTCATCGTCATAGCAGGGGGACTCATCATTGGAGGACTTACAAGAATAGCCCTTGGTCTCAACACGGCACTGTTCTCTCCGACGATCCGAGCTCTAAACCTGGCAGGAGGCATCATTGCCATAGTGCTCGGCGGCGTTGTCCTGGTATTTTCCAGTCTTACAATTGCCACTTTGATCATCCTGCTAGCTCTCGGTCTACTGTTTGCTGGCGCACTCGAGGTTGGTATCGGTGTCGCGAGACATCCACCGACGTGGCTTCGAGCTCTGATAGTAACCGTCGGCGTGCTTACCGTTCTCTTGTCAATACTCGTAATCTTAGACTCGTCCTTGGGAACGCTACTCCTCGCTTCGATCCTAGCGTTGATTCTCGTCATCGTCGGCGTCCGACACATCGTCCACGGAATAACCGGTCATCATCCCGTGCGAGTAGTACCAGTCGCTCCCGTGACGGAAGTCTAGCTATCCACTGACCAACATCATTCTGATAAGTCACCGGTGGCTAGTCCGGAGATTATCGCGTGCCCATGCGAATCTACAACAACATTCTAGACACAATAGGAAATACGCCAATGGTCCGTCTGAACAAGATCACTCGGGGCCTCAAACCTGCAATCCTAGCAAAGTTAGAGAATCTTAACCCGGGAGGTAGCGTCAAAGACCGGATAGGCATCACAATGATCGAAGACGCCGAGAAAAGAGGCCTGATCAAACCAGGAGGCACTATCATCGAACCTACGTCGGGAAATACGGGCATGGGCCTTGCAATGGTTGCAGCCGTGAAAGGGTACAAGATGATATTCGTGATGCCCGAGAAGATGAGCGAGGAAAAGAGGAACCTACTGCGTGCATTCGGAGCAAGAGTGGTCATAACCCCTACCGATGCACCACCTGAATCTCCCGAAAACAACCATCGCGTCGCCGAGAGACTGGCGCGTGAGACGCCTAATGCCTTCATGCCGAACCAGTACGAGAATAAGACGAATCCAGGCGCTCACTACCGAGCGACGGGACAAGAAATCTGGCAGCAGACGGATGGGCAAGTAGACATTTTCGTTTGCACTATGGGGACTGGAGGAACTATCACTGGAGCAGGACGCTTCTTGAAGGAGAAAAAGAAAACTCTCAAGGTGATAGGAGTCGACCCGGAAGGCTCCATTTTCTACCCGAGATTCTACGGAAAGAAAGAGAATCCACACCAGTACAAGGTAGAGGGTATCGGAGAGGATTTCATGCCGGGCACCATGGATTTCTCGGTCGTAGACGAGATCGTAAGCGTCTCGGACAAGGATGCGTTCGAAACTGCGAGAAAGCTAACTCGAGAAGAAGGCATTCTAGCAGGAGGTTCGAGTGGATCAGCCGTCTACGCCGCAATCAAAATTGCAAAAGAGCTTGAGCAGAAGAAAAGCATTGTAGCCCTACTTCCCGATACTGGTAGAAACTATCTCAGCAAGCTTTACTCGGATGAGTGGATGAAACAACAAGGATTTCTCTAGGGAATGGAACTTGCGAGATAGAGACGTAATGAACTTACTGGACCAGCTAGAATTGTACACTCTCAGAGTCGGAAATGGTCGCGCGTCCCAGAGTGATTACTGGAAGTACGTGTATCAGAGCATGAAGAGTGGCCTGTTAATGACGAAGAGCATGGAGAAGCATCTACGCTACAAGCTTGAGGGTCTAGGCGTTCAGCTGGACTGAGCCGAGATCAGACAGATCGGTTAGACTGTTCATCCCGATCATTTGCTGAGATATCGTGTAGAGTATGTTGCCGATGAAGAGAGATCTAGTAACCAAGTAGGAATTGCTGATGTAGCCTGGCATCGTGAGTTTTGGCAGATGAGTTATTCCTCCTCTAAAGCTAACTTCGTTTGATGTGACATGGAAAACAAATGCTCCCTGCCACACAACGGTATTCATCGCCCAATTCGTCACAGTCGAGTTGTCCGCGCGCACAGCGAGCGCAACCGGCATGACCAATAGGTTCAGCGAACGCTCGAAGAGAACTGCCTTATGATCCCTGAGCGCGGGAGAGTCGCTCCCACGGTCACCAATCAAGTATTTGCTAGCCTCCTTTGGCTCGGCAGGATTACTGACGTCAAACATGGATAGTTTGAGCCCTTGGGACAGGGCGGCGTTTTCCCAGGCAACGACTGTAGAGGACTGACCGAGGCCGATCAGGTGCGTCTCATCATACGGCTGAAGATAATCTGACACGCCCGGAATCTCAAGCTTGCCCAAGAGCTTGGGGCTAGAGGGCTGGTCCAGTCCGATTACAAACAATGGATCCATTCTCAAGTAAGTAACCAAGTAGGCCCTATCACCCAAGAACCTGGCGGCGTAGAATGACTCGCTGGGCGCGAGGCCTTCAAGTCTTCCTTGGATTTTGAGAGAACTGTCCAATACGTACACGTTTGTTCCCTGCTGGCTAGTCCCGGACCACGAGCCTGAATTGACCGTAGCCATCCGGAAGTATCCGTTGTATTCATCCATCGAGAACTGGTTCAAGACATGTCCCGGAACGATTCCTGTGCCACTATAGCTCGCCTTGGCACCGTCAAGACTGACACGGTGGACAGCCGTTTCCCCTGTACCCATAGGCGACGTGAGATAGATGTTCCTCAGTGAGACATAGATTGTACTGCTGGTTCCAATCAAATAGGTGCTAACAATCGGCTTAGCATTTGCTTCTGCTATGTTCAAACCGACTATTGACGTGAAACTCTGGAGAGCATCTTGAATATCTGAATGGTAAACAGTACTAGCGTCTGTTGGAAATGCTTGGCCATTGACGGAAGTGACCGGGAGAAGTATCGGATTACAGCAATATGCCGCCTGATTAGCGATCATGTACATAATATCTCCGATAAGGCGGGCATCAACAAACGTTCCATTGACAGTGACGGTAGTCTTCAGGAGTGGGTTAGAGTGGTCCGAAGAATCGTAGACTCGAATTGAACTGGTCAAAGGAACTGACTGCCTTGGATATGTCACGCGAGTTACAGGCATCGTCGATGGGGCTACGCTTCCACCACTACTGCTACACGGAGTTCCGAAGTAAGTCGATCCCGAGTAGAGGGAATCGTAACCATCATTGGTCAATACAGCAATTCTATTCCCATCGACGAAAATTCCCTCTAGGATCCCATTGACATTGATTCTTGAAACGAGCTTGGCGTCTGAGGACGGATATGCTTGAACAATTGTCAGATTATTGCCGCTTACAGAATAGATGTAGCGGCCGTCTGATTTCACCGTGTCAAGCTCGTCTACCCCTTGAACTTGGTCGTTTGTTCCGGAATGCTGTGGACTAGTCGGAGCCGCGCTGAGAGAGTTAGGGGAGTAGGCTTTCACGTAGTACGAGTAAGTGGTGGTCGCCATTCCGTAGCTGGGGCCAGGGACCGTACTGGAGCCTTGACGGCAACTGTTCTTCAGGATGAAATGTTGAAGATCCCAATAGGATGCAAACCTGGTCATGCTCATCGTTCCTTGCACGGGCTTGGCCACGTAGTAGGATACTGGCACAAGGGCCACGAGTGTTAGTATGGCGAGGAAGACGGCTTTTCTCTTCGAGCCCAATTTTCTAGCTGCCTCTGGCTACCAATAGTGCGCGCAGTGAGCATAATGCCAGTGATTAGATCGAGCTGTCCAATGAACAGAACAAGCTGTACAGTGGAAGAAACACGGCAAGCTTGAATTGAACGAACCACCGATCATATTCTAGAACAGGTCTTGTTACAGGAAGAACGGGACAGGGTCGTAGAGTCCGAGCTGAAAGGCCTCACCTTGCGAATCTACTGGCATATCCTCGGATTGAACAGGAAACAGAGCATAGGGGTCCGTCCGGTCCAACGAGCTCTGGGCCTGAGCAGTCCAAGTGTTGCACTGCACCATCTCGAAAAGCTTCGGACACTCGGGTTGCTGGAGAAAGACTCGACCGGTGAATACCGGCTCGTGGGACAGGTAAAAGTTGGAGTATTGCAGAATTTTGTCGGGTTCTTCGGGGTTCTCCTGCCGCGTTACTTGTTCTATTCGACGATGTTCACTGCAATGCTGGTCTTGTATCCCATAATCTATCCACCCAACCTTTCAGTCCATAATGTGATGGCTCTGGTCTTCGGTGGATCAGCCGTAGCTGTTTCTTGGAACGAGACTATCAGGGTTTGGAGGAAGAGGCCGTTCTGAAAACTGTACAGGCTGTTCTAACCTCTGGAATTATGCCCAAGGGGAACGGTAATCTTTCTAGTGCGAGAAGGGCCATGATGAAGTCTTCCGGGAGTATTTTTCCATGATTAGCTCTAGACTGACTATAAGACTGGCTCTCGGTATCCTCTGCGGGATTCTTCTAGTGTTCATACCCGCAGTCCTCTCTACAAGCACAAGTACACCTTCAACCACTCCTGCCGGTACCCTCGGATCGTCAAAGGAGATGGTCAATGGGCCTGCAACGAACGCTCCAAGCATATTCAACAGCTCTGGATTCAATGGACTCTCCCTTCTCGCAATCCTCCTCTTCATCTTTCTACCGTCAACAATCCTCTCGCTCATTATCCGAAGATGGGCGGAGAAGAGGGCACGGGACTATCTCTGGAGAGAGCCATGACCGAAGCTCTCCGAGAGACACAAACACGGACCACCACCGTTTCCGAAGCTCATAGTGAAAATATTCGAGGGATTCCCTTCGGGAAAGCAAGGACGATACCAGCACAACTACTCCTGAATATTATCGGAGGCAGCCTCGTAATACTCTCACTAGAACTTCCCTGGGCGATTCTAGCAGGCAGTCCATTCTCGATTATGGACGCGGGCGGATCGAACACCTGGGCGGCGGCTCCATGGCTACTCGCCGGGGGGGCGCTGTCGCTTGTCTGCAGTGCAGGAGGGCTCATCTCCCTCTTCGGAACATTGCTCTTCCTCTCACTGCCTTACGGCCTTGTAGGCACACCATGGACACCAGGCATCGGATTATGGCTCAGCATCCTAGGCTCACTGATTTCCCTGGGCGGAAGCCCATGGACAATCTCCCAATTGAACGGTAAGATCAGAGAAGTTGTTGGAGGAGTATTATGGTCAGCAGGCTTTGTGATAATCGCTACAATCCTGATTTCAATCTCATCGTCCAGCAACGCTACATCATCCTCACCGGCCGGCATGATAGCCAGCTTTCCGCTCGTTGGCGTCGCGTCATTACTCGCTATCGTGGGGCTGAGAATGATTTTCCGTCCACACACTTCTAGCCGGACAGTTTCCAACCCTGGGACGATACTGGGAGAAAATGTGATTAACTAGCACCGCCGGCCTCAATAAACAGCCTAACACTGGGAGTTCAGGGCCGAGAGTTGCAAAAAAGCGGTACAGGAACGAAAAGGACTCCGCAAATGCTCATCGAAGCAGTTGACTACTCGAAGGTTCCGCTCGCAGAAGAAGAAACGAGATTCTCGTCGATCAGGGCAAAAGTCAGGAAAGGACTTCCTCTAACGAGCGAAGAACATAACTTCCTGGAGAGACTGGCCTCGAAAGCCAAGGAATGGGAAGCAGGAATCAAAAATTCGAAAGATACCGACCCGAACGATACGTTATCAGGCTAAGAAACCCTACTACTAGGTACCAACTTCCACGATACGGTCTCGACTGAACCCCGTAACAATCCAGTTTAGAACTAGACAAACCATCCTTTACCCTCCGCTTCCGATGATTTCATGATGACCTCGAAACTAGTCTTCCTAGGAAATATCACAGCCATACTCCTGATTCTACTCGCTTCCTCCAAATCATCCCATGGAGCCTCATCGGGCTCATTGTACCTGCAACTCTGATAGTGCCCCTACGGTAAACAATCAGATGGCCTAGTCTACCAGCCGCGCAGTTAGTCGCCTAGGTTTAATTGTATACGAGTCCAAGACGTGTCCGACTTGAAGTTTTCAACAGAAGCCATTCACGCGGGACAGGAGCCAGACCCGGCAACGGGATCCGTCACCATTCCCTTGTATTTCACCTCTACCTACCAGCAGTCCGCTCTTGGACGCGAAGCAGAGTATGTCTACTCAAGGACCTCAAACCCAACCCGGAAAGCGCTAGAAAAAAACTTGGCCGCCCTTGAGGACGGCAAGTATGGCCTGGCGTTCAGCTCAGGAATGGCCGCCACCACGACCGTGCTGATGCTTCTGCGAAAAGGAGACCACGTAGTAGCCGGCGACGACATCTACGGAGGAACATACCGGCTCTTCGAACAAGTACTACGCGACCATGGCCTACAATTCACCTACGTGGACTCGAGAAATCCGGACAAGGTAGAGAACGCTCTACGGAAGAATACTCGGATGATCTGGATAGAGACCCCCACCAATCCCCTCATGCGGATTATAGACATCCGTCGCATCTCCCGAATCAGCAAGAGAGCACGAGTACTACTCGTAGTAGACAACACGTTCATGAGCCCATACTTCCAGAACCCATTGAAACATGGCGCAGACATTGTGGTTCACAGTACAACAAAATATCTTGGGGGTCACAGCGACCTTATCGGTGGAGCAACCGTCACTTCCAACCAGGACGTGCAGAAACGGCTCATGTTCCTCCAAAACGCGGTCGGCGCAGTTCCAGGTCCAATGGACTGCTGGCTCGTCCTTCGAGGCGTAAAGACACTCGCCGTACGCATGGACCGCCACAACGAAAACGCTAGAGTGATCAGCGAGTATCTGCAGAAACAGCCCAAGGTCGAACAACTCTACTATCCCGGACTACCGGATCATCCACAACGGGACATTATCAAGCGCCAGATGCGAGGAAATGGAGGAATGCTCTCGTTCGAACTCAAAGGCGGCTTCAACCAGTGCAAACGACTCCTCCAGAGACTACGCGTCTTTACATTAGCAGAGAGTCTTGGAGGAGTTGAAAGCCTCATCGAACATCCGGCGAGTATGACTCACGCAAGCATTCCACGCCAGAAAAGGATCGAGAAAGGAATCAAAGACAACCTGATACGCGTAAGCGTCGGCATTGAAGACGCGGACGACCTCGTCGCCGACCTAGCGACGGGATTCAAAAGCGTCTAACGGTTGCTCTGAAAGCTTCTAGACCCACACTAGAAGGGAGAGACGCTTGTGAAGTTGAAGTCCCGGGCAAGAATTCCCGGTTGAAGCATTGTAAACTGTGTACTATCACTGCTCCGTACAGGTGCTGAGAATTCTTCAATGTTGCTGAGCAGTTCCAGGAGGCTCTGGTTGAACCGTAGATTTCGGACTGGTTTCTTGATCTCGCCGTTCTCGACAAGGAATGTGCCGTCCCGTGTCATTCCAGTCAACGTCTTGCTCCTAGCCTCGACCTCACGGATATACCATAAGCGAGTGATCAATAGTCCCTTGTCTAACTCGCCGATCAATTCTTCGAGAGTCCGCTGCTTTCCGCTGCCATGAATGATCAAGTTCAGCGGCGCCTCTCCCAGCGGGTTTGGAAGCGGGAGCTCGTGGCCGGTCGGCTTCGCATCAGGATACCGTTTCGCAGATATTCGAGACGAGGGCACATTTCGGAGAATTCCATTCTCAACGAGTTTCATTCCATTCTTCGGGTAGCCTTCTCCGTCAAAGCTTGGACCCGACTGTAATGGATGGTATGCGTCATCTTCAATCGTTACATTGTCCCCCATGATCTTCTCTCCAAGCCTACCCGTCAGATAGCTGCGTCCCTCCTTATACTGTCTCATTCCAAAATCTGGAGTAAATCCGGCAGCCGCAGAAATGACGAGGAAGAACAGCGTCTCGCTCCAGGCATACGGGTCTATGACGACATTGTACTTTCCCGGCGACACTTCGACCTGCGACTTGTTCATCAACGCCCGTTCCAACGCCAAGTCAGAAACCGTCTCCGACTTCAACTCACCAATATCCGTAAATGTTGACAAGGCATAACCAGTCTGGTTACCATTATCCGCGTCCATCGTGAGCGAGAAGTAGCCTGAGGTTCCCCGGTATGATGCTTCCAATCCAGAAGTGTTAAGCATCAAAGCCTCGTACCCGCTCGTGCCCAAGACACCGGATGCTAACAGCCGATTTTTCTTGGCCAGGTCGATCGCGTGGCCAACGTATCCGGCCTTTTGTTCGGCAGGTGTTTGGATGGTGCGTTCATGGTACCGGTTTACCTGCTTGTATTTTTGGGGTTCCAGCATCTGCAAATAGTCTGGATCTTCGGGACCTGCCTTTGCCTGGGCGATTGCCTTCTCGACAGTATGTTCCACATAGCTCTTGTCGAGTCTTCCGGTTGTGGTTCTTGCCTGTCTCTTGTTTGAGGCTACCCTAACAGATAGTGTGTGGCTTGTACTGAACTGGGACTGTCCAAGCTCGTTGTTCCCGAATCTCAGGTTCTCGTCCATTGAGGACTCGAGTATTATCTCGATCTCATGGCGAGGGCCTGCGACTCGTTTGGCTATTCCAAAGATCTCCTGACCTTTCTGTCTGAGACCGCCTGCTTGAGACTGCAAGGTGTGTTGGGACATGGTTCTAGGAGGCTCCGAAGACGCGGATGTTTCTGAATCTCGAAGGTGAAGCCCCGTGTCCAGTTCCCATTACTTGTTGGGGTTGGCCCTTGCCGCAGTTTGGTGTACCCCACAAGACCCAGCTCTTGCTGTTGGAGACCGCGTCACATGCATTCCAGAACTCTGGTGTGATCCCGGAGTATCCTGGGCCGCGGACCATTTCTCCGACGCTTCCATTTTTTATCCGGTAGCCGACCTCGCAGTTGAACTGGAAATTATACCGTTTCTGGTCTATGCTCCAACCATAGTTCGTGACCATCAATATTCCATCACGGGTATCTTCAATCAGCTCATCATAGTCCCAGTCTCCCGGTTCAAGACTGACATTGGTCATCCTAATGATTGGCAGTTTGTAGCTGTCCGCCCGCATGCACCCGTTGCTTCTCGGCTGGCCAACGCGGGGCGCGGTTTCCCTTGACATCAGGTATCCTACAAACTTTCCATTCTTTACCGCATATTTTCTCTGGGCCTTGACACCCTCATCGTCGTAAGCGAACGTTCCCAGACCATTTCCATGCTCCATGGTAGCGTCCATTACAATGTTCACCTTTTCCGAACCGTACTGGAGTTTGCCCAAGAGATCCGGGGTTAGGAAGCTTCTGCCCGCAAAGTTTGCCTCGTAACCCAGCACCCTGTCGAGTTCTATCGGATGTCCGCATGACTCGTGAACCTGTAGGCCCAACTGGTCACTGCTCAGAATAATGTCCGATTTGCCTTCTTGAAGGCCAGGGGCCCGAGTAAGCATGAGCGATTCCTTAGTGATCTCCTGACTCTTCTCCGGCAGCTCCATCTCATCAATGAGCTCGTAGCCACCGAGTACATACTGTTGCACAGATCTTCTCTGCATTCCACTAGGGCCTTTCGCAGCGACAATGATAGATGCTCCAGACTGTGTCAGCGTCTGAAAGATTCTGGAGCCCTGAGAACTTGCAAGATATTTCTCTATCGTTGTGAAAACCATTTGACCCCTCCTCGCAACTATTCCCTCCTCTTTCATCTGCTTCGTGGAATCCTGAAGAACCTCGTACTTTGTTTCCAAGGGTATGCTGAACGGGTCCCTCTTGAAAGGAGAAGACCATTTCTCGACGTGCGCCGGCTCAGGGGCAAAGGATGTCTTCGGGACCACCCGCGCGGCCCCTCTAGCAAGTGCCAGTGCTTTTCTAGTCGTTTCCGCAATACTCTCCCGCGTAAGTTCGTCTGTGTCTGCGAATCCCCAGCCTGCGTTATTGTACAAGACTCTGATCCCGGCTCCGAGAATGTTAGACTCCTCGCTGGCAGAGTTTTCGTTGATCACGCTAACGTTCCCGATTCTGGTGTTTACAAGGCGAAAGTCTGCGTAGGACGCATTTTCTCTCGAGGCTGTATCGAGAGACACTTTCGCCAGTTCTTCTCCGAGGCCTGAAGTAGTGCTCACAAGGGCCGGGGCTACAGCGGGCCACTTTTAGGATTTACTCGCCCAGTCGCGAGATGACTTATCGCGGTCTAGCATCCTTTTCGGAACTATCTAAGATACGAGAATCGATTTCCCCTCCTTTTCCCTAGACTCCTTTCGAGACTATTTTTTCCATACCTCTCCTCCAGTGTACGGGTCGAGGAAGTTTAGCTGCATGTCAAGCACTTGCTGGTAGATCTTTCCCGCCTCGGTTCGCCCATAGTAGGTCACTCTCCCGTCGATGCTTGCGGTGACCATTTGTGTCCTTGTCAAGATACCGCTAGGGCCTACCATACGGTCGAAGGCCTTGTCGTCCCCGCCGAATGGCCCATTTAGCAGAGTGCTCTTGGCACACTTGTCCGAGAAGACCTCAATCATTTTCAGAACGGTCAGTCGCTTCTCTGCTTCCCTTCTCGATTCCGGCGAGAGCGCACAGTTTATCGGCCGAGTCTCTCAGCCAATGCCAATATCCTAGAATATCTGCGTCGTGCCTTGACGAGATTGTAGAAAGAAAAGACGGACAGTATTAAGAGGACAAGAGTAAGAGTTGTATCGACAACAGTTGAGACCTCCATCCCGGGACGGGCCCGGAATGGTACTGGAAGCCCGGTAGACAGTTCGAAGAACACCAATCTAATGAGAGAGCTGATCGCGAGAAAAAGCGCAAAGGCCGCAATCATAGCTTGCGTCGTAATTCCCTGAAGAAGCTCTGCAGCTACTTGATGAGAGTCCTCCCTAAAAGACGTGAGGAGCTCCTTCAAAAATGGATCTTCTATCGACGACACGGGTGTTGTGCACCTCCGTCCAGTGTAAAAACAGTTTACGTTAACTGATCCTCGATCTCCGACAATTTAAGCAAATTCCTAGGAGAATAGTCACATCACAACCTGAAGCCAGCATTACTGAGCGAAACATGTCGCAGGAAAATATTGCGCGTCAACCAAGAACCTACACAGCTCGATCTATACTCTTGATCATGCTGGTAATCGGCGCCGGTGCCTCGCTGACAGTCTATGCGCTCAGCAACGCATTTGGAGTTTCGCCACAACCAACCCAGAATACGCCCGGCAACGCAGGTCTGCAATGGCATGGTTTTCCACACGGCCAATGGGGAGAAATCTACGGCGGCTCAGGCCTAGCCTTCGGAGCAACCAGCACCGTCAGCAATGTTACCATCACTGGCTTTCAAGTTACTGACAGCGGCCACATCACGGTAAACCTATCCTATCAAGGCATAGGAGCGAGCCCATCGATAACGGCGGTAGGCTTCGGTCCCGGCCTAAGTGGTAGCAACACTTTGTCATCTGGATGGAGTTCTCTGCAAACTCTGATCATACATCTGATCGGACAAGGCAGTCTGTCCGGTTCCACATCGATACGGGTCATCATAGTACCACTGACGGGCGCATAGAGCGCGCTAGGGAAAATTTTCCCTAGACAAACCACTTCTTTTTTCATGACGCGAGTTATTCTCGAAGCGAAAGGGAGGGTCGATCTCTAAATAGCCAAGACATAGTAGGATATTGAATAAGCCGGAACCTGAATCACTATTGGCCAACATATTTGAAGTAACTCCTGGTGGAGCCACGTTTTTCGTCCTCCTCTTTCTCGCTGGCCTCATGATCGGCGTAGTTGCAAAGAGAGCGGTAAAACTAGCGGTTGCACTTGTCGGACTGGTGATTATTCTAGCCACTGCCGGATACGTTGCAACTCCAAATCCACAGACCATTTTCAATGTGTTTTCGCAGAGCGGCGGGGCAATCTCGCAGGCTGAACAATTTGCTATGATCCTTCCAGTCTCCTCTGCTGCGTTTCTTATGGGGCTGGCAATTGGTCTTTGGAAAGGCTGAATTTCTGCAGCATTGTTTTAGTAGAAACGGTGTAATCATGATACATGTTGAGTCCTAATTGATGATCAGGCATTCATGGCCGAAGAACTACCATCGGCCCTTCTTGATCCCCAAAAGATACGCACCATAGTTCGTCGCAAGATGTATCGGCGGCGTAACCAGAACGACTACGAAAATTGAGACTAGCGGCATCGGAAAGAAGAAGGATCCTAGGGCGAGACCACCAAGAACAAAGTCTAGCTGATCCAGGATCGGAAACGGTCGGCCCGGTGGGATTCCCAGCCTGCGTTTTATGAAAGCTCCCAAGAGGTCGCCCAATACTGCGCCAACCGCGATCATGACGCCCGCAAGGGCTAGGTGGCTGTCGATCAAAGACTCTCCCAAGCCAACGAGGCCTCCAGCTATGATGCCTGCAAAAAGTCCTCGCACAGTCTTGTGACTTCCAAACAGCGGCTTTCCGTCGAAGAATTTCCAGTCACGATCAAGTCGCGCCCCGCCACCGAAGACTAGAGGTGCCGCGTTTGCGACATACGATGGTCCGATGAAGAGCAGTGCAGTTGTAATGACCCCCATTAGTGAGTAACGTCCGCAAGTTGCGTTCTTCGTTAAAATCAGTAGTTAATCCTTGTTTACACGGATACTCTACAGTGCTTCGATGCCTTCGTCGCCGATCCTGAATAGGGTACGAGGACCATTAACTTCTCGTCCGTCAACCTTCTCAACGATGCATTCGCGCACATCGCTTCTCGCAGTATGCCTGAGCCGCAGAATTAGAGCAGACCAGTGTAGCAGTGTCCTGGTTGCAACTGGTTCTATCATCCAGTGTCTTCCCGCAGGTGAACTGTGCACTTGACCGGTTAGGAGTATCCAGAGTTCAAACCGGACGGCTAAGTCGTTTAGATATGCAAGCTGTCGGTTCAGTGTTCTACTACGAGCGAAAACTTTGCTTGAGGGATCATCGGTCGCTCTATAGAGCCCGGTAATTGAATCGATGACCAGTAGTGCAGGGCTTTTGGTCAATACCCCTTCAACTCCTTCAATGATGCGCATTTGGTCCCGAAAATCGTCAGGCCGAAAGATGACTATGCGCTCCGCCAGCTCGACTCCATCGGGTAACTGCTCGAGACGCTGGGCGGAAAAAGACTGATCGCTATCGACATAGAACACCTTCAACTCATCCTGGGCAGCCTGGAGAGCGCAGTGTAAAGCGAGGAGAGTCTTGCCGGTAGATGCCTCGCCATAGACCAGGGCTATCCTATGTTTGGGGAGCCCATCCTTCAGTAGCGCGTCGATACTCGGGGACCCGGTCCTGAGCCGCATCGGTCATGGAGCCTTTGGAAATCGAACCCTAAGAGACTTAGCACTCGATCATGCCATCTTGAGGCGTTGCCAACTCGAGTCCTCTCGCAAGGTCATACACTTCTCGTAGAAGGACCCTGCAATCTGAAAGTTATCGGCGGGAACGTTGAGTGTCTCGGAGGAAAAATTCAGCTCGGGAAGCAGATAACAATCAGCAGTCCACGGCAAGCCCCGTTTTTGGCTGTCGAAACAGCTCTCATCGACGTTGAACCGAAGGCCGGGGGAGCTTTTCGGGAAATTGAAGGGTCGACAATCCCAACAAGTTGGATTGAAGCGTCCCAGATCGCGCAACAATCGTCGACTTTGACGGTTATAGTTGGAAACGTTGACTCGGGAAAATCGACACTCTCTACTTTCCTCGCGAACCAACTTTCTAAGCAAGACTTGACAGTGACAGTTGTAGACGCGGACATCGGTCAAGCTGACATCGGCCCACCGGCAACGGTCAGCAGTGCCAGGGTGCAAGCCCCAATTCTTGGACTTCACGATCTCGAGCCTGAACGCTCCTATTTCATAGGAGACACTAGCCCTTCGATCGTTCAGGCGAAGCTGATCAAAAATGTTGTACGCCTAAGAGATCGTACGTTAGGTTATACCGATAAGATCTTGATCAACACAGACGGTTGGGTGGCTGACGAACTTGCAGTCCATTACAAACTCGATCTATTGGGCCAGATTCGACCAGACTTAGTGTTGGGGCTGTCTGACTCAAATGAGCTGGACCCGTTATTGGAGCGGGCAAAGGTCACTTCATTGAGAATCGACAGGTCTCGATACGCGAAGGCTCGGACGAAAGGGGATCGAAAGAAAGCGAGGGAGGAAGGATACAAACGATTCATGAGCGATTCCAAGATCTTGAAAGTCGAGATGGATAGGGTTAAGGTCAGAACATTTGAAAATCCGCTACAGACAGTTTTCGTGAATACCGGGGGTTTTGGAGGCTTCCTGACAGGTCTGCTTCATGAGAATGATGAGTTGATTGCTATTGGAAGACTAAGGGAGGTTCGAAAACGCCAGGTTTCAGTTGAAACGCGCATACGGGTTCCGCCGGCAATACTGGAGGTGGGCGGGGTCCAATTGTCCGCCGCCTATGAAGAAGTAGGCTATGGCCTTCTACATTGAATAGGATTCCGGAATCGAGTATACGTAGATAGTGTGTTCGTTGTAGTTCTCCTTCTTTGAAGGTTTCCACCCGTTGATCATGAAATCATGGCTGACAATTCTGCTACCGGGACGAGCCTCTGCCCTTAGCTTTGGTTTCAGACGTTCGTTTGCGTAAGTAGTGAGGTATAGCGTGATCAATGTGGCGTCTTTCAGGTCGGCCTGGAAAAGGTCACGATTGTAAATATTGATCTTGTTGGTCAGATTCAGTTTCTCAACCTCCCCGGATGCCGTCTTGAAAAGATCTTCACGTATCTCATATCCTGTTGCCGACTTTACTCCAAAGTCCTTTACAGCAGTGGCGAGTATGCGACCGTCGCCACATCCCAAGTCAACCAGCACATCGTCCTTGCTTGCCCTTGCGACCTCAAGCATCTTGCGGACAACGTCATGTGGGGACGATACGAACGGGGCACAGCTCATGTTTTCACGTTATAGACGTTCGAAAACTGTCCAGCCTATTTTAACTCTCGGTTTTTCAATTCCAGATTAAGATTAAGATTTTCTTGTTTTGACCACTTCAGTATGATGTTGAGATACTTGTGATGAAGCAGAGAACTCGTTCGCATCTTTACAAACTATTTAAAGAACTCAACCGAAAAAACCTGAAACCTCGCCTGGGGGATTGTCAATGCTTGCTGACACAAAGATCCATGAACTTTCGACGCCCCAGTTGAACCAGCCGATTCTAGTACAAGGCCTGCCAGGCCTCGGCTACGTTGGCAAGGTAGCAGCCGACTTCTTCATCGAGAAACTCAAACCGAAAAAGATTGCCGAACTCTACTCCAGCTATCTACTCTTCCCAGACGGAAACTTGGGAATCAACATATCAGAAGACGGAACGTACAGTCTTCCCAAGTACGAGTTTTATTCTTACAACGAGCGACAGCCTAACGTCCTCTTCCTTACTGGCGACGCACAACCCAGCGTCACTGGCCAGTACGAAGTTGCAAGCATCGTCCTCGACTATGTAGAACGATTCGGCTGCAGAAACATCTTCACCATGGGAGGATACGGAACAAGGTCCGGAAACGACGTCGGCGCCGTATACGCCGTAGTAGGCGACCAGGGACTAGGCGAGCGTCTAAAGAAGCTCGGTGCCAAGATCGCAAAGGGCGGAGCCGTTACCGGAGCCGCCGGGGTAATTCTCGGTATCGGCCGGCAAAGAGGAATGGAATGCGCCGGACTACTAGGGGCAACCACGGGCGTATATCCGGATCTAGAGGCTGCCCGGGCAGTCATACACATGTTGACGGGGCTCGTCAACATTCCAGTCGAGCTGAAGGATCTGGACACTGAAATCGAGGACATGCGGAAGAAGATGGAACGGTTCAGGCGCACAGAGCTAGAAGAAGTCAAAGAAGGCGAACAGAAGACCGAAGAAGGAAAAGACCGTTACATTACCTAGAAAGCAGTCCAGCAATAATTACTCTCCAAGGATTCTAGAGGCTTGACAACTTGCTAGAGGCAAGCATCGAACGGGAAGGCAGAACGCACAAGATTAATCTAATCACGATGGACAACGCAGTATTAGTGCTGCTTTACGACGATACCATGAAAATCGGTACCCTAGCAGTATCGTCCCCCGGCCTTAGAGAGGGTGCCGTTGGCCCATCCTCCGTCCTGCTCGGAGGAAAGTATCTTATTGCTTCGAGAGCGCTCGCCGAGAGATCGGCTGCAATATTCAACAAGCTGAGCATCGTCTCACTAAACACAAGGCTAACTGAGGGAGAGGCGTTGCGAATCTATTCCGCTCTTTTGGACAAGGTCAGAGTGAAAGGATGAGGAAGAGTAGAGATTGACGACACGCTATCCTTCGGATTGTTTACACCGATAGTCGTCACCTTATCGACATAGTTATTCTCATTGTCGACAAGATGGTGGCTATCCTCGTTGACATTATCGGCTTACGTCTGGGCATTCACGGGTCACGAGAGAATAGTGTTTCACCGACCGGGTTATGCCCGCTGTTACATCGTGACCGACGACTCGTCGACCACGATTCTTTAATAGTGAAAAATATTTTTCCCGAGTTGTCGGTCGCGTGGCCTCTAGGCTAGACGATGCGTTCTAGAAGTAGTGGAGACTAGCGCCAGCTATTCATCTTAGAGACCGCAGACTCTTTCGTCTCGCCACCATTGTGCCCGTTAACCCATTCCGGCACAATCACGGCCCGGATCAATTCCTGGATCGTTATTCCTCTACGCTTCGCAATTTTTTCTAGTTCCTTGTACACGGTATCTTCAAGAGTCTGCATGAACTTTGGCAAGTGATCACAAACCTGATGTCTTCGGATATAATTATGCAGTCCAAGGTTGAAATAAAGTGCTGATGTAACTTTAAGAATTCTGATCAAGTGACACAAATGACAGAGCTGGTTCGCTGAGAACTCTTAGAGCGACATCTTACCTGATACAGACGTTTCTCCCAGAATCTGGCGAGAAGCCACCTCGACGCGCGAACGGTACTGCGCTGGAGCATAAACCCGCACAATGTTCATGAAGGTTCTGAGCACTCCGATGATTCGAGAAAGCTCTGAGAGCTGAACTATCTCTTTCTTTCCTGCGTGACCCCGTCGAAACACCGGTATATCCGTTGGCTGTATCTCGACAGCGTGGTGGTAGGGGACCGACGGCATGGTGGGCACGTCGATGAACACCTTCTCCGACGGCACCCGAGCTTTTTTTGCAATCTCACGCTGGATACCCAGACGTACGGTGTCGTTTGTTATCACGTTAGAGACTGGTTCTTCTTTTGCAAAAACTGTCCGTTCGTAGCAGGACTTCAGTAGTTTCCTGGCTTCAAGGTCTTGCATTATCCTTCTGGATTGCTTACATTCTCTGAGCTGAGTCCAGACCTTGTAGTCGTCCATTGATAGGTAGTCGTCTGGGTCATCGAAGTCTAGGAGTCCAAGCTCGTCTTTCGCGGCTTCGAGTGCGCTAACGATCATTATCTGAACTGCACGGGAGGCTCGATGGAAGTAGATCGTCCGGAAGGATTCTAGCCTCGCGAGCAGGAAGCTTTCGAGGGTTGCTACTGCGGTGCCGTCGACAGACAGGTTGCCATCTATCACGTCCATCGTGTACAATAGTCGATGAACGTCGACGAATCCATACCCGGCACCCGTGTGAAACGAATCCCTTACGAGAAAATCCATCTTGTCAACGTCGACGGTACTACTGATGACCTGGTCAAGGTAGGGCCGCTTTCTGTCACCAAGGCGCCCGACTGCTAGTAAACCTAACCTGCCGGGGTCGAAACCTCCTCTGTCAAGGATGTCAGAGATCTCTGTCCTGTCTACAAGCCAGGAAACTAGATCCTCATGTGTCTTCGCAAGGTAATGTATCATCAACGGTTCGAAAACATGCGAGAACGGGCCGTGACCGATATCGTGGATGAGAGCTGCAATGCGAAGCTCTGACTTTCGATGTTCACCTACCTCGATGGGCAGAGCGTCAGCTAGAGCTCCAGCTAGATGCATGGCACCGAGGACGTGTTCGAAACGTGTATGATTGGCCGCAGGATAGACGAATTCTGACCCTGCTAGCTGACGGAGCCGTCGTAGTCTCTGTACAGGGCGGGTGTCGATTAGAGTTCTTTCAATGTCGTTGACCCCGATGTAGCCGTGGATAGGATCCTTGATGAAACCCCAGGCTTTTACCATAAAGGAGAATCTCCTCGGCCCAAGTTGTTAACGTCTTTCCCTTCAACCCCTCGCTTCATCCTTTTACAGGATGTAAGAAGAAGACAGAGTCTACTGAGACTCCGGGGGTGGAGAGAAATATTTAGGATGCGAGAAAAAACTCGGTGTTTCAGACGGTATTTCGGAAGTCGCTACTTTTTCTTCTTCTTGGGATTATGCTTGGCGCAAGTATCACACAACTGAGGCTCGCCTCCCTTTACTCGCTTGGGAGGCGGTTCGAGCTTGTTTAACCTTAAAGGATTGTGTATCTTTGCCTAGGCAAGTTTTCTCGGCGACTGTTGGGCCCTTGCCCTAGACGGCTCGTTTTTATGTTATCGATTAGCCTGGGCGATGTGAGAAAATGGTCAAGGATAAGATCGTCTGTTTCATTTGTTCGACCAGGAATATTGAGAGGACTTTCAATACTTACTATGAACTGCAGGACCATTTGTACAAGGATCATGAGCTCGATATGAAAAAAGATCCTGCAATGGAGACGTTCAACAAGTACAAAGAAAAGGAAAGGGTTATGCAGGATCCATCTTCGAGCTGAACCCTTTGGGACAGTTCCTAGCTGTGTTGAAATGATAAGCCAACGAAGGCGAGTATTAGGAATCCCACGGCAAGGGTCAGCAAAGTTCTTTGCAGATCGAGTCCCATCACATGCTTGAGTACGAATGCTTGCGAAACCAATAGCCAGACTGCTGCAACTAACGTGACAACTACCACTATTGGGTAAACTGGGATGGAGATCAGCAGAAACAGCATTCCAGGAGCGGTTGAGAAGAACAGTGGCCTTGCGAGTTGCCAGTAGCTAGTGGACCCGCGAAATAGTTTCGTTCCTACAAAGAAGAGGGCGATCGACCATACCACGGCCGAGAAGCAGGATGAGATCATGTTGGCCATCCCCCCCACGATTATCCCGTACGCGGAAATGTTGTGAGCTTGGTACTCAGTGAGTACAGTGTATCCTATTCCGTAGGACAATGTTGCAAGGACTAGGACGCCGACGGATTGGCCCGTGGCCTTGGTATCTTCCTTGAGTTCGATCACACCTTCAGCGTCGAGACTTGACGTTTTCCGGATTCTCGACCATAACTGGGCGAACTGGAACCTCGAAGGTGCACCTTTTACCGACGTAGTCATTGGGCCTACTAGGCTTCAGCTGGTAGTTAGCCCGTGCTTATCAATCGATGGCCTGGTTGGTTCGGGAAACGCGATAAATGGGTTATCTCATGAATGATCTAAGGGCGAAGCTTTCTCTAGCGAAGCCCGAGTTCAGAGTTGTTGTCATGCCGGACTTCTATCTGGACTATGTTCTAGCTTACCCTGGTAAGCTGAAAGAAATGACGGCCACCTTCCTCGACGTTGCCAGTAGGGGCGGCGGCAATCTTGTCGGTTGGAGGCATGTCGCAGGCAGGGGCGGGAACGCGTCCAACTTGGCCGCTCAACTATCGATGCTCGGTTGCAAGCCTACACCGATAATCGAGACTGATGAGTTCGGCAAAGCCATACTGAACCATTTCCTACCGGATGTGGACTTGTCACACGTGAAGACAACCGGGAAAATGTCTAGGACAATGTCATTCGAAACCGAACACGAGGGTCGACGCGTCAACATCATGATAAGCGATCCCGGTTCTCATGCAAACTTCGGCCCGGAAAAACTGACGAATCAAGACAAGGAAATGATTCGCTCAGCAGATTTCGTATCAGTGGTGAATTGGGCCCAGAACCTGAAGGGAACAGAACTTGCTGAAACCGTATTTTCCATAGCAAAGAAAGAGGGAAAGGGAGTAACCTTCTTCGATCCAGGAGACCCGACAATGCGGGCAGGAGAGATTGAGGGCTTGAACCAGCGAGTCCTGACCGCTGGGCTCGTAGACGTTCTGAGCGTAAACGAGAATGAATTGACTCAGTTAGCATCTCACATCATGGATGAAGAAGCGACCGAGATTGAGGGAGACGAAAATCCATTGTTCAGATCTGCAGCAGTGTTCAGCATGCTAGGAGTGAGAGTCGATTTACACACGCCCGAATTCTCTGCAACCTTCATCGATGGTCAGAGAGAACGGGTTCCATGCTTCAGGATCGACCCGGTAAAAGTTACGGGGGCCGGGGATGTTTGGAATGCCGCGGACATTTTCGCAGAGGGCATCGGGTTGGCTCACAAAGAGCGATTGTTGTTCGCAAATGCTACGTCGGCAGCATACTTGAAGAAGAGCGGGCTCGACCCCGCGTCCATGGAAGAAATATTCGTGGAGATCGAACGGGCGAACAAAACATCTGGAAACTAGGGTTTCAAGAGTCTTAAATCAACTCGGGACAGACTCTAACTCGCTAGAGTGCATACTCTAATTGTTAAAGATCGCAGACGGCGTCTACAGGATACCCGCACGAGCCGCCAACACCTATCTGATCGAAGCAGACCATGGACTTGTCTTGGTGGACACGGGCCTGCCGGGAAGCGATCTGGGCATACTGAAGGCAGTAAGCAGTCTAGGCCGGCAACCAAGCGACATCAAACTCGTACTACTAACCCATCGACACCTGGACCATATCGGAAGTGCCGCAGCGTTGAAGCATGCCACATCGGCAACTCTAGCATCTCACCAGTTCGAGAAACCATACGTAGCGGGCACACTCATGATTTCCACACCTGCCGCCTGGAGCTTGTACGGTAGGATTGTTAGACGCCTGACGAATTTCGCGTCGTGGACAATGAAGCTGTTTCGCATCATCAAGTACAAGCCCGTTCACGTTGACGAGACCGCTGACGAAGAATCGATCCTCGACGAGGTGGGACTGGACGGGGACGTGATGTGGACTCCGGGTCATACGAAAGGGTCCGTATCCCTTTTTTTGAACAAGAGCAAGGTCGCCATCATCGGAGACCTTCTAAGGAGTAAGCATGGCAAGCTTGTCGAGCCTATGTTCATGGAGAGTTTTCCACAGACGAAAGCAAGCGTGGAACGGGTTATGCAACTTGGACCTGTCACACTATGTCCTGGTCACGGCAAACCGTTGCCTGCATCAAAAGTGAAATTGGGAAAGCATGCTACCAAAATTATAATGAAGAAGCCGGAAAAAGAAGAAGATCTAGAGGACCTAACGTCATTTCTCCAATAGGTTATCCTCCTGCTGTTAAGCAGGGAAGGATAGTTTGAGTACTGGATTGGATGAAAGTTTGTGGATTTACCTGCGACCGCTGGCTTTTGAGAGACGCTTTTCAACGTCGCCCCAGTTGACCACGTTCCACCACGCGTCCACGTATGATCCCCTGTCGTTCTTGTATTGCAAATAATAAGCGTGCTCCCAAACGTCGACGACAAGAAGCGGGGTCATCCCCTGAATAGTGAGGTCATGATGTTTCTCCGCCTGCAACGTGACAAGCTGGTCAGAAACCGGTTCGTACGCAAGTATGCCCCAACCAGATCCTTCCACCTGTTTCGCGGCATTCCCTAGTTGCTCTTTGAAACTTTCGAATTTTCCAAAGTCCTGATTAATCTTGTCGCCAATGACTCCGCCCGGTTTTCCTCCACCTTGAATCATGTTGTTCCAGAAGATAGTATGCATCGAATGGCCGGAAGCATTGAAGGCAAGGTCTCTCTCGATCCCGCGCACGTCCACGCCAGCGAAACCGGTCTGACGTGCTTTCTCAAGCTTGTCGAGAGCCGCATTGGCACCGTTCACATAGGCGAGGTGATGCTTGTCGTGATGAAGTCGCATTATTTCCTCGGAAATCTGAGGTTCGAGCGCATTATACTTGTAAGGTAGGTCAGGTAGAGTATACCTTTTGCCTGGCATGCTTGGGTAGCGGTAGATACCCCTCACATAAAACTTGGCTCAACCTTGACTAGGCGTTGCCCCGGATGGTTTTTGGCGAAGATGTGGCGAGCACTCTTTCGACTCCATAGTCCTCAGGAGGTTACCGTACACGGCTACCGAGCCCGGTACCATCGAGGGTGGATCAAATTGTCGGTGCCAGCCCTGTCGTATTTTCACGTTGCTGTGGGTCTGCGGACCTCACACTTCAAGGGCGTTCTTCGATATTATCTTACTCACAGTTGTTGATTCGTGAGCGTGGTACTGGGGAATGGGTCTGAGTAGTTAGCGTCTCTCTACGTGGGTATCCGTCCGTGAAGTAGTTGGGGGCCGAAGTCTTGGTTCCCGAGTCAATTCCCGGGACGGAAACCGTATATAATGAGGCGGGAAGAGTTAACTGTATAACATACGTCATAAAGGGGAAGTGTAGAATTGACAACTAACAAAAGCATTCTCGACTTGGACTATTCCAAGTACGATTTCAAAGACCCTGAGAAGTACGTCTTCAAGTCAGAGAAGGGTCTCTCACGCAGGACCGTAGAACAGATTTCTGAGATGAAGAACGAGCCTGAGTGGATGAGGAAGTTCAGGCTACGGGCCTATGAACACTTCGTCAAGAGACCTATGCCGACTTGGGGCGGCAACCTTGGCCAGATAGATTTCAACGACATCTACTACTACCTTCGACCTACTGACAAGGTAGAGAAGCGCTGGGAAGACGTCCCGGAAAAGATCAAGAATACCTTCGACCGTCTAGGGATACCCGAAGCAGAGAAAAAGTTCCTGGCAGGCGTAGGGGCTCAGTACGAGTCGGAAGTAGTCTATCACAGCCTGCTCAAACACTTGGAGGATAAGGGAGTCATCTTCTGCGATACTGATACTGCACTAAAGCTTCATCCTGAACTGGTCAAGAAACACTTCGGCACCGTAATTCCACCAGAGGACAATAAGCTTGCAGCATTGAACAGTGCTGTATGGAGTGGCGGCAGCTTCATCTACGTTCCAGAGGGCGTCAAAGTCGATCTCCCCCTACAGGCGTACTTCAGGATTAACGCTGCTAACATGGGACAGTTCGAAAGGACCCTCATCATCGCCGACAACTACGCCGACGTCAAATACATTGAAGGCTGTACCGCACCAGTCTATTCCAGCGACGCATTACACTCTGCAGTCGTCGAAATAATCGCGAAGAAGGGAGCAAACGTACGGTACACCACACTGCAGAACTGGTCTTCGGACGTCTACAACCTCGTAACAAAGAGAGCCTATGCCTACGAAGATGCTAGCGTTGAATGGATAGACGCGAACGTAGGAAGCAAACTCACAATGAAGTATCCCTCAGTCTACCTCGTGGGACCAAGAGCAAAGGCAGAGATCGTCTCCGTAGCCTTCGCGGGCAAGGATAGACACCAGGATACCGGAGCAAAGGTCATACATCTAGCACCAAACACAAGCTCAAGGATCACCGCCAAGTCCGTGAGCAAGGACGGTGGACTCACAACCTACAGAGGCCTCGTCCATATTGCGAAAGGCGCTACCGGAGTAAAGTCAAGCGTAAGATGTGACGCACTCTTGATGGACGAACGGTCAAAGACTTCCACATATCCATACATGGAAGTGAACGAGGATGATGCTACGATAACACATGAGGCTACTGTCGGAAGGATCAATGAGGACCAGATGTTCTACCTCATGTCGAGAGGACTCACCGAAACACAAGCACTCAGCATGATCGTCACCGGATTCATGGAACCCTTCACACGAGTACTACCAATGGAGTATGCTGTAGAGTTCAACCGGCTAATCGAGATGGAAATGGAAGGCGCAGTAGGCTAAGCCGATCCAGTAAGACTAAGATTTTTCTCGTAACCCTCAATCTTATCCTAGTACGCAAATGTCGTCCACGCTCGCAACACCATCCCTTGACATGGTCAAGCACGTAGCTGGTTCACTCTCTGAGGCTTCACGACTCGAAAGTCAGAGAACGACGGCCCTAGACTTCTACCAGAAGCTACCGTTGGAAAAATCTACTCTATACGCAAAATATGTCGACATACTTTCCGGACTAAACCTCGAGTCTCTCACTGCCGGAGTCCCATCGCACGGTCGCGAAGTCCCATCGGAGATTAGCCATCTACTCCATGGTGACGAAGAGCCTACGTTGTCGCTTCAAGTGGACTCGCAAATGGTCCGGACAGAAGTGCACGGCACTCTTGAGAAAGAGGGCATCGTCTTTACGGATATCGGATCAGCGTTCTCCAAGTTCTCCGGCTTGGCAAATCAGTACTTCACGAAAGCTGTCCCGTTGGAAGATGACAAATTTGCTGCGTTGAACACCGCATTCTTTACCGCGGGCACCTTCCTCTACGTGCCGAAAGGACTCACAGTCAAGATCCCTTTCAGGAACATTGTATTCCTGAAAAAGTCCGGCCCAGGAGTCTTTACACACAACATAATCATTGCCGATGAGAATAGTAAGGTCACATTTCTCCAGGAAGCATATTCTAAGCTAGACTCTGAGAATAATACCGGACTTTACAGTGAAGTCACAGAGGTCTATGCAGGTGAGGCTGCGGAAGTAGGCTTTGCAAGCCTTCAAAACTTCGAGGACCGAGTACACTCACTCGTCAACAGGAGATCTATCGGAAAGCGTGATTCGCGCGTAAACTGGACTGTCGGCCATATTGGAGGAGGAACCACAAGGTCCCGGATGGACAGCGTCCTAGACGGACCCGGCGCGACTGCAGAAGATGTCGAAGTAGTATTTGGAGCAGGGTCCCAACGTTTCGACGTTGTAACCGATCTCACTCATCAATCAACCCATACAACAGGGCATGTGCTTGCGAGAGGTATCTTGAAGGATAGTTCACGAACAATCTTCAAGGGGATGATACGGATAGGCGAGGGCGCGAAAAACTCGAACTCGTACCTCGCAGAGCACGCGATGATCATGAGCAAGAAGGCTCGGGCAGATGCCATCCCTGGCCTAGAGATTAACACGAACGAGGTTAAGGCGACGCATTCTGGTTCTGTTTCCCAGATCGACGAGGAACAGGTATACTATCTCATGAGCCGTGGTCTCGACCTGAGCGAGGCCCAGCGACTGATCATCATGGGATTCCTACATCCAGCGGTCCAACGTATCCCATTGCGGTCGGTCAGAGCAGCAATCCAGTACTTGATCGAAGAGAAGTGGAAGGGGCGAGCAGGTCTGATTCCTCCTAGGGCAGATGCAATGCCAGAGTTCGAGGAAGAACCTGAAAAGACCGCAGATACGGCAGACCTGTTCGAGAGACACTACAAGTACCGATAGAGGCTCCAGAACTGGGAAGCTTCGTCAAAATCTGCGAACTATCAGAATTGCCGCCCGGCTCCATCAAGGGCATCGAGTTTGACGGCAAGAGGATCATGGTGGTCAACCTCGAAGGCCACCTACACGCCTGGGACGGCACATGTACCCATGAGGAAGCAGACCTATCCACCGGATTCATGCTCGGCGACAGGATAACCTGTCCCCTCCACCTTTCACAGTTCGACCTTCATACCGGCCAAGCTGTCAACCCGCCAGCGACAGAACCACTGAAAAAATACAATGTCAAAGCGGAAAATAATCAGATTTACGTGGAACTTGACTGAGGCCTTTAGAGCTCAGACAGTTCCTTCTTGTTCCCGTCGACTGATCCTAGATATGAGTAGACCCCGGTCTTCAACACTTTCAAGGACAACAGTGCGCACTTGAGCCTGACCGCGCTCAATTCTCCGCCTATCAGCGAGAGTATTTCCTCCTTAGAGATTTTCCGGACTTCGTCGAGACTCTTGCCCTTTACGAGTTCGGTGAGCATAGAGGCTGACGCTTGGCTAATGGCACATCCTTGGCCATTGTACCTGACGTCCTTGACATGGCCATCGTCCAGTTGCATCTGTATCTCAATGACATCTCCACACAATGGGTTCGAGTCTCTGGCATGAATCTGGTGGGTCGGAAGGTTACCCTTGTTCCTTGGATGCCGGTAATAGTCGAGGATAATCTCCGAGTAAATGCTGCTCATATCTTGAAAACTTTCCCGGCACGTTCGAGCGACGCGGCCAAGAGGTCAACCTCGTGACGTGTGTTGTACAAGTAAAAGCTTGCTCGGGTGGTTGCTGGGACATTCAGCCGTTCCATCAATGGCTGAGCACAGTGATGGCCCGACCTTACTGCAATCCCGTCCTCGTCGAGCAGAGATGCCATGTCGTGGGCGTGAATGTCTGCAAGGTTGAAGCTCAAAACACCTGCGCGAGTACTAGCGTCTCTTGGCCCGTAAATGTCCAAGCGTTTCACGCGACTCATCCTGTCCAGAGCATATTCGGTGATTTCACGCTCGTGGTTTCGAATGTTCCGCATTCCTATCCCGGACAGATAGTCGATCGCGGTGCCCAAGCCAATTGCGCCAGAAATGTCAGGGGTTCCCGCTTCAAACTTGTAAGGCGGGTCCTTCCATGTTGACTCATACAGGTGTACTTCGCGGATCATTTCTCCCCCGCCCTGATACGGATCCATTTCATCTAGGCGCTCATGTTTTGCATAGACGACTCCGATACCAGTTGGTCCACACATCTTGTGCCCGGAGAACACGAGAAAATCACAGTCAAGGTCTTGCACGTCTACAGGCATATGGGGCACAGACTGTGCAGCATCAACGAGCACGCGAGCTCCCGCCTTGTGCGCATCACGGATCAGTTCTCTTACGGGATTGATCGTGCCTAGGACATTGGACACATGCGTCACAGCGAGGAGTTTGACATTACCGTTCTCCAGTTGCTGATTGAAATCTTGTCTTAGGAGGGTGCCGTCGTCGGTGATACCTACGTATTTCAATGAGGCACCTCTTTCACGGGTTAGCAGTTGCCAGGGAACAATGTTGCTGTGATGTTCCATCTCCGTAAGCATTATTCCATCGCCGAGACCGATGTTCCGACGGCCCCAGGAATGGGCCACGAGGTTAATGCCTTCGGTTGTTCCCCGAACGAAGATGATTTCTCGGGGGTCGCGCGCGTTTATGAAATCGGCAATCTTTGAGCGAGCCTTTTCATGCGCGGTCGTCGCCTCTTCCGCGATACGATATATCCCGCGGTAGATGTTAGCGTTGGTCTGTCGGTAATATCTGTCGATCGCTTCTATGACCTGAACAGGTTTCTGCGTTGTTGCAGCATTATCTAAGTAAATCAGCGGCTTGCCATCGATGACTCTTTTGAGAATCGGAAAATCGTCACGTATCTTCTCGACATCGTATGCTGGCGTTTCTTCGGTCCGGATTGCGTTGGCGTGACGTTGCATACCATATCCTCTGACTGAGAGCAGAGGTGGTTGAAAGGAAAATGCTGTGACTATGTTGAGTGGATCTAGTGGTGCATGTGATGCTCTTCTGGGCTACGCGCACCGGTGGCCTGTTCCTTGCCCTTCGGCACGAAGCTGTGGCCACAGCCACACGTTAAGTAACTTTCTGGAAAGTTGAACTTGAAACCGCCGCCCATCTCGCTCTCGACATAGTCGATCTCGGCGTCACCTAGTAGGTCAGCACTCTTCTGGTCCGCAACAATATTGACCCCGTTCCGGTGTTCTATAATGTCTGCTGAACTGGTCTTGTCGAGTTTGAGACCAAACTGGTAGCCAGCACAGCCTCCGGCTTTGACAAAGACCCGGAGTGCCAGCGACTCGTCGTTAGCCTGTTTGAGATAGTCGTGTACCTTTACCGCCGCTTTCTCGGTTATGCTGATTGCCATTGACTATACACTACAACTAGTCCTAGTCTAAACGGGCCTTTTTAACCTTGAAGTAACCGGCCAGCCTTTTACCCTCAAAATCAAGCTCGATGGGGTCTTACACGTCGGTCAAGCGGGCTGGGGAGAGTGTTTCCTTCTTTATCCAGTCGTATCCTTTCGCTTCTAGCGTTTCGGCGAGTTCTGGACCGTCGGATTTGACCATTCTTCCGTCTAGCAAGATGTGTACGTGGTCTGGTTTGATGTATCGCAGTATCCTCTGATAGTGTGTGATTATCATCACACCCATTTCAGGGCCCACGAGCTTGTTGACGCCCTCAGCTACGATTTTTACAGAGTCAATGTCGAGTCCTGAGTCTGTTTCGTCCAGCACTGCGATCTTGGGCTGGAGTATTGCCAGCTGTAGTATTTCACAGCGTTTCTTCTCTCCTCCCGAGAAACCTTCGTTTAGGTAGCGGGTGGCAAAGGATTCGTCCATGTCAAGAAGTTTCAGCTTCTCCTTGAGCATTTTTCTAAAGTCGAGTACGGACAGCATCTCCTGTCCCAGGTCGCCCTTCTTCCCCCCCTGTCGCACAGCGTTGTATGCAGTACGCAGGAAAGTAGAGAGCGAAACTCCAGGTACTTCGTACGGGTATTGAAATGCTAAGAATACGCCTTTTCGGGCTCTTGCGTCCGGGGCAAGGTTGAGTATACTCTCAGAGTCAAAGCGAATGTCACCCTTTGTTACCTTGAACTTTGGATGGCCCATAATTGTACTAGCTAGCGTGCTTTTGCCTGAGCCGTTGGGACCCATAACGGCATGGATCTCGCCCTGCTTGACCCGGAAGTCTACTCCTTTCAGTATCTCCTTGCCTTCAATGGTCGCGTGAAGGTCTTGAATGTCTAGCTGGCTCACCGTTATCACGTCAACAATTGGATCTATGACGTACGTAATATTTAAGGGCAGAAAACGGTAGCTGAAACATTAGAGTCGGCCGAGTCCCAGGACGATTATCCATACTTGACCTACGGATGTAGCAAAATCGACCGCTGAAAAACTGAACACTTGTTCGAATAACAAATTCATGTAAATTTTCCATATGGGTCGATCCCGGGAAATTTGTGACTCGCTGAACATGCGCGAAGTTACAACTCAGTTTTGCCCTTGCTGGAGCTTAGCTCTAACCAACCCCCTGGTTGGTAGGTCGAAAAAAATTGGCAATACAATTGTCACCGACAAAAATCAAAGGGAGCAAGTATCTACTGATACCTAAAGACCTTGCACAACTTCTCGAAATCAACGACCAAAGTGTACTGAATCTTACAATCGAAGAATCTTCGAAGGGTCAACGTCTGGTCTATTCAATCCAAGAAAAATCGGATCATTTCGCGAAGTAAAGAAATCCCTCATAGGGATACATGAGCAATAATGGGCTTCCTTCCGGAGTTCTTCCTCGTTCTCGGCATAGTCATTTTCTTGGCAACGAGCCTATTGTGTGCTCTCCTCGGTGAGGACTTGCCGTCAATCCTCCAATACCTATTCCAGGGCACAGCGATATTAGGGCTTGGAGTACTTCTGATGAATCAGGGACTCAGCGCTAGCGGAGTATTCGGTCGAGGGCCCACGGATCCGACACGGTTCTGGATCAGCATTGTATATCTGGGATTGGCCGTTTCTAGTGTGGTTGGGCTGAACGTCTACCTCGCGGTTGTGCGGCGTAATATTGCTCTAGCGTCGATGTTCTCGGGAATGGTGACAGTTCCCACATTTATGATCTCGGCAATCCTCGTTTCTTCTTTTGTAGCGACCGGAGGAGAAGTGAGCCTCACCACCTCAACAATATTCATTCTGACCCTCTCAGTATTCGTCATCAGCGTAAGCGTATTCGGCTTCCTACGTGAAGCCTCCAAGCATTTGCGTAAAGCTTCCATTGGACTTCTATCATCACCAACGGTTCTAGTGTCTATGCCTCCATATGTGCCAGGAACAAGTTTGCCATCGCAACAGGTTCCACCGAAAGGAAAAGACGAATGGGAGGAATCTTCGAGGAAGAAAAGAAGGTGAGGAATAGAAAATGAAGAACCCGCTCGGCATCTTGGACCTTAAGAACAAGAAATCGATCAGATTGGGGCTCCTATCACTCTCAACACTTTCCATCATCAGCGCTAGTGCACTCATCTATGCCAGAATGTTCGATGAGAAAGCGCTCAACGTAGGCAACCCAAACGGAGGCGCCGTAGGCTCAGGCTCTACAATGCCAGGAGGAGGTTTCACACCAATGATAATTATAGTTTTGGCGTTCTCAGTTTTCGTCATCAGCATCAGCCTATTCGGATTCCTACGTGAAGCCTTCAAGCGGAAAGCTTCTGCTGAAGCAGGCTCGTCAACGACAGATCTGGACACTACGCCTCCTGTTGGAATGGACTTGGGCCGAAACTCCGACGATAAAAACGAAGAAACTGAATCCTCTCCATTCTCAGGATAGTACCATTTCAGGTCGTAACTGGTAACACAGCCTAGAAGAAAGCATCCAATGTGCCTCCCAGAAGATAGGGAGTGGGAAGGAGGTGACAGAATAGAATGAAGTTTCTCAAAGTAGAATTAACAAAGAAGAAAGGTGCCATTGCACTCTTCGCAACGGCTCTAGCCGTTTCCAGCTTCCTTCTTGGCGGTTACGTGGCCACTGGGAATTGGAATCCATGGGGCAACAAACACTACTACCAAGTGCTAAACGCGAATTTCCAAGAGTGTTATACCCCTGCCGGCGGCGTTGCTCAGTGCCAATCAAGTCACAACGTGCTCTTCAACACTGGTGCACAGTACGTAGAAAAGTTGGTGATTTCCAACAACGAAGGCTTCTGTACTGTATCGGCCACTTGTAGCTTCAACTTCGTTGCAATGTCAACTAACAATGTCGCTCCCACCGCTACTATGTCGTCTACAGGCTTGACTACCGCAGCAACAAGTGGAGACTGCGGTGTCGCAGGTGGTACTGGCGTTGGTGGTCAGAACGGTGCAGAGCTTACGACTAACGGCTTCGCAGCCGCGGCAGGCGCAGTGATGGACATTTCAGGCGGTTCCCCGCAGAGTTCGACAGTCATAAAGATCTTCACTGACGCTACAGCTGCGACCACGGTTGCCCAGAGTTGCCTGGTTAACCAAGCAGCGAATGCTTCGGCACAGAGAGTCAACCTCGCCGCCGCAATTTTCACCGCCGTCACTCTCCAGATTGGGGACACGATACAGATAACGTGGACAATAACCTGGACCTGGAGCTAAGACGCGCCACTGAAGAAGAATAAACCAGAAACCCGGATGTTTCAATCTCCGAGCAATCTCCCCATCTGCAGGCATTCCTGAGAGAAAGAGTTGTGATTTTTCCACGAGCTAGACCTTGCGTTGTCTTCCCGGTTCCGAAGGTCGAACATCTAGTGTTACAACACCCGTATTCGTCCGCCTAGTCCCATTTTGCCTCAGAGAAGCTGGCTTTCTCTTGATACTCTCACGATTCGCCCATTCAATAGTGTGGGAATTCGAATGGTTCGGAAGTGCTCACAAGCATCAGAGTTCAACCGGCGAGTGTGAGGCTTCGTAGCCGTCAACCCAGTTTCATTTGACGAGGGCCTGTGTCAAGATGAGAAATCCCCGCAAGCGGCTAATCTTTGCTCTTTTGATCTCTATGTTTGTTCTTGCGGGCTTTGTTAGACCAGTTTTTGCAACCATAACTTTTGTAAATGCTGCGAGTGCAACTAGTCAGAGTACACCAATTACAGTATCTATCACGATTACTGCAGGCAATACCGTGGTCGTAGTCGTTACTCTCTCTCCGTCCACTTTAGCTGTGACAAGCATTACCGGGGGAGGAACCTACACTCAGAAGGCAACAACAACCTCGGGGTTGAATAAAATTGAGATGTGGAGCACTACTGCGGGAGGTGCCACAGCGGCAGCTTCAATATCAGTAGCATGGTCTGGCACAGCAGATGCTGTTACAGTCGGAGTTGCTCAGTACAGTGGAGTTGTTGCTCTTGGAACCACGTCTACATCATCCGGCACCACCGCGAATCCCACGATAAGCCAAACCACTACAGGAGCTAACGGCTTCATAGTAGCCGGATTTGCCACATTTAACCCCACGGCTTCTACAGCGGGTACTGGAACCCTTAGAATTGCTGCTGCAAGTAATTTTGGTCAGAATGACATAGGTGTCGCCATAAATGACAACACTGCGGCTTCCGCGTCCAGTGTAACTAATACTGTAACCCACTCAGCCATAACTTGGACCGCCGTATCTCTCGAACTAAAATCAACAACAATCAGCAATTATACAGCTAACCTCAACGCCTCAATTACTCTAGCCTCAAGTCTCACACAGCATACTTCATTGCAGAGAAGCTTGAGCGGTGTTCTGACTCTAGCTTCAAATCTTGTAGAGAAAAATATGATCCTGAGATCTCTAACATCCTCCTTAACTATCGGTTCAGGTCTCACGGAAAAGAATTCTATCTTCAGAACACTCGCCGGCTCAATTTCGATCACGATGGGTAACATGATTGCTAATGTGAATTCCGGAAAGCTGACCTGTAACTCTAATCCGCGTTCTTGTTCGACCAGCCTGACCGCAACTTGGAGTATGGCTTCTAGTTTTGCTGAGAAGTCTTCTCTGTTCAGATCTTTTACCGGCTCATTGGGAGTTTCCAGTTCTGAGACAAAGGGTCTCGTGAGAGGTTTCAATGCTTCGCTGGCTTCGGCTTCAGGTTTTGCTGAGAAGCCTTCCTTCTTCAAGTCTCTAAGCGGTTCACTGGCACTGGCCTCTAGCTTTGCTGAGAAAAGTTCGTGGCTCAGGTCTCTGTCCGGTTCAGTGAGTTCTGTGACTTCTCAAACCAAGGGTTTCATCAAGTCGTTGACTGGCTCGCTTGGTTCAGCCTCAAGCTTTGCTGAGAGGACTTCGTTGTATAGGTCCCTGAGTAGCTTATTGACTTCAGCTTCAGGTTTTGCCGAACGATCTTCATTCATCAAATCTTTGACTGGTTCACTAACGCTAACTTCTAATTTCGGGGAGAAATCCGCGCTCTTCAGATCCTTCAGTGGTTCGTTATCTTTAACGTCAAGTTTTGTGGAGAGAAGTTCACTGTTCAGAGCTCTAACTGGATCTCTTTCCCCTTCTGGTTCAGAGTCTAAGGGTCTTTCCAAGGGTTTGACCGGTTCGCTTGGATTAGCCTCAAGTTTTGCCGAACGGACCTCATGGTTCAGATCTCTGACCGGCTCATTGTCATTAGGTTCCGGTTTTGGAGAGAAAACCTTACTCTTCCGATCTCTGACTGGATCGTGGACTATGAGTTCGAGTTTTGCCGAGAAGTCTTCATGGTTCAGGTCTTTGACTGGTTCGCTTACTACAGGTTCTAGTTTCACTGAGCGCAGCTCATTATTTAGATCTTTAACCGGTTCAGTGGCTTCAGCGTCCAGTTTTCTCGAACGATCTGGCTTCTTCCGATCCCTTTCTGGCTCGATAGGCTTTGCTGCTTCAGAGACTAAGGGCTTTGCTAGAACATTGACTGGGTCACTATCGTCGATCTCAAGTCTTACAGAACATATGTCATTGTTCAGGACCCTCTCCGATAGTCTGGGTCTTGTAAGTTCAGTGTTAAAGGCGCGGGCTATTGGTCTGAGTATTTCACTCGGATCTTCTGCCAGTCTTGCCGAAAGGAATATGCTGTTTAGAGCCATAACTGGCTCACTGGGTTCAGCCTCAAGCCTACTGGAGAAGAATTCGTGGTTCAGGTCCCTCAGTGGCTCGCTGACGTTAGGAACTGGTTTTGCCCAAGGGAGGGTGTTCCTCAAGTCTTTGAGCGCTTCACTGTCTCTGGCCTCAAGTTTTGCAGAGAAGAATTCACTGTTCAGGTCTATGACCGGATCGTTGACTTCAACTTCGGGCTTCACTGAGAAAGCTTCCCTCTTCAGATCACTAACCGGTTCACTGACGTCAGCCTCAGGTTTTGCTGGGAGAGGGTCATTCTATAGATCACTAAGCGGTACGGTGGCCATGGCCTCAAGCTTCGGCGAGCACATTTCCGTGTCCAGGTCTCTCACTGGTTCACTATCTATCGTGACTAGTGAAATCAAGGGTCTCACCAAATCTTTCGTTAGCTCGCTAGGCTCAGCCTCAAGTCTCTCTGAAAGAAGTTCATTGTTCAGATCGTTGACTAATTCGCTCGGGTTTGCTGGATCTGCAAGCAAGGGTCTTGGTAAGTTCTTGGCTGCATCACTAGGCTCCTCCTTGAGCATTGCGGAGAAGAATTCCTTCTTCAGAACCTTGAATGATTCTCTAGGATTAGCTAGTTCTCTATATAGAGGTCGCACAGTGAACTTGAGTGCTTCATTTGGTTCGACCTCAAGCTTCGGGGAACACACTTCACTCTTCAGGATTCTGTCTGATTCCTTGGGTTTTGCAGAGTCTTTCTTCAGAGGACGTACCGTAACCCTGACAGCCTCACTGGGTTCAACCACAAGTTTTGTAGAACATACTTCGGTGTTCAGATCGCTGACTGACTCACTAGGTCTTGTAGCTTCTTTCTTCAGGGGCCGTACAGTCAACTTGAGCACATCGCTAGGTTCGGCCTCGGGCATTGCTGAGCATTATTCGTTCTTCAGGGGTTTCACTGGGGCGCTTAGTTCGGCTTCGGGTTTTGTAGGGCATAGTTCATGGTTCAGGTCTCTTTCTGGTTCGCTTGCTTCGGCCTCAAGTCTTGCAGGGAAATCTTCTCTCTTCAGATCTCTGACCGGTTCGTTCTCCTTCACTTCCGGTTTTGCCGAGAGGAGTTCGTTGTTCAGATCTCTTGGTGCTTCACTCGGTCCAGCTTCGAGCTTTTCCGATCATACTTTGCTGTTCAGGTCTTTGAGTGCATCGTTTGCTTCAGCTTCGAGTCTTGCGGAAAAAACTTCGTTGTTTAGGTCTTTGAGCGGCACGCTATCTTTGATTGGTTCCCAGACGAAGGGTCTTGCTAAGGTTTTGACCAGTTCGCTAGGATCAGCCTCAGGCTTCGTGGAGCACATTTCGATATCTAGGTCTCTGGCTGGCTCCCTTGGTCTTGGGACTTTCCTGTTGAAAGGTCGCACCGTAAACTTGGGTGCTTCCCTAGGATCCGGTTCGAGTCTTGCTGAGAATCGTTCGTTCTTCAGGTCTCTGAGTGATTCGTTGAGTTTTGTAGCTTCTTTCTTTAGAGGCCGTGCAGTTTACTTGAGTGCTTCTATAGGTTCGACTTCAAGTTTTGCTGAACAGATTTCGTTCTTCAGATCTCTGAGCGGCTCGGTGACCTTGGCTTCAGGTGTCGGAGAAAAGGCCTCACTCTTTAGGTCCTTGAGCGGCTCGTGGACTATACGTGCGAACTATAGGAGCGGTGGTTCCCTAATCATTGAGAACCTTCGGGCGAACTTCAACGGGAGAACGGTGCTTTCTGGACACACTGACTGTTCCGAGAACATAATCGTCAACTGTGGTAGTTCATCCGCGTCCTTTGCCTTTCTAGTAATAGCTGTTGGAGTTTCAATTTTTGGCATTTACGCAGTTAAACGACGTCGGCAATCTCGTGCTCCCCAGAGAGGGCCGAAGAGTGAGAAAGTTTTCGTTGATAGAGAAGGCTGGGAAACGAAGCATGAGGACTAGAAAATGCAATGTTCAGTTTAAGATGAGACAGATCTCCGCGGATGCAATGTTGATACTTGCAACCGTTCCAGAGGTCAGGCAGAGTGAGCTGCCAAAAACATGAGACCTTCTTATTGTCAATCTTAAATTCTCTACCTGACCAGAGACCGTTGTATGTCGAGTACCGACCGTGAAATGCTCGAAGAGCTTCGCGAAATCAGAAAACTGCTGACACCAAAACCTCCACTTGTCCCTGGAAAGGGACTGATGGCAGAATTCAAGTTCTTTCTTTCACAATACAAGGTTCTGGGGCTCGCGGTAGCTTTCATTCTAGGCATATACCTTGGCGCAGTCGTCAAAGCCCTAGTGACAGATCTAATACTGCCGATTGTTGCACTGTTCCTGCCGTCAGGGACCCAGATAAACTCGTACATGGTGGGACCATTCGGCGTCGGAGACTTTGCCAATTCAGTCATAACTTTCATCATAGTGGCATTGGTGATCTTCCTAATCGTCAAAATTGCAACTCGCTACCGGATAGAATAGGGAAAAATATGCGGAAACTAGACACGCGGATAATTCTGTAACCCTGTAATGATGTACTGGATCGCAATTGCCGCAATGAAGACTCCCATTACTTGAGCAATCACCGAAGATCCGGTTTTTCCCAGCACGGAATGTATTTTCGGTGTCAGTCTCATCACGGCCCATGTCAGAAACATTACAATGGCTATTGAAACTAAGGCAACTGGGAGCCCGTAAGCGTCCAATGTTATCATTGTAGTAGTAATTGCACCCGGGCCAACCAAGAGTGGGAAGGCGATCGGTATTACTCCAGAGTCCTCGGGAGATTCTGTTTTGGCAACTCGCCCTCGTCTAAAGAGGATCTCCAGGGACAATATCAAGAGCAACAATCCGCCTGCTATCTCAAAACTTGGAAGTGTTATGCCGAATAATGCTAGCAGTTGCTGTCCAACTAGAGCAAACGCGACCAGTAACGCGGCACCGACATATGCGACTGTTCTGAGCATCTTGTTTCTCGCAACAGGGTTCATACTCCCAGTCAGATTCGCGAATAATGGTACCGTGCCTATGGGGTCGACGATGATGAACAAAGCAACTGTTGCCCTTGCCAGATCAAACAGTGGGTTTGGACTCAAATTCATCCTCCGGGCTGAATGATGTGTTTGGTGGGCCGGGAGGGATTTGAACCCACGACCTTCGCCGTGTGAGGGCGACGTCCGTTCTGTAAACCTTGAAGGTATACCAGGCTGGACTACCGGCCCAAGAGAAGCTCTTGAAACACTTAGATTATTGTGTCTTTCAACTTGTTTGGAAATTCGCTGAAGTATCAGCGAAGGAGTCTGACGTTTGTCCCGTCAGGGTTTTCCTCGACCAGTTTCAATAATGGAATACATCGTCCACCGGACTTTTCGACCTTGACCAGTGCTCTTGGCGAGAATTTGAAAGCTGCTATGACAAGCTTCGGCTTCGGAAATCCGGAACCGAGTACCTTGCCTGGAACAACTACGACATCTCCCGCGTTTACGTGGCGTGAGACTTGACCAAGGTTGAGGACGACCCTAGTTCTCCGGGACTTGCCGAGAAACGTGGCGACTGTTAGCCAGAGCGGGGTTTGATGCTGTCGACTAGCTCGTCTAAGGTGGCCTATCGTACTGACTAGTTCGGGGTTGGTTGGAGCTCGTTGACGCACCGTGTGTCATTCCCTCTTCCTGCGGACTGCGGGTTACGGTTGTGGGTATCAATAAAGCCTTTGGAGCAAGAGCATCTTGCAAGCCTCATTTTATGGTATGAAGCTTGAGTAGCTCAGTATTTCCGGCCGGAGCCTTAGGATCACCGAAGACTATCGCGATAATGTCTCCGCGACGGGCTAACTTCAGAGCTTTCACAGTCTTCTCTGCGTCTTTGAACATCGCGTCCGTAGACTCGAACCTGGCTCTCAGGACTGGGTTAACTCCCCAGGAGAGAAGGAGCTGTCTGGTTATTTTCTCTTCGAATGTCAATGCGATAATTGGAAGCGGTGGTCTATACTTTGAGACCAGACGTGCCGTATTTCCTGTTCGGGTGGGCGTTACAATTGCCGCGGCAGATAATTCCAGGGCGGTCTCGCATGCTGCAAAAGCTATTGCATCTTCCCGGTTCTTTTCGTGCCATTCACGTCTCTGCTCTGGAATATTCTTCGGGAGGAATCGTTCTGTTTCCTGCGCGACCCTGACCAGGAATCGTACCGCCTCGACCGGGTACTGTCCGACTGCGGTTTCCTCCGCGAGCATGAGGGCATCAGACCCGTCGATTATCGCATTGGCAACATCAGTGACCTCCGCCCTCGTAGGGCTGGTCGACGATAGCATCGACTCGAGCATCTGCGTGGCCGTGATGACCGGTTTTCCGAGCCGGTTTGACTGGTTGATAATTTTCTTCTGAATTATAGGGACCAGCTCAAGGTTCAGTTCTACTCCAAGATCGCCCCGGGCGACCATTACGCCGTCCGACTCTTGGACAATCTTCTCGAGGTCCTGTACAGCCTCCCGTTTCTCGATCTTGGAAACAATGAAAGCCCGTCCATGTTTTTCTTCAACGATCTTTCGAGCAGTCTTTACATCGTCTGCTTTCTGGACAAAGGATAGTGCGATAATGTCGACATCGTTTTCAAGCCCGAATTTGATATGCTCCTTATCCTGTGCAGTTACCGCCGGGACGCGGATTCTCAACCTTGGCAGGTTGACGCCTTTACCAGATGTGAGTTCTCCGCCGACAAGGACTCTCCCCTCCACATGGTCTCTTCTCGTTCGCGTTACTTCGATTCGGATCGACCCGTCGGCTAGATAGATCATGTCATGTTTTTTGACCGCCTTGGGCAGGTTGCGATATAGAATCGGAATCTTGCTTTTGGCCGTCTTCGGCTTTGTAGTGAGAGTTACGCGGTCGAACCTTCTGAGGTGTAATGGTTCGACGGCGAGCCTTCCGACTCTGAGCTTTGGTCCTGGTAGATCCTGTAGGATCGCAACTGGCCGACGCAGTGCTTTGCTAACTTTTTGAATCGTCTTGATGTTTCTTGCGTGTTCTGGGTAGGTTCCGTGAGAAAAATTGACCCTGGCAACATCCATGCCGGCCCGGATCAATTGCCCTACGATGCGAGCCGAACTAGATGCGGGACCAATCGTGCAAACTATCTTGGTCGCTGTTCTGATTGTTTTTGACTGTGGCATGGCTGGAGGCTGCTAGATACCGTTATACTCTGGTACTAATGTGCGACCACGGATACCAAACCCGTTAAGTGCTCATGTCCAAATCGGATCAATGACTTTTCGATGTGTGCGGCTGTCATGCAGGCAATGGGGCTTGGCAAAAATCGTGTGGAAGCCACTAGCAGCCAGGCTTCTCGGGGTGGGGGGGGGGGAATCTTCTCACGTACGCTATGCGTTCATCATTCTCGGCGTGTTCTGGATGGGTCACCGCAGCATGTTCCATTACGTGAGACCGAGTTGTGGCAGGAGGGTGGTCCGGCAAGAAGTCTGAAGAAGTCCTTGGATTTCTCGTCGACCGGGAATAACCATGCGAAGGTCTCAGGATTGGACAGCTAGCTATTCGATTGATTTCAAGATGTTTAGGGCCTCTCCGACGTGTGCGGTTGCCCGCGTCTGAGACGAGAAGACGTGCCTGATGATTCCTTTCTTGTCGATTACGAAACTTACCCGGCCGGCAAACAGACCGAGCGTCTTCTTGACCCCGTAGGCTTTCCTCACCGAACCGTCAACATCGCTCAGCAATATGAAGGGTAGGTGATGCTGTTGAGCGAAATCTCGATGAGAGTTTTGACTGTCGGAGCTTATTCCTATCACTTCTGCGCCGAGATCCTTGAACGCTTCGTAGGAATCTCGGAAGGTGCAAGCTTCCGTCGTGCAGCCGCGAGTGAAGTCTTTGGGATAGAAATAGACGACCACGTTCTCTTGTCCCAGAAAATCCTCTAGAGCAACGTACTTGCCATTGCTGGTCGGCAAGCGGAAATTGGGTGCGACGTCACTGACGGCGGGCAGTTTCTTTGCTTCCAATACCGGATGGGACGAGTGGAGAAGAAGAGGTTTTCGTTGATAATTAGCTTAGGAAAGAGCTAAGCATACTTCGTGGTGGCACTCGTCCCGTAGAAATTGGCCCTTTCTGGAATAAGACAAGCGGGATTGACAAAGGCCCGCGTTGAGGCACTAACAGACGGGATATTCGCCACGGTAATGACGGTCTTGGTCTTGGGACTCAGAGTTCCGGGCATAAACTTACCCGAGTCGGGGCTTGAGGCTGAAATTTTACGATTGTCGCCGAATATTCTCGCCTACGCGTTCAGTTTTGTCGTGTTGGGGTTGTTCTGGGTTGGCAACCACAACGTGTTTCATTATATCAAACAGACTGACAGGCCTTTTTTGTGGATCAACATTCTCTTCCTCTTGACCATCGGATTCCTACCCTTCTCAACATCGTTGCTCGGGCTATACCCTCTCTCGCCTAGTGCGGTCCGAGTCTATGGCGCAAATCCAGCGGCGACAGGACTAACCCTATACGCTGTATGGTGGTATGCTACTAGTCAATATCGTCTAGTTGAGAAAGACCTAGATCCACACGTCGTAAGCTTAGCCAAGAGGCGGATTATTGTCGGGCCGGTGGTCAGCCTGCTAGGGATCGGCTTCTCTTTTCTCGATACTAGGATAAGTCTAGTACTCTATCTCCTTCTCATTCCATTCTTCATTCGACCTAGCCACATAGACATCCATTTCAGAGGAGGCAGTCACAACTAACCCTGCAGCGTTTCCTTCGCTAACAACGTCAAGCCTAGCCTCTCGAATATTGCTCTGTTGATATTCACTTCGCGAGAAAACATCATTGACAATGCGTCAGCTTAGCACTTTGAGCTAGCCCCTCTAAGGCGTCAGTCTGTTTCTGTCTCTCGGAAACATGGTGGCTTCACGAATGTTCTCGCGTCGCGTCAGCTTCATCGTCAACCGTTCTAGGCCTATCGACCATCCTGAGTGATATGGGGCGCCGTATCTGAAAGCGTCGATGTAGAACTTGAAATTTTCCGGGTTCAAACCCTTCAGCTCCAATTGCTTTGTTAACAGGGCTGGCAGATGGATGCGTTGGGTTCCAGAGGCAATTTCGAGTCCATCATAGATTAGGTCGAAGGCTCTTGCAGTCTTGCCATCGGTACTGGGCATCGCGTAGAATGCTTTTAGGTCCGATGGCCAGTCAACGATGAAAAATGCGTGTTCGCCTACCAGCTGTACGAGCCTCTTCTCTTGCATCTTTGAAAAGTCCATTCCCTGCTGAATGTCCTCGCCTGCCTTTTGCAAAAGCCTGATAGCTTCCTCGTATTTTACGCGTTTCAACGGGAGCCTCAGCTTTTCCAGCTTCTGCCCGAGAATCTCTAGTTGTTCCTTGGAGGATTCGCTGATCTTGTCTATGCAATATGCGAGGAACTCTTCAAGAACTTTCATCACATCCTCGTCTGTTGAGAATGCTTGTTCAATGTCCATCTGGCGTACCTCGTTCAGATGTGTCGGCTGCTCAAACTTTTCGGCTCTGAAGACTGGCAGTACTGTGTACACTTTCTCGAATGCTATCGCGCACATCTGTTTGTACAATTGCGGCGACTGGGCAAGGTAAGCTTCCTTCTCGAAATATTTCAGGGAAAACAGTTCGGCCCCCCCCTCGCTAGCCGAGGCTATGATGACAGGAGGCTGGATTTCGACGTAGCCTCTCTTGACAAAGAATTCCCGGAAGTATTGGAGGAGTCGGGACTGGATCTTGAAAATGGCGTTCGATTCCTGGCTGCGAAAGTCGAGAAATCTCCAGTTCAGCCTCGTGTCAAGCAGAGTATTCTGTACTCCGCGGGGATCGAGTGGGAGCGGAGTTTCGGAACGGTTGATAATTTCGAGCTCGCTAGGGATAACCTCTAGTCCCCGCTTCGCGATCTTGCTTGGAACAACTTTGCCCTTGACAATTATCACGTCTTCCTGATGGAGTCCCTCCACCTGTTTGAGAAGCTCAGGCGTGGTCTTGGACTTCGGTGCCGTTACTTGGACTATTCCGTCAATGTCACGCAGTAGTATGAATGAGATGCCGCCTAGGACCCTGACATCGTGAACCCAACCTGCTAACACGACCTCAGAGTTCAACGCCTCTTTCAGCTGTGATGTGACATGGGTCCTCTCTAGCCTTGGACGATGCAACGACTGTGTCGGAGGCAGATTGTTCACCCTGGCCGAGGGCTGTACGGGTTTTCTTTTAGCACTTCTTTTTTCTATCAAGGCAGAACAGTCCTCTTCCTGTGTCGGAAATGTCTCCCATCGTTCTCGTTGTCATGGACGGAGCAAGCGATAGACTCAGTGCGCATAAGACCCCGCTTGAAGCTGCTTCCACGCCCTACTTGGACAAGTTCGCCCAAGACGGCATTCTTGGGTCAATGTACACTGTCGGACGGGGTATCGCTCCGGAAAGCGATGCTGGCGTATTCTCAATCCTCGGATACGATCCGTTGGAGACCCACCTATCAAGGGGCATCGTCGAGACCCTTGGTGCCGGTGTCAAGTTCGAAGACGGCGACCTAGCCCTCCGCGCAGGCTTCGCAACTGTTCAGGGAGGCAAACTCGTCGACCGTCGAGCCGGCCGTGATCTATCTACCCAAGAGGCGCATGAGCTAGCCATTGCTGTAAATGAGAAGCTCCGTTTGAAGAACATACGTTTCGAGTTCAAAGCAACCATAGGACACAGAGCCGTAGTAGTTTTCCGAAAGGACTCGCAGAGCTTCTCATCGAACATTTCCAACTTTGACCCCGCGTACATGAGAAAGGGCAATATAAGCATCGCACAACCCGCACAGAAAGAATACGATATTCCCAAGTGTGAACCTTTGGACGGTTCTCATGCATCGATCACGTCCGCAGCCCTGGTAAACGAGTTCGGCTACAAGACCCGACAAGCCATCGATAACCACCCCGTGAATCAGAAAAGGAAAAGTCTGGGAAAGAAACCTGCCAATTTTGTCCTGATGAGGGATCCCGGAACCTCGATACCGAACATTGAGAGTTTCCAGGAAAAATGGAATCTGAATCCTGCATTGGTAGCTGACTTGCCTGCTGAACTTGGGATCGGACGATTGTTGAAAATGGACGTCAAGGAGGTCTCCGCAGGAACGTCGGCGACGGATTATCGCAATCGAGCGGACCTCGTGCTGAAACTAGCTGGACAATATAGCTTCGTCTATGTTCACCTGAAAGGTCCTGATGAACCTGGTCACGACGGGATGTTCGAGCTGAAAAAGCAGAGGATTGAAGGGATCGATTCCAGATTCTTTTCGACCCTCCACAAAGCCTCAACAGCCACGCGAATGACGATTTGTGTTACCTGTGACCATTCGACACCGTGGGTGACCAAAGGTCACAGTGACGACCCAGTACCAGTTCTTATCACGGGACCTCGTGCGCCAGGAGTTAGCCGGCCTAGATTTACTGAATCGAATGCGGTCAAGGGTAGTTTGGGATTGCTCGAGCATGGATGGATGTTGATGGAGCGGTTGGTACGCGTGACGACCTAACTTAGATGCTTATTCCAAGCAGTTGGTTGATGATTGTCCCGGCAATGTAAAGGGCAAGACTCGCTGCTAGGATGATACCCGCGATCTCGGCGAACTGCCTTGCGAATGGCTTTGCTGAGATCACTGTGTCATAGTAGGTCATCATCGCTACGAGGATTACGCCTATGACGAGAGATGTGGAAAGAGCCGAGATCATGTTGCTCGTAAGGAAGTAGGGTAGTGCTAGGAAGACCGCTGTGAACATGTAGGATACGCCAGTATAGATCGCAGACCATTTTGCCGAGCCCTCAAACCCCTGTTTCGCCTGGGCATATGCTGCGGACGCCATGGCGACCGAGGCCGCCATTCCCGCAATGACCCCGGCCAGTCCAGCTAGCTCAGTTTTCTTGTATATTCCAAGGGACCCTGCATGTATTCCGGATATTTCAACGACCGCATCTGCGAGACCCAGAACGATGAAAGACATGTACTTGACTCGTCCTTCATGGACTTTGCCCATCAACGCTTCTTCTTGCTTCTCCTCTTCCTCCATCATCGCCTGGAATCTGGCCATGTCTTCAGGAGGAATCATCTTGGCAATCTCCCGGTACCGCTTGTGCAGCTTGTCCTCATGCCTCTCCAGGAATTTCATCGTAAAAGTTAGGCCCAGAGTGAAGCGTAGCAACAATACAAAGTACAGCTTGAGCCGCTTTGCATTCACTTCGACGTTCGGGGCAAAGTGTTTCCAGAACTCATAGTGCGATTGTTCTCCGCGGCCGAGTCCTTCGAGAGCGGCCTTGAACTCTTGATTTCTTTCTCTTCGAGAAAGCGCGAGATAGACGGCCCCGTCAGTGTACTCATCCCTGGCCGATTCTGCTGCTAGGCTGGCCAGTTCTGGGGCTACTGTCTCCTGCAACAGCTACACGAACAATCTACTCTTTCACAGGTCTCTTATTTAGCTGTCAACCTTCCACGTTGATTTCGAAATGAGGCTAGAAGATTTTTACCCGAAACGAGATCGGGAGTCTCGGAAGGGTGACTTCGGCAGGATAATTGTCGCTGGCGGAAGCGAACGTTACGCAGGATGTCTCGCGTTCAACGGGCTCGCAGCGCTACGCGCGGGTGCCGACCTCTCAATAATTGTAGCACCCGAACGAGCCGCGAACATAGCCGCGGGTTATTCACCTGACCTCATAACAGTACCATGCACTACTCGGTATCCGGAGCCTGACAAGGTAGCTGAAGTGCTCGACAAGGCAGACTCGCTTGTAGTAGGCGGTGGCGTCGAAAAAACGCGCAAAGCACATGCTGCATTAGTCTCTATCATTAGAAACTGCACGAAACCCATAGTTGCCGATGCCGAGGCGTTGCACGCAATCGCCGAAAAACCGGCCGTGGTAAAAGGGAAGAAGATAGTGCTAAACCCTAACGGAGGAGAGTATCGAACACTAACAGGGCAGGCATGGCCCTGGACGGAATCTGCTAGACGACGCGCGGTAAAGTCACTCGCTAGAAGATACGACTGCACTGTAAGCGTAAAGGGTGGTCTGGACTTTATCTCAGATGGAGATCGTGTACACGTCGACCGGGCAGGCTCTCCTTACATGACTAAGGGAGGGATTGGCGACTTGTTAGCGGGCGTTCTCGCTGCGCATCTTGCAAGGGGACGCAGTCCTTTCGATGCCGCGAGAGCGGCTGCACTAGTTGTTGGACTATCAGGAGAAAAAGCTGCTAGGATCTTTGGCGAGGGCTTGACTGCCAGCGACGTTCTCGCGACCATCCCATCAATCCTTCCGAATCGCAATGGCCATTGAAATCGAACGGTTCGGATCTCTTCACGTTTCTAAAGGGATAATAGACCCTAGACTGGGAATGTTGCAGAAGCCATTTGACAGATACTTTGCAGGAGGGCTTTGTCAAGGTCGCTTCCACTGACGAGATACCGCCTGGAATAATGCGGAAAGTGGAAGTTGGAGACCATGAGATACTGATAGCGAACATTGATGGAAAGTACTATGCGATTAGCAGTGTCTGTACACATGTTGGGGGTCCGTTGGACGAAGGCCGTTTGCACGGCTTTGAAGTACAGTGCCCATGGCATGGTTCCCGTTTCGACCTTAGAACCGGCGAAGTGAAGGGTGGACCCGCCCGGACTCCAGAGCCAAGCTACGAGGTCAGAGTACAAGAACCGAACATCCTACTCAAGATAAGATAAACAGAGCGCTTCGCTTCCGAAGCTATCTTCTAGAAGAGGCCTAACTCTAGACTTGTCAACACTACTAGAGAGTTAAGGTACATTATTCCAAGACTGACCAGAGCCGTCCGTTCCATCTTCAATCCCTTGGCAATGGATATTGAGCTGGATAATAGACAAGCCACCCAGGCTTGGAGAATCACCGGCAACACTATGACAATATAGCCCGCTGTTTTGGCAACCGAGAAAAACTGTGCGAGGGACAACACGGGCACGATTAGGAGGGGCAACAACGCGAACGCAGTACCATTCAACAGGCGCAGCTCACCTCCCCGACGGTGGAAAATTGTAATGCTCAAAATCTCGGCCGCCGCAAATGTCGCCAGCCATCCTAGTGGGAACATGAGTAGAAACCAGGCACGGCTTGGGCCCGGCGGAGGATTGACGTAGAATAACAATAGAGGTTCAAGATTTGTCTGAGACGAAACCCAGCCACCAAACGATACTATGGCAATGGCAAGTGGAAGCGCTCGGAGTGGTGATCGGTTCAGGTATTGAAAGACTGAACGGGCGAATAGTAGCTCTCGTGTTAGGAATCCGGGCCTCGTTTCTCGAAGACCCGTTCCGGTATCAATAGCATTCCCGGCTCTAACCGCCTCCAAGGCGGAACGGCCTTCGTCAGACAGTAGATAGTTTTCATTCTTGTCCTGAGTAATTATTCCTTCTAGAGTGTTCAAGGTACGAAACAGACTTTCTGGAGTGAGCTTGAGAGCTTCTCGGAGCTCTCTGAATCCGGCCCCACCCTTTTCCTGCAGGATCTGGATGATGTGCCTCCGCACAGGGTCGCCGAGTGCATTGTATACTCGAGCAATGATTTCGATAGACCGTTCAGGGACCCTTGTTGCCACTAACTGTGCCCCATGCTCTAGGAGTGATCGTTACCGTCCGGAATCGGTTTATTCGTGTCGAAACCGAAGCATGATAGTGAAGGTTCATTTCCGGAGAGAAAACTTACAATTTGGTCCTATTGGACCCTGAAACTTTGTAGAAACTTAGCCTCACTAGGCCAGTGTCGCCTGTTTACCCTTCGCAGGCTTAAGGTCTGACAGTCGCACGCCGACAAGCCGGATTTTACGACGGTCCTTCTCGAACTCTCGATAGAGCCCTTTCACATAGTCGTTCACGACGAGAGGGTCGTCGACGTAGCCAGTGTGGGTCTTTTCCCTTGTAAACGTCTGGAAACCTTCGAACCTGATCTTGATCCCGATGGTCCGGAATAAGAGTCCCTCACCGAGAAGGCGTTCATGTACTTCTTGGATCAGCGCCTCCAGAGCTTCCTTGACAACCTGCTTGTTCTGAACATCCCGTTCGAACGTCTGTTCTACGCTAATCGACTTTCGCAACGGCCTCTCTTCGACCGGAGTCTCCTCAATCCCGTTCGCTATACCCCAGAGCCAGATACCCCCCTTTCCAAACCAATCTGTAAGCTTCTTGGCCTGGACGTTCCGTAGCTGGCCAATCGTTTGAATCCCGTGTTCATGCAGAAACTGTGCGGTTTTCTTACCGACACCACTAATTTTTTCGACTGGGAGTGGTTCAAGAAATGAACGAAGCTGTTCCTGCGTTACAACTGTTAAACCATCAGGTTTCTGAATGTCAGACGCCATCTTGGCGACGGACTTGTTCGGAGCAATGCCAACACTCGTAGTGAGGCCTTCAGACTGTTTCAGGTCGTTTTTCAGGTTCTTCGCCAGTTCTGCCGCTCTTTCAAAATTTCTGCACCTTTCGCTAACGTCGAGGAAGGCTTCGTCGATGCTGGTCTGTTCGAAACTGTCGCCGTATTTTCGGAGCAGTTGCATGACCCTGTCGGATGTTTTACCGTAAAGCTCGAAGTCGGGTTTCACGTAGATACCGGTGGGGGGAGGGCAAAGTTTGTACGCGATTGAAATAGGCATGCCTGAACGGACGCCATACTTTCGCGCCTCGTAACTGCAGGACGTGACTACTCCCCGACCATGACCCTGCTTTGGATCTGCACCAACGATCAAGGGCTTCCCAGCAAGGGATAGATCCCTCCTGATCTCACAGCTAGGATAGAACGCGTCCAGGTCAAAGTGAAGCACGATTCTGCGAGGCCGGACCTTATCCGCGATCATCTCATCGACCGTCCCTAGTACATCAATCCGTTCAACGCAGGGTTCATAATCTCTGAGTTCTCATGCAGTGATCGTCAAGATTGGCCTTCTGTGAGTTCTGCGGAAAGAACTTCGAGTTGAAGCAGGGTTCTTCCTTCTTGCAGGGGACCCACGGCTCACGGCACGAGTCCTCAAGTAACCGCGACAGCTACTGGGGCACGGTTTCGCCGGAGGTCGAACAATCATATGATTCCACAGCTCCACGTCCAAATTAAGCCAGCAAGTGGGACAGAATTGTCGCAGTAATTCTTGAGCGTGTGAAAGCTTAACTTCCCGATGGAGATTGTCCGAAGGAGGAGTGCGTGTGTCGGATGAGTATTGTTGATAATGCTTCTAGAGGAGCACTGACTAGGATTATCGGAACCATAATTATTGGCTCTGGATTCCTCGTGGGCGTCTTGGTCTATCTTGGCTTCTATACTGCCGGCTATGACATATTTCAGAAAGTTGTCGTCTTCCTGGTCGCGCTCATAATCGCGGCCGCAGCAATTGCAATAGTGTGGGTTTCTTGGGCGGGACGTCGGGGCTGGATGCGCTATAGCCCAAGCTCATGACTAGACCAGTAGTTTCATCTGTCTCAATGTCAAATCAGCAATAACCTATTAGACCTGCTAGCATCCGGGACCAGACTAGGTCATGCAGAGCCATGAAACACGACCTGAATCCGATTATGTGAAAGGGCTGCATGAAGAGTATGAACGGCAGTATGCGATAGCAACTCTCTGCCGCGGCAAAGGTCTAGACCCTTCAATAAAAGTAGAATCACAGACTACCTATGACCTAGCCGACCGCGTTGAGAAAGCTGTTGGTCCCCCTGGTGTAGCTGCAAGAATCCGCGAACTGAACAACGTGATCTCGCGCGAAGAGACAGCGCTGAAAATCAGTGAAGAGATTGTGCTGGGACGTTTCGGAAGCTTCGACGAGGAGGAAGCGGCTGAACGGGCCGTACGGACTGCCCTAGCTGTCTTGGATGAGGCAGTGACCGTTGCCCCAATCCAAGGAATCTACGACGTAAAGATCCGGACGAACCCAGATCGAACTAAACATCTTGCCGTGTATTTTGCTGGTCCCATGAGATCGGCCGGTGGAACAGAAATGGGTCTTACGATGATAGTGGCGGACCATGTCCGAAGAAAACTGAACCTTCAGCCCTACCGTGCCACAGAACAAGAAGCACGCAGATTCGTCGAAGAACTGCGACTCTACGAACGGATGGTTGCACGCTTTCAATATCGCAACCCGGATGATGTATTGCACAATACGATGATGAGCCTTCCAATCGAGCCGAATGGAGTCGAGACAGATCCTGTCGAGGTGGTCGTCAACCGGAACCTTCCCAGAATAGAGACGAACCGTGTACGTGGCGGCGCGCTACGAGTCGTCAACGATGGACTGCTTGGCAGATCGACGAAAGTCCTGAGGATAGTCGAGAGACTGGGACTTGAGGGATGGGACTGGCTCGCCCAGTTGAAAACATCTTCCGCCGATGGGGAAGAGGCGAAGGAGTTCATGTTCATGGAAGACGTTGTTGGCGGACGTCCCATCTTCGCATTTCCAAGCGCGCATGGTGGATTCCGGATACGTTATGGTCACGCCAGGAACACTGGCCTTGCCAGCGTAGGGGTACACCCATGCACAATGGAGATTCTTGGAGGATTTCTCGCAGTAGGAGTGCAGCTAAAGATGGAGAGGCCAGGAAAAGCCGGCATCGTCACAGCCGTCGACAGCATCGAGCCCCCAGTTGTCAAGTTGACCGACGGCTCAGTATTGCGAGTCGGCAATGTCACTGAAGCCAAAGCGATCAAGACCCGTATCGAAGAGATTCTCTTCATCGGAGACTTGATGGTTGGATACGGAGAATTTCTCGAGAACAATCGAATCCTTGTCGCGTCGGGGTTTGTAGAGGAATGGTGGGCCCAACTCTTGACCACGAAACTTGTAGAGCTGGAAGGCCAGACCGTCCCAGAATCCTTGACAGTTCCCTTTTCCAGACTGAAAAAAATGGTTGACGACCCACTGTCAACGAGGCCTACCGCTGAGGAAGCCCTCGAAATATCCCGGATCCTAAGTTTACCGCTTCATCCCTTCCATACTTGGTTTTGGGATTCGATAAAACTTGAGGATCTGAAGCATTTCCATCACCGAGTAGGGAGCCATTCCAAAATGGAAGACGGCTCAATGGTTTTCTCGAACGATGAACGGCTAAAAACTATTCTTGAACGGTTGTGTCTCCCTCATAAGATTCTGAACAGTTCAATAATAGTCGATAGAGATGATGCTCTCATCGTAAACGCTCTTCTCGGGGCCGAGCGACCCGAACTCTTGATGGATCAATCGAGCGACACCGTGCTCGACAATCTCAGCAAACTTGCCGGTTTCCCCATCAAGAACAAGGCTCCTGTTTTCGTAGGCGCGAGAATGGGACGCCCAGAGAAAGCAAAGGAGCGCGTGATGACACCGAGGGTACACTCACTTTTTCCCACAGGGCAGTTCGGGGGATCAAGACGGGACATTGTGGAAGCCTCGAAGAAGCTCTCACTATCACTCGAGATCATGGATAGAATCTGTCCGGAGTGTGATACGTGGGAACCGCGTGTCAAGTGTCCAGTTTGTGGCTCATACACAGTTCAACGTAAATGGTGTCCACGGTGCGGTCAACCGGGCTCCGACGTGTGCGGAAACTGTAATCTCGAGACAGTACCTTACCATGAGAAGCCACTGGATCTAGACCGTCTACTCGATGATGCGGCGCATCGGCTATCACTTGCCAAGCCTACTGAGCCTGTCAAAGGAGTAAAGGGACTGATCAACAAGTCAAAGACTCCTGAGCCCTTAGAGAAGGGGATTCTGCGATCCAAGAATGACGTTTCAGTGTTCAAAGACGGCACAGTACGATTCGATGCCACCAACGCGATACTGACACATTTCCGGCCCAGAGAAATCGGACTCTCCATCGAAGAAGCACGTTTGCTAGGTTACACGAAAGATGTCGAAGGCAAACCATTGGAGTCTCCTGATCAACTTTGTCCGCTTGAACTACAGGACCTTGTCGTCCCGGAAGTCTGCGCACTGTACCTTGTGAAAGTCTCGAAATTCCTTGACGACCTCTTAACCCTGTACTACGGCCAGGAAAAGTTCTACGGAGCCAGATCCAAAGAGGACCTTATCGGTCGACTAGTCGTAGGACTCTCGCCGCACACTTCGGTAGGAGTAGTAGCCAGGATCATTGGGTTCACCAAGGCGAGCGTATGTTACGCCCATCCGTTCTGGCACGCTGCCAAGCGCAGGGACTGTGACGGAGACGAGGATTCAGTGTCACTATTATTCGACGTACTGCTCAATTTTTCGAGGGAATTCATGCCTGACCGAATAGGGGGGTTGATGGATGCACCTCTACTGCTCTCTCCAGTGCTAAACCCATCAGAAGTGGCTCGTCAGGCGCTGAACATCGAAACTGTTGACCGATTCCCAGTCGAGTTTTATGAGAAGACGCTGCAGTCTACTCATCCGAAAGATGTAGAGAACCTTGTTCCAACATTGAATGTTTGCGTAGGCAACGGAGGCAATCACTGGCACATAGGGCTCACGCACTCCACATTAGACCTTGACGACGGACGACTCGTAAGTAGTTACAAGGAGTTGCCGACGATGCTTGAAAAGGTGAAAGAACAGTTGCGACTGGCGGACCAGATAGTCGCAGTCAAAGCAGAAGAAGTAGCAGTGAAAGTCCTGTCTACACATATCCTACGCGATCTAGTTGGTAACCTGCGAACGTTTACTTCGCAAAGGGCAAGATGCACGAAGTGCGGGTGGAAACCTCGACGCGCCCCGCTAGGCGGTAAGTGTTACCGGTGTGGCGGAAAACTCACTGGGACTGTCTTCCGCAGCGGAGTCGAAAAATACTTGGACGTGGCTACAGAAATGGTCGCACGCTACAACATCCGCGAATACTACCGTCAGAGGCTAGGACTGATCAAGGTCGAATTGTCCGAGACCTTCAAACCACTCCCCGCCGAAAAAGAAGCGGAGACACAGCAGAAACTCCTGATCGGCGACTTTGCGTGAGTAGGTAAGATAGCTGAGTCTCGCCTATCATCCGCGCGCCTACTTGCCAGGAATGCGAAACGTGACGCGAGGACTCGCTTCGAGGACCAGAATTATTGAAGTTATGGAAAAAGGTTGGAATCGGATCTCCGAGATCAGCGAAAAGTCTGGTCTCAGTAATGGTTGTGTAAGTCATCATCTCGTGCTCCTGCGAAAGAATAGAGTCGTGTCTTCCAGCAAAGTGGGTAGGGAAAATCGCTGGATACTTACAAAGTACGGTCAGGAGAGGCTGTTCAACTAGCGTCCATAATCATGGACCCATAGTGATAACAATGGCTGTGATCGATCTCGCGGAGGTTTCCGCTAGATGATAAGGACACGATGTTAAAATCATAAAAGGAGATGGTCTGATTCTGCGGTCAGAACAATGTCAAAGCGTTCGAAAGTGGAAGCCTACGTACGGCGAATAAGGGCAGACATCCGGAGCGTCACATCTGCGCGCAACAAAGAAGTCAAAGAACTGCAGAAAAGGCTCACCGCCGCTAGAGCAAAGAGCGAGGGCAAACTCAGAGAACTCAAGAAACGCCTCGAATATTGGACACCCCGATCCAGGAAAAAGTAAACCTCTATCGACTGCGCGAGAATAAGGGAGCAGTCCACCCCATTTTTTAGACTACGACTCCATCACAATCATTGTTTGCAGTTAGTTCTCACCGGGCTATTGTCCTCTGATAGGACTCACCAAGTTATGATCGCTAACTAATGACGAGGTTACTGCCATGCTTGCCACTATGAGTATTGCGGCCTGGACCACCATGAGACTAACGAAGCCGGTGTTAGCGAGTAGGTAGGCTCGGAAAGAGTCTGATGACACGTCTGCAGGTTGTCCGTTGCCCAAATCAGCTATCATCGCCCCAAGCTGGATGAGCGAGACTAGCAGAGCACCAGGACTAGCCAATTGTGTTTGTCTCCGCATACCTGCTAGGAGCATGACGTCAACTGTTACGAACAGGGCTAGGCCGATTGCGTGTGTTGGGCTAGCATTCCAGAGCCATCTGTCCATGAGCAATAGTTGGATTCCCAGAATGCTTGACGTGTACAATCCGACCGCGAGGACGAATTCGACTTTCCCCATTCATCTTCCTGCTCAACATGTCTAGGTAGTGTCGATAGACATATCCTGTACAACAATATTCTACGAGGTCTATTGATAGTCCCGACCAGAACCGTAAGTCATGGGATTGGGCCGACAATACTCTACATTCATTGCGCTCACCGCCAACTACCCTTTGTAAATGAGAGTGGTGGTAGTGAGCAGGATCCTTTTGAGAGCTGTCCCCGACAGCGACCTACCTGCGTTCTACGAGTATCAACTGGATCCGAAAGCAAATTACATGGCCGCGTTCATTGGGATAGACCCGAGCGAGCGAGAGGCTTTCGACAAACACTGGACAAAAATGAGGAATGAGGAGGATGTTGTGGTCAAGTCTGTTCTTTACAATGGACGTATTGCCAGTAGCGTCGCCAAATACGTGCGAAGAAGGGAGGCCAGAGGTTACCTACTGGATTGGAAAAGAAATACTGGGGCAAGGGGGTCGCGACCAAGCCTTATCGTTATTTCTGCAAGAGTTGAAGACCCGTCCCATCTATGCTGGTGCGGCCAAAAACAATACGGCAAGCATCAGGGTTTTGGAAAAGAATGGTTTCAGAATTGTCGACCTGGGAAAGGGCTTCGCTATGGCGCGCGGCGCTGAGATTGAAGAGATTCTAATGGAGTTGACAAGGTAATACACCACAGTCTCAACTGGATGACTATGAATGGCTCGCGTCCCCACGTAATTTTGAATTCAGCTATGAGCCTTGATGGCAAAATAGCCACCAAGAGGAGGGAATCAAGACTCTCATCTCAACAAGATCTCAAGCGTGTCCACAGGTTACGAAGTAGCGTGGACGGAATAATGGTCGGGCTTGGCACGATACTAGCAGACGATCCAAAACTTACGACCAAATACTACCGAGGACGAAACCCGACACGGATCGTCGTCGACGGCCTCGCTAGGACACCAGCAGGCGCCTACGTTGTCAAGACGGCCAGGAAAATACCTACAATCATTGCAGTAACGAGCAAGGCACCTGCAGGGAATATTCGTCGACTCAAGAAGATGGGTGTTATGGTCTTGGTTTGTGGAAGAGGCAAACTCGTTTCTCTTCCTATGTTGATGAAAAGTGTCATGCGGCTCGGGATTCGGAAAATACTCCTGGAAGGTGGCGGGACGTTGAACTGGAATATGTTGACCCAGGGTTTCGTGGATGAAGTGAGTATTGCTGTGAGTCCGTTGATAATTGGTGGAGAGGAGGCCGTCACATTGGTTGAAGGAGAGGGTGTCGAGCGAGTGGAGGATGCAGTCAAATTACGGTTTACAAAAGCTAGATCGTACGGAGCTGATATCGTATTGTCTTACGAGGTTCTAGACTGACTATTGTAGCATTCCTATTTTGGATCTTGGTCTGGCGGTAGCTCGCCCTGCTCCAGAAACATGTCATGCAATTGACCCGGCTGTAACAAGTGTCCTCCTTTGACGCGTTTCGTTTCTAGGTAGAACGCGTTGTACCTGTTTGACGGAATAATAAGGGGGATTCGACCTGTTATCTTGACACCGTGTAATTGTAAATCCTTGATCTTCTGAGGATTGTTCGTCATCAGCTTGACCGACTTGACATGTAACGACCCGATCATGTGTGCGGCTAGATCGTAGTCCCGCTCGTCCGGCCGGAAGCCTAGTGCAATGTTCGCCTCGTACGTATCCTTGCCATGGTCTTGTAGCTGATATGCTCGTATCTTGTTTACGAAGCCGATTCCCCGCCCCTCCTGTCTCAAGTAGAGGATAATGCCATGCTCCATTTCGTTGATTGCTTTCAGGGAGTGTTGCAACTGTTCGCGGCAGTCGCAGCGCAGGGAGCCGAAGACGTCGCCTGTGAGGCATTCGGAATGCATTCTGACCGGGATGTCATCTCTGTCGAAAACGTCTCCCTTGACAAGGGCCGCATGCTCTTTCTTGTCCACGTTGTTCTCGAACGCTACCGCCTGGAAATGTCCATAAATGGTCGGAAGCTCAGCAACGGCAACGATTCTAACACATGCTCCTCGGGCTTTACTGCAGTCATGTTCCAGGTTTTCCTGGAGTAGTCGTTCGACGGTCGGTTTGGGGATGCCTGTCATGAAGAACCCTGACCAGAAGGTCTGGGCTACCTTAACCTTACCAAGGCTCGCTCATGATTTTGGTTGACCCCCACCCCCTACCCCTTGCATGACTCGCCTAAAGTCAGCTGGGATCACATGATTAAGGCTGAAATCAACCCGTTCGAGTGGTGGATCAGGTTCATTTGGGTACAGTTTGACAGGTAAAACTTACCTTTCCCACGCTGGCAAGAGGTCACTTTTGCACCTATCTTTCGCTTAATGGTCGGCCAGCTCCGTATTCAGCAATGAAGTCTCGTTGAGGAACGCACCTTGCCTAAGATCCAGGTAAAGACTTACAGGAAAATCTACATGACAAGAAAAAAAGGAGAGTACGTCTACAAATCCTACTTTGTTTACCTGCCGAGAGAAATGGCGGAACCATTGATTGGAATAGAGTTGAGAATCACAAGGAAAAATAGTGGTATACTGATAGAGCCTTGCGCGAATTGACGTAGACGCGTTCAAGTCGGCTGAAGATCCTCATTTTGAAGAGAATTGCGTGATGTTTTTCAGCCGCAGACAGTAATATTCCCGGCATCTGTTCTAGTCTTCTTGGTCTTCGTTGTCGAGAAAATGTTTTCCGAAGGGTTACCATAGATAAGTCGGTGCAGATAATCGGATATTTCCTCAGCTAGGCGGCGAGGAAGACCCCCGCTTTACAATCCAGAAAACCGACTGAGGGCTGAGGTTCACCTGAGAATGCCTACAGATGTATGGAACGCCTTGCGGTCGTACTCCGAAGCAATTGGAGAACATCAGCTAAGTTTCTTGATACGAAGATTGGTAAGAGAACGATTAAGCGAGTTAGGATATCTGAAACAGTTCAAGGAATGAATCTCAGAGGCTCGATTAAATCCCAGATAATCCCGGACGGTGGTTTTTTGCGCGGCCTCTCCTAATATATTTCCGTCGACATATAGTGGTCTGCGGAAAAACCGCGACGGACAAACGCTGTAGACGCCGAATCGGGCGTGATGCCAGCGATTCTCCTCGCCCGGAATAACCGGGGAGGGACCAACAATCAGAGGACAAACTCGCATACAACAAATTCTAGACCAAGAGGTTCGCCAGGTCCGGCAAAACACATTCAGGGACCGGCAACTCGGCGAGATTGTCTCACTCGTTGAGAGTGTCCTCCTAGATGTTGATGTTGGCGAGGTAATCAGTTCACCTGGCTACGACCGCGACCTATTGGCCGTCGCGCGACCAAAACCCGATTGGAGGTGTAGACATTAAGCATAGCCAAAGAAGTGAATACTCTCTGGCAGAAGGCCCTAGCTTATCCGAGCTTCAGAGCGTTCCTAAGAATTCTACGGGTCGCAATCGCAGCAGCCATCGCCACATTTCTCCAGACTTTGATTCCAGGATTGCAGGCAGAACCCACGATTGGAGGCGTGCCATTCCTCGCGCTGGTCCTTCTGTTCATCGATAAATTCCTCCGAGACCGCAAAGTGTATTGAGCACCAAGTCCGAAGAACTGGGCTCCCCAATTTTTTGTCGAGATCATCCGGGGTTTAGTAATTGTCTCTCCTTGAAATGGTTCGGCGTTCAATCTTGGTGGACAACATAGTAATGCTCGGTAGCTCGGGGATTCTCGGCATTACAGCGATCACAATCGCGGGCACACTGACAGGCCACGACGGGATATTGATCAACAGCGCATTCAGTGCGATAGCGACAATCATGAATCTTACAATATTGCAACTTGTTAGGAAACATACCAACATACATCACGGTAAAGGGCGAGGACGTGGATGACGCAGCCGCAGACACCTGCGCAGGCACCTAATTCACGGTTGATCTCACAATTACTTCGACAAATTGGATTGGCTGAGAGTCTTCTTTGGCAGGCCTCATTGAATGCCGAAAAAACGAAGTCCCACTACTGAAACCATCAGGCGAGAGATCATCAATACTCTCCATGAAGCGATCAGAACAGCAGCGATGCTTGCCAAGGGCCCAACTAAGCGTAAAGGCCCAACCAATCCTAATGAACCGGAGTACGAAGCAAACCAGAGGACTAGCTGGTATAGCGTGTTGGCCTATCTTGCACAAACCCTAAACGGACTAATGAAAAACGTGGACAACAACGTCGCGAAGAGACAGCTCGCGGAACTCAGACATATGGTCGAAGAGCTTCGAGACGGAGACGCACAACCTCAAGCACGAGATTGAAGGACGCCTTGCGCGCAAGAAGGGCTTGAATGTCCCGGAGGAGGCAGTAGAATTTTGCGAGAAACTATTGTCATTCAAACCCACAAAATACCAAAACAAAGTTCTCAATGACAAGTCACAGTTCATTGTCATTCGCTGGTGTCGACAAAGCGGCAAAAGCCACATCATCGCAGCGTTGATACTCTTTCAGTGCCTACGCAACCGTGAATTCAATGTCCTAGTCGTCTCACCCTCACTTCGGCAAAGCAAGATCATCATTCGAAAAATTTCTAGTTTCCTGAGGCGTCTACCCAAATATGTGGCCCCGAAACCGCTCCAAACAAAAATCGAATTCCACAACGGCAGCCGCGTCCAGGCCTTCCCCAACAATCCCGAGACGATACGTGGCGAGCCCGGAGTCAATCTCGTATTCATCGACGAATACGGTTTCGTACGGGACGACGCAGATCTACTCGACGCAGTCGTCTTTACGCTGGCCACCACTAACGGTAAGTTTCTCGCCACCTCGACACCTGGAAGCCGCGACAGCGTCTTCTATCGGATGTGTACCGACAACGATACTTACGGAGATGTCTCACGACATCACATTTCCTGGCGTGAAGCCCTCGAACCCAACGGTCCCCTCAAAGAGGAGATTCTGGAGAAACTGCGCAAACAGATTGAGTCGGTTGATCCGTGGCGTTGGCAAAGAGAGATGGAAGCAGAGTTCGCCGAAGACGAAGACGCCTGGCTCCCAATGAGTCTCATCACCAAATCGATAAGACAAGATCTGGAGCCTATACCCGACGACTTCTACACCAGCAGCGACTGAGGACGCTAAACATGGCGAGTTCTACATTGGCGTAGACCTTGGCCAGAAGCGTAATCATTCGGTGATCGCAGTAGTCCGGAAGATTGCTGGGCAGGCACTTCTAGTTAAGGTGAAACAGTTCAAACTCGGCACTGAATATGGGACGGTCCTCGGCTGGCTGTCTCTTGCGAATCAGAAACATGACCGAGTCGTCCGCATCCTCATTGATCAAACTGGAGTTGGCGAAGTTTTCGTGGAGGAAGCCGCGAAAGCCGGATTGAAAAATTCGGAGGGCGTTATGCTCTCCCTGCCCCAGAAACAGCAGATCATGGTGTATCTCAAGAAACAGATGCAAGAAGGAAAAGCTGCGGTGTTCTATGATCAGGACTTGATCAACCAGCTAAATTTGGAAAGGTACGAACTCACCAAGACCGGGCAGATGCAGTTCTCTCACCCCGCCGGGACACATGACGATCAGCTGTGGGCGTTCGCCTTGGCAGTGTACGCTTCAAGGCCTGAGAACAAGCCCATCGATTACACAGTATATCTGAGCAAGCGACCGGGCGAATTCGACAATGGGCCCAAGAAGCCCTGGGACAATGACAACACAAAGCACGGCAAGGTGTTGTGCACTTGGTGTGGACGCTGGAATCCACCCAACACTGACTGTATCTGCGGTCACAAGAAAGCAGACGGCACGTATGTTCAGTAGGACGATGCTAGAGGCATGTTTGAACCGGCCTCGTTTCGAGGAAGCGTCCGGTTCAACCTGACGATTCTGTCGGCTCTAGTCTCTGGATGCTGACGGATCCAGGCTAGCAGTTCGCGAGCGCGTTGTTGTTTTACAATCAGATACGGAAGCACTGCTTCTAGCAGCTTCCCAACCCGCGCCTTGGAGGTCACATAGACCTCGAATTGCATCTTCTTGCCGAAACCGCGCGGTGGCCGCGCGAAAAGAGCGTCCCTCCAGTCAGTTTGGCGAACGTGTGCGCGAATGGCCGATTGGTATTGCAGAACCAAACGGAGAAACTCATTGTTTCCTTGTGCCTCTTGTCAGGACGGAAATTGATAGATCCTTCGCTGTCGATAGCACAGGCGAGCCAGGATTTCTCGGGTTCAGACCAAGACTTCACGATCACGTCGGAGGTGAGCACTGTTACATCTACCAAAGAGGTTCCTAGAAAGATTCGGTCTTAAAAAACGGACACCAGGGCGAAACACCCTCCCCACCCCAGTCTTCTCAACATCCGTTCTGCCCGACTTCAACAGAATAATTGAGAAGGTTCCAATACGTTTCATCCAGCAGGGCTATGTTCGCAACAGCGACATTGGCTTTGGGGACAGCTGGGAATATTCTCCGCAGGTCGCGAGTCAGAAACTCGCTGAGCATGTTAGGACCAAGATTCGAGAAGACGATCGCGCCCTTGCAGCCACGACGCCCGTTCTCGGACAGTATGCACCAACCTTCGGTTGGCCAGTCTGCTAAACCAAGCAGGGCTAAACGACTGGGGTTGGTATTGGGAGTAAGAGCTCTAAGAAAGCTCCTCTAGCCTCGACGCATATCTGTTCGTTCCCGAAGTTGCATACGCGGTAAAGCTCAAAACTCGTCAAGTTTGGAAACCGGGTTTTGAGATCAACAGTGGCAGCGACCAGCTGACCGACAAGATTCTCAAAGAGTACAAGCGGCTCAAGATCAAGCACTCACTATTCGAAGCGACGAAGAACGCGCTGATCTGGGGCAATGCGTACATTGAGTCCGTAGACGACAGCACGGCAACCTGGAGTCTTTCAAACGCTGCTGACGTTGCCCAAGGAGTCGGATACCAGGGCAGTAACATCACCTACGCGCCGCGACCACTCGTAAGCTTCACTCCTGCAACCAAGTTCTATGGTCTCAAGAACACGGATCCACGAACGTTCCGTATCCAGATCCAGCCACAGCAGTGGGACAAGGACCGCGCAACAGTTCTTGTGGACAAGTATATTCAGCGGAGATGGTCCGGGCCTCTTGCACCGACTGCAGTAATCGGTAGCGAGACGGAGATTGATTTTCACCCGGATCAGATGCTGTGTCTCCAGTTCAACAAGATAACGGGCGGCATCTACGGCTACAGTACTTTCCGCGAAACATTGTTCGCGCTGAAAGGCTACCTCGTAATGCTGCAGTACTTGCCCACGATCGTTGGCAAGAGAGGCGACAAGACGATTGTGTGGAACTTTGGAGGCACGTACTTTGACGAGACCCACCAACAGGTCTCTAGTATTCCTGCAACCGATGACATTCTGCGCCAGAAGACTACGATCGAAAATCGTCAGCAGGGCGAGGACGTCTGGGTCAACTTTCTCGTCAAAGGCGAAGAGCTCTACAAAGCCGGCGGAACCAGCGACAGTGTGGCCAACTATCTCCAGGCGTACAAGGAACGTGTCCTTCTGGGAATGGGCATCCCTCTCACAGTTGCAACTCTGGGCGGAGGTCAGGAGATCAAGTGGGGAAGCCTCAACTTCGAACTGATGGAAGACGAGACTCGAGAGAACCAGGAGAAGCTAGAGCAGCTCCACATGGACTACGTGATTCCGAGAATTCTGCTTAACCTGCGTCCTGGTAGACAGCTTGGCGATGGACCAGAGGTAGACGTACAATCTCAACCCCCAAGAAAGTAGCAAAACCACAAGCAGCCAACGTCCCGGCAGCGAAAGACTCGCCGACCGACAAGGAAGACATTACTTTCAACTTCAAAGAAATCACGCCTGAAGACTGGCGGGCCAACGAGGCACCGTTAGCAGATCTCTATACTCGAGGAATAGTCAGCCAGGAATACGTGCGCGAGAGATTGCAGATCCCGGAGGAGGCTGGTCAGGGAACGATGTTCCAGCCCCAGGCAGTCCCGAAACCACTGAACGATCAACCCAAAGATCCCGCAGCGGAGACGTTGAAGATCCGTACTCCTACCGGCCGGGAATACGTTGTTGAGAGGAAGAGGAAGTAGTGGCGCCTGGAAAAGTCAAGCTGCGCATGTACTGGGATGAGACCTGCAAGCAGCCAGTCGAACACGTCCGCGACGAAAACGAGCAGCCGATACCAGTTGATCTAGGCGAAGTCAGCTATGTCGAAGGCGGCACGAAAACATTCCAGCTCTACCTCAAGAACGAGGGAGACCGCACCTACTACATCGGCAACATACGCGTCACTACAAGAGTCGACCTGTCAGTCGCTCTGAACGCTGACAAGCGAATAATCAAGCCCAGCCAAGTTATCCCCGTGGATATCGTCTGGGACATGGCCAAGGCAGAGGAAGATCTCCGATTCGACTTTGCCCTGGAAGGAAAATTCTACGTGTTCGGTGATTAGAAGGCTGGATCTGTGAGTCAATCAGAAAATTCTCAGATCACGTTCTGCCCCTGTGGATGCGGTTATGGATTCATCATCGTTCAGGCGAAAGTGGTCCCGAAATGGGTCCAGGTCAAGGTCGTTGAACATTCAGCACTAGAAGAGGCTAAGAAGCCAGGGGAAGAACCCATACGTCCGAGAAATACGTCCAAGTAGCTCCAGACAATACCGGCAAGAAAATCCGCACCCGCGAAGTTACCGCCAACTCTGTCGTCGTGGAGATGGATGTTGTTGTAATCGGCGACCCTACGACAAGCGCGAATCTCGCCGCGGTCAAAGGGACAGCGATCGTTGGTAACGAGCAGGCTCTAGTCGTCCGCAATATTCCCGGTGGTACGCAGACAGTATCCCTTGTTAGCACGACCATCTCCTCCGGCACCGTTACTGCGAACCAAGGCAATTCGGGGGCACAGAACTGGCCGACGCTAGCAAAAGCGACAAGTTATCTCGATGGTACAACGGTTGGCGGCATCGCCGGAGTTCCAGATGCGCTTACGCCCGCGTTGATGGATCTACCAGTCCAAGTTTTCAATACTGTTTCGACAAACATCCTCAGCGTTACTCCCGGAATACAATTTCCACCGGGCTTTGCTACGCCACAACAAAACACATTTACTGCTACTGGAACGGGGGTCAGCCTTGACTTCACCGCTTTTGGGTGGAACCCAAAATATTATGGGTTTGTAGTAATCAACAGTGGCGCTACAACATGGACCGTCATTTTAGAAGGCTCCTTTGACAACGCTAACTGGTCGACGATACTTACTCATACGAACACGGATGGTTCCGGTACCTACAAGTTTTCGGTAGATGCAATCGCACGACCATTCAGGTACTTCAGACCAAGATGCACCGTGTACACTGGCGCCGGAAGCATTCTGGCGATCTACATGGGAGTTCCATGAAAGGTTGGTGATTCAATGGCAAGTTCTGGACAGATCAAGATTTCGATAGTAGGTCTTACCCGAGCACAATGGGACGCGATAATTGCATCTCTAAAATCTCAAATCACTACTTGGAATACCGGCAACCCAACGGCATTGGCACAATTGGCTGGCCAATATTCAGAGGAAGCCTAAGGTGCTTATTCCACTCATCGATTTCATCAATGCCTCGCGCGCGGGCGGCCTGGACCAGCAGGCTGTCCTACGAATGCTCCAAGACCCGGCAAAGTTCTGGGCTAACTTCACTCTCAGAGTAACTTCGCGCAAAACTACCAGACGGGCCCTGACAGCTCGCCTGGTGGCACCCTCTCACAAACGCCTCCAGGCAAGATCCCGGGCAGTAGAAGAGTACCGGTTTGAGTAATGCGATTTTCGAAGCGCAGCGTCATTCTCAAGAGTCACAGTAGTTCATTCTCGTCGAAGACGCCTGTCTCGTCGACGTGTGTAGTCAGAGTCTCGGCTGTGAGTAATAGCACGGCCGAGCTCTCCCAGTCATTCACCTGGACGCCTGTTGACGAGCTCCTAGAATTCGCAGAATTACCGGAGATATTCGAGATCCTTGAAACTGTTAGATCGTAAAGCACTGGCCGTGATTGTTCTCTTCACTATCGTAGAGACCGTCGCTCTCACTGCATGGCTAGCACTGCTTGGAATCCCGGTTACTACGGGCCTTGCAGCTGGCTCAGCTGCTGCTCTAGTATTGTTCCTCGGACTGCTCCTCGAGCACGTTCTAGCCGGAATCTCGACCAAGCTGTAATCCGGTAGCACTTTCAATGATTGTGCCACGCGAAATTTGGAAGATTTTTCGCAGCATCTGGCTCTATGAAACCCGCGAGTTTGGCGTGACTCGTAACATCTACGGGCTTCAGGATCATCTTCACGACGGCATCCCTATGGAAATTTCGCGACATCTTGAGCTAGCTAGCAGGCCGGCCTACGTGATGGTCTATCGTCAATCAGAGGTATCAAACATTGACTGAATACAAGTGTGGAAACTGTAGAGAAGTAATGCTTCTCTCACCAAACGCACGGTTCTGCTCCTACTGCGGATCTAACAGTCTGATTCTTGTCGTTACAGAACTGAAAGAGCCCGCGTCCAAAGAGAGCTTGGGAGTCTACGTTCCTCTAGACGTCACCAAGGTTTCAGCGGCGAAAGAGCGGCCGCACCGCCACGAGGTCTTAGACCTTTGAAAAACATCACAGAAGCCCGTGAACAGTTCGCGGATGAAGCTGGCAAGATTCTCGAGATTGTCTTCGACAAGCCCCGGGAGTCAACCGGCAAGATTGCGATCAAGGAACGGGCCCCACCGGGTCTTGTGCCATTCCAGGCACGGATCCTGGCAGCGTATCCGACAAAGTCGCTGAACAACAGGATCTACACCAAGGAGCTCCTCCAAGGAGTACCGCCACTCTACGTTGGTAAGCCGTTCATTCTCGACCACAACATCGAAGATGTCGACGTCATCACGGGCATTGTAACGGGCGCAAAGTACGGACTTGACGAGACGAGCACAGGCGGCCAGAAAGAAGGCCTATGGCTAGACACTCTCGGCTACATGGACGAGAAACTATTCGCCAAGATGAAAGGATCCAGGATCATTCCCCCGTTCATCAAGGGCGTCTCGATCGGCGGCGAAGGAGAAGGCGACTTCCGCGCAGACGGTGGAATCATGATCAAGAAATTCCTTCCTGCAGAGATCAGCATGACCGGTTTCCCCGGACTCCCGGACGCCCACGTAAGCCAGTTGAACAAGATCCGGGAATCATACAAGCATCATGAGGATGGTGAAAACACGAAATATCCAGTAAAGGAAACAGAGGTTTCCCTGGAAGAAGCGGAAAAGATAGCGAAAGCAGACAAGACACGGAATCGTACACGCGAAGGACCACTGCCCCCAGGCGACACGCCACAAAACAGTACCCGAGCGGATATTCTCCGCGGCACCCCGATGCAGTGGGGACAGAATGATCGTCGACCAGGACTTCCGACACCAACATCTAGAACCAATCAGGTATGGATCCAGCCACAGCCCACAACGAGCTCCCCAGGAACTGTAGCCTTTCCAGTCAACCCGCAGAATCCTACCGGTAGCGGGGCCGGTGCAATGACTGCGATAGGATCTCTCAGCGGCGTCCCAACAGCAACCCAGACGGGCCCCGTCAGTGTATCCGGCGTCACGTCTAGCATGAACCCGTATCTAGCAGCGAGTTCAGTGACGACTGCAACTGCAAGCGGATCTCCTGGTCCCAGCAATCTTGGCCCCAACAGTCCACAGGGATCCTATGGAACATCTCAAACCGTTCCGGCACCAATGGCAGGCGGAGCTCCAGGCGCAGTACAGAACATGAGCGTTGCTCAGGAAGTGATTCCTGGAACAGTACCCGGGCCTAGTGCAACGGGCCCTGACGCGCAACCGTTTACTCCTGCAGGAATCGTAACCGCAGCGTCCACTACTAGCATGCCAGCAGGCCCGATCAGTACGGGTCTGGCAGGACAAGCTGTCGGACTAGGAACCCTCGCCGGACAACGTGGAGGCAGCAATTCAGCAATGACGTACGTTGGACAAATGACTCCCGAACAAGTACGAGATTCTGGTCAGAACCAGGCCACAACGACTGTCGTACCAACAGTCGCGGCAGGATCTCTCACGGACGCTGATCAGGCAGTGGGAGCCGGTCAATTGACAGGTAACAAGACTACTCCAGCTTACCAGGACGCACCATACAACAATCGGATCCAGACACCAATGATGGGTGCAACGACTACAACCGCACCAGGTGCGGGCCCACAAGCTCCAACAGGTAATCCCTACCCGCCCGGCTCATCTTCTGCAGTAGGATCCCAGACTGGGAGAACTATTGCACAGTCCTCGAAGAAATCCAAGAAAACAACTGAAGATACCGCGGAGGATGGCGAGGAAGAAGAGGAAGAAGACGAGGAAGAGGAAGGCGGCGAAGAAGGTGGAGAGGCGGGAATTGATCCGATACGCAAAGCCGCCGGCCAAGGACAAATTGGCCAACGCGCAGTAGTCAACCCTGTTACCGCAAACCAGAGCAGAATTCCTGACAACCCCGACATTATTCCAATCCAGGCATCAGCACCAGCGATTCTCTGGGGCAAGACAATGGACAAGGTACTCGCACACATTGTTTCAAAGCAGTCGACCAAAGAAACCGTCGCTGTAGGAAACGACAATGCTGTCCCCACCAAGAGCATCACAGCACTACCGGCTCTACCCTACTCAACCTACGAAGTGGATCCACGGGCCGACTACGAACGCGCAAAGCAGCTGCTCAAGGAAGAGACCGAAAAGCCAACGGGGAACATCGGTACTCCTGCAAGCCGTGCCTTTGTCAGACTTGCTGCTGAGAAAGGTCTAGCCCGCTAAACTTCCTGTGTTTTCTTAGACACATCATTGTGTACTACGCTACACACCGTGTAGCGTTTCCTAGTAGCTTGTCCAGCATCTGGATCGTGGGAGCTCGGTACCCACCCGAGAGGACGGATCCTGGACACTACATTTCCGGTAACAACCGCACTGTCACATGAGACTGGACTCCGGGCGAGTTCCTCGACAAGCTCTCGATCGGTAATCCAGGGATACAGTGCGGCGTTACACTAGTTTTCTGAAACCAATCCAAAGGAGGAAGAATAGAAAATTTGGCAATAGCAGTAGGACCCAGCATGAGCGCTCAATCGCTCGACTTCGGGCGATTGACAGAGAAATACGCCAACGTCACAGTCCGCGAAGTACTCTCATCGACTGCCGGCGTCTCGCTCGCACAACTCGTAGCCACCAGGGCAGCCATACAGCTGCTCACATTGGTCGACGCGCGACGCTTCTGCCGTGTGGAATTAGTGCCTCCAGGTGGAGGTAGCGTGTTCCACTTCCAGAAAGTCGTGACCCAGGTGCCCAGCGCCTCTGGAGAACCAGCAGCGGACATTACGCTGCAGGACGAGACCGGGACGGACGTCACTGGAACACTGGTGATGTTCAGGGTCGGCTCGTTCATCAGCGACATGGCACAGCGACAAGCAGCCGTCAACCTCGCAGAGGTTTACGGAATCGCACACGGCAACAGCATCAACCAGCAAATGAACAACGACATCTACACCGTACTAACAACCAACAGCGTCAACAGCCGAACTGTCGGCACAGCAGCCGATGGCAGGACGACCAACTATGCTTTCAGCGACATCACCAACCTCAGAGGACAAATCGAACGCCAGCGGGGAAGACCTGACGCATTCGTAACCGTACCACAGTCGCCAGCAGTATCGACCGGTGTCGAAATCGGCTGGTACCCATTCATCCAGAGCAACATCACCAGCGTACAGTTCACGGCGGCACTTGCAGACTATCTGCGAACAGGTTCGATTGCAAGTCTTTTCGGCCTGCAATTGTACGTTGACAAGCAGTACGATCGTGCCATCGCGAACTTCGGCAGCAACGCCAATGACACCATCGGACACATTCTCGTTTCGAACGAGGCTGTCGGATGGGCACAGGCAGAAGACATTGTCTCTGAGATTCAAAGATGGGCGCTACAGGTCGGTTTCCGAATCGTGACGCACTCGATCGGAAAAACGGGGCTTGTGCTGGACGAGTTCACTGGCTCTATCAAGCACGCGTAACTGATTTTCTTCCTCCCATCTATTTTCACGTGGGAGCGATTCCCGTATTTCCTAGTTTCTCCTTCACCCTTTCATGAGTCTGAAAAACAATGGTAAACATGAATATTGCGGACAGGATCGCAAAGATCCCGGCCTCCCAACTTCCGAGCCGTGCTATATCCAGCATCATCAAGTACAGTGGCAACTTTGGAGCAACAGAAGCCGAAACGACTGTGGACATTGTACCTGTTGATTCTTACCGGTCCATAGTGATGTCTGTTGTAGCCTCGGCATGGGGAACTGCAACCGTCGTTGTGAAGATCTATCCCTGTGACAGCCAGGGCAACACTATCGGTAGCAACCCATTCTTCAGCATCTCACTCACCGCCAACGGGACCACTGTCGTAATTCTTTCGGAGATGGGAGGGGCGGTATCAGCAGCTGTCTATCCTCCTGCAAGTCCTCCGTCGACTGGAAGTGTCATCGGCCCATTCGGTAACTTTGTGAAAATCACAGAAACCTGTAGCGTCTTCACTTCTGGCACGAACACTGTCGCAGTCGAACTTGATTCCAAGGGCTAGTCTTGGACAGTCTCCCAGCACGCCACTATCGCAATGGGCGCAGGATCGACGGATCCTATCCATGCCTCCAGTGCGAGTACGCTGACAACAAGACCTGTTCAATGTGTGTCTTCGCCCGCTGGAACGTGGAAGGAATCCAAGCAGGCTTTTCGCCGAAAGAGGCCCATCGCAAAGCCCACTCACAGGACATTCAACAAAGTCCGTTGATGCAGCAGCTGGAGAAGCCTACACCGCTCGATCGTGGAGCACCCGCTAACCAGGTTTTGCCGCCGGTCAACCTCCCGTTTTTCCCGGTTCCTAGTTACAATTCGATGAAACAGTCACTTGACAAGCTGCAGCAGATCCGGAAGCGCCTATGATGATCCCGGAAATAATTGATACAGGATGCACCTTCTGCCGTGCTTCCAAGAATCAAAGAGGTGCCGGTGGCGCCATCCACCACAACCGATTCGTCTGCGGTGAATGCTTACGCGTACTCGCCATTGGAAATGCCCTCTGGAGATACGACCCGGCTACTCGAGATAGGATGCTGCCCGACCTCGTCTACCAATTAATGGTGAAAAAAGCTGCCATACAGTGCTCCAGCTGACGTCAGCAATATTCTCAACCTGACTTTCACTAGTTCGACAGTTCCGACGTCGACGCAGGTTACGGATCTTATTGCCCGGGCAGACTCGTATGTTGACAAGGCCACGGGTCACAACTGGTACCAGAACAACGTCCAGGAACGATATGACGCGATCGGTACGGGCCCACGCGCTGGCAAGATAATTCTCCGCAATAGTCCACTGCTCTCAGTTACAACCGTCGAATACTGGGATCCCGGGACCCAGACATGGATTGCCGGCGTCGAAGGATACCCAACTCAATTTCCTAGTAACCAGACCTATTACGTCTATTATCCTGAGGGCAAGATCCAGTGGCACAAGCTACGCCTTGACGATACCCTCCGCTACCGCGTAACATACACCTGGGGCTATGCAAGCGTTCCAGACGCGATCAGAGATCTCTCCGCGACAATAACGGCCCGGGACGTTCTCACCTTCTGGGGTTCACAATTGAATATTCAGGAAGACCAGGGCTTCATGAAGACAAAGCTTGACGAGCGCGTCACTCGACTACTTGCGAGATTCCAGTCTCTACCAGCTGCCGTAGGTTAGTTCTCATGAGCTCAGTAGTATACCAGACTCCGACAAGCAGCACAGGCTGGGTCGCTGCACCACTCCGGGCGAGACGTCAGGCTTCCTACGCATATCTCGTCTGGTACGATGGCACAAATTATCGCGCTGACACAATGAAGGGCAGCAGTACAGTTGACGCAACTGGGACTGACGCCACTGTTATTCAGACGGCGATAACCAATGCTTGACGGCTATGACAATCCAAACCCAACACCACGGCCACCGCTCAATGGTCTAGACTTCAACCATCGTTTTCCAAGGGGACCAATCAAACCCGTCAAACCACTTTCAGAACGGATACAGTCTCACATTCTGAGACTAGAAGCAGACGACCGTAAACCGAGAAATGAGAGTCTCATAATAATTCCTGAAGAAGGAATCTGGCGAAAGATCGGGAACAAGACATTCTACCGGCTGCATGGACTACACTACATTCATCACAGCAACTACAAGAACGGGATCCAGGAAGCTATCGATAGAGCAAACAGCCGTGTCTTCGTCAGAGACGCAACTTACCCCGTGAACACGAACATCGCGCCGAAAACAGGGATCTATCTCGAGGGCGAAACTAGTGCAGCTACCGTTCTCAAGGCCAACGCTAACAATCTCAAACTTCTCAGCATGGCGACCGCGCTTCCACAGAACAGTGTCAGACTGCTGCATTTCGGCTTCGACTCGGGCACATTCACTGGCGTTACTGGTGTAGATTTCAACCAAACCAACCAAGAGGTCAACCAGACAACACAAAACAACTTTGTCCACGATCTACAGTTCTTCCGTAATTTTACGACTCTCGTTGACATGACGGGCTGTGAAGCCTCGGTCATGGATCTGATCTGGGCAGACAATGCTACCTGCTTGGCGGGCGAGGTTTACGCTAAGACTTTCAACGGAGACATTACTGTCAGTCGCCTCATCTGGCCGCAGCCAGGCGGCACGAGCGCAGCGCTGCACGTCATCGGCAACCAGGTCAAAGTCTACAATAGCGTGCTGAACCAGATTGTTGTCGAGAATCAGCTAGCCAATTCAATCACGTACACCAACACGATACTGCTCTCCTTGCGTGACCTCTTCCTTGCCAACAGTCAGCCGGCAGGTGTTCACAAGCTCATCAACAACGGAAACCAGACCAACACTGTCAACACGATAGACTGGATGGGCTGCTATATCGGACTCAAGAATTCCTCCGCCGCCTTTGCATCCTCCGGAACGGGCTCACTCATCTGCAGTAATGCCAACTTCAGGAACTGCAACTTCAACAGTCTCGACGCTACTCCGAAATGGGTCAGTGCTCCTGCCGGCTCTATCATGACTATGGGCAAGAAGCTGACTTGGGAAAACAACTTCCTAACTGGCACGACCATTGCGATCGGTGATCCACAGACTGGTGGTTGGGGACAGTTTGATTTTCAGCCACCGCCCGCAGGATGGAGTCTCACAAGAGTGCCTGCGGTCCCGGTCGGAACGGGCGTTGCTAATGCACGCAGATGCTTCTATCCTCGCCCGGTGAGGATCTACGCAGCCGGTACAATCAGCGGGACTCACATCATAGATTCTGGACCATTGGGCGATGGAGCGAACCCGGTCGATACACTGGTCGGCATTGATCCGACGGTTGTCCAGCTCGATTATGGTGAACAAATCTGGTATGCGACCACTGTACCTAGTTCTTGGAAATGGTATGGTCTCTGAGAGTCCTTGAGCACTGTAGAACCGATTGTTGCAGTAGCCAACCTGCTCTACAACAACTGGACAGCAACCTCACCAAACAAAGACATTGCAACAGCAGCGACACAGGATCCTACCAAGGTCCACTTCACAAACCGGTGGTATGCATACGCACCGCTGCGGCTTCATCCATTCCAGATCACTGTTCGGCCACTCAACAAGCCCTACCGGGCCCTGCAGCTGGGCACGATCACGAAATACCATAATCCGGAGAACATGGCCGTTCACGTCTGGATCCTGCCAAACCCGCAGCTGACGATCGAGCAGGCGCACACTAGCTTGTACAATATGTTGCAGGAGATCCGGCGCATAATTCGAATCCAGGGCGAGACAGCCGGGAGCGGAATACAACACATCCTCCTTGGACCCTGGCAGGACCGCAGCGAGCTCGATAGAGATCCTCCACGATTACACGTGGAAGCCCGCATCATCGGACAAATCTTCGAAATGAGTACTTCCTAGTTCTTACTATTGTTTCGATGCAATAATTGTGACATGGCAGCGCCCATCGAAGAACTCAGGGTACCGGCTCCACGCACTGGTGCCTGGCATTCTGGCCTGTCCTATCACAACAAGGCCGAGGAGCCAAAACTCTACCTGGAGATGCTTCTCTGTGGAGAATGCCAGACGAAGTATCACGCCTGGCTCAAAGATGGGAGAGTGCAGCGCCAAGCCCTGAATCACTTCGTCGCACTGATTGATCTTGCTAGATACTGTCATCGCTACTGGAAGCAGCGCGTGCAAGAGAATCGCAGCGTTTCCCTGGCGAGGCGGGAAATACCGCTTGGCCCCGAAGATAGCGGGACTACTCCCCTCCCACAAAATCTATGTTGAAGTATTCGGCGGCGCCGCCAGCGTTCTCCTAGCAAAACCGCCGAGCGAGATTGAAGTTTACAATGACCGGAACGGATGGCTTGTCAACTTTTTCGAGACGGTCAGGAACAGTCCGGTTCAGTTCCTCGAGAAATGTCGCTGGCTCCACTACAGCAGGCAATTGTACTATGAGTGGAGAGATCAGCTGGAAGAGGACATCGAAACAGTTGGCCTTGACCGTGTCGAAGCTGCAGTACGAACCGCCTACACGATCTCCAGCGCTTTTGTCGGTGATCCCACTAAAGGATGGCGTTTTGATCGTTCTGGGGCCCATGGCGGCTCTGCAAGCTGGACGAACATCGCAGGCCGTGTCGCCTATCTCAGCCAACGGCTTAGATCCGTCAACATCGACCACCTCGACTTTCGAAAGTGCATCAGAAACTGGGATAGTGCTGGAACACTATTCTTCCTAGACCCGCCATATCTTTCAACTGTCAGCAAGGGCTACTACTCGTTCATAGAACAAGACCACAAGGATCTAGCACAGCTGCTGGCCGGGATCCATGGCAAGTTCATCATGACCTATGATGATACGCCAGAGATCCGCGAATTCTACAAGCGCTTCTCGCTCCTGCCATTCAGAACAAGCCACAACTCGGTCAAGGTCAAGATGGGCCAGAAGCGCCATGCCTTCCGTCAAATCCTAATCTTCAACAGAGTGTAACAAAATGTCAAGTCCCAGCGGAGGCTGGCTAGTTGTCAAGAACCTCCAGTATGCCGAAGAAGCCAGCTATGGCGTCTTTCCAACGAATCCGGCAATGTCCTGGATCGCACCAATAGGCAATGCTGACGTCAAGGCTGACATGCAGAACATTCTCGTACCACAGCTTGGCGTTGAAGATCTCGTCTACATTCTCAAAGGCGCAGAGACCTATTCGATGGAAATGGAATACGCCATGGCGAGCTCTACCTTCGCAAAATACGCCATCAGTAGTCAAGGTGGAGGTACTGGCACGATTGACAAGAGTCTCAGCATACTCTTCTCCGCGAAAATGTCTGGAACCGAAAACTTTGTCCAGCTGCTCGGCAGTAGAGTAGGCAGCCTGACAATTTCCTCGAGATACGGGGACCTGACTAAGGTCAAGTGCACGCTTACCGCAAAATCGATTCCTGTCCCGTCAACTAGTACTCCAATCGGCTCAGGCAGTTATGCAACGGATCCGGCCGTGACACCCTGGTCCTTCTACGATGGAGGCGTCAACCCGGTCACGATCGGTGCCGCTAATCCTGACGTCCGGGAGATTCAGGTAACCTTCGAACGGAACGTGGAGAAGCTGCACGTTCTCGGCCAGTCACAGCAAAAGTTCATGCCCCCAAAACAGCGCCGTATCAACGGCACATTCACGATCATCTGGGAAGACACCGGCCAGTACACTAATCTCACCAACGCCACGTCCAATACGATTAGCTGGGTCCTCAAGAGCGCGACCTCGACGTTGACATTGTCAGGCTGCTACATTACACGACTCGAGTCGTGGAAGTTTGACCCGACAGAGGTCGTCTACGAGAAGTATGCCTTCACGGCGAAGACCGTGACAATTACGTGATCGTGAGACTCTCATAATTGTTCGAAGCAGTCCTACTGATCGCTGGCTTCCTCTTGGGAGGCGCTACAGTATATTATCTCAGCTGGGTTCAAGATCAAAATGCGAAAGTGGAAAAAGAAATCAGTGAAGCCAGGCAACCAGGCCGACATAGACTACCTGCTAAAACGGGTGGACGAGCTGGAAAACAGAGAACTCGAAAGGCACAACAAAAAGAAAGCACCTCAACAATATTGTGATGACTGGAACAAGGCAAACGCGATAGAATACGGTCTTGACGAACTGTTCAAGCGCTGGGTCAAACGCGGCGTCATTGTTTGAGCGTACAAGTCGAAATAGCCAATGGACAGAAAAAAGAAAGAACCAAGCATCGTAGAAGAGAAAAAGTCAGTTGAAAAAGTCACTGACCGCCTGCTTCTTGGGATTGCCGCAGCGTATTACGAGGAGACAATTGAACTGGCCCTCGCAAAGGTTTCCGAGGAACTTGACAAGCAGCATGTTTCTTATTTGAAAGAACCCGGCTTGGAATATCTCAGGAACCCTGAAAATCCTACGGGTCCCACAACAGGAGCTAGTCTTGTGATTTACATCTCGGATATGGGATACAAGGAGATTCTCAAAATCTGGGATTCAATGTCGGAGCTTTTCGCATATCATCTTCATCCCTACTTGAGGGGTTATGTTCACCTAGTTTTGAGACGAGCTTCTAGTAGGCCGTGATAGTGTGAGCTTACAAGTCGAAATCGAAAACGGCGGTGACATTTCACGCCTCTTGCAGACTCTTCCGCAGGAGATGTTTGTCCGGGTACAGCAGGTTCTCCAGAATGGGGGTGTGAGATTAGCGGAGAGGGCCCGGGAACTCGCACCAGTCAGAACAGGACACTTGATGGCTAGCATTCACGCTGAGCTCGGCGAGCAGTCTGAGGTCAAAGAAGCATTTGCACCTATCCAGGTACGTGCAGAAGCAGAGTATGCAACCTATGTTGAGTACGGCACCAATAGAATGGCTGCCCAACCTTTCCTAGGTCCTGCTGCGCAGGAGATCGAGCCGCAGATCATGGAGGAGGTCGACCGGGTACTTGATGGGCTGCTTCCACGATCAACTGGTGGTGGCGAGCCGGAAGATCTCGGGGATACGGGCCTCAACATTCTCGGATTACTAGCCGGCTTGTCAGTGGCTGCTGGAGTAGTAGCGCTTGGAGCAACAATCGCCGCAAAGCCCGCTGCAGCACAGCCTCAGAAACCAGTCAAGAAACCAGGACAGAAGCGCACGGGCCCGCGTAAACCTCGGCAGCAAAGGCCTCCAGGATACGTTCCGAAAAAAAGTGCAGCTAGGAAGAGACAATGAAATTAGAAATCAACAAGGAGGAGTACGGTGAGCAATACGCGGGCATCTACGTAGTGTCCACTATTTCCTGGAAGCTGGGCCGCGAGCTCCTCCGCAAAGCCATCAAGGCCAAGGATCCTACGGAATACATTGAAGATCTCGTTCTAGCCAGCGTCAGCACAAGCCCGCTCGGAACCTTGTCGAAGGAGAAAATGGCGGATCTCCCACATGGACTCATGCGTAAACTGATGGAGGAGACAATGAAGCTGAACGACGTTTCCAGGTCAGAATCTGCTTTTTTATCGACCTAGGATTCCGTGGCTCGGCGCCTATTCCGGACGAGCCGGATTTTGACGTCGACCAGGTCCTGCTCTACCACATCATGGGCAGAGAATATGGCTGGACACCGGAACAGGTTGACAATGCGCCACAGAAAGTGGTTGCCGGCTTACTCCTTTTGTTGCAAGCTACTGCGGCCAGAGAACAGGCGGCCCAACAGGATATCATGAGACAAAGAGGGAGCATGAATTGAGTCTGACAATAATTCCGGATTGTCCATATTGCGGTCAGAGGAACATCTGGGATCCCGCGAGTGATGACGTGAAAGCTGAGTTTGAGAAGATGGCCGCTCATCAGAACGAACGATCTTGCCCCAGATTACGCGAATGGGCCCGGTGTAAAGAATGAGTCTCGGCGCTATCGGTGCAGTACACGATCTACGCATCATCTTCCGCGGCATCGACCATGTCAGCCAAGTAACTGACACTATCCAGTCGAAAGTACGCGCCTTAGGAGGAGCGATCGCAGTTCTCGGTGGAACAGGCCTCTTCGTCACGAATCTAGCCGAACAGTTCGGCCTCCTGGACAAGAAGACGGCACAGTCTCTCGATCGAGTCTTCGGTTTCATTGCAGCTGCTGGGACAATGATCAATGTCTTGGCAAGACTTGTTCCTGCAATTCTCGCGGCAGCTTCCGCACAGAACATTATGAACGCTGCCACTGCGGTTGCTGATGCTCTTGCCGGTCCACTAGGATGGGCACTCTTGGCTGGAGCGGTAGCAGCTCTCACAGCCTGGGGACTCTCACAGTACATTTCAAAGAATCCCGGGGGAAGCGGAGGGACTACCACGACTCCTTCCGGGCCATCTACTAGTCCAGGACAAGGAGGCATGGACGTCCGAACCTACAACATGAGCCCGATCAGTAGTGGAAGCAACGTGACGGCCAACATCACAATCCAGGGATCCGGCAACCCCGAACAGACGGCTGCTGCAGTCAAGAGGCATCTCGAGATCCTCATCGATCGTGAACGTCTCAGGAGATAGACATGGCTGCTGGGGATGTATCACTTACTCGAGGAGTAGGCTACCGGGATGACATGCTCAACGCGAACAACTGGACTACGGATGCTGGCGTAAGCGTCAGTAGCGACGGGGACATTCTAACAATCAGCGGCATGACCGCCTCTAACGGGGCATCCAGCAACATTGCCGGATCTCTCTCTACCAACACGTACAAGGGTTGGGCCATCAAAATTCTCGGCGTCGATGGTACGAATGCGCAGGTAACAATCACTTTCGCGGACGCTACAAACCAGACCTACGGAATCACTATCAACACGGCGACCTACAAGACGTACGTTTTCTCGCCGAATGATGGTACAGGCCTAACAGCTGGCAAGACGCTGAGCTCGATGAAGTTTATCCAGAACGGCGCCTCCAGCATCAAGATCGACTTCATCTTCTTCCTCAAAGAATACCTGGTCTTGCCCGCTGCGAGCCAGCCGATGAACATGACACTGCAAAGGTGGCTTGTTAAACTACCGATCCCAACCCGTGAAGGAGAAGTCACCCAGGACCTAGGCTCCCAAAGTGCCATGGTTGAGCTAGCAGGCACTCTGATCACGACTACTACTCCCAACAATTACAGTGGCAACCAGTGGTGGGACGTGCTAGTCGGGACCTGGTTGGAGGCTAACTGGCAATGGCTCGGTTCTGATCGCATAGCTGGGAAATATCAGATTGAACAGTTGATGCCGACGCAGGACCCTGGAAAGGTCGGTTACTATGGTTACAAGATGCGGCTGGTGAAGGTCGACGTCATCAATGCTGGTACGCAAAGCTTCCAGTCAAACACAGGAACTGGAGCAATACAGTAGTTCATTAGGGGATCTCCTCAAGAGTCACACGCACTTTCCTACCCGCCCAAGGATCTCCACGCCATGAACGATCTCCGAACAGTTCTCTAAACATCTGCAGCAAATCTACGTCTTCTTCACCACGCTCCAGCACCCCCCCATTCAAAGTAGTGGTCATTCGCCTCGTTCCGTCGAGTCGCCTTTCCTTCCCATGTTTTCCTGTCTGTCATTATGCTGTCGTGATTCTCGCATCAAAATAAACGTTGATCGAAAATGCCTCAGCCCTATCTCCGTCCCATACTAGAGATCGATATTCTGCGCTTCAATTATGGCGTTTTCCGTGATGACAATTTCAACATTGCCTGGTCCGCAGATGCAGGCGTCACTGCAACGACGGACGGCGACATTCTCAGTCTAAGCGGGACGACTGGGGCCAACGGTTTCAACAAGACACTGCCTGCAATCAGCACCACGACGTCACCCTACGTCGTGGTCCGGGCAAAGGGATCTGGAAATCTCACCTGCTCCGTGGTCGAAGGCGCTAGCACCGATACTTTCGTTATGGCCCTCACAAGCAGCTACCAGGTTTTCATGTTCACTCTGACAAGCGGCAGGACTACCAGCTCGGTGAAATTTGGAAACCAGTCCGTTGCAGGCACGAACAATGTCGACTATGTTGCCATCTGCAATCTCACACCAGTCGTCCTAACCAAGCAGGACGTCGACCCAATAGTCGCAAACTGTTCAACGAACACTGTGAACGACGTCAGCTTCGCTCTTCGCAACACGGGCGGCCGCTATCTTGTAACTACCCCTCTTCATCTCAACGACATTCTCTACGTCTACAATGGATACATCCAGGATGATACGCAGACAAAAAGTCTGAACAAAGTCTTCGGTGGCACAATCACGGAACTGTCTCCGGACCTATCGGCTCGGGGAGACGTGATCAAGCTTCATTGTCAAGGCTGGGCCCAGGCATTATTGAACGCCTACTCGTTGAAAGAATACGGAAGCCAGTCGATCAACAATAGCATCAACACCATGACCGGAGCGGTCAGCGATATCATCACAGTCGTCAATGCTGGAGGCTACCAACTGACTACAAACTACATCCAATCATTCGCAAACAATGCCTTGACCTACATCATTTTCAAGACAGAACCTGCCTTCAACTGCATCAAGCAGCTTTGTGATCTTCTCACCAGCAACAACGATCCAAGCGGGACAAGTACTCAACCAGTGGAGTTCTGGGTTGATAATGCTGAAAATTGTCACTTGGCAGCCCTCGGTGCTTGGGGCACGGATCCCAACCCTTCAACTTATCCGAACGCGCTCAACGTGGGCCGCGACCAGATCTCAAATGCTCTCACCAGCGACATTCAACATCTCGTGAACCAGGTGCATTTCTGGTCGATCACGGTCAAGCCTCCGGACGGTGATGCGTGGACTGAGACTACCCCGATCGGAAACTGGGCCTTTTCCTCTGGAGCTACTGGAGGCACGAGGACGGGCCCCTTGTACGACGTCGGTGCGGGAAACTTCCGGGTGGGAGCCCAGTCAGTAACTGCTTCTTGGACTGGAGCGACAACGGGCAGTCTCGAGGCCGATATTCGCTTTACGGCGGTCGGCGGGCTAGACGTTACAAAACTCGGTGGAAGAATCGTACCACCACGTCTGAAGATCTATCTGAAATGTGACACTAACCCTTCGGGCACAGTTGCGAAAATGTATGCTCCCCAGATCAAATGTTGGACAACATACGCTACGGATGGGTTCTTGAGCGAGCCGCTACCGTTGGGGGTTGCGGGAGCAGGCCCGAGCAATCCGAAAAACGCAGTCACGAATACTGAATGGCATTTGTGGGAGTATAACTTAGGGCCCTATGGTGACCAGTTTGTCAAGACTGGCAGTCCCAATTGGAACAACATCAACGTGATAGAGTTCGGCTTCCAGTTCGTAGAAGCGAAAACTTCCGGCCAGGTCTGGATTGACGGATTCAGAATTGATGGACAAACCCACTACATAGCAAAGAACTCGACCAAGATAGCATCCTACGGATTACGCGAGTCACACCTGGTGAACCACAAGATCCGTGAGCCCAGCGAGCTCCAACTCCTGGCAAAGGCAGAACTCTTCCGTAGCCAAAGGGCTGTGCTAAGGGGAACAATAACCGTTCCTGGAATCCCTGACGTCCTGCCTGGACAGAAAGTCACAGTCACAGCCCCGAGCGCGAACCTGACAGTAGCTACGCTTCGAATACTGGAGGCCCGACACCGATTCGGAACCGGTGAAGGATTTGTTACGGAATTGGACTTGACGGATGATCTGACGAATTACCAGGCATTGACGCCTGTCTCACTGTCGAATATGCTCCTGGACATGCCGACCAGCAAGACACAGAAACGACGTGACGAGTACAACATTGGCTTGGAGAAGCCGGATCCTACGAACGTTGCTACGATCGTGGATTATCCGAGCTAGATGTCTGGTTTGTATACGATGTCGGGTTTGGATGAGTCTGTACTTTCGATAGAATCCTATCTCCATGAGAGTTTCTCCAGCGACGAGAACCGTTTTCACTTCCACGGCGTAATCATGGTAGTCCTCGCGGACTCGGTAAACCGTCCCTTTTTATGGCTCTAACAAAACCATTTGAAACGCTAGGGCCCAGACTCATGTCTGAGAACAACGAACCCACAGGGGGAGGGTTACTCCAGTATGTATTCGACGATAAAGAGCAGAGGCGTAAGTTTGCTCAAACACTCACCGGGACAATTGAGGGCGACATATCGACCGAGAGAGTATTCGAGGGAAAACTGCTTTCAATTGTGAGTCTCGACAGGTCAAACTACACCCATGGTTTTCACAAGTATCCTGCTAAGTACATACCAGAAATTCCCCGATGGGCTATTCACAAATTCACGACAAGAGGAAATGTTGTTCTTGATCCTTTTTGTGGAAGTGGTACCACAAACGTAGAAGCTAAGCTATGGGCAAGGAATTCTTACGCGATCGATGTAGATCCTCTTGCAAGACTGCTTGCCAAAGTCAAAACGACTCCCCTTGACGAGATCAAGCTAAGAAGTCAACAGAACAAACTGTTCAACGAGATTGTCAAAAGCAATCAGTCTGAAATCCCCTCCTTTCCTAACCGAGATTACTGGTTCAGAGGCGATGTTCTAGAGGATCTAGGGATAATCTACGCCGCTATTCTGCGTATTGAGGATAGAGATGTTCGTGAATTCTTTCTCGTCGTTCTATCTTCGATTCTGAAAGAGGTTTCAAATGCTGACCCTAAGTTCCTCTATGCTCTTGCTATAAGCCGGCATATGAGGGCCAAGACGAAAAGAGCTATCGACGCCAAGAAGATCTTCATTGAACGGACCAATGTCTTGGTTCCTAAGATGATAGCATTCTCTAAGGCCTGCAGCAAGGAAAGTCTTGCGCAAATCATCGGCGAAGATGCAAGAATGATTCAATTGGCAGACCGCACAGTAAATCTCGTTATGACATCTCCGCCGTATCTGAATGCGGTTGATTATCCTCGGGCCCACCAACTCCAGTTGTATTGGTTTGGTTTCTGGAAAGGGCCTCTAGGAGAGCTCAAACGCGCATATATCGGCAATGAACAGGCTCCTGCAACTCTTTACTCCAAGATGCCGAAATATGGAAACGAACTTCTAGACTCGATCCTCAAGGAACTATGGAGTATCGACAAAAAGAGAGCGTACGTCGTTTATCAATTCTTCCGAGACATGCGGGAGACAATGTTGGAGATCAAGCGAGTCTTGGTGGATGAGGGGCATTTCTGCTACGCTATTGCTGACAACTTGATTAGGAAAATTCCGGTCCCCACGCACACAGTCATAGGACAGATAGCCGAAGAACTAGGTTTTGCGCGAGTTGACAGCTTCGGGTCTGTCCTTATGATGCGGCCGCATGATATGCGTCCATCTGAGAAGATGTCCGCTGAATGGGTCATGACTTTCAGAAAGTGACTTAAACACTCTATCTCCAAGCTCGCTCTGTGCCCAAGAGACCTGACTATCCGCACTGGCACGCGAACAAGCGGTGGACTAATGTTGAAAAAACCCGACTGGCCCTGAGTATTCTCGCAGGGAGAGATTTTGCTGGTAAGCCTTGGAGGCCGAAGCAAATCTACTACAAGACACTCCTTCAGAAGAAGAAACTCGTTGTGTCCAAAATCTCTGATGAGCGCTCCTCCAGAGCGATACTCGCAACATTTGAGTACTTTGGACTCGCATGGGTGCGAGAAGAACTTCTTACTATTACGCCTGCGGGTGCTCTCTTCGTCAATGGAAAAGTCGAAGAGGTCTTACGGCTTCAGCTCCTGAAGTGGCAATACCCTAATCCATATGAGGCACAGGGCCACGTGGCTCCTTACACCCGATCTATCAAGCTATTTCCTTTCAGAACTATTCTCTATTTTCTGACCGAGCTTGGGTCACTTCATGAAAGAGAATCCGCGCTGTTCGTTTGGCGAACCATGTCAGCGGAACAGAGTGAACTGGACACGGTTAGGAACGCAATATTGGACTTCCGCAAGCTGGACGCCAGAAACCAAGAGGAACAGTCTACCGGCCTGCTATATACTCGTATTCACGAGTACGAAGAACATCTTAGACCCTACATTCTCGCCACTGGGTTATGCACGTTCGACCCAAAGACGCAACAGCTTAGCATCACACCGGGCAAAGAACCTGAGGTAAAGTCACTCCTTTCCGAGCGGATTGATGTCAAAACCGATTGGAGAGATGAAGAAGAGTGGTTCGAATATTTCGGAGATACATCACGTGATCACCCACCTCAGAAGGTAGAAATAAAACTCCAGCCCGCCTCGGGCACAGCCAGTGGATTTGTCGTCAAAGTCAAAGAAGTCCGGTCAACAGCCTGAATCGGTTCAATTTGCTAACGAGGATGGTTCCGCCATTTTCAGCCTGTATGAGAATAGCGAATACGAGATTGAAGTAATCCGCCCAGCTGACGGGCAGGCCATATCCAAAGCGATGATAAGACCTGACTCGAAGCATAGAACGTTCTCCATATCCCTAGAAGAGGGCCTGCCCGCCCAGGTAGATACAGTCGAATTATTGTCACTCTGGATTCGGGAACTTGTGACCAAGAAAGCAGATTCAGACCTTCAGACTAGGTTGGAATGGAAAAATGGGACCGAGAAAAGTGACCCCAAAACTCTACGGTGGGTTGCTGGAGGAAGGCTGGAAGAATTAGTCTTTCGGGTCTTACGTGTATTCAAAGGAACCGTGTTTGATGATGTTGTTTGGAACGGCAAGACCGGAGAGTGGGGTCTTCCAACTCCTGCCCAAAAGATTTCGGAACAGACTGGAAAGAAACTGCCCGACATAATGGCTTTTCAGGGCAACAACGTGTATGTTGTGGAGACTACCCTTCTAAGAGGAAGAGCACAATGGAATCAGGAGGCTGCGTCTGTTCCTGATCATATTGAAGATGCCAGGAAGACTTATCGAGACAAATCTGTATCAGGCGTTTTCATAGCCCCAAAGATTGAGGCAAAAACACAGACGATCCTCGTCACGGTGGGCAGGGACAATGACTACAGGGTTGTCCCGCTTGAAGTAGAAGAATTTCTGAAGATCGTTGTAAGCATCGAAACGGGCGGCAAAGATGCTTGGGAGCATAACCTGGCTACTCTTTGGAGCGTCCTGAAGAGAAGCGCAGTTCAAGCGAAACCATAAGTCTGAAGCTCAGCGTCCCAATGTTGGTTCTTGTGGAGTTCGCTTGCGATAGGTGTGGCGGTCAGTTTGAATACAGCGAACTTAATTCGCAAGACAAACTAGTTCTTGACTGCTCTGGAAAGTGGACGAAGGAATGCACCTACAGATGCTTTGATTCCTAGAAAGCGGCGTTACTAGGCCCGGGTTAGAATCCTACCCCTAGTCAACGCCCTTACTGTTCAACATGAATTGCATTTGAAGGTCAAAGTGCTTCGATGCATTGACTTTGTTGGACAAGGCACGTACCACATATGAGGTGTAATTTCTTGTCCCTCCATCATCTACATAGTGCATTGTGAAGCGTGCGAATCCGAATTCCTTACGCACGAACTTCCGAATTGCCGAACAAATCTCCGGGTCTAACGGTGTAAGACCTTCTCGCCGTTCTGCTTCCACCAATTTTTGAGTCTCCTTTGAAGGAGCGTGCCAATACTTGCTTCTCACGGTCTTTCTTCGTTCCATGGGAACTTGCAGTACCACAAACAGAATAAAGATTTGTCCACATCATCCTTGTCATGAGTGAGGAAGACACTGTAAGCGGGAGAGGCAGATCCCAACAGCTGGGGCGAATGGGAGAGTATGCCGTCATGGCTCAATTGCTCTCAAAGAGTTGGATAGGGAACGTCTACAGTCCTGCGGCTGATACTGGCGTTGACTTGGTTATTCTCACTAAAGAACAAAAGTTAAGGAAGATTCAGGTCAAGACATCAAGAATCTATCCAACTGGTGGAAGTTGGTTCAACAACATTTCTCAAAGACACTTGAAAGAAGACAGCACTCAACCCGACATGTTCTATGTCCTGGCGGAAGGGCACCCACCAACAGGCTTTCTGGTATTTCGCGCCCAAGAACTCCTGAAACTATTCCAAAGTCAATTCGTCGGAACTTGTCAGGGACGACTGGTCAAATTTGAAGCCGGCTTTCCCTTAGGGAAGAAGTTTCAACTTAGGCATCGTGGGTCGGGGCGAGGGGGAGAGGCATTGCTACGAGCAAGAGTATCGACCGAGTCAATTGACAAGTGTTGGAATAACTGGGACCTACTCAGGTGAAGAGCAGAACTGTTCAAATCCGTCTTCATAACAAATATCCATTTTTCACATGTTTTCAGCTCGCCACTCGAATATTTCCAAGTCCAGCCCTGCATCAGCTTCTTTTGTTACAAATTTCTTGATCACATGAATTTCGAAGACCAAGTAATCGTTATCCTCCTCAATTAGGCCCAGACCTCTCACGGTTTTGGCGCGGTCCATATAGTCTGGCAGCGTGTCCAATAGTATCTTGAGCAAGTTGTCCAAATCCTTTTTCGCTCTGCTTTCGACCAAAGACTTTCCATATAGATAAAAACAGACTTCAAGTGAAATGGACTTCCCTCGGCAGACATTCCTCAGAGAGTCTAGGTCGCCTATTTTCGAACGAAGCTTGTCCCGAATTACTATCTTTTTCTCGATATCGTTACCTCCGTAGGTTCTTGGGGTGAAGTCCCTAATCGACACCCTCGATAATGAGGGGCCTCTCATGAGAGACACAGAATCGTTGCTAGCATTTCTGAACAGCGAGGCTTGTGGTCAAGATAGACTTATGACGTGTACTGTTTTCACAACCGAAACATGGCGAGCTTTCTCGAACGATTTCTTTCTCGGCGTTATGGTAAGCCGATGATCGTTGTTGTGACTGGGATCTTGTTGATCGGGTCTGTTCAGGCGATTACATCATTACAGATTCCGCAGACTGTCATCCCGGCGCCATCAGCCGGCACAACAGTTCCATGCTGCGGCTCTCTGGTTTTGAACGGTGCTCCGATCGCCGGAACTCTGAGGTACGACTGTGGTGGCGGGCCGAGGGTTGCTGGCTTCACTGTTACAACTGGTGGTACGGATACTGCGACTTTCAACCTGCCCCCTGACATCAATAGTGTTGGTTATGTTCCACATTCTGCCACGAGCTGTACGGGTTTCACAGGTCTCGTTTCGGGCCAAGCTGTCACATTAGCGACAGGAGCGTATGACATATGCGCAAGCTACTCTTCTTGTCCGTCCGGGTGTACGATCGAAGCATGGACTTTTCAATGGCTCAGCTAGGCTGGATCCTGTGGCATTCGCGAGTAGTCCACTTCCGTTCTGGCTTACCGCGATAGGAATCGCCCTCGTCTTCGCAGGCACAGGCTGGGCCCTGCTCAAACGAAAGTCACGGACACCTGTCGTACGATCCTGGATCCGGGGCGAGAACTCAGATGTCTCATTGCCTGGAGATGACTTGTCAGATGACTCGATTGGCTTGAACACGATCGAAGCTAGAAGCTGGGGGAGGACTGGATCGATGAAAGGTGTCCACGCAATCTTCACTCCAGAGGATATTCCGACGAGAAAGGTTTCTCGGACGATGCTGGTCGGACTGGTCGAGGCCGGATTATTAGTCCTCATCTATGCTGGACTGGTCGGGGAGTATTCGTCCAGCCTGAGCATGCAGTCCTGGGTCCGAGCAAACTTTGCCATCGGAGAGATACTGCTCAGCTACAATGCCGCACTCGTATTCGCGGGGATTCTTGCTGTACTAGCGTTCGGGCTGTTTTTCCAGAGAGACAATAACTCTATGAAGTCGAGGAAGGCCAAGCGTCGCCGTAACCGCTGATCTAAGGGATCATAGACTTGTCCAACGTCGTTTCCAGTAAGCCGGAACATGTAGTGATCATTGTCAAGGAGAATCATACTTTCGACAATTACTTCGGAACCTTTCCCGGCGCTAACGGGTTGAAAATGCCTGTTTCGCAGAATCCGCCGTTGCATGACCCAGACCATCGCCACAGCGCATGGCTTACCCGCGAGACCACCTCGGTCAGGGAACAGTTTGTCGAGTCGAACATTCCGGGATACTTCGCGTATGCGCGCAAGTTTACGCTCTGCGACCAATACTTTACCGAGGTAGCAGGCCCATCGACACCAAATCATCTAATGCTCATAGCTGCTGATTCGCCGTTTATTGATAATCCGCCGCGTGGGGGTACTCCGCCACGGTCAATATCCGCGTCGCTTCCACTGTCTCTTGAGCGAAGTCGACTGAGCTGGGGAAACTATGGAGGCTACGCCTTTGAATATCTGAGCGGGGTTAGTAGTAGGAGGAAGTTTACTTCGGACCAGTTTGCCAAGGATGCTTCCACTGGAAAGCTGCCGAGCGTGTCCTGGGTGTATGCTCCGAGCGAGTTCGACGAGCACCCACCATATGGCAAGATGTCTGGGGTGATGGGGAACGTGACGAAGGGGATGCAGTGGACCGTGGACCAGGTAAATGCGATTGTCAAGGGCGGACTATGGCCCAGGACGAGTATTTTCATTACGTGGGATGATTGGGGTGGCTGGTACGATCATGTCCAGCCGCCTAACGTGGAGACGTGGACACTTGCCGCTCCACAGGTATCGTACAAGAATACTGAGTTCAGGTATGGGTCGCGTGTCGGATGTCTCGTAATCGGGCCCTATGCTAGACCTGGTTATATCTCGAAAAAACTGCATTCACACGTCAGCCTCCTACGCTTCTGCGAGTCTATTTTCGGATTGGCCGCGTTGAATAAGCGGGATGGGGGCGCTGATGACATGATGGATTGTTTCGACTATAACCAGAAACCTTTACAGCCGCCACCCTCAAAGCCCTAGTTCTCCGATCGCCCATGCCTATCTCGTTACCTTCCACACTCAGACTTGGCTGTAACATAATTGGGTGTGTTATTATTGAGGTATCTCTAGTTCTTCCGTGGCTGACGATCGAAGGGGGTCGTTCATTCTCCGTATTCGAATATAGCCCTGGCATGCCCTTCATACCCTGGTTGATTCTCGTAGGCGGGTTAACAACTCTAGTGTCCCGATGCGGGGCCCTCATCACAATGAGTGGCTCGATTGCATATCTCACGATTAGCCCCGTGTTCTTTCTTTCAACAATCATCGGCCCTACTCATTACAGTCGTGGCTTTGGGTTCTGGATTAGTCTATTAGGTGCCACTGTTTCATTTCTAGGTCGGAGCTGGAACCTGCCTGGTTGCCGGGTCCGAGAAAAAACGTCGGGTTGATAACTTTCTCCGCGGGCGTTCAACAATTGGGTTATGGAGCCATAACAAAAATGATTTAGTACTTTTTTCGGTGCGCGTTTCCATCATGGTGCCACCGTCGCTGAAGGCCTAGAATTTTCTCATTTGATCGTTGATTTCTCGTTGCAATATCTCGTAGGCTTGTGGACCATCATGATCGTCGACGACCATGATTATGTCCCCGTAGCCGAGGAATGCGTCGTGGATATTGACTCCATTACGGTACAATAATTCTGTCAGGTATGAGGCTATTCCAGGCTTCATCTCCGCCGATGGCGACATGTGCAAGGTGAGCTTTGCTGCATGGATCAAGGGGTGACCACCGGTGAACTGGCCTAGTTTCTCTTTGACCTGTTCATAGTCTTCGCTTGGCATGATTAATTTGATCGAGGTTGCTAGTGGGAAGATGTGTGGGAACTCGGATAACTCGGCGCCTATCTCGGAGACGTCTCGTACGATATTCGAAAACTGTGTCTTCGGTGCTTTGATTGTCAGGTCGACTATTCCGCTTGTTAATGAGATCCGGGCGTTGCCTAGTATGCTTCCAATGTCAGGTTTCTCCAATGGCTCTAGCGTATCGGAGAATCTCTTGATCGCAACCACCAGCGTATTGATGCTGGATTCTTTACCGGTGATCTCTTTGACTTTGGACTGGATTAGTTCGGCGAGGGCGTGGAAGTTGACTACTTTCATCTTGAGGGATTGGTAGACGGGATAGTTGCGCGTTAGTATCTGGCGTACTGCTTCCGGGACGGTTGTATCGCTGAAGCTGGCGGTCATGCCTCGTCTTCTACATAGTATTACCTGATTGTAATATATTAGATTGGTGGTATTCAATCCTTATAAGCAAGTAACAGGTATTACATGTTTGGAATAAATATGCAATCGAATACGCAATTCCCGACCTACGTGTTCGCGACCGTTAACCCGGGCCGAATACAGAAAGTGGTCGACGAGCTAAAGACATTCAACCAGATCGACATTGTCGCACCAGTAACAGGCCGATACGACCTCGCTCTACGATTAAAGAGCAGTGCGCCAAACGAAGTCTACAATACAGTCAACCAAATCCGCGCTATCAGCGACGTACGCACTACTACTACCCATACAGCAATGGACGGTATTCAGCCGAATAAGAAGCTGGAAACTCAGCAAGCATTAGGCTTTAGCCTATTACATGTCGAGCATTCTCCGTTAGGAAACAGTATCAAACAGTTGAGCAATATCCCAGGATTCGTCGAAGCATTCGCAGTACCAGGACAATTCGATATTGTAGCACTCTGGCAGGCTAGGACTCCTGAAGAGATTATGAAGACCTCCATAAACCAACTAACGAACGTTGGGGGCCTCTTCCGCAGCGAGACACTACTCGCTTATGCACCAGTCTTCAAGCAGTAATAGCATTAGTATAGCTCATCGACTACTCCCGCCTTTTTTGTTTCCGACAATGACTGTTAATGCTCACATAGTGCGTGGCCGGGTCCCGGATCGTATGCGGACCGAAGAGGAATGAGAAGTCGAGGAGACAGAGTGGAGAGGAGATAGGAAGGAAAAACCAGAGACTGATTATCGAGCCTAGTTTATTCAAGGACTCCGCGGATGTTCTTCCTGCCATTGTCGCTTGTAGAATCTGCGCTTTTGCGTGAACCGAAACATGAGGATCAATAATGGTATCAGGTATAGAATTGGAGCTAGTGAGACTAGAGAGTCTAGACTGCCGGGTGTCCAGTAGTTGTAGTAGAGATAGAGGAAGAGTCCGAGAATTGAAGCGTCAACGGCCCCGACCATTACGAATGTTATGAACCAGCGTCGGAGCCATGTCGCATATTCGGCGTGTTGGGTTCCGTAGTGGGTAATAGTCCAGGCCCTTGTGAAGAGTCCGTGCTCGATAGTCTGTCCGCAGATCCGGCATTATACTCTCATTACCATCCAGACCGGTCTAATGCCTAGGATCTGCTAGAATAGTAGGAAGAGGATTGTGAATGTTTGTAGGTTCCGGGTCTACATTCCCATCATGCCGGGTGGCATGCCGCCAGGCGGCCCCTTGGGCGCACTAGAACTAGGACCTCCACCCTTCGAAGCGATCACGTCGTCGACGCGTATGAGCATGTTTACGACTTCAGAGGCCGACTTGACGACCTGTTTCTTGACTCGTAATGGTTCGATGACGTTCAGTTTCCACATGTCGACTATGTTGCCCGTGTATACGTCTACGCCATACCATTTGTTGGTCGGAGTATTGTGTTTCGCCCGGAGCTCGACCATGATATCGATAGGATCTAACCCCGCGTTCTGGGCCAGTGCGACAGGTATTTCCTCTAATGCTTCTGCGAAGGCCGTGATAGCTAATCGACTTCTGCCTCCAGCATTCCTCCCATAATCTTTCAATCGCTTAGCAAGTTCTGCTTCGGGGGCGCCTCCACCGGCGACAACTTTTCCATCTTCAACCGCATCTCTGACAACGGATAATGCGTCGTGTAATGCCCTCTCTGCCTCGTCTACTACGTGTTCGGATCCGCCGCGTATCATTATCGTAACCGCTTTCGGATTCTTGGCTTCCCGGACATAGGTCAGCTTGTCGTCGCCAATCTTAACCTCCTCGACGAGCTTGGCTTGGCCAAGCGATGCGGCCGAGAGATCTTTGACGGTGCCAACTATTTTGGCGCCAGTAGCTTTGGCTAGCTTTTCTAGGTCGCTGCTGCTGACGTTCTTGATGGCGAATATTCCTCGCTTCGCAAGCATTGCCAGAGCTTCATCATCAATCCCGGACTGCGTGAGTAATACGTTGGCGCCGGATTCTTCGACTTGGTCAACCATCTTCTTGAGAAGATTAGTCTCCTCATCCAAGTATTGCAGCATCTCTTCAGGCCGGTTAATCCTGATCTCGCTAGTGAACTCGCCCTTCTCGATCTCGAGCTTCGCGTTCAGCAATGCGATGGCCGCGTCTTTCACAACCTTCGGCATCGCGGAATGAGATGGTTCCTTGTCGATGACGATCCCGTTCACGAGCTCGGTATCGTCCAGGCTCTTTCCATGCTTCTTGATCACCTTGACAAGGTCGAGGTCGACATTGATCTTGTCACCGGTCCTTTCCATTACATCGCGAATGGCTTCGACGGCTAGATCCGCAAAGTGTTCCTGTGATCCGAAGATGCCTTTCGTGTTTAGACTGGTCAACGCGACCTGTTTCAATTGTTCTACGTCGTCAGGTTTGATGCTGACAGCAATATCATCTAAAACCTCTAAGGCCTTCTCCGCTGCGTCCCGGTAACCGTCGATGATAACGTTGGGATGAACGTCCTTGTCGAGAAGTTTTTCCGCGCCTGCTAGTAATTCGCCCGCTAGTACGACAGCGGTCGTGGTCCCATCTCCAACCTCGCTATCCTGTGTCTTGGCAACTTCGACCAGCATCTTGGCTGCGGGATGTTGAACATCCATCTCCTTCACGATCGTGGCGCCGTCGTTTGTTATGACGACGTCTCCGATGCTGGCGACCAGCATCTTGTCCATGCCGCGGGGACCGAGGGTTGAGCGGACTGTTTCGGCGATGATCTTGGCGGCCATGATGTTGGTTCGCTGGGCATCCTTTCCGCGGGTGCGGTTGGTGCCTTCTCTCAAAATATAGATCGGCATTTCAGACATTTGTGATTACCTGGTTGGAAGAACGAGCCTAGCCATGTATGGATAAGGATTCGTGCGGAGAGGAGGGTGTCAGGGCTGGTGTACGATTACATGGCCGTGTTCCCGTGAATATTGTCGTACGGCCGCGAACCCGACGAGGCCTCCGACCAGTGCGAGTATTGATCCCGGTATTATTACGAGGAATTGCGCTAGCGACGGGTTCGTGCCCAAGGGTGTTCCCAGTACATTGTACGGCAGGAAATATGCAATGACAAGGTTGGATACATTTGCAATGCCTAGCGCGAGTATTATCGCGGGCCAGGTTGCTCGACCCTTCCAGTCTTCCAGGAGATGGCTGGCAGCCCAGAAAGTGACCAGGGTCAGTAGGAACGTGTCTGTGAAACCACCATAGTACAAGTACAGAGAAGAAGCCCTCAAATCGACAAGCGCTGCTAGTCCAAACGACATTATCTGATAAGTTGCTCCGATGATAGAGAGAACGAAAGCTATAGTCGCACGAGTAGCCATGCGGACTGGCTCCTGGACTGGCTCATGATGAAACGTGATTTAAGCTGATGGGAGAAGGCGAAGGGATAATCAAGAAGATCAGCCGTATTGTAGCCGAGTATTTCCCGCGTTGGACGTCTACCTCGTCGATGGCACATACGAATTATTCCGACACTTCTACGCAGTGCCCTCGCACGTGAATTCTGTGGGAGAAGAGGTTGGGGCTGTTGTTGGCGTGCTCGATAGTGTGGCGTCGATGCTTGAGAATAGTGTGACGCACGTCGGTGTTGCTACAGATCACGTGATCCGTTCTTTCCGCAATGATCTCTGGCCCGGATACAAGACGGAGGAGGGCGTACCTCCACAGTTGTTGGCGCAATTTCCATTGCTGGAGGAGGCTCTTACAGCGATGGGTGTTGTGGTCTGGCCAATGGTGGAATTAGAGGCTGACGATGCACTGGCGGGCGCGGCCGCCTCATTGGGTAGGTTCAGTGAAGTTCATCATGTTTTGATCTGCACGCCGGACAAGGACCTGGCCCAGTGTGTCGTTAGCGATCGTGTCTTACAACTGGACCGACGGGCCCAGCGCTACCGGGACGAGATTGGCGTTATCGAAAAGTATGGTGTCGCGCCTTCGTCGATTCCTGATTATCTCGCATTGGTCGGAGATACCTCGGATGGATATCCAGGCTTGGAGGGCTGGGGAGAAAAATCGACCTCCGCTGTACTCTCGTCCTATACTCACCTGGAAGCTATTCCCGCAGATGGAACAGAGTGGAAGATAAAACCGCGTCGATACGACGCGCTGGCGAAGACGCTGCGGGAGAACATGAAGCTCGCATTACTGTTCCGAGACCTAGCGACACTTAGGAAGGACGAGCCGAGGATCAAATCACCAGATGAGCTAAGTTGGAAGGGACCAGACGAGTCTTTCTCGACCATGTGCAAGCGCCTAGATGCTCCCGGACTTGAGGCGAAGGTGGCCGGGTTGCGATCAAAATCCATCGTGGGACAGGTCGCGCCTGTGACTTAATACACAGTGCGCGTCATCCGAACAAGCCAGAACATCGCTATCGGTTCAAGCCAGAGGAAGAATCTGATATGCGCGCCGAGAAGGGTCCAGTCCCACGGTGCAAGCGAGCGACACGAGAACTACTAGACTGCTAAGAGCCCCAATGTTTCGAAATACTCCTGACTTTGAGAACTTGCCGCTGCGCCTCAAACTCATCTGCAAACTGCGAAATCAGGAAATCCTTCGCTGGCCAAGGCATGCCGAGCGTGATCCTCTCAAACACGATGAACAGGGCCCAGCTGAACCAGAAAACAAACGCCATCACATGCCCTCCTTTTCTTGCCTCGCAAACTAGAGCAACAGGTCTTCGCGATAAGATTTGTGGAAGAACGGCTGTCGGTCAGAGCTTCAAATAGAACCAACCAGAAAGATCAGTAGACAACGGTTCGACGAGATACTCGCAGTTCTGACGAGTCCAGCTCAAACTGGCAAATAAACGAGACCAAGGTACTGTGTCCTAGCATTTTCAGTTACGGGACTCTTACCATAGGCGTCGTCCAATCAAGGACCGATGCGGGTCGTAACGCACTGGTCTGGGTGTTAAGATAAGGCTGCATAGTCCTTGATTTCCAAACTATTCCGTATTGGAATTCCGGTCCTATCTTTTCTCGTACTCCTTACCCCAGCTATCCCTCACGTTCATGCGGCCGGAGAAGTCTTCACGTTCACGCCGGTACCCGCGAGACAGCAGGAGACTGGGACGGCAGCAGACGTATTGGTCATGAATGTTTCTCGCGCAACTATCGGGACCGCTTACCAGTTCACATGGGGGGTAACGGACCCGTCGGGGGTGGTGAGGAATCATTCGAACCAGACTGTTGCTACAGCTGCCTCATTCCTTATCAGTCTTCAATATCCGAGAGATTTTGCAACGAGCATCGTCCTCATAGGAAACTACAATGTCATAATCAACGAGACCCTGCCAACCAGTGTCCCAAACGTAGCCAGTGGACAATTCCAAGTTGGACTAACTGACAGGCTGACTTACCAGCGGACTAACACCGTCTCCATCAAGGCCACAGGTTACCGTAACCTGGAAATGACGACGATCAATATTTTCCAGGGCTCAACCTCCGCAAATGGCTATCCTACCACGATCACCGCTGACTCCACCGGCCAATTATCAACATCATGGCAGATACCCGTAAACGCACCAATTGGTGGCTGGACGGTCTCCCTTACAGGAAGCCAGACTAGCAAGATTGTTCCTGACAGGCAGGCGTTCACTATGAATCCCGCCAATGTCACAATCTCGCCACTGCTGCTCGGCCAGGTAACTATTCAGAGAACTCAGACACAGTCGGTATCCTTCACCGTTAGTTACTCTACTGGACCAGTTGTGCAGACGGGATCGGCGAAGATTAGGCTAACGGAATCTGATGGTGTAACCTCTGTCTTTGCCACTGCAGTCTACAACTCGACCTACGCAGCATATCGAGCCACATACATGATACCTGCTAGTAGCCAGAAAGGCAACTGGTTGGCGGCCATCGACCCGGGCATGTTCAATGATAGCTATGGAAACACTGGTCCCGTAGTTGGTATTGTGCGTCAGTTTACAGTGTATCCGACGAACGTGACGATCGCACAGATCACGGTCGCACAAGGTGTAATTCAACGGACACAGTCTCAATACTATTCTTTCAGCGTATTCTACCTGAATGGTCTACCCGTCCAGGCCGGGTCGACCAGCATCCGAATCACTGCACCAGACGGAACAACATCGTTCATCATAACCGCAAACTACAATTCTAGTACGGGTCTATACCAAGCGGTGTCCAAGACACCGATCAATGCTCCAACGGGAGCATGGGTAGCCACAATTGAGCCGAACAGTTTCGACGACGGCTACGGGAACGGGGGCCCGTTGACGAGTGTTGTCCGGGGCTTCAATGTACAACTCGCAACTTTCAACATAATTCTCACAATTCCCAACCAGACATATACGACCGGGCAAGTGATACCCGTCTATGCAACCATCACAAACCCCAACGGTACGATTTTCACCAATGGGACAGTGACTGTAACATTTTCCTCTAATGGAAGTCCGACTGGAACCCCATTGTCGCTCTCGTACGTTCAGGGTCAGTCGAGATGGGCGGGAAGCTACGTTGTCCGGTCAGCGGATCCTTCTGGACTGTGGGTGACCACAGTCAAAGTCATGGATGCTTATGGCAATGCGGGTCAGCAGACGCAGTCAGTCATTGTCAATACATCGCCCGCAGCGGCGATTCCACAGTCTCTTACGTTCTGGTTTTTCGTAGCAGCTCTAATAGCTGGATCGGGAGGGGCAGGTCTACTGCTAGTCAGAAGGTTCAACACGGGACAGGGGTCGTTCGACGAACTCTTCAAACTTACAGGCGGAGAGTTTTCGCCCTCTACCACGTTATTGATTCTTGGTGACACCGGCTCTGGAACTACAACGCTTAGCCTCGAATTGATGTACCGACAACTCTCAACAGAAAGCATGCAGGGCTCATCACGTATGATGCCTTTCCTGCGGAGATTCAACGGATCATGAAGTCGTTCGGGTGGGATGTGGATGAGTATCTGAAGAATGGAACCTTCAGGATTCTAGACTGTTATTCTGCTCTTGCAGGGGTGGAGAATCCACAGGTAAGGGACCCGGTTGACTTCACGGAGACCGGGATCCAAGTAACCAGCATGATCGAAAACGCGAAGGGGGGACCTATCATGATCGTCATGGACTCTATCGCACCGATCTTCAATGGAGTCCAACCCCAGACGACCATCAACTTTCTCAGAGCCCTCAGCGCCAAGGTCAAGAACAATAACGGGATCTTGGTACTCGCCGGATCGAGAGGTTCGATCCCTGAAGAAGTAAGATCGAACGTCGACAACCTAGTGGACGGAGTAATAGAACTAAACGCAGTTCAGAAGGGAGGATCGACTGCGAGGCTGATCAGTGTGAAGAGACTTGCGGGCCGAAAGACATCGCCTGTCCCAGCAGAATTTGAAATCGTCACTGGAAAAGGAATTGTCTTTGTCAAGCGAATCTCATTGAAGGTGACCCACAAGAGACAGACAAGCTAGCTCTAACAGCTACTCTTGGATCTCTAATTTTACCAGGTTCTCCTGGACCATCTTTCTCAGTGTGAGAATAACGAGTAGCGTGCAAGCGTAGGCTCTCTGTTCTTTCCATTTAGTCGCGGCAGAGTCTACTGCAAGTTTTGCCTGTCTGAGTGCTGCTAATTCTTCTTTCGATACTTCGATCCGATCGAGATTGTCGAATTTTTCGAGGAGATCCTGGACCATGATCTTCAGAAGAAAGTCCGTCTTCACGTACTGAAGTGATGCGACATTTTTCTGGTAAATGCTTACCAGAACGATCCTGAAATCATCGTCTGAGCTGATCTTGTCGAAGGCGGCTATTGCGCGGTCGCTTGTTCCTGGGGGGAGTACGGGTATCCATGGTCTTGCCAATCTAGGCCTTGCTCGTGTATTTTCGTTTCCATGCCAGCTTGCAACCGTATCCGCCTGCGAGCAATACGATGCCAGTGATGATTAGACCGGCGAGAAGGTAGAGTACGGGTTTGTATTGTACTGATAGGTAGAGGCCGACCAGTCCAAACGCGATCCCGGGTGTGAGGATGTAAGTGCCGATTCTGATTAGTAGCCTGCAGGCATGCCATTCTTCGACTGTTGTCTGGTCAGTCAAGCTCCCGAAGTTGGTCTGGGTAAATCTGAGTTAAGAGTTGGGCATCGACCCGAAAGTGAATATTTGTTAACAATGCGTATATATGTCCGTATTCACGTCATATATTCAGAGGCATGAAAGCTGCCGAAGAAAGTCGATGATTCTCGTATCACTGCCAAAATGGTCAAGGCACTGATTGTGAACGGGCCCTCGTCAACTAGGAAGCTGGCAAAAATCGCGGGGACGAGCAGCGCTAAGAAAGTGCGACAGATCGCGAAGATTGCAGGAACTGCAAGCTACTACTTAGGGGATGATACTATGAAAGAAATTTCGAAGCTACCATTAGAAAAGGACGTGCTCATGTCCGTCGAGAATGCGATCAGGATCCCTCACATAATTGAGGTAGACGGTGCCCCAGATATCGTCACCCTTGAACCAATGCCCGTCTTCAAGACTAGAATCAACATCTCTCCCGAAGTCGAAGACGCAGTCTCAAAGCCAGGAGTACTTTCCCACGCTGTGAAAGGAAAGGATGTCAAAGTACGTTTCTCAAGAAAGCTTACCGAGAGAGCAGACGCCAAGAAGAAACAATAGAGGGTTCTCGGGCTAGCAGTGATCATTGGCTTGTGGAGGCTGACTCAACGCCGATCATACAGTAGGTTTAGCGGATTCCTTTTTTGGGGGCTGAGCCAGATTCGCTGGCATTTCAAAATCCCCGTACTTGTTGGGTCTGAAATCAAGTACTCTTGACACGGAATCGAGGTTTAGTGGACCGTAGATGTATGGGTGAGTGTCTGTTCCTTCATCTTCTCGAACGTCAGAATGGACACGGTTCGATTCGATTAATAGCAATACGAGATCTTTGTGTCCATGGAATAGCTGGTTTGCGATCTTGACCAGCTGATCTGGATAGGAACAGTAGATGAAACCCTGCGTGTCGAGCGATCGCGTCCTGTAGATTCCGAGAGACTGTGCATTCTCCCACTCTTGTCGGGTTGCAATGTGCAGAATCAGGGTCAAGTGTCGTCAGTCTCAGGCTTTGAGCTAGAATAGAAATGCTTCCACGTGAAAAATGGATTGTGGTTGCAGAATCTTAGAGCTATGACTGAAATGGGTTAGTTGTCGCAGTATGGAGAATGGCACCAGTTTTCTCAGCGCTGTCCGCGAAACTGATGAAGTAGGTTGTAAAGACTCCCGGCACGAACGCGTTAGTGAGATGTATGACGACAGTCAATCCGGTGTTCACGGTCACGTTCAGGGCAACGAAGCCTAAGGCTATCTGGAGAACATAGTCGGCTATGGCGGCGATTCCAACCTTGAACATGTTCGACTGTTGGCCGTAATTCCGGAATGCCAGTACGGTGGCAATGATCAATGTGATGAAAGTGACTACTCCCCAGGCGGTGTGATAGTTTATGTCCCAGCCCAACAATACGGCGCCTCCTCCAAGGATCACTTGGACGAAGAGCATCATGCCGACTAGGTTGGCAAGGATTCGAGTTGGTTTCAAGTGGTCTTCACTTGGTCCTATAGTCTTGGATTTTGGGATGTGTGGTTAAATCTATCGACGGCTTGTGGCAGCGTAGTTCACACTCAACGAGCAGTAGAGCTCCGGTAACAGACTGTTCTAGTAGCCTGGCAATGTGGTCGTCGGTTCGAAGATTGGGGCGAATACAATTTTGAGTAACACTGTAATTATCATCACAGGACTTGCAGCGGTCCTATCTCTAATTCTAGTTGTTAGAAAGAAACAGGCCAAGCGGAAGGCTCGTAGGATCGCAAGACGTAATCGTCGGAGCCGAGACTAGGAAATTTTCACTGTCCTGAATTTCAACAGTCCCAACGCAGGAAGCAGAGCTCCTGCTGCCTCCAAAACTCCTAGGAGCACAGTCGTGAATTGAAAGACGATTTTCCAATCACCCGCTGGGAGAGTGAAGATGTTGTCTACGCCAGGGAGTATGAGATGGTAGACGAAGCCGAAGACGAAGGATGTAGCATTGAGAGTAGCAACAGCCACAGTCCCACGCGAAGATGAGTAAACAGGAGTGGGACCGCAACGATAGGCCCAATAATCATTGCCAATAACACGAAGAGTGACTGAAAATCTGATAAGACTACGCCAAGTATCGAGTGGGCCGTAGCGTGCACGCCAAGTACAGCAAGGTTCGCGGCAACAACTACCGTGAGTTTTCGGGGCTCGTTTGCGATTGCCTGGATGCTCATCTCGCTATTCTTCTTTCCAGTTCATGAGCAAACTGCCAAGGACGATGAAGAATGCTGCGAGGCCGAGTGCTATGATCATGTTGTTGAATGCCTGGGCTGGTGCGAGATAGATCATTGCATCCCGTAATCCATCGTTGATGTAGGTCAATGGCATGAAGTTGGCGAGGACCTTCAGAATATCAGGTAGGGTCTCGCGGGGCCAGAACGTGCCCGCGAGAAACATCATCGGGAATGTTATCGCATTGGCGGCTGCATCGGCTGATTCGGCTTCTCTGACGAAGTTGGCTAGGACCATTCCTATACCTGGGAATAGTAATGCGGCGGCGAATACGAGTCCCGCGGTGTAGATGGTGATGGTGGCGTTTACGCCGAAGATGGCCCAGCCAAATACGAGTATGACCGCGAGCGAGATCGTGGCGAGAATCATCTGGTAGCCTACCATTCCCAGGATCCATTCGATCTTGCTCAAGGGGGTAGTGGCCAGTTTCTTGATGATCTTCAGTTCCCTGTATCTGCCGTTCGTGTTTACGGCGCCGAAGACGCCTGTGGTGAGCAGTGTCATGCCGATGACTCCGGGTATGAAGAAATCAATGTACCGGACGTTTCTGGTAACAATTGGCACCTGGCTCACTGTCAGGCTGGCCGGGTTGGTGGCGAATTGGGATGCGTACGAGGTTGTGGCTGCTGTGACTATGCCAGCGAGGCTTGCAGAAGCTTGATCACTATTGTCCATGTACAGCTGAATGCTTGCATTGTGTTTCGTATTGAGTTCCGTCTGGAAGCCAAGGGGTATTACTAGTAATCGTTGGCCTCTGTTGTGGACTTGTGCGTCATCTTTCACATAGCCGAGCGGGTTCGTGTTTTCTGCAGGTATCATTCGGAGGTTAAAGGCTCCAGTATGGTTGAGGACCTGTACATAGCCTTGTGAGTACGTGGTGGGAACGTTCCCGTTGAGGTCTTGGTTCTGGAGGTATAGGTCGAACTTTGTGCTGCCGCTTCCGAAGATTGCGCCGAACAGGACTATGAGCAGAAGCGGGAAGGCGATTGTCCAGAAGATGTTGCTTCTGCTGCGATACCAGCCTTTGAAGTGGCCAATTATGATGGTTGTGACCCGGGTCATGCACCGTTTCCCTCCTCGGACACTCTACGCCCGGTAAGGTTGAGAAAGACATCGTCCAGCGTGGGACGTCTGACCTCGATCTCCTTATCGTGAAGCGGGGTTTTCCCTATTTCGAGGAGTATGTTGGTGAGTTCTCCATTGTTGAGGGGTATTGCGATGTCACCAGCGTTGCGTAGATCCGCTTTCGAAATGTTCGGTGGTAGCTGTTTGAGACCCTGTGGGCCTGCGTCGCGGATGATTAGCGTCTTCTTACCGCCGTAGGAGTCTATCAACTGGTCAGGTGTTCCCAACGCAATGATTTGGCCATTGTTAATGATCGAGACGATGTCTGCCAGATACTCGGCCTCGTCCATGTAGTGAGTTGTTAGAAAGACTGTCTTTCCCTGTTTCTTCAACCGTTCGATAACGCCCCATACATCCCGACGTGCGCGTGGGTCGAGGCCTGTTGTGGGCTCATCAAGGAAGACGAGGGTGGGATCGTTTACAAGGGCTACTGCTAGGCCGACTCGTTGTTTCAACCCGCCAGAGAGACTCTTGAACTGTTCGTCTCGTTTATCCTTTAGATCGACCTGTTCGATGAGTTGGTCCGCGTCCAGTTGGTGTTTGAACATGGCTCCGAAATAATTGATATTCTCTCGGACTGTTAGCCGGTCGATTGCATTGAAATCCTGTGGGAGGACACCAATGCGTTTCCGGATTTCGGCTTGGTCTGTGCGTTTGCTAACGTCGTAACCGAGGACATGTGCTCGACCGCCAGTCGGGTTTCGGAGAGTTTCTAGGATTTCCACGGTGGTGGTTTTCCCGGCTCCGTTAGGACCTAGGAAAGCGAAGATTTCGCCTTTGGTGAGGTTGAATGAGATCCCGTTGACCGCTGTAATATTTCCGTACTTCTTTGAGAGATTCTCTACTTGGACAATCTTGTCGGATCCAGCAGAGGGATTGATCATCTGTTTACCACTTGGTGAAAGTGACTGATTGGTCAGTATTTAAGCGCATCGGTCATTCCACAGACGCATCAGTCATTTTAAATACCAGGTTGAGCGTACGGATTGATAGAAATGCCTCGAGTCGTGCCGGAGTATAAGGAAGAAGCGAAGGGCCGGATCCTTGATGCTGCAAACCAAGTATTCGCGGAGAAAGGATACCGCCAGGCGACGATGGACGATGTTGCAAAGAAGATTGGCGTAAGCAAGGGTGCGCTGTACCTGTATTTTGCAAGTAAGGAAGAATTGTTCGAAGAAGTAAGCCGGACGGAACCACTCGCTCTGAAAGAGATTCTGTACTCAAGCTTCGATGAGAGGAAGAATCCGATCGAGAGCGCCAGCGAATTTTTCGATAAGATGGTGAAGCGGTACGAGGGGAATTTGGGACTCGGCTTTGAAATATTCTCGGAAGCGTCACGCAACCCGAGTCTTAGACGCGTGCTCAAGAAAACCCAGGACGAATATGTGGATGTCCTGACAAGCTTCTTAGGCCAATTGCAGAAGAAAGGATTTGTCAGTGATCAGCTAGACTTGCGCTCCATAACATATGCGGCCATTGGTTTGTGGAATGGGATCGAGACGCTCATGGTCTCGGGGCTTTCTGTTCCAGAAGCTAAACGGGCCTGGCTCGAAGGGTTCAAGGCCATATTCCTCCAATCACCCCCGCACAAGCGGGCATAGGTCATGCCGGGTTCTATTCTACCTTCGACACTAGCTCTAGCAGATGTAGTACGTTGTACCGGTCATCCTTGACTTGGATAAGGCGCTAATTTCCTGTACGATAAGGTTGGATAGCATTGGATTGTGGATACACGTATTACTGGGGTATTACCATTCTTAATATGACAAGGTGTTAGGACGGTTACAGTGGGAGCAAATTCCGGGAGTTATTGAGACATGCAAAGGGAGGAATCTAGCAAAATGGGCCTCCAGGTAGAAATGAGAGTAACTAAAGGCTCTAAGGTTGCTGCTCCGAACCAGGATATGGACTGGATAGTCAGGAACTACAACAAGCTCCGCGGCGAGTATCCAGACAAATGGATAGCGGTAAAAGACAAGAAAATTGTCGACTCAGACTCTGACCTAGAGCCATTACTCCAGAGACTCAAAGACAAACACGGAAGCACAATCGGATTCGCGACAGAATTCATAGGCGCAAAACCGCGCAACATGATAATCTGAAGGACGATTGCGACAGAGCGGGGTCGTTGATCTTGCGAAGGGCCCCCGCATTCAAGTAAGAGTGACCATTTTTCCAGCAAATGTCACGGAAGTAGTCTGGTTTCTAATAGACACTGGTGCAACTTTTACTCAGGTTTCAGAAGGAGATTTCTTGAAACTGGGAATCCAGAGAGACAAGCTACAGGAAACCGACGAAGTAATCTTCACAGCAGGAAACGTCCTCAAACAGTACGTGTATCCGGAGCATGTTAGACTAAACCTCGTTGGAAAGAATTACGATTTTGAACCAATGAGAGCTCTGTTATTCCAAGGCAATGATCCAGCGGAAAGGAAAGCGTTTCTCGAAAACGTCAACAGCATCCTTGGGCGAGACATTATTCTTAGACACAAAATGACTCTTAGAAGATTGAATGTCGTACTCGAGTCGTGACAATTAAGCATACCAGTGGTTTCTCACGCAACTTTCAGTTGGAAATGTTTTGCCAATAGCTGATCGAACTCTCTTCTGCTCTTAATAGAGCGTTCGATGCGCTTCTTGCCAGTTGTCACGATGAGTCTCTTGTCAGTGAGAGTGACCCTGCCTGTACGTGTAAGTTTGCTTATCAACCGTCCTCGGGTAAAATGAGACATAGGCGAGGTCTGCTGATACCGATTCCTGGTAGCGAAGTCTGTCAGCTTTCGTGATTGTAAGCTGAATCGGTACTGAGGTTCCCACTGACTTGTGTCTTCGTTCCAGCGGGACAGGACTCTTCTACGATTTTCGTTCTTGATCTTGTACAGCCGCCCATTATCCCTTGTGGGTTGGAATTGTTGAGTTGTTTTGGTTCTGTGAACAGGTCGCCGAACCCGACGTCAGCCAGCCAATGCTCCTTGAGATGGACCAGCAGTAGCATATGGTCAAAGTCTGGGCTGAAACTGTCGTTCTTTGTTGCCACGCTCGCGGAGAGCATTGACACCTGAAAACCAAGACTCTTCAACAGCCACTCAAAGCATCCGTTCAATTCGTAGCAATAGCCGCCACGACAATTCGTTACAATGTTCTGGAAGAACAAGGGTTGGTCGAGGATGATTGGTCGGCCCATGCGGATGTCGAGATTCTCGAAGGGTACAGTGAGCAAATGTTGACGGTGTAGCCTACGTAGAACGTCGATTCGGGGCTGAACGGATCCTCCGTAGCGAATTCGCTTGAGGTAGGATAGCGTGTCCACTTCTTTGATCGGGGCCAGTCGATTTCTTAAATGGTCCATGATCATGGAACGTATACCGTGAGAGTTGTCCAGACGGAACTTACTAAGGCCGACTACAATCTGTTAGTGAGCTACGCCGAGAAACATGGGCTGAGCCTCAAAGAAGCACTAAGAGTAGCCACACGACTACTCCTCCTCTCGGAGAAAGCAGATCCCAACGACCCAATCTTCTCACTGAGCACCGACCTCAGGCTCGAAAGGTTTCAGAAGAGGATTCGTGGCAGGCTGAAGGACTGGAAAGAAGAAGAACACCGGGCTGACGCCGAACTGGCGTGAATCGCCAAGCACGAACGAATCGGCTTCAACCATTCTGCACCACGCGTTTCGGAGCATAAGCCGATATATTCCTTCTGCCTGTGCTGAGTAGGTCACTCTAGTTCTGGATAGTTTCGGGACTTCGGCTGGCTATGGCTTATTCTTGATGAGACTTCTTGCTCAATATACTTTCGGGCCGTCTCGCCCTCACCCGAGGCTCGGAAATATTCTATCCATGCGTACGTGTCTATGACGTGGCTATAGCTCGTGGGATTCTGCCTCGTCCTTCGCGGTGACCTTTCGCAGCCGCGGGTTGGATCCGAAAACGGACTTGGAAAACACCAATTTCTCCCTCTCGAGCCATTCTTCGTACTGGACGACGGTCTTCTTTTCAAGATAGGCCTTTAGATTGTATAGTGCCCAGTCCCAGCCAGAAGCTTGTGAAGAGTAATGTTCGAAATCTGTCTTCTTGCTAAACCCGTAGTGTAGTAGTGTGACGATCGTGCTCCCACGGTTTCTTGTCAGAACTACCTCTACGATGGTACCAGGTGCATGATCAGGGTTGTCCCATGTGAACCTGAGTCGTTTGTTCGGAACAATCTCGAGGAATCTACCAGCATCCTTGTCAAAGTTAGAGTACCGGCCTCCAACGCGAAGATCAACCTTGGCCCCTGTTGTGAACCACGTGTTCAGCTTTGAGGGCTTTGTCAAAGCGGCAAAGACCATTGACGGGACGACATGGATAGAAACCTCCTTTATGGCAATCCCACCGCTGACCAGACTCTTGACCGGTCGGTCTGACTCCTGCTTCGGGTTCAACTGGTTCAAGTCCGTGGCCCGGCTGTTTTCTAAAGTATCTTCCCTTGGGCGAGGCAGAATACGTTCGCCAGCAAAACCTATTTTGGGCCTTCCTTGTTCTCCCGTGTTCGTGCCGTCTTTCGATAAGCAAACACTGGATTGGCTTCTAGAGCCTAGCAATCCCTCCGTACGATACCTAGCTCTCACCGAACTGCTGCACCGGGGACCCAAGGACACTGATGTGGTAGCGGCCAAGAAGAAGATTCCGGGGTCCCGGATTGTCCGGAATATCATGGCGAAGCAGACCAAATCAGGGTTCTGGCCGCCAAAGGACACCTGTTACCGGCCGAAATGGACTAGTGCGGTCTGGCCATTGATATTGTTGGCTGAGCTGGCTGTGCCAGCTGATGAGAGGATCAAGGCTGAGGCTGAGAGATTCATGGATCTGCATCAGAATGAGTCAGGTTCTTTCGTCTGTCCGAGCAGGCTTGAGACTCGTGGGAAGCGGTGGGATGAGCCGTGTTTGACGGGTAACATGATTCGGACATTGATCCGGTTAGGATATGGTAATGATCGGCGAGTGAAGACGGCGGTTGACTGGTTGCCGGTGCAGCAGTTGGAGGATGGTGGCTGGAACTGTGATTTTCCAGAGAAGAAGGTGAAACACAGCTCCTTCATGAGCACTATCGAACCGTTGTGGGCGTACAGCGAGATTCCGCGTAGTAAGTGGACGCGGAGGATGAAGAGGTCGATTGAGAATGGTACGGAGTTTTTGTTGATGCATCATGTGTACAAGTCGGATAATCATCACTGGCGTGAGACGTATCCGTTCTTTACACGGCTGCATTTTCCCATGTACTACTTTTACGATGTACTGCATGGACTCAGGGTTTTGACGAAGCTTGGCTTTGCGGATGATGAGAGGACTAGGAGCGCGGTGCAAGTGGTATTGTCGAAGCGTAGGCCTGATGGTAGATGGAACCTTGAGGGCGACTGGTGGACGGAAGGAGATTCCTTCTATCCTTCAGGTAAGGGACGGAAGGAGCCGGTCAGAGTTGAGAAGGTCGGAGAGCCTAGTAAGTGGGTAACGCTGAACGCCTACCGGGCCCTCGGTGAGACGGGGGATCTGAAGCTTTGAAACGCGGGGTCTCGCGAGATTTTTTTTGGATATGCCCTCTAGTGGTTGAGAATCTCCGCCGTTTTTTTCGAGAAATGTAGCTGGATGTCGTTGTCAGATGTCTAACGTCTTTGGATGTGCGTCAGGATGATACGAGATAGACGTTTTTCTACGTCGGCCCGGAAAATATTGGACGAAAAGTGATCCTTAACTCGGCTAAACTGTTGCATGTGGCCATATCTATCTAGCCCTGATAGACGAGTTATGGTGCGTTTCTTTCCTCGTGTGTCAATGTATTTTTTCGTCCTTGTCAGACGATTAACGTCCCGGACGACAAACGGATTCTCGGGAACGACATCGCTTAAAAAGGAGTCGAGACGGATATCGTCCGTAGACAACGTCCCCTCTCTAATCTAGGCTGATTAGTCCAGGTCTCCGGGAGTTTTCTCCGGGAGAAGAATTGACACGCCTACGAAAGGAGACGCCCAAGCTGAAGGCGAGAAATGGAAAATGGAACGAGAAGAGAACCAGGAAAGAACAGAAGATAGCCAGACCCTAGTTGACAATCTCTGTAAGAAAAAAAAGAGGCTGCCAAGCCAGGAAACACTGCGACGCGAGCCATTGTATCCGCTGCGCGAAAGCCAACGGATCTCAGAGGAGACAATGAAGAATCGGGAACTATCGCTTGCTGAACAGGACACTGGACCCGCGCACATGCGCACACCGCATGTGCCGAACACGATACTGCGCGATCAACAGTTCCGGGAGTGGGAGAGACGGTTGAAAGAACTGGAGGAACGGGGCTTGGTCACTAGTGGAGTCCTAACTATTTCAGAGCCGTAGCAATGTCAGGAAATATTCGTGGAAGGATCGTGAGAGCACACGAGAGATGAACTTTGGTGCAAAAAATGCTGTGGTGTCTGGTGATTCCCACATGTTTCTGCCACGACTGGAGTCCAATAATCCTGTAATATGACATTGGTCCGTGGAACTCAAGTCATATTTCTCCTCGTAAAATCAATGGGCTTCGTCGGCAATAAACGCCTATCCTCTCGCGATATTGGGTCAGAATAACGTTGGTCGTCCAGGCTCCCCAGAATGAGCGACATTGCACCACTCGCATCTGCAATCGCATTTTCCCCACTTCTCTACCCACGTATTGCATCTGGGTCTCCGCGTCTCGGGATCGTAGCGGTCATGTCCCAGCGGACAAGGAGGAGCTTTCTCCATGGCGTTTAGCTGTCGTCGTCTCTTTCGAGTGATTCCGACACCGCCCGGTGTCATTGCTCAAGTAATGCCTCTAATTTGTTAGCAGTGTTGTCAAGGATTTTTTGGACCTCTCTACTCTGTTCCTCAGACAGCGGAGCAGGTTCATCAAACCTTAGAGTTATCTTTGCAGTGTGAGGCTTCTGAAGACCACTCCCGAACCGAATGTATCCGGTTTTGTCTCCTTCGCGCCACAATGCCTGTTCCTCCAACCTCTGTGATAGAATTTCCAAACGTATCTTCGTAGAGGGTCGGATTCCATGCAGGAACGTGTCTGCGCAGATGCTCTCCATTTCTGCCCGGAGAACAAATAGTGGATCGGCTTTCCACTCAACCATCTTCATTTTGGAGAGGCACCGAACATAGCGAAGCTAGAAATTGTGTCGTTGCAACCTTTGACACTCGATTCGAAACATCTATGACTTATAACTTCAGCAATTGTGCGTGCTGGTGAACTGTGCGTATGGTTGGGATTGTTAAGTGTCAAACCTGAGAGGCGCCCTGCCCAGTGATGAAGCAGACTCAGGGACGATTGAAGCGAATGGTTTCCTATTGCAAGAGAATCCCAGCATCTTCGTTGCAGCCCTACCCGGCCGATGGCTGCTACGGCACAGCACGCCTTCCTGGCGAATAGAAGATCCTGAGAAAGGATTCCAACGAGTTGTAAGAGAGGAACGTGCTCGAGAAATTGCTGCCGCAGTCCTAGACCAACACAGAACCTTTCCAAATGCGATCATTCTTGCAACGGAATTGCGGTCTCTTAAAGAGAACGAAGCAAGAATAGAAGTTCCAAACACGGCTCGTTTCTTGGTTGTTGACGGACAGCACAGATTGTGGGCGCAGAAATATTCCAATTTTGAAGCGATGTACTGTTGCATGATTCATCTGGGTCTCTCCGAGCCAGATATGGCTCAACTGTTTCTCGAGATTAACGAGACTCAAAGGAGAGTTCCGTCCTCACTCAGATGGGACCTTGTGCGTTTGATCAGACCAGAAGAGCGGCAAGATGAACTGCGGGCGGCTGAGCTGACCAACGAGCTTGCCGTTACAAAAGGGAGTCCCCTATACCAAAGAATAGACCTCACTGGGGAGCAGCCGCAAATCTCACTAAAGCAAGGGTCTGTCGCCCCGGAAATCAGAACCATAATTGCAAGTAGAACTTCTCCTCTATACGACCTAGATTTCGACAGTCAGTTTGATATTTTGATGCGATACTTCGCGGCAATAAAGTCACGTGATCCGGACAGGTGGAAAACAGCTGATTCAGTTCTCTATCAAGCACGAATTATCCGAGCGCTTGTCCGTCTTCTCCCGGAGATTATCAGGAAGGTCGACGCGGAAGCTCGGGAAATTTCTGCTCGCACTTACAAAACGTTCATGGACAGAATCAAGCTTCAGACCCTAGACCCGGACACAATTAGGGACAAACAGGGCTCAGCAGGCGTTTCTGCAATTTATCGTTTCATCAAGGAACAGGTACTTCCGAGCTGAAGGTCAATGGTTGGCGTCTTCGATGTCAGTGAAGCAGAGTATTACTGTAGACAGTACCAACGTCGGGGAGGAAAAGCGGCCCTATCCTTTCAGGACCTACTCGACGACTATCTCGCCAGCAAAATCGTACGTTTCAGAGAGGGAAGTGCGGAGTTTGGGGATTACAGAGACTGTTCGCTCAGGGATGTCGAGCGAAGATTGTTCCTTTGTGTGTCTCACTACAGGAGATCCTTAGACCTACTGCACACCAGTGCCGCTCCATGGGCTCACGTGACGCTGTACTATGCTTCCTTCTTTGCAGCTTCCGCCCTTCTCGGAATATTTGGATGCTACGTCGGTGATTACTTCGTCGTCGAGGTATCTAGGAGTTCTCCGGGCTCTCAAGAAATGACGTTCAACAAGCAAGTTATGTCGAATTTGGGAATCCAGAAAAGAGGCACTCATGTAAAATTCTGGTATGTCTTCTACGAGGCTGCTCCGTCATTAGTTCCTTGGATCACTGATGTGCGGCAGAAGACTGCGCTAGATCCTGTCGGGGGAAGCTACACATGGCAAATCGACACCAGGAACAGGGTGAATTATGACACTTATCGGTCCGTCGATATGATGAAACAGTTTCAGCGCACTTTCAACCCCAGTCAATTCCCGACTTGCGTTCAAGGCGACCTCGCCACACAGTTATGGTCAGTCGACAATATCTCGAGAGTAGCCTTCGGCTTTGCAAGGCAATTCAATCTGGTTACTGACGCGTTGATTCCATTGAATTCGGCTGGCACCTCACGCGCGAATAAGGTTCAAGAACTCATCTTGGGCCAAGCGTTGCCAAGTGTATCTGCTAACGTAGCTTGGAACGACTACGTTTAAGCAACGTTGACAATTTACAATTTAGTTCTATTTCTTCTAGCCCTTGCTCCCTCGTACTTTGGTCCATCGAAACTTTGTCCTGCTTCTGACGTCGGCATAGTCTCTTAGAATGTCTCGCTGATCTTTGTGACTGCGGAATGTCTTGGAAGTTTCGACCTCGACTATCCTAGTAGTTTTGCCTTTAGTCGCAAAAACATCAGGGATTCGTCCTCTAATCGGTTTCGGGCGATCATATCCCGATACAGCGGCTCTAACATTGTATCCTCTACCCCAATAAGCAGCGGCGATACGCTTGACTTTCCTATCATGTGGGGTGCTCAATGTTACGGACCTCCTAATGTGTTACAAAAAAAGAGGGAGTTTTTCCAGTCGCATAAGCAAATCGCTCTCTACTTTTTGAGTGCTGAGATGTCCTTCAGCACGCTGTCTACGGTTTCTCTGAGGCGTTGTAGAGATTGTATCCTAGCTTGATCTGTCCCTGCTTCGATGAGCTCGTCGCGAGGTAGACCGTTGAGTTTCTCGATCATGTCCTTCACTTGTCCGTAAAACTTGCTATCGACGGACGGGTCAGACTTGCTCAGGACTTTCTTTGCCGCGTCGAATCCATTGGAGTCTAGAGCGCTAAGAGCCTCGGGGACTGTGATTATCTGCGGAAGCTCGCGGACTTCTGCTCCGCGCGTAAGCTTTCCAGTACCCAGCCAACTCATGAACTTGTCGTTGTTTCCGTTCTTTTCAAGCCAATTCGCTAGATCGGGTTTCTTGTACATCTCGTAGAAGTAGGAGAATTTTCCTACCCATTCCTTGTCCGAGGAGAATTTCTTTCCGTACTCGGTTGTCGCGTCGAAGGCTGTGATCATTCGCACGATTGTGGGCTTGCTCATGCTGAGGTATCCGTGGATGTCGTCGTAACTGATTCCGTGCTTGTTGTACAGCTCGGAGACATGGGCGGCTTGGTTAAGCGCTCTCCACTCTTTCTTCCCAGAGACATGAAATCGACCGAGCATGAGGGCAATATCCTTCGGGGGAGTCTCTTCGGGAAGCACGTTGCATTCCACTGTGTCCCAGAAGTCGGCTGGGATACCAGGTTGTTCTTCGCCGTGCGCTTTTTCGCTGAGCTTTTTCAAGCAGACTATCCTTCGATTGCCTTCCATTACTACGTAGTCCGAGTTGACAATCGGAGCTTCCATGAGACCGCGGGAAGTGTTAATCTCGCGATAGAGGTCCTTGGTGTCGGGCTCTTTCCAAATCAGAGCTGCAATCTCCGAATCGGAGAGGCTCTTGACTGGGTGATGGCGGAATCGTACATTGTTCGGATCCAGCTTTAGCTTGCTGAGAGGTACCTTCTGGATTTCTGCCCGGATTTTCTTATCCGGTGTGACGGACATCTCGAGGTAGCGATTTTGCATTCGGGGTTGTTCCATCGTCATTTTTTCTCTTCTGAGATCCACGAGATCGCTAGCTTATAAAAGCGTCTCCCTAAACCGTGCTAAACCACGCTAAACCATGCTAAACCGTTGGAAACCGATCACTTCGGTGAGAAGGACTTTTTCGGAGGAATCCATGATTTCCCATCTTTTGAGAGTACCTTGTCCGGAAAGAAAAGAAACTTCTTGCGCCAACACCACTTGCAGACCCAAATGTAGGGACCGTGAAGGTAAGGACCCTTAATAGAGCGCGTCGTTCGGTCAAAGGGCAATCCACAGCAGAGGCAGACTTTGGGCGGTCCGGTAGATCCGATCTGCCATGCATCGCCTACGGCGGACGGACCCGATGTGATCAGTGCTGGCTTAATGCTACCTGTCTCCAATCCAAGTTCCCTCCAAATCGCATTGTCTTCCTCGCGATATGATCGCCGGGGCTGGTGTGACGAAGCCTTTTGGCCATCCGTTTCTTGTAGCCACGGGGCCACAATTTGAACGCGTCATGAAATGATTCAGCGTGCAGGAATTTCTTTACAAGACCCTGATATGGTGGAAAAGCTCCAGAAAAACCGAGGACACGTCTAGCACTTGCAACCATTCCCAATTCTTCCTCCGTCCAATGCGGTGAAACATATGCATTCTTCTTCAGTGAACATAATGGCTCAAACCTCATGGGGTAAGACGTTGCTCCCCAGGACAGAAGTTCTTTCACCTTTTCGAAGAAGTCCTCGGGAGTGTCAATGTAGTTGTACAGAGTATAGAAAACCAACTTCCGCTTTGAGATGCCGAACGCCGAGAGGATTTCGATGGCGCGTCTTACTGCTGGACCTATTCCTTTGTAGTCGTAGGCCATTCTTAAGGTGTCGAACCTAAGCCTCTTCAATTTCATCGCCACTTCTTCCGTGATGAGTCGAGCGTCTACTCCCTGGTTGAAGTCTACGATCTTACCAATAGCTGCGAGGTCATCAAAGATTTCTCTCCAGTTCTGGTTACCCAGTATATTGTTGTCCCAAAGAATTACTCGTTTATGACTCGGCTCAACCAAATGTTTGATCGAGAAGAGCAATCCACTTGGGCGACCTTCGAGCTTTGGAACTGAACAGAATCCGCATTTTCTAACACATCCACGAGAAGCGAATAGAACACTTCCGTCCCATTCCGGGATGAGGTCCCAGTCAGGTCTGAGAGATTCCGCGTCTGGCAGAAGGCCAACGTGAACCTCGTCAGCCCCAGAAAGCGCCGCATGATCGGGTAAAAGTGACGCGTAGATCCCTCCGAGGATGACTTTCGATTTGGGGTATCTTTGCTTGTAGAACCTCACGGCATCGTGGACAGCCTCCCAAGAGTAGGTAAAAAGCGAGGTAACGTATACTGAGTCAGGCTCGAACCCTACGTCCTTGTTGCCGCGTACTAGCTTTACGTAATCTCCTTGGCTCTTGTGGAGTGTAGAGATTTTCAGTAGCCCCAACGGAGGATAACGAGTGTAGTAGTCCGGTTCTACCAGCAAAACACGGCTAATGACTAGTACCTCCTCGTAACGGTAGCGAAACCTGGACTATCTCCCCGTTCGGGCGACTGGGCGAAGGACACGAGTTTCAAAAACGTTGAACGGCACGCTCTGCTTCCTTTTCTGATAACATTCACGCTGGTTGCCGCGTTCTTGTATTACTGCCGCATGGTCCGACCAGTTTGTCGGTGTTAAGGATTATGCACAGATCTAGCGACATCGAGCCTAGGCGTGGCCCCTTCTGATGGGTCAAGCCATGATTGTTTACGGCGCCTACTGTGGGACAGCACGTCGTTGAGATCTCTTAGAATTTTCTTCCCAGACACAGGTGAAACTTAACTAGACGAGAGCGGCCTAACTCGATCCTAATTCTAACTCAATGCCTGTATGACTGTCGGAAAGATTGGGCCGTGACTTTTGCCTGGGCCATTAGAAATGAAGTTCTCTCGGTGCGCTCTTCTGCTAAGTGTGAGATATGTGGGATTGGGCGCAGCAGCAAAGCCCTGAAAGGCTGTGGTGGGAGCTGACTCATACCATTTTCGCGCCTCTTCCATCCCAAAGCTCACTAGCAAATCTCTCTCAACCCTCAACGAGCGTAACAGTTTGTTTTCGATCTCAAGGGTTGACGTGTTCGTTCTTGCGAGCTTTGCGTAGTCGGCGTAGATTGGGTTGAGCTCACGTTCGTCATTGAGCAACGCAATGTAATAGTAGTAGATCTCGTCCGCTTGTCCGGTAAAGAACCAGCCTGGAACGTCGCGTCTGCCTCCAGATGGGATCAAACTCTCAGACTTGGGATCTTTTGTTCTGTCGTATTGAAGTTGGCTTATCGTTTCAAGCAGAATGAAGCCGCTGTCTGGATTGCATAGTCCTCGTATCTTTCGATTCGGGTCGGACCCGTAGTAGGAATCAACTTTGACATCGATGCTCGTCGTTTCGTAATTTTCGTCATGGAGAATGAAGTCAATTCCTTTGGAGAAATACTGAGGGTTATTGTGAACGTCCTCTACCCGTATCCGGGACCCCTCGCGATTCAGATATCGCTTGAGAATTGTTAAGCCGAACCATTCAAGTTTCTTGGCAACTCTAACTGTATGGACCGCATATTCGGCCAAGCCAGAAGTCGAATGGGCCTTTCGAAAGTTGGGTCTTAGAGCTTTCCGTTACGGAGGAATAGCCCACCAAGCCTTACTGTAATTAAGTGGACTAGTGTTCTCGTCCTTCTCGGGTTTACGGAATACGTAGAGATGCTCATGGGCTATCTTGTAAAAGTCGTACTTGTGGCCTCTCCATTTCTCACGCGTCGCCATTGTCTTGTGCTGCATCTTGATAATGTCCTCTTTCAGAATGAAACCTACACTGAGAAAAGCTTGAAGCACTCCAATCGAGATCGGAATGTAGTGGCGGCCCTTTCTAGTATCGCCGATTAGTATGGCACAGTATCGACTTGGTTTCAATACGCGATATGACTCGGCGGCAACTGTTCGCATCGCCTTCAAGAACTCCGGCAGTTTTCTCAACCCGGAAAGGTCTCCAGACAGCCTCTTCTTACTATAGGGGATTATCCAAGCATAGGGGGGATGAGTTGTGACCAGATCAATGCTGTTGTCATCGATCCTGTCGAGATTGCGCGCATCTCCAACATAAGTTCGAATGCTTGAATGACTCGTCGAATCAAGAGGGTTATAGTCGAATCTGAGACGATCCAGAGTTAGCATTATTGCATCTCTGTTTACGTCAACTCCGATTCCGTTCCTATTCAGAAGCTTGCACTCGACGATCGTAGTACCGCTTCCACACATTTGGTCCAGAACGGTTTCTCCGGGGCTAGAATATTTTAGAATCAGATTTCTCGGAATATACGGGCTCCAGTTGCCACGATACTTTCCAGAATGAGTTGCCCAGTCGCCCCGACTCGGAAAACTCCAGACCGTAAACTCCTCGTTAACATAGTCTTTGGGTGGTGCGAACGATGTTATGTGCCAAGGTTTCCCGATTTCTACTTTGACATTCTCTATCGTTACGAACTTTCTTTCGGAAATGAACTTGCGGAATTCATCTTGGGTCACGAGTTCCATTTCGTCAGGCTTTTGTGGTTTGACTTCTTGCAGTTGTGACAACTTTGGAAATCAATATGTGAAAGTACACTTAAGGATAGTACACTAGCGGTAGTATTCTGGAACTAACTTTCTCTTTTCGTTCCTTGGACTGCCGAGCTTCTTTACCGCTGCTCCGATTGCCTTGTCTATCCCTGGTCGTAGGCTAGATCTCAGAAAAGGTAGAAAGTCGTCACGAGAAAAAACCATTTTGCGTGCATTGTTTGTATGGACGTTGAGAAAAGGTTCATCGCTAATGTATCCGTCCCTAGTCCGGCATGCTAAGGCCGCCTGGAAGATCTTCGAAAGGCTTGCGCGAGAGAGTTTTGTATTAAGACCGTCGATGCCCATCTTGTATTTTGGTGATTCTCCTAGATATTTTCAGTCGGAGAGGAAGGTCGTTACTGTCGGGCTGAACCCTTCTTTCAATGAATTCCAGAATGAACGCGGGATGTTGGACATCGGTTTTCGATTTCCTCTAGCACCTAATATGCTGGCAAACACCACGAAGGAGCAGGACTACGAAAATTACCTGCAATCCTTGAACCGTTATTTTGAGACTAACCCGTACTGGAGATGGTTCCGGAGTCTTGTACCAATACTCAACGCCCTA